>NZ_PQCG01000034.1:100978-551273 GCF_002964825.1 Pseudoalteromonas sp. T1lg122
AATCTATTACTCACTTCCCCCTTTATTGATATAGCCCAAAGCTAAACTTTAAATCGTTGCAAAAGCTGTAATTTGCCTTGTCAGCAGCTAGACTGTTTATTATAGTCATTGTTAACGTCACTTAGTCGCAAGTCCAATGCCTGCAAAGATTTTTTCGAAAGCCAAAATTTTAATAGTTGAAGAGCAGCCACTCGCTCAAAGCTATATGAAACAGTCCTTAGAGGGATTGGGGTTTCGCCAGTTACGCTTTGCAGAGCATGCAATTGCAGCAAAAGAACAATGTCAAATTGAGCAATTTGATCTCATCGTTTGTTCATTTAATCTTAGTAAACATCAAGATGGCTATCAGCTTTATGAAGAGCTGAAAATGAAGCGTCTTATCAAAAACTCTACTGGCTTTATTTTTATTTCGGCTGAAACAAGTGGTTCTTTGGTTCACAGTGTACTCGAGCTACAACCAGATGATTTCTTAGTTAAACCTTTTACAATTAACGAATTAAAAAATCGTATTGAAAAAGTGTTATTACGCAAAAGTAACCTTCATCAAATTTATCAACTTATTGATGATGGGAATGACTCCAAAGCAATTAAACAAATAGATACCTTGTTGCAAAACAAAGGCAATAGCTACAGTGCCATTCTATTAAGATTAAAAGGCGATGCCCTACTTCGCCTCAAACGCTTCGAAGATGCCAAAGCATTTTTTAAATCGGTGCTTGATATTCAAAAATTTACTTGGGCAAAAGTTGGTTTAGTCGAAGCACTGATTGCTAATAATGAACATACCCTAGCACACCGCATGCTTAAGACGATGTTGCAGCGCAGTGAAACTCGACTAGTTGCTCTTGATTTACTGGGTCGATTAGAAATAAAACTCAATAAATTTGATGAGGCACAGGATTTTTTTAGTAAAGCTGTTGAAATTGCCCCGCGTAACATTGACCGCCAGAAAACCTTAAGTCATGTATCACTGCTTAATCACGATTATGAAAAGAATTATTTAACGCAAAAAGACATTGCCAGTTACGCAAAACACTCAATTCACGATAACCCTGATATATATTTAAATGCGGCGCGCGCAGGGATTGATTTTGCTTTAACGACGGATCAAACCGATCAAGTGAATCGCATTTCAAGACAAACAAATCAGTACTTAAGCGATTTAAAAAAGCAGTTTCCGAATAGTAATAATCAAACACAAATTGATGTTCTCAATGCGCGTTTACATTATTTAAAAGATGAACATCAAAAAGCTAAAGCACTTATCAACCAACTTGATGAAAGTGACACTCAAATTCGTTCAGTAGATGGTGCGCTCGATAAAGCGAAAGCGTTTCATGAGCTTGGTTTTCACCACAAAGCGCAGATGCTGTTTAACCAAATTATTACTCACTGTGAACGCCACCCATCGGTAAGCGATCCGGTGTATTTACGTTATATTCAACAACAACAAACTGAGCGACGTGATATTAAGCTCGGTCCGAAAGAGCTCAATAACCACGCAGTTACACAGTTTAATAAGGGCCAACTTAATACGGCGCTTGAGGCATTTACCCAAGCATTTAGGATCATGCCTAAAAATGCCAGTATCGCTTTAAACCTACTGCAATGTTTATTCGATACAAATAACCAAGGCCAATCTTTTAATTTAGCACTCGCGAAAAAGTGTTTTGCTTTGTTAGATACTCAAACATTAGAAGATGAACAAGCAATCCGCTTTGAAAAAATTAAAGCTCTGGCGGCAAAATTAAAAATTAAGCTTGCTGAGTAATTTCGTATGGCATCTCAATTGTTTAAATTTAAAAAGCCCTTCTTATACGTTGCGCTTGTCGTCTTTTGCCAATGCAGCTTTGCCTCGGCAACTTTACAACATTGGCAACAAGCCAGTATCAATTGGCAGAGTGAGGCCGGTAGCCATATCAATATTTTGGCCGATGAACAGCCCGCTTTTATGGCGCTAAAGCCCTACATTCCTTTATTTGAGCAACTAACTGGGATTTCGGTTGGCTTTCATGCCTTAGAACAATCACAAATGCGTGTTCGTCGTCATCAAGATTTGAGCGAAGCCACAGGTCTTTACGATGTACTGCCGATGGGGATCACCTTTTTAGGTGAAGCTCAAAGCCAAGGCTGGATTGAGCCTTTACAGCCCTACATTGATAACCCAAAACTGACAGATAAAGCTTGGTATCAATTAGAAGACATCAGTGAACGTAGCCTAGCGCTTTGTAAAATTGATAACACGCTATACTCGTTACCATTTGATTTTTCTGCGCCGATTTATTTTTATCGTAAAGATCTTTTCGAACGCTTTAATTTAGATGTTCCCGATACTTACGAGCAACTACAAGCAGTTAAGATTAAGCTTCAAAAGGCTATTGACCGCACTCCTTCTTTGAACGGGATGCACGCATTTGCCTCACGTACGCTGCCCGGTGCAGGATTAAACACTTGGACAGTATTACCTGTTATGCGTGCTTATGGCGCTGAAGTTATCGACGCGCAGGGGCAGTCTGTTTTTGATAGCCCTCAAACAGCACAAAGCCTGCAAGTGTATCGCGACCTTGTAACAGGGTTCGGCAATCCAGATAACAGCCGTTTACTACACTTTTATGAAATTCGACGCTTGTTTAAAGAAGGTCAACTTGCCTCAGCCTTTTTGGCCTCGCATTTTTATAATGAAATCGATACCGCAGAAGAGTCTGATATTTGGAATAAGTGGGAAGCAGCCCCCTTGCCGGCAGGCCCAATCGCCCGAGAAACATCTCCTTGGGCATGGGCGTTTGCGATCAACAGTAAATCAAATAAAAAACTTGCGGCATGGTTATTTATTCAGTGGGCGACTAGTGAACAAACTGCTGCACTTCTGAGTACAGGTGGCTCACCGCCAAGACAAAAAGTGTGGCATGACAAACTATTTACTCTCGTAAACAAACCTGGCTTTAATCAAACCATGTTATGGGTATTTGAGCATGCAACACCGGATCGCCTGCAGGCCGGTATGGTTGAGTTTCCGGTTATCGGCGAAATTATCTCGCAAACTTTTAGCCAAATTTTCTATGGTGCAGATATAAAACAATCAATTAAAAGCACCGACGCAAAAATCAACGCCAATATGCAAGCACTAAAAATACGGAGCAATATTCAGCAATGAGAATTAGTATTGCCCACAAAATTTTAATGATCATCGGCTTTACCATTACCCTTATTTTAGGGGCAAGCACCTCATTGCATGTGATGGAACTTAAAGAGCAAACGCTTTTGAACATGAGTGAAAAGGCCGATGCGATTGTCTCGCCCATGCTGTCAGAAATAAACAGCCTCACAAAAGACAATACCGTAGGAAGTTGGGTGCTTAAAATTCAGGGGATCACTTTAAAGAACATTTTAAAAAATAATACCTTCGATGATTTACAAACAATTTACTTTATCGACCAAAATAATTTTATAGCCGCCCATCCTGATAACAGTAAAGTAGATACCCTAGAAACTAACCAAGTACTGTTAAAGCAGCTCAATCCGAAACAAAATGCTATTGTAGCCATGGAGCAGCAATATGCTGTTGCTGTGCCAATTAGCAATTTTCAGGGTGAAAATATCGGTTACGTTATCGTAAGCTTTTCAGATAAAGACTTAGCGTTAAAAACCAAATCAATTATTAGTAATGCGGTTTCGCTGTTTGCCATTTACCTATTAACTGCACTTATCATCGCTTATATCATTATTCGCCGTATTATTTTACAACCCATTGATCAGCTCGTGGAGTTTTCTCATGCCGTGACTACCGGTGATTTAAACTGCCCTATTAATATAAAAAGCCAAGATGAAATAGGTACCCTCGCCAGTGGCTTTAAAATGATGCGTGCTGCGGTTAGACAACAGCTCAACAGCATGCATGAACAACATAGTTTACTTGAAGACACCGTTGCAAAGCGCACTCAAGAGTACCTTGATGCTAAAGAGCAAGCTGAACAATCAAATCAGGCTAAAAGTCGCTTTTTAGCGAATATGTCTCACGAATTAAGAACCCCACTCAATGCAGTGTTAGGCTTTAGCCAATTACTACAAGATAGCGAAACAGATAAAAATAAGCGTCGTTACTTAGAAGCAATATCAATCTCTGGTAATTCACTCCTTAATGTATTGAATGACATTCTCGATTTATCAAAAATCGATGCTGGTAAAATGCAACTTGATATTGAGCGTGTAGAAATCCCTAAAATGTGCCATGAGCTTAATATGATGTTTTTACAACTCAGTGCGCAAAAGGATCTCGACTTACAAATAACCGCTCACCCAGAGTTAACAACCCCTGTGTTGCTTGATAGCAATAAAGTGCGCCAAGTACTGACCAACTTAATCAGTAACGCCATTAAGTTCACTGCACAAGGCAGTGTTAAGGTGTATTTCGATTTTAAAGCCCACGATGACAACAGCAATATTGATATTAATATTCATGTCACAGACACAGGTAAAGGTATTCCCAAAGATCAACAAGACCTTATTTTTAATGACTTTGAACAAGTACAAGGTCAACGTAGTTCAGAGTTTGGTGGAACGGGATTAGGTCTTGCGATTTCATTGCGTTTTATCAAGTTGATGGGTGGTGAGTTATCGGTGATAAGCGATAAAGATAAAGGCAGTGAATTTATCGTGTCGTTACCGAACGTTGAATTAGCCGAGTCTAAAAACGAAGTGAAACATCGTAACTACCCTGCTATTTCAAGCTACCATTTTAATCCTGCTCGCATTTTGATTGTTGATGATATTCCTTACAACCGAGACTATTTAGAGTCCTTCTTATCACGCTGGAGCTTTACCATCGACACCGCTATCAATGGTGAAGATGCCCTTAAAAAAATTGAGCAGCACCAGCCTGATTTAATCATTATGGATTTAAAAATGCCGGTGATGGGCGGGTTAGAGGCTAGTCAGTTAATTCGCAGTGATGATCGCTTCAAGCATATTCCAATCATTGCGGTTACAGCGTCGGTATTAAAAGATGATAAGGCGCAATCCAGTATTTTGACAGACTATATAATTAGTAAGCCAATCCACCGTGAGCACCTTATTTTCATTATTGCTCAGTATTTAGATTAGCCACGCATTAGTCGCGTTTTTTCATCGCTATGGCATTCATGCAGTAGCGTAAACCACTTGGCGGTGGGCCGTCTGGGAATACATGCCCTAAATGCGCATCGCAAACATTGCAGACGGCTTCAATACGCTGCATGCCATGGCTAGAGTCCGCGATATAGGCAATGCTTTCAACACTGCTAGGCTGAGTAAATGACGGCCAACCAGTGCCACTATCGAACTTTTCATCGCCATCAAAAAGTAAGTTGTCACAACATACACACACATATTGACCAGGTTCAAATATCGTACATGAATCAGAGCTGTGCGGACGTTCAGTGCCTTTTAAGCGGGTAACATAGAATGTATCTTGTTCGAGCTCAGCTTGCCATTCAGATGGCGATTTTTCGACTCGACGTGGAGGTGTTGGGTTACCGTTATGGGCAAACTCTAAAATATCTTGCCAAGTTAACATAGTGCTCCCTCAGGGTTGAATACAACTGTTGCACAGTACATCACAAGCCCTACCAAGGGCAAGCAGCATGCGTTTAGTGATTACTGTGTTTGCAGCCGGATATCTATTTGTGCACGTTCACGCTCAGAAAGTAACTGTGCTAAATGGCTATTAATTTGGCTGCTATTAACACTTAATAAGGCAGTTATCTGCTGTTCATTGACATCCGTTACATGAATGATCCCTTCGCCGATTTCAATCTGCTTAATTTGGCCAATTAAAACAAACTCAGCTTTGCGTTTAAAATCGAATAAACCTGCCAGACTTATCAGTGCTAGCTGATTCACATCGCGCTTTAGTAAATCGGCAATGGGATTACGCGCGACAAATAACGGCGTGACTCGATAGAGGCTTGATAGCGTAATAAAGCCCCATAACATCACAAACAACGAGAATGCAGCACTGTGCCAAAGTGGCGTAAATACCCATAAAGCACTTAATAACAGCGCGATAGTGAGTGAAATTTTTGCTAAAAGCTTATTAATTGCCAACATAGTGTTGTCCTATTTCTTTTCAATTGGATCAGGCCAATCATTAAAAAAGACCGACAAATATCTGCTTTTTAATAGATATAACAGTACCCATAATACCAGTACCATTTGGCAGGCTAAGAACAACGAAAATTGATAATGACTGTGTGCAGCCTGATAGGTTAACCAACTTAAATCCGTGATGGCACACATTATTAATGGCCAGCGCATAAATCGCCAAATAGACGACAGACGTTTTGCACTTTCGGCGTTTTCTTGAGGTCGGCGTAAACAAAAGATCACCGCCGGTAATAAGGCAATAGCCGCAATGGCAATGGCTGTAAAGAAATCGCTTTTCGATTTAAAAAACAGCGACATGATATCTAAATCAGGGCGACGGCTGAGCGCCGCCATCAGCCAAATAAAGTAACTGCGTAACAGCACTAATAACGTTAAATGAAACGCCACAGGGGTTCGATAAGCACCGTGTTTATCCCAGTATTCTGGCCCGTAACGGTTCATATTTGGTTCTTCTTATCGGCAATGATGCCAAGGACCAAAAACGCAGTGGTAAGTGTCAGTGCCAGCCATTTAACACCGAGTAGCATTAGCAGCTTACTTAAAAATGGGGTCACAAACACCACAAGTAAGCCCATACCAAACCCAGTGACCAGCACAAAGCAAAGCACGCGAATAATAAAGTGACGACGCGCGACAAAGCGCTTGGTCACTTTAATAATGTCGTTTGCGTACAAGGATATAAAACACACCACCAGCAGTAATGAAATATTGTAAAGGTGTGGTTGCAGCCAGCTGCCGATTGTTAAAGCAACTGACGACAATGCCTGCAATAGACTATCCATTGTGCTCACTTAAAAGCGCAATAAGGTCAGCCTCAGTTAACACATCAATACCTAAGTCTTGTGCTTTGGTTAATTTTGAGCCTGCCTTTTCACCTGCAATCAGTGCATCCGTTTTCGCCGATACACTACCCGATACTTTTGCACCTAACGCCTGTAAACGTGCTTTTGCATCATTACGGTTAAGCTCGCTCAATGTGCCAGTCAGAACGTAGGTTAAGCCCGCTAATGGCTGCGCATCGGCACTCGGCGCGGTTAATTCTGGCCAGTGAATACCTTGCTCAACCAATGCATTTACAACCGCCATATTGTGCTCTTCGCTAAAGAAGCCACGTACATGCTTGGCAACGATTTCACCCACGTCACTTACTTCAGTTAACGCATCAACGCTTGCTTGAGTAATTTTTTCTAGCGTTAAAAAGTGGTTTGCTAAGTTTTGCGCTGTTGCTTCACCCACTTCGCGAATACCTAACGAGTATAGGAATTTAGCTAAGGTTGTTTGCTTTGCATCTTGCAGCGCATTAACTAAGTTCTTAGCAGACTTAGGACCCATTCGCTCTAGTGATTCAAAATGGCCTTGTTTAAGGATAAATAAATCAGCAGGCGTTTTGATCAGTTCACGGTCAACGAGTTGATCAACAATTTTGTCGCCTAAACCATCAACATCAAGGGCTTTACGTGACGCAAAATGTTTAATTGCTTGCTTACGCTGCGCTTGGCACACTAAGCCCCCCGTACAACGGGCAACCGCTTCACCTTCTATGCGCTCCACATGTGAGTCACAAATTGGGCAAGTCGCTGGAAATTCAATGTCTTTGGCATCGTCAGGGCGACGTTCAAGGACAACTTGGGTAATTTGCGGAATAACGTCAGAGTGTAATGTTTGATCTTTTTTCAAATAGTATTCGGCAAACATATTTGGACCGTAACCATTTGTTAACTCTTGATAATTATAGAAGTCCATAACTTTATTTGGATTGAAACTTTTTTCAACTAGATAAGGCAACTTTAAGATTTATTGATCTTATCAAATTGAGATCTAATTCAGAACAAATTTGAATTTTTTTCAAATTAATTGAAATTTTTTCAGGCATTTTTAAAACCTAAAATTCCGTCTTAAATATTAAATTTTTCAGTCCTTTATACACACCATACAGTCATAAATAAATAATAAACATAAAAATATATACCTTACTTTTCAATAGGTTACACCTTGATTTTTTAAATTAATGAGCAATAGTGATTAGGAAAACAAGTTAAGAGGTATTTAAATTGGAAGGTTATATAGATGATATATTTCTGCACGAAAAGCTAGCTGAGTTAAGTGCAGTGATAGCTCCCGAAGGCAATGCTATTGCGTTTTATGAAGCATTGACCAAAGGAATAACTGTCAGAGCGTATAAGCTAAAGCATTTATCTATGGCAATTAAAGTATTTACTCACCATAAGAAGGCTTGCAAAGACCTCAATCTGAGTTCATTTCAAGACTCAATAGCGAGCTTTGTTAATTTGGAAGAAATCAATAATCAAAACCCAAGCACAATTTTCTATACCCTCGTTAAAAAGGTTTACCAAAGTGCCGTAACTTTAGAATATTTCATTCATAATGAAGAATCACGCACATTTAATATATTTCAACTGTGTCCGCAAAATCCGTTAGATGTAACTGAAGCTTTAAAGTCTTGCTTAGAAAAACTGTCGTGCAATGAAGAAGTAACTAAAGCAACACAACTATTTATTTCTTCAAAAAACGTTGAAAAAAACTACCTACGAGTTTTTGTCAATTGCTTTGAAGACATTTCAAAAATAGACCCCAATTGGTCACCGTTAGCAATAAAACAAGGAATTGAACGATTTATAGATAACTACGACAACGATAATTATGCCGAAACTACTAAGTACCATGAAATAAGCCGAGTTCTTGAACTTTTCTCACACCTTAAAGGCTTGGGGCTAATAGATAAGCACACTGTGTTTCCTAAAAATATTAAAAGACCATCAAATTCCAGTTTAACGCGAAGTACTAACCCTACAATTTCGTCAATAAACATAGATAAACTGAAGCCTGATGGTGCTATGACATCAGCTCAGTCCCTCATCGAGCAATTTTACGATGATCTAAAAACTAAACTCGACTATCTGTTAGCTAAAGCAAGATCAATTATATTGTCATATTTCCGAATATATGAGCTTAGTGATGACAACAGTAGTTCAAATGGATTAGAAAATGATCTAATTGTCTCAATGCATATAGTTATTGTTAATGAAATGGGAATTAACCCAACCCCGCTATACAACTTAAAAGTCACGATTGACGCAGACACTAGGACAAAGAAAGAATTCATTAAAGTTGAAGACGATGGTTATGTCCGAATAAATGTAATTAAATGGCGACAACGAAGACTACAAAAGAGATCCGCAACCCCTTCTACAGTGCCTGCTTTTGCAGAGTTGAAAGATGAAGACATTAACGCTGCATTTTGTATTCAGTTTGCAATTTTATTAACAGAGAATAGACGTAAAGAACTGAAAACAAATTTGCTATGGATTCGAAAAACGCAAAAGGTAATTAGAAAAGACAATGCATTTGATCGGGAATTTAGAATATTTTGTAATAAGTACCTTCCCTCAGAACTTGCTAAACTTGAGCCAACACTAATGCGAGTGCGTATGTCACGAGCAATAGAAATATACATAGGAAGTGATGGTGATGTCGTAAAAACTGCTAGTTATTTAGGAAATAAAGTTAAAACAACATTAAGCACCTATATTCCTGCTTTTCTACAAGAAGTTGTTTATCGTAGAAAACTCTCCGTTTTTCAACACCTTTACTTAGTTCTAGCTACCGCAAATGAAAGTGAAAAGTTAGCTCTTCTCGGCTTAAACCAAGAGCAATATGATAGCTACCTGAAAGCAGTTTATAAAAATGAAGATTTTGGCGGCATTCTATTTGAAACATTAAAGCCGACTAAGAATGAATCCACAGCAGATACAGAAACATTCTTTATCTGTTCCCCGAAGAATTTCGCTTTCGCTCTGAAACTACTAAAAACCTCCTCATGTAAAGACAGCGAATTATATAAAGTTTGTTTACATGCGGTCAAAAAAGCTTCTGCTGGCAGCATTATGCAAAAGAAAATGATTCAAGAAGCCGAAGAAATTTTGGATCAGGAGGTGTTGAAAAAGTGAGTGATTTAGCCAAACAACTATCGTTAACGACTGCCAATATTCCATTTCTAGAGAGTAAAACTTGGATCGCAAACGATGTTAATAACGACTATTGGGAAGTAGCAAAGACTAGTTTTTCAATAGCAGTAGACTCATCTACTCCCAAAGCACATTTAACAAAAATCATATTTAATAAAGCAATATGCCCAAATGGACTGCTGACGGACGATTTGTTTAGCATCTTATTGATAGATATTAAGCTATGCCTAATAAACATTGTTGAAAGCAATGCAACTGAAAAACCGTATAGGCTGCAAGGCATATGTAGAAATTTTATCTATCTAATAGTTGCAGTGAACGAAAGTAGAAATGAATCTGGTCTTTCTCCTATTCTTTCTCTCAGCCAAATTACAGAAGAAGATGTACTCGAATATGTAAAATCTTATGATATTGATGCCGAAGTATTTTTTGCTGTAGTTGACGAATTAGCAGATCTTAAAAATACTCCTAAAAAAGTTGATTGGGAAAAAATAAAAGCCAAGTTTTCTATAAAATCTAAAACTTTTTCAATAATTAAACATCGTATTACAAATTCGAAAAATTCAGATTTGTATAGATCGAAGAATACTGAAAGCAAAAAGTTTGGTGATGCAAACACAAAACGAGAAATAAATGAAATGCATCTTCCAAACAAAAAGACGGTTCAGAATATTGTTGCTGATATAAATCATTTATTCACTAGCTCTAATGGGCTTATCAGCCCAATATCTTTTTCGCCTTACGAGTTAATTGGTGGTGAAGAAGGGTTAGTTTGTATTTTCAAATCATTTCAAAATGAAATTAAAACCTCAGTTATACCATTGGAAGTAGCTCTTCATTTGATTTCTACCTCTCTCAAATTTCAAACTTCATACTCAAATGCACTGCTAGAGTACTTAAAAGCCTTAGATTTGCATTATAAAGATTCAACTGCACACCTAGCAAAATCAACTTTAAAAAAGGATTGCGATAGAAGAGAGGAGCTATTTCATGAAGTAGCAATACCAAAAGAACTGTTACCATTAAAAATAGAAATACTCGGCCTTGAGAAAGAAACAAAAAGCCAGAATTACTTGAGCCTAACTCAAGCGATATACTTGTATGTGGCATCAATGTACATATTACTAGCATGTATATCAGCCACCAGAGAGTTATCAATTTTACTGCTAAATAGAAATTGTTTTGAAAAGTCACCACTTGATGGACTATGCGATATTGTATTCAAGCAAGTAAAATCTAATACAAACAACCGATTGCGAACCATTTACCGCCCTATTCATGACAGAATTTATACACTAGGACTTCAGTTTAGTGAATTCTCACAATACCTAGAAAATAGATTCAATATTTATCATGAAGATAGTGAAAGTTACCTTTTCACAAATTTTTTTACCATAAAGAAAATTATAACTCGTCACTTTGATTGTACAGACGAAGAACTCATAGCAAACCACCTAAGCGATGACACCATGCAAACGCTAATAGATCAGTTCTGCGATTGGGCTGAGGTCCCTCTTATAGATGGTAAGCGTTGGTATGTTAATGAACACCAGTTTAGACGCCTATTTGCTATTTTATATTTCAATTTAACTGACGAAAAAGGCATTGAAGAGCTTTCTTGGTTTTTGGGTCATGAAAGCTTAGAAATGACTTTCCACTACGCGGAGCAAAATCCTTCTAGTGAATGGATAGACGAAGCAATAATTTCTATTTCGAAAAGAGCCGCAAATATCAATCAGAACCTTAACGTTGATGAAGAAATAGCGAAAGTGGTGGAAGTTTCAAAAGAGAAGTCGCTTAAGCTCAATTTGCAACTAGAAAGTGTTGTTTATCAAGCTATCAATGATCGAATTAAACGTACTAACGAAGAAGTTCATTTCGAGCGTGTTGATGGCAGTGACATATACTTTTATTTTACGAAGGTAAAATAAAATGGGGAAATTTAAAACAGGCGAAACTTCAGCAGAAGTTAAAAAGTTAAGTGACGATATTACTGCTTCTATCAAAGAAAAAACGCGACTGATAAAAGAAGCCATCGAACTCGACCATCTACCTGAATATATCCCTTTAAATAAAAAACAAACAAGAATAAATGTAGGGGATGTACACTCTTGGGAATCAGAAGAGCTTGGGATAATCAAATACGTATACAATACTGCCAATACGGACAAAAACTCAGAACACCTAACAAAATTAAAAAATGCTGTTATAGACTTCAATCAATTTTTGGCAAAGAGTAAATTAGAACCACCTACCACTGAAAAAAAAGCAAAATCAAGCTACAAGACTAGGAATGACTTGTTAATAGAAGTTAACGAGTTACAAGCCCAAATTGCTATTTTGGATCGAGAAGTTGTTGAGATATTTCGCGCATTTAATCAGCTAAGGTCGTTCATCACTACCAATAACTATGACAATAAGAGATATCACGAAATTCTTAGAGCACTAGTTTTATCAGGAAATCAAAGGTTAAAGGCTGTAAAATGACAGATTTACGAATTGCAAAATTTCCTGATCTTAGTTTTTTAAAAGTATTGCCAAATGAACCTTATAACTACCCATATATTCTAAATTCAAATGGTAGGTTCGACTGGGAAGCTAATCAATATTTACTTGAATATAGTGGAGGTAACTTAGTTTACGGAGTTAAACCTGTTCCGAGTACTATCATTGCTCATGCTCAGAGCATATCAATCTTACTAAATTTCATAGAAAAAAGTGAAAACCTATCTCTGTTAAGCTTTTCAGATGAAAATTTTTATGATTATGTTTCACATTTAAAAAAGAGGATTATTGACAACGGCACAATCAAAACTCACTGCCGAAAAGCAATTGATTACTTTTTACACCTTCAAAAAAACTATACTGACTTAAAACTTATTACAGAAACGGCAACTAATAGCAAACAGTATCAAATTCATGTTACTAAAAGAATCAGTAAAGCAGGCGGCAAATCTAAACCATATTATGATCACAAGTCCTTTGAAGGGTTAGTCAAAATAACTGAAGAAGTAGACTATATAAGGGATGATGAATTTATCGACTGGTTAGACGCTATTAATCATACTAAAGAACATCCTTCTCCCAGTCTAATCATTAAACTTCGCTGGGAGGCTATCAGCTACCTTTTAGATGCAACAGGATCAAGGATTAGTGAATTAAAAGACATTACTCGCAGCATAATAAAGGCAGCATACAACCCACTTGCAGATCTTGATGATGAAGTGCAAATCTCTAACATCCCAGTCAAGAAAGGAAAATATAAGGGTAAATCTAGAACAATTCCCGTATCAAATGGAACCATCCAGCTCCTAATGAGCTACATTAATGAAATTGAAGCCTTATGGCCTAATATGGATCACGACAAACTATTCGTAAACATGAAGAATGGTAAGCCATTATCTGGTAACTATCTAAAAAACTACACTTTGTCGGTTATCAAAAGAAGTAAATATGCGGCTCGGCTTCGTCATGTAAACAATCACTCATTTAGACACCGCTACATAACTTTAAATGTTGCGAAGAAAATTAAAGAGCATGGCTCAGCAGGACCGATAACTAACTTACTTCCGTTAGCATTAAGTGCAGTCAGGAAGCTGACATTGCACGCCTCGCCTGACACCATGAATACCTATGTCCATTTAGCTCAAGACTATAACAATCGATACCGTCTAAAAAACGAACATGCGATGCTCAGTTCACTATTAAAAATTGATCTTAAAAAGTTAAAACGGATCAAAAAACAATATGAATCTGGCAAATTAACCGAGCAAATAGCCTTTTGCGATATGCTAGAAATAATTAACAATCTTTAGGTAATTCTATGGAACTAACATTTATAAATGAATTAGGCAGGTTTGAATGTGAAGGCACACAGTTTACAAGTGGTGATGTGGTAGAGGTGTACCTTAATGACACATGGAAAGTTACGAGAATAGAATACAACGACAATCACGGTGGGTATTATTCTGTCGATGGATATGAATTACTCGGTTATCCTATTCGTTTGGTATAAACGATATTTAACCTTATTTGAATAAGCGTGATTTCCACGGATATTCTGGCAGCTAAGTTTAGTTCAATGAGTTAGCTAAAACGAGCTGTCATTCTTATTAATCAGGATGTCGCCATACTGGAAATGCATATTCTAGCCCTTCTTCTTCATATGTGTCTAATAAAGGGTCTAGAGCATCAATATCAACTTCAGGTGGAACATCAATACTCATCAAGGAAAACTGATTTAACGTTTCCACACTACAGCCAATGCTTTTTAAAACTTCGATGAAAACTTCTGTTTGGATACCTTTATTGTTCATTACCCATATCAACGAATGACCCGATTCTTTCAAAACTTCAAATTCAAATACGTGGTCATTTACCTCATCTGGTATAGCTGAAAAGATATCACCAAATGCTAAGTTTGGTATAAAGAAAGGAGTGTTAACTAATCTATAATTACCATTAACACGCTCACACCAGACCCCTTCAGCCCCAACAGGAGGCCATCCTTCGTCAACGTCTAGCGCAAATAACAACTTTTCCGTTTTCATTCGATTCCTTAATCCATTTTTATCGCTAGAGACTTTTAATCTATTCTACTCATCGAACCAAATGTGTCGCATAGCAGATAAAAACTCTTTTGTTATAGGGTAACCAGAATCATCACCTATAACAGAATCTATACCACAACTTGGACAAAGTGCAGTGTCATCATTGTCTGTCCAAAATTCGATGCTTTGGTAGCCAAAAATATTCAAGCAATAAAAACACCCACATTTATCGCTATTTCGTAGTGAATCCCGATGTCTTATTGATTTTTTGTGAGCAGCCTTGGCTGCAATCCTTAATTCTATATTCATATCATATGCTTATTGGTGCGATTTTCAGAGACTCGTTATTAATATATTTCCATCACATGGCATTGATTTTCAGGGGGAAAAGTAAATATTACGGATTCATAGTGGCTTTCGCATGTTTCAATGTCTAAGTAATCACCACTTTCAAAAGTAATTCTTAGGAAATTGGGACTTTGAATATTAACGCCAATAGCTCGTTGTCTTCCCAATGCTCCCCAAGGCCCTGCATTTGGAGCATCATCCCATTCATATTGAATTTTATCTATATACCCAATCACAGTTTCATTGCACTGAATATTGAAATCAGTAAATGCAATGTTAAATCCACTAGACGCTAAAACAATAGATTCTACAAATTGAGAATCTTTAGAAATATAATCTAATAAAATTCTTTTAATTTTGTCATCAAAATAAATCATTTATTTTCAATAGTGCCACTTTAGAAAAGGTTAACCTTGAAAGCTGTGAACACGTTCAATAGAGATTCCAGCTTGCTGTTGTTCTGTTAAAACGTGATTTGATTTTTTAAAGTAAAACATTGGCCTCTGTGTTTCATTGCCAAGTTGAATCTCAACTTTAAGATTTAGACAATCGCTATAGTCCGCAATTTGATTAGCAACAACTCCTTCAAAACGCTGTTGTGAGCTATTGTCTAAATCATAGTTTTCAACATATTCAAAAAACTTTTCTTCTGGAATTTCAGCCCAAATACCCCAGCCATAAAACTTATCAGTATTTAATACGGGTATATAAGCCACTCCCCTAATAAAGAATTTATCGTCCAATTGGCAAAGATCAGAGTCCACTCTAGCTCTTTCATTTCTTTGTTTCTCTGTTAATGCCCATATTTCATCTGGCATTTTAAAGCTTTTATCAAATGAAATATCACCGATATCCGCTCCACAACATCCACACTTCACAGTTAATTCCCTATTTTAAAATATTATGAATCAATACTAACTCGGCTCGTTTAAGACTTAAACTTCCACTTTTCTCAAAGCTGCCCGTTAGATGACATTTAATCCTTTTCACATAAACTCTATACTTCGGACGCACATCCATTTCTGGCATCAAGCCATACCGCAACTTCTTCAATCAAGTGTTCCTGAAATTTAATGTTGGCTTCACTTCGAGGTAAATCAGTGTAATAAAGCAAACGAGATCCGTCCCGGCAGTCCCATATTTCTCTTAGCCAACAAAAAATTTTTTCAAAGCCCATATTACTACCTAGATACTACCGTCAGGAAGTACATCATCAATTTCATGATGGACGTCATTGTATAGAAAGTTAGCTCCATCCATGAGTTCTATTGACCCTGAAACCATCCTTTTCATAATGTCTTCAGCAACTATCCATGCTGATTCAATCCGAGTTGGAATAGTAATACCCAATTCTTGCATTGCATCTTCAAATAGTTCTGACACTTCATACATTTTTGGTGCTTTATGAGTCTGCAATATATTAATACTATCGGTAAAAATGCTTTGACAAAGCCATTGATCTGCAAGTTTAACTAAATGAACTGACGATAAAGCACCCAACCCATAGTATGCTGCTGCCAGCTTCGGTGTTAATGGAAATAAATTGTCTATTTTCACTTATCTTTCCTAGATATAAGGCTAGCGCTCAAACGAACTATTCCTTTTGAATACCCTACCTTTCTAGCATGATGGCTTTTCATGAGTTGTGATCCCAATGCTGATATTAATCTTGAAACTCCCACGGAATTTCCTTTTTAAATTCAGCAATACTAGCTTCAACAACATCTAACGAAATATCACTTTGGAAAAAGCTAACCTGTCGTGTTTTCTTTGTATCATCACGGAAAATGTCGAGAATTAACTTTCCTTCCAAATAGACTTCGATGCCTAGACCATCTCTTTCACCGCCTACTTCACTGGCTATTACCACACTATAATTATTACTTAAGCTCATTCATTCCTCTCGCGTGGCTATAACTTGAAGCATAGATATATAAACTCCGCTATAGCTGAAACTATAAAAGTCGTTTTCAAAACCTGTTTAAATATTCATAAGCTTTACTAGTTAACTTGAGCTTTAAACTCAATATTGCCAACTTTTAAATTATTCCACTTAGGTTTAACAGTCTTAATTTCTGAATCCTGTATAGAATCTTTAATGTAACGGTTTTCATCTGGATTATGAGTAGTCATATATTTTGACTCCCACTTGCCATTATTTTTAAACCACATATCAGCAGATGTTTGGTAGTTATTTTCTGTTATAACAATGTATTCTGGTATTCCATCATCGTTCAAATCTTGGGCGACGAAATAATATGTATTGCCCCTGTATGTAGACCAGCGTCTTTCAGTTTCCTCTTCATAAATTACATTTAATAGGTCTTCGGGAAAGGCTTCCTTCCTAGGCCAAAAAGTTAAAAGTGTTTCAAATTCAGAGAACGAGTTTTCATTAGTCTCAACTTGGTGATTAACGTACATACGATCTATGATCGCGATTTTTTCTGGTGAAACTTCCTTCAAGTGCTCCTTTAATGTTTGCAATTGAAGATAACCTTGTCGGCCTAGCGACCTACCAAAGTAAGCATAATCAAAGTCATCATAACTAATTTTTCCCTCTTCCAATCGAGATAGTTGGCTTTGAGCTGAAATATACTGAAAGTTTAATATAGGGGAATTAACTAGCAGCATTGCAGCTAAAACCGCTATTCCCATAGCAATGTTAACTGAACTTAGAGTTTCCAACCATGCGTCTCTTTTTCTCAATATTCCAACTAGATAGCCGAAAGAAAAACAGGCCAACAAAGCCCAAACCAAGATTGCCCAACAACGATCCACTGTTAAACCATATTGTTCAATGCGCAACCAGAGTCCATAGATAGAAATTAAGCTATAAATAGGTAGAAGCGCCACACCTATAAACACAAGTCGGTGCAAAACTAAATTGTATGGCCTCTGGTGAGATTCATCTTGATAAACAGTATTGACGAAAAACAACGTTAACGCTTGTAACCACATTACCAATAAACTTCCAGATCCAGTTTTCCACAACGCACCTAATCCAGTGAAAGGTAAAGTAATCAAGAAACCTAAAGATACAATGGTTAACGCTGGTAACAAGAATTTGATAAGCGTTTGAAGGATTGTAGAAATGTTATCAACTGTATGAATGATATTTCTAAAGACAATGATGGCAAAACCAAACGCTAAGTTTAATACAGGAATGACAAACCAATCCTTTTTTAGCAGTTCTTTGAAAAACTCAATTTCTAAAACAGCAAATAAACCAGCTCCGAGGTTAAGTATTCCCCAAAAAATCCCGACAAATAACCAACACTCACCAAAAATTATAAAGTTTCGCCAAGACAATTTGAACAATGTACTGTAACTGACTTTTTTATTGCTGATGTACTGCTGGATATACATTAAGGCTTTGAAAGAGGCTATAAGTGCAGTAAAGCAAAATACAGCCATTGCTGTACCATTGTTAATATATTCTTTTGGTTCTTGCTGGTAGCCGACATATGCCCCCAATAACGACACCACTATAGCGAAAGGGACAATATACTTTACTGTCTCTTTAATATTAGATTGTGTTATGCACAAAAAAGTCAGCAAAGGTAAGCTAATAGCTAAGGTTGCAAGAGAAGTTAGCCAAACAGGGTTTGTGGCAGGCCAAAAGTTTTGCTCAATACTTTGATAAAGTAATGTAAGTACAATACCTTGTATTAGAGAAATAGAAATTATGAGCGGTTTTGGTAATTTGTTATCCATAAACTTTATTCTTATTGAGTTCCAATAGTACTATTTAAACACAATAATTTAGGATATCGAAATTACTTAACGATATTGATATTTAGACGAAAAACTAGCTCAAAAAATTTTAAAGATAGACTACTTCAATTGTCTCGGTTCATGCTTATTGAAAGTAATTTCGGCTGCTTATGAGGCTAATTTCCTGAGGTGAGTAACCATTCCTGAGCATTTCAAAGTCTTGATACTGCACCCCTGCCTTAATTCCAACTCCTTCCAAGTGATAAATCGAGCCTGATTTAGTCTCTACAATGCGTGCATCAGAATTGATTTTGACAATGACAGAACTACAAACATAATCATTTTCGACAAATCTACATGTGCTATCCGAAACGACAATACCAAACAACACAACAGCAAGTTCTCTATCATCATCAAGAATAGAAACTAGTTGCCAATCTTTTAAAATCGTCCCCATTTCAAGTCCTACATATGTAGAATTTTATAAAATACATAAATTCGACACTAACTCACTTCGTTGCTATGAAGTCACTTAACAGCGCTTCTTTCTCAACTTTATCAAAGTCAGGTTCCAAGAAGACAGACATTGAGATCAATGCTTGTTCTCCCCAGTGTTCTTGCCACTTAAAGAAAGACTCTAACGTATTAATAACATAGACCTTTCTGCCAATTGAATTAGCATTTTTAATATAGTTTTTAGGATCGGGTACTGGTGTTGGTCTTCTTACCACCATGTTTCGCCATATGCGGTTATCCGTAATAAAACTATGACTTGACGATGTTACCTCAGAAGGACCTAAAACCATCTTGCTTGTTCCATCTTTTTCAAGTTGAAAAAGACCAACTTCTTTTTTAAAGGCCAAGTAGTTTTCGTTTTTTAAAACACTATTTCGTCCCAAGCAAAGAATTCTATCTTGGTCTTCGGACAGCAATTTCAGGTAATTTTCTTGTTCACTAAACCAAAGGTTAAATTCATTTGAACCTTCAAACGGAGTGTTTTCAAATATCCATATCTCCCTAGCTTCACAATGAGATATACCAATTTGTTTTTTAATTTTTTTTGCTTCAATTGATATCTGTTGACTGAATTTCGCAAGTACCTTTGTGTGAGGTATTGATAATAATTGCATACGGTTCCCCAATATTAATTTGCTACTGATGCCAGATGATGGGAAACACTTTACCGATAGGCACGTTTTCTGACTTAACGTATTATCATAATGATAACTCATAGTGGTAATTTTTCAACTTATTATCAATTTGATTGAATCATTTTGATAACTCTGTAAGAATTAATTTAATAAAAATTAATTCAGAGATTTTATGTCCTTAAATAAATTAGGATATTTTCAAAAACTGAGATTAGAGTTTATTGAATTCAGGCTTGAATACTATTCATGTATTTCGAGAAAAGATTTAATGGATCAATTTGAAACTGGTCCCGCTAGTGCATCTCGCGATCTTGCTATTTACATAGAGTTAGCTCCTAACAACCTTGTGCTTCGCCATGAAAATAAGCAATATTTTCGTAGCAATGACTTTTCTCCGATTTTTGATCATGAATATCAGAGCGTTATAAATAGCCTTTCAAATGGATTTACAGGAATTACAAAAAATAACAAAACCTTAAAAAACAAGTTAGTTGATTTAAGAGTTATTGAAAATTTCGATCTAGCAACTTTAGGTGCGGTTTATCGCTCTTACATTTCAAACAAAGAACTAGAAATTGACAATGATTTTTTTAGTATCAAAAGTGTATTCTTATCAGAATCAGGAATAGTTTCGATTGAGCTATATGATGTTAGAAATGAAAGAACTTTCAATCAGAGTTTAAAAAATATCAAATAACCAAGTAGTGTTGTAATCCAATGCTCAACCAAACATCTTTGAATCAAAAGTGATCCAATAACTTTAAGTGAATTTAACTAGGTAACAAGAGGTTCCCAATCGTCCCAATCAACACTATGGTTTTCTATAAACTCTTTTGTCCACTCACTTTCACTATCACTTAAATTTAGAACAATCGTGTTTTCATTTGACTGCCTAATATCAACATTGTCCTTTCCATAATGAGCAATACGGATATCATACATCTGGCATCCCATGCATTTGCATGCATCGCAGATGCATTTTTCATTTAGGAGAAGAGTTACGTTATTTACGAAGTCGCGGTAAAGTTGCGTAAACGTACCGTCATCATTACTTTTTGTAAATAGCAGACTAAATCGTTCAACTTCATCTTCTTCAACATCCTCGTTTTCTTTTTTCAATTCAGCGAGATCTTCGATTATTGAACCTCTAATTAATTTTTTTTCATCATTGAAAAAAGGATCTACAAATACGCTAATGTCGTTCTGCTTGCTCCAAAGCATGAATTTATCAAATTCCGCATCGGTTTTTATTATGTCTAACCTATAAGCTTTTGGCGCAAGCTCCACCTCCAACCAATTTTCTAAATAAACTTTTAATTCAGATGGATCTGAGATCAAAAATATAGAGTTATCAACTGTTATATACTCTCCTGTTTCTATGTCAGAAAAAACGATTAATGGAGCATAGTAGTTATTTAACACATCGAATTTAGTACCAATTCCCCTCGTATACGTAACAACTGAAAAGGATTTACATTCAATTAAATCGACTGGATTATTGTGATTAGTCTGAAGATCTTTCTTCATTCCCTGAAGACAACCATCTGAAGAATAACAAAGAGGGCTATTCTGAGCTTTGGAGTCTAAACGCCATTGTTCCAATCTTGAGCAAACATCTTGAGCTACTAACTTATTGTACCGCTGAACTTTGCCTCTTTCATGAACATATCGCGTGCTTCCATCTTTCAATTTGATTTTTATACAATGAGTACCGTTTGGGTCACCCTCTGGATTAGAGTTCCATAAGACATTTTTAATTGGTTGATTAACTGGGTTTGCCTTCATTCCAGCCCACAGACCTTGACTTCGATCTAACAAAGAAATCCATTTATTAAAGTCGAAATAATTAAGTTCAGGGGTTTCATCCATTCCTTTATTTTCGGTTCTTCCTAAAACTCTATCAGAGGCTCTCAAGCAATCTATGTGAATATTTCCAGCGTCAAAAGGCAAATCTTTCTCCTGAACCTCTATTAAAACAGCGGGAAAAGACAGTCCATTTTGACAATGAATACATGTCGTAACATCGTTACTTTTTAATAAATGCCCTCTAATTTTTTCAGAATATGCTTTAGCTATTTGTGTGTTATCAAACTCACAACTATCATCTGAGTCAATTGTTATAATTAATAAATTATTAAATAGTTCAGGTGACTTCTCGATAAACCTCTTCGCTCCCATAAATGTAGAAAATCGGCCTAATAGCTCGAATTCATCTCCGTTACTCATAACAATGTTGGAATCTCGAAAACTAACTCTGTAATTTCCTTCATCATCAAAACGTTCTAATTCTACGAGTTGATAATCATGTTCAGGGTAAGGCGACTCCATAATGACTAGCTCTCTTCCTGAGCAAATAGAATAATTATCCAAATCAAACTTAACTTTAAAAAAGTTATCTAGATCTTCATTTTCAGGCTCTGGATCATCTACCCTGAATTTACTCAATAGATTGACTATTCCATCACTATCTATCGACTGCCTATTCTTTGCCCAAACTAAAGCTTGAGCTATTACAAGGTTCCAAATAACACTTGGCTCCACACTAAACTTGTTCAATAGCGATTCTAAAAAGCTCTTTTCATTGATTCCGTCCTTTTCAACATCTAAGACAACAATATAGATTTTCGATAATAACCTTTGAATGTCTTTCTTTGATGGACTGCCAAAGCTGTTTTTTGAGTACGATTTTTCAATACAACGCTTTAATTTTCCATATGCGGCAAGCTCAGGGCTACTCATGGGATCTTGTGATATAGAATTCGCATTCAAACGCGCAGAGTTAACAATTTTCTTAAGATGCTTTTTAATTGGTAAAGATGTCTCATTAGACGTAATTACAACGTAGGAGTCCTCGCTATTTTGCGACTCCTTATTTTGACGAACAAATTGCTCAATAGTCTTTAAAAAGTCAGATTCATCTGCATCAGACAAGCTCAGTTTTCTCTTTGCTTGCAAATATGTCTTAGAATTGGAATGAGTGAGTACAATATCATCAACTGCGTCATCAGTTTCAAAAGCGACCTTTAAAACTCTTTTGTCGTAAACTATTGACTCAAGAACTTCAGCACAATTGTTACCAAGCGCCATTTGTATTAAAAAATATGACGCAACCCTTTGCTGGAAGTCTGCTCCAGCATTCATTGCAGCACCGCCACTGTTATTAACCAATTTACTACTCCCTATTAAGATCGTCTTCCACTTACTCTCTTTTAGCGCTTAGCTGATAATTCTTGATATTGTTTTTTCAAAAATCGACTCTCTTTTGTATAAGTAGCGCGTGAATATTGATGCAAAGAAATGTTCAAAGAATTTAAATCGGTCTCACTAAATTTATCGCTGTTTATTGTTAAGATATATTGCTTCCGACTAAGCATTGAAATATTTTCACCAATAAAATTAATACTCTTGATTAAAGTATCCTGATCAACGTCAAATATGTTGTCATGAATTAATAATCCGGGGTGATTTTTTGAAGTATGTTCGTTGGTTAATAATGCAAAGTCGTATAAAAATACTTTTTCTCGATTAATACTATGACTACCATCTGAGTCTGTACGCAATTCGAACTTCAAGATCTCCTTTCTTTTAGACACTTCTATTTCAAATGAACTTCTACGGTTTCCAAAAACATAGTCATGCATTTCAAGAATTGTATTTTGAAATGAATTTACGACTCTTTCTGAATTTTTTACGAAGCTTTCCAATAAATATATCTCGCTTTCCCTATCCCTCTTTTTACCCTTGTACTCACTATCGTAGTCAGTGTGCTTTTGAATGAATGAAGATAATGCGGAGAATTCTTCTATCTTTTTTTCATGGATAGCTATTGTCTGCTTTAAACTAACAAGAACACCTTGTTGATCTAATAAAGCAACTTTTTCACTATAAAGTTTATTTAGATTAGAAATAATCAAATCGAATTCTTTCAATTCTTGTTCAATTGATACTTTTCTCTCTTCAAACAAGTTCCTTTGAAATTCATCAATTTTTCTCTTAAATTCAGATACTTCATCCAGTTGACGCTTTATTAAATCCCCTAAACCATCTTTAAATTGGTTGTAAAGATCAGCGACTTCTTCACCATCAATGTAATTATCACCTTTAAATAGTTTTATTTTAGACAATTCTGATTTTAACAGGGCTTGCTTAGAGCGCTCTCGTTCAAGCTTATTTTCTAACTCAATAATTTCGTCTCTAATTAACTCAAACCCTTCAATATTTTCCAGCTTATCAATATCAGCTTGAATCCTTCGTACTTGATTTTCTAATTCATTAAGATCAGCTTTTGATTCAGATATATTCTTCCCTGTTAACGTAACAATGTTTTCTTCCATCTTATTTCTAGCTTTAGAAATATTCTCCATTTCTCCGTGTAATTTTTTTGCTTCAGCATATGGATGAGGCTCAATACCCAATAAAAACAAATGTGGCGTATAATCGGGAGGGATTCTTTTATTAGTATCAAAACAATTAATAATCGACTTAAACTCAGAGCCTTCTTCTCTAATCAAAGGCCCCAGCATCTGTCTAAATGTAGGAGTTTTCTCAAATTCAAAGCTGCGAAACATTAAACTACTTAAATGATCAATTGCATCAGACAAATTTGAATAGTTCTTTGTAATACCATTAATAATTAAGATAGGGCTATCATGATCTTTTATAGAACGTCTACTTGTAATCTCGTATCCATTTAAAACGAAATCCAAGCAGACAACCGTCTCGTCTGATAAGTCTTCGCGAGGTATAAGAGATACTCTACAATCGCTATGCCGTTTTAGTAAGGCAAAACTTATAAACTCAATAGCTAAGGATTTTCCAACACCATTAGTTTTATCAATACCTTCAGTTGTTTCCCCTAATATAAGGTTTAGCCCTTCCTCAAATGGAATTGGTTCAAAAACTTCAGGCTCACTATATAATTTATTTAGTTTTAGCATTTTTTATCAAATATGGTTCTTCAAAAATAACTATATCCAAGGAATATAAAAATATCATTCCGAAGTAGATATTACGTACAGAGATATTGCTTCCCTTCCTTAAAGCCTTCGCCAAATCAAAAATACTGACTTTTCCGTCTGTCGAACTCTCTAAATACTTGAGTATTTCCGCTCCCACGTAAGGAGCCGACTTTTTTAGGTCCTCATCCTTAGTGAAAACATTAAACATATCCAATAACCTCTTTATTAGGAAAAACGTTGCATTTTATTAAATGCTTAATCACAAAAAATTGAGCTGCGCCAGTGTCCGCTTCAAATCCATTTTCATTTAACAAATTTACAAAGTTTTCAATTAATTGAGCAAGCGCACGCCTTGGATCTCCATTACACTCTGTTAGAATTTTGTCACTATAAATCCGTAAATGCTGAGCAAGTCTTCGAATTTTTACTGGCCCTATATCCGATTCCTGTTCAACAGAGTCCAATACTGCACCGTAATCTTGATATAAAATTAAGAACTCTTGTTTTAAAAAGTTCGCATGTTCTGAGAAACGCTGATTAATTTTTTCATCAGGAAAAGGCTCATCTAAGAAACCAATACCCACGGCAGGGTGTTCTTCATCACTTATTAGTTCAATAAGCCGAAGAATTGTCTCTATGTTGCGAGGAAGGCTCTCACTAGGTTTTACGTAAAGTTGCTTGTTTAAAAAAACAGAAACTTCTTCAATTTTTTCTAGTGGCAAATCATTTATCATGACAGCCAAATCACCAACGTCCCAAATATCTTTTTTAGTATCTAAACAATATGAATCATCGCCTACTGAAGATTTCTTATGAGCTGTCTTTTCAACTATATTCAAAATGATTAAGCGGTCATAGTTTTTAAACAGTGCTTTTTCAATGAATTTTTCAACAGTGTGGCGAGTTTTAGAGAGAGAAGATGTTGATGTGACTTGTATTGCCATTCTTGCATTGCTATCGCCTAGGTCGATTGCCGCAGAGTTCGGTTCAATAATATTAATATTTTGAAGGTTATAGCCAAATGCTAAGTTAAGCAGATCTCTATAAAAATTTTCTGAATGAACATTTATGTCAGTAAGGTTTAATTTATTACTTACAGACACCTGAGTTGATAGCCAAGTAAGTGAGTTAATTATAGACTTCTGGTAGTCTTGTCGATTCATCCTTGCCTCTTATAATATTCACCCATTAGCTTAAACTAACATATTAATATCATTTATTTAAGTTACCGCAAACTGATTTAACTTTTTAAAATTGTGCCAACTTCCCCAAAATTTGAAACTGAAAAGTTGGCGTTGATAAAAATCTCGTTAGCTATTAGAAATTAGCTCTAAATATTCAGCTTCGGTTATTACTTCCACGCCTTTTTCTCTAGCTGCATTAATTTTGTTCTCGCCAACTTTTTCACCCGTAACTAGTAAATCAGTCTTTCCAGAAACCGATTTGCCAACTTTTGCACCAAGAGATTTGGCTTGTTTCTCCATATCACCTCTCGACCCTTGTTGCATCGAACCAGTAAACACAATTAGTTTACCAGCGATGGCTGAGTCACTAGTAACTACGTCCGATAATTTTGGAGTCACTGATAAATTGAAATCTAAGTCATAAACCTTGAAGAACTCGTCCCTGACATTTGCCAGACCTTCAACAATAGCCTCTGCACTTAATTGAGCAAAACCGTCTATCTTAACCATTTCTTCAACTGATACATCAAAAAGCTCAGTTATTGAATGATGCTGTAGTAGCTTTTCACAATTACCAGCTCCCAATCGGCTTACGCCAAATGCAGCCAAAAACCTCCAGTCTTCTATCGGTCGAGTTTTACTCGCTTCCAGTTCATCAACTAAGTTTTGAGCTGTTTTTTCACCGAAACCATACCCTGTAAATTTATGATTTATTCCTTCATAAATATCGTGAATTCTCTTCATTCCAGATTCATGAAGTTTTTCTATTACTTTAGGACCGAATCCATCAACATTACCCAATGTCTTAAAAAAGTGAATAAGCGTATTCTCTGTCTGTGCAGGGCAATCAGTTTTGTTAGGGCAAATTAAATGATCTGACTCCCAAATTAGATGAGTATCACAACTTGGACAAGTCGAGGGTATTTGAGGCTCTGCGGCTTCAATCACTTTTTCAATTTTAGGTATAACTAAACCACTTCTAACTATTTGAAGAATAGCGCCTTTACCAACTCCTTTGTCCTTCACCATTTGGTAATGATGAACTGTGACTCGGCTAATTGTCGCACCACTTAATTTAGTTGGAACAAGTTCAGCTACAGGTGAAATACGCCCTGTTCTTGATGTTTGAGGTATTACATCTAATACTTCAACTTCAGCAGATTCATCATTGACCTTAAATGCAATTTGCCATCTATGAAACTTCCTAGTTGCCCCCATGTGCTCTTTTATTTGCTCATTAGTAGTTTCTATGATCAAGCCATCGATGTCGTAATCAACAGCTTTCCACATCTTTTCTAGTAAACTTTCAAAGTCAGATAGCAATTCTGATATGCTTCCCGTCCATTTTTCTAATGCTGAAAATGGATAAAATACACAAGCCCCTTCATCTATTGCCTTTTGGATATCTTTATCAATTTTTTTCTCTGCGATTATTGCAGCTTGAATATTTCGTGAGTTCTCAAACTTGTCACTTAATACTTCATCAAAGTAGCTTTTCTTAATTACGATCTCTCCGGGGCCTAACGCTCGACCAGCATTCTTAGCTACTTGTAATCCTCGATCAAAAGCACGAGTTATATCCTGACCTCTAGTTCCATCACCACGAGTATAAAGAGTTATTCCATCATCATATGCTGCATACCCATCTAATTTAGGAGTGATTTTTAATTCAATGGAGTCATGATCAACATTAATTTCTGTCGCTGCTTTTGTAATTCTCTCAGTCCATTTCTTTATTTCGTCAAAAGAGTAAGCTTTATCTGTGGAAAGCATTTTTTGTGGTAATGGTACTGTTTTACTATCAACTATTACCTCTGGCTCAACATCCAACAAAAACTGATTTTCAGGATCTATTGTCTTGAGATAATCCCAGTATTCATCGTATTGAACATCTTCAATAATTGGCTGACCTGATCTATAAAGTGCATTGGCAACTCTTAGTAAAGTTTCTAACTCTTCTGGCGTGTAACCATTAGCAGTAAATAACTTTTCAATATCAGTTAATTTTGCATTAAGTTTAAGCTTTTCTATAATGGCTATTTGATCATCATTAAATTTAAGTTCAGACATGACTACTTACCCTATGCTGCCATTTGAAAATCAAGTTGAGTTCTATTTGAAATAATTTCTTTGTCAGGTGTGAACATTACATTCACATCACCCGCTCGGCGGATAATCACGGTATCGCCAATTTTAACGCCTAAACGGGCAATTTCATCGCCATTGTGAAGCGTTGCGTTAGATACCGTCACGCCACCCACAAATACCGGCTCTAATCGTGCTACAGGGGTAATAGCGCCAGTGCGGCCTACCTGAAACTCAACATCAAGTAATTGGGTGATTTCTTCTTGCGCAGGGAATTTAAAAGCAATTGCCCAGCGTGGTGCGCGTGCCACAAAACCTAAACGCTCTTGGCGTTTTTTGTCGTTAACTTTAATAACCACACCGTCAATTTCGTAGGCAAGGCTACTACGACGCGTCAAGATATCTTGGTAGTAATCAAGTGCAGCTTGCTGGCCTTCAACCAGTTTTGTTTCTGGGCAAAGTGGTAAACCCCAATCGGTAAGTTTAGCAAGCTGTTGATAATGATCTTCTGGTAACTGCCCATCTGCAACAAGCCCAGTGCTGTAAGCATAAAACATCAGTGGACGTTTTGCTGTTACTTTAGAGTCAAGCTGACGTAAGCTACCGGCCGCAGCATTACGTGGGTTAACAAAGACTTTGTCGCCACGTTTTTCGGCTTCACTGTTTAGTTTGGCAAAACCAGCGCTGTCCATAAATACTTCACCGCGCACTTCAAGCTCTGCTGGGAAGTCATCGCCACGTAACTTAAGCGGCACATTACGAATTGTTTTCACGTTTTGAGTGATGTTTTCACCCACCATACCATCGCCACGGGTAGCCGCTTGAACCAAAACACCATCACGATAAATAATCGATACCGCTAAACCATCAAGCTTTGGCTCACAACAAAAAGTCAGCTCATTGTTGTCCATTAAACGCTCTTTGATACGGCGGTTAAATGCGGCAAACTCTTCTTCTGAAAAGGCATTATCAAGTGACAGCATTGGCACTTGGTGAGTGACTTGCTCAAACTTATCAAGTGCTGCGCCACCGACTTTTTGAGTCGGAGAGTCAGGGCTTTGAAACTCAGGATTAGCTTGCTCAAGGGCGCTTAATTCGCGCATTAAACGGTCATATTCAGCATCAGGAATGCTAGGTGCATCCAGCACATAATAATTATGGTTATGCTCTTCTAACTGGGCACGAAGTTGGCTAATTTGCTCAATGATAGGGCTGGACATGAAAACCTCAAAAATCTACATAAAAAAGCCACTTCGACGACTTAACGCCAAGTGGCCTAATACTTATACTCTGTTTGTGCGACTAAGCTGAAAAGCTGCGTACTTTCTCAACATACTCACGAACGCTTTCAACCGTCATTTCTTCACGGTTGCTATCTAAAATAGTTGCACCAAATTCATCGGCTAGCTTTTTAGCTGCACTGTGCAACATATTGAATGCACTTAGACCATCGCCATCACATGGTAAGGTCATAAATAAACTAACACCGGCCGTGCTGAACTGTTCCATATTATCAATATCAAACGTGCCTGGGTTGTACATATTCACTAAACGGAATAACACCGGGCCTGTGCCTGCTGGGTCTAAGTGACGGTTAAAGAAACCTTCTTCAGAATACTTAAAGCCTAACATATTAACGGCTGGCAATAATTGGCTGCCATCCATTGTTAAGCCCTCTGGCATTTGTAAATGCACAATAATAAAATCGGTTGGAACTTGTGCATCTGCAGCTGGTTCTTCTTCAACTTCTTGTTGCTGAGTTTCTGCTTCAGGCTCTTCAACAACCTGTTCTGACACAGCTGGTTCGTCGTGACTTTCTGCTGAGAAGCTTAAATCACCAAACTCTGGCTCATCACGCTCTTGCGATTTTGCAGTCGCAGGCTCTTGAACCTCGCTGGTCGTTTCATTTGGTTCAACCCGCTCAACTGAAGGCGTATCTGGCTGTCCTTTTTACGCACCGACCATAAGCCGTGAATTAATAAACCACCAATGACAAATACACTGATTACGATTAAAGCCCATCTTAATTCTTCGGCCATCCCCTCACCTTTATTATTTGATATGCCTAAATTTTATGCATGTGCCATTTGCACAGCTTGTTCTATGTCTACAGCGACCATACGTGATACACCTGGTTCCGCCATAGTTACACCGGTCAATCTGCCTGCCATTTCCATAGCAATCTTGTTATGACTGATATAAATAAATTGTACTGATTGTGACATCTCTTCTACCAAACGGCAAAAACGACCCACGTTCGCATCATCCAATGGCGCATCCACTTCATCTAGCATACAGAATGGAGCTGGATTGAGCCTGAATATTGAAAACACCAATGATAATGCGGTCAGCGCTTTTTCTCCACCACTAAGCAGGTGAATTGTCGAATTTTTCTTGCCCGGTGGTCTAGCCATGATGCTCACCCCACTTTCAAGTAGGTCATCACTGGTCAATTCAAGGTAAGCACTACCGCCACCAAACACTTTTGGGAATAACTCCCCAAAGTCAGTATTTACTTGTTCAAAGGTTGCCTTAAAACGGTTTTTTGTTTCTCGGTCAATTTTTTGAATCGCCCCTTCAAGGGTATTTAATGCTTGTGTTAAGTCATCAAGCTGCTGATTTAAATAATCGCTGCGCTGTTTAGCCTGCTCAAACTCATCTATTGCCGCTAAGTTCACCGCGCCAAGTTCATTTAAAGCTTGCGTGGTTTTTGTCAGCCAAGTTTGCATGCTATTTAAATTGGCATTGTCAGGCAGTTCTTCAAGTACTGTTTTTAAATTTTGCTCCAGTTCTTCAAGTGGCTCTAACGCGGCTTGTGCTTTAACGATTAAGCTTTGCTCATCCAGTGCCAATGCTTGCAACTGCTCTTGTAGCGTAACCAACTCAGATTGCGACGATTTCAGCGCTGTTTGCTTATCAGCAAGCTCCTTTTTAGCTTGACTCAAGGCCGCTTGCAAGTTTTTCAGCTCAACGTCACTTTGTTGATGCTTTTCAAGCAATAGCATAATCTGCTCTGCTACTTCTTCAAGCGGGATCACTAGCTCTTCTAGTTGCTCGTTGAGCTCTAATACAGCTTCACTGGCAGCACTTTGGGCTGCATTAGCATGCTGTAGTTTAGTTTCGCTAAGTTGACACTCACTGCGAGCTTTTTGTTCAGCCAAATTAGCTTGATGTGCTTGCGTTTTATATTGCTCAAGCTGAGAAGCCACTTGGCGATAGTTGTTATTTGCCTCAGTTTGTTGATGTTTCGCCTGCTCTAACTCAGTTTCAAGTTCTAATTGCTGCTCTAATAATTGCTCAAGTAAACTCTGCTGCGTTTGTTGCTGTTCGTCAGCACTTTGCTTTTGTTCAGCCAGTAACGTCTGACGCTGTTGTAGCTTAACACGCTGATTTTGCCACTGCGTTTGCTGCTCTAATAGCATATCGCGTCGAGTACTGGCCGATGCAATCTGCTGAGCAGCTTGGTGAATTCGTTCTCTGTATTGCTCTTTGTCAGCGATGAGCGTTTTCTTGTGAGCTAGATGCTCATTTAGCAAATGCTGCTTGGTTTCTAATTGCTCGTTGAGCTCTTCATCTAACTGCTGTGCATCGCTTAGCTGAGCATGCTTTAAAAGCAAAGAATTGTCGGTGTCTTTATTAGCATCGGTATGAAAGTTACGACCATGTATACAGCCTTCTTCATCAATCACTGCCAGCCAATATGGATCCGCTAAAATAGCGTCATCAAAACTAGGTTGAAAAGCAAAGCGTGCTAATAAATCAGGGTAAGCACCCGATTCGATGTAATTTGCTAATGACTCTTTTGGTAACTTAGCATTATTAGTTACAGACCAAACACTGTTTGGCTCTTTATGCTGACTGACCTTTAGATGCTCAAGGCCAAGCAAAGCTTGCTCAACTAACGGCTCAAAGCCAGCAGCCACTTTTAACTGTGCTAATAAAGAGACACTCCCGTTGTCGGTTTGCTCTGATAGCAAAGAATTAAGCGCAGCTATGCTGGCTTTGTTTTCATTACTGTGTTGTTGAACCCGTTTAAAGTCTTGCTCTAAGTGCAGCTGCTCTTTATCCGCTTGTTCTAGACTCTGAGTGAGCTTATTTAGCGCACTTTGTTGCTGCGCAAGCTCTTTTGTCAATGTTTGAATATGCTGTTGCTGCTCAGCAATTTGCGCTGCAACTGGGGTCGCTTCGAGCTCAGTAATTTCAGCGGCAAGTTGTGTCTGCTGAGACTCAAGTTGTGCAAGAGTCTGGGCAAAGTGAGCCTGTTGACTCTTTGCAACATTAATATCACTACTATGAGCTTGATTTTTCTGTAAGGTGCTTTGATATTGCTCATTGGCACTTTGCGTTTGTTGCTGCTGCAGAGCGACTTGCTCTTCAACCTCTGCAACTTGCTCAGCGCACAGCAAACTTTGCTCAATCGCGTCTTGTAGCAGCTCTTGTAAAATAGCGGCTGAAGCATGTTGCTCTTCTTGCAGTTCTTTATTTTGTAACTGCAATTGTTGCTGTTTGATAAGGCTTTGGCTAAGTGTTTGCTGTTGCTGCTTTAAACTGATCTGTTGCTGTTCTTTGCGGGTTAACTCTGTATGAGTTTGATGCTGAGCTTGCTGGGCATCTTGCAGTTTCTGCTGCTCAAGTTGCACCTGATTTTCAAGGCTTGCTAAAACATCATCGTGGCCAGAATGCGCTTCTCTAAAGAACTGAATTTGCTCTTTAAGTTTATTGATTTGCTCAGCTTTATCAATTTGTTGTTGGTGTAACTTCTGCCACTTTAAAACCGCAATTTGCCCTTTTAAGGTACGTTCTGTGGCTTTTAGCTCTCGGTATTTTTTTGCATCGACTGATTGCACTGCAAGCTTATCGAGCTGTGTTTGCAACTCTTGCCTTACATCAAGCAATCGTTCAAGGTTTTCGCGGGTACTTTTAATGCGGGTTTGCGTTTCTCGACGACGCTCTTTGTATTTTGAAACTCCCGCGGCTTCTTCTAAAAACACACGCAAGTCAGCCGGTTTGCTCTCTATTAAACGCGAGATCATGCCCTGCTCAATAATCGCATAACTGCGCGGGCCAAGACCTGTGCCTAAAAAGATATCGGTAATATCACGCTTACGGCATTTACTGCCATTTAGAAAATAAATTGACTGACCATCTCGAGTCACTAAGCGCTTGATCGCCACTTGGTTCCGATCAGCAAAGGTATTCGGTAAATGGCCACTGGTGTTATCAAACACCAACTCAACAGAGGCTTGTGAAATAGGTTTTCGATTAGTTGAGCCGTTAAAAATAACATCGGTCATGGCATCGCCACGTAAGTTTTTAGCTGAGCTTTCACCTAGCACCCAACGCACTGCATCAATGACATTTGATTTGCCACAGCCGTTCGGGCCGACAACACATGTCATCTGATCAGGAAATGGGATCTTAGTGGGTTCAACAAACGATTTGAAACCCGCTAATTTTATGGTGCTTAAGCGCATCTAATTGTTTTACCGATTTTTATTGTTATTCTTCAATTTAACCCATTTTAGGGTAAAAGGTTAAGCGTGACGCTTAAAATTATCTAAAATAATACCCGTTGCCATTGCTACATTAAGCGATTCTGCTTGGCCATAAGCCGGAATAGTGATTTTATCAGTAACTAAGCTTTCGCAATCAGCACGAATACCATGGGATTCACTGCCCATGAGTAATACGGCATCTTGCTTAAGAGCAGTTTTGTGAATGTTCTCACCTTCTAAAAATGCGCCATACACAGGAAGGTTTAAACTAGGTAAGTAACTGGTTAAGTCGGTTTGTGTGACACTCACACGAGCAAATGAGCCCATGGTTGCGCTGATGGTTTTCGGGTTATAAGCATCGGCACTGTCTGTGCTGGTAACAATATGCTTAATACCATACCAGTCAGCAACACGAATAATCGTGCCCAAATTACCCGGATCCGACACACCGTCAAGGGCTAAAATAAGTCCTGATGTTGGTAATGCTTGCTGGCTTGGCATATCAACAACAGCAATGGCTGCGTTGTTACTAACAAGCGTACTGGCTTTAGTTAGGCTGTCTTCGTCTGCTTCAATGACTTGATGGGCTGCAAGCGCTGTTTGATGCGCAGAAATAAATGCAGGAGTCGCAAATATATGAGCAATACTTAACCCACTGTTTAGTAATTCAAGTACATTTTTTTCGCCTTGAACAAGGTACTGGTTATATTGCTTACGGTATTTCTTTTGACCTAATGCACGAATTAGTTTCAGTTGGTTTTTTGAAATCATAACAGCCTCATAAAATGATGGTTTAGTATATCAGATTCTGTACTCGAAAAACCAAGGGGAAAGTGCCAATTGCTTATTCAATCAGCACTTTTAAGAGACACTAGCTAATTAATAGACATTAACTAATTTTCGTCAGCCATTCGTTTAACCATGGCTCAGTAACAGGCCAAGGCTCAAAATCTTCACAGGCATCAATTTCTAAACGATGACCGACAGGTTTTGCCTGTAAATCGCGAAACAGCTCATCAAAACTGCGACCTGCACCACAAAACGTATCGCCATAGCTGCGGTCGCCCATAGCTATAATGCCGTATTGCTTGCCTGTTAACAGTGGGAATTGATCGTTTAATTGGCTATATAAAGCGATTAAGTTATCAGGAATATCACCCTGACCCGTCGTTGATGTGATCACTAAAATATGTGATGCAGCCAGCATGTCATCAACCGTGCCATTTTCAACTAATTGCGCTTGATGCTCTGACTTTTCAATAACTTCAATAACTTGCTCGCTTAAACGCTCAGCACCGCCATAGACACTGCCGACAAAAATACTAATAGTTGCCATAATAATCCTTTTCTTCTGTTGGCCAGCCAAGTTGCTGGCAAATCGTTAACATTGCATCGCCTAATGGCGCTCTAATTGTTATTGGTTGTTTGCTATAAGGGTGCACAAACTTTAATTCAGAGGCAAATAACATTAAACGACGAAGCTGGAAATGCTCTCTAAAAAATTGATTATGCTGATTATCACCATGATTTACGTCACCAATAATTGGTAATGATAAATGTTTTAAATGACGACGAATTTGATGTTTGCGGCCAGTTTTAGGAAAACACTCCACCAGCGAGTAACGAACTGTTGGGTACTTACCAATTGGAATAGGTAAGCTTGCTTGGTGCAGGCAATGAAATTGCGTTTGTGCTTCTTGCGGTGCTTTATCTTGATCAGCAAACTTATCGGCAATTTTATCAAGCTCTTCTTTTAAAGGTTTATCTAAGAAGATTGATTCATTTAAAAAGCCTCTTACTAAAGCTAAGTAACGTTTTTCAATTTGCCCATCAATAAACAACTGGTTCATGTCCCGGGCTGCTTCTGAGCTTAACGCAAACAGTAATACGCCTGAGGTTGGTCTATCTAAACGATGTACAGGAAACACGTGTTGGCCTATTTGGTCACGCAGCATTTGCATTGCAAATTGGGTTTCGTGTTTGTCTAAAAACGAACGGTGAACCAATAAACCAGATGGTTTATCAATCGCAACGTAATTTTCATCGCGGTACAGAATCGTTAACTCGTCAAATTGTGGCTTAACAATCTCTTGCATCTTAGTTATCACTCAAAAGTTGATCGAGTTTTTGTAAAACACTAATCACATCATTACCACCGCTGTGTTGTGCCAACATCATTTCAGCCATAGGCGCAATTGCAAAATTACGAGGTAAAGGCTGAGCGTGTGTAATTAAGGCATGCATTTTTTCAAGAAAAACAAATTGCAGCCATTGCTCAAAAGCCATGGTGTCATGACAAAACGGTACACTTGAGTTAAGTGCACTTGGGTCAATTGGTGTTGTTTGCCACAGTGAATGGCGTTGTAATGTGGATTCTAATTCGCGCAGCAGCGCCAAAGTCTGTTGATGCATTGTAAAACTCTTAATACCTTTGTGCTTAGTATACCCTGTTCCAAGGCGCCATGGTATGGCGTATAATTCGCGGCTGATATAGATTAATTACGGTAATTGAGATTTTATGACTGAGCAGATCGCCACTTTAGGGCAACTTCTGGATGCAGCCGGTACCACTTGGCGTGCCTTCGATATTGGCAGACACATCACGAAATTAGACAAAAAACAATTTCTTGCCATTGAAGAAACAAAAATCCCTTACCCTTACCCGCTTGCTGGTCATGCTTGGCTTGCTATTCAATTTTGGGATGTAAAAGCGTCTAAAGAACCTTATGTATGGTTTTTAAAATTTCCATTAGATGAGCAAAGCCGCCTAGTAAGCGCAAGCCGCGATCACTTTGCAAATATGGTAATTGAAGCACTTGGTACAGAAATTACCGGTGAAAATGCCGAGGGCAAACTTGATAACAACCCCTATGTATTTACGCCAAACGCCAACAAGCTAGCGGCATTTAATGCACAGGTTAAATGTTTACTTAAACAAAGCGCTTCACAGTACTACGAATATGCTCAGCTGTATTTCTCAGGCAAACTGGGGTTTGATAATTGGCAAAGTGTTGCAGTACAGGGTATTGCTGATTTTGCGATGCGCTTAGATAACGACAACAATTTAGCAAACCTACAAGCCGCTTGGGGACACTTACCTGTCGAAGTATTACAGCCGCTGAGTGCGATGCTTGAACATGTTGCAATCGAACCGGTGTTTGCAGAGCAATTGTTAGCCTATGGTTTAAAGGCGATAGAGCAAAAAGACGGCATTGCTCTTGTTGCAGCTCTTAGAAGTTTATCAAAAACAACGGCGCAAGGTTTAACTGCACAACTGGTAGATGCTGTATTACGCTCTGAGATGAACACCCAGTCAGATGTCCTATTAACAATTGCAGGGCGTTGTTTTAGCACGCTTGAAGACCCAGAACGCTTACATGTGTTTATGGATTGTTGTGCACACCACACTGAAATTGAACAACTGTTTGTGAGTATTTTCACCGATTTAGTTGCAATTCCTAGTATTCGCCCTCACCTACTAGGTTTATTAAGAAAAGAAAATCGTAGCGAAACACTCGCTCGAGCAATTGGAAGGTTATTCTCGTAAATGGCAGGCTTGTGGACACTTATCATCATTGGCAGCATCATCTACTTTTTTTGGTTAAACAGAAAAGTAGCCGAAGCAGCTAACCTTCATGCACAAAGACAAATTGAGCAATTAAATGTGCAATTGGTGAGTGTCGCTTGCAATAAACGCAGGGTTGGCATTTTAAAAAGTGGTAAGCCAGGAATTAAAAGCGAGTTTATTTTTGAGTTTTCAAGTGATGGGCAAAGCGTGTATCAAGGCGTTTTGATCATGGAAAATGAATTACTTAAAAGCGTAGTAATACCGCCGCATAAGATTTAAGTTGCGAGTTGCGAGTTGCGAGTTGCGAGTTGCGAGTTGCGAGTTGCGAGTTGCGAGTTGCGAGTTGCGAGTTGCGAGTTTTACAAAAATAATTGCCTGTTTGAGAAGTGCAACCTCCAGAAAGAACTAAGGCGTAGCTACTAGCCACGCCCCAATCTTGCTACTTCCATGATTAAGTATCCTTACTTATGCCGAAGCTGCCTTTTTATCTTTCCCCTGAACGGGTATACATCCGATACACCCACCATGCTACCTCTTGTAGCATTTAACACATCCTAGTGCCGTCCTCTTGCCGTCAATGGCTATCCACTTCGTTTTCCAAACGCTCCTTTAGCTTCCTGCTAAAATCATCCTTTGGTCAGTCCTTTTCAATCGCTCCGCGATTGTACTGCATCCTGGCAGTGTCCTCGTTCTTCCTTGCTTCCCTAGCTCTTGTCCCTTTGCTTCCTGCTAAGCATCTTGCTTTGTTGCCATAATCCTAATCCTTGGCATCAGTTCATTCATTGAACCTGCGTCTTCTTGACATGATTAAGTTTAGAGAAACGGAGAAATCTTGGTAGGCATAAAAAGTAATTTTTTCTAAGTCACAAAAATGACAAAAACAATAAATCCTTTAAAATCATTGAAATAAACAGTTTTAGGTACAAATTTAACGGCATTAAACTGATAAAACTCACAGCAATGTGAGATTTATCTCACATTGCTATTTCCAAAACGTCCTTTCGTCACTGTGCAGCTTTGAACATCAAGTCACCTTCGACTTGGTTAAAGCTCAAGGCTTTGAACACCTCAAATCCTTCAGAGCTAAAGAATTCGCGTTGTTCAGAGCGAGTAACAAAAACTGCTAATCCACTTGCTTGATTGCTTGATTCAACTAAATCATCAAGGCCTCGCAGCAGATATCGGCCTAAACCTTGCCCTTGAAAATGTGGATCAACGGCAATAAAGGCTAAAAATAAGTAATGACCTTTGGTCGACAGTGCTTCACGAATAGTGCGCTCCTTTTCTATAAGCTGATTGGTTTGCAAGTAACCTGCACTGAGCATCAGCTTTAATCGCCAATGCCAGTATCGCTCAGCTTGTAGCTCACTTGCCGAATCAAATACACACGCAATAGCTTTTAATCTACTTTGTGAGTAAAGGCCTATTAATGGCTGTTTTTCTTGCCAAAAACTTGCCAGTTCTTCACGCACTAAGGCACGTAGTTTAGTTTCATATTTACTTGGATTATCTTGTTGAAAACCTAACACGTTCTGAAGAACAGGATCATCATGATAGGCTTGATAGATAAGGCTTGCGGCAGTGCTGATGTCTTCAGCACTTAGGTATTGCACACTTAAGGTTTCGGGTTCAGCAACTGTCAAAATACTCATCCTTTTATTTGTTTTATTATTTTAGTACTAGACTATAAGGTATATACCCTACTGCGATTAAAGACAAATTCAGCGTAAGTTAAACTGCTGTTCATCATCATTAAGTTCAAGCAGTAATAATTATCGCCATACACAAGGAGCAGAACTATGGATACGACAAAACATGACATTTCGACCCTATTTGCACAACTCGGTTTGCCAAGCAAAGAAAGTGAAATAGATGCTTTTATAGCATCGCATCAACTGTCTGATACGACCCTCTTGCAGGAAGCACCTTTTTGGGATGAAGCTCAGCAACACTTTTTAGCAGAATCACTTGCTGAAGATGGAGCTTGGAGCGAAGTGATTGATGAATTAGATGCAAGGTTACGTCAGTAATGTTTCGCTTTCTTATTTACACGCTCTCAAAGCAAACTTTTAGTGTGTAAATAAGGAAAGTAATTTCACTCCACATCTATTATTGCTACCATACGCGCGCACTGCAGCCCATATACTGCGGTGCTTTTTAGTCTTTTATTAAAGAGTTTATACGAAAATGAATGCCGTTGTATTTGATGCAATTAAAACCCTTCTTGATGAAGGTAAAACCCCAACAGTTGCCCTAACCAAAAGTAAGCTAACTCAACCTATGCCGATGCCTGTGATCATCGCAGCGGTTAGCCAATATAAAAACAACCCGGATTCAATTAAAAATTTCATTAATAACCCGTCAAATGAACAAGTAAGTACAGCCAATGAAAGTCAATTGGATCGTATTGAGGCTAAATTAGATAGGTTATTAGCACTGCTTGAGAAAAAATAATGTTTGTTGTCGATCTGACTTTTGATTGCTACCAAGATACCACCCTAGAGCTTGCTGAGCAGGCGATAAACCGCCTTGTTAATGCACTTCGTTTTAACGGCCAAATCATTGGTGATGAATTTCCAACGGTTTTAAAAGATGGATTTTTCATTACCCGTGTGATGTGCCCAACCGAAGATGCGATGCATCCGCTCAACCATAGCCCGTTTGTAAAGCACAGTATTGAGCAATTACACACCGCGGGCTTACTGGCACCAAAAGTAAAAGTGATCGGCCAAGACATTCACTCAAATGGTGCAGACATGTGCCATGATCCATCGTGCTATATTTTATATACCACGTATGTGCATACCTGCAGCCCACTTTATTGTGGTGATGACTTTTTGCCTGTGCCGTTATTTCGCATTCCGGCAATTGCCAATGGCGATTACAAAACACTGATAAAATGGCAAGAAGACTGGCAAGCGTGCGATCAAATTCAGATCAATGGTGCAACCCGTTGTGAATTTCCTGCGCTTGAAGAGCTAACTAGTATCAAGAGTGACTTATATCGCCGTGGTCGCGATATCACTAAGCGTATTAGTTTTCTAACCAAGAAGCCTGTTTATTATTATTTATATCGTGTTGGCGGCGTTGATAAAGAGTCGGAGCTTAAACGTCGTTGCCCAAGTTGCGATGGCGAATGGAAATTACCTGAGCCATGGTTTGGCTTATTTGATTTTCGTTGCGAGCCTTGTGGCATTGTTTCGAATATCTCGTGGGACTTTCAATAGCTTAATAAAGGCAATAACCAGATACATGAAAGGGGCAACCGCCCCTTTTTACTTTTTAAGCTTATACCGCTACTTTGTCCAAAAACTCACTGATGCTAGTTGCTAGCACATGATGTGGTTTTTTACCCACGTACTCTAAACAAACCTCACCGCTTTCGACTAATACCGTGATCAGCAGATCATCTTGTTCTGTGAGGCCAATAAACACGGTTTCTGGCTGCTTTAACTTACGCTTCATTAATACGTGACCGGTAATATTTTGCTGTAAGCGGCTAAAATCATCTTCATTCCATGCTTGTAGCAGCTCAATGTGATGATCATCAACACTCAATAACAAATTACCCGCATAGACATGACCAAACAATGGGCTTAAATCTTCAGGAAACGATAGTTCGAGTGCCTTGGCTAAGTCTTCTAAACTGCCAGCAGGTTGTTGCGGAACTGCACGCCACTGAATAAGCCCCTGATCATCAACTTCGCCCTGCTCACAGGGACTTGGCCATGCTGAATCATGTTCAATAACAGGAAGCTTTCCTGTGCGTTCGAGGCATTTTTCACTAAATGCTTGATGTAACTTATCTAGTTTTGTAGAAACAGACATACTGCGAAACTCATTGGCTTTAGGTATAATGCCGCCATTGTAACTACAAAAGTGTAAAGATGACAGATTACAGCAACTCACCCGAACTGAAAAACAGTGTTCTTGGTAAAAGCACAGAGTATGTAGATACCTACACACCCAGTTTATTGTTTCCTATTGCCCGCAAATTAAACCGTGATGCATTAGGTGTTAGCGAAGATAACTTACCGTTTAAAGGCCAAGATATCTGGACTGGCTATGAATTATCGTGGCTAAATAGCAAGGGTAAGCCAATGGTCGCTGTGGCAACATTTGTATTTCCTTGCCAAAGCAGTCACATCATTGAGTCAAAGTCATTCAAACTGTACCTAAATAGCTTTAATCAGACACGCTTTGAAACGCGAGATGACGTTCACCAAGCACTGAGCAAAGACTTATCCGCTGCGGTAAATGCACCCGTGATCGTTACTTTATACCAAGCAGATGATTTCAATTGTTTGCCATTTACAGCGTTACCGGGCGTATGTATTGATGATCTGGATATCGAAATCACCAGCTATGATATTGATGCCAGCTCACTTCGCCATAATGGTGATGAGGTTGTCTCAGAAACCTTACACAGTCATTTGCTAAAATCGAATTGCTTGATCACTTCACAGCCTGATTGGGCGAGTGTGATTATTCGTTATAAAGGCCAAGCAATTTGCCATGAAGCCTTATTAAAATACTTAATTTCGTTTCGAACTCATAACGAATTTCATGAACAATGTGTAGAGCGTATTTACTGCGATTTAATGCAGCAATTAAACCTCGAAGAGCTTGAAGTGTATGCGCGTTATACACGCCGTGGCGGTTTAGATATCAACCCTTATCGCTCAACGAATCAAGATGAAACCCCCTTCAAGGTAAAAATTAATCGCCAATAACTTTATGGCAATAAAAAACCGAGTTGTGAAACTCGGTTTTTTATTGTCTGAAGATTCGTTACAGGTAATTATTCGTCTTTAAAAATACCCACATACGTTGGTGATGTATTTGATTTACTCGCACGATACATACCTGCGGTGTTAAACGGTAAACTAATGTTACCTTTAGCATCAATGATGATCACACCACCTGTGCCCCCGACAGGCATTAATACATCGTGGATCACTTCGTTACCCGCTTCGACAATGGTTTTACCTTGGTATTTTACACGAGCACAAATATCAGCTGCCACATTGTAGCGAATAAAATACTCACCATGACCTGTCGCAGATACTGCACACGATTCGTTTTCAGCAAAGGTACCCGCACCAATCACGGGTGAATCCCCCACGCGACCAAAGCGTTTTGCTGTCATACCACCTGTTGAAGTACCAGCAGCGATATTGCCGTTTTTATCAAGTGCAACCGCTCCAACAGTGCCCATTTTATAATTAACTGGTAAGGCTTTGTGTGCAGCTTGGTAGTCTTTACTGGTGACTTTTTGTTTATCGAGCTTTTCTTTTGCTTTTAATAATGCTTTGTAGCGATTTTCAGTATCGAATAGATTGTTTTCAACCAGTGGCATACCTTGAGTTTTTGCAAACTCTTCTGCACCTTGACCACTAAGCATGACATGCACTGATTTTTCCATCACTAAGCGTGCCAGGTTAATTGGGTTTTCAATGTGTTTAACCCCAGCAACAGCACCGGCTTGGCGTGTACGACCATCCATAATTGATGCATCAAGCTCATGTGCACCGTCATAAGTATATACAGCACCGCGACCTGCGTTGAAATACGGCGAGTTCTCAAGCACATTAATTGCCGCAGTGATGGCATCTAGGCTCTCACCGCCCTTTTCTAGCACCGCATAGCCTGTTTCAACGGCTTCTTTTAATTTAGCGCGATAGGCTTTTTCTTGTTCTGGCGTGAAGCGGCTCTTTTCAATCGTCCCTGCACCGCCATGAATAGCGATAGCGAAAGGTTGATCACTACTGTGGCTTAAAGTACTAAATGATAATGCGCTAAGCGCAATAGCTGAGGTGAGAAATGTTTTTAACATAGGGGCACTTTTATTTATTTAAGTTTGTAAGCCCAATGTGAATAATTCGGCGCTGGTTTTCAAGCTTTAACCGATGAAAGAAACAAAAAAAGCGCCTAATGGCGCTTTTTTTCAGCAGTTTAAAATTAAGCTTTAGCTGCTTTTAAACGTGCTAAACGTGCAACTTGATGAGTAGACGTTAAGAAAGAGTAGATTGGTGCTAGGTAGCCACGCTTACGAAGGTCTAAGAACTCTTCATCGCTTAGTGAGTTAAGTTTTTTCTCGTCAACAAGGTAGATACCGTTGATGTCTTTTTTCTCACCTTTGATTTCTACCGTTAGCGTTTGAGCTACTAGTAGTTCTTTGTCTGCAAGGTACTTAGTGAATGCTTCAGTTACCTGAGAGAACTCGATGAAAGAAACAAGTGCTTCTTTACGACGCTTAAGGTATTCAGTTTCTTCACCGTTTTCGAAAAGTGCATTACCTGTCTCTTCACTTACAAGCGGGCTTGCTTCGTCGATTACGATACCAAATTGGTCAGCTTCAGGGTGCTTAACAAGACCAAGTGGGTAACGAGTCATAGACATAGGTGCAAATGCAGCTGTCCATTTGTCATCTTGAATGAAAAGGTTTTCGCCTGGCTCTAGACCAAATAAAGCAACTGCTTGGAATTGACCTGATTCGTTGTTTTTAACAAATGCCATTGGGAATTCATTTGCGATGCGTGCAAATTCGTGTGCAACCACAGGTACTAAGTGCTGAGATTTCATGAACTCGATGTTGATGCCATTTTGAATTTTAGTGTTGGCATGTTTTTCGTTATGTAAAGGCTGTACTTGTTGCTCCGCCATGATACTGCTCCATTAATTTTATAATATGTTTTTGCTGTTAGTGCCCAAAGCCTATAGGTTTTGGCAACAAAAAGGAAGTGAAAATTTTGTGGCAGTTTGTACATACTTACTTAACATTTATTTATCAGCAGCTTTGATCTCAATCTATTCTTCTCTAAAAAGCCGAAAAGCTTAATGACATCGCTGTCACACCTTGTATACTTGATGAAAATGAACGTTAATTAGGCAAATAGTATGAGCTCTTCACAACTAATAAAAAAAATTACAATTGTGGGTGGTGGTTCGTCTGGCTGGATGACAGCAGCGTATTTGAATCACTTTTATAACAAAACCGAAAAAAACGTCGAAATCACCTTAGTCGAAAGTAAAGATATTGGTATTCTAGGTGTCGGTGAAGCGACCGTACACAGCATCCGATTTTTCTTTGCCGCGATGGGTCTCGATGAGCAAGAGCTACTAAGAGAAACACAGGCAACTTATAAAACAGGTATCATGTTCAAAAATTGGATGAAGCCTGTTAATGGTAAAATGCATGAATACTTTCACCCATTTGAGCAAATAAAAATAGGCGATAACTTTGATATTTCTACCTCATGGGTTTTATCACAGCAAAACTCTGGTATGCGTTACGATGAAGGGACCTGTATTTCATCAGCTTTAATTAAAGCCGGCCATGGACCAAAAGCGATCAATTCCCCTCCTTACCAAGGTGTAGCTCCTTATGGGTATCATATAGACGCTAATCAACTAGCACGCTTTTTACGAAAAAAAGCAACGGCAGCAGGTGTAAATCATGTGGAAGCAACTGTCAGTAAGGTCAATTGTGACGGTGAGAGAATTATCAGCGTTGCGACCGACGCAGGAACGTTTCAGGCTGATTACTTTATAGATTGTACTGGATTCAAAGGCTTGCTGATAAATGCTGTTAGTGATGATAACTGGATTAGCTATGAGGATGCTCTTCCATGCAATAAAGCTGTTGCTGTTCAACGCCATTATCCAGAAGGAATAGAACCTAAACCATACACAGAAGCTACAGCATTATCGAATGGATGGGTATGGCAAATTGATCTAGTAAATCGCCAAGGTACTGGCTATGTTTACGATGGTTCAAAGCTGAGCAAAGAACAGGCCGAGCATGAATTAAAGTCTTTTTTAGGCCCAGAATCTGAGTTTATTAAAACATTACATATTGATATGCACATTGGCCGTCGAAAACGTTTTTGGGTAGGTAACTGTATCTCAATTGGCCTGTCTGGTGGGTTTATCGAGCCCCTTGAATCAACTGGACTACATCTGATCAATTTAGGTGCTCGGTTATTATCTACTCACCTTGTCAATCGCCAAGTAAGTCAAGAAATCCAAAATTCATATTCAACATTGATGATCAATGCATACGAAGATCTAAAGCAGTTTATTGTCTTACATTATTGCATTACTAACCGAGACGACTCAGAGTTTTGGCTTCAAGCACAGCAATCTGTTGAATACTGCCCAGAACTAAAGCAAAAGCTTGCAATTTGGAAGCACAAAATATGTGAGTATGCAGATTTACAAACGGCAAGTACCTCATGTTTTAACGACGAGAACTACCGTTTCATCCTTTATGGCATGCAATATTATCCTGACTTTTCATATTCATATGATAAAAACAGAATGGATGCTTTATTTAGTAAAGTAAAAGAACGCTGCCAACAAGCGGTTAATTTTACTCAAACACATCAAGCATCATTAGCTAAATTACATAGCTAGAAAAGGAGCCTTAGTGCTCCTTTTTCAGAATATTTATCACTTCATTTAATGCAAACTCATAATGTCGCCAACGGCCAATTCCTGATTTAAAAATGGGTTGCTTTACTTGCTCATTACTGATGGTATGAACAACTCTTTCAGTGCGATGAAAATCTAAACATTTGCTTTCAAAGTCGAGCTCCAAGAAATTTAGCATTCTTCTAATTTGCGGCTCTGTCTCATCCACCAGTGATTCGTACTCAACATTTAAGATATGTGTTGGATAAAGACTCAACCAATGGTTCATTAACTTATTATATCTTAAGTAATAATTAGCTAAGTGCTTTAAATCGTAGCTAAACCGAATTCCATCACCAAATAGCTGTCTATAATTCCCCCAAATTGTATCTAAAGGGTTACGCTTACAATGAATTATTTTTGCATTTGGGAAAGCACGTAAAATGATGCCAATCGCCTTAAAATTAAGAGGCATTTTGTCTGTAAAATAACGCTTACTTTGGAATGAACTTGTTAAAGTTAAATAGCTATCTGCAATTGCTTTATAAGCATCCTTTGGTAGCTCATCAGCCCAATACGGATAAGGCTTGTTCGGCCTAACTTTATGCAAAACAGATTGGCAAGCCATAGCTAAATCACTTAATTCATCTGCCCCTACTACTTGGCTATGGCTAGCAAGAATTTGTTCAACCAGAGTTGTGCCAGTTCGAGGCATACCGACAATAAACACAGGGCAAGACTCACTATCTAGAGCATGATCTGCTTTAATAGCCGTGCTAAAAGCAGCCTCGATTTGCTCTAATTCATCTAGCTCCTGTGCTGGCAGATAATGTATAAAAGACGCTTTTTTTGCTAAAGCACCTTGATTATAAAAGCTAAATGCTCTTTCGTAGTCATTTTGTTTATCAAAATAGCTAGCCACAGAATAAGCATACAACGCTTGTTCTGCTTGGGTTGCATTTTTTTTCTCTAGTAAAGTGATTAAACGATCAACATGTGCCTTATTTAAACCATTTTTTAATAATGCTTTTTGCCAATAAGCTTGTGCATCAGAGTTTGATTTTAAGAGTTGCAGATCGAGCTGTTGATGAGCTGAGGTAAAATCCCCCTGCTCTTTATAAAGCATTGCAAGTAGTAAGTGATTATCACTTTTTTCAGCAAGTAATAGCTCGATTGCGTATTGATGTTGTTTTTGTGCTCGAAGAGCAGAAACATAAAGCTGCAAAATCGTCGGATGATTTTTTACTACAGCCAATTCATTTATTAAACGTTTGAATTGGCGTGTTTGCAAATAAAATTGCCCAAGCCAACTATATAGCTCAATGTTAGTGTTATCATGTTCAACGGCTTCTCGTAAATGTAGCTCAAGCTCTTGCAACTTCCCCTGCCTAAATAAGAGTTTAGCTTGATCTATAACTTCTTTAGTAACGTGTATACTCACAGGGTTTGCAGCCCATACTGTTTGATCTTAGTGATCAGTTCTCGATGATCCGGCAGCTGCTTCAAAAGCTGACTTTGATAGCCCCTTAATTGTGATAACCACTGTTGGTAAGCCTGTGGGTCATTATATTGAAAGTGACTAGCCAGAATATCGGTTTCAAACTCCATTCCATAAAGTACATATAAGTAGTTATCCAGATTAAAAATCGACAATTTATTATGGAAGTCATAATCTGTAGGAATTTGATGGCGCCAATAATCTAAGTTTTCTTGTAAAGATTCAGGAATAGAGGCTAGACCGCAATTATCAATCCAAAACTCGCTATCTCGACGTTTCGAAATACAATAATGCAATTTGACGAAGTCTATAACACGATCCCAGGTTTGTTGTATCCGGCTATTAAATCGCTTTTCAACGTAAGGCATCATCTCAATTGTTGTCGGAAATAACTCTGCAAGCATTCTTGCAGTAGCATCAAATACAAGTAATCCTGTTGCTTCAAGAGGCTCAACAAAGCCCTGAGATAAACCAATTGCCACACAGTTTTTATGCCAGAACTTTTCCCTGTAACCGATTTTCATTTTAATTAGACGTGGCTCACAATGGTCAAACTCTGACCCTAGATAGGTTCTAAGCTGTTGTTCTGCTTGCTGATGAGAAATATGATTAGACGAATAAACATGCCCTACACCACGACGCTCTGATAATCCAATATCCCAAATCCAACCAGCAGTCTGTGCTGTTGCTATTGTATGACTTGCAATTGGGTGTTGCTCGTTAAGGTAAGGAACCTGAATAGCAAGTGCATGATCAGCAAATAAAACATCGCTTTTGTCGACAAAGTCCACACCCAATTTTTCGCCTATTAATAAAGCATTAAATCCAGTGCAATCAATAAATACATCAGCTTCTATAACACCATGCTGCTCTGTAAGCACAGAGGAAATTTCACCTTGTTCAGAGAGTTGAATATCAATCACTTCATCTTTGATATGCGTGACCCCAAATTTATTGACGGCATTTTCCGTCAGCATCATTGAGAACTTGGCCGCATCTAGATGATAAGCATATGCCGTATGCCCTTGATATTGTTTATCAGTTATTCTCTTTGGTGCCAGATTAGCGTCACAAATTGCGCCTTGCACAGCAACCGAATCAGCGAATTTAGTGGCTTGTTCTTGCATAAGCCAATAAGGTGTCGAGTTAAATTCGTTTATCAATGGGTAGTCAAATAAGTGATGATAATAGTGCTGACCTGCTTGTGCAGGATCGTGTGTCCAATTTACAAATTTGATACTTTGCTTAAATGTGGCATCACAACGACGAATAAACTCGCCTTCATCAATACCAAAATATCGCAAACTTTCGCGCATAGCCGGCACAGTGCCTTCGCCAACCCCTATAGTTGGAATATTTGGTGATTCAATTAGGCTAATTGCTATGCCATTTGGCTTAGCTAATTTCTTTGCTAAATGGTTAGCGGTTATCCAGCCTGCGGTACCACCACCCACGATTACTATTTTTTTTATGATTTTTTTTTGCACGTCAATACTCACCCTACCAGTAAATTACCATTACTAGATCGTTTACTTATTTAATATCACACCTTTGGGATGAGATTAAATAAACTTACCGTACTAAATCTAAGGCAAATAAAAAGGGAGTTGAACTCCCTTTTTATTGAACAGGTGCAGCTATGCTTAGAAGCGCACAGATAAACCTAAGTTGTAACGAGTTGCTTGCTCATACTCGTAAAGAGGGAATCCGTCAGTAAAGCCGCTATAAGGCATTGGACGTTGGTGATTACCAAATTGCTCTGAGCTTTCGCCTAAGATGTTTACCACGTCTAGTTTCACATCAACGTTATCTGTTACATGGTATACAGCGCTAAGGTCTAAGCTACCAAAACCTTCATGTAAACGGTTTCCATATGAACCTGCTTCACGCATCATGTACTCACTACGGTAGTTGTAAGATAAACGAGCGTAGAATAGTTCATTTTCATAATAACCAGATACGTTGAACGCATGATCTGAGCTATCAGTTAATTCGACATTCCAATCATCGAATACGCCAACTTCTACACCCTCTTCATTTTTATACGTTGCGTAATCAGCTTTAGCATCAGTGTATGTATAGTTGATTAACGTACCAAAACCATTACCAAAATCTTGTTGATACTGAAGTTCTAAACCAAGGACTTCACCACCTGGACCGTTTGAGTTCTCTTCGATTTGGTAACCAAAATCTTTTTCGTCACCCGTAAGCTCAGGAACACCAAATGCTGCTGCTTCTTCAGCAGTTGCATCACGACGACCGATTACGATGAAGTTTGATACATCTTTGTAGAATACAGTTGCAGCTAACAAAGAAGATTCGTTGAAGTACCACTCAATACCTGTTTCAAACTGATTTGCTGTAAATGGCTTAAGCGCTGGATTACCCACAATAATACGTTGGTTATTTGGTAGGTCGTCACTTACACCCATTAAACTTGGATTGAAGTACATATCGTTATATTGTGGACGGGTCATTGTACGCGCCGCATTCACACGCCAAATCATGTCATCAGAGATATCGTATGCAAAGTTTACACTTGGTAAAAATTCATTGTAATCTGCATCTTCTGATGTACGTGCATTTACATCTGCACCTTTATAGTATATTGATTTAGCATCAGTTGTTACATAACGAACACCAAAGTTACCACGGTATTTTTCGCCGCTGTAATTAGCCATAATGTAAGCGCCGATATTGGTCTCTTCGATGTGGCTGTATGCACCATAATCTTCTGTTTTACCAGTGATACTTGCTTTAGCCCACTTCTTCATCGCATCAACATCAAAACGCTGAATTTGGTAACTACCTGCGCCTACATCATAAGTGCCAGTAGAAGCATTTGATACGTCATAAACATTATCAAAACCATCAACTTGTGTGAATTCGAAGCGACGGCTTGTTGCTTCATGGTCAGCCCAACGAACACCTGTTTTAACAGAAGTAATAAAGTCATTGTCTAACATAAATTCGATATCGAATTGTGCAAAGCTTTCTTCATCTGTTTTTGGTGTCGCATTGAAGTTAGTACCCGTACCCATTACAAGTGTACCTGGGTTGTACTCAGACATATCAAAGTCTGCTGGCAAGTTCCAAGATTGGCCACCACCAGTGAAATCGTATGTACCGCCAGCTAGAGATGGATTTAAACCATCATCCATTACCATTTCAAAGTCTGTACCACCGCTTGATGTTGTTTTACCTGCAACAAACTTCATCTTATAAGTGTCACCAGTGTATTCTAAGTTGATATCAACAAAATCAGACTTCATCGTCGCTTCACGAGGACGCATTTGATAGAAAGCAATATTTAGAGGACCTGCAACTTGAACACCAGGGTTATCACCGGTGCCGTTACCACCTAACCAAGTCGTTTCACTTTGGTCACCCCAAGTTGTATCAGCTTGAGTTAACCATAATGCATAGTTAGTATTGTCCGCTTCCATCTGCATGTCGATGTAGTTAACAACAATGTTTAACTGATCATTCGGTTGGTATTCAAGTGCAGTAGAGAATGCTGTACGTTTACGATCCTGTTCAAAACCAACTGGACCTGCACCCCATTGCCAGAATGCTTCGTTACCTTGACGCTGTAAGTTACGTTCTTGTGAAACTGCAGAAACTAAGAAACCGAAGTTTTCGTCTTCATTTTTCCAGCTGTAAAGACCTGAAAATTGTGGATCTGTTTCACCAGAATCATCAGAGTATTGTGCTTCGATTGAGCCATATACCGTGTGTTGATCTAAGTCTAAAGGAGTGCGAGTGTTAACGATTACCGTACCACCAATACCACCTTCAATTAAGTCAGCTTGAGAAGATTTATAAACCTCAAGACCACCTACTAGCTCAGATGGTAATAAAGTGTAGTTGAATGAACGTTTTGCTGGCTCAAGTACGAACCAACCAGTAGAAGCTACATTTTGGCCATTTAACGTTGGTTTTAGTGAAATCAGCACCAGCACCGCGGATTGAAACCGCATCTGCTTCACCAAATTGGCCTTGTACAGTAATACCAGGAATACGTTTTAGTGATTCAGCAACGTTCTTATCTGGAAATTTACCAATATCTTCTGCAGTAACAGCATCAACAACTGAATTTGCAAAACGTTTAGTGTTTAAAGACGCTTCAAGTGAACGGCGAATACCGCGAACTTCAATTACTTCAACATCTTCTTGAACTTTAGTTTCATCTGCTGCGTATGCAGCGCCAGTGAACCCAGCACTCATTACGAGGCCGATATTAACTGCTAATAAGCTTTTCTTAAAATTTTTAGCTAACACAGGATTCCCCTTGAATCATTTTGTTGGTTTTTTATATCACTTCTGCCCAGTGATGATGACAACGCTGTCATCTAGTAACAAACCATACACTCTAAATTACATTTGTGCTACATCTTTTTGGTTAATTTGTGCAAAAAATTTACAACGAAATAATCAAGTTATTGATATAACTAATATTTAATATTGAGTTTTTAAGAATTGTTACAAATAAACGGCGCAAATATAGCATGAGTGATATTGCAGATGAAAAGACCAAAAGGATGAGTTTTTGAAATTTGCTAAAAATCACATGTGTTTTTGTAAGCTTTAGTTTCCACTGAGCGTTTATTAACCATAACTAAAAGTTATATAAAACCTGTTATCTAACAATAAATTAGCTTAAAAAACTACCGTGTTTCTAAAAGCACGCTGTCATGTACAAATTATTTTTAACTTTTTCTGGGCAGAATGAGTTAAAGGGGATATTGAGAATAAAAATCAATAGCAATGACAGCGTTGTCATTTTAATTATATAGAGCCCTTTTGTACTTGTCTAACACTTTATCGGGCTATTTAAAGAAAACGAGTTTATGCAAAACTGCTCGTTAAAGGTGAGTATTTAAAAACAAAAAAGCGAGCATAATAGCTCGCTTTTGAAGTTCAGTTTAATCGGGCGATTAAGGCGCCCAATAAACTTCAATATTGATATGTGGGTGATTCAATACTGCACGTAAAGGCATGTCAGCAACTACACCGCCCTCTTTCGCTTGCTTATAAACAGCGAGTTTTTCTTCACCGCTAATTAAAAGCTTCACAACTTTAGAATCTGCAATTGCAGATAAAGTTAGTGTCATACGCTCAGTGATTTTACCTGTCACGTCACTTTCGATAGCATTAATTGCACATACTAAATCATCTGTTGCTAGGCCGTGTTCAAGACCTTCAGCATGCGGGAAAAGTGAAGCCGTATGACCATCAGGACCCATGCCTAAAATTGTCACATCAAAAGGACGCTTTAATGCTTTGTATGCAGCTTCACATTCAGCTACACCGTTTTGCGCCGTTAATGCGTCATTTTTCATTGTCACGAAATTAGCAGCTGCGCCATGGTTTTGTAATAGCGTACTTTTGATAAATGCTTCATTACTTTTTTCATGATCAGCATCAACCCAACGCTCATCAACCATAGCAACATCGATGTTTGCCCAATCAAGCTCAAGGTTTGATAAGTGCTTATAAGCAGGTGCTGGCGATGAGCCACCCGATACCATCAATACCGCGCGACCATCTTCTTTAATACCAGCAACAAGGCTTTGCTCAAGGCTTGAAGAAAGCTCAGCTGTTAATTCGTCTTTGTTTGCAAAGAATTTTTCAACAATTGTTGCCATCTTAATTACGCCTTATCGCCTGTGTTAAACCATACATGGTTGTTTTCTTCTAAAAGCTCATCTGCATCTTCAGGGCCCCATGTACCAGCACGGTATAACGATGGTGCACCTTTTTCTTGCCAACGCTCAATGATTGGGTCAATCCATTTCCATGCTTGACGCACTTCATCACGGTGAATAAACAGCGATGGGTTATTTGCTGCGGCATCTAACATTAAGCGCTTGTAAGCATCTGAATGGAAACCATTACTATACGCTTGCGATAACTCAATGTTCATAGTAACTGGCTCTAATTGCATCTCAAGGTTATCAAGGCGCTTAGACATCAGTGTTAATTGAATTGTTTCTTCTGGTTGCAGACGAATAACAAGACGGTTTGGTTCAATGTTACCTACGTTGTCGGTATAAACGTTGTGAGACACTTTTTTGTATTCAACAACGATTTCAGCACAACGCTTTTTCATACGTTTACCGGTACGAAGATAGAAAGGCACACCTGCCCAACGCCAGTTATCGATATGCGCACGAATTGCAACAAAAGTTTCTGTTTTACTTGCGCCTTCGTTTAATTCTTCTAAGTAACCTGGGACAATTTTACCGTCTAAGTTACCTGGCACGTACTGACCACGGACAATGTTTGCATCAACATCTTCCGCCACTAACGGACGTAGCGACTCAAGTACTTTTAATTTTTCAGTACGGATGCTGTTTGCGTTTAATTTGTTTGGTGATTCCATTGCCACTAAACAAAGTAATTGTAGCAAGTGGTTTTGAACCATATCTCGTAATGCACCTGCTTTATCGTAGAAACCAGCGCGGCTTTCTAAGCCTACGGTTTCTGATAAGCTAATTTGGATGTTATCGATTGATTTAGCATCCCATAGGTTTTCAAACAGTGAGTTTGAAAAACGCAGTGCCATTAAGTTTTGTACGGTTTCTTTACCTAAGTAATGGTCAATACGGAATACTTGCTCTTCTTTGAAGTATTCAGCAATTTTTGCATTGATTGCTTCAGCAGATTCACCACAGTAACCAATTGGCTTTTCAACAACAACACGTGATGTTTCTGTGATTAAACCTTTCTTAGATAGGATTTCACAGCAGCTACCGTAAACCGCAGGTGGTAATGAAAGGTAAAAAACACGAGACTTATCAGCATCGTGTTCATTAAGAATATCTCTTAGTTTATCCCAGTCATCGTCGGCTTCTGTCACATTAGATACAACGGGTACAAGGTAAGCTGAAAACGCTTTCCAATCTTTTGCGTTGTACTCACCTTTACCTAAAAAGTCTTGTAACGCTTTATGTGCTGTTTCGATGTATTCTTTACGTTTGCTTTCTTCGCGTACCGTAGGAAGGATACGAGAACCTTGAGGAAGGTTGCCCTCTTGATAAGCGCGATACATTGCAGGAAGTAATTTGCGTAACGCAAGATCACCGCCGCCCCCAAAAATTACGATATCAAATGGATTTAACATATATCACTCTCTACATTGGCAATGCCATGTTAATCGACTCATGCAGTATGGCAGTGCGTGTTGTTATCTGGTTGATTTGGCTGTGTTAGATGATCCCTTTAACAAAGCCTGTTGAATTTTTTTGTAAGTAGCTTACTCATTATTCTTATGTTGGCTGAAGTAAATGAGTCTTAGGGGCTCTGTAAATCCTCTCACAAAAATACAGGCCCTAAGAACTCCAGCGCTACCCGTTCAAAGGTATTCGGTTTGCAGCTGTTGCTGCGAATCTATTACTGCTTACGATGTGTTTTATAGTAAGCGATCAGTCCATTGGTTGAGCTGTCGTGTGGATGACTTACTGCGTCATCAAATAATTCAGCTTCAATTTTAGAGGCAAGTCCCTTACCTAGCTCTACACCCCATTGGTCAAATGAACAGATTTCTAAGATAATGCCTTGGCAGAAGATCTTGTGCTCATAAAGCGCAATTAAACGTCCTACCGTTTTCGCATCAACTTTATCTAATAACATTGACGTTGTTGGGCGATTGCCTTGGTGAATCTTGTGATTCAATAATTCTGCAATTTCTGCTTCAGATTTACCTTTCGCGGTTAAATCTGCAGTTACTTGCTCTGCATCAACACCGGCCATCATTGCTTCGGTTTGTGCAAAGAAGTTTGATAATAAAATATCATGGTGCTTACCAACATTGACTTGCGGCTCAATTGAAGCAATAAAGTCAGCAGGTACAATCACATTACCTTGGTGCAGACATTGGTAAAAAGCATGTTGGCCATTGATACCTGTCATGCCCCAAATGATTGGAACCGTCGTGTAAGGAACCGTTTCACCTGCGAAAGTAACATGTTTACCGTTACTTTCCATCTCACCTTGCTGCAAATATGCAGGTAACATGTGTAGTGCTTGGTCATACGGTAAAATTGCTTGCGCCGTATAGCCTAAAAAGCTTGTGTTCCAAACACTTAAAAGCGCCATTAATAATGGTACGTTATTTTCAAATTCAGCATTTTTAAAATGCTCATCAATTTCAAACGCACCTTCTAGGATTTCTTCGAACGCATCGAAGCCTAGGTACAGGGCGATTGGTAATCCTATCGCACTCCATAAAGAAAAGCGACCGCCTACCCAATCCCACATTGTGAATACGTTTTCATCAGCGATACCAAAGGCCGCTGTTTTTTCTAAATTGGTGCTTACAGCGACAAAGTGCTTAGCAATATGCTCTTGTGCTTGGGCTGTTTGTAAAAACCACTCAACGGCTGATTTAGCGTTAGTCATGGTTTCTGAGGTGGTAAACGTTTTAGATGAGATAACAAATAATGTTGTCTCAACATCTAAACCTTGCAAAACAGATGCAATCTGAACACCATCAACATTTGATACATAGTGAACATTTAATGTGTCGTCAGCATAAGCAGCAAGTGCTTCGGTTGCCATTTGCGGACCAAGGTTTGAACCACCTACACCAATTGCAACAACATCTTTTACAGCTTTACCTGTGTAGCCTAACCACTCGCCACTGCGTACTTTGCCAACAAAGGCTTTCATTTTAGCAAGCTCAGCGTTAACAGCGTCTGTTACGTTTTCACCATCAACCATTACAGCTGTGTTAGCGCGGTTACGTAAAGCAGTATGAAGTACAGCACGGTCTTCAGTAATGTTGATTTTCTCACCACTGAACATTTTTTCACGCCATGCGCTAATGTCACACTCTTTCGCTAAAGCAATAAGCTGTTCAAAAACCGTTTTATCAATTTGTTGTTTTGAGTAATCGAATAATACGCCTGGGATTTGAGCTGAGAATTGCTCGAAACGCGTGCTATCTTTGGCAAATAAATCTTTAAGATGAATTTGTTTCATCTTCTTGGCACTTTCAGATAGTGCTTGCCAACTAGCTAATTGCGAACGGCTGCTCATATATATAATCCCCTCAAAACTTGCAACAAACTGATTATTAACTATCTTTTTATTAATGTTGAATAAAGACAGCAATTAAAAACACGATGAAAATTAACACTAAGTTAAAATGACAACGCTGTCAATGTTCTACTTTTACATTTTATAGTCGAGATAATAGCGCAATTTTTCTCTTTTGACACCGGTATCATAAAAATTATCTCAATTATTTTACTGCTAATTTGGTAGAACATTAGATACACTAACTAACTTATATTAAATATTAATGTACCTATTCAGAAAAAGCGCTCTGGCGAACACTTTTCGATATTATTATAATACAAATATAACTAACTATAAAGTAACAGTATGAAAGTAACCATAAATGATGTAGCCAAGCTCGCGGGTGTTTCAATGAAAACCGTTTCGCGAGTGATTAATAAAGAGCCATCGGTCAGAAAAAAAACCTATGACATAGTGATGGATGCTGTTAACACGTTGAACTATCAACCAAATCTTGCAGCTCGTAACCTAGCAGGCACATCGTCTTTTACTGTTGGTTTAGTTTATGACAACCCGAATGCTTATTATGTCATCGACATGCAGAACGGTGTCCTTTCGCGTTGTAAAGAAGAAGGCTATGAGCTGGTTATTCATCCGTGTAATTACCTTGATGGCAACATGGAAGAAGACTTTAAAACCATGATCAAACGCTCGCGCTTGGCAGGCCTTGTGTTAACGCCACCACTGTCAGAACAAAACAGTATCATCGAGATGCTTGATGAAATGGGCATTCATTATGTACGCGTGCTTTCTGGTCGCCCGACTGAAGAAAATCAAGATACCTGTATTTATGTAAATGACTACGCAGCTGCGTATGAAATCACCGCTCACCTACTGTCACTTGGCCATAAAAATATTGGTTTCCTGTGTGGTGATAAAGAACATAAATCAACAACTGAACGTTTAGAGGGGTATCAAGCCGCGTTAAAAGATCACAGCATTCCATTAAATGATGAGCTGATCTACGAAGGCCAATATTCATTTGAATCAGGTGTAGAAGGTGCAAAAGCCTTGCTGGGTGAAAGTAATCCGAAAAACATCACCGCCCTTCTTGGCGGAAACGATGAGATGGCAGCAGGCGCATTATTCGCCTCACGCTTAATGGGAATTGAAATTCCGCAGCAATTATCAATTACCGGCTTCGAAGACTCACCGTTCTCGCGTCAAACTTGGCCAAAACTCACCACGGCTCATCAAGCCAATGATGTAATTTCACAGCATGCAGCGCGTTTACTGTTTAGAAAAACCCGTGGTGCACGCAATCAAGATAAAGACATCATCACAACCTTTACCCCTTCATTGGTGGTACGGGAAAGCTCAGGTCCTACAACAGCCTAATTTATACAAGTTACGAAAAAGCCGCTTTATAGCGGCTTTTTAATGACTGAATTGATACTACTTTTTAAAGCAATGCTAAACCGCCATTCAAATTAAAAACGTTTTCAAAACCTAATTGAGACAAATTGTTTGCCGCTTGTTTTGAACGATTACCACTTCGACAAACCAAAATGTAGCTATGGTCTTTATCTAGCTGTCCTTGAACGATGGCGTTTGCCATACGGCTCAGTGGAATGTTGATCACTTTGCTCTCAGCAACAGTAAATAACTCGGCCAAATTATTCGCACCATGCTCATACGGCTCGCGAGTATCGATTAGGTAAGTCCCCTTATCGTCTAACATTGCTTTAGCATCGGTTGCAGCAAGCTGTTTCATTGGCGTACTTTCAAGTGTTTCAACATAGCCACATAAAGAGTGACTCATTGAATGCTTTTGCTCATCTGCTTGTTGCTTTAATTCAACAAACTGAGCATCTGATACTTGCTCGTTTAATAATTTTGCTAATAACGGTGTCGTTGCTTTTTGTGCATGCCAATCCATTGCAAAACATTGCTGATAATCATGACCTGAACAAATCACCGTTGAATCTTGTACTTCCAGTGCAAGCTGTTTTAATGACAAGGCCATTTTTGCTGCATCGCCGCCGCTAATTGCCGTATTTCCCAAGCCACCTGGTAAAATTAAATCACCACAGAAACAATAGCTAACATTACCACTTAGCGTATCTTTCAATAAATAGCTAACACTATCATCACTGTGACCCGGTGTCGCTACTTTGCTTAAATGTGCACCGCTTAATTCGATAGCTGCTGAATCTTTAGGCCAGCCAAGTTCATCTATTTCATTAACAACATAGCGCTCTGCTAGCTCTTTGGTTAATAGACAGCGAGCCGATAAACGCTCTTGGTGATTATGCGTATCGATAATTGCTTTTACTGTTAAACCTTGTGTTGCGACAATTTTCGCCATACGCGGAATAAGCTCAATAATAGGATCAATTACCACTGCATTTTTATCGCTGTCGACATAAAGCCAACAGCACGCAGCTTGATGGCGCAGTTGTGTTAAGCCAATCGCACAGACTTCTTGCTGAGGCGATGTACTATCAGACACAACCAAACAGTTTGCTTCTAGAATTGGTTTTAAAGAACGAATTTTTTCACAAGCAAAGTCAATTTCTTGCTGGCTTGCAGCCGGGCCGAATGACATGCGAATCGCATTTTCACTTTGCCAATCACTGGCTCCCATCGCATCTAAAACAAAACTACGATTTGCACCTGAGCTACACGCAGAGCCGCCACTCACACGGATACCCGCAGCATCAAATAAATCCATTACTTCTTTACTGGTTAATTCGTTCACCGCAAAGTTCAACGTTGTTGGCACTGAATGCTCAAAACTGTGGTTAAAGGTAATACTGCCAAATGTATCTAATAGCGCACCCAGTAATTGCTCGCGATAAGCATGTAACTGCTCAAGCGGCTTAAATGTTTGATTTTGTTTATCAAGTAATAAAGAAAACAGCTTATTTAAACCAGCAATACCGGGTAAGTTCTCTGTGCCTGAACGCATTCCGCTTTCTTGGCCGCCACCGGCAATAAATGGCGTATACGCACTGCCTTTACGAATATAAAGTACACCAATGCCTTTAGGCGCATACAATTTATGACCAGAGAATGGGGCATAATCAATGGTTGTTTGGCTTAGCGCCAAGTTGGTTTTGCCTAATGCTTGTACACAGTCAACCATCCAAGCCACATTATTGTTTTCACTGCGAATAACTTGCTCAATTGCGGTTAAGTCTTGGAATACACCGGTTTCGTTGTTGACTGCCATAGTGCAAATCATCAGTGCATTCGCAGCATGTTTACGAATAAACTCATGATCTAAAATACCATTTTTATCAACAGGGATTGCTAGCACCTGAGCGTTGATATCAAGCACACTGTTCCAATGCTTGAGCGTATTTGGCACCGCTTTGTGCTCTGTTGCACCATACAGTAATACCGGGTTTTCAACTTGATGATTTTTAGCTGCAATCAGTGTTGAAACAACCGCTGTTTGAATACCTTCGGTTGCACCTGAGGTAAATAAAATATCACCATCAGTCGCGCCAATAACTTCACGCGCTTTATTACGTGTTTGCTCTAATAAGTGTTTTGCTTGAATACCCGTAATATGAGAGCTTGATGGATTACCAAAACACACACGCATCGTGTGCGAAACCACATCGGCAATTTCAGGAAGTACAGGAGTCGTTGCATTCGCATCTAAATAAATTTGCTGATTAGCATCGTCAGGAAGGTAAAAATTTGCCATGTAAAACGCACCATATTACTAAAAGATATATCTTATAACCTATTTTACATTTTTCACGGCTAAATTATAATAATCAATTAGTCAGTAAAGTGCGCTTTCTATACTTTTTAAGACTAAGCTAACTTTCTATTAGCTCAACCTTCTTAGAAGACCAAGCATTTATAAGCGCTTTTACTAATGAAGCCAGCGGTATTGCAAAGAACACCCCCCAAAAACCCCACAAACCGCCAAAAAACAGTACTGCAACGATAATAAACACTGGGTTTAAATCGACCGCTTCAGAGAACAGTAACGGCACTAACACGTTGCCATCAAGTGCTTGGATCACGCCATAGATGATTAAAATGGTCCAAAATTGTGTTTCTAAACCAAACTGAAATAACGCCACGGCGGCTACAGGAATGGTCACCAATGCCGCCCCTACAAATGGAATAAGCACCGACAAGCCAACCAACACACCGAGTAAAGCTGCATAGCGAAGATCAAGTACTGCAAAGGCAATAAAAGATGCAGTACCAACAATTAATATTTCAAACACCTTACCGCGAATATAATTCATGATTTGCTGATTCATTTCTTGCCAAACTTGAATGATCAAGCGGCGCTGTTTAGGCAGTAAACGCTCAGCACTTTGCGTGAGCTCTAACTTATCTTTAAGCATAAAAAACACTAAGAGCGGCACTAAAATCAGGTAAATCAACCATGCCGCCACGTCTTTTATCGAGGTTAACGACACTGAAAGCACTAACTGGCCAAATTCAATGGCTTTGGTTTCAACACTGGCAACAATTGATTTAACCTGATCTTCCGTGATCAAACTCGGGTAATCTTCTGGAAGGTGTAATAGCAGTGCTTTGCCCTTTTCAATCATATAAGGCGTTTCTTGAACTAGGTTACTGGTTTGCTGCCAAAGCACCGGCCCCATACCAACAATAATTGTGATCATTAATCCACTGAATACCAACATCACTATAATCGTCGCGGTAAACCGTTTTAAACCTAGCTTTTCTAAATGGGCAACGGGCCAATCAAGTAAATAAGCAATCACCAAGGCGACTAACACAGGTACGATTAACGAACCAAAAAAATAGAAAAATGCAAAGGTTGCAATAAGCAGTAACAACAAAGTTACTGAATGGGGATCTGAAAATTTATTTTCGTACCAGGCTTTTACATACTCAAACACGAATGGGCTCCACGGTTAGCACACCTAATTCTAGGTCAATTTTAAAATGGTAATGATGTTTTTCTAAAAATCGCTGCATATCGTCCGTTGCCTCTGCAGCATTGAATGTAAAAGTCACGGCTTGTTGAGCCGATATTGCCTTATTCAACCCTAATTTAAACTGAATAAATTGTTGAGGACACTTATAGTCCCTTAAATCAACCGTTAACATAGCGAATCAACTGCGTTATTAATATGAATAATAAGTATAAGATGTCAGCATCTTGCAAAAATAAGTCTTTATAATGAGAAACAACTCATTTTTTTCTTAAAACACGCAAAACAATAGTTTATCCTTAATCAATAACTGGTAGTAAAGGAAACGAGATGCCTGCCTCGCATAATAAAGCGCAATTACCTGCGAATCCAACTCTTAAAGAGATTAACTGGTATAAAAAACAAATAAATTGGGGCGAGCTGCCGCCTTTTTATCATATGGTGGCATCTTCTGTTAGCGAATCTGAAGGGATTTTGGATCACGGCTTTGATAATGCGGTGAAACGATTAATTGATCCACGCAACTGGAACCTCGATTTATTAGACGGCTATGAAACCGACATGGGCGAAATTGTCTGTGAGAAAAAACCACGTATCGCATTACATCAAAGTTTTACCGACCGAGGCTTCGAATTATGGGCCTATCCTTATGCAAAAGATGTTACAGTAGATCAGTACATTAAAGACAATCGCTTTATGGAATTTAAGGTGTGGGATCCACACACCATGAAAAACCTAATTCGCTTTAACCAGCTTCATAAATTCATCGCTTTTTACTTTGAAAGAGGCGATAAAGCTGACAAAGCATTAATCCTTCATGCCCATAAAGTAGTGCATAAAATCATAACTTTTTTACAACGAGAGTTGAACGTTGTTAAGCTAGATGGAGTCACAATAAAAGATTTCTATCAATTGTGCGAAAAAGACAGCCGAGCATGCAGCGACGAAATAGACATAGCAAAAGTCATGTTAGGTGAGCAAATCAACAAGGAATAAGATGCGACTAAAATCAGCCTTTATTACACTATGTAGTGCATTACTCACATTTTCGATACTGCATAGTGAGCCGTTGAAGGCACAAACTAACTTTAAGCTGCCCGATTTAGGGACCTCAGCTTTACAAGCTTTGCCGATTGAAAAAGAACAAGCAATTGGTGAAGTGATGATGATGCAAATTCGTGGCTCATCACCGGTTGTGAATGACCCTGTTCTTGATGAATACCTGACTACCCTAGGTAGACGTTTAGTGGCGAATGCCAACGATGTACGTTTTCCATTCTCCTTTTTTTGGCTAAACAATCCTGAGATTAACGCCTTTGCCTTTTACGGTGGCCATGTAGGTGTGCATACGGGTCTTATCGCTCAAGCGGATAACGAAAGCCAATTTGCTTCAGTACTTGGACATGAGATAGCTCACGTAACGCAGCGCCATTTAGCCCGTCGTATTCAACAACAGCAAGATAACAGTGCGTTAACCATCGCAGGTATGATTGCAGGTATTTTAGCTACCGTTGTGGCACCTGATGCCGGTATTGCAATTATCTCTGCAAACCAAACCCAAGCGGCATTTAGTCAATTAACTCACAGCCGTGCAGCAGAGCAAGAGGCAGACCGCATTGGTATGCAGACCTTAAATAATGCCGGATTTGATCCTCGCCAATCGAGTGAGTTTTTAACTAAACTTGCTGCACAAATCCGTTATAAATATAAGCCGCCGGCATTCTTGCTGACTCACCCATTACCTGAAAGCCGGGTTTCTGTGTGCGCTTGCGTGCCGAGCAATACCCAAAAAAACACTATGCTGATAGCTTAGAATTTAACTTAGCTAAGAGCCGTGTTATTGCCCGTTATCATCAAAAAGCCAAAGCAGCTGAAGATCTGTTTCGTAAATTAATGCGTGAAAACACCGTACATAATGATACGGCACTCAAGTACGGTTTAGGGATTAGTTTATTAGATCAGAAAAAGCTTGATGAAGCAGCCAGCATTTTGAATCCATTACTTGAGCAAGATCCAAAGAACTTATTTTATATCGATACCCACACCGACTTATTGATTGCACAAGGCAAAGCGAATGAAGCGGTAGAGTTTTTAGCTAAACTAGATATCGATAGACCAAACAATCAGGTGATTGCCTTAAACTATGCAAATGCCGCGATGGAAGCAAAACAATTTGACCTTGCTGAGCGTATTTTAAAATCTTACTTATTAGCGAAACCTGAAAACAATCTTGCAAAAGAGCTCATTGCTGATGTCTATAAAAAGCAAGAAAACATGGCTTCTTATCACGAAGCCCATGCTGATGTGCTTGCCCAATATGGCGCTTATTTAAAAGCAGCGGATGAAATTCAAAAAGCACTCAACTTTGTTGAGCCAGAAGAATTAGTAAAACAACAACGTTTAAAAGCTCTACTCACGCAATACCGTCAATTACAAAAAGAGCTTGCGAGACTTTAAGTCTCGCAGCGCTTGCCCTAAAATAAGCCAAATTATTAAATGTGAGAACACACCATGTCTGTGACTATTTATCATAATCCGCGTTGTTCAAAATCGCGTGAAACACTTGCGCTATTAGAAAGCAATAACGTACAACCAAGTGTTGTTGAATACCTAAAAACTCCGCTTAGTGAACAGCAAATTGCGACTTTAATTAACCAACTTGGCTTTACCTCTGCCCGTGAATTAATGCGCACGAAAGAAGACATCTACAAAGAACTTGAACTTAAGAACGAACAAAACGAAGACAAGTTAATTGCAGCGATGGTTGCAAACCCTAAACTCATCGAGCGCCCTATTGTTGAGCACAATGGTAAAGCAGCCCTTGGTCGTCCGCCAGAAAACGTATTAAGCGTACTTTAATGGCTATAAACATTGTTGTGCTATATCACTCAAGCCATGGCTCTGTAGAAGCTATGGCGCATGAGATAGCCGAGTCGATTGAGCAACAAGGTGCTACAGCCTTGCTGCGCACATTTGTAAAGCGACAGCCACACGATATTGTGATCAGCAAAGATGATCTTATTAATTGTGATGGCTTGGCCTTTGGCACCCCTACGCGATTTGGCATGATGGCCTCACAAGCAAAAAGCTTCTGGGAAACCACCAGTGATCTGTGGCTTAAAGGTCAGCTGATAGATAAACCAGCTTGTGTTTTTTCGTCATCAAGCAGTATGCATGGTGGTAACGAAGCCACCTTGTTGAATCTATCATTACCACTGTTACATCACGGCATGATGTTGCTAGGTGTGCCTTATGAGGTGCCTGAATTACTTGCAACTGAAACCGGCGGTACGCCATACGGTGCAACTCATGTGGCAGGTAGCAATAACAGCAATGTATTAAGTAAAGACGAAATTAAAATTTGCCAAAGCGTTGGAAAACGCTTGGCACTAATTGCGAGTAAATTAAAATGAGCTTGGAACCTGAGCTAAATAAGCCTGTTGCAAAAAAACCAATTACAAAACGATTCCAACGTTTTGCGCTGATTGGCTATATCGGCTTATTAGTTTTAATGCCAATTTGGCTGTTTTTAATTGCCCCAAGAGAAGGCCACAGTAACGCCTTTATCTTTGTTGTATATATACTGCCTCTGCTGTTACCACTTAAGGGCATCATTCAAGATAAACCTTATACCTATGCGTGGGCGAACTTTATCGTGATGTTCTATTTCATCCATGGTTTTACATTGCTATGGGTCGCACAAGAGCAGCTGATTTGGGTATTACTTGAGTTAACTTTTGCCAGTCTGATGTTTATTGGCTGCACCTATTATGCACGCCATCGTGGACAAGAACTTGGCCTTAAGATACGTAAATTAAAAGAAGAGCTGGCTGAAGAAAAAGCGGCACATGAGCACAACAAATAAACACGTTTGTTTTGCAAAAATGAAACAAAAAACGGCAACCTAGGTTGCCGTTTTTTTATGTCACTTTATATAGCTTTTATGTCATCACACCAACTCAGCTAAGGTGGCTAGCGCGACAATACTTGCTAGACCCACTTGGCCAATTAAGCTAAATAATGAGAACAGTCTTAATATAAACAGCCCCCATGGATGACGGATATGCGGGTAAAGTGCACAGCGTTTCAGGCTTGTAGCAAAGAAAAAGCATAAGATCGAAATCAGCGTAAAGCTCAGCGTTAATTCGCTTTTAATGGCAATACTGTCATCAAAAAAGAAGAACAACTGCACAGGTAATAACAAGGTTACAATCGCGTGTAGTAAGTGCACTTTTTTAACGCGATCAAACTGCCCTTCTTGGCGAAAGCTCTTTAATGCCGAAGTCATGCTCAAGGCACTTCACTAAGTTATCTGCTTTAATGCTTACTGCTAATCGGTAGCAACTTAAACCGTCGTTGTTACGCACTCTAAAGTCATAACCCGCTTTTAAAAGCAACACGAGTAAAGGTCCATTCTCGGCTAATACAGCGTAATGTAATGCTGTATTCCCTTTGTTGTCTCGGGCTTTTTTATCTTGATGCTCAAGTATAGTCTCAACAACATTCACATAGCCTTTTTCGGTCGCCCACATAAAGGCTGTTTTACCGTTTTCGTCAGCTAATGCACCGGTTGCACCTTGCTCAATAAAACGTTTTGCCATGGTTTGTTTAGCATTTTCATGACTTAAATGAGCAAGTAAAGCTTGTTCAAGTAACGAGGCCGAATCAACATCCGGAGACACCAGTTTCAACAAGGTAAAGTAATCTTCACCATGGGCAACTTTTTCGGCCGCTAGCACTGTTAGTGGTTCAAGATCAGCCACAGAGTCAGGGATAAAACCACTAAAACGATCTCTAAAATCAACCTCGGTCCACAGCTCTAAAACATCGTCCGCAGACATTTTTGCACCGTGGTTTAGAACATGTTCAATCACAGTAAAATAGCGACGATTAAATAACTGATGGATGAGTGTAATAGGTGTTTTAACGGCTGATTGAGCGAATGCGCTGGCGTATTTCTCTAAGCGCTGGCACAACATTAAAACAAGACTTTCTGGTGTGTAGTCATTTTCTAAAAAGTGCGCTTTCATAGCATTAATATAATGCAACGCCGCTTCATCAAACTCAGAAATATGTTGGAAATAGCACTCTTCAAACGGTTCAAGAGGAGTCAACCAAGTAAGATAATAAATCGGCGGAAGAACCGTCGTACACACACCGTCATCTTCATTAGTAGAACGACATGCCGGCCAAGCTTCTAAAGCATCTAAAATATAGGCCCCGTTTTGCTCAGCTAATCCTTTGATCAGTAACGGGTATTCCTTTGGCCAAATCAGTACATTTTCCATTAAAAAAACACAACTCCGCTGCACATTATTCGATGTCTTATTAAGCAATTAGTTATAGCAAAATTTAACTGACAGTTTGCTTAATATTGCGACCAATAACACAGTATCTGAACAGATACTTTGGTAAACAAGAAAAGTAGCATGATTCTACCACAGAGGGTTACAGGTGCTAGCGCAAAGTAGGTGATTTTTAAAGAAAATAGAAAAGCAGCGGCACATGGACGGTACTCACTGCTTGGTTGGAGACTGAAAGTAGCTAAAATGCCCGATGAGGTGAAGTTAATCGAGCATTTGGGCTAACTTACTTACTTGCTAATTCGTGTGTTACTTCATCAATGCCAACTTGGCTGATGCGCTGTAAAACTTCTTTTTGCTTCGCGCTTAACAGTGAGATGCCTTCAGCAACGATATCGTATACTTTCCACTGCTTATCTTTGCCTTGACGTAATTTAAAGTGCAAATCAATGGCTGGCGCATTGTCATCAACAATTTGCGTTTTAACGGTTGCATAACCGTCGTCGATGAGTTGTGATTGATCAAAAATAACTTTTTGGCCTGTGTATTTCATCAGCGCGCCAGCGTAAGTGACTGTTAAGTAATGCTCAACCGCAGCAATAAAATCAACAGCTTGCTCACGACGTAAGCCCTTAATGTGCTTACCTAAAAGCTTATACGATACAAACTTAATGTCCATGTGTGGCAATAAGCGTTTTTCAACAATGCTTGCCATCGCTTCTGAACTTGCATCACCTTTCGCATTCACATTTGCAATATCAACAAATAAATCTGCTGTGACTGACTCTAATAATTGCTTTGGCGAACTGTCTTCGCTGGCAAAAGTAGATGCAGTAAAAAGAGCTGCAATTAGCAAAAATGAGTTAACTAGTTTGGTCATCGTATTCACCTCTTAACGAAAATTTTCGCTAATATACCGATAATAAATCCATAAAAAAAGAAACAATCCGACACCGTTTTAATGCCAATTAAGCACCAATCAATTTTCCCCATAGTTTTCAGTTAATTGCTAAAAAATATGAGGATGTACACAGCGTCTGTGTATTTACGCACATTGAAAAGCCCTCCCCCTCGCCCTTATCTACTTGCTCACAGTCATAATGAGAAGTACCGAGATGAAACTAAAACGCCCATTAAAAGCACTTATGTTAAGTGCAGCAGCACTCTTAGCAGCACCCATTTATGCCGCTTCAAATCATGGTTATGCCATTGATTACATTCAAGGAGAAGGTGATGTAAAAGGTTTAAAATTGGCTTATCAATATCATATACCCAATGAAATGTTGCCCTTGCAACACGCCCGTCTTTACTTCGAATCAAGCTTTAATATTTGGGAATATGGTAAACATAACAAACATCAAACCAATGTAGTGTTAGCCATGTCTCCAGTGATCCAATACCCTGTATTTAACGTGAAAAACATGCCTGTGTATGTGGAGTTTGGCATTGGCGTTTCCCTGTTAGATGACACCCATTTTGCCGGCAAAAATGTCAGTACTCACTATCAGTTTGAAGATAGGTTGGGTTTAGTTGCTGACTTAGGGAGTGGCTCTACGTTAGCGCTAAGATATTTACATTACTCCAATGCAGGCTTTAAAAGCCCTAACCCCGGCCTTGATTTCATTTCTTTGTCTTATGCTAGACGGTTTTAAGTGCTACTATGAAAGCCATGTATAACTGCAGGATTTAAAAATGGAAACATGGCAAATTATTGCGGTCATTGTCGTTGTATTTGGGGTGGTTATTGGCAATTTATTGCTGCTAAAACATGCGGCGAAAATGGATTTCAAACTACCAAAAACAGATGATGAAAAAGATAAAAAAAGCCCTGATGAATGATCAGGGCTTTTTCGTTGTAAGTTAAAATTTATCTTACACTAACCAATGTGCCATTAAGACAATCACCGGTAATGTCACTAAGGTTCTTAAAATAAAGATTAAAAACAACTCAACAATATTCACCGGAATTTTGCTACCTAAAAGCAATGCACCTACTTCTGACATATAAATCAATTGAGTCACACTCATTGCAGCAATAATAAAGCGCGTCACATCACTTTCAATGCTACCCGCTGCAAGAATTGACGGAATAAACATATCAGCAAAGCCGACCATAATTGTTTGCGCAGCAGCCTCAGCTTCTGGTACTTGTAGTAACTCTAAGAATGGTACAAATGGCTTGCCCATGTACTCAAAAATTGGCGTATATTCAGCAATGATCAAAGCAAATGTGCCCACAGCCATAACCACAGGTAATACTGCAAATACCATATCAAATGCGTTATGTAAGCCTTCTTTTAGTGTGCCGCCTACTCCAGGTGCAGTGCGCGCTTTTGCCAATGCAACATCAAGTGAATGGGCAACCAATGTTTTACCCTCAGGCACTGACTCAGCATCTTTATCAGGCTCTGTACCATCTACATAGAGGTCTTTTTTGAAGCGCAGTGGAGGTAAACGAGGCACAATTAATGCGGCTGCTAAACCCGCTAAACACACAGTTAAATAGAAAGGTGCGAAAAGGTGCTCAAGCTTTACTTGGCCTATAACAACTAAACAAAAAGTGATTGATACAGCAGAGAATGTGGTACCAATAATAGCCGCTTCTCGTTGCGTATAATGTTTATCTTCATACTGGCGAGCGGTCATCAAAATACCCACACTGCCATCGCCTAACCATGATGCCACACAGTTAACCGCACTGCGGCCTGGCACACCAAAAAGCGGACGCATCACTTTAGTTAATAAGGTACCGACTAATTCTAACAAGCCGAAATTTAGTAATAACGGTAATAGTAATCCCGCTAAAATAAATACAGAGAATAATACTGGCAGTAAGTCGTTGAGTACCAACGCCCCCGTATTACCGGAAATAATCATTTCTGGCCCTTGCTTTGTGTAGGTCAAAACGATAAATACCATGCCCAGTAATCGAACACTCAGCCAAAGCCAACTAACATCAAATAAATGCTTAATTATAAAGAACTTAAGTAATGGTTGTGGCTTAAATAGCTTTATCACTAAAGATAAAATACCGGTGATACAGACAATACTGGTGATCAAACCCAATGCGAATGGAGCAATCCACTCCTGTACTGCTTTTGCCATAACAGCAATCGGAATGGTCATTGCTTCACCTATGGGTACCGGCGTCATAAACAAGAAGACACCTATAAGTGAAGGAACGAAAAAGGTAAACAAGGTTCGCAAGTCACTGCGATTTGCTGTGTTTAAGTTAGACATATTTTCAACCTGTAAAAACCACAAAAAGAGCGGCTAAGCTCTTTTTGTGGTGGTTTTAACTTTTTTAATTATTAAATATTGATACCGCGCTGACGCAGTGCATTTTCTAATGCTTGCTGGAGGTCATTCATTGTACCAGGCTCTAATGTCGAACCTTCAGAGTCCATCCACGTTAAACTTGTACCGCCATCATTGGTGCGGCTAACAAGAATTTGGTATTGGCCATCTTCAATTGGCAGCTCAGCTAACTCTTCGCCCCAAATTGAATCCCATACGCTTGACTCTGGCTTTTTGTAATCAGCCGTGATCAAACCACGTTCTTGGTCAATTTCTACAATAGTGAAAGATAGACGCTCTAAGAAACCAGAGAAACGATCAAACACCATGTTGTAATCTTGCTCAGTAACCAGTGCTGCATTACCTTTGTTATCAAAGCCCATTTCTAAAGAAATAATGCCTTGTTGTTTGCGCATTTCAACTTCAAGCTGACGATAACGGTAATCAAACTCTGCAATCACTTGATTTAATGCGCGTACTTCTAGTTGTTGTTGAAGTAACGGCGTTAGCGGTACAGAATCGCTCTTATAATCGGCAAGCTTAGACGTTAATGAGGCTGTACGTTGATGTGACTTTTCTTCAATTGTGAAGATGAAGCGCTGTTGAGATACTTCTGTTTCGGTTTCCCAGAACCAACCTTCTTCAGGTTTAATAATGGCATACCAACCTGTTTCAATTGAATTTGAAGCTTTGTCTTCTTTTAAAGCGGCGGTATTTTTTTCAGCTAAAACGGCTTTGATAGAGTCCCAGATAAAGACATCTAAATCTTCTATACCATCGTTTTTATCAAAATAAACACGCGCTTCTGTGTCACCTTCTTCAACCCAAGTACCTTGAGCAATAGTAATCACTTGCGCTGGCGGACGATAGTTTTTAGCTTCAGGATTGTTGTCGTATTGCGCAACATCCATTTTATAAGTTGGATCTTGAGCTGGTTGCGCTAACCCTGCTGGTGCTTTCACCGCATCATTAGCACGATAATTACGTTTGTGGTGCGCTTCATCGGTGAATACACCGCACCCAGTTAAACTTACCATTACGCTTACAGCAAGCGCCTTTGAGATCCAATACTGCACAGATATTTCTCCTTAGCAAACCCTTAATTTTTTTAACAAATGTATGAGTGGGTAATGCCGATTTGGTTCACTGTAAAATCACTTTTAACTTTACATTTATTGTTTTTATGCAAAAAACCCGAATAGATTGGGCTAGCGTAACGTGTTTGAATGCTTATCGCCTTGCAAAATTTTAACTATGGTACTTTCTGATGCCCCTAAAAACAAGAAAGAGCGTACTTTATTCACGGCTTAATTAATCGCCGCTATCGTTAACGGTGCAAATTATGTTAAACTTCGCCGCCGTGCGTTATTAAACTCACGTGAAATCAAAGCTTATTCAAGCTTATATCCATTGGTATTGTTAATTACTAGGTATTTAAAATTCCATGACTGCTTTTACAAATCATCAGATAGTGCTCACTGCGATTGGCGAAGATAGACCCGGTATCGTTAGCGAATTGACTCAGTTAGTGAGTGATTGCCATTGCAATATAATTGACAGTCGCATTGCTATTTTGGGCAACGAATTTACCTTTATCATGCTATTAGCAGGTGACATGTCGGCTATTAGCCGCATTGAACACACATTGCCAACTAAAGGTATGGAACTTGGTCTTTTAACCATGATGAAACGCACTGCAAGTCATGTTGCATGTGAATTTTGTGCCGGTTACACCCTCGAATACACAGGTATTGATACACCTGGAACATTAAGTAAAGTTACGCGCTTTTTTGCTGATAACCACATTAGTATTTGTTCTCTTAAGTCAGACACCTACGATGAAGATGACGAGCTTAAAATGCGCTGTGAACTCGAGTTTAATATTCCTGTTGAAGTCGATATCGATAACTTTAAAGTGAGCTTTGAAGATCTTTCTCGTAGTTTGAACGTAGATTATATTTTCAGACGCATTCGCTAAGGAGCAAAGCATGAAAACAATTAATCCATTACAAGCAGGCGATACAGCCCCTGCTTTTAGCTTACAAAATCAAAATGACGAAACTATCGTACTCGCTGATCTTTTAAAAGAACAGCAAGTACTGGTTTATTTCTACCCTAAAGCGTCAACACCAGGTTGTACTGTGCAAGCAGAGAACTTACGTGATGAAAAAGCTGAGCTTGCTAAATTAAATACGCGTGTTGTGGGTATCAGCCCAGATCCAATCAAGCGTTTAAAGAATTTTGAAACTAAAAAAGAGCTTAACTTTGATTTATTAGCCGACGAAGATCACGCGATTGCTGATGCCTTTGGTATTTGGGGCTATAAGAAGTTTATGGGCAAAGAATACGAAGGAATTCATCGTATTAGCTTCCTTGTAGGCCAAGACGGTAAAATCAAACATGTGTTTGATAAGTTCAAAACCAAAGACCATCATCAGGTGGTGTTGGACTATTTAGCGCAGAATTGATAGTTACGAGTTACGAGTTACGAGTTACGAGTTACGAGTTACGAGTTACGAGTTACGAGTTACGAGTTACGAGTTACGAGTTACGAGTTACGAGAACATAGTAAAAAAGCGTTGCCATAGTGCAACGCTTTTTTGTTTTAAAGGCTATGACTCAATTGACAAACTTTTATAAATAGCAGATAAAATAGGAACACGCGCTGCGCTTTAAACGACACGACTAAATAACTTCCTAAAAATAATAAAAACAAGGATGTAAGATGATTATTGAAATTTTAACTCACACACCACTTTGGGTTTATGGTCTGTTTGTTGGCCTTATTTTTGTTGGTTGGCAACAAACTCGCGAGCGCCATGTAAAGCAGCCTACATTATTGATACTGCCGCTGGGTATGCTTGCTTTATCATTTTTTGGTGCGACTTCAAGCTTTGGTTATAGCTTAACGATTATGTTGCTCTGGCTAGCTGGCGTTTTGAGCAGTACGATCATTGGTTTATTGCTGTTTTCTGCTTCATCAGCAAGTTATCAAGCCCAAAGCGCGTCTTTCAAAGTACCTGGCAGTTGGTGGCCAATGATATTCATCATGGCTATCTTCTTTACCAAATATACGGTGGGTGTTTTAACAAGTATTAAGCCAGAGCTTTTTGCGAATGCCGCTCTCGTGTTATCACTTGCCGCTTTTTACGGCATCTTATCGGGCACTTTCATCGCTCGAGCAATCAGAGTGTTAAAAGTAAAAAATTGATACTAAGAACTAGCCAGATAAACTAGCTAATTCCTAAATATTTATGTACTTGAACCGATAAACGCCAGTTCTTTGCAATACAGGTTTCAATGGCAAGTTTGGTTGCTGAGGTCTTTTGACTAATTGGCTGCAGATACACTAAACGTGGATTCACACCTGTTTTTAAGAATAAATCTTCGAGCTCTTCCACATGCTTTTGCATTGCAACTGGGTGCTTAATTTCATCAGCACGCTGCATAGCACTGCGTAAAACGTTGTAGCCACCACGCATATTAATTTTTGGTGATACAGTGACCCATGTCTGCTCTGGGACTAAAATTTCAAATGTGCCGCTGGTTTCAATTTGAGTTGAGTAGCCATTTGCGTGTAGTAGCTCGCACACTGGATTTAGGTCGTACATGCAAGGTTCACCACCGGTGATCACCACATGCTTTGCGTTGTAGACACGTTCTTTAAATAGCGCTAACACTTGCTCCGCAGTTGCTTCCGCCCAATGATCTGAGTCTGCTTTTTTCTCTACCGTCTCATCAAGTGACACTTTATATACATTATCAACGTCCCATGTTTGTTTTGTATCACACCAAGCACAACCCACAGGGCAGCCTTGTAAACGTAAAAAGATTGAAGGTGTACCCGTAAAACTCGCTTCACCTTGAATTGTTTCAAACACTTCGTTAATTTTGTACAAAAGACATCTCACTTACGACGCAACGGTATAAAATACATACCATCAAAAAAACCAAAAACACGCGCAAAAATTGTTATTTAGGCCCGAGCCGTGTAGTATATCGCGCCCTGAAGTAAACCTCTATCAAAAGTAAGAGCAAAACAGATATGACGCAAAAAGTAGTTGTGATTTATTCCGGCGGTATGGACTCATTTACCGTATTAAATAAAGCCCTGCAACAAGGCCACGAAGTGTATGCCCTGTCTTTCGACTACGGCCAGCGTCATGTTAAAGAGCTTAAAGTAGCCGCTCAAGTATGTGAAAAGTTAGGTGTTTCTCATAAGATTGTTGATATTTCAGCAATCAACCAACTCATTGGTGGTTCATCACTGACTGATGATATTGATGTGCCAGAAGGTCACTACGAAGAAGAAAGCATGAAGAGCACAATTGTGCCTAACCGCAACATGATTTTACTATCACTGGCTGTGGGTTATGCGGTGTCTTTAAAAGCCAGCAAAGTTTATTACGGTGCCCATTCAGGCGATCATGCAATTTATCCAGACTGTCGTCCTGAGTTCGTACAAAAGATGGATGATGTTTGCCGTATTGCCAACTACGATGCTGTTGAGATTTTCAGCCCGTATTTAAACAATACTAAAATCGACATTTTAACAGACGGTCTAAAAATGGGTCTTGATTATAGCCAAACGTGGACCTGTTATAACGGTCGTGACAAAGCCTGTGGCAAATGTGGTGCTTGCCAAGAGCGCTTAGAAGCCTTTGCATTAAATAACGTTACCGACCCTATCGAATACGAATAACCTTATTTAGCATGGGACAGATTAAGTTTAAAAGGCGAGTTTAACTCGCCTTTTTTGATTGTGTTTGTTGAATCAGATTTAACAGCTCTGCTGTGGCAGTTGCATCAGCTAACGCTCTATGATGATTTGTTAAATTCAATTCAAAATGTGCTGCTAAGTTACCGAGCGAATATGACTTAAGCTTTGGAAATACTTTGCGAGATTCAACTACGGTACAGAGCTTTGGCATTTTAAAGCCTTGCCCGATTGCAGCGTATTCTTTGCGAATAAAGCCGTAATCAAAATTCACATTATGGGCAACAAATACACTGCCTTTTAATAGTGAGCGTAGTGTATCGGCAATCTCTTCAAAGCGTGGCGCATCACGTACCATAGCGGCATTTATCCCAGTTAACTTGGTGATAAAAGCAGGAATACTACGCTCAGGATTGATTAAACTCGCCCATTGGTTGATTACTTCGCCCGCTTGTAACTGCACAACCGCTATTTCGGTAATTTTATTATTACCTTGAACACCACCTGTGGTTTCTATATCCACCACACTGTAAATTCGATTCGGATCATTAAACCAATTTACCGCAACGATATTCACTGCAAAGCCATGTTGTTTTAACACCTCAATACTGACAAGTTGGTTACGTCTTAGTTTGTCGCCAGGGGCTTTCACTTCTTCAAAGGTGAGCTTATCCTCTTTAAGCACCATCAAATCTGGGTAGCCATCTTTAAGCTGCTTAAAGGTTTTTGTCATTTGTAGTAAATGCGCTTTTAAATTTGTCAGCGGGCTGTGTTTTATTAATACCTCTAGCGGCTCTAACATATCGCTGTGCCACATAAACACGCTATTGGGGGCTTCGTAAAACTGCCCTGCGTTTTTGCAGATATATTTATACAAGGCTTCATTGCTAGTGAATTTTGCAAGCTTTTGTTCAATTTGTGTTTGTTGCACTGTGTAAAAACAATCAGCAAGCAACACCTTTGGATATAGATCAAATTCATTACACGGCGGATGCGGCGTCTCTATAAAGAGTTCTTGCCAAAACGTTAAGGTAAAAAGACTCAACCAAAGATTATTTTCAGTAAAAAATACTGTATTGCCAAGCTGTTGATAGTGCTCGCACACTCCTTGCTCAACATCGCCTCGGTAAATGTCATCAACCTCCAATTGATGCTCTGTATTAATGAGCATTTGTGTTAAGCGTGAGCGTTGTTGCTTGTTATATTTACGCTGTAAAAAGTCCTCCGCAAAATACAAAATGCCATCATCAAGTGGGTCTTGAATAACTTGCTCAAGCTTTTGTTCTACCCAGCTTTTATCACCTTGTTTGTAACGCTGGCGAATTGCCAGCTCTTGCGCTTCACTGCTGCCTTCACAGTGCTCAAGTAACTCAAATGCAAATGCTAAGTCATGCTCTTTAAGCTGCTTATATAAGCGGATCAGTAATTTGTTTTTGATACTCTGGGCTAATTCATCTTCTGAGCTAATGGCTAAAAGTGCTTGGGCTAAGTTCTGATACTCTGTGTGTGACTCGCTTTCTTTGAACTGCATTCGCAGCTTATTTAATTGATAATGCGTTTGTGCTTCGGCTAGTGTTTGAAAACGCGATATGCTCTCATTAACATCCCCACGTACTTTTGCAATTCCTAAATCACGCATCACAAAACGATTTTGATGATTGATATCACCGCCACTTAGTCGGCCGCTATGTAAAAACTCAAAATATTCATAAAACTGACTTCGGCTATTGACCACGAACTGACTAAACAACGCCTCTAATTCACTGTGGGTGCGATCAATATGTTCTTTACACAGTTGGGTTAAGCGCTGTTTACTGGCTGACTTTTTGTAATCAGGTTGAGTCGCCATTAACTCATCGTTTGCCAATAAGGTTAACAGGGTTGGTTTTGTTAAATGCTCAAGTAATAGATCTAATTCGTCGCTGCTGGGATGTGCCACCAGCCCTTGCTGTTTTAGCTTAAAAATAGCACCGTGCAGATTAGGGATCTCTTCATAATTTAATGATGACAACGCAACGATTTTTGGCTTTCGAGAATAAATACGCAGTAAAGTACATAAGCTCTGCTCATCCAGCTGAAGGAGTTTTTCAAGAAATAACTGCTGCTCTTCTAAAAGCAGATGCTTGCAATGAGATTGTATAAATTCAGCAAGCTCAAAGAAGTGACTTAAATAATATTTTGCTGGTAATTGTGTTTTCATAGCCAAACCCGACACTGTATATAAATACAGTATCAGGTATTAGCTAATTGATTTCAATGTTTGCGGTTATTTAACTTTTAAAATACCCACAATTGCGCAAATTGCGCCCCCGACCATACCGAGCCAAGCTTCAATTGGTGTATCACCACTAAACGTGCGGCTGATTTGCGCACTTGCAGAGTCATACACGTTATACCCCCATACGGCTAGCGCCACACCAATAACGATTAAAGCAATACCTATAATTTTTCCCATCGTGTTGTTCCTTATTGTTATTAATTTCTTTTTGATAACCTCAGTGTTGCACACATATTAAACGCCTGCAAAGCCTTAAGAAATAATCAAACTAAAGGTTATGTTTTGCCCACTTAACGACACCTGAAGTTCAGCATCAATTGCTTTACTTAACGCTTTGGCAATAGATAAGCCTAACCCAAAGTTATCATTAGAGGTTCTGGCACTGTCTTTTTGCCAGAGTGGATCAAATAACTGGCTCAAATCGTCTTCTGTTAAAGGCACTTTTAATTCATTTGTAACAGTGAATTGCAGCTTATCCTCTTTATTCAATAGTGTGCATACAGTCACAACGCTCTTATCAGGGCTATATTGCTTGGCGTTATTTACAAGGTTGGTGATGATTGATTCAAGGGCAAATAAGTTACTGACAATGGCAGGAATATCATCTTGAAACTCAAACTTAATTCGCTCTAAATCATATTTTTCTAAGATACGTAAAATAACCTGGTTTAAATCACATGCATCTTGCTTTGGGAGTGCTTCATCACTGTACTTATGCAGCAATAATAAGTTCGACACAATGCTCTTTAAGCGCTGGCTAATTTTTAGCACTTCGGGTTTAAAGTCTGCCTCAAACTCCTTTTCATTTGGAAAAAGAATGGCCACTTCAGCCATATTAATAAGCTCAGCAATCGGCGTTTTTAACTCATGAGCAATATCTGAGGTTAAGCGTTTTTCACGAAAATAAAGCTGGCGGTTTTCTTGGATAAAAGCATTTAAGCTATCAACAATAGGTTGCAGCTCTTTAACAGGCTCTTTTATTGTTATCACGGCACTTTTATCCGCGATACTAAGCCTACTAATATCCCGATTTAGTTTATTCAGCGGCGCTAAAGAACTGTCGACTGATTTGCGAACAAAAAGCCGAATAAACACAATGACGGTCACTGTGGTAACAATAAAAATAACGTCAATTAACCACAAAATAAAATCAACTTCTTCAGAAGACGCGGCATAGGCCAAAGTAAGCGTGCTGTGATGTGGTCTACTCACTCCATCATAAAAATTCCTATGTGAGTGCGAGTCAAGTTGCGGCTGAAAACGAGTATAAATGACTCGTCCATCACGACCATCCGGTAGCTGGGTGCTCATTATTTTCGTTTCACCCAATTTTAACTCTTCAAACTTAAGGTTCTTCAACGCAAATAAATTAAGACTTTGTGAGCGTGTAAACACCCCCTCCTCAGTCCACATCTGAAAATACTCAGGCTCAAGCTGCCCATCAAACTCTGGCATAAATTCACTCGAGAAATTAAAAGCCAACCCTTCTTCATCTTCATGAACCAGCGTCATCAGCATGCCAGCTTTAGAATGTAAGCCTCGATTAAATTCATTATCAACCCAGCTATCAACAGCGATGTCCGTTGCTAATAATATACTTAATACAAGCCCTGTTATTGCTATCGAAAGAGTAACAACCAACTTACTGCGAATTGATTTCATTATTTTCCTTGAATGATATAACCAAAACCACGCTTAGTTTGAATAGGTAACTCGCCACCTGCTGCCCTCACCTTTTTACGCGCCGATGATAAATGTGCTTCAATGGAGTTTTTTGAAACTAAGTCATATTGCCCAGCAATATAGGTACTTAACTTTTCAGCTGTGATCACTTTGTTTTGATTACTAAACAAGCACTCGACTATTTTATATTCATTAGGGGTTAAATCGATAACGGTCTCGTTAACTTGCAAAAGTTTTAATTGTAAGTTTAAAGCCAAGTTATCAATGCGGATCACATCACTGATTGTTTTCAAGCCGCCGCGACGCATTAAATTTAATAACCTTGCATGCAGCTCATCAAACGAAAATGGTTTGGTCAGGTAATCATCGGCCCCGGTGAGTAGCCCTTTCACTCTATCTTCTGGTTCTTGCTTGGCAGATAAAATAAGCACTCGCACGTCGAGCTGCTTTGTTCTTATGGTTTGTAATAACGTTATGCCATCAATACTGGGTAACATAATGTCGAGTATGATTAATTCGTACTCACCTGTCATTGCCATACTCAACCCTTCAGCGCCATCGCCGGTTTCATCAATAGTAAAACCTAGATTCTCAAGGCCAATTCGTAGACTACGTCTTAATGACACCGAATCTTCTATAATCAACAATTTCATATGTTACTCATTTAGGTAAAAACCGCTTTAGCGTCATCAGGTTACGCTTTGAATCTTAAGATTCACTTAAGATTTACTGAAGTTTTTCTAGTTTAGAAAATATTAAGATTACCATAAGGATTTCTTAAGTTTCGACTCCTAGTATTGCCGTAGTTTCGATTAAGTAAGTACGACTATGACAGCAAAACTCTCTATTTTAAAACCTTTGTTCCGTTTTTCATTAATATTAATGTCAGTATTTATACTGTCGAGAATAGCCTTGCTAGTATGGCAACACCAAAGGTTAGCTGATGGCGATAGCCTAGCCGTTTTATTTGGCGGCTTAAGAGTTGACTTAAGCAGCTTAGGCTACTTGTCAGCCTTGGCTGTTTTAATGTTACTCGCTCATGTGCTTTTGCGCAGCAAAACTGCTTTTTTTCAGCATGTTTTTACTCTTTATAGCAGCATAGTTGTGACTTTAATCGTGGTTGTTGAGGCTTCGACTCCCGCGTTTATTACCCAGTACGATGTACGACCAAATCGTTTATTTGTCGAATACCTAGACTACCCTCAAGAAGTCTTTTCTATGCTATTACATGGCCACCTATTTGCCATGATCAGCACCTTAATTATTGCAACGCTTAGTTGTGTGTTTGCGTATCGTTTTATAAGTGCAGCATTTAGCAAGCAGCAAAATGCTAAAACGGTTAGCCAAGTGGTGATACTCGTTACGACTTTATTAGTTTGCTTAATTAGCGCAAGAGGCACTGTCAGCCATCGCCCGTTAAACCCTGCATTAGTGTACTTTTCAAGTGACTCACTGATTAACTCCTTAGCCCTTAATTCAACTTACAGTGTTGCATTTGCTATTAAGAATATGAGTAATGAAAAAAATGCCAGTAGTTTATACGGTACCATGCCACGTGATGAGATTTTACAAACAGTAAAGCATGCAGCCTATAAACAACAGTTTATCACTGAGAGTATTCCTACCCTTGCCAACAACACACCTTTTAACACAGGCAAACAAAAGAATTTAGTGATCATTTTAGAAGAAAGCTTAGGCGCACGCTTTGTTGGTGAACTAGGTGGCATTGGTGTGACTCCTGAACTAGATAAGCTTTATCAACAAGGCTGGGGATTTGATAACTTATATGCCACTGGCACACGCTCAGTGCGCGGTATCGAAGCGGTAACAACTGGGTTTACCCCATCACCTTCGCGCTCGGTGGTCAAACTTTCTAAATCTCAGCGTAACTTTTTCTCACTTGCTGACGTATTAAGCCGCACAGGCTATACCACCCAGTTTATTTATGGCGGTGAAAGTCATTTCGATAATATGAAAAGCTTTTTCTTAGGCAATGGTTTTAGCGATATTGTAGATATTAATGACATGCAAAACCCTGAGTTTATTTCGTCATGGGGAGCAAGCGACGAAGACTTGTTCAATCAAGCTGATAAAGAGCTAAGTGAGCTAAATAAATCAGGCAAACCATTTTTCAGCCTTGTGTTTACCTCAAGTAACCACGATCCATTCGATATTCCAGAAGGTAAAGTAACACTGCCTGAAGGCCACGACCCAGAAAACTACAAACGTGATCTAGCAATCAAATATGCTGATTATGCTCTTGGTAAATTCATCGCGAAGGCAAAAACGCAAGATTACTGGCAAGACACCGTCTTTTTAGTGGTTGCAGATCATGATGTGCGCGTGTTTGGTTCAGAGCCTGTGCCGCTTAAATCATTCCACATCCCTGCTGTGATCCTAAATAGTGATATGGATGCAAAGCGCGATACTCGCTTGGTCAGCCAAATTGATTTACCTGTTACTTTGTTGTCGTTATTAGGCGTTGAGCAAGCAACCCCTATGCTTGGTTATGATTTAACGAAACAATACCCTGTTGAGCGCGCCATGATGCAGTACTACGACAACTTTGCTTACGTAGAAAATGGTGAAGCCGTGATCCTGATGCCAAACCAAAAAGTGAGCTATTGGCGCTATGACCCTGCAAGTAAAACGCAAGTAGCCATTGATAACACAGATAGCAGCGTTGAGCTTGCCAAAAAAGCATTAGCGCACGTCTTATTTAGCAATTTAGCTTATACCGAACAGTTGTATCGCTTACCAAATAAATCGTAGCGATGAGGAATGATTATGAGCATGCAAATTAAACAACTCCTTACTAAAAAATGGCACGTTAGCTACAGCCAATTTGTCTGGCTGGTGTCGTTGTACTTGGTTGTTGCATTTAATGGCCTGTTTTTATTTAACATGCTTGAAGCAGCCAGCAAACCTGAACATGTCAATTGGTTATTTATAGCAAGCGTACCGTTTTTCTTATTAGCACTGACGGCAATGGTGTTAAGTTGGTTATCGCTAATCACCTTTGTTAAACCGGTACTTTTAACAAGCATCGTGGTTTCATCGTTGTTGTTTTATGCAACCTTAAATTACGGTGTTATCTTTGATAAAAGCATGCTGCAAAATATCTTAGAAACAAATTCAGGCGAGGCATTTTCATACCTTAATGTACAAGTTATCGCTTTTATTGCTGTGCTAGGCGTACTGCCTGCTTACTTGTTTTCTCGCTTTAAAATTGTCGGAAACTTTCGTGTTCGTCTTAAAAGCTTTGCGCTTCTTAACGTTACAGCGTTTATTGCTGTAGCTGTTATTGCCGTTCCTTTTTATAAAGATTACGCATCTGTAGGGCGAAATAATCGCCAATTAACCAGCTACATTACCCCTTTTGCATTTTATACTGCGGGCTATAAGTACCTGCGCGATAATTATTTTTATCCACCTTTACCATTTAAAGTCTTAGATAAAACTCCGCACCTATTAGCTAAGCAACAAAGTTCACTGACGATTATGGTGGTAGGTGAAACAGCCCGTGCAGCAAACTTTTCACTGCAAGGTTACGACAAGCCAACTAATCAATATACCCCTAAACTTGGCGTTAAATATTTCAGTGATGTTAGTTCATGTGGCACCGCAACGGCCATTTCTGTACCTTGCATGTTCTCGCGCTTAGACCGCAATCACTATGATTCTCGCATCGCGCAAAGCCAAGAAAATGCCCTAGATATCATTCAACGAAGTGGTGTCGAAGTAACGTGGATTGATAACAATAGCAGCTGTAAAGGGGTTTGCGTACGGGTAAACTCACAAACTGTAGAACCTACAAAGAGCAACCCACTTTGTGACGGACGCTATTGTTTTGATGAAGTACTGGTTGAAGAGTTAGCTGCAAAGCTTGCCAAAAGTGATGCGAAACACCAACTAGTGGTGTTACATATGATTGGTTCACATGGGCCAACCTACTATCGCCGCTATCCAGAAAAAGACAGTAAATTTTTGCCTGATTGCCCACGTAGCGATATCCAAAATTGTAGCAGTGAGCAACTCACAAACACCTATGATAATACCATTGCTTATACCGACCTAGTGCTCAGTAAACTTATTAATTTACTGCAAAACAGTCAGGCGGATGACAAAGCCCTGCTGTATGTTTCTGATCACGGTGAATCACTAGGTGAAAAAGGCTTGTACTTACATGGCTTCCCGTATGCGTTAGCGCCTAAAGAGCAAACCCAAGTGCCTATGCTGTTTTGGAGTAATAAACTCGCCGATACCCGCTTTAATCAATGTATCGAACAGCAGCGTAACCATGCTTTTTCGCACGATAACATTTTTGACACCTTACTTGGCTTAACCCATGTACAAAGCACTGAATATCACCCAGAGCAAGATATCTTTAATGCTTGCTCAACACAAAGCTAACGAAATAGAGATTTCATACTATGCAATTTGATAGCACTAACAAACCCATTGGCATTAAACGTATTCGCCTCGCATTCAAAAACTCCCAACGTGCATTCACGTGGTTAGCAAAGCATGAGTCTGCTTTTAAACAAGAGCTGATTCTGTTGGTGCTTGCCATAGCAGTGGTTTTTGTTTGGCAGATTAGCCTGTATGAGAAAATTATGCTGCTTGTATCAGTGCTATTTGTGATGTTTGCTGAAGTCGTCAATACGGCAATTGAAGCCGCCATAGACCGAATAGGCCTTGAAATTCATCCATTATCAGGCCTAGCTAAAGACTTAGGATCCGCAGCCGTACTGATTGCTTTAACGATTTGTGCGTTGGTATGGGGCGGCGTGTTTGTTAATAACCTAAGCTAACTCGCTTTTTTATCATCAGGGGTGTCATTACAAAGTGCACAGTGGCGCCCTTTTGATGAATGATATAAACGGGTTGCGATAAAAATGGCCGTGGCAATAAAAGACCAAAGCAGCGCAAAACCTAACGCGCTGAGCGTCTCGTGACCTTTTAGAATTTCCACCATAAATAACAAAATAGCCACCAGCGTAAAAACTTTAGCGGCTCTTAGTATCCAGAACTTTGTACCCACAACTTACTCCTTTAAATGAGACTCCTTAGAACGAGACTCCTTTGAAAGAATCAGTGTAGTACAAAATAAGAAAAACAGCCTAAAAACTTGAAGCAGGCTCAGACAATATCTGTACATTATTTTTAAATACCTCTAAAAGCCCCGGCGGTGAGTGCTCAGTACCAAGCACGGTAACATGACAGACATAACGATAACCGTTGTTAGTAAAGGTGTAAAAATGATTCCCCCCACTGCCATCAAAACTTAATGTGCCCCCTGTTATCACTAGGCTTGGCTCATCTTGCATTGATTGATCAACCTCCCATGCTGCATAGCGGTATTGATTATCAGCCAGTTCATCGATACGAATTAAATGCTGTTTAGTTTGCCACGTTAGTATCGGCTTTGTGAATTCACGGAGGCTTTTGTGTAATGCTTGTTTTTGCTCGTCAATCAATGCTTCGCGTCGTGCTTTTTCTGCCTCTGATTCATAAGGCACAGCCCAAATGGAGCCATCAAAGTCTAACCACAATTTGCCTGAATCAAACATAATGCCACGCCACCCCATCATTTCCCAATCATGGCGAATACTTGAGTTCACGATTTTTTCGACAAACTCTTTATCAAAAATTTGCTCAAACTTTTCTATGAGCATTTGCTCATTTTCTATTGCTTGCAGCGGCGCTTTACGCTGCAAAGGATAATGCACTCGCTTGGCAATGGCAGCTTTGTCACCCGCCTTAAATACCGCAACCACAGGTTTGACGATATTTAGGTGCTTTGTTGCGGCAAGACCACTGAATGCCATCAACAAAAGGAATAGATAAACGCTGTACTTAAAAAATCTCATTAATTACTCAACCACCAAATCAAACACAACATTGACACTTGCTCTGAAGGTAATCGACTCTTGTAGATACTTACCTTCTGGGACTGTATTAATACGTGAGCCCGTAACCATAATTCGTTCAATATTTGTATTGCTACCATAGCCAAAGTGACTACCTACCTCTTGCGATTGAATACTATACACCCGACCAAGTTTCGCTTCGAATGCGCTAGCGAGGCTACTTCCCTGCTGTTTGGCATTCGCTACTGCTTTATCAAGAGCGGCTTGCTCGTAATCTGAGGCTTTGGTTGATAAAAGTTGAATTTGCTCGATTTGATTGACACCCACTTTAAGCGCAAAATTTAAAAATCCGTCCAAAAGGGAGAGTTTTTTAAGGCTGACTTTGACCTTTCGCGTGGCTCGAAAACCATCTTTAACTTGATTATCATTTTCGTCATAACGCATGTTCGGCTCTACGAAAATTCGACCCGCAGAGATACTTTTTTCGTCTATAAAGAAATTATTTAAGCCCGCAAGGAGTTCATTGACTTGCGCATCTACTTGCTGCTTAGCCTGCACGCTTTCAGCTTTTACAGCTTCAAACTCTAACGTGATATCAGCCCTATCGGGGGCAGTACGTACAACAGCCTCACCTTTAACAACAATATGACGATTATCCGGCAGACTTGTAGCAGCCATCGCAGAACTGCTACATAAAACCAGTAACAACAAAGATTTAAGCATCATAACCTCTCCTTAGAAAAAAGTTATGATGCCTTGCTACAGCAGGAAAGTATAGTAATGCATACTTTCTTTCGATATAAAAAAAGCGAGTGATGATAACTCACCACTCGCAAACTCATCGAAGTTAAGATGATAGGAAATAAACGCTAATTGGCTTTAACTAGCCATCGCATTGTCGACGTAATCTTCGACCATATCGGCAAAATCTTGATCAACAATACCCAGCTCTGCAAAGCACTGCTCTTTAATTTTAAACCACTCGCTCGAATACTGTTGGTGACGGGCATAGTCCACAGCACTCTCCGCGCATTTTAAGATGGCATACGCCATACGTTGTTGCTCATCATTGTTTTGCTCTAAAAAGTGCGTGTTGTGATGATTTAAAATAACATGACAAAGTGGCTTTGGAAGGTGCCATGATACCGAGATAAAATAACCAATCACCGCATGATCGCACTGATAACGAGCCTGTTCTAGGTCGGTGATAGCCAGCTCTTTAGCTAGATTTGCTTGTTTAAGAACATCAACATAACCTCTGAACTTTAATGCCATAGCAGCAATACCGACATTATGGAAAAGCCCTAATGAATAAAGCTCGTCCACTGGCATTAATGACTTATAACTGTTTCCTAGCAGTACACAGGCATTTGCAACTTCAACCGACTCATCCCAAAAGCGCTCTAAGCTAATACAGGCATTACCTTTAAAATTTTGCTTAAGCAAGGCTAAGGTGACTAGCCGATTAAGCTGATCTAACCCTAAAAACATCGCCGCTTGGCGTATATCACTAATGGTGCGTTGTAAGCCAAACACCGGGCTATTTATAGTTTTTAATAATAAGGCCGACAGGCTAATGTCTCGAGAGATCAAATTGGCTATTTTATCTAAGCTTGCATCCGACTTTTGCATTTCATCGGCAATTTGGCTCAATAGCTCAGGTTTTGGTGGAATATGAAAACCGCGTTCAAGCGAAACTAGGCGTTGTTCATCTAAGTTGATCATTTGCCCAAGAGCCTCCGTTAATAAGCAACGAGCAATTTAATGGTTTAGATGTGTAAAATAACCTAAGAAGTTCGCCTTAGTATTGTTTGAGATCAATGTGTTGCGAAGAAAGGAAAATAATTAATGAAAGGCTAACACGGCACATTATGACAACTTGCTATAATATGCCGACTTTTTGAAGATTTGCTTAGTGGGCAAGTACGCTTAGCCACTCATCAGGGTTTGCTAGGATGAACTCAAATACATCGTTGTTATTTAGAGTAATGCGAATTCCATCTGCTGTAATTGGTAGAATACCCGCACCTTTACCCGAACACTTATCAACGTTATTGATGTGCGCTCGTGAAAGTGTATATGGACCTAAGCCTAACTCTTTATTAAACGGTTCAAAAACAATCTCTTGTTCAGTCACTAAAAGCTTACCATCCGCTTTTGCGACACCCGATTGAATAGTCGCTGTTGATTCTTTGACTGTGTGTGCGTGCATATCCTTTACTCCAATTAACAGATGAGTGTTAACTTACACTCAATGAAACCTTAAAATTTCGTACCAACTTAAGATACACCACGTACAAAAAAAGTACAGTGAAATTGATTTCAAACTTTTTTAAAAAAACTTAATTATTCGCTTTAAGTTATTTTTAGCTTAGTTGTTAAGGTTTTTTATTATCCTCACAAAAAGTCATTCTGACATAGGCCTTTCTTATGTGAACGAAAAAAATACTGCTATGCTTAAATTAACAGCAAGATAGGTGCGGTAAACTGATGACAAAAGCGTTGCAGCAAACTAAAAACAAGTTGAAAGTGAATGCAATTATCGTGATTGCATTAGTAACGTCGCTCACTGTTACCTCATTATTCTTTTACAAAAATGTCGACTCACAATGGCATGACTATTCAAAAACCGCCGCTAACGTTTATGTACTCCACGACAAGCTAATTCAAAAACTCGGGTATGGTGGCTTTATTCACCATTTTAAAAACCTAGTGCTCAGAAAAAATACAGAACTGTATCTTCCGCCCATTGAAAAGGAACTCATCGAAATAAAAGAGATCCTTGCCAAACTTAGCGCAATAAAAGAGTACGATCAGACTGCGCTTACTGACGTTAAAAAAACGGTTATTGAATATGAAGATAAACTCGATATTGTTTTAAGAATGATAGCTAATGGCGCGACTAGCGAGCAGATAGATACCACTGTAAAAGTAGATGATACAGATGCATTGAAGGCACTTGCTACATTCGAGCGACATGTAAACTTAATGCTTAAAGATAAAAGCATCGCCATTGATGAAAACTTCCAAATTGCTTACATCGTGCATGTGTTAACAATTATATTGCTCACTAGCATATTGCTTATTTACTTTAGAAAGCTTTCAAACTCTTATAAACAACAGATTGAGCTTACTGAGCGCGCTTTAGAAGGCGCGAGAATAAAATCAGAATTTTTAGCTAATATGAGTCATGAAATACGTACCCCACTTAATGGCATTATGGGGCTTTTACAAATTTTGCAGCCAAATATTCAAAAACCGAAAAATATAGAAGTTGTGTCTAAGGCACTGTTTTCTTGTCGATCACTCCTTACTATCATCAACGATATTTTAGATTTTTCGAAAATGGAGGCGAACGAGCTTTCAATTGAACAGGTGGACTTTTCGATGTCGAAGGTCGTTGAATCAATCAATTCTGATTTTCTGCCGCTTTGTAACGAAAAAGCAATCGAACTAAACATAGATATAGACGATGACGTTGAAGATTTATGGATAGGAGACCCAGTTCGGGTTCGACAAATTATTTTAAACCTGGTTTCTAACGCCGTTAAATTTACCGAGCAAGGTGGCGTGCAAGTAAAAATTAATAAATCTTCGCAAAGCCAAAAACAAGGTGTTGAGATAGAAGTAATTGATACCGGCATTGGTATGAATAAAGAAGGTTTAATGCATCTGTTTAACCGTTTTCAGCAAGCCGATAACAGTATAACACGACGTTTTGGCGGGACTGGATTAGGGATGTCGATCACCGCGAATCTTATTAACCGTATGAATGGCAGTATTGATGTAGACAGCGCGCTCGGTAAAGGCACCCATTTCACCGTTTATTTACCGCTCAAAGTATCTGAAAAGCAGCACTTACATGATAGCTTTACCGATGTAACCGCACCTGACTTATCGGCTAAAACTGTACTAATTGCTGAAGATAACCCACTCAATACCATGATCATCAAATCGATGCTTGCAGAAACCAACGCAGATCTTCATTTTGCAAAAGATGGCGCTGAAGCAGTCGAGCTATTTAAACAACTCAATCCCATTTTAGTTTTAATGGATATACAAATGCCCACAATGGGGGGGATCGAAGCCTGCTCACATATTCGTAGCATTGATAAAGAGGTGCCTGTTATTGCCTTGACTGCCAACGTGATGAAAGAAAATATCATCGAATACATGAATTGTGGTTTTAATGGCCACGTAGGCAAACCCATTGAAAAGCATTTACTATTTAAAGCGCTGCATGATGTCATTGCAATTAGCCGTGACGAGTTCATAGACTAGGCTTCCCAAGCAGAAATTTTTATTTTTATTTACTTTCAATGCCTTACAAGTTTACCTCTACGTTTCTCCTGCTGATTCAATATTGTATGATTTTTATCCTATATTGATTGACTTGGCTAAAAAGATCCCTCATAGTCGAAAAAATCATCAGTACACATTAGACCTAATTATAAAACCAAGTAGCAACTAAAATGCTATCAACAAAAATGTGGAGGAGATGCGTTATGAACCGTAAGTCAAAATTAATCTACCGTATTATGTTGGCCTCTAAGCTTCATAGCCGTAATAAAGAGATATCACTCGATAAACTAAAACAAGGCTGCTGCCTAAGTGACTCTGAATTACTAACCATTATAAAAGAGCTGGAAATTAAAAAACTGATCAGCTGGGATGCCAGTAAATCGGCTTTTATGATTTCAGCCTAGCTCAGCATATTTAAACGACAGCTTGGCTACACCTGGCTGTCGTTTTTACATATTTCCCCACCCTATTTAATCATTTAAGTATTTATCCGCCACCCCCTGTAATTAAGCCATTAAATAAGACCTTAATCGATTATGTAACTGCATTGTGAATACGTATGCACATATTTGTTACATTCATTATCAGGGTATATATTTATCAGACTGCGTGTTTTTTACACGACAACTAAAACCGAAAACAAGGCCTGATATGAATTCATTGCTAACCAAAAGTTTGCTTATTTTATTGCTAAGCCTCATTACTGCATGTACACACACTAAAACTTCAAACACTGTCTATGAGCCCAAGCCTTACGTAAAACTAATTCATCCTGAGTGGTCAAAAAATGCGGTGCTTTATCAATTAAATACGCGCCAATTCACTAAAGAAGGCACCTTCAATGCTGCACAGCAGCAGTTGCCACGCTTGAAAGAGTTAGGCGTTGATATTATTTGGCTTATGCCAATAAACCCGATTGGTGAAGAAAATCGCAAAGGCAGTTTAGGTAGCCCTTATTCTGTAAAAGATTACCGTAAAGTAAACTCTGAGTTTGGCACACTTGAAGACCTCAAAGCCTTTGTGAACAAAGCCCATGATATGGGGATGTACGTCATTTTAGATTGGGTAGCAAACCACAGTGCTTGGGATAACTGGCTTCGATATGAACACCCCGATTGGTACGACCGAGACTACAAAGGCCAATTTAGGCCAACACCGTGGTGGGATTGGTCTGACATTATTGACTTTGATTATTCGAAACCTGCTCTACGTGAATACATGACAGAATCGATGAAATACTGGGTAAAAGAAGTCGGTATTGATGGCTATCGCTGTGATGTAGCTGGCTTTGTGCCGGTAGATTTTTGGAATAATGTCCGCCGTGAGCTTGATAACATAAAGCCTGTTTTAATGCTGGCTGAGTGGGAGTCTCGCGATTTACATGCCGAAGCCTTTGATATGACTTACGCGTGGTCATGGTCTGAGCACATGCATAAAATCGTAAATGGTCATGCTGATGTCAGCGCCCTCTTCGTTTATTACTCATGGAACGAAAGTGCATTCCCAGCCGAGGCTTACCGCCTTGTAGGTGTTGCCAACCATGACACTAATGCATGGGAAGGCACCATGTTCGAAAACTATGGCGATGCACTTGAAGCCGTTATTGCATTATCTGTCGTTGGTGAAGGCTTCCCGATGATTTATAACGGTCAAGAAGCAGGTAACGATAAACGCCTCGCCTTTTTCGAACGTGACCCAATCAAATGGCAAAAGCACCCTATCGGTGACTTATATCAATCACTATTTTCACTCAAACATAATAATGAAGCACTGTGGAATGGCCAATTTGGCGGCCGCATGGTGCATGTACCAAACACCGCACCAAAACAAGTGCTAAGCTTTGTTCGTACAAATGGCAACGATAAAGTATTTGCCGTATTCAACCTATCAAAAGCGCCACAAACAGTTAGCTTTAAAGAACCATTGTTTTTAGGTAAATACACGGATGCTTTTTCAAAACAGGCAATGGAATTGACTCAAACAACAGAACTCACAATTCCTGCATGGGGATTTAGAGTGTTTGTAAAATAATGTTAGAAGCCAAGGAGCTATAGTTAATTGTAATTACAAAGACATTATTCAGACAGGGTAATAAATCTGCGTAATTTAACTAGAACATAAAAGACGGTATCGAAAGCGTGTTTTAAAAAGAGATAGATATGAAGAAAGTCACCCAAAGAAGATTTTGGGTGGCAGTCTTACCAGCCGCATCTCGGCACACACGTCACACGCTGTGGCTGCTCCCTTCCGGGCCTGACCAGGTTCACCTGCTAGTGTTGCGAGAGGACCAATAAGACTACCATTGAGGGCCTTGTTTGGCGCGGGAGGGATTATCTCTACTTTTAGCCTGTTATTCAAGGGGTATTCGAAAAAGAAAGTGCGATTGCATACTTGGTATACAATCGCACTGTCATTAAGGGGGTTATTGCTTACTTTTCAAGTTCAGCTTTAATGTTGCGCAGCGCAGCTTTCACTTTTTTCATATTTTCTGGACCCATACGCAGCAATTGTTTTTGCGCATCAGGTAGACTTTCCCACTCTGAGTAAGCATATTGATACGTAACTGAGTTACGAATAAGCGGCATATCACCTTTTGGCTCAGGTGTATCAAGCAGTACGTCAATCGCCTCTTCTAGCGTGCCTGTGAATGCATCACCTTCGTAGCCAATTTCTGCATAAGCTTCGTTGATAAGTGGTTTGTATTCATCGTACATACGAATAACTTGAGCAGCGCTTAGGCTAGTAAATAGTTTTACGTATGGCGTGTAACGCTCATAGCTATTTGGGTCGATTGTTAAGATATCGCCCTCAATAACTTTAAACGATTCTTTAGGGCGCTCAACAGGCGCATGGCTTAATGCTACTTTACCTTTTGCAATGTTATCAACATACACAACACCACGACGAATAAGATCATCGGTCACCATTAAGCTCATCACTTGGTCACTCAGTACTTCATCCATACGCGCAATCACCACATCATCGCTTTCATTTAACGTTGGTAGTGGCTCAACGTCTGGAACTGGCTCTGGAGTACGCTCTGGTGCTGTATCTACAACAACGGGCTCTGGCTCAGGCTCTGTCACTTCAGGTTCTGGTTCAGGCTCTGGCTCTTGATACTCAACAACTGGCGCTTGTTCGCTAACAATGTCTTCTACAACTTGAACTGGTTTATCTTCGGGTTTCAATAAAATAAACGCTGCTACACCAGCTACAAGGAGAAGAATAACCACCGCAAAAATCAGGTTGTTATTTGATGAACCCTTTTGTACTTCAGGTTCTGACGAATGCTCTGACATAGACACTCCCTTAAAATAAAACAGATAAAAAATACGAAAAAAACATTTAGCCTTGAGCTAATCTTTGCTTCTTCTAGCTTAAAGACTTACAGTTGATAAATAAAGTAAAGACGCACAAGTATTTAAATGCAACCATGAGCAGTAAGTTAAAAAAAACACAGCACTCTAAAATCGCTTTATTACTAACAGGTGGTGGCGCGCGAGCGGCTTATCAAGTTGGTGTACTTAAAGCGATAACGCAAAGCATGCCTCGCACAGCACCGCTGCCCTTTACTATTATTAATGGGACATCAGCTGGCGCAATTAATTCCGCTGCGTTAGCATGTTATGCATCGTGTGCACATTTAGCATGCAAAAAACTTGAATGGGTGTGGAAAAACTTTTCGACTTCTCAGGTTTATAAAAGCGACTTTTTAAGTGTGTTTTTGCATATTACTCGCAACATGCTCACGAGCTTTCAATCTGAACATATTAATCACCCACCAGCGAGTTTGCTGAACAATAAACCGCTGCGAAAACTACTGCACGAAATACTCGATTTATCGCGTATCGAACGGAATTTACATAAAAACTACCTAGATGCAGTATCGATTACTGCTTCGAGCTATACCACGGGTGACTCTGTGGCCTTTTTTCAGTCACTTACACAAAAGCCCTGGCGCAGAGCAAAACGTGAGGGGCAAGCAACTCGCATTAATGTTGATCACCTAATGGCATCCAGCGCTATTCCGATGGTGTTTCCAAGTGTGAATGTTTATAACCACTATTTTGGCGACGGCTCTATTCACCAACTTTCACCACTGAGCCCGTCGGTACACTTAGGTGCTGAAAAAATCTTTATTATTGGTGTTGATGAACCAAAAGAATTGCACCCACCGGGTTATCAGCCTCATTACCCGGGTCTTTCTAATATTGCTGGTCACTTACTCGATAGCGTCTTTACCGACACGCTACAGTCTGATTTAGAGCGCTTACAGCGTATCAATCGCACACTGAGCCTTTTACCTGCCCGCGACAAACACCAAGAGTTAAAACAAATCGAAACTTGCGTGATCAACCCATCGCAAAACTTTAATGCAATTGCTGCTCAGTTTTATGACGATATGCCCATGGCAATCAAACTGTTATTGCGCATGATCGGTGTGAAAAAACGTTCACAATCAAGTTTAACGAGCTACTTACTGTTCGAAAAACGTTATACCCAAAAGCTAATAGAAATTGGTTACCAAGACGGTCTCAAAAAATTACCTGAAATTCGTAAGTTTTTAGAGCTGGAGTAACTTATTGTTACTCCATACCATCGAGTAAAAACCGCTCGACCCGCTCTACTCGCCGGGGTTTACCTTGCAGCACTAAAATGTCGCCTGCCAATAAAATGGTTTGTGATGAAGGAGCGTCAATTTCGCGGTCTTGTCGGCGCAGCGCTCTTACCGACACACGGCGCTGCTCAAGCTTAAGCTCACTAATTTTCTGATTTACCGCATAAGCATGCTCAGGCAGTGCTATAACATGTAAATACTCAAGCCTGTCTGAACTTGCCTCTTCGCCATCAAGTTTATCGCCGGTGAAAAAGCCATTTAAAAACTTATAACGGTTGCGCCGCTCTTTACTTACACGGCGAATGATCCGTGTCATCGGCACGCCAGACATATACAGCACATGCGAAACCAACATTAAACTTGCTTCAAGGGTTTCTGGCACCACCTCAGTAACGCCGAGTTCTTTGAGGGTTTCAAGTTCAGTATCATCACGCATTCGTACCAGTATTTTTACCTTGGGCGCAATTTGTTTAATCGCATCAACGACTATTTGCGTTTGTTCAAAATCAGTAAAGGTAATAATGACTAGCCTTGCCCGCTCTACGCCCGCTGATTTTAAAATATCTTTTTGATTTACATGGCCAAATATCACTGGCTCACCGGCCGCTTTTGCTTCTTGTAATAAGATGGGGTTACTTTCAACGGCGACGTATTCAATTGCTTCTGGCTTTAAAAAGCGCGCAACGGTTTGCCCAACCCGTGAGAAACCACAAATAACGACATGATTTTGATACAAGGGACTACTAGTAGCAGGCTGTTGCCAATACTGCCCGGCATGACTTAAAAGGCCGAGTTTTTTAAGGATGAGCGGTGTTTTTTCGATAAGATAAGGCGTTAGCGCCATTGAAAGTACGCCAACTGCAATTAAAAACGAAGCTTGCTCTGAGCTTATCAACAAGTGCTGCGAAGCAAGTGCAATTAATACAAAGCCGAATTCCCCCATTTGCCAAAGCATAATGCCCGCCGATACGGCATCTTGCTTACGCTCCCCCATCACTTGAGCCGCAATCGCGAGCACCGCAATTTTAAATAGCAATAAGCCAATTAATACGATGATGATCCAATACCAGCTATTGAGCACATAAAGCACATCTAGCTGCATACCGACGGTCACAAAGAATAGCCCCATTAATATGTCGCGAAACGGTCTAATATCGGCTTCTAGTTGGTGACGATAATGACTTTCGCCTAACATCATGCCGGCTAAAAAGGCGCCTAACGCCATTGATAAGCCAAATAGGTAAGTCAATCCTGCGGCAAACAAGGCGACCAATAAAGTCGTTAGCATAAATAGTTCATCGGTTCTTACCAGCGCTATTTCACTAAATACTTTAGGCAAAATCCATTTACCTATACCAAACAATAAAATACACACTAAAGCGCCTTTGGTGAGTGCAAAAGCCAGTGCGCCGACAATTTCTTCAGAGCCACTTTGAGCCAGTAAAGGATAGACAATGAGTAAAGGGACAACGGCAATATCTTGAAACAGCAACACCCCTATTGCCAATTGGCCGCGGCGCTGGTTTAAGTCTCCTGATTCTTTAAGTAACTTAACCACCACTGCCGTTGAAGACAACGCCATTAAACTGGCAATGGTAAAACTATTTAAAAGGCTGTGCTCTAGCAGCAGTAAAATAAGCATAAACACAATGCTGGTTACCACCACCTGCAAAGAGCCAAGACCAAATACAATATTGCGCATTGCCATTAAACGCGGCAATGAAAACTCAAGCCCTAAGCTAAACAGTAAAAATACAATGCCAAGCTCGGCAACAAAGTGCATTTCATGACTTTGTGCCATCCAGCCAATACCATGACTCCCCGCCAGCACACCGGTGGCAAGATAAGCAAGAATAGGTGGTAAACCAATTCGTTTGAAGAACCAAACAAATAATACGGCAGCGACGAGCAAGCCAAACACTTGAATCAGCACATTTTGCAAGCAATAAACTCCCTTCTACTTGATGATAAAGCTGTACCCTCCTTTAAATATAGCAACCTTCTGTTTTTCAGCCAGTTTAAAAATGTGGCACAAATCTCGCTATGTAGGAGTATCTAAACACTCCGGGGGGAGAATTATCATGGAAAATGTCCATATTTTGACGCAGCGGGTGTCTGCGCGAGGCGAGTTTCTGCCGTTTTCGGCAGAGCATTACCGAATAAGTGAACCGAATAGTCCACATGACTTGGTCGCGAGGTTACAAACCACGTTATCAATCGAAGGTATTTTGACGATTTTTGCAGAGCACGCAAAGCAATTGATCAATTTATCTGGATTACAATTCCAATCTGCACTCGGAGTGTCACAAAGCGTTGGTAGCGATACCAGTCAAACGCCGTATTCTTTTGATTTAGATATCGAAAGTGAACGACTAGGGCAGCTAATTTATTTTAGCCAATTCCCTATGGGTAAAGCGATTGAAGCAAAATTAAAGCAGCTACATACAGTTTAGTTTACCCACTGCGTAATGCACTTATGTATAACCGTGTTTTACGTTTAGCGACTAAAGATGCTTTAACCGGCTTAAATAATCGTAGTCAATTTAATGACAGCTTGGCACAAAAGCTAGAACGTTGCCGCCGTCAACATCGCCCATTTAGTTTAATGCTGCTTGATTTAGATAACTTTAAACAAGTAAACGATAACTTTGGTCATAAAATTGGCGATGATGTGCTGCAAGAATTTGCCAATGTATTACGCAGTAGTGTGCGCGGTACCGACTCAATTTTCCGCTTTGGTGGAGATGAGTTTGCATTGTTAATTGACGATCCTGAATTTACCACTAATAAAGTGATTGCCGATCGTATTATGAGCTTGGTTTCTCAATCTGGTTTGATGACACAGTATGATGTTACATCAAGTATTGGTTATACACTCGCCAATAACCAAGACTGCGAAAACGAAGTGTTTGCCCGTGCTGACAAAGGTCTTTATAAGGCAAAAGCAGCTGGAAGAAATTGCGCAAGAGCATTTTAATAAAAAGAAAGCCTAGCATCCCCCGCTAGGCTTTTTTATTCATAAATTTATAACCAAGTAATACCAACCAAAAACCACAGAAAAAGCCACTTAGTAAGTAAAGTAAGGCAGCCATGGTGGTAAGGGGTGATACCATCACTAATGCCAAAGGCGTTAGCACGCCCAATATAAAGAAAATACCGCCTTTACCTGACCAGTAACCGAGTAGCAATAACGAGCAAACAAGGCCGCCAGCAAGCGCATAAAAAAGTGTGTTTATTGTCAGTTCTGTATAAGCAAAACCAGCAATAACAGCCACTAACACCGACAGCAAAAAGCCAAGTGGTGCTTTATTAACTAGTGATAAACCAACATGTGGTTGTTCACTCATAAAGTGTCTCCCAAAGAATTCCATCATCAACACTGTGCTGCTCACTAACAAAGTAGCCAACAACTTGCACAAGTTGATCGTTATAAAAAATAAGTGGTGTCTGCGCACGTAACCAAGGAGCTACTTTGGCATCTTTAAACCAATGCTTTAAGGTGTTTGAGCCTGGTTTATGCAATGGTTTGATACGCGCTTGCGGCCTATTAAATTCAACCCGTACCTGCTCATCCTGCCGTGGTTTTCTAATACCCTTGCCCTGTTTCACGGCTAGCGTTCGGCCATCTGTCAGTACAATGCTCTGCAAAGTTATATCCATCGCCTCAGGTATTGCCTGCTCTTTCACAAAGTACCAATGCTGCTGATGACGACGAACATCACCGCTTTGCAGACAAATTTTTAGCTGGGCATCGGCTTTGGCCGTTAAACCTTGCTCAATAATTTGCTGTAGCTGATTTTCTGAAGGCAGTTGATGGGTAAACTGATTCAGCCACGCACGCACAAGGTTTGCTTGTCTGGGCTTACTAAAACCCGCAATTGCCTCGCAGCTTAAACCACCCTGCGCATTTTGACACTGTGTAAGGTCGCTTTGCGTATATTCATCGAGCAGTGATTGCTGCTTTTGTAACAGCCGAATACTGCGCGCCGCACTTTTTTCAAACCCTTGAAAACGCTTAGTTAAAATGGGCAGAACCTGATGACGTAAAAAATTGCGGTCAAAGCGCTCATCAATATTTGAGTCATCGGTGATATGGGTAATAGCAAATTCATCAGCAAACTGTTCAATTTGCTCACGAGTAATATTAATCAGCGGTCTAAAACATACTCGCCCAGATGCTAATAAGCGCTGTTGTTGCATTGACGCTAACCCCTGTAAGCCTGAACCGCGTTTTAGGCGAAGTAAGAAGGTTTCAAGTTGATCATTCAAGTGCTGGCCAAGTAATAATACGCTACCTGACATACAGTTTTCGTCGAGGGCTTGGTATCGAGCCTCTCGCGCTTGTGCTTCGAGTGAAGTACGCGAGCACTGATGAATTTCAACCTGCACGGCTTTAAATGCGACATCGAGCTCTTCACACAGCGATTGGCAAAATCCTTGCCATTCAGAGGCATGCTTACTCAAACCATGATTAACATACACAGCTTCAAGCTTAAGCTCAGAGTACTGCTGTTGAGCTTGCTTCATCAAATGTAATAACACTACCGAGTCAACACCACCCGATAAGGCAACACTAAAGCGGCTGTGCTGAGCGGTCAGCAAAGACTGTAGTTGTGCTAAAAAATGGTGAAATAAATCTGATGTTTGCATTAAAAACCAATGGGTATACAAGCGTCTGTGTTATCGGCATTATAAAACAAAAAAAGCCGCAAAAGCGGCTTTTTTCATTTATAAGCTGTGTTTAGCAATAACCAAACGACATTAAACGTTTATAACGCTGATCAAGCATTTCATCAGTTGAAAGGCTTTGTAAGTCAGCAAGGTCACGCTTAAGTTGGTTTTTAAGGTTACGCGCCATCGCATCGTAATTACGATGTGCGCCACCTAGCGGCTCATCAATGACGTTGTTGATTAAATCAAGCTCTTTAACACGTGCAGCTGTTACACCCATTGCTTCTGCAGCTAATGGTGCTTTATCTGCACTTTTCCATAAGATTGATGCACAACCTTCTGGCGAAATTACAGAGTAAGTGCTGTATTGCAACATGTTAACGCGGTCACCCACACCAATAGCCAATGCACCACCAGAACCACCTTCACCAATAACAGTACAGATAGTTGGTACTTTTAACGCTGCCATCACTTTAAGGTTACGTGCAATTGCTTCACTTTGACCACGCTCTTCAGCGCCAACACCTGGGTATGCACCTGGGGTGTCGATAAATGTCATGATAGGCATTTTGAAACGCTCAGCCATTTCCATTAGGCGTAATGCTTTACGGTAACCTTCTGGCTTTGGCATACCAAAGTTGCGTTTAATTTTTTCAGCTGTGTCACGCCCTTTTTGCTGGCCAATAACCATCACTGGTTGACCTTCAAAACGTGCAACACCACCTAAAATAGCTGGGTCGTTAGCAAAAGTACGGTCGCCTGCTAGTTCGTCAAATTCCGTGAAAATGCGCTCGATGTAATCACGAGTATAAGGACGCAACGGATGACGGGCTAACTGAGAAACCTGCCAAGCACCTAATTCAGAGAAAATTTTCTCTTTCATTTCAGCACTTTTTTCTTTTAATCGACTGACTTCCTCTTCTAATCCAAGGTCTAATTCGCCAGCGCGGCTTACATTTTGTAATTCTTCAATTTTTGCTTCTAATTCTGCGATTGGAAGCTCAAAATCAAGATAATTGAGGCTCATGCTCTAAACTACCTAATTAATTAAATTCTAGTTCTACATCTTGCGCCGCCATCAGCGATAACTTATGAATTAAGTCATCACTCGGCGTAACACACCATTCGGTTCCTAAGGTAATCTCAGCCAACGCATCCGGACGTTGATAGAATACTTTAATAGGACAAGTACCAAACTTATAAGGTTCCAGTACTTTTTGTAAATTATCGAAGAAGTTCGCCTCGATTTGCACCATGTTCAAGGTCATTTTAATCGCTTTTATACGTTTTTCACGTGCCTCAGCGATGGTGCATATGTCTCTAGCGGTCATTGTAATGCCACCGGAGAAGTTATCAAAGCTGACCTGTCCAGATATTACCAAGATATTGTTTACTTGCAGCAAATCTTGGTACATTTCAAACTGTTCTGGGAATAAGCGTACATCAATACGGGCACTCTTGTCATCTAAAGTTATAAGACCCCAACGATTTCCCTTTTTGTTAATCAGTGTACGCGCTGCAATCACTAAGCCCGCAGCCGTTGACTGCACATCGCGATTAGTTGGCTGTAAATCGACGAGTTTTCCCGACGTATAATACTTTAACTCTTTACGATACTGATTAATTGGGTGACCCGTTAAATACAGACCTAAAGTTTCTTTTTCACCATCTAACCACTCATTGTCGGTTAATGGCGTTGCTTTTTTAAACGCTTGTTCAACTTCGTCAGGCTCAACAGCCAGTAAGCCAAATAAGTCACTTTGACCAATTGCTTCAGCCTTATGATGTTGCTCAGCTGATTTCATCGCATCTGGCAAACTTGCTAATAAAGTAGCACGTGCAGGCTGTGTTTTTTCAGGGCCTAACTGATCTAAGGCGCCGGCGTATATCAGCTTTTCAACAACCCGTTTGTTTAAACGTTTTAAGTCAACACGAGCACAAAAATCGAATAAGTCTTTGAACGGACCACCTTGGCTTCGGGCTTCTAAAATGGCATCAACCGGACCTTCACCTACCCCTTTAATCGCACCGATACCGTAAACAATCTCACCTTGTAGATTAACCGTGAACTTGTACTCACCGGCATTTACATCCGGTGGCAACAAGGTCAGTTTCATGTTTTCACATTCATCTACCAAGGTAACGATTTTATCGGTGTTATCCATATCCGCCGACATTACCGCAGCCATAAACTCTGCTGGGTAGTGAGTTTTCATCCACAGTGTTTGATACGATACTAGGGCATAAGCAGCTGAGTGAGATTTATTGAAACCATAACCTGCGAACTTCTCTACCAAGTCGAAGATTTTCATTGCAAGTTCGCCGTCAACTCCGTTATTAACAGCCCCATCTTCGAAGGTTGAACGTTGCTTAGCCATCTCCTCTGGCTTTTTCTTACCCATCGCACGACGCAGCATGTCAGCGCCACCTAGGGTATAACCCGCCAGTACTTGGGCAATCTGCATTACCTGTTCTTGATAAAGAATAATACCGTAGGTCGGTTCAAGGATTGGTTGCAAGCTATCGTGTTGCCACTGCGCATCTGGGTAAGATAACTCTTCGCGGCCGTGCTTACGGTCGATAAAGTTATCTACCATGCCTGATTGCAATGGACCAGGTCGGAACAGCGCCACTAGTGCGATCATATCTTCGAAGCAGTCGGGTTTTAGACGACGAATAAGATCTTTCATACCACGGGATTCGAGCTGGAATACCGCGGTGGTTTCGGCGCGAAGTAGTAACTCAATACTTGGCTTATCATCAAGTGGAATAGCGTTGATATCAACCGGCTCTTTACCCTCTCGGGCTAAGCGCTCATTGGTCATATCAAGCGCCCACTGTAAGATGGTGAGTGTTCTTAGCCCTAAGAAGTCGAACTTAACTAAGCCTGCCGTCTCAACGTCGTTTTTATCAAATTGAGTAACCGGGAATTTACCTTCATCATCACAATAAAGAGCGGCAAAGTCAGTGATTGTGGTGGGTGATATTACAACACCACCAGCATGCTTACCGGCGTTACGTGTACAGCCTTCAAGGATGCGACACATATCAATAAGCTCTTTGACCTCTTCATCACCGTCGTAGGCTTCTTGTAAACGCGGCTCAACATCAAACGCTTTAGCCAAGGTCATGCCCGGATCGCCCGGTACTAGTTTAGAAATACGATCAACAAAGCCGTAAGGGTGACCAAGTACACGGCCTACGTCACGGATAACCGCTTTTGCAGCCATGGTACCAAAGGTGATGATCTGAGATACCGCGTCACGGCCATAAAGCGCTGCTACGTGATCAATTACCTCATCACGCCTATCCATACAGAAATCGACGTCGAAATCGGGCATTGAAATACGTTCAGGGTTCAAGAAACGTTCGAATAGTAAGTCAAATTCGAGTGGATCGAGGTCGGTAATTTTTAGTGCGTAAGCAACCAATGAACCCGCACCCGAACCACGCCCTGGACCTACCGGAATATTGTTATCCTTACTCCACTGAATGAACTCCATTACGATCAAGAAGTAACCCGGGAAACCCATTTGGTTGATTACGTCGAGCTCTATTTTCAGACGCTCATCATACTCACCACGTTTTTCTTTACGCTCTTGCTCATCGGGGAATAAAAACTGTAAACGCTCTTCAAGACCATCTTCAGAGACCTTCACCAAGAAGTCTTCAATTTTCAGCGAACCGGTTGGGTAATCTGGTAAGAAGTAAGTTCCGAGCTGCACGGTCACATTACAGCGCTTAGCAATTTCAACGGTGTTTTCTAAAGCTTCGGGAATATCGCTGAATAGCTCAGCCATTTGATCAGCTGTTTTAAGGTATTGCTGCTCAGAAAACCGTTTTGGTCTACGTTTGTCATCCAAGGTGTAACCATCATGGATTGCCACTCGGATTTCATGAGCTTCAAAGTTCTCTGGTTTTAAAAACACCACTTCGTTCGTTGCCACCACAGGCAACTGCTCTTTTGCAGCAAGCTCAACAGCTAAGTGCAAATAGTCTTCTTCTAAAGCACGTTCGGTACGAATAAGCTCAATGTAGTAATGATCGCTAAAATGTTGTTTATAAAAGCTTACCACAGACTCGATAAGAGCTGGGTTGCCTTTTAATAATGCTTTACCTAAATCGCCATCTTTTGCGCCTGATAATAAAATCAACCCGCTTTTGTGCTCCACCAGCCATTCACGGTCAACCACTGGGCGATGAAATAAATGCCCTCGTTGGTATGCTTTAGAGATCAATAAAGTGAGGTTTTTATAGCCTTCGTTATCTTTCGCTAAAATAGTAATTCGGCTAGGTTCATCTTCAAATTCAGGGCTTCTTAGCCAAAAATCAGCACCAACAATAGGCTTAATACCGGCACCATGGGCAGCGCCATAAAAACGTACTAAACCACACAAGTTCATTTGATCGGTGATAGCCAGCGCTGGCATTTGCAGCTCTTCTGCTTTAGCGACAATTGGCTTAGTTTTAGCTAGGCCATCCACCATAGAGAAATCTGAGTGAACACGTAAGTGAACAAATTGCGGCGCAGGCATTACAGTTGCTCTCCTTTTAACGCCAAAATGCGCTGAACAGGTTTAAAACTTTTACGATGCTCTGCAATTGCCCCGTATTGTTCAAGTGCTGCAAAATGTGCTTTAGTCGGATAGCCTTTATGGCCTGCAAAGCCATAGTCAGGATAACGCTTATCAAGCTCAATCATTTCTTCGTCGCGGGCAACTTTCGCTAAAATAGATGCCGCCGAAATCTCTTCGACGAGGCTATCGCCTTTTACAACCGCCTGTGCTGGCACAGTTAACTGGCTAGGCACTCGATTACCATCAATAAAAACAAACTCAGGTTTTACACTTAAGCCTTCAACTGCGCGGCTCATCGCGAGCATAGTAGCGTGTAAAATGTTTAACTCGTCAATCTCAGTTGGGCTACAGCGACCAATGGCATAGCACAGGGCTTTTTCTTTTATTTCTGCGGCTAATAATTGGCGTTTTTTATCTGATAACTTTTTAGAATCAGCTAACCCGTCAATGGGGTTATTCGGGTCAAGTATTACCGCAGCGGTAACAACATCACCTACTAATGGGCCTCGGCCAACTTCATCTACACCAGCAATATAATTAACATTCGGTCGTTCAATTTGCATTTAGTAACTCCGCGACTGCTGCTGCAGCTTGTTCATTGGCATTTAATCTAATGTCTTTATGTATAGCTAAAAAGCGCGCTTTTAGTTCGCTGTTATCGGTATTTAACATAGGTGTTAGCGCTGCAGATAAGTTTTCAACACTACACTCAGTTTGTAAGTATTCTGGAACGAGCTCTTCGTCGGCTAATAAATTAGGCAACGAGAAATACTTAATATTAAAAGTGAATAACGTTTTGAAAATCCAGTAACTGAGTGGCTTAATTTTGTAGCCCACAACCATCGGCTTTTTATACAGCATACCTTCAAGTGTTGCGGTACCTGAGGCAAGTAAAATGGCATCAGCAGCTTGCATTGCAAGATTTGACTGGCCGTCCAATAATTGCAGTCTTAGATCTGGGGCTGTTTTTTCTAAAATCTCACAAAATTGTGCTTTTCGTTTTTCATTGACTAACGGCACCACAATTTTAAGGTCAGGATTTTGCGCTTGTAATTTCGCCGCCGTTTGAATATAGGTTTCGCTTAAAAGCCCCACTTCAGAACCACGGCTACCTGGAAGTAATGCAAGCACTTTGTCAGTTTGTGCTAAGCCAAGCTGATTACGGGCCTCAGGTTTGGTCATGCTCAAGAGCAATATCATCAGCCAGTGTGTGGCCCACAAACGTACAAGGTACATCGTGCTTATCGTAAAAGGCTTTCTCGAACGGTAAAAGTGCCAGCACTAAATTAGTGGCAGCACTGATTTTATGTATACGTTTTTCACGCCACGCCCACACTGACGGGCTAACATATTGAATCGTTTTGATTCCTGCGTCTTTTAACGGTTTTTCAACACGTAAGTTAAAGTCAGGCGCATCAATGCCAATAAATACATCTGGTGGGTTGTCGATAAAATGCTGCACCAGTTGTTTGCGTATTTTAAGTAGGCGCGGTAATCGACCAAGTACTTCAACCAAGCCCATTACTGATAATTCGTCCATATCGAATAATGTATTGCAACCAGCCGCTTGCATACGCGGGCCAGCAATGCCCTCAAAAATGGCATCTGGAAAACGGCGTTTAAGTGCTTTTATTAGCCCTTCACCTAAAATATCACCTGATAACTCACCTGCCACCAAGGCAATACGTAACGGCTTTGTTTGTTCTTTCATTCGTTGATAATTCGCAACTTTTGGCACTAATAAAAACGAGTTTACCGTGTTTTAGCAGTCGGATAAATGTCACAGAGTTAATAAATACTAGAAATCGAAATTAGCCTGCCTACTTGCTCATTGGTTGAGCATCTATTTGCGCGGATAGCCTGCAGGTTTACTAGCTACTATCTAAAAAGAGCTTAAAAGAGAATAAAATAAGCCATAGCAAAACGGCTTTTTATAACGATTAAATATTTGAAACTTTAGAGCTTTATCTCTAATCTGTAGAAAAGATGAACAGGATTAATTCATCTTTATTTCGTATTTTCCTATTGACTAAAATGAATACAAGTTTAATATTCACAAAGTTTCAATAATTACTGAAACTTCATAACCAATAATTTGTCGTGTCTACCGCACCCGCTAACAAGGAGCTAAACGATGATAGATGAAACATTTGTGGATCTATCGCGATTGCAATTTGCAATCACTGCCCTATTTCACTTCCTATTTGTTCCCCTAACCTTAGGTATGACGTGGATTTTGGTGATCATGGAATCCGTTTACGTGATGACAGGTCGCGAAATTTATCGTGATATGACTAAGTTCTGGGGTAAGTTGTTTGGTATTAACTTTGCGATTGGTGTGGCCACGGGTCTAACCATGGAGTTTGAGTTTGGTACTAACTGGTCTTATTACTCTCACTATGTGGGCGATATTTTTGGCGCACCACTGGCGATTGAAGGCTTAATGGCTTTCTTCTTAGAATCAACCTTTGTGGGTATGTTCTTTTTAGGCTGGGAACGACTGACACGACGCCAACACCTAGCTGCAACCTTCTTAATGGCATTAGGTACTAACTTATCTGCGTTATGGATTTTAGTTGCCAATGGTTGGATGCAAAATCCGGTAGGTGCTGAATTTAATTACCAAACCATGCGTATGGAAATGACTAGCTTTGCTGAACTGGTATTTAACCCAGTTGCACAAGTTAAGTTTATTCACACCGTATCAGCAGGTTATGTTGCAGCATCTATGTTTGTACTTGGTATTAGTAGCTGGTACATCTTAAAAGGTCGCGACCTTGCTTTTGCTAAGCGCTCATTCTCGGTCGCTTCAGGCTTTGGTTTAGCGTCTATTCTGTGTGTGATTTTACTTGGTGATGAATCTGGCTACGAAGTTGGCGAGGTACAAAAAGTAAAACTCGCAACCATTGAAGCTGAGTGGCACACCGAAGAGGCCCCAGCTGCATTTACGCTAGTCGGTATTCCTGACTCTGAAGAGCAAGTTACTCACGCCGCTGTAAAAATCCCCTATGCACTGGGTATCATTGCGACTCGCTCTATTGACGAGCAAGTAACGGGCATTAAAGATCTTGAAGAACAACACGAAGTGCGTATTCGTAATGGCATAATTGCATACGAATATTTAGAAAAACTTCGTGGTGGTGAAGACACCCCAGAAAACATTGCAAAATTTGATACTTTAAAAGCAGACCTTGGCTACGGTTTGCTGCTTAAGCGCTATACCCCTAACGTGGTAGATGCAACAGAAGAAGACATTCAAAAAGCAGTGAAAGACTCATTTCCTCAAGTCGGCCCTATGTTCTGGTCATTTAGAATCATGGTTGGCTGTGGTGTGATTATGCTTGGCGTATTTGTTCTCGCGTTTTATTACAACGCACACCGCATTATTGAGCAAAAGCGCTGGTTATTATGGGCTGCGGTATGGAGTATTCCTCTGCCTTGGATTGCTATTGAGTTTGGCTGGATTGTTGCGGAATACGGCCGTCAACCTTGGGCAATTTCGGAAATTCTACCGACCTTCTTGGCAACCTCGTCACTCACGGTGAATGACTTATTAATTAGTATTACTGGTTTCTTAGTTTTCTATACAGGTCTTGCTGCGGTTGAAGGTTGGCTGATGCTGCGCTTTATTAAACAAGGCCCAAGCTCGCTTCATACTGGTAAATATCATCATGAACTTGCTAAAGCAGATTCACTTGCAAGCCAAGGAGCTCAGTCATGATTTTTGATTACGAAACACTTAAACTAATTTGGTGGCTGTTAATTGGTGTCTTACTGATTGGCTTTGCTGTGACCGATGGCATGGACATGGGTGTGGCAATTTTGCTTCGCTTAGTTGGTAAAACCGATGTTGAACGCCGTACTGTTATTAACACCATTGGTGCTCACTGGGATGGTAACCAAGTTTGGTTCATTACCGCTGGGGGCGCACTGTTTGCAGCTTGGCCTATGGTATACGCAGCTGCCTTCTCTGGCTTCTACTTTGCTATGATGCTAGTGTTATTTGCGTTATTTTTCAGACCACTAGGTTTTGATTATCGCTCAAAAATAGAATCACCACGCTGGCGTAATAACTGGGATTGGGGCCTATTTGCAGGCAGCTTTATTCCGGCTCTGGTATTTGGTGTGGCATTCGGTAACCTATTATTAGGTGTACCTTATCATATCGACGACCTATTGCGTGTTAGTTATCAAGGTTCATTCTTTGCGTTATTAAACCCGTTTGCCATTGTTGTTGGCCTAGTAAGTGTACTGATGCTGGTTGGTCACGCAGGTATGTGGTTACAACTTCGTACTGATGCAGAAGTCGCTAAACGCTCAGCACAATATGGTCAATATGCACTGATGGCGTTTATTGTGTTGTTTGCCTTAGCCGGTGTGTGGGTATCGCAAATTGACGGTTATAAAATCGTTAGCATGGGTGATACTCAAGGCTTTGCAAACCCGCTTGGTAAAACAGTCACGCAGGCACCGGGCGCATGGCTTGATAACTATACAAAAATGCCATTAACCATACTGTTCCCTGCCCTAGCATTCGTAATGGCGGCACTGGCAGTTGTGTTATCTAAATTACAAAAACCAGCAATGGCATTGGCTGCGTCAAGCTTAATGCTTGCAGGCGTTATTTTAACCGCTGGTATGTCAATGTTCCCGTTTGTAATGCCTTCGAGCAACAACCCTAATATTAGTTTAACTATGTGGGATGCGGTTTCGAGCCATATGACACTTAACGTGATGTTTATCGCTGCGGTTATTTTTGTACCACTTATTCTTATCTACACAACATGGTGTTATGTGAAGATGTGGCGCAAAGTAACCATCAGTGAAATTGAAAACAACACGCACGGTAGCTATTAAGGAGATTTAAATATGTGGTATTTTGCCTGGATTTTAGGTGTTCTATTAGCCTGTACACTTGGGGTGATCAACGTAATGTGGTACGAATTTCACCAACATAAAGATTCGATTGCTGATGATGAGCTAGAGCTGTACGCGAGACTCAAAAACACCGATGACAACTAAACCCCGACCAAATCGCGCGCAGCAGCAAACGCTGCGCGCTTTTTTAAAGCAGTATAGCCAGTCCGCTTCAGGACTTCTTAAATTAAGCATTAGTCTGGGCACACTCAACGCCCTTTTAATGATTGCCTCTTGTTACCTTCTTGCAAACGCGGCTCATCAAGTCATGTTTGAACAAGCAAACTTGCAAGCCGTAAGCCCATTATTATGGCCGTTGGCAGGGCTAATTATAGTTCGCGCGTTGTTGGTTGCGCTAAGTGAACGGGTGAGTAACCTCGCCGCGTTAAAAATAAAGAACGTGATGCGTAATACACTGCTAGAAAAGCTCAGCAAACTTGGGCCAGCCTACAGTGAACAAAAAGGTCATGGCGCAACACTTAACACCTTACATAATGGGGTTGAAGCACTGCATCAATATTACGCCAACTACATTCCAAGTGTGGCTTACAGTGCGCTTATTCCATTAGCGATATTAGTGGTGATTTTTCCAACCGATTACAAAGCAAGCCTCATATTCCTTTTAACTGCCCCGCTGATCCCCTTTTTTATGATTTTAGTGGGCCATAAAGCGGAGCAGTTAAACCAAGACCGCTGGCAACAGCTAGCGGTACTTGGCAATTACTTTTTTGACCGATTACAAGGCTTGACTCAACTCAAGCTCTTTAATGCAACCAAGCGTGAGCTAAATAGCATCAGTCAGATTTCTGATGATTACCGTGGTGCTACTATGGGGGTATTGAAAGTCGCCTTTTTATCGTCTTTCGCCCTTGAGTTTTTAGCCACCATTAGTGTAGCACTTGTTGCCGTGATCATTGGCTTTAGATTGTTTTTTGGTACGCTCGATTTTGCCACTGGATTTGTGGTGTTACTACTGGCCCCTGAGTTTTACTTACCACTTCGACAAATGGGCACTCATTATCATGCAAAACTCGAAGGGATCAGCGCCGCTGCTGATATGATCGACATAATCAATCAAAGCGATGCTGATGAACATTTAGGGTCATCTAAACTTGAGTTACCGCTAAAAGACATACAGCTGAATGCACTTACCTTTCACTACCCAGAAACAAACGAAGGGGTGACTGATATCAACTTAAGCCTGCCAAGCACAGGCTTAATTGCCTTTGTGGGTGAAAGTGGCTCGGGTAAAAGTACCTTGTTTGATTGCCTATTGGGTTTTCATCATCAAGCCAACAATGCCATTAGCATTAACGGGCAACCACTGAGTGATACTGCATTAGCTGATTGGCAAGCAAAGCTGGCGTGGATCCCACAACACGCCACGTTATTTTATCGGACCGTTGCAGAGAACCTGCGTTTAGCTAAACCTGATGCAAGCCAAGCAGAACTCGATGAAGCAGCGAGTAAAGCTGGAGCACTTGAGTTTATTACTGCCTTACCTGATGGCTTTGATACCTTGCTAGGTGAACAAGGAGAAGGCCTCTCTGGTGGGCAAAAGCAGCGCATAGCCCTTGCCCGTGCATTTTTAAAGAATGCCCCTGTGCTAATGCTAGATGAGCCTACCGCTCACTTAGACAGCCAAACCGAGCATTTAATCAACCAAGCGATCCGCGATTATGCAAAAGACCATTTAGTGCTGGTTATTGCTCACCGACTAAATACGGTTAAACACGCCGACAATATTTACGTTATGCAACAAGGTCACATTGTTGAAGCTGGTCAGTACCAGCAACTCACTAAGCAAGCTGGCCTATTTGCTAAACTGGTGAGCCAAGGTGACGCCAATGAATAACTTTATACGTCTATTAAAACTGTGCAAACCTCATACTGGCATGCTGCTTTTAGGGGCTTTTTTAGCAAGCTTAACGGTACTTGCTAATGTGGGCTTGCTTGCAATTTCGGGCTGGTTTCTAGCAGCCATGGCAGCGGCGGGAATCGCTGGTGTGCAAATGAATTACTTTACCCCTGCTGGGGTGATCCGCTTTTTAGCTATCGTGCGCACAGCATCTCGTTACGGTGAGCGGATGATAACTCATAACGCCACCTTCTTATTGCTGAGCGAAATTCGCGTAAACATGTTCAGGACTCTAAGCCAGCTAAACAACGTTGACTTAGCAATGACGCGTAGTAGCGATTTATTTAACCGCCTACAGAACGATGTCGATGCGCTGGATAAGTTTTACCTCAATGTACTGCTGCCGATTATTGTCGCTCTGATCAGCATTCCTATCGTGATGGCCTTCATGGCTATGTATAATGTTGAGGTTGCATTAGTGTGCTTTACTTCGCTGATGATTATTGGCGTGCTGCTTCCCGCATTGTTAAGCCATAAGCTTCACCAACAAGCGGATACCGAAACTCAGCTCTCCGCAGAGCTAAGAGCTGAACTTGCCGATACACTATCAGGTGCCAGAGAGCTTGCAGTCTATCAAGCACACGCGGCGCAATTAGCGCATTGTGATTCACTCAGTAAACAATACAACAGCCAGCTCTATAATCGCCACAAAGCCGTGGCAAACAGTAATGGTTTAAGCACTTTGGTGATCCAACTCACCATGCTGGCCAGTGTATTTATGATAATCCCGCTGGTTGCAATGGGGACCATGAAAAACGTTGAACTGGCCATGCTCGCTTTATTTGTATTAGCAAGCTTTGAAACCGTGCTTACCCTGCCTACTGCATTTATTGAATTGCCGCTTACTTTAAGTGTCGCAAAGCGACTGTTCGATCTTGAAGATAAACACAACAGCTTAGCCGAAAAACCAAACAACTTAGACGATCAGTTAGCAAACCAATTAGCGGATCAATCTGGACTTGGCCTTGAGATAAGCGAGGTCAATTACCAATACGCGGGTGCAAAAAGCAAAGCCCTTAGCAATATCAATTTTGCTATTGCGCCCGGCAGTAAAGTTGCTCTAGTCGGTGCCAGTGGTAGTGGCAAAACCACCCTTGTGAATTTACTCACAGGTCTTTGGCCGCTGCAATCAGGATCATTAAAGCTCGCCACCAAGCAAGAAGGCACCTTTGAACTTGAAACCTTAAGCACTGCAACACGCTTTAAGCAGCTAACGATAGTTGCCCAGCAGCATCATATTTTTGATGGCACGCTACGTGAAAATCTTCGCTATGCAGCTTTTGATGCGACAGATGAGATGCTTATTGAAGCCTGTGAACACGCTGAACTTGGCTCTTGGCTTAGTAACTTAAAAGATGGGCTAAACACTCGTTTAGGCACCGCAGGCAGAAAACTTTCTCATGGTCAGTCACGCCGTATTGCCATTGCCCAAGCTCTATTAAGGCAAGGTAATTTAATCATTCTTGATGAGCCAACAGAGAGCTTAGATAATCACACTAAGCAAAACTTGCTGACTACAGTTGAGAGAATATGGGCAGATAAAACCATGCTGACCATTACCCACGACCCAGCAATGCTAAGTCGTGTTGATAAGGTTATTTGGTTAGAGCAAGGACAAGTAAGAGCCTTTGCGAGTCATGCTGAATTAGTGGCGAATGAAGCCGACTACGTAGAGCTTATTACCCGCTTTTAATCGAGCCGCTCAACGGTGACGTCAATCACACCTTGCTTTACTGAGGCAATTTGTGAAAACGCCATTTTTGATAAATCGATAATTCGACCGCGGATAAATGGGCCGCGGTCATTAATAGTCACAATCACACTTTTATTGTTAGCAATATTAGTAACTTTTACTCTGCTACCAAAGCCAAGCGTTTGATGAGCCGCGCTCAATGCCTGTTGATTAAACACTTCACCACTTGCTGTCGTTCGGCCGTGATATTTATCAGCGTAATAACTGGCTTTGCCTTTTTCTATTGCTCCTTTAGATACCGAAGGCGCACTACTACAACCACTTAAAATTAAGCTTAACAATGCAAAGACGATGAGTTTATTCATATTACTAGTTCCTTTTTGCCATGAAGATAACAAGCACTGACTTAGCAAAACCTGAACTATACCAACTTACCTAATTAAGCGAATGAGTATAAAAACAAAAAAGCCACCTTACGGTGGCTTTTATAGAAGTTCGCTTATGATTAGCGAATAATTCCGCGCTCAGAGCTTTTCACGAAGTCTATCATCAGCTGAACAGCTGGGTACTTCGCAGCATCTTCACGTAGCTCAGCGATTGCTTCTTCAACACCTAAGCTCTTACGATAAAGCGTTTTATATGCACGGCGTGTTGCCATGATTTCATCGCTCTCAAAGCCACGGCGTTTCATGCCTTCAGTATTGATTGCTACAGGGCCAGCCGGCGTACCAATAGTAGTTACAAATGGCGGTACATCTTTATTAACGCCTGAGTACATACCTACAAAGGCATGTGAACCAATTTTACAGAACTGGTGAACACCTGAGTTACCTGCAAGGATCACCCAGTCACCTACGTGTACGTGGCCAGCAACAGAGGCATTGTTAGCAAAAATAACGTTATCGCCCACAACTGCATCATGTGCAACGTGTGTGTAAGCCATAAATAAGTTGTTGCTACCAATTTTTGTTACACCTTGGTCTTGAATCGTACCACGGTGAATTGTCGCACACTCACGGATCACGTTGTTGTCACCAATGATCAGAGTCGTTGGCTCATTCGCGTACTTTTTGTCTTGGCAAGCTTCACCGACCGAAGCAAATTGGAAAATATGGTTACCAGAACCAATCGTCGATGGGCCTTTTACAACCACATGAGATTCGATGATACAGTTATCACCAATAGTTACATCGTTACCGATATAGCTGTAAGGGCCAACTGATACGTTATTTCCAAGTTTTGCACCTGGTTCGATTATCGCCGTAGGATGGATCACTATTAAAACTCTCTTCTCGCACACATGATTTCGGCAGTACACACTACTTTGCCGTCAACTTTTGCTTCTGCTGCAAATTTCCATATATTGCGGCGCTCTTTTACAAACTCTACATGCAAATGCATGGTATCGCCAGGTAATACCGGCTGTTTGAATCGCGCATTGTCGATCGCTGCGAATAAATATAGTTCGTTATCGCTACGATTTTCAACTGTCTTAAAGCCAAGTAAGCCAGTTGCTTGAGCCATTGCTTCTAAAATCAACACACCTGGAAAGATAGGTTGATTAGGAAAATGACCCGTAAAAATAGGTTCGTTCACTGTTACATTTTTAATCGCATGTAACGACTCGCCTGGCGTGTAATCAAGTACACGGTCAACAAGTAGCATCGGGTAACGATGCGGAAGTAAACTCAAGATATCCTGGATATCAAGACTATTTAATTCATTTGCCAAAATAGCATCCTTATTTGTCTTCAATATTGAGTGACTTAGTCAGTGACTCAAGTGCTTTAATGCGGTCTTTCATATCGCCAAGGTTACGGATATGGGCAATACTACGTCGCCATTCTTTGTTGGTTAGATGTGGCAAGCCTGAAGAATAAATTCCAGGTTCTGTGATTGCCTTAGTCACCATACTCATGCCGGTGATTATAGCACCATCGCATACGCTAATGTGACCATTAATTGCTACCATGCCGCCAATCTGACAATTCCTACCGATCACAGTGCTACCTGCAAACACAGAACAGCCAGCAACCGCTGTACCCGAACCGATCTCGACATTATGCGCTATTTGACATTGATTATCGATAATTACATTGCTGTGGATGATAGTATCGTCTAGTGCACCACGGTCAATCGTAGTAGACGCCCCTACCTCAACCTTATCACCGATGATTACTCGGCCAAGTTGTGGTATTTTCACCCATTCGCCACGCTCGTTGGCATAGCCAAAACCATCACTGCCCACAACCGTGTTCGCTTGGAATAAACAATCGCTACCAATTTCTACTTTATGGTAAACGCTTACATTTGCCCAAAGCTTAGTGCCTTGACCAATTTTTGCGTGCTCACCAATAAAACAGCCTGGGCCAATCTGCACATCGTTTGCTATAACAGCGCCCGCTTCAATCACCACATTGGCAGCGATCGCGACATTATCGCCAATAGAGGCTGAATCGTGAATGACTGCACTTGGGTGAATCCCTGTCACAGCTGCACGCGGTGTGGTATCCATTAGCTGGGCAAGCTTGGCGTAACAAACATAAGGGTTAGCAACAATGAGTTTATTACCCGAAAAAAACTCAGCATCTGCCGGTGATAAAATCACCGCACTTGCTTGAGTATCTTCTAATTGCGAGCGATATTTCTTGTTCGCCAAAAATGCAATATGCCCATGTTGGGCATTTGCAAGTGTAGATATTTTTTTAATCTCTGTGGCGCCGTCACCTTGAAGGTCAGCGCCCAGAAGATCCGCTATCTGCGAAAGCGTGTAGTTTTGCATATATGATTTCTATTGCTTACTTACTTTTTCAACAACTTTGCTTGATAAGTCATCGACAGTTTTAGGGTTAACATAAATCGTTGTTTCTTTAACTTTAACTTCATCGAATTTGCCAGCTTTCGCTACTTCTTCGATTGCATCTAAGATTAGCTTTTGAACTTTAGCTAGTTCTTGGTTTTGACGCATTTTGATTTCTTGCTCTAAAGGACGACCTTTTTCAGCAAGTTGCTGCTGCATGCCTTGAATCTTAGTACGTAATTCTTCTTTTTGCTTGTCGCTCATTGTTGTCGCTTCACGCTTGAACTTTTCAGCTTCAAAACGGATATCACCTTGAAGTTTTTCTAGTTCTTGACGACGCTCTGAGAATTCAGCTTCTAAAGTTTGCTCTACTTTCGCCATTTGTGGGATTTGCTTGTAGATTTCTTGCATATCAACGATACCTACTTTGTGCGCGAATGCGTTAGTAGATAGACCCATAGATAAAGTAGCAAGTAGTGCAAAAGCTGTTGATTTAATTGATTTATTCACGAAAAAACTCCTTTAGAATGTATTACTAATGTTAAAGCTGATGGTCTTCGTATCGTCATCTTCTTCTTTTTGCAATGGATACGCAAAACTGATCAGCATTGGACCCATCGGAGAGATCCATTGTAGAGAAAGACCAGTTGAAACCCTAAAACGCATCGGATCTGAGTAATCATCCAATTTTGCACGCTCGTCTGTTGAAAGGTTTTGATAACGGTCAATATTAAACTCTGTATCCCATACGTTTGCAGCATCTACGAAGAAGCTAGTACGTACAGAGCTGGTGTTTTCTTCATCTAAGAAAGGTGTTGGAACAATAAGCTCCATCCCTGCTACCGCTTTGGCGTTACCACCAATTCGGCCTGCTGTTTGAAGTTGGTCAAACTCTGACGCACCACCAATACTACCTGTTGTAGTACCATCAGGTAATGGTGTACCAGGAATACTTTGCGGATAACGTGATACAGCTCGTGGAAGAATCGTATTTCGGTCAAAGCCACGTAGTTCCATTTCAGTAATTCTGAAGAACTCTTGGAACGGCAGTGTTTGGTCATAACCATTGGTTGTACCATAACCATTACCATAACCAAGTGCTGCACGCGTTGAGAATACCCAGCGGTGGTCATTACTGATTGGCCAGTAAAAACGCGAGTCATAATTTAGCTTAAAGTACTGTAAATCTGAGTTCGGCGTTGTCGCTGTTAAGTTAAGCGACTGACGTGAACCTGCTGTTGGGAATAAACCACGGTTAACAGTTACACGCGACCAACCTGCACTTAACTCGTACTTAGTAAAGTCGAAGCCCGCATCTGGGTTATCTGGATCTAAGAAAGTTTCACGAATTACACGTGTTTGCTCGTATTCTGCAATATCAGATAACTCTTCTTGCACCCAACGAACACCAAAGTTAATACGGTTTACTGCATCGATTGGGAAACCGATGTTAGTACCAATACCATAACTCTTCGATTTATAGTCGATTAGGCTGAATTTACTCGCATCATAGTTACTGTAGAAGATACTGCTACCTTGCGATACACCGTCTGGCGTAAAGTAAGGGTCAGTGTATGACACACTAATACGCTCAGAACCGCGCGAGGTATTAATGTTGAAACCAATTTGGTTACCAGTACCTAAGAAGTTTGATTCACTCACACCGATGTTAAATTGCAGACCTAAGTAAGAGCCATACGCAAGACCTGCGTTAAAGCTACCTGCAGATTGTTCTTTAACTGTAAAATCGACATCAACTTGGTCATCAACACCAGGAACTGGCACCACGTTAAAATCAACGCTTTCCATGTACGGTAAACGCTGAATTTGTAGTTTAGAGCGCTCAAGGCTTTGATTTGATAACCATGCACCTTCAAGTTGCGTCATTTCACGGCGTACTACTTCATCTGAAGTATTTTGGTTACCACCTACGATGATACGACGAACATAAACACGCTTGCCCGGATTAACAGAAAGCGTTAATTGTACTTCTTTATTTTCGTCATCAATTTCTGGTATGGTACGTACTTCAGCATTGGCATAGCCAAAACGTGCTAAGTAGCTTTTGATAAACTCTTCAGACGATGTCACCACAGAGCCGTTATAAAGCTCACCTGTTTTCAGTGGGATAACACTTCTGATTAATTCTTCACGACCTAACAAGTCACCAATAAAGTCAAAGCCTTTCACTTTATACTTAACGCCTTCGGTGATATTTGCTGTTACATAAACAGAATCACGCTCTGGGCTTACTGATACTTGTGTCGAATCGATATTAAAACGTAGGTAACCACGGTCTAAGTAGTAACTACGAATTTTCTCTAAATCGCCTTCGATGGTTTGCTTTTGGTAGCGGTCACTCGACATGAATTTCCACCACGGTAAATCTTGCTGTGATTCAGCTAATTTAAGTAGCTCTTCATCCGAGAAAAGTTCGTTACCAACCAAGTTGATTTGACGAATTGACGCTGCGTCACCTTCATCAAATTTGAATAGAAGTTTTACACGGTTACGCGGTAACTTAGTAATGCTTACATCCACTTTTGCATTGTACTTACCAATACTGTGGAAGAATTCAACTAAGCCTTTTTCAATGTTATCAAGGACTGTTTTATCAAGCGGCTCACCAGTACGGATATCTTGCTGGTCTAGCGACTCATTAAGCTGCTCATCTTTGATGTCTTTATTGCCATCAAACTCGATCATGCTGATCGTTGGGCGCTCAGTCACACGGAAGATAACACTGTTGCCATCACGTAATGCTTTAATATTGTCAAAGTGACCTGAACGATAGAGAGCCTTTATGGTTCTAGAAATTGTGTACTCATCAATATTATCGCCCACGTTGATCGGAATATGCGTTAACGCTGCACCTAGTGCAACACGCTGTAAACCTTCAACTTTTAAATCATCTACAATAAAGGAGTTTTGGCCTAGGGCTGCAAAGCTAGCACCTAATAAACTTGAAACTGCCAAATGTTTTTTTATAGCCATTTTGTTATCTTTATCCTTTACAACTGTATTACCGCTCAACACCTTATAAATTTAACTTTTGCGGTGTTTTACAATCGTGTTCAAATTGGAATTTTTCGCTTATTTGTTATAAACGCGATACATCATTGAACAAAGCGAAACATGTTAAAAACAGAAGCAACAAGGCCCCCACTTTAAAACCAAATTCTTGCGTCTTTTCAGAGACCGGCTTTTTGCGAAAAAGTTCAATTATGTAATACATTAAGTGCCCACCATCTAGCACTGGCAGCGGTAATAAGTTAAATACGCCAAGGTTTACACTAATTAATGCTAAAAAGCTTAAAAATGCAACCAAGCCATAGCTTACGCTAGTTCCCGCGCCAACTGCAATGCCCACCGGGCCACTTAAATTTTTAACCGACACCTGACCGGTAATTAAATTACCAATCATGTCAAAACTAAGGGTAATTAAACGCCATGTTTCTTGTATGCCCAGCACAATACTATCGACTGGGCCATAATGTCTAGTTTCAATATAGTTTTCTGGCCATGGCTCAACCACCGGAGACACACCTAAAAAGCCCTGAGCAACGCCCGCATCATTGGTTCTGCTTTGTGGCGTCACTGACAGCTCTTTTATACTATCTTGCCTTTGTACACTAAATTGTAAGGATTTGTTAGGTGATTGCTGAATTAGTGAAACTAACTCGCTCCAACTGCTGATATTTTCGCCATTTACGGCAATAATTTTATCTGTAACTTGCAAGCCCGCAGCCTCTGCCGCAGAGCCTTTACTGATCATAGCCACTTCTAGAAGTGCTTTCGGGCGAAATGGCACAATACCAATAGAGGTTAATGGTGGAACATCTTGTTGATCCAACTTCCAACCATCTAAATTAAGAGTACGCACATGCTTTTGATAATTCTGATCACGAAGCGTTATGACAACACTTTGCTCACCTAAGCGACTCATTAACGAGAATGTGGCATCTTGCCAAGTGTTAATGTCGTCTTCACCAATTTTAATAATTTGCTGGTTTGGCTCAATATTGGCCGCAGCAGCACGGCTGCCTTGAGTCACTTCACCCACCACAGGTTTTAATGACTGAACGCCCACCATATACATTACAGCAAGGGCAAAAATAGCAAATAAGAAGTTTGCCATCGGGCCTGCCGCCACAATCGCAATACGTGCTTTTACTGATTTAGCATTAAATGATAAATGACGCTGCTCTGGCGGCACTTCATCTACACGCTCATCAAGCATTTTCACATAACCACCCAGTGGTATAGCTGCAATCACATATTCGGTTTGTTGTTTGTCGTACCATTTGACTAATGGCTTACCAAAGCCAATTGAAAAACGCAGCACTTTCACACCCGCTTTGCGCGCAACCCAGAAATGACCATATTCATGCACAGTCACTAAAATACCCAGGGCAAGAATGAATGAACCAAGATTCCAGAAAAAATCAAACATGCTAGTTGATGCCTCTTTTGACAAACTCAGTTGCTTTTAAACGTGCTGCTTGGTCGCAAGCTAAAATCTCATCAAGCGTTTGCACATTAATGTTTTGTGTTGCATTGAGCGTTTCAGCGTTAACGCGATAAATATCTGTGAAGCCGATTTGCCCACCTAAAAAGGCGGCAACGGCTATTTCATTCGCCGCATTGACCGTCGTTGTTGCACCTTGCCCCATTTCACACGCATCAATGGCAAGTTTTAAATTAGGGTAACGAGCGTAATCTGGCTTAGTGAAGGTAAAGTCAGCCATTTGTGAAAAATCGAGCGGTTTGACACCGGCATCAACACGTTCCGGAAAGGCTAATGCGTGAGCTATTGGTGTGCGCATGTCAGGGTTGCCCATTTGCGCAAGCACTGAGCCATCTTTATATTGCACCATTGAATGGATAATACTTTGTGGATGGATCACTACTTCAATGTCGCTGGCATGACAGTTAAAGAGCCACTTGGCTTCAATAAACTCAAGGCCTTTATTCATCATAGTGGCTGAGTCGACAGATATTTTTTGTCCCATCGACCAATTAGGGTGTGCCACCGCTTCTGCTACAGTCACGGATGGTAATGTCGCTAAATCACGCGTTAAGAAAGGACCACCAGAACCAGTAAGCAAAATTTTGCTCACACCATGATCGGCAAGTAAACCCGATGCAGTTTGTAGCGATGCAGGCATACACTGGAAAATAGCATTATGTTCGCTATCAATTGGCAATAAGGTGGCGCCATGTTGTTTAACTTTATCAATAAACAACTGACCCGACATAACGAGTGATTCTTTATTTGCAAGCAGTACTTTTTTGCCGGCTTCAACCGCACTTAACGTCGGCAGTAGACCCGCAGCACCCACTATCGCCGACATCACAGCATCAACTTCAACGTGAGCAGCAAGTTCGCTCATCGCTTCAATACCCGCTAGCACCTCAGTTTTACACGTACTGTTAGCGAGTAAGTGTTGAAGGGCTTTGGCAGCGTGTTGGTCAGCCATAACAGCAAATTTAGGCTGATGTGCGATACACAGTTCAGCCATTTTTTCTGCATTTTTACCCGCTGCTAATGCAAAAATCGCAAAGCGCTCTGGGTTTCTAGAAACAACATCTAAGGTGCTTAAACCGATTGAACCAGTTGCGCCTAATACGACAAGTTGCTCTACTTTGCTCATAAACTTAATGTCCATGCGTAGCAAAGTACAAAGATTGGCGCAGCTGCGGTTAAGCTATCAATACGGTCTAAAATACCGCCATGACCAGGTAAACATGAACCGCTGTCTTTCAAGCCAACTTCACGTTTAAACATACTTTCTAGTAAATCGCCCACCGCTGAGAATAACGCGATAAATGCAGTCATCACGGCATAGATTGGCCACACAGCCATATCAACATTGGTGAAGTGACAAAATACGAGTACAAAAATAATTGAGGCAACCACACCACCTAATAAACCTTCGATGGTTTTATTCGGGCTCACTTTAGGCATTAACTTGTGTTTACCTAGGTTTTTACCGGTAAAGTATGCACCAATATCTGCACTCCAAACGATACCAAGTACAACCAAGATAAGCATTGAGCCAAAGTGAGTTGATTCGCCATAACCTGCGCTGCGTAGCGTATTTAATGCAAGCCACAGTGGGACTAAGGTTAAAAAGCCTGCAATAGCACGCATGACAATGCCTTCATTCCATGCTTTAGCCATTGCTGGGTAGCGCCAAACTAAGTAAGTCGCCACAATCCACCATGCAAATGACAGCGTAAATAAATAGTTTGCATCACCCACTAATTGGCCATTTTGCCAAAGTGATTCAATTGGCCAATGCCAGTTGAGTAGTGCCAAAAACGCAGCCGTTGCTGCAACAAATCCAAAACGCTTAACTTTATCGCACAGGCCCATAAACGCAGACCATTCCCATGCACCAAGTAAAACAATACCGGCGGCGATATAACTAAATAGTGTTAATGGGGTATAAAAAACCAAAATAAGTGCAAGTGGTGCCAACACGAGCGAGGTTAAAATTCGTTGTTTTAGCAATGTGTGTACCTTCAACTAGTAATTAGGTCTCGGCGAGTAATTGTTTTATTTGTTCGCCTGTACAACCAAATCGTCGCTCTCTGGCAACGTAACATGCGATAGCGTCAGCAAATGCAGCTTCATTGAAGTCTGGCCAAAGCGTATCGGTAAAGTAAAGCTCAGCATAAGCCGCTTGCCATAAAAGGAAATTACTGATGCGTAAATCTCCGCCAGTGCGGATCATTAAGTCAAGTTCACCTTGATCAGCCATACTCATTTGTTCGGCCATTAGCTCTTCAGTAATGTCTTCTGCAGCCATTTCACCGGCTGCGACTTTTTTCGCAAGCGTTGTTGCGGCGTTAGTGATATCCCAACGCCCACCATAATTAGCTGCTACGTTTAACTGTAGACCCGTATTATTACGGGTTAATTCATGGGCTGCATCAACTTTATTGCGCAAACCTTCTGAAAAGCGTGATAAATCACCAATTATGTTCAGCTTTACATTATTTTTATGAAGTTTTTTAACTTCTTTGCCCAAAACGAATAAAAATAGCTCCATAAGCGTATTTACTTCGTCCTCTGGACGTCGCCAATTTTCGCTACTAAATGCGAACAGTGTTAACGACTGTATACCTAAGCGAGTACAAAATTGCACTGATTGACGAACCGCATCAACGCCCTTTTTGTGCCCATAAACACGTGGGCGATTTTTCGCTTGCGCCCAACGTCCGTTGCCATCCATGATTATAGCGACATGCTTAGGCAAACTTTGCTGGGAAATTTTATCAGCGTTAAGAACCATAAATATCGAGTATTCCATAAAAAAACGCCGTCTAGTATACCCTAGACGGCGTTTCAAAACTAATAAATTTAGTTGCTGCTGTTCGCTTTCAGTATCAATGCCTGAAAGATAAACAGCGACAATTAGATTTCCATTAGCTCAGCTTCTTTCGCTGTTAACTGTGCATCCATCTCTTTGATGAATTTGTCAGTAAGCTTTTGGATCTCGTCTTCAGCTTGACGTGCTTCATCTTCAGAAATGTCTTTTTCTTTCAATAAGCTCTTGATATCGCCATTCGCGTCACGACGGATGTTACGTACCGCAACACGGCCACCTTCAACTTCACCACGTACGATTTTGATAAGGTCTTTACGACGCTCTTCTGTAAGTGGAGGAAGTGGAACACGAATAACAGTACCTGCAGACATCGGGTTTAAACCTAAGTCTGAAGCCATGATCGCTTTTTCTACTGCTTGCGCTAGTGACTTATCGAACACGCTGATTGCAAGTGTACGAGAGTCTTCAATTGTTACGTTAGCAACTTGGTTTAATGGTGTATCAGCGCCATAGTAAGACACTTGAATACCGTCAAGTAATGCAGGGTGTGCACGGCCTGTGCGAATTTTAGATAATTGACTGCCTAGTGCCGCAACACTTTTTTGCATACGTTCTGACGCATCTTTTTTGATATCGTTAATCACGGTTCAATCCTAATCTATTTGCTAGTTTCATCTGAGGCTTGTGAAGAGATAAGCGTTCCTTCATCTTCGCCCATAATAACACGCTTAAGCGCGCCTGATTTATTCATGTTAAATACGCTTAATGGCATGTTGTGGTCACGCGCCAGCGTAAATGCAGCTAAATCCATAACCTTAAGCTCTTTTTCAATGATTTCATTGTAGCTTAAGTGGCGATATAGTGTAGCTTCTGGGTTTTTCACTGGGTCATCAGAGTAAACGCCGTCAACTTTAGTCGCTTTGATTACAGTATCTGCTTCAATTTCAATACCACGTAAACACGCTGCAGAATCAGTCGTGAAGAATGGGTTACCTGTACCTGCTGAGAAAATAACAACACGGCCAGATTTTAATAGACTGATAGCTTCTGCCCAGTTGTAAGCATCACACACACCGTTAAGCGGGATAGCTGACATTAAACGGCAATTTACAAATGCACGGTGTAGTGCATCACGCATCGCCAAACCATTCATTACAGTGGCAAGCATACCCATGTGGTCACCCACAACGCGGTTCATACCCGCTTCTGCCAATGAACCACCACGCAAGAAGTTACCGCCACCGATAACTAAACCTACTTCTACGTCGAGCTCTACAAGTTCTTTAATTTCTTGAGCCATACGGTCAAGTACTTTCGGGTCGATGCCGAAGCCTTCGTCTCCCATTAATGCTTCACCGCTAAGTTTAAGAAGAACACGTCTAAAAATAGGTTTACGATTGATAGTCATAATATTTGGGCCAGCCTTAGTAATGAGATAAAAAATAACCGCGCTATGGTTACACATAAAACGCGGTTATTTTAAAGAATTTTCATCAGTGACGCAAAAGCTAATAGCAGATTAATTTCATCTAATTGCCTTACGTCACTAACTTAGAAAATTACTCGCCTTTTGCAGCAGCGATTTGAGCAGCTACTTCAGCAGCGAAGTCTTCTTCTTTACGCTCGATACCTTCACCAACTTCTAAACGTACGAAGTTAGTAACAGTTGCGCCTTTCTCTTTAAGAATTTCGCCAACAGTTTTCTTAGGTTCCATGATGAAAGCTTGACCAGTAAGAGAGATCTCACCAGTGAATTTCTTCATACGACCAACAACCATTTTCTCAGCGATTTCAGCAGGCTTGCCTTCGTTCATCGCGATGTCGATTTGAACTGCTTTTTCTTTTTCAACAACGTCAGCTGGTACGTCTTCTGGGTTTACGAACTCAGGCTTAGACGCAGCTACGTGCATAGCAACTTGCTTAAGAGTTTCTTCGTCAGCGTCACCAACTACAACAACACCGATACGGTCGCCGTGGCGGTAAGAAGAAAGTTTGTCACCGTCGATGTACTCAACGCGACGAACGTTGATGTTTTCACCGATTTTAGCAACTAGAGCAACACGTGTTTCTTCGAACTGTGCTTTAAGTGCTTCGATGTCAGCTTTTGATTCAACAGCAGCATCTAATACTTCGTTAGCGAAGCCAAGGAAGTTTGAATCTTTAGCAACGAAGTCAGTTTGACAGTTAACTTCAAGAAGAGCAGCGAAACCGTTACCTTCTTTGATTAAGATTGTACCTTCAGCAGCGATGTTACCAGCTTTTTTAGCAGCCTTTGCAGCACCGCTCTTACGCATGTTTTCGATCGCTAACTCGATGTCACCGTTAGTTTCAGTTAACGCTTTTTTACAATCCATCATGCCAGCGCCAGTGCGCTCGCGTAATTCTTTAACTAGGGCAGCAGTTACAGCCATTAGAATATCCTCAATTGAATTCTGTTATAGGGAAGCGGTATAGGCCGCTTAACAAGAATAACAAGTCTTCACCTCAAATAGATGAAGACTTGATGACAGCTAATTACTCAGCTTCTACGAAGTCGTCTTTCTCAGCTTGAGCAACGATGTTGTTCTCACGACCTTCAGTGATCGCAGCTGATACAGCGCCTGTGTAAAGTTGGATAGCACGGATCGCATCGTCGTTACCAGGAACGATGTAATCAACACCGTCTGGGTTAGAGTTTGTATCAACGATAGCAACAACAGGAATACCTAGGTTGTTAGCTTCACGGATAGCGATGTGCTCGTGGTCTGCATCGATAACGAAAAGCGCGTCTGGAAGACCGCCCATATCTTTGATACCACCAAGGCTCTTTTCAAGCTTTTCCATTTCACGAGTAAGCATTAACGCTTCTTTCTTAGTTAATTTCTCGAAAGTACCGTCTTGGCTTTGCGCTTCAAGGTCTTTAAGACGCTTGATTGATTGACGAACTGTTTTCCAGTTAGTCAACATACCACCTAACCAACGGTGGTTTACGTAGAACTGCTCGCTTTGAAGAGCTGCTTCTTTAACTGCTTCGCTTGCTGCGCGCTTAGTACCAACGAAAAGTACTTTACCTTTGTTAGAAGCTGCGTTCGATAAGAACTTAAGTGCTTCGTTGAACATTGGTACAGTTTGCTCTAGGTTGATGATATGAACACGGTTACGAGCGCCGAAGATGAAAGGCTTCATCTTAGGGTTCCAGTAACGTGCTTGGTGACCAAAGTGAACACCAGCTTGAAGCATATCGCGCATTGAAACGTTTGCCATTTGTATAATCCTCTATAATTTAGGGTTAGGCCTCCACATATCCCATAGCACCAACACCGTAGTTAATTTGTAACTTAAGTGCACCCAAGTGTATGTGACGATACGTGTGTGTGTTAAAATAAAATTGTGTTTGCCTTAAATACAAAAAATCAGTTAAGAATTTATTTGTAAAAAGACGGCGCGCTTTATACCATATTAAAATTGAAAACTCAACGTCTAGTGCAAAATTTGTGCACTGAAAACTGACCTGAAAAACAACTTTGGAGCCTCAATGAGTGCTGTGATCAAGACCCCTGAAGAAATCGAAAAAATGCGTGTTGCCGGGCGCTTAGCCGCCGAGGTACTTGAAATGATAGAACCGCATGTGGTGCCAGGTGTAACCACAGATGAACTAAATACAATTTGTCACGATTATATCGTTAATGTTCAAGATGCTATTCCAGCACCGCTTAATTATCACGGTTTCCCAAAATCAATCTGCACCTCAGTGAACCATGTTATCTGTCACGGTATTCCTAACGACAAACCACTTAAAGAAGGTGACAGCGTAAATATTGATATTACGGTGATCAAAGATGGCTATCACGGCGACACATCTAAAATGTTCCATGTGGGCACACCTAATATCCAAGGCAAACGCCTTGCTGATATCACACAAGAAAGCCTTTACCTTGCAATTAAAATGGTAAAACCAGGCGTTCGCCTAGGTGATATTGGCGCTGCGATTCAAAAATACGCAGAAAGCTTTAACTATTCAATCGTACGCGAATACTGTGGTCACGGTATTGGTGCTGAGTTCCACGAAGAACCACAAGTCATGCACTATGGTAAAGCTGGAACTGGCGAAGTGTTAAAAGCGGGTATGTGCTTAACAATCGAGCCAATGGTTAATGCTGGTAAGCGCCAATGTAAGTTACTTAAAGATAACTGGACAGTTGTAACAAAAGACCGTTCATTGTCTGCACAGTGGGAACACACCCTGTTAGTGACTGAAAATGGTGTTGAAATTTTAACGCTCCGATCAGATGATACTATCGACAGGATCATCGAACACTAGGAGCCAGCCCCTGTGGCATTACCCAATAAAGTAAAAAAGTTGCTCAGCCAAGCTGAGCAACTTAGCGATTATCGCGACTGTTCTAGTTATTTTTATAAATGGCTACAGAACGAATTCTCAAAACAACCCGTTAGCAACTTAATTAATGCCCGCGCTGAGTTTATCGACCGCCTATTAATTAAATTGTTTCACGATTACGACCTTTCTCACGAAAGTGACTTAGCCCTAATTGCTGTGGGCGGCTATGGTCGTGGTGAACTGCATCCCTACTCCGATATCGACTTTATGCTACTGGTGAGTGAACAGCCAAGCGAAGCCGTGTGTGAGAAAATTGGCCAGTTCGTCACCATGCTTTGGGATCTTAATTTAGAAATTGGTCACAGCGTTCGCACCATAGAACAAGCATTAGAACAAAAACGCGAAGATGTGACATTTGCTACCAGTTTACTTGAGAGCCGATTAATTTTCGGTAATCACATCGAATTCGAAAAATTAAAAAATCATTTAATTGATTCGCCAATTTGGCGCTCAGACGAATTCTTTTTGGCGAAAGTACAAGAACAAAATCTACGCCATAGAAAATGCCATGGTACGGCTTATAACCTTGAGCCAAATATCAAAGAGAACCCAGGTGGCCTGCGCGACTTACAAACTATTATTTGGGTTGCTAAAAAGCACTTTAGAGCCGAAACATTACAAGAGCTGATCAATCACGGCTACCTCACCCATGAAGAATATCAAGAACTACTAGAGTGTTTAGAAAACCTCTGGAATATTCGTTTTGCACTGCACCTAGCTGCGGGGCGCTCTGAAAACCGTTTGCTGTTCGATCACCAACCTCACGCGGCAGAAATTCTCGGCTTTGGTAGTGATGGTAAAGCTTCGGTTGAGCGCATGATGAAACGCTTATTCAGGATCATGAGTCGCGTACGTGAGCTTAACCAAATGCTGCTGTCATATTTCGAGCAAAGCATTTTACCGGGTGCCGGTGAGCTACCTGTGATTGAACTTGATCGTAACTTTGAGCGCATTGGCCATCAAATTCGTGTAAAAAATCCGTCGGTGTTCTTTCGTCGGGATCAGCTATTTGTGTTGTTCGAGCATATTGCTGATAACCCTGAGATCACCCATATTTACCCAAGTACCATACGTACAATGCGCCAAGTGCGTCGTCGTTTACTGGGTGATTTACAAGATTACGCCGCCTGTCGCGAAGCATTTTTACGCTTAATAAAACACCCTAACGGTATGGGCCGTGCATTTACGCTAATGCACAAGCACGGCATTATTGCCGCCTACTTACCACAGTGGCGAAACATCTTCGGGCAAATGCAGTTTGATTTATTTCATGCCTATACCGTGGATGAGCACACCCATAAGCTTATTAACAATATTTATAAGTATTTTGATAAGTCAAAAGTGAGCGAGTTTCCACTTTGTAGTGAAATCGTCACCCGCATGGATAAACCTGAGTTACTTTATTTAGCCGGTATATTTCATGATATCGCCAAAGGGCGCGGCGGCGATCACTCAGAGCTAGGCTCAGTTGATGCGATTGCGTTTGCTAAATTGCACCGCTTCCCATCATCAGACGGTAAGCTCATTTCTTGGTTAGTAGCTAATCACTTACTTATGTCGGTCACGGCGCAGCGTAAAGATATTAATGACCCTGATGTGATTAAAGACTTTGCAAGCAAAGTAAAAAATGAACGTCAGCTCGATTACTTATACTGCTTAACGTTGGCCGATATTCGCGCGACCAACGATAATCTGTGGAACGATTGGAAAAACACCCTACTCCGTGAGCTGTATTTGCATACCCAGCGAGCACTGCGCTTAGGGCTTGAAAATCCAATGGACCAACGTGACCAAATTCGAGATAAAAAGCAGCAAGCTAAACAACGCTTATTGAATCACGGCTGTAACGAAGATCAGATCGACTTAATTTGGAGCCGCTTTAAAGCCAATTACTTTACCGCTTTTAGCGAACAACAAATTTCGTGGCACACAGAACACTTATTAAATTGTGAAGATTTAAGCCTACCAAGTGTGACCGTGTCTGACACCGCAATGCACGGTGGTACGCAAGTGTTTGCCTACAGCCCTTACTCGGGAAGTTTATTCTCCCGTCTTGTGAGCGTTATTGGTTCGAAAAAAGCGCAAATTCAACATGCACAAGTGTTAACCACTAAAGATGGCTACGTGCTGTTTAGCTTTGTTATTTTAGAGGTTAATGGTGACCCAATTGCAAGTAACCGAGCGCAAGGTATTAAACGCGCCTTAGAACTGGCGATTAGCGATCCGAAAAAGAAAATTCGCATCAAAAAGAACCGCTCACAGCGCTTCAAAGATTTTAATATCAAACCAAAAATTGTGCTTAGACCGCATGCGCGTAAAGATCGCAGCTTAATTGAAATTCAAGCGGTGGATATTCCGGGTCTATTAACGAAAATTGCGGAAGTATTTCAAGCACACTTATTACATATTCATGCCGCGCGGATCACCACTGTTGGTGAACGTGCAGAAGATTTCTTCGTGGTATCAAATAACGAATACCAAGCATTAACAGACGAAGAACAAGCTAAAATTCATCAAGCATTGCGTAAAAAACTCAACGCAGAAACCGAATAAGAGGATCTTATGTCAGATTTAAAAACCATGATCGAAAACGCCTGGGACAACCGCGATAGCATCAGCCCAAGCACAGTATCAAGTGAAGTTAAACAAGCAATTATCGACGCGCTTGAATTACTTGATAGCGGTGCTGCGCGTGTTGCTGAAAAAATCAGTGGTGAGTGGGTTGTACATCAATGGTTGAAAAAAGCGGTGCTACTGTCTTTCCGTATTCGTGATAACCAACCAATGAGCGATGGTGTTAATCAGTTTTACGACAAAGTACCCCTTAAGTTTAGCGACTATACCCCAGAGCAATTCCAACAAGGCGGGATGCGTGTTGTGCCAAATGCTGTGGCACGTAAAGGCAGCTTCGTAGGTAAAACGTGGTGCTAATGCCATCTTATGTCAACATTGGCGCCTACGTTGATGAAGGTACGATGGTTGATACATGGGCAACGGTTGGCTCGTGTGCACAAATTGGTAAAAACGTTCACTTGTCGGGCGGTGTAGGCATTGGTGGTGTACTTGAGCCACTGCAAGCAAACCCAACTATTATCGAAGATAACTGTTTTATCGGCGCTCGCTCTGAAATTGTTGAGGGCGTTGTGGTCGAAGAAGGTGCGGTTATTTCAATGGGTGTTTACATCAGCCAAAGCACACGTATCTATGACCGTGAAACTGGCGAAACTCATTACGGTCGAGTACCAGCAGGTGCGGTTGTTGTTCCAGGCTCTCTACCGTCAAAAGATGGTTCGCACAGCCTATACGCTGCCATCATCGTGAAAAAAGTTGATCAGCAAACTCGCGAGAAAGTAGGTATTAATGCCCTACTTCGCTCGATTGATGAATAACTATGCTGAGCTATAAGCTATAAGCTATAAGCTATAAGCTATAAGCTATAAGCTATAAGCTATAAGCTATAAGCTATAAGTTTAAAAATTCAAGAAGCGCGATGCTAACTAGTTTCGCGCTTTTTTATTATCTGTAATGCAATGATTTTTAGCTAGTTTGTTGAGATATACTCACAAATATGTTTTAGTATAAAAAACAAACAAAAAATAATAGTGAAAATGTTCAAGTCTTTTCGGAGTTTTACCCACACGGAATTATTTTATTACACAGGACTATTCTATCTTGTGGCAATCATACTGTTTGCATCACGTAGCTACCTATACGATTTTTTTGTCACCGACACAAATTCACATCGCACTGAGGTCAAAGAGCTTGAAGTTGCTTTAACATCGCACGTTAATAAAGATTATGTTTTTGAAGCATTGCAAACGACCTTAGATGGCCTTGCAACACCCGATCGAGTTGCAGTTAAAATCCAGTGTTATACAGCTTTCTGTGATGTTAGTTTCACGAATCCGTTTATCACCATTAACGACCACAATCACTACAGTGCAGAAGTAAAGCGTGTGTTTGAGCAAAATGTGGCTGCACTTAGCCGAAAAGATACGACTCACTAGTTTCAGACTCTATTACTTAGGGCTTAAAACTTAAAGCTCCTCGGCTAAATTGTTACATCTTATTTCAAATACACACTTTATCGCGAATTAACGGCTATTCAGCGTTACTTCTGACATACATTTCATTTACCTCACTGGCACTTTTTTTACATCGCACTACAATGCAGACAAACTGATTTTGGAACACACACAATGAACCTGACACGTAGTTCGCTGAAAAACCCTGCGAGTGTTATTGTCATCTTGGTGTTGATTATGTTGTTTGGCATGTTGAGTATTTTTAAGCTGCCAATTCAGCTCACACCAGATATTGAGCAACCGCAGATCACTATTTTCTCTGGCTGGCGCCAAGCTGCACCTGAAGAGATTGAATCGGTGATCATTGAGCCGCTTGAGAACGCAGTAAAAAACACTCCGGGTGCGCTAGAGGTTAATACTTACATTAACCGTGGCAATGGCTCTATCACGTTGACTTTTGCTGTTGGGCAAAACATGCAACAGGCCATGCTTGATGTGTTAACTAGCCTTAACCAAGCGCCGCCCCTGCCGTTAGATGCATTTGACCCTGTGGTTTTTGCTGGCGGTAATAATGGGGAAGCCGCTGCAACGTTACTGGTCACCCCAAAAGATTTTAATAGCGACAGCCTTGATTTAGACATGGCGCAGTTCCAAAAACAAATTGATGAATTTGTTGAGCCCCGTTTGGCACGAATTCCTGGTGTTGCCCGCGTTGATTTAGCCAGTGAGCGACCAAAAGAGTTACGTATCACCTTTGACCCTCACAAAGCCGCCGCACTTGGCGTCAGCCTTGACCAAATCAGTAACGTATTAGCCAGCTCACGCGATACCTCTGGTGGCCTTGCCAATGTTGGCCGTCGTCAATATACCGTACGCTTTACTGGGCAATATGATTTATCGAGCATGGCACAAATGCGCGTTGGTTATTCAGGCGATAGACCCATTTACCTTGGCGATATCGCAAGTGTAGAGCGCACTTTCTCTGACCGTTTAGGGATGAGTGGTCGAAATGGTAAACCCGCGTATTACATTCGTATTTCGCGCGCAAACGAAGCCAATACCGTTGCCCTACTCGACGAAATTAACCTTGCCATTAATGAGCTAAACGAAGGGCCGCTGGCTGAGAATGGCTTAGCGATTGAATTAAGTTTTGATGCCTCAGTGCATATTCGTAATGCTTTGTCGTTGGTTAAAAGTAACTTAGGCCTAGGTGTTCTGCTGTCGTGTTTAATCTTGTGGCTGTTCTTTAGAGGCTTAAAGGCCACGTTTGTGATTGCAGCAACAATTCCTGTCTCTTTGTTAGTCGCGTTTTTAACGTTGAATATTTTTGACCGCAGCTTAAATGTTATTTCACTGGCGGGCCTTGCCTTTGCTGTTGGCTTAGTACTTGATGCCGCCATCATAGTGCAAGAAAACATCGCAAGGCTAAGAAGCGAAGGCTTTGATACTAAAAAAGCCGCGCTAAAAGGCGCAGCCCAAGTAACTGGCGCTTTATTTGCCTCAACCACCACCAGCGTTGCTATCTTCTTGCCAATTTTATTTATGGCAGGTATTGAAGGGCAGTTATTCTCTGACTTGGCGCTCACCTTATCCATTGCTGTAATTGCCTCGATGATTTGCGCAATTACACTAATTCCGTTGGCTAACCACTTTTGGCCAGACAAACAGCTAAAAGCGGATCCTTACCGTGAATATTGGCATAAGCTGACTAACTTCATCATGGCGCTTACCAATACCCGCGTTAAACAAATAGTATGGATAGTGTCGTTATTGGGTGGCTCACTCGTCGCAACCATGACCATGCTCCCGAAAACTGATTTTATGCCGCGCGCACCAACCGATGGCTTTTTCTTTAACTTAAATACCCCACCTGGCGGCAATGTACAGTTTATGGAAGAAGAGCTGCTGATGCGTATTAAAAAGCGCTTAATGCCTTATTACACAGGTGAAAAAGAGCCGGGGATAAAAGATTTTAACTTTTATGCGTTTGGCGCAAATGCTGGCGGCTTTATATATTCTGCTGATCCACAACGTGTTGAAGAATTAATGAAGGTAGCCCGAGAAGAGATCTTCATTGATTTACCCGACACCCAAGTATTCTTCTTCAGAGGGTCGATGATCCAAGTTGCTAATGGCGGTGATGGTCGCAATATCAATATCGATTTAACTGGCCCTAATATGGACGAGCTAATAGCCGGTGCTAATGTTGCGCTGCAAGCTGTCACCGAAGCAATGCCGAATGCTACAGCAAGGCCACAACCACGACTCGATATGGCAGAGCCAGAACTTAGGCTCACACCCAATGACCGTCGTATAACCCAAGCAGGGCTAACTCGTCGTGATGTATCTCAAGCAGTGCAAGCCTACACAGGTGGGTTATTTGTTAATGAATACTTTGATGGCAACGAACGCATGAACGTGATTTTACGTGGCATACCGTGGCAAACCCCAGAAGAGCTTAAAGCACTACCCATTGTGACCCCACAATCAGGTATTCAAACTTTAGGCGAGCTTGCCAATATTGAGCGCACCGTAGGACCAACCCAGCTTAGGCGTGTTAATGGCCGCCGTACCGTGAGTATTGTTGTCACGCCACCAGCAGACATGAGCTTGCAACAAGCGCAAACCATTCTCTCAGAGCAAGTTATGCCAAAAGTACGTGCAAGCTTACCCGACAGCTCTGGCGCGATATTGGCGGGTAACGCACAAAAGATGAATTCGGCCATGCAAGAAATGACAATCAACTTTATCTTGGCTCTGTTTATTTTATTCTTGCTAATGACCGCATTGTTTAAGTCAGCCAAAGACAGCGCGTTAGTTTTACTGGTTATGCCATTGGCAATTGCAGGCGGTGTACTGGCTTTATTTGTACTTAACTTATTTACCTTCCAATCGCTCGACTTACTGACCATGATTGGCTTTATTATCTTGCTGGGTCTGGTGGTAAATAATGCCATTTTATTGGTTGACCAAACCCGCGTTGCGATGGCCGCAGGACTCAGTCGAGAAGACGCAGTTCGCCAAGCAGTTCTGCTGCGCGCAAGACCCGTTTACTTAAGTACCTTAACCAGCTTATTTGGCATGCTGCCACTGATGCTAATGCCGGGGGTAGGATCAGAAATTTACCGTGGCCTTGCCACTGTGATTGTCGGCGGCATGGCCATTAGCGCCCTATTCACCCTGATATTAATGCCAAGTTTATTACAACTTGGCAGACAGCTGCCGCCCGTTAATAACAAACAGCAACCAGAAAAAACGCCTTTAAGCTTGGTATCGAATCAATGAGTATTAAAACAATGAACACACCTTTTCGTAAATTAACCGCTCGCTTTTGTGCGCTATTCAGTCTTATCGCATTTAACGCCTTTGCAGTCGTACCTGTTACGGTAGAAACCGTCACACAAGCTCCGCTGACAAGCGAAATTGAAGTAAGCGGCACTTTGTATGGCAAAGACGATGTAACCCTAACAGCGGGCGTTAGCGGGCGTTTATTATATGTTGTTGAGCCAGGCACTCTGGTTAAAAGTGGCGACACCCTAGTTCGTATGGACACCTTACCGCTTGAACTTGAAAAAGCACGCCAGCAAGAAATGCTCAATCGCGCCAAAATAAACTTACGTTTATATCAACAAGAGCTCGCTCGTTTACAAAAACTCGCCAAAGCCAGCAGTGCAGCAGCAAGCCAAGTCGATGATATGCAAAATAAGCATGACCTTGCGTTATCTGATATCGCACTGGCTAAGGTTGAATTAAAAGTAATAGACGATCAGCTTTCGCGTGCAACCGTTCGCGCCCCATTTGATGGCGTGATCAGCGAGCGTTTTAAACGCGCTGGTCGCGAAATAAATCGCGCAGATGAACTGGTCACCCTGCTTGATATTAATAACTTAGAAGTGCGTTTGTACGTGCCTGTTAAATACTTAAAGTTTTTACACAAAGGCATAGAGTTACCGATTCAAGCCGGCGACTTATCAGCCCCTGATATGACAACAGCCACTGTAACAGCGGTGATCCCATCAACCGATCCGCGTTCACAAACTGTAGAAGTACGCGCCCTACTGCCAAATGATGCTGAGCAAACATGGGCAATTGGCCAACTGGTTGATGTAGCCGTGCCACTAAAAAGCAAAGGGGATGTACTACTGGTGAATCGCGATGCACTAATCTTACGCAAAAAAGGCACCCATATCGTCAAAATCGACAACGACAACAAAGCCCTGCAAATTCCCGTAAAAGTCGGTAATGGTAAAGACAAACTTGTTGAAGTCACTCCGACTTCTAACATCACTTTAAATGCGGGCGATAAAGTGGCAGTACGCGGCGCCGAGCAACTACAAACCGGGCAAGAAGTCGAAGTTCAGGTAAAGCAATAACTGTTAGGCTTGAGATGACTGCCAGCTATCAAATATTTTAAGAGCTGGCAGTTCTAATAAAGGGTAGTAATGATTATTAAGAGTTGCGCTTGCTTTTGACTTTCTAGGAAGCAAAAAGCAAGACAAGACCCCTTTATTTTTTTGGTAAATGTTATGACCGGGTAAGAGATAACGTATAGTGGAAATTTGGCCTGGCTAAAAAATCGTTCGATAAAAGCGTGGGAAAAACCGTCATAACCCTGCCAAATTTTATGATAAATAATTTGGTAAACATTATGACGATAATTTTGTAAACAACACTTTAGATTTAATGGAATTGAATTATAAGAGGCGACCTATTTAGTTGACCCTTTATCACTTTTCTTTTTCTCAAACCTAATAAAGGTAAAATTAAACAATAAGATTAACCCAATAAATATAACTAATTTAACAAGAATATGATTTTCATCAAACAAGTATAGAACTATCAACGTTGATATAAATACACTTATATAAATATATTTACTAGAATATATTTTATATATTTTTTTAAAGTATTCTCGGATCATAAACTTAATTCCTCTAAAGCACCATTTTCTTTAGTTGTTGGGCCACCATCTGCGTGACGCTGTACATGATGACCATCGACTTCACTTAAAGATTTAGTTTCTCCACAACCAGCACATTTGCCACCTTGATCTTGCAAAATTTCATTGGTTCTCCTCTAGAGTACGTTCTTTTAGGGTTTCTGTCACCGGGTGCAACAGAGCCTCTTCCTGTAGGAGGTTTCACAGATATTGTAAGATTCCCCCATAATTGGGTAACTAAGAAACCTAATGCTATTTTTACTCTCAAGGCAAATAGCAAAGTGCTTCGCAATAGCTTGAACGCTATTTTCGTCTGTAGATCCGCTCATCAAGTTTAATTCTCTTTAACCTTATACCGTTGTCATTTGTGTCGCGATATCGGCAGCTTGGTTGTCTAATACTCCAAACGAATCTTTTGCTGCTTCAGCGACTTTGCCAATAGCATTACCAACTTGCTTTCAAGGTCCAGTTATATACATCAGCCCATTTACCAATGTATCTCTAATAGATGGTGTATTGCTATTTGATGATTCATTGACTGCATACACTATTGATCCAGCTGCACCGCTACCTGCTGGCAGAACGGCACAAATCAGATCCTATTTGCTTTGAGAAGTATTTCAAAGAAATCCTATTAATTCCTTGGTTTATCTGCATCTGGGTTAAAGTACAGGTAAACAATTAGTAAGATGTAAACGCAAGCATAAACAAAAGGCCAAGCAAAAATATACCTTATGGCTATTTCAAAATTTGTACCGACCCTTTCCCCTATAGCGAGTCTGATAGTTACAAATATCATAATAAGTACCGTGGCCCATAATGCATGTTTAACTGGGCGTCTAAAAAAATTTTTTTCTTTAAGCATTAATCAATTTCCTATACGACAACTTAGAGTTGCTTCTTTTTATTTAACTTAGAGTCAACTATCTTCGACGCAGAATTACCGACTAAATCCGACGTTACATCAACAGGCCACTTTATTCCAACCCCTTCGATTACAAATTTTATGTCATCAATCGAGCTTAATGCAGAGCTTTGTATATCCATAGCTCATCTATGCATTCATAGTCTTGTGCAATTTGAAAAACTTTGCCTACACTAGGAATTTGAGAAAATCCCTCAACTCTAATCTAAAACATATCTATTCCACTGATAGGATCAGGTCTTGTTTTTTTACTTATTAAAGTAAAAAAGATAGAGCAGCCCACTTCATATACGCTTAGTTAAAAAACTAAATAAATTTAGCTGATGTAAGATCAAATTGTGACAATGTACTTTTTCCTTTTTTATATTCAAGAATATTGCCCTTTGATATAGAAAGCTTGCCTAGATAACTATTAAACAAGAGTTCTCTTGGTAGAGTCTTAACAATAATTAGTTGATCTGCTAATTTGCAATCCAAATAAACAAATTGAGTTAATTTAAATTCATCCATTGAGAGTGTAGCAATGACTTTAGATTCTATTGATTTCTTGGCCGATACTTTTTCAGATTGAACCCATTCATTCACATAATTGTTAGCTTCGAACCGTTGCAATATATCCAAGCTTTGTTCTAGAGGAATTGGCATTGCAGATACAGCAGCCGACAAAGCTTTTTCTAATATCCTTATGTAATGCTGTTGAAACTGAGAATCCTTTAAATGGCTTATTTTCTCTAACGGGTAATGAACTACAACTTCGAGGAAAGGCACAACTTTCATTGGCTGCACCCTTATCTCTGTACTGCCATCTGTCACATAAACATTTATTCGTGAGTATTTAGAGGTAAACTTGAGTTTACCGATTTCCCTTTCCCAAAAATTACACAAGCAACGAGACTTAAAAAGAAACACCTTTTTATCTTCTTCCGAATAATTACCGTCAAGGTAAAGTTCTATTTGACTTAACTTTGGCATAAATCTATTGCCTCTTAGTTTTAGACTTTTTAGAAGCCGAAAGGTAGCTCCACCCTCCATTTGCTCTAACCAGTAGAGTAATTTTATTTTTCGAGAGTGGCGATTATATTAATGATTGCTAACTCACCACTTATGAATTCAGAAAGACACCAAACAGATGTATTACCCTCTATTGCAATTGGCTGCAAATCGTCCTGTAAGCTACTCTTAAACAAAGAAAGACTTCTTTCAGATGTTTTTATTTCTTTAATACTTAATTGATTTAACCAACCCTTCGTTGCTTCTTGAATATTGTCACCCCTAGACTGAGATATGAAAGTACCGCCATTCCAATCCATTAAAAATGTATACAACTTTGTACCTGACATTTATCTATAACCTTTAATTTTTTCAATCTATTGGGTTAGATTTTGCTTTTGCCTTATGAAAGAAAAAACAAGATCAGGGCCCTTCGACTTCCTTACTATCCAGAGTACCTAACTTAATTCCGATGACAGTACCAACATTCGCAAAGGCTATACTCAAAGGCACTTCTACAAACCATAAAGGTGGGATAAATAACGTTTGTAATAGTATCGATACAATTACTGTTCCCACTATAAAGCCCAGTAAATATACACTTAGGGCATAATTCCAAGCTTTTACAACATTGCGCTTAGCCATAACGGTATAGATACCTGCGCTCAATAAATAAGATGGTAATAACTGGTATGTAAAATATTTGCCGAATGAGAGTGAAGCTAAATTATCACTACCAATTATTAGAGTGATAAAAGTACTTAATACGGTATTCAAAGCCAGCATGGCTAAAGTGTATTTTACTATCCTTAAACTGTTCAATTTGTCTCCATGTGTCATGTCACAATCATGATTTAAAAATGGCTGATAATGGCTTCTGCAGAGCATGTATTCAGAAAACCACTTATAATCGCAGCCTCCTTTCACAAGGCCAACAGCTCTCACAGCAAACAGCCAAACCCTTTTAATGAAATTTCTTGAGTATTCGCGCCACTTTGGTTTTTATGTTGAATGATCAAACGTGAATCTTGGCTAGTAAAGGTAAAGGTTCCGAGCCAAGGTAGCAGGGCAATTGGTTGCATGTGGTAAAAACCGTTGGCATCAAAGCATATAAATGAGAACTCATGATGTACCGGAGCAAATACGCCATAATCAGCGGTAAATACAGCAATGTTGTCTTGCAGCATAAAATGTTTCGCTTGCGTGCCCGCTACTAAAAACCAAAAGCATATTGCTGTCATTATCACCACTTGCAAGCCGCCGAGTAAAAATACTGAAAATTTAAGAATACGGATCGATTTACTAGCTTCCATATAAAGGCGCTTTGCTTTGAGTAATAACCAAAGCCCAATGGCAACCATAGTGAGCTTTACAATCATCAGTGCTATGCCTATTTGATACATCAGCTTAGGGCTGTGCCATTGAATGCCAAATGTTTGCGGGATAAACAAGCTATCAATTAAGGGCAGTAAAATGAGTAGGAATGGCAGAATAAGCGCTTTGTTTTTCATTATTTTCTTTTCTAGTGTTCTCGCAAAGATAAGAGTTCCATGTTAATTCTTGGACTCTAAAAAAGCAAAAAGGCGCAACCTGAGGTTACGCCTTTTATCGTTCTGGGCAGAACTTAAAATTTACAGTGCAGCGAATACATCGTCTGTTTTAGCAGCACAGATAAAATCATTTTTGTGTAACCCTTTGATAGAGTGGCTCCACCAAGTAACAGTTACTTTGCCCCACTCGGTTAACAGACCTGGGTGGTGACCTTCTTCTTCAGCCATATCGCCCACTTTATTAGTGAACTCAAGTGCTTGCTTGAAGTTTTTAAACTTGTAAACACGCTCTAATTGCATAATGCCGTCGCGCACTTCAGGAACCCAGTCTGGGATCATTTTGATCAATTCTGCTAATTCAGCATCAGATACTTTAGGCGCATCCGCACGACACGCTTCACACTTTTGTGTGCTTAATGAAGACATTATAAATCCTTAACTTGCTAATTTTTCTTTAGGAGGAAACTTTGGCTCATGTAGCCCTAATTCTTTTGCTTTACTCACCAGCGACATGATATCCATTTGTGAAATATCAAATAAGTCATTGATTGAGTTAATGGTGTAGTACACAGGCTGCATAATATCAATACGATAAGGTGTACGTAATACATCAAGCACGTTCATCGCATTGATTTCTGGCTTATCTGAATACACATACTGTGTTTCGCCTGGGCTTGATAAAATACCACCACCATAAATACGTAGACCTTGTTCGGTTTGCATTAAACCAAACTCAACGGTAAACCAGTAAAGGCGTGCTAAATAAACACGATCTTTCTTTTCAGCGGCATAACCTAACTGACCATATTTGTGTGTAAACTCAGCAAATGCTGGGTTGGTAAGCATGGCACAATGACCAAAAATCTCGTGGAAGATATCTGGCTCTTGTAAGTAGTCAAACTCTTCACGGCTGCGAATAAAAGTCGCTACTGGGAACTGCTTGTTTGCTAGTAATCGAAAGAACTCATCAAAATCGATCAGTGCCGGTACAGGCGCAACTTGCCAGCCAGTTGTTTCGAGTAGGACTTCGTTAAGTTCACTGAGTTGTGGAATACGATCTGTTGGTAAATTAATTTTCTTAAGACCTGCTAAATATTCATCACAGGCTTTACCTTCTATGCAAGCGAGTTGGCGAGCAACTAGCTCAGACCATATTTTATTTTCTTCTTCGCTCCAATGGATAACCCCATTTTCATCAGGTTGCTTGGAGGTGTAATTACTTGCTTTAGCCATAATAACCTTCTTCGTTAAATCTTGATCAGCATTGATCAGAATCTCATTAACTTGTTAAGCCGATACTATGTAAAAGTAAGCGAAATTTTAATAGTTAAGGCTGTTTCTAAGGTTTGCAGAAACAGCCTTAACGTAAAGTTAAAATTACACCGAAAGATCCAAAAGTTTACACACCACATTTTTAAAGGGATAAAAGCAAATACAACCGTAAACTTAAAATTACAACCTAACCAATGAATGTAAATGCAGTTTTAAGATCGTTAATAATGTCGTTAACATCCTCAAGACCAACTGATAATCGAATTAAGCCATCACTGATCCCAGCAGCTGCTCTTTCTTCAGGTGTATAAGGCGAATGTGTCATCGATGCAGGATGTTGAATGAGGGTTTCAGCATCCCCTAAACTGACCGCAAGGGTACAAAGTTGGGTGTTATTTATAAATGTTTCGCCATCTTCAAGGCTGCCTTTTATTTCAAAGGCAATAACACCACCAGCGGCTTTCATCTGTGAGCCAATAAATTGATGACCCGGGTGTGATTTAAGCCCAGGGTAATAAACTTGGCTTACTAACGGGTGTTGCTCTAAATATTCAGCAACTACTTGGGCACTCGCACAGTGGCGCTCCATGCGTACAGCAAGGGTTTTTAAACCGCGATTAATTAACCATGCATCATGAGGGCTAATCGTTGCACCAATATCTTTTAGCACCGTCATTTTTATCAGGTTGATATGCTCCTCTGTGCCGCATACAAGCCCTGCCACCACATCACCATGGCCATTTAGGTATTTAGTTGCGCTGTGTACCACAATATCAATACCAAACGAGGTAGGTTGCTGGAGCAGAGGCGTTAAGAAGGTATTGTCGATAACGCTTATCAGCTGATGCTGCTTAGCAACATCGGCAATTAAACTTAGATCAAGCACCGCCATGGTCGGATTAATTGGCGTTTCTGCAAAAATCATTTTTGAATTGGCCTTAACCGCGCCGCGAAGTTCAGCTTCGTTAGTCATATCAACAAAAGTGACTTCGATACCAAAGCGCGGCAACATGTGAGCAAAAAATGCAAAGGTACAACCGTATAACGCGCTTGATGCGACTAGATGGTCACCTTGTTGTAAAAAGCTAAGCACAGACGCAGACACGGCTCCCATACCGGTCGCTGTGGCAGCCGCTGCTTCACAGTTTTCTAACTGAGCCACTTTTTGTTCTAGCTCTTGGGTTGTCGGATTACCTAAACGGGTATAAATAAAGCCCTGCTCTTCACCAGCAAATCGGGCTGCACCTTGGGCTGCATTAGCAAAAGAGAAGGTAGAGGTTTGGTAAAGTGGCGCACTCAGTGCGCCATGTGGGTCATTTGGTTTTTCTGGACCGTGAATACATTGTGTATGTAAGTGATGCTTAGTCATTGTGTGTTCTCGTTTTTATTATCAGTACTTCATACTCATAAATAAAACGTAGATACCCACAATGCACAAGCATGCCGGATGCTCAGATGGCTAAATATCACTCAGCCGTTTTTATTAACTGTACACAAAAGTTGTCATTTTGTATTTTCGGTCTCTTTGTCGCTGGTACGTGAGGCTATTTTACGGGCAATACTATTGGCGGTTTCTTTTAACAAGCTACGCTTATGCTCTAAGCGAGGTAACGGGCGACTAAGCTCCATCGCTTTATACCCTATACGCGCGGTAAAAATACCTGCACTTAGCCCTTGCGCTGCTCGGCCCGACAATTTCCCCAGTAATTCAGCGCTTAGTGCCGTTGCTGCTAAATCTGAAACTAACTCTGCACTACCAACAAACAATACTTGTTTCACTAATAAGCGGTACAATTTAATACGGCTTGCATAACCAAAACCAATACCGTAAATACGGCCAATTTGCTCAATGAGCTTAGTGCCACGCCATAGCACCGCCATCATATCGACTAAAGCCAACGGGCTTAGCGCAACCAATAAGCCAGACTCAGTGGCAAAACGGTTAATCAGTTTTTTCGCTTGCTGATCTTGGCTTACCAATAAGCTATCGGCGTATAAGGTCATGATTTCTTTATCGGTATGGTGACTTGCTATTTGTTGCTTAAACTCTTCAAACCCAGTAAGCGTTTGATGTTTATTAAGCTTTTCAAGCCACGGCAGTGCTTCACCTACTTGCTCGCTATTAAGTAAGCGGTCGGCCTCTGTGCGATGCAATTGATTACGCTTCAAACTTCTTAGCATACGGTACTCGCGCCAAATAACACGGGCAATCAGTAGCACACCACTGAGAACAGCCGTTAAATACAGCGAACCTAAAATAATTGATTGCTGAAACGTCACAAACAATGACATCGCAAACTCAAGTAACACTAACGCTAAAAAGCTAACAACAAACACCCCTTTTAGGGTTTGCCATTTCGACTTTTTATACACAGGCTCAAGCTCTATGCTATCTTGCTGATCTTCTTCAGTGTCGATAAATTCGGCGTTTTCTATCACTTTAGCAACTGTTAACTCCTCTGCAGGAGCTTCGTTGCTTGCAGAGCTTGAAATACGGCGACCTGCCTGAAAGTTCATCTCCTTTGGTTGCTCACTCATGTTAGTTTATCTCCTATCAGGTACTGCATGACATGATCTAAACGAATATGCTTTAACCGTTTATCAGGGCATGGCAGTGGCGAAAACGATAAGAACTCAAAGCCCTGTTTTGGCCACTCTTGTTTGTTGAGAAGGCGTGACGGTGGCTGCGGTGGTAAATACGTTAGCCATTCTTGCTCGCCTAAAGGCTTGCCATAAATACAAGCTAGCTGCTGGCCTTTTTCAGCCACTTGGCGCGGCTCTGTTGCACAGATAGATGACATTGCCATGGTTTCGATTTGCACGCCTTCGAACTTTAAGTGATTCGTTTGGTCATGCACGATTGAATCAAGCAGTAGCGCTAAATCTTTATGATATTGCGCACTAATATGATCTGACTTATTGGCCGCAAACAGTAGCTTGTCGATGTTTGGTTTAAACAAACGTTTAAAGAAGCTTGCTTCACCATAATTAAAGTGCGCCAGCAATTGGTTAATAACACGACTTTGCTCATGCAAGGTTTCGCTGCCTTCATTCAAGGCGCTGAGCACATCCACCAGCACAATTTGTCGGTCAAAATGACGAAAATGCTGCTCGTAAAAAGGTTTTACAACCTCTTTTACATAGGCTTTATAGCGCTTTTTAAGATGCGCTAAATTCGACCCTTCGGTTATGTCGTCAGGCACATTCGCAACCGGAAAAAACTGTAGTAGCGGCGCTCCTTTAAGCTCGCCTGGCATCAGCATACGACCAGGTTGCAGCATGGCAAGTTTGGTGTCTTTTTTAAGGCCCACTAATAACTGCTGATAAAGCGCAGCGACATCAGCAAGTTTGCTCTCATCAACACTGGCTGATAAATCAAGTTCAGCAAGGGCTGTTAAAAATGGCTTCGCTTTTTCGTTGCGTGCTGTTTGCTGCAAGAGTGAGTATTGTGACTCACACCAATCAGCAAATGATTGCTCTAGCATTGGCAAATCAAGTAGCCATTCACCTGGGTAATCAATAATGTCTAAATAGAGTGTTGATTGCGGTGCAAAGTGACCGCGTAGCCCCGAATTACTTTGGTACTTAATAGCTAAACGTAGCGTATTTATACGCTCGGTAGAGGCAGGCCATGCAGGCTCACCTTCAACAGGTAACAACGCCGATAATGCATTGGTATATTCAAATGTCGGAATTGTCAGTGCTTGCTGCGGCACTATTTTTGTGGCGATATGACGCTTTTCGCGCATCACATCAAAAAAAGGTAAGTTTTTATCGTCAGCTTGGCTGGTTAAGTGTTTAACCAAGGCGGTAATAAAAGCGGTTTTGCCGCTGCCACTTAAGCCTGTGACGGCTAACTTCACGTGTTGGTCTAAACTACGATGAAGGGCTTTTTCCGCTTTATTTTTTAACGAATTAAAGGTGTTCTTTGCGAATGATTGGCTCATAAAGTGTCTAGCACCTTATTTGCGCTGGGTATCACGATGCAAACAAGGTGCGTATATGTCCTTTAAAGTTTGTTGATTTCACGGCTAACCGTAAATTCTGTTGATGTGACATAGCGTTCCATCTCTTGTAAACGACCATCAACTCGAGCAAGACGATCTTTTAAATCTTGCAATGCACGGCGAGGTGGTTCCCCTTTTTGCCATACTTTAAATTTTACTTCAAGCGGGTCTTGGTGAATGCTGTCTGCGCTTTTATCTGCTTTTTCAGTCGGTTTTTTGTCTAAAATAAACCAAGCAGCAATGTAAGCAACAACAATAAACGGGCCGCCTGATAATAGTACTGCTGTCACCACTAAAATGCGTACCAGCCAAAGCTCCATGTTAAAGTAATCGCTGATACCTGCGCATACGCCAGCTATTTTACCGCGCTCTGCGTCTCTAAATAATTCGCGTTTGGTACTCATACTTTACGTCTCCACTGCGGAGCCTCTTGATCAAGTAAGGCTTCTAATGTTTCAACACGCTCTGCCATTTTATCCGCTTTTTGTGCAAGCTCTAATAATTGGCGGTGCTCGTGTTCACTTAAACCTTGGCTCACTTGTTTTTTACTACGGTAATGTAAAATTAGCCAAAGTGGGGCAACAACCACCATAAAAACAATAATCGGTGCCATCAAAACTTCTGCGTCGAACATGGTACTCTCCTGTCAATCCGTTATGTGTTTAAGCATTGGGGGACTCGCCCCCATTTATTATTTTTTATCTGCTAGTTTTTTCTTAAGCTCAGCTAGCTCATCATCAATCTTTTCGTCTTGCTGAAGACCAGCAATTTCGTCAGCTAATGATTTTTTACCAAGATCATAAGACTCTATTTGTGATTCTAGACCATCGATCTTACTTTCGTAACGTTCGAAGCGGTTTAAAGCGTCTTCAACTTTAGAGCTGTCGAGTGCTTTTTTAACTTCAAGACGCGACTCTGCAGAGCGTTGGCGTAAGATGATTGCTTTTTGACGCGCTTTTGCATCAGCAAGCTTCTCTTGTAACGTGCTCACTTCTTGCTGTAATTTCTCGATGTGAGACTCTACATGCTCAAGCTCAGATTCAACAGCGGCGACTGCATCTGCTGACTTTTGCTTTTCAATCAGTGCTGCACGTGCTAAATCATCACGGTCTTTACTGAGTGCTAATTCAGCTTTTTCTTGCCAGTCTGCAACTTGAACTTTTAAAGTGTCAACGCGACGTACTAGCTCTTTTTTCTCAGCAAGTGTTTTAGCTGATGTAGAGCGAACTTCTACTAATGTATCTTCCATCTCTTGGATGATCAGGCGAACCATTTTTTCTGGGTCTTCTGCTTTATCTAAGATGGCATTGATATTAGAATTAACGATGTCTGCAAAACGTGAAAAAATTCCCATAACATTTACCTCTTTGGTGTTTTAACTTAATCAGTTGGTATATCTAGTATCAATATGCTTGCCAACTTTTATAAACTTAGAATAACCCAATACATTCAAACAGTTAAACTAAATTTATAAATTTCTTTAGTTCTCCAAGATAATGAAATACACTAGATCTTAGTAAAAATGACTAAGAGTTAGGGAATATGAGCCAATTTCGCCAACAGGATAATTTACTCGGCCAATCTGACAGTTTTTTAAGTGTACTTGATCAAGTTTCGCAACTAGCAAGTTTAGAGAAGCCAGTTCTTATTATTGGTGAGCGCGGTACAGGTAAAGAACTTATTGCAGCCCGTTTGCACTTCTTATCTAAGCGCTGGGATCAAAACTATATAAAGCTTAACTGTGCAGCGCTTAACGAAAACCTGCTCGAAAGCGAATTGTTTGGTCATGAAAGTGGTGCATTTACCGGTGCCAGTAAACGCCACGAAGGCCGCTTTGAGCGTGCCAATGGCGGTACACTATTCCTTGATGAATTAGCCAACACCTCTGCGATGGTGCAAGAAAAACTGCTACGCGTTATTGAATACGGCGAGTTTGAACGCGTCGGTGGTAAGCAAACAGTTAAAGTCGATACCCGTTTAGTGTGTGCAACCAATGAAGACCTACCAACGCTTGCTGAGCAAGGCGAATTTAGAAGCGACTTACTCGACCGTCTCGCGTTTGATGTTATTACCTTACCTCCATTGCGTGAACGCCAAGAAGATATCATGTTACTGGCAGAACAATTTGCTATTAACATGGCCCGCGACCTTGAGTGGGAGCTATTTAGTGGCTTTACTCGAAGCGCCATCGAAACGCTTCAATCTTATGATTGGCCGGGTAATATTCGTGAATTAAAGAATGTGGTTGAACGTAGCCTGTATCGCCATGGTAACGAACATATTCCCGTTCACCAGATTATTTTAGACCCATTTGCGAGTAAATTTAGACCGAAACAGCGTGTAAAAGCAGCCGTGAGCAGTGCCCCCGTTACAAACGTTGAAGCAGCGCCTATTGCCACTACACAAAATCAAGATGTTGTGACACTCAATAAGCCCGACATTCAATTTCCTTGTAATTTAAAGCAGCTGTCTAACGACTTTGAAATTGATGTCATTAAAAAAGCACTTGAACATAGTCAATTTAACCAAAAGAAAACTGCAGAACACTTAGAATTAACGTATCATCAATTACGTGGCTATTTGAAAAAATACAATTTATTAGATCAGCAGCAATAGTTAGAGGCTAATCAGGTGTTTAAACCGTTACTTGCTTTGTCTTTGGTGTGCTTAGTAGGCTGCCTAGATAACGAAGAAAAAACCACAGAACAAAAAAACCAGGGCTTGGTCTATTGCGCTGAAGCAAACCCTGTGTCGTTTAATCCGCAAGTGACAACGACGGGGTCAACTATCGATATTATCGCCAATCAGCTTTATGACCGACTACTGAGTATTGATCCGGTGTCTGCCGAATTTCAGGCAGAATTAGCAACCGATTGGAAAATTAGCCCAGATGGTAAAGCAATCACCTTTACCCTACGTAAAGGGGTTAAATTTCATACCACAAAATATTTTACCCCAACCCGTGACTTTAACGCAGATGATGTCATTTTCACCTTTAGCCGCTTATTCGACGTCTACAACCCCTATCACTTCGTTGGCGATGCCAGTTACCCTTATTTTCAAAGTGTGGGTATTGATCAGCTTATTCGCCGTATTGTGCGTGTTTCTGATTACCAAGTACGGTTTGAACTTTATAATGCTGAAAGCAGCTTTTTAGCAAACCTAGCAACCGACTTTGCCGTGGTGTTATCCGAAGAATACGCCATGCAGCTTAAAGCTCGAAATCAAGAAAACTTATTTGACCAATACCCGGTTGGTACGGGCCCGTATGTATATAAAGAATACCGCCGCGACCGTTTAATTCGCTATTACCGCAACCCAGACTACTGGAAACATCCGGTTGTGCTTGAGCAACTGGTGTATGACATTACGCCAAACGGCACCACACGCGTTGCAAAAATGCTCACTAAAGAATGTGATGTGACTGCGCATCCAAGCAGCGCGCAGCTGAGTATTTTATCGCAACGCGAAGACATTAAAGTTCAAAAAGAGCAAAACTTAAATATTGGTTACTGGGCTTTTAACACTGAGCGCCCACCTTTTGATGATGTGCGTGTACGCCAAGCACTCGCGAGCGCCATTGATATCGATAAAATTATGCAAGCGGTGTATTACGGTAATGGGATTAAAGCGCAGTCTTTACTGCCTCCTGCTTCGTGGGCCTTTGAAGCGCAAAAAGCGATGCCAGAATTTAACCCTGCACTTGCCAAAACTTTACTTGCCGAAGCGGGCTACAAAGATGGCTTTGATATGAATATTTGGGCCATGCCGGTAAGCCGAATTTATAATCCCAATGCCCGTAAAATGGCTGAGCTAATGCAAAGTGATTTACGTAAGATTGGCGTTAACGTCAATATCGTAGAATACGAGTGGAACACCTTTTTACAACGCGTTGGTGAGCATAGACACGATAGCGTATTACTTGGCTGGGCTGCGGATACGCCCGACCCAGATAACTTTATGAGTCCGTTATTAAGCTGCACCGCTACCTTCAGCGGTAAAAACCCGGCTAATTGGTGTGATCCTGAGTTTGACTTATTACTGACTCAAGCGCTTGACACCACCGACATAGAAAAACGTAAACAATATTACAATCAAGCCCAACGCATTATTGTTCAAGAGCTGCCTATTTTACCGATTGCTCATGGCATGCGTTTTCAAGCCGCAAGTAGTGATGTAAAAGGCATCAGCTTGAGTCCATTTGGCGGTATCTCGCTTGCTAATGCGAGGAAAGAATAATGATACTTGATTATATTCTTCGCCGCTTCGCCTTGTTAATGTTTATGATGCTGACGCTGAGTATCTTTACCTTTTCATTAAGCTTTTTGTTTCCGGGTGATGCGCTCACTAACTTAAGTGGTATTACGAACAGCACCTTCTCACAAACCAGTGCGCTTGAAGATAAGTTCCATTTTACTGACAACTATGTGGTGCAATACTTTGCCTTTTTAGACCGTATTTTACACGGTGATTGGGGGGTCTCTTTTGCATCAGGCGAAAGTGTATTTCAACATATCAAAGACTTATTTCCCGCAACATTAGAGCTAAGCGTATATGCATTGTTTGTCTCTGTTGCTGTTGGCGTACCTGCGGGTATTTTGGCGTCTGCCTATTACAAGCGCTGGCCAGACAAATTTATAAACTCAGGCACGCTGATTGGTTACTCAATGCCAGTATTTTGGTTAGCACTGTTGTTGATCATGGTGTTTTCACTGCAATTAGGCTGGTTTCCGATGTCTGGGCGCATGGGTTTACTTTATGAAATTGAACCAGTTACTGGCTTTATTCTCATTGATATTATTGTTGATGACTTTCCTTACCACGGCATGGCATTTTTAGATGCATTGCATCATTTAACTTTGCCAACCATAGTACTGGCTATGTATCCAACCACAGTATTAGTGCGTTTTACCCGTGATTCAATGTTGAAAGTGTTAGACCAAAGCTATATTAAAACAGCGCGAGCAAAAGGCTTAAACCGTGCTCAGCTGATTATTCACCACGCACTGCGTAATGCGCTGCTACCGGTTATCAAGCAAATAGGTTTACAGTTTAGTACCTTGATCACCCTTGCGATGATCACCGAAGTTATTTTCTCATGGCCAGGCATTGGTCGTTGGCTAATCGATAGTATTTATCAGCGTGACTACCCTGCCATTCAAGGTGGCTTACTCGCTGTTTCTATGTTCGTTATTTTAGCTACGATTATTGCTGAGCTCACTTATACCTTATTCGACCCATTATCGCGGAACCAAGCTCATGGCAAAGTTTAATTTATTCTCTGAAGAGTCGAATAAATCGCCACTGGCGCGATTTTGGAAGAAATTTAAAACCAATCACCCTGCCCTTGTGGGTTTATGGTTATTTATCGCTTTAGTGTTACTGGCTGTATCTGCTCCCCTTCTTGCCCCTTATGGCGTTAACCAGCAACACAGTGATGCACTGCTGTTACCGCCATCTTGGCATGATGCTGGAGATGTACGCTTTCTATTAGGCACCGACGATTTAGGCCGTGATGTGCTCTCACGCTTAATGAATGGCGCGACCTACACGTTTGGTTTATCGGTTGTCGCGGCTTTGATCACCACAGTGATTGGCGTATTAGTGGGTACTTTTGCTGGGATCAGCCGTGGTATTCGTTCAAGTTTTTTAAATCACTTGCTCGATATTACCTTATCGATACCTTCACTGTTGCTTGCCATCATTATTATCGCGATCCTTGGTCCAGGCCTGATGAATACAGTATGGGCAATTATTCTAGCCTTGCTGCCTCAGTTTATTCACTCTGTACGTAACTTGATTGTTGAAGAGCTAAACAAGGATTACATCACGGCATTTAAACTGGATGGTGCGTCAAATTGGCATATTCTCGCCCGTGGTATCTTTCCGAATATTTACGAGCATATTGTGGTTATTTTTACCATGGCGCTTTCTACGGCTATTTTGGATATCTCAGCGCTTGGCTTTTTAAAACTCGGTGCACAACCGCCCACCACAGAATGGGGTGCCATTTTGGCTGAGAATCTGGGTTTAATTTACCTTGCCCCTTGGACTGTTGGCTTACCGGGCGTATTATTATTTTTAGCAGTACTGTCTACCAATTTAGTAGGTGACGGTTTACGCCAAGTGCTTAAAGAACGTAAGGCCGACTAATTATGCAATTACTCGATATTCGCAACCTCACGATAGAGTTACGTACCTCAGATACCGTTATTCGTGCGGTAGATAGAGTGAGCATGACCTTAAAAGAAGGTGAAGTACATGCATTGGTTGGTGAGTCAGGCTCAGGTAAAAGCTTGATTGCAAAAGCTATTGTTGGGGTTTTGAACAAGCGCTGGCATATTACCGCAGACCGCATGCATTGGCGTGGTGTTGATTTAATGCGCTTATCTAACGAACAGCGCCGTAAATTGGTTGGTCAAGACATTGCCATGATCTACCAAGATCCTAGCCGCTGCCTCGACCCAACAGCCAAGATATTTGACCAAATTGCCGAGACCTTACCCGCACAAGAAACCAGTGGTTTTTTCTTAAAACGTAATAGACAACGAAAAGATCGTGTTAAAGCGTTAATCCATAAAGTGGGTATTAAAGATCATAAAAAGGTGCTCGACAGTTATCCTCATGAGCTCTCTGAAGGTATTTGTCAAAAGGTGATGATTGCCATGGCAATTGCGCGTACACCCAAACTACTGATTGCCGATGAACCAACGACAGCCCTTGAAAGCACCACTCGTGCGCAAGTCTTTAGGCTATTAAAGAGCTTGAACCAGCTAAAAAACATGTCGATTTTGATGATTTCTCACGAGCTTGAAGAAATTGTCGAGTGGTCACACGGTATGCATGTATTGTACTGCGGACAAATGGTTGAAGCAGGTCCAACAAATCGTATCTTTAGCCAGCCGCACCACCCGTATACTCAAGCACTGTTAAAAAGTTTACCTGATTATGAGCAAGGGCTTGCTCATAAAGAGCCTTTTTATGCGCTAAAGGGCACCATTCCAACCTTACAGCATCTACCGATAGGTTGCCGTTTGGGGCCGCGTTGCCCACAAGCACAAAAAGAATGTGTGGTAACACCGAAATTGACCAAGCATCACAGCCACAGTTATGCCTGCCATTTCCCATTAATTAAGGCGATGAAATAATGCAACCGCTGTTAAAAGTTCAAGCGTTATCAAAGAGTTTTAACCTACGTGCAGGCTTGTTTTCGCGTAAACGATTCTCTGTTCTAAAAGATATTTCGTTTTGCTTAGGACAAGGCGAGACGATAGCCATTATTGGCGAAACTGGCTCAGGTAAAAGTACCTTGGCAAAATTACTGGCTGGAGCCGATAACGCCGATAAAGGGCAAATTCTACTCGATGGCAATATCATCGAAAATGATGGCTTACGTGATAACGACTGTCGCCACATTCGGATGATCTTCCAAGACTCTGAAGCGTCGTTAAACCCGGGTTTGACGATAGGCGACATGCTGAATGACTGTTTACAGTACAACACTGATTTAAACAAAGAAGCGCGTGAAGAAAAAATAAAACAAACTCTCGCAAAAGTGGGTTTGCTATTAGACCACCAACACTATTACCCACACATGTTTAGTAGCGGCCAATTGCAACGTATAGCGCTTGCAAGAGCTTTAATCTTAGATCCTAAGGTTGTGGTGCTCGATGAAGCGTTATCGTCTCTAGACCCATCTGTGCGCGCACAAACGGTAAACTTATTACTGCGTCTACAAAAAGATACCGGCCTTAGCTATGTGCTTATTACGCATCACCTAAGTTTAGTGCGTCATATTAGCGACCAACTTGTGGTACTTGATCACGGTGAAATTGTTGAATACGGCCAAACGGAAGCGATTTTCCAAGATCCACAGTCGGTGGTGACACAGAAGTTATTGAATTGCTGACGGTGAGCTGCCAGCTATCAGCCGTTAGCTGTCAGTTTAATTCGGCGTTAAAACGCCTCCCACGCGGGAGATTTGATCACTCAATTAACTTTACTCTTTCCCCTTGCAACTTTACTCTTATCAAAACTTTTTATACATCCCTTGGCTTTGTGGTGCGACAAACTTGTAGCCAAGCTTTTCGTAAAAGCTGGGTTTGTCGGCGACCATAGTGACGTAACTACCTTCATAAGCGGCAGATTCGATGTAGCGGTCAACATGTTCCATAATCACACGCCCTAACCCTTGCCCTTGATATTGAGGTGATACAGCAATATCAACCACTTCAAAATTACAACCACCATCACCAATAACACGACCCATGCCAATCAACTCATTGTTTTTGCGAATACAAATAGCATAGAGAGAGTTTGGCAATCCCGCCTTCGCTGCTGCTAATGAACGAGCGGATAAGCCAGCCTTAAGGCGCATTGCACAGTATTCTTCTGCACTTGGTAACTGCTCTATTAGGCGATACTCCATAAATACTCCTTGTAGTTGCGAGTGCGATTAGCTTCAACGGTAACAAAAAAGGCGCCATAAGGCGCCTTTTATTTAAGTCATTTTGCTACTTATTCAGCAGCTTGCACAACTTTTGGTACTTTTACATCTGCTTGTGCTTTAAGTGCAGCGATGAATACCATGTAGTTTTTATTCACTTGAGCCATAGTGATGTTTTGCTTTTGTTGCTCGTTAATTTCAGCGTTAGCCGCTGGATTAACTGCTTTTAGTGCAACGATAGCCGCATCACCATTGTTTAAGTCAACAACATCAACCACTGGTGCACCTTGAGGGTGAGCCATTTTGAAAGCTTGTTGAACAATCGCAGGTGAAACTGTGTAAGCTTGGCGAGCAAGTGCAGCTTCTTGACGCACTGTTAAGCCTTCAGCTTGTGCAACATCATTTAAGCTCTTACCTGCTTCGATGTCAGCATACAGTGTGCGTGCTTTTTCTTTAGCAAGTTCAGATGCTTTTTGTGCAACTAACGTCGCTTTGATTTGCTCAGAAACATCTGCAAGCGCTTTCGTTGTCGCCGCTTTGTGATCGTTTACACGAACAACAACGGCATGCTCATCACCCACTTCAATCACTTCTGAATTCATGCGATCTTCTAACACTTCAGGAGAGAAAATAGCAGCAATCACTTGTGGATTGTTTAGTGGTTCAGGTAACGAGTTACGTGTCACTAGTTCAGTTTTTTGTACTTCAACACCAGCAGCTTCAGCGGCATCCGTTAAAGTATCTGAAATTTCAAACGCCAGCTCACCCATTTGAGTTTGCTTTTCATAAAACGCATTTACTTTCTTAGTACGTTCAAGTTCAGCACGAAGCTCATCTTTTACGTCAGCATATGGCTTAACTTGTTGTGTTTGAATGTCAGTAAGTTTGATGATGTGGTAACCAAATTCTGATTCTACAACGTCTGAAATGTCGCCTTTATTTTCAAGAGCATAAGTTGCATCTTCAAACGCAGGGTCCATCATGTCACGTTCAATCCAATCTAAGTCACCGCCCATTTCAGCGCTCACAACATCATCTGAAGACGATTCAGCTAACTCGGCAAAATCAGCACCATTTTGTAATTGTGCTAGTAACTCTTCTGCTTTCGCTTTTGCTGCATCATCGTCTTCGCTGTTATCAATTAAGATGTGCGATACACGACGCTTTTCTGGTTCAACGTACTGGGCACTGTTTTGCTCGTAATACGCTTTAATGTCGTCTTCTGAAACACTTGAATCTAGCGTTAGGTTTGCTGCATTTAAATCAATGTAACTAACTGATACTTGCTCAGGAGCCAAGAATTGCGGTTGATTTAATTCATAGTAATCAGCAATTTCTTGCTCACTCACCGCTACACCCGCTTGTAATGATTCTTTTGTCACAACAAGGTAATCAATACTACGCGTTTGCTGTTGTAGCGCTACGTTGTTGTTTAATTCGTTTTCTAGGATGAAATCAGTACCAGCAACTGCACCAACCAACTGGCTGCGTGTCATGTCTTCACGTAAATACTCACGGAAAGCGTCTGGTTGGAAATTCATTTGACGAATAACTTGTAAGTAACGGTCGTTGCTAAACTGGCCGCCAACTTGGAAGTAAGGCATTTCTAAAATAGCTTTACGAACACTTTCATCACTTACACGAAGACCTAATTCTGCCGCTAGTTGAGTTTGCAATTCTTGTTGTACTAAACGGTCAATAACGCCTTGGCGGATTTGTGCCATGTAATTTGGATCAGCAGCGATTTGTGCGAAGTATTCACCAAATTGTTGTTCTAAACGGTTACGTTCGTTTTGGTATGCACGGCTGAACTCGGTTTGGCTAATTTTAACTCCATTTACTTCTGCAACGGGTTGCTCTGTGGTTTGTCCTAAATAACCACCGATCCCAGCTAAAGCAAAAGATAAAATCACCGCGCCTAAAATAATTTTGGCTGCAGGTCCCTGCGAACCTTCTCTGATTTTCTCAAGCATTTATCTATCTCTATTCTGATCAGGTACAAATTATACCAATTAGCGAATTAAAAATTATTGCGGATTGGTATCAACCCTGCTCATGTAAAAAAAGCGTATCTTACCAGATACGCTTTTTCACTTGAAGTAACTGGTGATAAGTTACCTAAATTCATTTAAGTGTGCTTAGGTATCCCTCACCAACTAATCTTTATTGATTAGTTTACTGCGTCTTTCAGCGCTTTACCTGCTTTGAAAGAAGGAATGTTTGCTGCAGCAATCTGGATAGTCTCACCAGTTTGCGGGTTACGACCTGAACGTGCTGCACGCTCACGTACTGAGAAAGTACCAAAGCCTACTAGCGCTACTGAATCGCCATCTTTAAGAGCGCCTGAAACAGCCTCGATGAATGAATCTAGTGCACGACCTGCAGCCGCTTTAGAAATGTCAGCGTCAGCTGCGATTTGATCGATTAATTGAGATTTATTCACAATATCATCCTCTTTCATTGTTATTATCAAGAGCGATTGTTTTTATAAAAAATAACATCACTGTTTTGAAAATTTATGAGCAAATTAAGTTTATGCTCAGTTTATTATATTTTTCTCAACCCTAGGCCACATAAGGCCTAGGCTTGAAAACTAGTGCTTAACTTATCATACCCTTTGTATTTGAAAAGCCCCTAATTGCACTTTTTTGCGGTTTTTTACTGGTTTTTTTCAGTTTCGACAGAAAAACTCTCAACTGGATGCTTCAAAGCCAGTTTTAAAACGTCATCAATCCATGTAACTGGGTGAATTTCAAGGCCCTCTAATACGTTGTCTGGGATCTCTTTTAGGTCACGTTCGTTAATTTTTGGAATAATAACGGTCTTAATTCCACCACGATGTGCGGCTAGAAGCTTTTCTTTTAAGCCACCAATTGGTAATACTTCACCACGTAACGTGATTTCACCCGTCATCGCAACATCTGAGCGTACCGGGTTACCCGTTAAGCTTGATACCAAACCAGTTACCATCGCAATACCAGCACTTGGGCCATCTTTTGGTGTCGCACCTTCAGGCACGTGCACATGAATGTCACGTTTTTCGTAGAAGTCGCTATTAATGCGTAATTTTTCAGCACGATTACGAACGACTGTCATTGCAGCCTGAATTGACTCTTGCATCACATCGCCAAGTGAACCGGTGTAAGTTAGCTTGCCTTTACCTGGTACGGCTGCTGATTCAATCGTCAGTAAATCACCACCTACTTCAGTCCATGCAAGGCCAGTTACTTGACCAATGCGGTCGCCGTCTTCAGCTTTGCCATAGTCAAAGCGCTGCACACCTAAGAACTCTTCAAGATTGCTATCGTCGATAACAACTTTCTTAGTGTCTTTATCTAGTAAGATGTTCTTAACCGCTTTACGGCATAGTTTTGACACTTCACGCTCTAAATTACGAACACCCGCTTCACGAGTGTAGTAGCGGATAATGCCAATAATTGCGCTGTCAGCAATCTCAACTTCGTCATCTTTTAAGCCATTACGCTTAACTTGTTTAGGAATTAAGTGTTGCTTAGCAATGTTTAGCTTCTCGTCTTCGGTGTAACCCGAAAGGCGAATAACTTCCATACGGTCTAATAATGGACCTGGGATATTAAAGCTATTTGACGTTGCCACGAACATCACGTCTGATAAGTCGTAATCAACTTCTAAGTAGTGATCAGCAAAATGGCTATTTTGCTCAGGATCAAGTACTTCAAGTAATGCTGATGCTGGGTCGCCACGCATATCTGATGACATCTTATCGATTTCATCCAATAAGAATAATGGGTTCTTCACACCAACTTTAGTCATATTCTGGATTAACTTACCTGGCATTGAACCAATGTAAGTACGACGGTGACCACGAATTTCTGCTTCATCACGTACACCACCTAATGCCATACGCACATATTTACGACCGGTAGAACGCGCAATTGACTGACCTAATGAGGTTTTACCCACACCAGGAGGGCCCACTAAACATAAAATTGGACCTTTTAGCTTATTAGTGCGCTGTTGCACCGCTAGGTACTCAATAATGCGTTCTTTAACTTTATCTAGGCCGTAATGGTCGCTATCTAAAATCTTTTGTGCGCCAGCTAAGTCTTTTTTCACTTTAGAGCGTTTTTTCCAAGGCACATTGATAAGCGTATCAATGTACGAGCGCACTACAGTTGCTTCCGCCGACATAGGCGACATCATTTTTAACTTGGCAAGCTCAGCATTGGCTTTTTCTTGCGCTTCTTTAGGCATGCCAGACTCTTCGATACGCTTTTTAATCGCTTCGAATTCATCAGGTACATCATCAAGTTCGCCCAGCTCTTTTTGAATCGCTTTCATTTGCTCGTTGAGGTAGTACTCACGCTGCGATTTTTCCATCTGCTTTTTAACGCGTGTACGGATTTTTTTCTCAACTTGCAGTAAATCGATCTCACCTTCCATAAGTGCCATTAAGTATTCAAGGCGCTCAGTGACATCGGCAATCTCAAGTACTTTTTGCTTCTCAGGAACCTTCAGTGGCATGTGCGCTGCCATAGTATCGGCAAGGCGTGCAGCTTCATCAATACCTGATACTGAAGTAAGTACTTCAGGTGGGATCTTCTTATTAAGCTTTACATAACCTTCAAACTGGCTCACAGCACTACGAATGAAGATATCTTGTTCTTGTTCGTCGATATGGCCTGATTCAATAAACTGTGCTTCTGCAACAAAGAAATCATCGTTATCTAAAAACTTTTCAACGCTTGCACGTTGCGTGCCTTCAACTAGCACTTTTACAGTGCCATCAGGCAGCTTTAATAACTGAAGTACTGTGGCAATGGTGCCAACACGGTAGATATCATCTTGCTGTGGATCATCAACAGAGGCGTCTTTTTGCGCCACTAGGAAAATTTGTTTGTCCTTGTCCATCGCCGCTTCTAGGCATTTTATTGATTTTTCACGACCAACAAATAGCGGGATCACCATGTGTGGATACACCACTACATCGCGCAGTGCCAACACGGGGATTTCGACTCGATCAGTTCTCTCAAGCGTCATTATATTCTCTTCGCACTTCATTTATTTTAAAGATTACTCAAGTATATGGGGATATGTAAGGGAAAGTTCAACATATTTATAAAAAAAGGAGCCTTTGGCTCCTTTTTCGTGTTCAACTGCTTAACTTTTAAACTATTACAGCTTTATTCTGATGCAGCTTTGTCTTGGTTACCGCTTTGGTAAATCAAAATTGGATCTGATTCGCCTTTAATAACGGTTTCATCGATAACCACTTTGCTCACATCATCCATCGAAGGTAATTCATACATAGTATCAAGTAGTACACCTTCAACGATTGAACGTAAGCCACGGGCACCTGTTTTACGCTCCATTGCCTTGTGAGCAATCGCACTCAATGCATCTTCGCGGAACTCAAGCTCAACATCTTCCATCGCAAATAATGCAGAGAACTGTTTAGTTAATGCATTTTTTGGTTCACTTAAGATTTGAATAAGCGCTGCTTCATCTAGTTCTGTTAGTGTTGCAACAACCGGAAGACGACCAATAAACTCTGGGATTAAACCATATTTAACTAGATCTTCTGGCTCAACATCTTTAAATGTTTCGCTAAGGCTGCGACTACCTGATGATTGCTTAACTTCAGCGCCAAAACCAATGCCGGTATTTTTATGACTGCGTTGTTCAATCACTTTATCAAGGCCAGCAAATGCACCGCCACAGATAAATAGAATTTTCGATGTATCTACTTGCAAGAACTCTTGCTGTGGATGTTTACGACCGCCTTGTGGTGGCACAGACGCAACCGTCCCTTCTATTAGTTTAAGTAAGGCTTGTTGTACACCTTCACCTGATACGTCACGGGTAATCGATGGATTATCAGACTTGCGAGAAATCTTGTCGATTTCATCAATGTAGACAATACCACGTTGCGCTTTTTCAACGTCGTAATCACATTTTTGCAGTAGCTTTTGAATAATGTTCTCAACGTCTTCACCTACATAACCCGCTTCAGTTAGTGTCGTTGCATCAGCCATCGTGAATGGCACATCAAGTAAACGAGCCATGGTTTCAGCAAGTAATGTTTTACCACTACCTGTAGGGCCAATTAATAGGATATTACTCTTACCAAGCTCTATATCCGCATTGATTGTTTGATTACGTAAACGTTTATAGTGATTGTATACCGCAACCGACAGCACTTTTTTCGCGTGGTCTTGGCCAATCACGTAATCATCTAAGTGATTACGAATTTCTTTCGGCACAGGCAGTTTATCAGACGCATTATGCTTCGGCGCAATGTCTTTGATTTCTTCCCTGATAATATCGTTACACAGCTCAACACATTCATCACAAATATATACTGAAGGGCCAGCAATTAATTTGCGAACTTCGTGCTGGCTTTTGCCGCAAAAAGAGCAGTATAACAATTTATTACTTTTGTCGCCGTCTGTAGGAGTGTCAGACATTCAGCTACCTCATTTATTACGTTGGCAGTAGCGCGAGGCTACTGCTAATTCACTATGTTTAACTATATCAAAGATTATTAGTTTTCGCATAGTAAAGGGTGATAGCTAACAATACGATATTATTAGCTATTCAGATTACTTCGAATCGCGGCTTGAAAATACTGAGTCAACTAGGCCGTATTCAACAGCTTCGCTTGCGCTCATAAAGTTGTCGCGATCGGTATCACGAGATACAACTTCTAGCGGCTGACCAGTATGTTCAGCCATTAAACGGTTTAGCTTATCTTTAATTGATAAGATTTCACGGGCGTGAATTTCAAAGTCAGACGCCTGACCTTGGAAACCACCTAATGGTTGGTGGATCATCACACGTGAATTCGGTAAACAGAAACGCTTACCTTTAGCACCACCTGATAATAAAAACGCACCCATGCTTGCCGCTTGGCCAACACAAATTGTGCTTACGTCAGGTTTGATAAAATTCATGGTATCGTAAATTGCCATACCAGCAGTCACTGAACCACCAGGCGAATTGATATAAAGGTAAATATCTTTCTCTGGGTTCTCTGATTCTAAGAACAGCATTTGTGCAAGAATCAAATTAGCCATGTTATCTTCAACTTGGCCTGTTAAGAAAATAATGCGCTCTTTTAAAAGACGTGAGTAAATATCATATGAGCGCTCACCTTTCGCTGTTTGTTCAACAACCATAGGGACTAATGCGTTTAGAGGGTCTATCATACCGCTATTCATTCTTATTTAATTCCTTATCCGCTGCGACTCATCCTTACTATAAGGAAAGCACATTTATACTAATGTTAATTAAGCTGTCTGTTCAATCTTTATAAGTATATAGGAACTTATCAGAACAAATTCAATCCTCGTCGAAAAAAGTTCTGAATTAACATCAGTTTTGTTGTTTTTTGAGAAACTACTTAGCACAAACTAAAATGGCCCGAGTACACTGTATAAATACAGGGTAACACGAGCCATTTAATCGTTAGCGAGAGCTTAAGTCAATGACTTATTAAGCACCTTGCTGTGGATTCATGATGTCGTCGAATGCTTTTTCAACGTCAGTCACGTTTGCTTTAGCTAGGATAGCTTCAACTGCTTGCTCTTCCATAGCAACGTTGCGCATTTGCTGCATAAGTTGATCATTTGCTTTGTAGTACTCTACTACTTCAGTTGGATCTTCGTATGCAGAAGCTACAGTTGCGATTAACTCTTCAACTTTAGCGTCGTCAACTTTAAGCTCGTTCGCTTTAATTACTTCACCTAGTAATAGGCCAGTTTTAACGCGAGTAACAGCTTGCTCATGGAATAATTCAGCTGGAAGCTCAGGCATGTTTTGAGCGTTGCCACCGAAACGTTGTGCAGCTTGCTGACGTAGTGCATCAATTTCTTGATCAACTAGCGCTTTAGGCACTTCGATTTCGTTGTTAGCTAAAAGACCTTTGATTGCTTGGTCTTTAACGTTAGCTTTAACCGCTTGGTCAAGCTCACGTGTCATGTTCTTTTTAACTTCTTCTTTAAGAGCATCAACACCGCCTTCAGCTACACCGAATTTAGCTGCGAACTCATCGTTAAGCTCTGGAAGCTCTTGCGCTTCAACTTTTTTCACAGTGATTGCGAAAGAAGCAGCTTTACCTTTAAGGTTTTCAGCGTGGTATTCTTCAGGGAATGTTACTTCAGCAACAACTTCTTCGCCTGCTTTTTTACCAACGATGTTGTCTTCGAAACCTGGGATCATACGACCTTGGCCAAGTTCTAGAGGGAAGTCTTCAGCTTTACCGCCTTCGAACTCTTCACCGTCGATAGAACCAACGAAGTCGATAGTTACACGGTCTTTCTCGCCTGCAGCTGCGTCAACTTCAGCCCAAGTAGCGTGTTGCTTACGTAAAGTTTCTAGCATGTTAGCTAGATCTTCGTCAGTTACAGATACAGCTGGTTTTTCAACAGCGATTTTATCTAAACCTTGGATTTCAACTTCAGGGTAAACTTCGAAAGTTGCATCGAATTCTAAATCTTTACCAGCTTCTAACGCTTTAGGAGCGAAAGTAGGTGCACCTGCTGGGTTAATTTTTTCTGAAACGATTGCTTCAATGTAGTTGCGTTGCATTAATTCGCCAGCAACTTCTTGACGTACTGCAGCACCATAACGCTTGTTGATGATAGACGCTGGAACTTTACCAGGGCGGAAACCATCGATACGCTGGGTTTTAGACAGTTGTTGTAAGCGTTTTTTAACTTCAGTCTCAACGTTCTCTGCAGGAACGGTGATGGTCAGACGGCGCTCAAGGCCTTGAGTCGTCTCAACAGAAACTTGCATGATTTACCTCAATCTTCAATTTTGGCGACTGTTCGCCTTCCTTACAAACAAGGTGATCTCCATGAGTGATAGCAAGTTTTAATGCTGAAAAATTCAACTTAAAACGGCGCATTGTAACCATGAGATACCATTGCTGCTTTGCCTCTATGGGCACTATGTTAAACAATAGACGCGGCATTATAACCTAATATTTATGATAGTCGAGTCTAGGGGGCAATTATTTGGCGTATATAGCAGCATTCAGCGTTTAAGTGCGTAAAAAACGAACGCAATAAATTAACAAAGGAGAATTAAGCTTGCTTAGAGGTATTGAAAAGAATTAACTGGCTTCGAATAGAGGGAATGAAGCATAAATTTTAAAAGTGGTCGGCGATGCAGGATTTGAACCTGCGACTGAATTGGACATACCCAAACCAATCGTTCTTTGACCTTGAACTTTCTAAAAGTGGTCGGCGATGCAGGATTTGAACCTGCGACCCCTTGGACCCAAACCAAGTGCGCTACCAAACTGCGCTAATCGCCGATACTGAGAGAAGTTTTGAAAATAAAGACCACTTAAGAAAAGTGGTCGGCGATGCAGGATTTGAACCTGCGACCCCTTGGACCCAAACCAAGTGCGCTACCAAACTGCGCTAATCGCCGATATCTTAAGTAAATTGGGGTGACTGATGGGGCTCGAACCCACGACAACCGGAATCACAATCCGGGGCTCTACCAACTGAGCTACAATCACCACGGCATTTCATATTTTCAAATGGCGCACCCGGAAGGATTCGAACCTTCGACCAACGCCTTAGAAGGGCGTTGCTCTATCCAGCTGAGCTACGGGCGCATCGAAAACTTCATAAGTTTGCCTGTAAGCGCCGCTTCTTAAAGAAGAAGTGGTCGGCGATGCAGGATTTGAACCTGCGACCCCTTGGACCCAAACCAAGTGCGCTACCAAACTGCGCTAATCGCCGATGCTTACCGTTGTTTGCGAGTGACCTCGTTAACAACGGGGTGCATAATAGTGATTTGACCGAGTTAGGTCAAACATTTTTTTAAGAAAATAATTCAATCGGTCACTTTTAGCTCACAATGGTTAAATATTGCAAATATAAGCTAAAATTTGAACTCTTTTTTATAAAGTAGCGCTTTATATAAGATTGCATCTTGGCGCTATGATGCTTTTCTGCGAAAATACGCAACATAAATAAATATGATCAAACAAACATGATTTGTGTATCCACGCCCCCTTTATTGGATAATCATATTTAGATGTATCAGTATCAAGTTAACTAACCCCAAAGAAAGGTCACCCATGACGGCAAACATCATCGATGGTAAGGCAATAGCTAAACAAGTACGCAGCAATGTAGCAGAGCGAGTTGCAGAGCGTGTAGCGAATGGATTACGCGCTCCTGGACTAGCAGTCGTGCTAGTTGGTCAAGATCCAGCTAGCCAAGTGTATGTTGGTTCTAAACGTAAAGCATGTGAAGAAGTCGGCTTTGTATCTAAGTCTTACGATTTACCTGGCGACACGACTGAGCAAGACTTACTTGCATTAATAGATCAACTAAACGAAGACAAAGAAGTAGACGGTATCTTAGTACAGTTACCTTTACCACAAGGTCTTGATGCTGAAAAAATTCTTGAGCGCATCACACCACATAAAGATGTTGATGGTTTCCATCCTTATAACATTGGTCGTTTAGCACAGCGTATGCCGGCACTTCGCCCTTGTACGCCAAAAGGGATTATCACCCTACTAGACTCAACGGGTGTTCGTTATAAAGGTATGCACGCAGTTGTTGTTGGCGCCTCAAACATCGTTGGTCGTCCTATGTCACTTGAGCTTTTACTTGCTGGCTGTACTACAACAGTATGTCACAAGTTCACTCAAGATTTAGAAACTCATGTTCGCCGTGCCGACTTATTAGTTGTAGCGGTAGGTAAACCTGAGTTCATTCCGGGTGAATGGGTTAAAGAAGGCGCTATTGTGATTGATGTGGGTATTAACCGTCTTGAATCAGGTAAGCTTGTTGGTGATGTTCAGTATGACGTCGCGGAACAAAAAGCACATTTCATTACCCCTGTACCAGGTGGTGTTGGTCCAATGACTGTTGCAAGCTTAATTGAAAATACGCTTGAAGCATGTGAAAAGTATCACAGCTAAGAAAAGCTATATTATTGTAAAAAGGCTGCCAATGGGCAGCCTTTTTGCTTTTAAGTTTTTTGTTGTTTGAACTGCTTAAGTTTTAGCATCTGGGGGAGCACTGAAAACACAATCATCATAAACATCAATAGGTATTGCCAGTCTTGATATTGTTCGTTTATGAGCAAAACAGCACATACTATTCCTGCAATTGGGTTTGCAATGGTGCCAAATGAAAACTCAGCCACAGTCATGCGCCCTAATAACCAAACATACAAAATATAGGCAATAGCGGTATTGGGCACGATTAACCAAAATAGCGCCGAATATTGCAGCGCTGAAATTGGCTCAAATACCACTTGGTATTGCTCTGGGTTTAGCAAACTTCCATCGATAAAAGCAGCTAGCAATAATATGCTGCCACCAATGATTAATTGCCAAGTAAGCACAACCCACCAATGTATATGCACCGACAAACTTTGTACTAAGGTGCTACCAATCACAATAGTCAATAAGGCACCCAATAAAGCCGCCACTCCCAATACATTTAATGTGACGTAAGCTGGATCAAACAATAACCACGCCAGTACAACCAAGGCTATGGCGCAAAATGCTTGAACTCTTGCTGGACGCTGTCCTTTAGTAAGCCAAGCATATAACAAAGCGACAACCGGCACAGACACCATCCCTACCCCTGCTATAGCTGCAGGAAGGTTTACCGCCATGATAAAAATAAAGGCAAAAAACAACGCGATATTCACAGCACCTAGCGTTAACAAACTTGGCCACTGCGAACGGGTTGGCAAACTAGGTTTAAGCAATAAAAGTAATAACCCTGCAGGTAATGCACGCAATGCGCCTAATAAAAGTGGCGGCCAATCAGGTGTGGCATATTTGGTCACTGCATAGGTGGTGCCCCATAAAAAGGCGGGGATCATGGCAAGTAAAATATTCAATGTCTGTCCTTGTTAATACGAAGAGATGGCAAGGTAAAAGCTCAAGTACAGTTGAGGTCAATAGCTATATTGATTAATAACAAAAAAGGTTGCCTCGTTGGCAACCTTTTCAATTTGTAATATCTCGGTGGATACTTAAGCTTTACGCCATGTTGTTTTACCCGCAGAATCTTCGAGTACAACACCGAGTGCATTCAATGCATCGCGCGCTTCATCAGCAGCTGCCCAATCTTTGCTGGCACGAGCTTCGTTACGTTTTGCAATCAAGGCTTCGATGTGTGCGACTTCGTCATCAGCTTGGCCACCTTGTAGGAAAGCTTCTGGGTCTTGTTGTGCAACGCCTAATACCTCTGCAACACTGCGAAGTACATAAGCCAACTTACCAGCTTGTTCTGCATCGCTGTCTTTAACACGGTTTAGTTCTTTCGCAAGCTCAAATAACACAGGTAGTGCTTCTGGCGTATTAAAGTCATCATCCATTGCTTTTCTGAATTTAGCCACGTATTCATTGCTGGCTAAATCACATTCGATTGGTGTTACCCCACGCAGTGCGGTGTAAATACGCTCAAGTGACGAACGCGCTTGCTCTAAATTTTCTTGCGAATAGTTAAGCTGGCTACGGTAATGACCTGAAATTAAGAAGTAACGAACTGACTCAGCATCGTACTCTTTCAATACGTCACGCACGGTAAAGAAGTTGTTTAATGACTTAGACATCTTCTCTTTATTAACCTGTACCATACCTGTGTGGATCCACGTATTAACGTACTTGCCGTTATTTGCACAGCATGACTGAGCAATTTCGTTTTCATGGTGTGGGAATTGTAAATCAGAACCACCACCGTGAATATCAAAATGCTCACCTAAGTGCTTAGAGCTCATTGCCGAACATTCGATGTGCCAACCTGGACGGCCTTCACCCCATGGTGATGACCAAGATGGCTCACCTGGCTTGGCTTTTTTCCAAAGCACGAAATCAAGTGGATCTTGCTTATCTTGTGCAACTTCAACACGTGAACCAGCTTGTAGCATGGTTAAGTCTTGTTGCGATAACGCACCATATTGCTCAAATGTAGACACATCAAACAATACATCGCCATCTGCGGCAACATACGCATGGCCTTTGGCAATTAAACGCTCAACCATCGCGATGATTTCATTCATATGGTTTGTCACCGTTGGCTCAACATCAGGACGCAGCATATTTAAGCTGTCGAAATCTTCATGCATTGCTTTGGTCATACGAGTCGTTAAATCATTAATTGACTCACCATTTTCGTTTGCACGCTTGATGATTTTGTCGTCAACATCAGTGATGTTACGAACGTATTTTAAATCGTAACCAATGTGACGTAGGTAACGAACAATAACGTCAAAACCAACAAAAGTACGCGCATGACCAATGTGACAGTAATCATAAATGGTGATACCACACACGTACATGTCGATTTTGCCATCAACAAGGGGTTTAAACTGCTCTTTTTGTCGCGTAAGTGTGTTGTAAATTTGTACCATTTATAAAATGTCCTTAACGGTGTTTCGAGATTCTCTATGGTAACACTTGCAAAGCCGCTGCTCTAGCGCTTTATCAATTGAATAAGCACTTTGTTAATCGTTTTAAACAAGCTCTTTGTTAATCCAAGGCAACTACTATAAAATAGCCCCATTATTAAACCTGAATATAGGAAACCTCATGGTTGTACTACACACAAACTTTGGTGACATCACTATCAAGATGCACGAAAGCGATGCACCAAACACTGTTAAAAACTTCTTAGAGTATGCAAACGCTGGCTTTTACAACGGCACTATTTTTCACCGTGTAATTGATGGTTTTATGGTACAAGGCGGTGGTTTTGAGCCTGGTATGGTTCAAAAAGAAGTAAACAACCCTATCGAAAACGAAGCAAACAATGGCCTTGCGAATAAAGTAGGCACATTAGCAATGGCACGTACGCCGGATCCACACTCAGCAACTGCGCAGTTCTTTATTAACGTTAACGACAATGACTTCTTAAACTTCAGCAGTGAAACATCACAAGGCTGGGGCTACTGCGTGTTCGCAGAAGTTGTTGAAGGTATGGACGTGGTAAACAAAATCAAAGGTGTTGCTACTGGCAGCGCGGGTTTCCACCAAGACGTACCTCTTGAAGATGTCATCATCGAAAAAGTAACGGTTAGCTAATTTAATCGTTTAGTCTTTTTAAGCGGGCCTGTTGCCCGCTTTTTTGCGAGTAACCATGAATCAAAGTTATTTTATTGCCGATCTCCATTTAACAGAAAACCGCCCCGACATCACTGCGGCATTTTTTGATTTTCTTGATAGCAAGGTTATTAATGATGACGTTGATGCGCTGTATATTTTGGGTGACTTTTTTGAAGTATGGGTCGGTGATGACTACCAAACTGATCTTTCAAAGAGTGTTGCCGCACGTTTAAGCCAAGTCAGTGAAAGTGGTACTGAGGTGTTTTTTATTCATGGCAATCGCGATTTTATTATGCGAGAAGGCTATGCAAAAAGCGCAAGTATGACTCTATTACCAGAACAAGTTGTTATTGATTTATACGGTACCCCAACAGTTATCTTGCACGGTGATGAAATGTGCACTCAAGATATTGAGTATCAAAAGTTTCGTAAAAAAAGCCGTGGTTGGTGGTGGCCAAAATTAATGCTTGCTATGCCGCTTTGGTATCGCAAGAAGATTGCCCGTAACGCCCGAGAAAAATCAAAACAAAGTTAAGCCGGCAAAGCGTTAGAAATCCTAGATGTGACTGAAGATGCAGTATTAGCCATGTTTGAAAAACATCAGGTTGCTAATATGATCCACGGCCATACCCACCGCCCGAATGTGCACCATTATAATCACGCAGGTAAAACACTAACGCGCACAGTGTTGGGTGACTGGTATGAACAAGGATCATACTTAAGAGTTACACCTGAGCAGCAAAAACTAATCCATTCGCCCTTTAAATAGCCAGTATTTTAACTATGCTTTAAACAGTATTGTAAAAAACGCATTATCTATGATGAGTCAATTAAGCTGTTTTTGTTGCTGTTTTTTGTTTAGCTTTTCAGTCCATAGCCAAACTTGGCAACTGGTCACTGAACCATACCCGCCTTACTTTATTAATAATCAGAGCGAGCCGGGTTGGTTGCACGAAGTCATTATTGCTGCACTTAAAAGCCAAAAACACCAAGCAACGATTGAATACACCCATTGGGCGCGCGCTTTAAAACTTGCTAAGCGCCATAAACGTGTTGCTGTACTAGGGGCTTTTTATACAGAGCAAAGGGCTAGAGAATTTAGCTACTCACAACCCTTAGCAACTGCTCATACGGTATTATTTAAGCAGGCTGGCAAAGACATCACCTTTACCGGATCACTCTATTCATTAAAGCCATATACAATCAGCAAAGGCGAAGATTATGTGGTGAGTGACGAATTCGAACAGCATCCTGAACTGACCATAACAACTACAGATAGTTTGATTGAAAGCTTATTACTGTTAAAGCATGGCCGTGTTGATTTAGTTGCCGGTACTAAGGAGGTCGCACTCTATTGGCTCGACAAGAGTGAACGGTTACAGCAAGCAAAACAAACAGAATTAGAAATAATTAGCCCCTACCTTGCCACTCAGTATTTACATGTGATCACCAAAAAAGATCACCCTCACGCTGAGCTATTTCAGCAAAGCTTATATTTAGGCGTGCAGTCTTTAAAAAACTCGGGAAAGCTGGATGAAATACTTAAAAGCTATGAACTCAGTGCAGAGGAAATTGCAAGCATCCATCAATTATTAGCTAAACATTAGTGCTCGTTGAAATACTAATCGGTAGCGTGATTTTAAACTGTGTTGCAATATTTTCTGGCAGTTCATTAGTTGCGACTAAGCTTATCTTACCTTTTAGAACATTTGTAACCCACTGATGAACAAGATACAACCCAAGCCCAGTGTGACCGTGTTTTCTTGATGTGGTGAAGAAAGGATCAAATAGCTGTTCTCGCAAGGATTCATCTATACCTGAGCCATTGTCAGACACTTTAATACATAATGTATTGTCACTTTCTAGATAAACAGCTAACTGAACCTGCTTTGTGTCATGCTCATTAAAGGCATGAGAAATTGCATTGACGATTAGGCTTTCTATAATTTGTGAAATAACCCCAGGTCGACTCGTGATGTCTTGTTTGACATCGATGTGCGTTTCAATTGTTACTTTAGAGGCCTTAAAGCGAGATTTTAAACCCAGTAGAAGATCATGGGTGACTTTTTCGATATTAAAGCTAACAAGTTGATCATTCGAGCGATCATGGGCCATTTCTTTAAAGCTTTTCACATGAGCGATCGCTTTATCTAAATTTACTTTTGAGAGCGACAAATTATCGGCAATACGTTCAACTCTCGTTTCTAAAAACTGCTTTGTGAAGCCTTGGTCAATTTTATCTTTGAGTTGTTGATTAATTAACTGTGCATTTGATACTGAAATAGCAGCACCACCTAATGGGGTATTCATTTCATGAGCGACACCGGCCACCATTAAACCGAGCGATGACAACCGTTGCGCTTCAATCAACTCCCCCTGTAATTGATGCTGCTGTTTTATATAGCGTTGTAATTTGCTATTAGCCGCTACCAGCTCCTGCTGCTCATTTTCTAAATTTGCTGTTGCTTTAATGATTTGACACTGATCACGATAACTACGCTTTAAATACAAACCAGCAATAGTAATTAGACAAACAGCACATGCCAAAGCAATGCCAAATGACCATAAAAATATCTCCCTCAGTACTGAATTGTCCGCTTTTACCAGCACAATGATATTACTTAATGCATTGTCATTATTATTACCGAGATTCATTTTTAAAAAGCTGGTTGTACGACTATGCGATGTAATAAGTTGCTGCGTTTTCGGTAATTCAGCAATTGTTTGCCATAACTGATCATCATCTTCGCTGAGAGTGAGTTGTGGCTTATCTAACATAAAGCCCCACTCTTTCTTACTATCAGGATTTAACAACCAATAGCCTTCGCCATTAACCAATTGTATTTGAGCTTGCAAAGTACTCAGTGACTTAATTTGTTGTAAGGTTTTCGATAGGTCAAAATTGACAACAATTAACCCATCTAACACAAAAGTGTCGTTCGTGGTTCGATAGGATGCGCGCAATGTCGGCTCATATGGGGCGACGACAACGCCGCGTTCAACATTTAAATCTATTGGCGTGATGTATACATCACCTTTACTGTGCGCAATTCCTTCAGTGAAGTAATAACGATTACCTTTATTTTGCAACTGTTGTGGTGCCACAACTTGGGCTTTACCAGCTTTAAAATTAACGCGGTACCGTTCTTGGCCCTGGCTATCTAACCAACGTATTTGAGAAATGCTGTCAGCAGCTAAACCAAAATTAACAAAATGAGTTTGTATTTGTTGTTCAAGTTCAGCGTCGGATACGTGGCGTTTTAGCGCTTCGTCAGCCACCAGCAATTTAACCACTTTACGCACATCACCCAACTCTCTGCTAAAGGTATTATGCGCTGCAAGTAAGGTGTTATCTTGTAAAAGCGTGACATTACTTTTTTGTATTTGGTATTGCAGTAAATAAACCATAGCGCTTATAAATAAGCTGCCAATGACAATAACCACAAATTTTATAAGTAGCCTTTTCTTTAGTAACTCATATTGGTGATTTACTTCTACCATAATAGTTAGTTAGACCGGCCCTTTAGCCACTGCAATGCATCATCATAAAACATGGGTTTAGCGTAATAATAACCCTGCCCTACACTACAACCAGCTTCAACGAGCCAAGCGTACTCAGCCTCCGTTTCAATGCCTTCCGCTGTTACTTCAAAACCGAATTTTTCTGCTAATAGCATAATCATTTCGATAATATGTTGATTAGACCTCGAGTCTTGAATATTGCTCACAAAACAGCGGTCTATTTTTATATTTTGTGCTGGTATTTCACTAACATGGGCGAGCGATGAATAACCTGTCCCAAAATCATCAATGCTAATTTTTATCCCTAAACCGGCAAAACGACATAAACATGCATTGATCTTTTCATAGTTAAAAATTGCTTGGGTCTCTGTTACTTCAAGCTCAAGTAACGAAGGTGAAATGCCATATTCCTCAATACGTGCCGCAATCTCAACAAAGTAATCATCGGCTAACAAATCAAACGTAGAGGCATTAAACGCGATTGGCAAACTAACGCCCTGCTCTGCAAATTGGTTAATCGTTTGCATTATTTTGTCAAAAATCAACTTATCTAACTCACTAATAAGTCCAGCAGTTTCGGCAAGTTCAATAAACTCATCGGGTCTGACAAATGTTCCATCACCTCTTTGCCATCGCGCCAGTGCTTCAAAACCAATGACTTCATTAGTGATTAAATTAACCTTGGGTTGTAGGGCTACTTGGAGCTCTTTGTTGCGTATTGCGGTGCGCAGCTCTTGCATCAATTCATAGCGCCGTGTAATCGCTTTGGTATTATCTAACGTATAATAGAGAAGCTCAGCTCTTTGTGTGTTTTCATCATTAAGAGTAGACTCTGCTAAATTGAATATTTGCTCTGCGTTATGATCTTCAAAGGCGATTAGCTGCATAACTAAAATACGCACATCTAAAAACTGTTTTACCCCATCAATTTCAAAAGATTGACGTTTTAAAGAGTCAACAACGCTTTCATCTTCAAATGCATGGCTTGACACTAAAACACCTAAACAATCACTTTTAAAAACAGCGATACGAGGGTGATACGGCGCTAAGGCTTGCAAAATATTCTCGCGCATTTTTAGATGTGTTTTTTTACAAAATTCATGACCAAACCGAAAAGACTTTTCGTCAAACTGAAGTATCTCAAACACCACTAACTGAGTTTCAGCTTGTTCGTATTTGTTCATATTATCGATTTCGCGCTGGAGCCAGTTCCTGTTGGGCATGTTTAGCGTTATATCGGTGTAAGCAAGCTCAGTAAGCCGGTTCATCAGTGCAATATTCGAAAAGCCTGTACTGACATTTTCACTAAATACCTTTAGTAAAAATACATTATGCTCGTCGATGGGAACATCTGATTTAACAATCGTGATGTAATAGCTAACATCAACATCAGCGGTATCAAAATAAAAAACACTGTAATGCTCAGAAAACACATGCTCTTTTTTATCTCTGGCTAAAATATACGATTGCTGTGCTTCTTCACTGAGCACATCTGTGCTGAGCTCTTTACCATCAAGCCCTCTGTAACAACCGACACTAGTAAGAACTTTTGGGTGTTTATCAACGTGCTTTTCATTGCCAACGCATAATACGCCGCCTCCCTTAGATAGATGCAAAATTTTACCTATTTCATCTAGCACCGCATGAGAAAATGCACGTATGTCGTGTTTACTATTAATGCTTCTTGCCGCATCAAGTACTAACTGCAGTCCTTGTTTGGCATTTGAGATTTGCGAAATATATTGATACGTACGAAGATGGCTACTAACGATAGATTTAAGTTTATCTACCGTCATGTCAGACTTATTCCAATATTCGTCAATATCCAGCAATTGCATTACTTGCGGTTCGGGGGCAAAGCTTGGCTGCCCTGTTAATAGCACTATGCGTATATCGTTGTTGCCTAATACGTGGCGTATGGTATTTACAAGTCTAAGGCCAGAATCGTCTTCTTCCATCACCACATCAAGAAATACAATAGCGATATCTTTGTGACGCGATAACACAGACGATGCCTCTGATACTGAATTTGCCGTAAATACCTCAAGAGACTCATTGTTATCTAGAGATATGGCATTAAAACTGTTTAGTAATGCTTGTTGGTAGTTTAAGTCATCTTCAACCGTTAAAACTTTCCATGTTTTTTGGGCATACGATTGTTCAGAAGCATCTTCTTTAAACTCGAAAGGCACATTAGAATCACGCATGACTTCTCCTTTTAACAACTTATGATTCTATTTTACGAATGTTAATAGCAACCTAGGTCAAAGGTAGTGCAAGATTTTAAAAGGTACAAATTATTTACTAAAACAATAAATGAATAAGTATTAGAAAAGTAATGAGAATTAGTTAATTTGAATAGGGGGTAAAACCCACTAAATTTGGCAAGATAAATGAATTAGAGCGCCAAACAGGCGCTCTGATTTAATATATTATGCAGGCACACCGCTGTGAAATTTAAAGTCTTCATCTGGGGTTGAAATAAGCTCAGCTTCAAGTTGACCAAAAAATTCAACACGTTCGGTAATATCAAACTCACTGATTTCTTGCGCAAGAGTTAAATAATCTTGGTAATGTCGCGCTTCAGAGCGCAGTAGTGAGATATAAAAATCACCTAAGCGCTTATCAACATGCGGGGCTAATTTAGCAAAGCGTTCACATGAGCGGGCTTCGATATAAGCACCGATAATTAACTTATCAACCAAAGCATCAGGCTCGTAAGTTTTCACGTGGCGCAGCATCCCTTTCGCATAACGACATGGAGTAATGCTTTTATATTCAATACCGTATTCATCCATGATCTCAAGGACTTGATAAAAGTGATGTAGTTCTTCTTTAATGAGCATCACCATTTTATCGATAAGGTCTTGCCCGTATGGTGAATTCGATTTTGGGATCATTGATTTAGTCAGCTTGTTTTTATCAGCAAGCTCACGCCAATCTCCTTCTCGCTTATATACAAGCGTCTCAAATGGTTTTAACCACTCAAGCAAAGCATCACTACTTTCTTTATCAACTGCATACTTACGAATTAAAAACATGGCAGACTGAGCTGCTTTTAATTCGCAGATAAGATGGTCGATTAAAACCACATCTAAGTTTTCTTTTTTGGTTGCCGCAGCAATCCACTCATCGGGTGTTTCGCACTTTAAAAAAGAATGAATGGGCGCTAACAAATCAGAATAAGGCACTGATTAACTTCTCATCAAAAATCTTGATTCGATTTTATCACATAAATAAGCCCGCATTCCATGACCCATATCAGTGCAAGCTAATTTTCTATATGCACTAAAGAGTTACATTTTATCGACCATTTCGATTATTGCAGCTTCTTGACAAGGTTTAATTACTGAACCATAACTTAATCAAAGCTGTACAAAAATAAAACAGCTCACATTCCTTTTTACAGGGGCATTGATTATGATTCTAAACCACTTATGGGGCTTGTACGCCCACCCACTCGAAGAATGGCAAACAATTGATAACCGCCACGAAAGCTTGCGCTATAGCTTGTCGCACATTTTATTAATTGCCAGTATTCCTTCAATTATGGGCTACTATTCATCTGTATATTTAGGTTGGAGTATTGGCTCTGGCGATGCAGTGTTTTTAACCCATGATAGTGCATTACTCATTGCTATCGCGATGTACTTTGCACTGGTTGCGGGCGTTTTTGCACTTGCTTACTTAGCACATTGGATGGCCGTTACCTTTGGTGCAAAACCCACCTTTACACAAACCTTAGAGCTCGCTGCATATACAGCAACGCCGGTATTTATGTCTTCATTTGCGGCATTTTTACCTGAACTTTGGTTTGTGGTGTGTGTAGGCCTTGTAGCACTTGCCTACTCTGTTTACTTGCTTTACACGGGAGTGCCAATTTTGATGCACATTCCTGAAGAGCGAGGCTTTATTTATGCCAGTTCGGTGGTCACGTGTGGGCTGATATTACTGGTAATTATTTTAGCTGCGACAGCTATCTTATGGACTAATGGAATCGTCCACCCTATGTTTACCTGAGTACATTGTTATTTTCCTTTCTTTCCACAAACAAAAAAGGAGCTATTCAGCTCCTTTTTTATATCAAATAGATATGCACTGATTAATCAGCACTGTTCTCTTCTTGATTGTGCAACTCTAAACTTGCTGACATGGCGTTTTCACGGGTTGATTTCGCTGAATCATTACGTAAACGGTCAATGTGGTTTAGGTAATCTTGGTCGATATCACCTGTGATGTATTGACCATCGAATACTGATGTTTCAAAACGGGTGATTTCTGGGTTTTCTTGGCTTACTGCCGAGATTAGGTCATCTAACGATTGATAGATAAGACCATCTGCACCGATGCTAGCATTGATATCTTCCACTTCACGGCCATGCGCAATTAGCTCAGCTGCCGATGGCATATCAATACCGTATACGTTCGGGAAACGAATCTCTGGCGCTGCTGACGCGAAGTAAACATTCTTCGCACCTGACTCACGAGCCATTTCTACGATTTGCGCTGATGTTGTACCACGAACAATTGAGTCATCAACAAGTAATACGTTTTTGCCTTTGAACTCACGGTCAATCGCGTTCAGTTTTTGACGAACTGATTTCTTACGCATTTCTTGACCTGGCATGATGAAGGTACGGCCAATGTAGCGGTTTTTAACAAAACCTTGGCGGTAAGGCAGGTTAAGTGCTGACGCAATCTCAAGCGCTACATCACACGACGTTTCAGGAATAGGAATAACCACATCGATGTCTTTATCAGCCCATTCACGTGCGATTTTTTCACCTAACTTAGTCCCCATGTTTACGCGTGTCGCATAAACAGACATACGGTCAATCGTTGAATCTGGGCGCGCAAAGTAAACAAACTCAAAGATACATGGCGAGTAAGTTGCTTTTTCAGCACACGCTTGTGAGAAAAACTGACCATCTTCAGTTACGTAAATCGCTTCACCTGGTGCTACGTCACGAACAAACTCAAAACCGTCGGTTTTTAATGCCACGCTTTCTGAAGCAAACATGTACTCAGTACCATTTGCAGTTTCACGCTTACCAAACACCAACGGACGAATGCCGTTCGGATCACGAAACGCAACAATACCGTGGCCGATGATCATTGCAATCGTTGCATAACCACCATTTACTTTATTGTTTACTTCGGTCACTGCATTGAAGATATCTTCAGCGTCAAGTTTTAGCTTGTTTGACTTGCTTAACTCATGTGCCACGATGTTAAGTAAGATTTCAGAGTCAGATGTTGTATTAACATGACGGCGAGCTTCTGAAAATAATTGCTGCTTTAATGCTTCTGCGTTTGTTAAGTTACCATTGTGCGCAAGTGCAATACCAAATGGTGAGTTAACGTAGAAAGGTTGCGCTTCTGACGAGCTAGAAGAACCAGCTGTCGGGTAGCGAACATGGCCAATACCAATTGTGCCTTGAAGGCGTTTCATATGACGGGTATGAAACACATCTTTCACAAGGCCATTGGCTTTACGTAAGCTAAACGTGTTGTTTTCAATGGTAATGATGCCAGCTGCATCTTGACCGCGGTGTTGCAAAACAGTTAAGCCGTCATATAACGCCTGATTAACAGGAGAAGTTCCGACTATGCCAACGATACCACACATTAAATTTATCCTCGCCGATTAACGGTTTACAGAATTTAAAAAGCTCGAGTTGTTTTCGAGGTACGAAAAGAACCACTCAACAACAAAGCCAAATTCTGGAATCAAAATAGAGTTGCCCCACCAATGCGTATTAGGTGCACCGGTAAAAGCATCAAGAAAGAAGAGTAACGCGCTTACGACCAACACGCCACGAAGAGCACCAAACACTATGCCAAAAACACGGTCTGTGCCAGATAAACCCGTACGTTGTACAAGCTCACCTAAAATATAGTTTAGTAACCCACCCAACAGGAGTGTCGCAAAGAATAATATGGCTATTGCGGCTGCATTTCTTAAAAGGGGTTCTGAAATACTTGTTAGGAAGGATGCTAAATATTGGTAAAACAAACTAGAGATGATAAATGCGCCAGCCCATACAGCTAATGACATTGCTTCTTTTACAAAGCCACGTATTAAGCCGATGATAGTGGATAGTGCAATAATGCCAAGTATGGCGTAATCAACCCAGATCATAAGAACCAACTAGTCGTTAATTTGGGGCGCATTCTATAAGACTACCTATAGAATTGCCAGATCATTTTGTAATTTCAAACTGAGTGACTTTGCCGTTTAACTTGGTTAACTGCTTTAACTCAGGAAGCTTACTCTCTAACTCTTTCTTGCTAAGTGAAGGACCTACAAAGACTTTTGTCAGTGTGCCGTTCGGGGTTTTGATTGGACGCGTAAAGGTTTTGAAACCATTCGCTTTTAGTTTTTCTTGTAGTGATTTCACATTAGGTGCATGAGAAAAACTACCCAATTGGATAACATAAGCCATTTGTGTGAGGTTTTCTTCTGGCTTACGGGTTGGCTCTGGAGCTTTGACAACGGTCTTTGCCGGCTCTTGGACTGCAACTTTTAGCTCAGTTTTACGAACCACAGGCTCATCTGTTGATGCTTCGACCATTTGCGGTGCATCATCGACGATTTGTTGCGTTTCATTAGCAGCAAGCTCAGCATCGTTGGCTTGAATATCTTCAACTGGCGTTTGTGACGGTTGTTCAGCAGAGGCGACTTTATTATCAATCGCCTCTTGTAAATCAATCGTAGTGAACTCAGGACGTTCAGGAATTGCTTTAAAGCCTTCAGTATAATGAACCTTTTCACCATCCAAAATATTTGGAATGAAGACAATAGCCGCTACAACCACAATGGTGGTACCTACTAAGCGATTAATAAACCCTGCGTTCACCGATTTCCTCTCTATTTTTTAAAGTAATTGATGGCTGCAGCCACTGTTATAAATGAACCAAACACAATCACAAGCGTGTTTTCATCGACATTTGGTAATAACGTGTCTAATGCAGTTTCAACACTCTCATATTGCGTGCTAGGCGCTGTTGATGTTGTTTCTGCAAGTGCGTTAGCAAGATTCTCAACCTTGTCTCCGCGGAAACAATCTAAGCTTGCTAACGACCATTGGTCAACTACATTTGCGACAGCCGACATGGCAGCCACTTTATCTTTATCTGCAAGCATAGCGACTAATGCATGAATTTTAAACCCTTGATCTTTATACACGCTTAATTTACGTGCCAAATAACGAGCAGATTCAGGATTATGCGCCACATCTGTAAAAATGAGCGGCTGCTCACTGAGCTGTTGAAAGCGCCCTTCTACGGTTAAATTTTCCAGGCAATCGCGAACTAGTTGCTCACTTGGCAATAGCTCAAGTTTAGCTAATAAGGTCAACGCTGTTGCAGCATTTTGACAAGGGATAGCAGGCTTAGCTAAGCGCCAATCGTTATCTTGGTACTGCCAGTTAAAGCCTTCACTGTCTTCTGTGAATTTAAAATCACGGCCTGATAACACCATATCAGCGTTAATTTCATTGCCGTAATCAGTCACTGTATGCGGAATCGCTAAATCGCCAACAATGGCAGGCGTATTCGGTCTAAAAATACCGGCTTTGTCGTAACCCACTAATTCACGGGTATCACCTAAGTATTCTTTATGGTCTAAATCTATTGTGGTGATCACGCATGCAAATGGGGTTACGATATTAGTGGCGTCATAACGACCACCCAGACCCACTTCTAACAGCACATAATCAACAGCGTGACGTTTAAAAATAGCCAGTGCGCCCAGTGTTCCGTATTCAAAATAAGTCAGCGGTGTGTCACCACGACCTTTTTCAAGCATATCGAATGCATCAACATGGAATTGATCATCAAGCTCTTGGCCATTAATACGCACGCGTTCGTTGTAACGAATTAGATGAGGAGATGCGTACGTACCGACACTAAAACCCTGAGCAAGTAATAAGCTTTCTAAACAGCGAGCGGTGGTCCCTTTACCATTAGTCCCTGCAATTAAAATTATTTTGCTAGGTGTATCGAGTAAGCCGACTTGGTTAGCAACGCGTGCAACGCGCTCTAAGCCCATTTCAATATTGGCAGGATGGACACTTTCTAAATAACAAAGCCAATCATCAAGACTTGATGATTGGCTAGGAAGGATTTCTGTCATAGCGTTTAATCAGTTAAGCTGAAATTTACGCTACTCTATGCTCTTGTTCAGTAGAAGGCAAGTTCATAAATTTCGCTAAGATACGTGCAAGGGTGTCACGCATTTCACGACGGTCTACAATCATGTCGATTGCACCGTGCTCTAGCAAGAATTCACTACGTTGGAAACCTTCAGGAAGCGTTTCACGTACTGTTTGCTCGATAACACGAGGACCAGCAAAACCGATAAGCGCTTTAGGTTCAGCAACGTTTACATCACCAAGCATTGCTAATGATGCCGATACACCACCCATTGTTGGATCAGTTAATACTGAAATAAACGGTAAGCCTTTTTCGCTCATTTTCGCTAGCGCAGCACTTGTTTTAGCCATTTGCATTAATGACATAAGTGCTTCTTGCATACGTGCACCACCTGATGCAGAGAAACAAATAAGCGGCATATTGTGTTCTAAACACTGATCTACAGCTTCAACAAAGCGTGCACCAACCACTGACGCCATTGAACCACCCATAAATGAGAATTCAAATGCAACAGCAGCAACAGGAATACCTTTTAGGCGGCCCTTCATTGCAACAAGTGCGTCTTTCTCGCCACTTGCTTTTTGTGCTTGGGTAATACGGTCAGAGTATTTTTTAGAATCTTTAAATTTTAAAACGTCTTTTGGCTCGTGCTCTGCACCAATTTCTTGACGTTCTGCATCATCTAAAAAGTTTTCAAGGCGCTTACGGCCACCTAAACGCATGTGGTGATCACATTTAGGACACACGTTGAGTGCTTTTTCTAATTCTGCTTTATATAAAATTGAATCACAGTCTGTACACTTAGCCCAAACCCCTTCAGGGATTTCTTTACGACCTGACGATTTGGTCGTTTTAGGTAAGATTTTTTCTAACCAACTCATTTGCAACTCTCTTAATGCTGTTCTGTGTCGCAGTCTGTTTAATTGGAAACACTCGCTTGTGTTTCTGATAACAAATAAACAGACAGATTTTTTCAATTAAAACATGAATTACCCGCAGACGATATAAAAAACTGGTCTTAGTAGTAGTCTACTAAAGTCTAACTGTCTGAATCAGGTAAAAACAAAGGCCCTAATGGTGTTTTAGGAATGCCAAAATGTTCAGGGTAATCCACATCAACTAAGTAAAGACCCGCCGCTTTTGCTGTTGCACTCGCTTTAGCACGTTCTTTTAGATCAAGTAATTCTTTTAACCACACTGGCTCATGCTTATGTAAGCCTATATCCATTAAACAGCCTGTGATGTTTCGAACCATGTGATGCAAAAACGCATTCGCTTTAATATCAATGATCACATAATCACCTTGGCGTTTTACCGACAAGTGGTGGATAGTGCGATTTGCTGTATTCGCTTGGCAATGTAGCGCCCTGAAAGACGTAAAATCATGCTCACCTATTAGATACTGACAGGCTTCTTGCATTTTAGTTTCGTCTAATGGGTGATGAAAATGAGTCACACCTTCGCTCATAATGGCGCCACGATAGGTGTAATTGTAAATCACATAACGATAGCGACGAGCTGTGGCACTAAAACGAGCATGAAAATCGTCACTGACAGGTTCAGCAAAACGAATCGAAATATCTTTTGGTAGTAAGGTGTTCATACCCATTGTAAACGCGACCATTTCGCGCTCAGCATGCGTATCAAAATGGATCACCTGCCCGGTGCCATGAACACCGGCATCGGTGCGACCTGCACAAACAATTTCAACTGGATGATTACAAATACGCGACAACGCCGTTTCTACTTCTTGTTGTACGCTATTGACGTGTGATTGACGTTGCCAACCACTGTAACGTGCGCCGTTGTACTCTACTCCAAGTGCTACTCGCATAATGACCTATTTACCTACTGAACTAAATGACGGGGCATTTTATGCGATCTACGAGCGCAATAAAAGCCACCGTGGTCGATCACATTACTGTGCCTGCTCAGATATCATACCAATTCGCTTAACGATAAGTGCGAGCTGGGATTAATCTTCTTCGATGTTGTCTAGGCCCTTGGTGCCGTCTTTAGCACGCAGCTTATGATGGATAGCCGATTTGATCAGCATATAGCCGCTGATAGGCGCGGTGATAAGCAAAAAGATTGAAATAAGAATTTCTTTCACGCTCACCCCCTCATTGGTGTAACTAAAATACACCATTGCAGCAATCAATAGCGATGCCATTCCTAAAGTTGTTGCTTTGGTAGGTCCATGTAAACGCATGAAAAAGTCAGGCATTTTCACAAGACCAATTGAACCTATCAGAATAAAGCAACCACCAATTAATAATAAGATTGAAACAATCCACTCACTCATTATCTGTTACCTTATTCAATAATGTCGCCACGTAGCAGGTATTTACACACCGCTACTGTACTTACAAAACCTAGCATCGCAATTAATAATGCCGCTTCAAAATAAAGTCCCGTGCCCATGCTCATGCCATAAAGAATGATCAAAGCAATGGTGTTAATAAACATAGTATCAAGCGCTAAAATGCGATCTGGCACTGATGGACCAACGATTAGACGCCATAGATTTAGCAATAACGAGATTGCAATCATGGCATAAACAATTAAAAAAACGGTATCTAGCATCGAAAAATCTCCTTAAGCGGTGCTTCGTAACGCTGCTTAATAGTACTAATTAACGCTTGCTCATCTGCTAAATCGAGTACGTGAATCAATAAATAGCGCTGCTCAATAACTTCGCCCTCTTCAAGTGACTCAGGAATAGGATACACCTCTGCGCTTACAGTACCCGGCGTTAACGACACGGTACTTGCCAAAATTGTAATTGGCATTTCATGACTTAAATCCAAAGGCACTTTTACAAAACCCGGACGCAATTTTTTAGTCGGTCCTAAAATCAGCAGTGCCACTTGCAAGTTAGCCGTCACAATATCGTACAGAACTAACATTAAGTGTCTAAATGCCAGACCAGGTTTCACGATAAGTGGTTGCGGATCACGAAATGGAAAGGTGATCCACGGGATAGTGATGGCAAAAAACGCGGCTAATAACAGATGACCCGGTGACACACTGTTATTTAATAACAGCCACACAACAAACAATAAAACACTGCGAAAAGGTGTCGGCAGCCAACGAAAACGAGCTTCTAAACGCATTATTGACCTCCTTGTAATACAGCATTGATGCTCGTATTAATATCAAACAACTGCTCTGAGGTTGCTAACATAAAATCAGAAATTGAACCGGCAAAAACAACCATTAAAGGTGAACATGCCAACAAAGCAATTACCGCGGTTACTTTTAAAGGGTGTGCTTTGCTGCCCTCAATTGCTTCGCTGTCTTTGTGTTTATGATCCCAAAATAAGCTTGTGCCAGCACGAGAAACTGCGACTAATAACGCAAGACTGGCAAGAATATAAATTGGCCAGAATAACATGGCTTTTTCACTATCAAGGGTGCTTTTTAGAATCCAAATTTTGCCCACAAAACCAGATAGTGGTGGCATACCAACCACTGCAAGTGCGGCGATAACAAAACAAATACCCAGTAAGAATGGCTGCGCAACGGGACGCCCTGCGACTAAACGGTCCGCAACCTTACCACGCTGCTGTGCAATTAAATCGGCAATTAAAAATAGCGCGGCACAAATTACCGTTGAGTGCACAAGGTAATAAAGGAGTGCCGCTGTTGCCGAGACATTTTGAATTGCAACGAGTGCCACTAATGTACCGACAGAGACAATCACTAAATTGGCTATCAACTTTCTAAAATCTTGACTCGCTAATACACCAATTGCTCCCATCACGATGGTTGCGAGTGCAAGGCCCCATAACCAAGGCTGTGCCATGTGAGCAAGCTCACCCGCGTTCTCACCAAAGATCACCGTATAAATACGAAGCATGGCGTACACACCGACTTTAGTCATAATGGCAAATAAGGCTGCAACCAGCGGCATCGCATTTGCGTAGGTATTTGGTAGCCATAAATGCAAAGGTAATAACGCGCCTTTTAAGGCAAATACCACGATTAACAGTAAGCCACCAATTTTAGCTAGGTAAACATCATCACCTGTCAATTGCGGGACTTTTTGTGCTAAATCAGCAATATTTAACGTACCTAGTACACCATATAGTACGCCTAAGGCAATTAAGAATACGCTTGAGCCAATCAGGTTTAAAATCACGTATTGTAATGCAGCACGGGTGCTGTGTTTATCCGCTGAGTGCATTAATAATGAATAGGATGCAATAAGTAACACTTCGAAAAATACGAATAGATTAAATACATCGCCAGTTAAAAACGCGCCGTTCACGCCTAAAATCAAAAAGTGCACTAATGGGTGAAAAAAGCTGCCTTTTTTGTCATCACCAGCACAACTATAAAGCACCACGACCGCCCCTAAGAAGCTAGTAAGCAGCACTAATAATGTCGCAAGTCTGTCAGCGACAAGTACAATCCCAAATGGCGCCGACCAATCACCTATGGCGTAAACCATTGGTGCAGTACTGTTGATATAAAACAGCAAATAGGCGCTCACCAACACTGTAACCAAAGATAAAATGACAGAGGTTACACGGCGAATTTGTAAGTTCTTTCCGCAAGGCGGCATTAATAGCAAAACGCCAGCCAGCATAGGAATTAAAATCGGTAAAGAAGCGAGATGCTGTATCATTTTTGCTCCTTCGACGACTTAACCATATGACCATCGACATGGTCATTCCCTAAATCTGCGCGTCCGCGAATCGCTAAAATAACCACAAACGCAGTCATCGCAAAACCAATTACAATGGCAGTTAAAACCAGCGCTTGCGGTAATGGATCTGCATATTCGCTGCCAGAGCCTAATACAGCGGCTTTATTAATGGTCAAGCGTCCTGATGAGAATAAAAACAGGTTTACTGCATAAGAAAGCATGGTCAAACCCAGTACCACCGGGAACGTTCGCGCTCTCAAAATTAAATAAATTCCGCATGCAACCAGCACGCCCACGCATGATGCGTACAACACTTCCATTAAATATTTACCTCTTGCTTGGGTGTATCAGCAGTCAGTTTTCCTAAACTTGCTAAAATCATCAGCGTTGCACCTACAACGGTTAAATACACACCTAAATCAAACACGATAGCACTGGCAAGCTCAGTCTTGCCGACTAACGGAATATCAAAATAATCAAACCATGTTTTTAAGAATGGACGATCAAATGCCCAACTACCTAAGCCCGTTAATAAAGCAATGGCAATACCCGAAGCGATTATCTTGCGGTAGTTAACATCAAAGCGCTCTGAAATCCAATTCGAACCATTTGCCATGTACTGTAAAATAAACGCAATTGCAGTCACTAGACCGGCAATAAAGCCACCGCCAGGTAAATTGTGACCACGTAAGAAGATGTACGCAGAAACCAATAAAGCCAGTGGTAATAAACTTTGCGAAATGCTCGCTAACAGGATTGGGTGGCGTTCGCGCGCCCAAGGGCGACCTTCACTATCACTTGCTGGCATAAACAGTGGCAAGTTAATAAGTAGTTTATAAATACCCAATGCAGCAATACCTAGTACGGTAATTTCACCTAGGGTATCAAAGCCCCTAAAATCGACTAAAATCACGTTCACCACGTTAGTACCACCACCGCCGGTTTTAGCATTGGCAATAAAGAAGTCAGAAATCGACTCAAGTGGTCTGGTTAATAAGGCATAACAGATACTTGCTACAACAACACCAATGGCTGATGAAATTCCTAAATCTCGCAATATACGTAATGAACTAGACTCTTTCGGAGTGCGCTGTGGTAAGAAAAACAGCGCTAACATAAGTAAGATAACCGTCACGACTTCTACAGTTAACTGAGTCAGTGCTAAATCTGGTGCTGAGAAACGGGTAAATACCACCGATACCATCAAGCCTACAATTGAAATCATAATCAACGAAATCATTCGTGAGCGATGCCAGATAACCGTTGCAAGCGCACCAATCACCAGTAGACCAGCACCAATCGCGTTATGGAAATCGATTGGCGTTAAACCATTTGCACCCGCCAGCTGACGCATTTCGAATAATGGCCAACCTGCGCACAACAACACCACAGTGATCATCACAAATGCATAGCGCTGTAATGAACCATTTTCGATGCGATTAATTCTTTCTTGAGACCACTTAATTAGCCCGTACATACCGCGGTCAAAACCTTTCTTCGCATTTAAGGTCGGTAATGACGCTTGGAAATGGAATAAATGTTTACGTTGAATGTAAATTAATACACCGCACGACGTTGCGATGAAGCTCATTAACAGCGGTAAGTTGAAGCCATGCCACACTGATAACGTGTATTCAGGAGCAACATTGCCTAGCACTGCAAATGAGGCCGAAGCCAAAATATCGCTTACAGCAAAGTCAGGGAACATACCTACTAATAAACACAGCACCACTAATATTTCGATTGGCACACGCATGTAACGCGGTGGCTCATGAGGCTGCTTTGGTAAGTCGACAGGGTCACCATTAAAGAAAACATCATGAATGAAACGCGCTGAATAGGCGACAGAGAGCGCTCCGGCAATTGTCGCTAATACCGGAATTAACCATGACATAGAACCCAATACTTGTTGGTGTAATGTTTCAGCAAAAAACATTTCTTTCGATAAGAAACCATTTAATAGTGGCACCCCTGCCATGGCTGCGGCTGCGACCATGGCAAGCGTTGCGGTATAAGGCATAAAGCGCCACATACCATTAAGCTTACGCATATCTCGGGTGCCGGTTTCATGGTCAATAATACCCGTTGCCATAAATAACGACGCTTTAAACGTTGCGTGGTTAATAATATGGAAAATAGCTGCCACCGTAGCAAGCTCAGTATCTAAGCCAAGTAATAAGGTAATTAAACCTAAATGGCTGATTGTTGAATACGCTAGTAAGCCTTTTAAATCATGTTTAAATAAAGCGATATAAGCACCAACGAGTAAGGTCGCAAGACCCGTCATGGCTACTAAAATAAACCAAATGTCTGTGCCTGCAAGGGCTGGATAAAAACGCGCTAATAAGAAAATACCCGCTTTAACCATAGTTGCGGAGTGAAGATAAGCACTAACCGGAGTAGGTGCGGCCATGGCATGCGGTAACCAAAAGTGAAAAGGAAATTGCGCAGATTTAGTAAACGCACCTAACAGCACTAATACCAAGGCAACTTCATACAAGCCATGTGACTGGATCAGGGTTTTGCTTGCGAGGATTACATCAAGGTTATAACTACCAACAATATCACCAATCAGCAATAAACCTGCTAGCAACGCAAGACCGCCTGCACCGGTTATGGCAAGTGCCATGCGTGCGCCTTTTCTGGCTTCTGATTTGTGCCACCAGTAGCTAATCAATAAGAATGAGCTAATACTGGTTAGCTCCCAGAAAAACCATAACTGGATCACGTTGTTCGACATCACAATGCCGACCATCGCGGTCATAAATAGCATTAAATAGCAAAATAGCTTTGCCATAGAGTCATTACTACTTAAATAGTAACGTGCATAGAAGATCACGAGGGTACCAATCCCCAAGATCATATATAAAAACAGTAAACTCAAACCATCAAGTCGAAACGAAACTTGCATGTTTAAAAGTGGGATCCAATCCGCGCTATAGCGAATTGTTTCGCCAGAAAACACCGCAGGGGTATACGAAAATACAATTCCAAGGGCAATCAAAGGCGCTAACATAGTCAAAGCGGTACTTTGATTTCGTGTTAGTTTTGAAGTGCAGGATGAAATAACACTGCCGATTAAGGATAACAGGGGTATCCAGAGCAAAGTCATAATTAGGAGCCTTTTAGTGTCATAAGAATATCAATACTGCTGCTAGTTTTAATTAGTTGCGTACTGTTCATTTGGATGGTTTAAAGTTGGCTTCAAAAAAAGCTTATAGTGCGTACAGTTATACTGATCAGGGGCTATTTTGTCTATAGGAGACAGACCTATTTGCTCAAACTTTAACCGACTCGCATACTAAAATAGCAATAAATAGACGATTAGTCAGAAAATTTCTGTTCTCTTGAAGCCGTTGTAAATACAGGCTTTACTCCTAAAAATGCAAAATATTCAGAAAACCGAACAGGCTGTGTTAAGGGCTGGTTAATTTGTTTTTGCCAAAGTTGCCGATATTGCGCTGACAACCCCATCGTTTGGTATTGCATAATTGACCAGTTAGGGCTGGGCTTATACGCTTTTTTATTGCCACAGGCGAGACTCTTTTGCCACCCTTTAGGAGGAGAAGATTGGTTAGCAATAAACAAATTGGGCGCAACCTGCCCTTGCTGCTTACAAAGCCACTGCTGTTTTTGCTCTGGTAACGCATACTCATCTTCAAAACCATTAAAGTGCATCAACTCATGTAAAAACACCGCATAAGATTGCGATGAGTTGATATGCATGATCCCGCCAAGCACATTTGCAGCTCCTTGCTGCGACATCATGACAATAAAATCAAACCCCGCAGGCCATGAACGCGCTGCCGCATTTTGCCAGTTACAGCTCAGTGCCCCACTGCTGCCATCACAGTTAAACGTATCTGCCACATAGACAATGTCGGTGAAACAAAAGCTCCCCTTTGCTGGCTCAGGTTTATTAGTGTATTGCTGTTTAAAGTGCTTTAAGGTCGCGATGCCTTTGTAGTGATCTGTCATCATTAGAACATTAAACCGACATTGATCACTTGGCTGTAAATGCACAGCCGATAACACAAACTGTTGTTGCTGCGCATACGCAGAAGTTATTTGCTCAACCGGCATTTTTTGATGCAATAGAAAAGCCTGTTTTGCACTGCCCTGTGGTAATTGACCGGCCTGAAAAAGGCGAGCGAGTTCATGCCATTGCGTTGTTGCAACAAGCTTATCTGATAACGTGAGTTGCTGTGTGGTTGTGAAGTCAGAAAAGTAAGGCTGCCACCATAGTTTTGCCCCCTTGTAATCCCCGTGTTGTAAAAACCTGAGTGCAAGTTGATACGCTGCGCTACTGTCATTAAGCTGTGCAAGCTGTCGAAGTTGTGCGTTACTTAATTCTAATTGCTGGGCATTTATCGCACTTGGTGCAAGATAATAAATAGCCGTTGCTTGTGAAGGATTAACGTTCGCGTAGTAAAGATAGGCAGGAATAAAGCGAGACACTGAGCTTGAAATACACCCCAAGCTCAGTATCAGAATAACACTAAAAAAAAGCTTAGCTTGCGTTTTCACCAGCCATTAACTCAAGCTCTAAACGGGCATATTTGTATTCAACAAATTCATGCACATTGGTGGCAAGGGCAAGTCTGAAGTAATCAGCTGCAAGGTAGTCGTTACCCGCCGCTTGATGTAACTTAGCTAGGTAGAAATAAGCTTCACACAGGCGATGCGCATATTCTTGCTCGGAAGTAACGCCTTCGATGATGCCAGATAAGAATTCAAATTCACTGATATCGCCTAAATAAAGTGCCAGCAATTGATAACCCCATTGCGACTCATCAACACCTTGTGCATTCGCTTTCAAATCAATCAAGGCTTGTGCTTTATCGGCTTCTGACTGAGCTAAATAAAGCCATAAAACACGATACGGGTCACTCGGCGAACGGTTAAGGAACTGCTGAAGATCATCTTGTGCAAGTAATGGACGCTCACCGTAGTAAAGCGCAATACCACGATTGAGGTAGGCATATTCATGCTGCTCATTTAATTCAAGTGCTGAATCAAAAAACTCATACGCTTGCTCATACTGCTGCATTAATGTGTGGTGGATCCCTAAAAAGTTATACACCTCTGCTAAATCAGGTTTGAGCTTAATCGCACGATTAAAATCAATACGTGCCAATGTCGACATGCCTAAGCTGTCAAATAATACGCCACGGTCATAATAAAGTTTTGCTTGTTGTTCGCTGCTTAAATCAGCACGATTTAATAGCTCAGAATAACGAGCAATTGTAATTTCATTACGAAAATCAGGCGCTAACGGTGCAGTGAAAGGCACATTAACAATAGGGACTGACTCAGGTTGTGAGGTTGTTTGACATGCACTTAAAGAAAAAATAGCCACAGCGGTCAATGCTAAGTGTTTAAAAATCATTAAATTCCTTAATACCTGAATTCTCTGTAGACAAAGGCGAAGCGGATAGGTTTCATTAAAGCATAAAAAAAGGGGCTAAACAGCCCCTTTTTCTTATATCCAGTAAATAACTGGTTATTCAATCATCATTAAGCGTCTTTTGGCTCTTCTGCTTTTTCTTCAGCAGCTGGTTCCATTGCTTCTTTGATGCTTAGACGTACACGACCTTGGCGATCTACTTCAAGAACTTTAACTTTAACTTCTTGGCCTTCGCTTAGGTGGTCAGTAACGTTATTAACACGCTCTGTGCTGATTTGTGAAATGTGCACTAGACCGTCTTTACCCGGAAGGATGTTAACGAACGCACCGAAATCAACGATACGTACAACTTTACCAGTGTAGATAGCACCTACTTCTAGTTCAGCAGTTAATTGCTCGATACGCTTGATAGCTTCGTTTGCACTCATGCCGTCAGTTGCAGCGATCTTGATTGTACCGTCATCTTCGATTTCAATCGTTGTGCCCGTTTCTTCAGTAAGTTGACGGATAGTTGCGCCACCTTTACCGATAACTTCAGCAATTTTCTTCGCAGGGATTTGCATTGTGTAGATGCGTGGTGCGAATTGAGATAACTCTTCAGAAGGAGCAGAAATCGCTTCATCCATTACACCTAAGATGTGTAGACGTGCAGCTTTCGCTTGTTTAAGCGCGATTTGCATGATTTCTTTAGTGATACCTTCGATCTTGATATCCATTTGTAGTGCAGTGATACCGTTTGAAGTACCCGCAACTTTAAAGTCCATGTCACCTAAGTGATCTTCATCACCTAAGATGTCTGAAAGAACAACGAAATCTTCGCCTTCTTTTACTAGACCCATCGCGATACCAGCAACAGATGCTTTGATTGGTACACCCGCGTTCATAAGTGCTAGTGACGTACCACATACTGATGCCATAGACGATGAACCGTTTGATTCAGTGATTTCTGAAACAACACGGATTGAATATGGGAAGTCAGCTAATGTTGGTAATACTGCAGCAATACCACGCTTAGCTAGGTTACCGTGACCGATTTCACGACGCTTAGGAGAACCTACGAAACCTGTTTCACCTACGCAGAACGGAGGGAAGTTGTAGTGAAGCATGAAGTGATGCTTGTTAGTACCTGTTAAGTCGTCGATTAACTGTGAATCACGCTCAGTACCAAGTGTTGCAGTCACAAGTGCTTGCGTCTCACCACGCGTGAAGATTGCAGAACCATGAGTACGTGGTAATACACCCGTCATTACGTCTAGTGCACGAACCATATCTGGTTCACGACCATCGATACGTTTTTCACCAGCGATGATACGGCCACGAACGATTTCTTTTTCTAAAGAACCGAATAGTTTGCCAACTTCTTGCGTATCTAACACTTCGTCTTCAGCAAGTTCAGCTGTTAATGTAGCAACCACTTCTTCTTTCGCTACACCTAGTGCTTCTTTACGCGCTACTTTGTCAGTGATGCGATATGCTTCACCTACTTTTTCAGCAGCGATTGCAGAGATTTTCTCAGCAAGTGTTACGTTTTTCTCTGGTGCAGTCCAATCCCACGCTGGTTTACCTGCTTCAGCTTTAAACTCGTTGATTGCGTTGATGATAGCTTGAGATTGCTCATGACCATAAACAACCGCACCTAACATTACGTCTTCAGAAAGCGTTTCAGCTTCTGATTCAACCATAAGTACTGCGTTATCAGTACCAGCAACAACTAGGTCTAATTGGCTTTCTTCAAGCTCAGCGAGTGTTGGGTTAAGTACGTATTCACCGTTGATGAAACCAACACGTGATGCACCGATAGGACCATTGAATGGAATACCAGAGATAGCAAGTGCTGCTGAAGTACCAATCATAGCAACCATGTCAGGTTGGATTTCTGGGTTAACAGAAACAACTGTCGCGATTACTTGTACTTCGTTTACGAAACCGTCAGGGAAAAGTGGACGGATTGGACGGTCGATTAGACGAGCGATTAACGTTTCGCCATCGTTAGGACGACCTTCACGCTTAAGGAAACCACCAGGGATACGACCCGCAGCGTACATACGCTCTTGGTAGTTAACTGTTAGTGGGAAGAAGTCTTGACCTGGTTGTGCATCACGCTTACCAACAACAGTAACTAATACTGAAGTGTCGCCAATGCTTGCTAGTACTGCGCCGTCAGCTTGACGAGCGATAGCACCCGTTTCTAGGGTCACAGTGTGTTGACCTAGTTGAAATTCTTTAATAATTGCTTGCACTTAAAAATGTCCTTTAAATGTAAAAGCAACTCAGAGCAGTGCTCCGAATTGGTAAAAAATAGTCCATCAAAGTACCAATTACAGTACTTAATTAAACTTAATAAAAATCAATTAAGTACTACAATTGGCAATGATGTTTTTTGATATCTAGGAAGCATCCACTCCCTAGGTGTGCGCTAGTATACCTTTCATACGCGCACAAAAAAAGGGGCTAAATAGCCCCTTTTCTCGTAATCTAGTTCTTAGCGACGTAGGCCAAGCTCTTGGATTAACGCAGTGTAACGTGCAATGTCTTTACCTTTAAGGTAGTCAAGCAGTTTACGGCGTTGGCTTACTTTGCGAAGAAGACCACGACGTGAGTGGAAGTCGTGCTTGTGGCTAGCAAAGTGACCTTGAAGCTTGTTGATATCGAAAGTTAGAAGTGCAACTTGTACTTCAGGTGAACCAGTGTCGCCTTCAGCGCGTGCAAATTTAGCGATGATTTCAACTTTTTCTTGATTGCTTAGTGACATAGTAACTCCAAAAATTAATTTAAATTGTGTTTTAGCCGATCACTAATTCAGCCAAAACGATTGAGCGGGGCGTATTCTACCCAGCTTTGCTCATAACTACAAGGTAATCTTTACTCAGGCAGTTGATTTGATAAACCGCGCTTTGATTTTAAGTGGCCGTCTTTATGACGCTCACCAGTGCCAATGAACACGCCATCAGCCATGACTTTAACCACACCATCGGGGACAGGCTTACCAATAACCACGGTTTGACCATGGCTAAATGCCACGCCCTGCTCTTGCGTAATTTCAATCACAGGTAAATCAACCAAAGCAGTATCCATTGGCAGTAATAACTCATCGAGGTAGCTTGAAGGAGCAACATCATCAGCTTTCGCTTGTTGTAGCTTTTCTTCAAGTTGCTCAAGGGTAACCATTTTCTCACTTGGATAATGCCCTACCGCACTACGATGCAGCATAATAACATGCGCACCACAGCCGAGCTTTTCGCCTAAATCATCAACAATAGTACGAATATAAGTACCTTTAGACACATGTGCCGTCATTTGTACTTCGTTGTTCGCTTCATCAAACTCATCAAGCGTTAAACTAAATACATTAATTTTTCGACACTTACGAGGTACTTCAATGCCTTCACGGGCATATTTATACAAAGGCTGACCTTGGTATTTAAGCGCTGAGTACATCGAAGGATATTGATCCGACTCACCTAAGAAGCTGGCAATTTGCTCAGCTAATTGTTCACGCGTGACCGATACTTCGCGCGTTTCAACCACTTCACCATCTGAATCAGAGGTAGTGGTTCGCTCACCAAGTTTGGCGCGTACAACATAGGTTTTATCAGTATCAAGCAAGAACTGGGTAAACTTAGTCGCTTCACCAAAACAAATAGGCAGCATACCCGTCGCGAGCGGATCAAGCGCACCGGTGTGGCCTGCTTTTTGAGCAAAGTAAATTCCCTTTGCTTGCTGCAATGCTTTGTTTGATGAAATACCTTGCGGCTTATTAAGTAATAAGATGCCGTCAATAGCACGACCTTTACTGCGTCTAGCCATTAGTCTTTAGTGCCTTCTTCGCTGCCGTCTTCGTCTACATGCTTGGCATTGTCTTCACGAATAACTGAGTCAACCAAGTTCGAAATACGCATACCTTCCATAAGCGAGTTATCAATAACAAAACGTAACTCAGGCATGATGCGCGCACGAATGCGTTTACCTAATAAAGAACGGATATAACCCGTTGCTTCATTTAAGATTTTAGCGCTTTGCTTCGCTTTATCTTCATCGTCAGTATTAAACACTGTGATAAATACTTTTGCGTAAGATAAGTCGCGAGATACCTCAACCGCAGACACTGTCACCATGCCTAAGCGTGGATCTTTGATTTCGCGTTGAAGAATAACAGCAATCTCTTTTTGAATTTGCTGTGCAACACGATCAGTGCGAGAAAATTCTCTCATTTCATTTCACTCTAAAATAATAACTTATTGATGTTAAAGAATAAGTTAATTTAATTACGAATACACAAATGGGGGCTAGGCCCCCATTTAAAATAGTGACTTAAACGAAATTAAAGTGAACGTTGTACTTCAACCGTCTCGAATACCTCGATTTGGTCGCCAACTTTAACATCGTTGTAGTTCTTAACGCCGATACCACATTCCATACCGTTACGAACTTCTTGTACGTCATCTTTAAAGCGACGTAGTGACTCAAGTTCACCTTCATAGATAACCACGTTATCACGAAGTACACGGATAGGCGCGCTACGCTTAACGATACCTTCAGTAACCATACAACCTGCGATTGCACCAATCTTAGGTGACTTGAACACGTCACGAACTTCAGCAAGACCAATGATCTCTTGCTTAAATTCTGGTGCAAGCATACCTGACATCGCTTGTTTAACTTCTTCAATCAGGCTGTAGATAACGCTGTAGTAACGTAAGTCTAGGTTTTCTGACTCAATAACTTTACGAGCTGATGCATCAGCACGAACGTTAAAGCCAACAACGATTGCGTTTGACGCCGCTGCAAGTGTTGCATCAGTTTCAGTGATACCACCTACACCTGAACCAACAATCTTCACTTTAACTTCATCAGTAGATAGTTTAGTTAATGAATCAGCAATTGCTTCAATTGAACCTTGAACGTCTGCTTTAAGTACTACGTTAACTTCAGATACATCGCCTTCAGTCATGTTAGAGAACATGTTTTCAAGCTTCGCTTTTTGCTGACGAGCAAGTTTAACTTCACGGAATTTACCTTGACGGTAAAGCGCTACTTCACGAGCTTTACGCTCATCTTTAACTACCGTTGCTTCGTCACCAGCCGCAGGGATACCAGATAGACCTAAAATCTCAACTGGGATAGATGGACCCGCAGACTTGATGTCTTTACCGTTTTCATCTTTCATCGCACGAACACGGCCATATTCAAGACCACACAGTACGATATCACCTTGGTTAAGCGTACCAGACTGAACAAGAATTGACGCAACTGGACCACGGCCTTTATCAAGACGCGATTCAATGACAACACCTGCCGCCATACCTTCAGTTGGTGCAGTTAATTCTAGGATCTCAGCTTGCATTAATACTGCTTCAAGTAGGTCATCAATACCTAAACCTGTTTTTGCAGAGATATGTACGAATTGCGTGTCACCACCCCACTCTTCTGGGATAACGTCTAGCTGTGCTAATTCGTTCTTAACGCGATCTGGGTCGATGCCTTCTTTATCCATCTTGTTAACTGCGATGATTAAAGGAACGCCAGCAGCACGGGCGTGCTGAACCGCTTCTTTAGTTTGTGGCATTACACCATCATCCGCAGCAACAACTAGGATTACGATATCCGTTGCTTTCGCACCACGAGCACGCATTGATGTAAACGCGGCGTGACCCGGAGTATCTAAGAACGTGATCATGTGACCATTTGTTTCAACGTGGTATGCACCGATGTGCTGTGTAATACCACCAGCCTCACCAGAGGCAACTTTTGCTGAACGAATGTAATCAAGTGTTGACGTTTTACCGTGGTCAACGTGACCCATTACTGTTACAACCGGTGCACGAGGAAGCGCTTTACCTTCTTCGCTACGGTCGTTTAGTACTTTCTCTTCTAATTCGTTTTCTTTAACGATGATAACCTTGTGGCCCATTTCTTCAGCAACAAGTTGTGCTGTTTCTTGGTCGATCACTTGGTTGATGGTAACCATGTCACCCATCTTCATCATTGTTTTAACAACTTCAGCACCTTTAACCGCCATACGTGATGCAAGCTCTGCAACAGTGATTGTTTCACTGATACGTACTTCGTTTTTCACGTCTGCTGTTGGTTTTTGGAAACCGTGTTGTAATGAGGTAGGTGCTTTTAACTTACCTTTTTTACCTTTAGGACCAGAAGTTAATGGCTTCTCTTTTTGAGGTCCTTTTTTCTTTTTCTTCGCACGACGAGCACTTTGCTCTTCGCGAGCATCAGACTCATCTTCTGCTGCACGTGCGTATGAAGAAGTCGTAAGGTGGTGATCAGCGTTCTTTTCACGCTCTATACGCTCTTCTTCTTCCTTCTTCCAGCGAGCTTCATTTTCTTCAGCTAGCTTTCTTGCCTCTTCTGCTTGACGTTTCGCTTCTTCTTCAGCTTTTCTCAATGCGGCCTCTTCTGCTTCTTTTTGCAGACGCTCAGCTTCGGCGCGATCTTTTTCAGACTTAGCACTTGCTCTGGGGTCATCTGCTTCTGTTTCGCTTTACGCTCAGCCTCAGCTTTGCGTTTAGCCTCTTCTTTGGCTTGACGCTCAGCTTCTTCTTTCGCTTTGCGCTCTGCCTCTTGTTTCGCTTTAAGCTCTTCAGCTTCTTGCTGGGCTTTAAGCTCTGCTGCTTTACGTGCAGCTTCCTCAGCAGCTAAACGCTCTTCTTCTTGCTGTTGCTCAATGGCGCTTTTCTTAACGTAAGTACGTGTTTTACGTACTTCAACTTGTACAGACTTTGCTTTACCTGTTGAACCAGTCACGCTCAGCGTGCTTTTGCTCTTACGTTGCAAAGTCATGCGAGCTGGACCTTCAGAGCCCGTGCCGCCATGCTGCTTGCTCAAATGATCTAATAACGTCGACTTTTCAGACTCAGTTACCATATCACCTGCTTTTTTAGGAATACCGGCTTGCTCAAGCTGCTGTAGTAGCTTATCAACAGTTGTACCAATATCTCCGGCTAGTTTTTCAACATTTACTTCTGCCATAGTGTGTAATACCTCCGTTAATAAATTACTCGTCTGCGAACCAACAAATGTTACGCGCAGCCATAATTAGCTTGCCAGCTTCTTCTTCTGAAAGGTCAGTGATATCCACTAACTCATCAATGCCTTGCTCAGCTAAGTCTTCAAGTGTAACAACACCTTTGCTTGCCATTACGAAAGCAAGGTGACGCTCTAAACCTTCAAGTGCTAGTAGGTCTTCTGCAGGCTCTGCACCTTCTAGGCTTTCTTCTGTTTTAAGTGCTTTCGTGGTTAACGCGTCTTTTGCACGTGAACGTAAGATATCAACTGTTTCTTCGTCTAAACCGTCGATTTCTAAGAACTCAGAAGCTGGTACGTAAGCTACTTCTTCAAGCGTTGAGAAACCTTCGTTGATAAGTAATGTTGCAAACTCATCGTCGATGTCTAGGTATTCAGTGAATAAGTTGATTAGCTTGTCTGATTCAGCTTCGTTCTTCGCACGCATGTCATCTACTGTCATTACGTTTAATTCCCAGCCAGTTAACTGACTAGCAAGACGTACGTTTTGACCGTTACGACCGATTGCTTGTGCAAGGTTGTCTGCTTCAACAGCGATATCCATTGAATGCGTATCTTCGTCCATTACGATTGACGCAACTTCAGCTGGCGCCATTGCGTTGATAACGAATTGCGCTGGGTTGTCATCGTAAAGAACAATATCAACACGCTCACCACCAAGCTCACTTGATACAGCTTGTACACGTGCACCACGCATACCAACACACGCACCAACTGGGTCGATACGTTTGTCGTTAGATTTAACAGCGATTTTCGCACGAGAACCCGGATCACGTGCTGCGGCACGTAATTCAATCATCTCTTCGCCAATCTCTGGCACCTCAATGCGGAAAAGTTCCATTAGCATTTCAGGCTTAGAACGCGTTACAAATAACTGCGCGCCACGTGCTTCTGGCTTAACTTCGTATAGAAGACCACGGATACGGTCGCCTGGACGGAAGTTTTCACGCGGTAACATATCGTCACGGTAGATAACCGCTTCAGCATTGTTACCAAGGTCAAGTACGATAGCGTCACGGGTTGCTTTTTTAACAACACCTGTTACTAATTCGCCTTGTTGGTCTTTGTATTCTTCAACAACTAATGCACGCTCAGCTTCACGTACTTTTTGTACGATAACTTGCTTAGCCATTTGTGTTGTAATACGGTCAAATTTAATTGATTCGATTTGCTCTTCAACGTAATCACCAAGTTGTAAAGACGGGTCTTCAACTTGTGCTGCTTCTAGCGTGATTTCGCTGTAAGGATGTTCTAGTGAACCATCTTCAAGAACGTTAGCAATTTTCCAACGACGGAACGTGTCGTAATTACCTGTTTTACGATCGATTGATACGCGAACATCAATTTCGCCATCGTGTTTTTTCTTTGTAGCAGTCGCTAATGCGAACTCTAACGCTTCAAAAATCTTTTCTTTTGGAACCGCTTTCTCATTGGAGACGGCTTCAGCAACCAATAATATTTCTTTTGCCATGGGTTATGCCTCGCTTGCCCTATTCCTTCGCACTCGAATTAAAATTTTGCGATGATGTTCGCACGTTCAATGTTACTGATCATAATCATATGCTCAGTGCCATCTGCTGAAAGTGTGATCATATCACTGCTAACTGATACTAAATCGCCTTTAAAATTACGACGACCATCTTGTGGAAGCTTTGTACGCACGCGTACTTCTTCTCCTTGCGCCTTCTCGTAGTGATCTTGTTTGAATAATGGACGATCAACACCAGGAGACGAAACTTCCAAATCATATTCATTTGTAATTGGGTCTTCGACGTCTAAAATTGCGCTAACTTGACGACTAACGTCGGCACAATTGTCCACCGTAATCCCTGCATCGTGATCGATATAAACACGTAATGTAGAGTGGCGACCAGCTTGCACAAACTCAAGACCATGTAACTCAAAGCCTAACATTTCAACGGCCGGTGAGAGCATGGCTACTAAATCTTGCTCAAGTTTTGTCACGAAAATCCTCCATACAAACAAAAAAAGGGCATATAGCCCTGAAATACTGAGTTTAATAATGATTTAAAATCACCGCCAAGCAGATACAACAACGCCCCGAACCAAGCGGGGCGTCACACCTAAAGCATAAAACTGTGTGGCCTAGGGCCAAGCTTGGTTGCGAGTCAGTCACCTGACTAAATTAAACTAGATAGCCTAAACGCAAAACGCGCATTACCAGAATGCGCGACTTCATACAGTAAAAACTTACTGTGTATACTAAGTACACTCAACAATGCCTTAGCATGTATTTGGTTGCGGGAGCCGGATTTGAACCGACGACCTTCGGGTTATGAGCCCGACGAGCTACCAGGCTGCTCCATCCCGCGCCAATTGATATTAAAAGTATCTTAATATCGTCTGATTGAGCGATAAACACCTCAATTCAATGGCGGCTATTATAAGCATGTAACGCTCAATTAGCAACCTTCCGGCATGAATTAGTTAGACTATTTTTTACCTAAAAAAATTATGACAACCTTGTCATAAAATTTCCCATAAGCGAAAAATCTCGTCTATATTTAGTCATATAATAAGAACAACCTATAGCCTTGGCTATTAAGCGATTTACTATGAGTCTCTCTTCGTTTCAAAAAAGACTGCTACAACAAGATATTGAATTGCTAAAACCCGATTTTCATCAGTTTACAAGCGCATATCATCGTAGTCTTTGTTCACGTAAGTTAACCATGTCAGTGCCTGAACACGAAAGTATAACTAAACGCAGTTATATTCTTTACTGTGCGCTCAACAAAGTAGTAAGCCACCTTGATGATCTATTGCAAGTGACGCCATTTATTCATTATCTAGCAAATAATCTCAGCTTTTTAAATGTGTCGTTTGAGGACATCGATATCCTTTGCGATGCATTTATCGAAACCCGCAAATCGTATATGCATCACATCAACACGCAATTACAACAAGCTTGGCTGCAAGCTATGCGTATATTTGCCAATATTGTCAAAAGTTACTTGTTTGCTTACTCAAATGTGGTGTCGTTTAGCGCGTATTGTCCGGCACGTTTAAGCTCATAACCTAGTTAACTCGCTGTTGAGTCTGTCGATTTGTTTTTGCTCAATGGCGATAAGCGTATTAAAGCGGCTAGTTAGCGCAGTCATTTTGTCTGCTAAGGCACTATCGCTATTTGCATCAGCTAAATTTCGAGGGCGGCTATTTAATTGTTGCTCAAGCTCTGAGATTTGTACGTTTAACTCACTTTGATAAGTATCTATTTTATTTTCATGCTCTGAAATTTTACGCATAATTTGTTTTGAGCGAATAAAACTAGCAACCTCATTATTAGCAACCGTATTTGCAGATGAAGTTAACGTGTATTTTTCAGCCGTGAGTCTATCTATACTGCGCTGCTCACTGTCTATAAGCACGCCGTAACGCTCAGATACCGCGGTCATTTGCTTGGCAATAGCCGCTTGTTTTTTAGCCCCTACCAAGTTACGTAGCTGAGCATCTGATTGCTCAGATAAAGCCACTATTTCCCTGTCCATTTTGAGCTTGAATGTGTCAATTTTATTGTTATGTTCTGCTATTTGTGCATCAATTTGCTTTGACCGAATGTAACGATCAACCTCTGCAGTATCTTTATCTGCTGATGGTTGTGCAGTATTTTCTGACGCGCTCGAAAGGTGTGGGTTTTGCTCTTTTATAGTGATTAGCTTTGCATCTTTGCCGCATGGCTGTTGACTAAATTCAGCAATACCATTTTTCTCACAGTGATACACAGTGCTGTGCGCTGTTTGGCAAACTAAGAGACTTATAAATAATAAGTTTAGCTTTAATGGAATAAGTGTCATGTCATGCCTTCCCTAGTAAATGACTCATTATGAACTTCATAATAGTACCTTATATATAGACTAAAATTATCGATCTATCTTGGTGTTTATTTCGTAATTACCTAGATTACTTGCTGCAAAGGCTATTAGAAGTGCAATACTCTACCCTGCGATTTATTTTTGGCGATCAACTTAATGCTAGCCACAGCTGGTTTAAAGAAAAATCACAACCAGACACGCTGTATGTCATTGCTGAGTTAAAACAAGAAACAGACTATGTAAAGCATCATATGCAAAAAGTGGTCGCCTTCTTTGCAGCAATGGAAAACTTTGCCAAAGCACTTACAAAAGCAAACTTAAACTGTCTGCACCTTACACTTGATGACACACAAAACGATGCTTCATTAACTGAACTACTCACCCGGTTAGCTAAGCATTATCAGTGCCACAATATTGAGTACCAATACCCTGACGAATACCGCCTTAAACAACAACTCGCTGATTTTGCAAAGCAGAGCGAATTTAATGTCAATGCGGTTGATTCGGAACACTTTCTACTACCTTTTAATGACATTGACCAGCACTTTAAGCCAAATAAGCCGGTAAAAATGGAGTTTTTTTATCGTGCTATGCGCAAACGTTTTACTATTTTAATGGACGATGATAACCAACCTCGTGGTGGCAAATGGAATTTTGATCAGCAAAATAGAAACAAGTTAAAACCAAGCGATCTTAAAGAAATTCCCGCCCCCTTATGCTTCGCCCATAATGTAAGCCACATTCTAAAACGGATTGAAAAGCACCAAGTAAACACCTTTGGTGAGTGTAGTGAAACACTTATCTGGCCAACAACCCGCGCTGAAGCAAAACAATTGCTCGATTTCTTCTGCGACCATTTACTGGTGCATTTTGGTCAATTTCAGGATGCTATGACGTGCCAATCAGCGCATCAATGGTCTTTGTATCACAGCCGATTATCGTTTGCTTTAAACACCAAAATGCTGCACCCGATGCAAGTCATCAAGCGGGTATTAACCAGCTTTGAAAAACAGCAGATTGATATTGCACAAGTAGAAGGCTTTATCCGTCAGATCCTTGGTTGGCGTGAATATGTACGCGGTATTTATTGGCAAAATATGCCTGATTACGCCAGCAAAAATGCCTTAAATGCAAAGCGCGCCCTACCTGACTATTTTTGGCATGGCAAAACAAACATGAATTGTATGCACCATGCCATTACACAAAGCTTGCAAACGGCTTATGCGCATCACATTCAACGTTTGATGATCACGGGTAACTTTTGCTTGTTAACCGCTATAGAACCGAGTGAAGTGGATGCTTGGTATCTGGGTATTTATATCGATGCAATAGAATGGGTAGAAATGCCCAACACACGAGGAATGAGTCAATTTGCTGACGGTGGATTAATTGCAACTAAACCCTATGCGGCCAGTGGTAATTACATCAACAAAATGAGTGATTATTGCAAACACTGTAGCTACAACATCAAAGAAAAAGCCACTGATGATGCATGCCCATTCAACAGTTTATATTGGCATTTTATGTTAGAGCACGAACAGCAACTATCACAAAACCCACGCATCGGTATGATCTATAACAACTGGTATAAACAAGATGAATCTGTTCAGCAAGCAACACTCAAGCGCGCTAGCTGGTGCTTAGATAATCTAGAAAAGCTGTAATGACAAAGAACCAAAATAGGTAAAGTTGTTAATTAAATGTTTAATTTTTCTGTCACTCTAGTGTAATCACGCTCTTTTTTAATAGCGCTGCATATTAAATAACACTATGAGGACACAATGAAAAAAACACTTATTAGCGCAGCGTTTTTAGTTGCATGCAGCAGTAACGTACATGCGTTTAGTCAAGAAACCCACAAACGTATAGTGATTGATGCTGTTAATTACATGCAACAACACCCAAGCACAACACAATACGCTGCGTTAGCCAGCTATGCACAGCAAAATAATATGACTATCACTCAACTTGGCGAGCTACTTGGTCAAGCAGCCTATGACGTCGATGATTTTGAGGACACGTTTTTTTGTGGTGCTATTACAGGTTCTTGTGTACAAGCACCAGTTTGGGGTGCTGCAGAAAGTATCGTGAAATACACCAGTTATTGGCACTTTCAAAATCACACGCAAGGTGCTGATCAACACGGCAACGACTTTGGTGGCTACAACTATCAAAAGCTGACGGTGTGGGGGACGGTTGATAATCTTGCAGCGACATGGCTCAAAGGCGATTACCTAGATGATGGTAAAGGTGGCGAAACAGGCTGGTTCAATGCTGACTCTTCAAAATATAATAGCTATGGCGTTACTGAAGCCCATTACCGTATAGATAGCCAATCAAGTTACAGCATGTATGATGATTTTGAGGAAATGCCATTCCAACCTATCGATAACTTAGGGCAATACTGGTATCAAAGTTACTTACAAAGCGGAAATCCACAGATTTTAGGTTTTGTATTTCACACCACCGATTTACTCCAGCCTCATCATACTTGGACAACCTCTGATTTAAATCACTCAAGCTGGGAAAGTTGGGTGAATGATTATTACGACCAAGAAAACCTCAATGATCCAGCACTTGTTACACAAGCAATGGCGACCTTTGCAGCATTAGATACACAATCAACTGATGTACGTCCCTTATTAACCCAAGGTGGGGCATTTTCGTATGCACAAGGTGGGATCGTGTTAAATTCAGAAGATCATTACGACCGACTCGATACTGCAAAACAAGTGGTTCCTCATGCGATTGCAATGGTGGTTCACCTACTTAATCATGCCATGGTTGCTCGATAATGCGTGGGCTTTACATTTTGACAGCACTGCTAGGTTTGCTTTTTAGCAACCTAGCAGTTGCTGCGTTTAATCAATACACGGAATCTGAAATTGATCTCATGTGGCAGGTCTACAAAGAACAACGCCCTGAGATTAGCAAACAGCAAACACGTGAACGCCTTTACGAAAATCAATTTTTACTTGAGTACGCACAGAAAAACATGCCAGAGCTTGTAGAGCGCCAAGCAAGCGTTGGCTTTTCGACTCATTACCATGTTATGCGCTACTTAGATAATCTGTTTATTCATCAGCTAAATCTCAACGATAAACCAGCTACAACAGGGCTTGAACCATTTGATAAACACTGGCTGAAAACCAACTTAGGGCAATACCCGCTAAATGGTCAGTACAGTGATAACCAAATCAAACAGTTCAATGCTATTAAACTCAATTTGTTTGAAAACTCAATGACGCTGTACGAATTTATTGCGCCTCTTTCTATGCAGACTCGCTTTCGTTTGCATCAAGGGGATAGCGACTTGTTCAAAACCGAAATTTTAAAACATCGACAATTTATTTTGCATTTAAAGCAAGCTGACGCAGTCTTACAAACACAGCAACTTTCGCTACCCCATCTTTATTCTATCGCCAAGGGCGATATTTTAAGACCTTCAATTCAAAGCTGGCTAGGCATAAAAGGTATTATGCATGTTGATAGCCCAGTACTAACTCGCTTAGAAAGCACCGTAACTGGCACTGAAATCCAGCAATATTACCAACAACACAAAGAAAGATTTCATTATCTAAAATCGGTTAAGGCCCATGGCGGCGAATTTACCGAAAGAGAGGCAGCGTTAGCATTTAGAAAGCAAGCAGAAACAAGTTCAATACAACACGCACTAAAGCAATTAAATCAGCCCGATATTTACACTCAATATAAAAACCTCTTAACCCGAGAGCATAAACGAAATTGGGCAGTACAATTAGCTTTCACACAAAAACCTCAACAGTTGAGTGAGGTAATACGCTCACCGAATGGTTTATGGGTGGTAGTAATGAGCTATGATCATACTTTTGGCTACTTTAACGCAAATGACGAAACCGTGCGCTATCAAGCTAAAAAAGCCATCGCAATTGAAAAAGCCAAAAGTAGCTATCAACAACAATGGCTGGCGTGGCAAACACACCATGGCGTTAAGCTATGAAATGGTTAGCTTTAGCACTCATGGTACTGTTCAGCGCTGCCGTTGTTATTCATCTGCAAACTCACCCTATTAGTTTAGCGCCAGCTAAAAAAGCACCGATGTCCGTTGAGGTTGAAAAGAAAGATGTTCATGATCAGCAAGCACTGACCAGCACGCTCGAAAAGCAAGCCCACCCAGCCATTGAGCAAATCGACAATGCCAGCATCAAAGCGATAATCACCACACCTGATTATATAGCCCCTATTGCAAAGCAGCCCCAGCAAGCAAAGCGGTTTACAGGTGATCTTAATGATCACAAAGCATATCAGACATATCATCAAGCGCAGCAAACTGAACTAGAGCTTCGCTTTATTGATGCCGCAGAAAGTAAAATTGCTACTCTCGAATCCCTTTTAGAACGTGGTAAGCAAGCGGGATTGTCAGAAGATAAGCTTAATGAAGCCGTCGATAAAATTGCGGCTTTAAAGACGATGCAAGCAGAATTAATTGCAAAGCATAACGAAAAAAGCCGCCTCAGATGAGGCGGCAAAACTAACTAGGGGAAACAATGCTGTTGGAAATTACTTATTTTCGAGTAATTTACCGTTACCGATTTCGATTTTACGTGGTTTTAGTGCTTCTGGAATTTCACGTTGTAAATCGATACTTAGTAAGCCATTTTCAAGGTCAGCGCCAAGTACTTTAACGTGGTCGCCCAACTGGAACTTACGTTCAAAGTTACGCTCTGCAATGCCTTGATGAATAAACTTACGTTCCGCATTATCTTGTTTATCAGCTTTAGTACCGCTAACTTTTAAGGTGTTGTTTTCTGACTCAATGGTCAACTCACTGTCACTAAAACCTGCTACGGCCATAGTGATACGATATTTGTCTTTATCGAGTGCTTCTATGTTATACGGAGGAAAACTAGGCTGCTTGTCTGTGCGTGCTGCCGCATCCATTAATGATGCTAAATGATCGAAACCGATGAATGAACGATAAAGTGGTGATAAGTCTACTGTACGCATAATTATATCCTCATATTTAAGCGATATTTTGTTAGTACTCTTCTTTTGAACCAGCGCTAACAAAGTTAAATTAATACTATATATTTCAATTACTTTAGTTTGGTTGGGACCCATCAGGCGTCCTCACTAAACTATTTATGGGCGGGCAAAATCTTTTCAAGATTTTTAGCAAAAAAAATTGCAATTTTTTTAAATTAAATGAAATTTAAACACCCTCAAACGGGTCTGAATAAGTTGATTTTAAAGGGCTAAACACGTACAAAATAACAATGAAAAAAAATCCAACTTTTTTAAAAAAATTTATCAGGGTGCTAAAAAATGTCGTCTTAATGGCGGTCATTGTGTATGCCGTAACCTTATTTCAACAACGAAATTTACTCTCAACTGATAAAACCCCTGCCCCTTATTTTAATTTAGCCACGTTAAAAGACCCGACAGAGCGGATGACCATTGCACAATTACAAGGCAAGCAAACAGTAGTGTATTTCTTTGCGCCATGGTGCTCAATTTGTCGTTACAGTATGCCGAATTTAGAGACCGCCCATCAGCAAGGTAAGCTTAATGCGATAGCGATTGCACTCGATTACCAAAGCATTGCCGAAGTTAAACAGTTTACGGATTCGCTCGATTTGACTATGCCTGTATTGCTTGGCAGTAAAAGTACAGGTCAAGATTACAAAATCAGTGCTTACCCAACTTATTATGTTATTGATGAGCAATTGGCCATTACTGCACATTCTATGGGTTACTCAACAGAACTGGGTCTTAGAATGCGAACGCTTGATTAGCTCAATCGCTAATAATGAGAAAAAACAGAACAGAGCAATCGATTTTATGCACTGTTTTTATTCATTTAATTCGTTAAGATGATAACCAGATAAACACATTCACATCGAGGAGAGCGATATGTTAACTGTAATTTTTGGCCGTGAAGGCTGCCCATACTGTGTTCGTGCAAAAGACGTTGCTGAAAAACTAGCTAACGAGCGTGACGATTTTAAATACCGTTACATCGATATCATTAAAGAAGGTATCAGCAAAGCAGATTTAGAACAGTCTGCTGGCAAACCTTGCCCAACTGTACCACAGATTTTTATTGACCAAGCCCACATTGGTGGCTTCACTGAATTCGAAGCGTACGCTAAAGAAAATTTAGGGTTATATCAATAAATTGTAAACGTGGTTGATTTTGGCAAATTTAAACTGATTAAATTATGACCAACATCAACCACATACAAATTAGTTGTAATTTATACAAGCAATTGCCTTGTATTTCCTATACAATGCGCGCCTCTTTAAATTCGTTGAGGCGTATTAATGTCAGAACCAGTCACGTTTGAATCTCTAAATCTTTCTCCTGCAATCCTTAAAGCAGTTGAAGAGTTGGGTTACAAGACTCCATCTGAAATCCAAGCTCAATGTATACCGTTATTGCTAGAAAGAAAGGACGTACTGGGACTAGCGCAAACGGGTACAGGTAAAACAGCAGCATTTGCTCTGCCGTTACTAAATAATATTGACCCGTCTGTGAAACAGCCACAGATCCTTGTTTTAACGCCTACGCGTGAACTTGCGATCCAAGTAGCTGAGGCATTCGAACAATATGCTAAGCATACTCGTGGTGTTGAAGTTTTAGCCCTTTATGGTGGCCAAAGCTATAGCATCCAATTAAGTGCACTTCGTCGTGGCGCGCAAATCATTGTTGCAACGCCAGGCCGCTTAATCGACCACATTAACCGTGGCACAATCAAGTTTGAGAGCTTACAAGCCCTTGTTCTTGATGAAGCAGACGAAATGTTACGCATGGGCTTCATTGATGATGTTGAAAGTATCATGGAGCAAACGCCGCGTGAAAAGCAAACATGTCTTTTCTCTGCGACTATGCCAAAGCAAATTCAAAATATCAGCAGCAAGTACATGAATGAGCCTGAGCAAGTTCATATTTCTGCTCGTAACTCAACTGTATCAACTGTTGAACAAGTATTTTGGAATGCACACGTACACAAAAACAAAGCTATCGTTCGCTTCTTAGAAGCTGAACAATACGATGGCGCGATTGTTTTCGTACGTACACGTAACGACACTGTACAATTAGCTGAATTACTTGAGCATGAAGGTTTCTCTGCTGCACCACTTAATGGTGACATGAACCAACAAGCACGTGAACGCACAGTAGACCGTTTGAAAAACGGCCTAGTTGATATCGTTATTGCAACAGACGTTGCTGCACGTGGTCTTGATGTTGACCGTTTAAGCCTAGTAATCAACTACGATATTCCACAAGACTCAGAAGCCTACGTTCACCGTATTGGTCGTACTGGTCGTGCGGGTCGTACAGGTAAAGCGATTCTTTTCGTAAAACATAACGAACGTTATTTACTTAAAAATATCATTCGTCATACGAAATCAGATATCGCACAAGTTGAATTACCGACTGCTAAAGTAGTTGAAGAAAAGCGTATCAAAGCACTTCAAGACAAATTAACAATTGCTCTTGAAAACAAAGACATCACTTTCTTCAATCAAGTTGCTGCTGATATGGCAGAAAAACTTGAGTTAAGTGCTGAAGACTTAGCAGGTGCATTACTTTGTTTAGCGCAGCAACAATCACCAATCAAGGTTGAAGAAGTTAAAGCTCAACCGCGTGGCGAGCGTAACGACCGTCGTCGTAACGAACGTGGTGATCGTGCTGAGCGTGGCGACCGTCAAGGACGCGAGCGTAAACCTCGTGAGCCACGTGAGCGCAACAGCCGTAACATGGGTCCTATGGATACTTACCGTATCGAAGTAGGTCGTGAGCACGGTGTACAAGTTAAAAATATCGTTGGTGCGATTGCTAACGAAGCTGATATCTCGAGCAAGTTCATCGGTGATATCCGTCTTCATGACACGCACAGTACGGTTCAGTTACCGCAAAACATGCCAAAAGACGTGTTAGACCATTTCCAAAAGGTGTTTATCTGTAAGCGCCCAATGAATATGTCTTTAACACAAGATCAAGGTCCAGCGCCAACTGCTGCACCTCGCTCTGAGCGCCCAAGCGGTGATCGTGGTGATAAAAAGCGTAACTTCAAAGATCGTGGTGAAAAACGTGGTGGCCCTCGTAAAGAGCGTCGTCCAGTGAGCTTCACTGCGAACTAATTGAAGCTTTAAGCAATAAAAAAACCTTGTCATGAGAGTGACAAGGTTTTTTTGTGTCTAAAGTAAAGCTGTCAGCCGTCAGCTATCAGCCTTCAGTATTTTTAAAGCCTCACGCTGGATGACTGAGGCTTTGTTACTTTAATCCTTATGAGCCGATGGCTGGGTATGCGTAGCTTGATTGTAAGCCAAGTGGGATGCCTAAGCCCCAATACGCGAGTAAGAAGATACTCCAACCGATTAAGAAGGCGATTGAGTACGGTAACATCATCGCGATTAAGGTGCCGATACCGGTGCCTTTTACATACTTTTGACAGTACACAACAACCAATGGGAAGTATGGCATTAGTGGCGTGATGATATTCGAGCTTGAGTCACCTACACGGTAGGCAGCTTGCGTTAAATCAGGTGAAATACCCAGTTGCATCAGCATGGGTACAAATATTGGTCCTAGTAACGCCCATTTTGCGGAGCTTGAGCCAACAAACAGGTTCACAAACGCCGTTAAAAAGATAATACCGATCACCGTTACTGAGCTTGGTAGTGCCATTGCTTTTAACAGCTCTGCTCCTTCAATTGCAAGTAATGCACCTAGGTTTGATTTACTAAATGCAGCAATAAATAACGCACAGAAGAACGCCATAACAATATAATAAGCCATACCGCTCATCGCTTTGCTCATTGCATCTATCATATCTTTAGAGCTTTTGAAGGTACCCACGGCAAAACCGTAAACGGCACCTGGGATCCAAAACAGTAAGAAGATAAGCGGTACAATTGATTGCATTAACGGTGAACGGAAATTAGTTAATGAGCCATCGCTGCTTCGCATCGCAGAGTCTGCTGGGGCCGAAACAAACCAAAGTAAAGCAAGGCCAGCAATCATCACTGTACTTGCAATATAAAACGCACGTTTTTCATCACTGCGCGCTTCATCAAATGCAGGTAAGTCTTCAGTATCTCCATCAAGTGGCGTGTTTTGTAAACGCGGCTCGATGATTTTATCTGTGATATACCAGCCTAATAAGATAATAAATAAGCTCGAAGCTGAGGTGAAAAACCAGTTATTGAGCGGGTTAATCGCCATATCTGGGTTAATAATTTGTGCGGCACTTTGGGTAAAGCTTTGCAGTAACGGGTCAATCCCAGACGGAATAAAGTTTGCGCTAAAGCCACCACTTACCCCCGCAAATGCTGCAGCAATACCAGCAAGCGGATGACGCCCCATCGCATAGAAGATTACCCCAGCAAGTGGGATCACTAATACATAACCCGCATCCGTAGCGGTATGGCTGACAATCGCCACTAAAATAATAGACGGTGTTAAAAGCTGCTTAGGCGTAACCTTTAACATTAATTTAAGGCCAGTATTGATAAAGCCAGAATGCTCAGCAACACCAACACCTAACATAGCAACCAGCACCACACCAAGCGGCGCAAAGCCAGTAAAGGTCTTCACCATTGAAGACAAAAAGGTGGCAAGGGAATCCCCTGCTAATAAGTTATGCACTACAATCGCTTCACCGGTGCGCGGGTCGATTGCATCAAATGTGGTGCCCGAAAAGAGCCAAGATAAAAACCAAATAAGCAGCATTGCGACTAAAAATATAATCGCCGGATCAGGTAGTTTGTTACCCACCCTTTCAATCGTATTTAGAAAACGTGCGATTGCACCACTTGGTGCCTGCACATCATTATTGTTATTCATTTTCAAATTCCCTGGAAAAATATCTTTTTTACCTTAACGCATCTGTGCAATGAGGTAAATTTTAAGTTAATGGAATTACCCAATAAAGGTAATGTGAATATGTAAAAAAAGCGACAAAAGGCCGCTTCTTTAGATTCTATTTAAGTCAATTAAGCTGCAAGTGCTTTTACTTCATCCCACAGACGCACAACAAGCTCTTTATCTTCTTCGTTAAGCTCGCCGTTGCGATAAGCTTTAACGAGGCTAGATTCAACTTGATTGTTTAGCTCATCAATCGATAAGTTTAATTCTTCTACTTGTGCATAGCCTACAGCTAAGTCAAAGTGACCACGCAAATAGCCACCAGCAAATAACTCGTCGTCTGTTGCTTTATCGACTAAATCATCAAAATATTGCTGCGCTGCATCAATATAACTTACTAAACTCATTGTTACTTCTCCTCTGGGTGCAGCCCATCTTGATGACCCACTGCATACATAATATGGTCATTAAAACCTGTGGTTACTCGAATATAACCACTTAATTCATCGTCTAGTTCACTATCACCCGTATCGGCAATCAGTGGTCGGCCATTCAAGGCCTGTAATTTAGTTTTCGTCGCTACCACAATAATATTGTCGCGACCAATGGCACGAATAAGTGCCGGGCTTAATTGCTGATTACCTCGACCGAAAATATGGCCTTGGCCACCAATTAAAGTGATCACCAACTTGGTTTCTTTACCTTCTGTGAGCTCAAGTAATTGCTGGGCAGTTAAGTCCTGCGCAACAAGCTCTTGGTCTGCCACTAAGTCTACGCCTAGCAAGGTATTTTCAAGACCCATTTCTTCCATAATTGCCGCGACTGTAGACCCACTGCCCATCACATACAAGCAGTCTTCATCCATTTCACTAACAACATAGGCAGCTATATCGGCAAGCACTAATTCATCGGTTTCTTTACCGCCATTTTTAACCGCTTGTACGTAGCGCACTTCACTTGGCACTTGCATTTCGCCGTAGCGCTTAGCCTTTACTGTACCTTCGCGAAATGCCTCTTCGTCGATATCCATCACATCGGCATCACCAAGGCTTACAAGTTCACCTTTAACTAGCATCTCAACAACACGTCCAGCTGCTTTGGGGGTTATTGCATAAACACCAGAATGGATTTTACAACCAGCAGGAATACCCAGCACAGGGGTACTATCACCAACCGCGTGGCAAATATTGCGAGCAGTGCCATCACCACCCGCAAATAAAATAAGGTCGACACCTTGCTCAACTAATAACTTAGCAGCCTGCTCTGTGTCTTCAGGTGTAGTGATATCATTTGTTTGGTAAATAACATGAGTATTAAAACCAAGTTGGCTTGCAGTTTGCTCACCCATTTCACCGTTTACAGTGTAAATAGTTAAGTCATCTTGATGGGCAAGCAGTACTTCAAGCGCTGCTCTGGTGCGTAAGTTTGCTTTTGGCTCAGCGCCAAGTTGCATTGCTTTTGCAGCTGTCTCTGCGCCATCACTGCCCTTTAATGCGACACTGCCACCTAAGCCGGCAACCGGGTTTACAATTAAACCTAATTTAAACTGCATTAGATAAAGCTCCTGGGTTGTCCTGATAATCACGCTGCCATGTAAACTGTGCAGCCGTTAATGGCCATGGGGTATTATAAAAATCGCTCAATGCGTTAAGCAGTGCTGTTGTGCGCTGATTAAAGCCAGATGCTAAAAAGCTCAACACCTGCTGGTGAACCCGCGCTTGAAAATCAAATCGGCAGGTTTGCTCGCCATTAAGATTATCTACCGATACATTAAAATCGAAACCCGCTGCGGTACTGAGCGCCCATTCGATAGCTTGGGGCTTTACTTCAACCGCTTCAAATTCAGCTTGCTGGTGCTTATCACGGCCATCAGGGCAATACCAATAGCCATAATCTTCTTTTAACCGACGCGCCTCTCCAGCCACTAGCCAATGGGCAATTTCGTGTAAGGCGCTGGCATAAAAACCATGGGCAAACACAATTTGGTGATAAGGCGTTTGCTCATCAGCAGGTAGGTAAATAGGTTCATCATCACCCTTTATCAAACGCGTGTTATGGCTTTGATAAAAAGTGTTTTCAAAAATAGCGATTAAGTCAGCAATCTGATGCATACGGCTTGAATTCATCTCGTTAAAAGCGTCACTAAAAACGAGGCGAATTGTACGGACTTTTCACTGTAAAGTAAAAGCAACTACCCTCAGTTACAGGTATTTTGCGATATCAACATCATCGATTTGTGCTGGGTTTAAATAGCGTTTTGCATATTCAAGGTAAATACCTGAAGTTAAAAACAATTTGAATACATCTTCATCAACATGTTGATCGGCTACCATCTTGGCTAAAATATCTATGGCAACACTCAGCGGTTTGGCTTTTTTGTATGGTCTATCGGCTGCGGTTAATGCTTCGAAGATATCAGCCAGCACCAACACGCGCTCTGGTATTGATAAATCATCCGCAGACAACTTACGTGGATACCCTGTGCCTTTGAGTGTTTCGTGGTGGGTCGAGGCATAACGAGGCACACGAGCTAATTCATCAGGAAATGGTACGTTATCGAGCATCCGAATAGTGCTGATAATATGCTCATTGATTTTAAAGCGGTCTTCGTTTGTTAATGTACCGCGTTGAATTTGTAAGTTATACAACTCGCCAAGATTATACTTATACTCAGGAATAGTAACTTGAATTCCTAAGCGCTCGTCATACTGTATTGGTTTATCGTGGGCAATCAAATGCTCAGGTTTATCAGAAAGTAGCTTTTCAGTCACAGGCAGTTGCTCATCGTTGCTGTGAACTCGCAGCTCTTCCACTGGCGAAAGCCCTATCTTATCGTCAAAATGTCGCTGCCACGTAATGTTACTGAGTGCCTCTAAGCGCTCAAGACTTGCTTCATCCATAAACTCGCCACCCACATTGCACGCTGCGATAAACGAAAAATCACTGCGTAATTGTGATTGGCGTTTGCCAAGCTCAGCTTCAAGCTCAGGTTGCTTTTCTGGTGAGCTTTGCAACGCTTTTAAATAAGCGATTTCTGCATCTCGCCACAGTACTTCAAACCGTGTACGCACTTCGTGGATACGGTTATAAATGGTTTCTAACTTCGTGCCTTTATCTACGATATGCTCTGGGGTGGTGATTTTACCGCAGTCATGTAGCCAAGCTGCTAGGCTAAATTCTCTTAGCTCGTCTTTATTTTTAAAGGCAAACTCTTTAAAAGCGTGTTCATTTGAGTTTGAGGCCGCTTTGGCCAGCATAATGCCCAGCTCTGGTACCCGCTCGCAGTGCCCTGCTGTATAAGGCGATTTATCATCGATAGCCTGTGCAATAAGCTCAATAAATGACTCCATTAAGGCTTTCTGCTTTTGCTCATGCTGCTGAATAGATTGACTCATTTGCACCATGGAACTAGCCAGGTTATTGATTTCTTTAATACTACTTTTTAATGTAGATACTTGATCAAACTGTCGACGTTTAATTTTTAAGTTTTCGCCCTCTAAGGTCTTAATAGGTGCAACGATGGGTGAGGCAAAAAACCATGACACCGGCAATACCATAATTAAGCATGCGGCAGTGATAAAAATAGAAAGCTTAATTTTTTCACGGGTAGAGCTCAAAACGCCTTCTTTCGGCACCACTATCGCTAAGTAATCACTATTACTGCCCCCTTCTGAAAGCGGAGTGATATACACATATTTTTCAATGCCATTTAGGGTCATCAAACGTAAATGGGCAAAGTTTGTTTTATCTGTGATTAAACTTAAAAACTCAGGATATGGCACGGTACCAATCACTTGTGATTGCTGATTGGGATCGCTCCCTAACCATTTACGCTCGAGTGCCGCAATGTACGAATTTGGCAGGTGTGTTATTGCCATATCAATTAAGTCTTTAAGCGCTTCATCTTCTGGGTGAAATAATAAATGCAGGGTATCGGGTAAAAGGTCGTGGCTATATGTATCTAGCTGATTGTACTGAATGCCATCAATAAAAAACTGCTTTTGGGTGTATTTGAACACCGCCTCGTTATCTAAGCCTGCAAAGACCCGTCCTTGGCTAACTGCATCAAGTACCGCTTTTGTACTTGGTAGCTCAACAATGTCGATGTCGGGAAAGTGCTCTTTGATCACGTTAATCACCGACCAGCCCTCGCCTATCGCCAACTGTTTGCCCGCTAGCTGCTTCATGGTGACAACCGGTGTGGTGCCTTGTGCAGTAATTATGCTAAACGGCAACCTTGCCATGGTTTCACTCATTACACCAAGTGGCTCATTAGCAGGCGTTTTAAATATAGGCTGAATAATGTCTATTTCATTTTTTGCAAATTGCGTTAAAAACTCAGACCAAGTAAAACCGTTGATAAAGGTCACCTTAATTCCAAGCAACTCAGCCAAACCATTAATATAATCAATGCTATAGCCTTTGGGGTTTCCGCCGACACTAAAATCCATCGGTGGCCAGTTTGTCTCGTTTGATACGCTTAAATAAGGATACTTTGCCAATACACTTTGCTGCTCTTCAGTCAGAGGCAATTTTTCAAGCCTTGGCAGACGTAAGCTATTTTTTTGTTGATTAGAGGCAACAATTTCACCCTCTTTATTGTATATGTACAGCTCACTTAAATACTGGCTGCTCATTTTACTTTGCTGTTTACTTAAATATTCAGAGATGCTCGACAAACTAACGTCTAACGCTAAGACACTGTTTTCGCTTGCCGACTTTATCGAATAGGTTTGCCCGGGCGCTTGCAGGTGGGTAAAGAAATACGGCTTGGTTTTATTGACTCGGGCAGAATTTGCTTGCTTAAACCACAAACGCTCTCGGGGGTCATAGCTGGTACCTTTAGTTTGAGAAATGCGTAAATTAAATTGCTGATCAAAATAATGGGTGTGCTGAACACGCTCAGCCCCTTCGCCGGTAATGTGGATCACGACCCAGCGATCGGCTTCGATGGCTTGCAACTGCTGACGAACTATTTCACTACTTTCTAAATTTATTAATTCATAAAAGTCACCATTTTCATAGCCAACATACAAGGCATAAAACAATGGATTGAGCTGCATGATTTCACTCATGACATTTCTCAGTTCACTTTTATCTTCGCTGTCGGCACTGATAAGGCTACTGTTTTGTACCATTACACTTAGCGTGTTTTCCGACTTTTCATTGACACCGGTAAGGTAATCAGCGACAGAGCCAGTGGCTAAATTAAAGTTTTTAACACTGGCTTCTAAGGCCATTTTTTCACTGAAATAATATTGCAGACTAATTGCAATCAGGGCTGTTAATGAGGTGGCTAATACGAACACCGCAACAACGGTAAGACGAATCGAGAAACGTATTGTTTGTTTGAGTTTTTGAAAAGCAGATACCAGCACTTATGCATCTCCTTGCAATGCTTTGTTCGTAAATAATATTAGCTTGTATAATATGTATACACCAATAACTTTGTATTACAAACAAAAACACTGCAATATTAGCCTAAAGCATAAGCAAATAATTATCTTAGATATTTTTGAATATCGACCGAATCGATTTGCGACTCATGTAAAAACTGTTTTGCATATTTTAGGTAAATGCCAGAAGTTAAAAAGAGCTCAAATACGTCACGGTCAATGTGATCGTCTTCGACCATTTTCGCTAAAATATCAACAGCAACACTCAAAGGTTTTGCTTTTTTATAAGGTCTATCTGCCGCGGTTAATGCTTCGAAGATATCAGCAAGTACTAACACACGTTCAGGTATTGATAACTGCTTAGCGGTTAATTTTCGCGGATAGCCAGTCCCTTTTAAGGTTTCGTGGTGGGTTGATGCATAACGCGGAACTCTCGCTAACTCTTTAGGGAATGGCACACTCCCAAGCATACGAATTGTACTGATCACATGCTCATTGATCTTAAACCGATCTTCCGCTGTTAACGTGCCCCGCGCCACCGACAAGTTATAGACTTCGCCAAGGTTATATTTATACTCTGGAATCGCCATATTAATGCCCAAACTTTCTGGGTACTCAACGGCTTTTTCGTGTGGAATTAAATCACTTGGCTTATCGCTCAGGAGTGACTCTTCGACAGGTAAATGCTGATTTTTCAAATCAGCCATACGCATTTCTTCAAGGGGCGATAAACCTAAACTTGCGTCAAAATAGCGCTGCCACTTGATGCTAGCAACCTCATGTAAGCGAGACAACTGCGCTTCATCCATAAACTCACCACCGACATTACAGGCGGCAATAAAGCTAAAATCAGCGTGTAACTTTTCTGTTTGTTGCTCAAGCTTTTGCTTAAGCACAGATTGCTGCTCTGGGTGCGCTAATAGTTGCTCGTAGTAGGCAATTTTTGCATCACGTAGCAGCACTTCAAATCGGGTGCGTACTTCGTGAATGCGGTTATAAATGGTTTCAAGCTTAGTGCCTTTATCAACAATATGTTCTGGTGTGGTGATTTTACCGCAGTCGTGTAACCACGCCGCTAAACGAAACTCGCGTCGCTCATCCGGGGTTTTAAAGCTAAACTCAGAAAACGCCTCATCGGTTGAACCAGATGCCGCATCTGCAAGCCAAATACCCAGCTCTGGCACACGCTCACAATGCCCTGCCGTGTACGGTGATTTATCATCAATGGCTTGCGCAATGAGCTCGACAAAAGACTCCATCAGCGCTTTTTGTGAATTTTCATGTTGCTCAATGGAGCGACTCATATCGACCATTGAACTAGCTAAATAATGAATTTCTAGAATATGGCTCGAAAGCGTTGAAACCTCATTGTAATCGCGCTGTTGAATTTTTTTATTTTCACCCACTAGTTTCAGTATTGGGTTAACGATTGAAGAGGCAAAAAACCAAGAAACGGGCAGTAGCAAGAGTAAAAATAAGCCCGTCACTAAAATTGAAATACGTATTTTTTCTTTAATTACTGCTAACACATCTTCTTTAGATACCAGTACGGTGAAGTAATCCACTTCATCAGATTGCATATCGCTACTGAGCGGCAAAGGCAGCACAAACATGTACTTTTCTATGCCCTTTTCATGGACGCTCAGCATTTTGCCAAATTGATGCGCTTTATTAGCAAGCCCTGATTGCTGTTCATCCAATTTAATCAACTGAGATAAATCATCAAAGGTATGCTGATGGCTTTGATTTTTACTGGTTGCAATAATTTCGCCATTGCCCCGATATACATACATTTCACTTTCAACCAAGTGTTTCATTTTAGTTTGTTGCACGGTTAAAAAATGATTCAAGCTTGCACTGGCAATATCAATCGCTAATACATCGCCTGTTTGCGCTGACTTTATTGCGTAGGTATAACCTGGTACATCAAACACGTTAAACACGTACTGCTCGGTTTTCGTCACCGAAGTACTGGTTGCATCCTGAAACCAAACACGGGTGCGCGGGTCGTAATCTGTCGCTTTAATGTCTCTTTTACGAACGTTGAGCGACTCGCCTAAATACGTGGTTACTTGCTTACGATCGCTGCCCTGCCCAGTAATTTGGTAAACCAGCCAATGATCGTCTTCATCAAGTTGGAACGATGGAGGAAGCTTTGCATAGCCTTTTAAATTAATAACCTGCAATAAGTCGCCATTAGCATGACCAAGAATGAGTGAATAAAAGTCTGGATGGCGCGTTAAAATTTCAAGCAAAACATGCTGTAAAATGCCTTTATTATCTTGGCTATTCGAAAAGAGTCGCGTGTCGTGGATCATCACGCTCAAGGTATTATCGGCTCGCTCATTGATTCGGGTGATGTGATCAGCTATTTGTTGGCTAGTTTGCTTAAATTGCTCAGATTTAGTTTGTAGTATCAGTTTTTCACTAAAATAATAATGCAGACTAATCGCCACCACGCCAGTGAGTAAACTCGCGAGAGCGAATACCAGTAGAACACTGGCTCTGATTGAAATTTTATAGCCCTTATCATGGCGTGATAGCATTCGCGACTCCTTGCTAGCTAATAATTCAGATTGTTTTAAAAAATGATACTTTAAGATTATATCGAAACAACAATAAGGTACATGTATTTGTGCACTTTTCAGCCCCTATAGTTTGATGACTAATTGATTGCGTCCTGCATCTTTCGCCTGATAAAGCGCAGCATCAGCCCGTGAGATAACTGATTTTTTAGGCTCTTCTTGCATCACAGTTAAACCAAAGCTGGCGCGAATTGGTAAAGACAACTCACCAACCTCGCACACTTCACTATTCAATCGTGAAATCATACTATTGATAATAACCGTTGCATCAGGCACAGAGCATAGTGGCAGCACAATAACAAACTCTTCTCCGCCAAAACGATAAACGTCATCAGATGTACGTAGTGAGTGAGTTAAAAAAGCAGAAAAACGTTGTAACACGACATCCCCCACCTCGTGGCCATGGGTATCATTCACACGTTTAAAATAATCAATATCAGCCAGAATAACACACACTTGTTTTGCCTCACCTTGCTGTTGCTTAGCCAACCGCTGATATTCTTCATAGGCATTATCAAAAGCACGGCGATTGGGCAGCTGAGTAAGTGCATCTTTAAGGGCTTGGGTTTTCATTTCATGGGCAAGCTGGGCAAGCTGAGTATTTCTTACAAATAGTGCGCGGCGCATCGTGTGCTCTTGAGCTGCCATGATCAACCCCGCTAAATTTGCAGCCACATGCGCTAAGATCACCACATAAAATGAGTGAGTGGATATATCTTTATAGGAGTAAATAACAATCACAGCGAAGACACTGTAAGCAACACCTAAAAACAAAGATAACTTCAAAGATAACAATGTTGAAAAGTAAAAGGTGATCAAAATGATCACATCAAAAAACATGTGCAAAATATAATTTCGCTCATAGGTGACAACCATGAACTGGATATTCAAAAATAAAAACACCATAAACACGACTATTACGGGTTTTAACTGCCCTGGAGTTTTTATAAAACCTAAACCAAAAGCGCTTATTAAACAAACTGATATAGTAACGGCTCTACCGATCAGGGCAATATCGGGCCAAAAGCTCGCTTGAATGATCATCTTATCAAAGAATGTCACCAAAAAAGTGACTACTGCAATCAAGCAGGTAAGAAATTGAGCTATTTTTTTATCTTGTACGAATTTACTTTGCAAAAATGCTTGCTCAACCTGTAACGATTTAAATTGGCAAGCATAACGCTCAATCGACATATCTTCGTTTAATAATTTTGCTGCAAAAGCGCCCATAAATAAATGCCTACTACGAAAGGAAGTGAGGGGTGTTAGATTAAAGAGCAACTACTCTAGTATAGAGTGTATGCTCATTAATTAAACTAGTATTTTTGTATAAAAATACGACAAAAAACCCCAAATAAAAGTATAGTAGACAATAAATTAAATAGGAAAATACTCTAAATTTCAGTTAGTTGATTTCTTCACCTGCTTCATCACAGTCGACAATATCGGTTTCTTTAAGGGCCTCGCTGATCCAGCTTTGCATTACCGGGCAACTAAGTACGTGCTGGCAATAAGCTTGTGCAGCATGCGAAAGCTCCACCTGATACGTTTTGAAGCGCAGCACCACAGGTGCAAACATCGCATCAACAATAGAGAACTCACCAAATAACCATGCATTAGGGTAACTTTGCTGCTGAGCAGAAAATATCTCATCGATACGCGCAATGTCTTTTTTAGCTTGCTCTGATAATTCAACATGCCTGTTAGCCCGAATATTCATTGGCATTTCATTGCGAAGTGCAGCAAAACCAGAGTGCATCTCAGCCGCTAAACTGCGTGCTTTTGCTCTTTGGGCTATTTCACTAGGCCAAGCCGCACCATTTAGATAAGCATCATTGATGTATTCACAAATAGCGAGTGAATCCCACACGATTAACTCAGCATCAATAAGGGCCGGCACTTTTTGCACGGGAAACTTACTTTTTAATGCTTCATAAAACTCAGGCGTATCTAAAACTAATTGCAGCTCTGTAAAAGAGATATTGAATTTACTTAGTAAATACCACGCCCGCAATGACCAAGTTGAGTAGTTTTTATTGCCAATAAATAATTGCATTGTGCTTCCTTTAACGTTTAGATTAGACCCACTATAAAACAGCAATTGGGTAATTACTCGCCAATTGTTTTTATGCTACCTATAAGAAAAGCTGATACATTATGGATATTGATGCCCTCAGAACTTTTTGTGCTTTTGTTGATACAGGCAGTTTCACCCGTGCTGCAGCACAAATTTGCAGAACCCAATCTGCGGTAAGTATGCAAATGAAAAAGCTTGAACAAGACCTCGCAAGTCCGCTATTTGAAAAGCAAGGCCGTCAGTTGGTGCTAACCCATCAAGGCCACCAGCTAGCAAGCTATGCAAAGCAATTGATAGCGCTTCATGATGAAGCCTTTAAGCAATTAAAAGCAGGCACTGGCAATTTACGTGTGCGCATTGGTTGTCCTGATGACTATGCCCACTCTTTACTACCAGAGCTTGTTGATGCTTTACACCAACAGTTTAATGCACTGGATTTACAAATAAGCTGCGCCCCTAGTACTGAGCTTAGAGCCAAACTAGACCAAGGTATGCTCGATTTGGTGATTGCCACTCGCTCGCCAGACAGCGAAGAAGGCTACTTATTGCAATCAAGCCAAGGCGTGTGGGTGAAAAGCCCTGCTTTTGAGATTAACGATTCAACCCCACTTCCAATCGCCTTGTTTCAACGAGACTGTAAGTTTCACCAAGCCAGTATTGAGGGTCTATTAAAGGCCGAGCGTCGTTTTAATATTATTGCCTGTTGTGGCTCAGCGGGAGCGTTACATGGCTTGATTAAACAAGGGCTGGCAATTGGCAGTATGGCGCGAATAAGCATGCAATCGGGTGTGGAAGAGATGAGCGATAACTCACTTCCGGTACTGCCTGTCATTGATATCGTCCTGCTATACGGTAATCACGCCCACAACCCTCTCAGTCATGAACAGCTTAAGCAGCTTGTCGAAATGATTAAGACATAAAAAAGCGCGATGATAATCATCGCGCTCATTAACTGCGTTTACTTTATTTAATACTGCGCTTAAATAGAACCTTTGATTGGTCCATGTTCGTGGCTTACATGTGGGTTTTGACCACGTTGGCGCAATAAGTGATCCATTAAAGTAATCGCCATCATCGCCTCAGCAATAGGAATAGCACGAATACCTACACAGGGATCATGACGTCCTTTGGTGATCATCTCTACCGCTTCGTTGCTGGTATTAATGCTGTTACCCGGTATGGTAATGCTTGAAGTTGGCTTAAGTGCGATAGAGGCAATGATGTCTTGCCCTGTCGAGATACCCGCAAGTACACCGCCCGCGTGATTTGATGTAAACCCATCAGGAGTTAACTCATCACGGTGTTCAGAGCCCTTTTGCTCAACCACATCAAAGCCATCACCAATCTCAACGCCTTTTACCGCATTAATGCTCATTAATGAGTGTGCAAGCTCTGCATCTAGGCGATCAAATACTGGCTCACCGAGACCAACAGGCACATTTTTAGCAACCACTTTAACTTTAGCGCCTACCGAATCACCTTGTTTTTTTAGGTCGCGCATGTATTCATCAAGCGCATCTAATTTACTCGGATCCGGGAAGAAAAATGCATTGTTTTCCACTTCATCCCAGTTGTAATCTTCAGCTCTAATTGGCCCAAGCTGGCTCAAACAAGCACGTACTTCAATACCATGAAATTGTTTTAGGTATTTTTTTGCAATTGCACCCGCCGCTACACGAATCGCCGTTTCACGGGCAGAAGAGCGACCACCACCTCGATAATCACGGATACCGTACTTATGCCAATAGGTATAATCACCATGACCTGGGCGAAATACATCGGCAATTTTGCCGTAATCTTTTGAACGTTGATCGGTGTTTTCAATCAGTAAACCTATGCTAGTACCTGTGGTTTTACCTTCGAAAACACCAGAAAGAATTTTTACTTCGTCACTTTCGCGGCGCTGTGTTGTATAACGACTTTGCCCCGGCTTACGACGGTCTAAATCAATTTGTAAATCGGCCTCGCTAATTTCAAGACCTGCTGGTGTGCCATCAACAACGCCGCCTAATGCAACGCCGTGGCTCTCACCAAAGGTGGACACTTTAAATAGTTGCCCGATGCTATTACCTGCCATTAATTTTCCTCATTCCTAATGACTACTGAGACCGAGCCCTCAGGCTCGGCTTTTAAAATCTGCTGTTAATCTTCGAAATAGTTAACAAGCTGCTGTTTGCTGATCACAAACACACCAAGGCCACCTTGTTCGAATTCAATCCATTCAAATGGTGCGCCTGGGTACAGCTCTTCCATATGTACCATAGAGTTACCAACTTCGACAAATAACAAACCGTTATCAGTTAGATGCTCTGCAGCTTCAGCTAGGATGGTGCGAGTAACATCAAGACCATCATGACCCGATGCTAAACCAAGCTCTGGCTCGTGATGGAATTCACGAGGTAAATCAGCCATATCTTCAGCGTCAACATACGGTGGGTTAGCTACGATCAGGTCATATTTTTGACCCGGAACACCACTAAACACATCTGATTGAATTGGCAGTACACGGTCATTTAGCATGTAATCGCTAATATTAATATCTGCAACTTCGAGCGCTTCATATGAAATATCAACCGCATCAACCTGTGCATCTTCGAATGCTTGTGCAAGTGCAATAGCAATACATGCAGAGCCAGTGCATAAATCAAGAATGCGCGTTACTGAGCTTGGCTCTTCTAACCAAGGTGCAAAGCGATTGTTTATTAGCTCAGCAAATGGCGAACGTGGAATTAACACGCGCTCATCAACATAAAACGGCATACCTGCAAACCACGCGGTGTTGGTCAGGTACGGTACTGGCGTACAATCATTAATACGCTCTGCAATTAGTTCAGCTAAACGGTTTTTCTCGGTGCTGGTTAAACGCGCATGCATTAGCTCTTTTGGCGCATCGATTGGCAAACTTAATGCGGGTAACAATAAGCTAACTGCTTCATCCCACGCATTATCTGTGCCGTGCCCAAAGAAAATACCACTGCTGGCAAATTGACTGGTTGTCCAACGTAACCAATCATGCAACGTTGAAAGTTCTGCAATTGCCTCGTCTAAAATTGCGTCTTCAATCTGGAAATGGTTCATGTATGTTCCTTAACTTTCAAAGTCTGTTCTGACGCGTATTGTACCGTCTTTTCAGTTGGTTTTTACTCGATTTTTAGCGTTTTTTTGTTTAGACTGCCGCCATGAAAAAAGATCCCCACGCCAACAACCACATCAGCACTGACGATATTGACTTATTTCGTCAGAGTATCAGTGGTGCCAAAGCATTTAAACAAGACACTATTCGATTCACCAATAAGCCTAAAGTGTCACAAGCGAAGCAATTTTCCCAGCAAAAAAAGCAACATCAGGCAGAATTTTTCTTTTCTGATGAATATGTACCAGACATCGACACTCATGGCACTGTAAGTTATGTCAAACCAGGTCACGATAGCTTTTTAGCAAAGCAACTTCGCCGTGGAGATTACCCACCTGAGTTAACCCTTGATTTACATGGCTTAAATAAAGAATTAGCCAAAGATGAGCTAGCTGGATTAATTCATGAGTGTAAAAAACAGCATTACTATTGCGCTTGTGTTGTGCATGGCATTGGTGAGCGCATACTTAAACACAAGGTACCGCAATATTTAGTGCAACACCCTGATGTGATTGCGATGCACCAAGCACCCCTTGAATTTGGTGGTAAAGGGGCGGTACTTATTTTAATTAATCTTCCACAAAGTGATGAGTTCAGACGCTAACGTCTTCTTGTCATAAGGCCTAAAGTGCATATTTTTTCGATTATCTTTCCACTGATTTTTATCGTGTTAAGTGGTTACATCAGCTCGCGAAGCAAATTTTTATCGAAAGAGCATATTGCAGGGTTAAGTAAGTTTACTTTTTACATCAGTGTGCCTGCTTTTCTATTTTTAAATATGGCCCAAGCCGATTTACAAAATAGTGTGTCTATTGCAGGGTTTTTGAGCTTTTACATCCCAGTACTGGCCATTTACGCCCTGGGCTATGTGATTGACCACTATCTCATTAGCAAGCACTCTGCGCCGTCACGTCATGCTGTATTTGCTCTTGGCAGTAGTTACTCAAATACGGTACTGGTAGGTTTGCCTATTATTATTGCTGCACTTGGGCAACAGATGGTTGGCATTGTGTTTATGATCATTACTTTTCATAGCGCACTTTTGTTTACCCTTACCTTTTTGCTCAGTGCGAAGTCGCAGCAAACATTCTCTTGGCAAGCATTTGCTAAAAACATGCTGCTGAATCCAGTCGTGTTAAGTATCAGTAGCGGCTTGGCTGTTAACCTACTTGGCTTTACACTTTTTGATGATTTGGCAAATGGCCTGAGTCTACTTGCCAAACCTGCCATTGCCTGTGCGCTTTTTGTATTAGGGGCGAACCTTGCGTTTTATAAAGTGGCCGACAACTTACAAGCCTCAATCATCGCAACCATCATCAAGCTTATTGTGTTACCGTGCGGGGTCTACTTTTTTGCAGGCAGCGTATTCCACCTAGAGCAATCATTACTGAACGTGTTAGTACTTTTAAGCGCTTCTCCTTTAGGGGTCAACGCTTATCTAATCGCCAATCAAATTAAGCAACACCAAGCAACACTGGCAAGTAGCGTCGTGCTTTCAACAGTATTGAGTGTAGTGAGCTTTAGTATTTGGTTAAGTATTTTACTTTAGTTTTATAAGCCACCAGATACATCGATAAAACTGCCCGTTGTGAATGAGGCTTGCTCACTTGCCAAAAAATAAATTGCTGAAGCGACCTCATCAGCCTCACCACCGCGTCCTAGTGGCAACTTAGATTTTAACCTATCGACTCGGTTTGCTTCACCGCCATCACGGTGCATATCGGTATAAATAAGGCCTGGCCTTACCGCGTTTACCCGAATACCTTTACTCGCGACTTCTTTGGCAAGGCCAATCGTGAAAGTATCAAGCGCTCCTTTGGATGCGGCATAATCTAAATATTCATTTGGCGAGCCTGTTCGCGACGCACCCGATGAAACATTGACAATACTACCTTTGTCCATACGCTTTATTGCTTCTCGCGCACACAGAAAGGCGCCAGTAACATTACAACTTAAAATAGCGTTGATACGCTTAGCATCCATCTCTAATAACGGCATTTGCGGCATCATCATCGCTGCGTTATTAACTAATACATCTAACCGCGAAACCTTAGCATCTAATTTAGCGAACATGGCGAGCACTTGCTGCTCATCGGCAATATCAGCTTGCAACGAATACGCATTCACGCCATAGGCTTTTAACTTATCAGCGACTTGCTCTGCACTTGCTTGATCTGACTTATAATTAATACACACATCATAGCCATGTTTAGCAAACAGCTTTGCTGTCGCTGCGCCTATACCGCGGCCGCCTCCGGTAATAAGAACCACAGGATTCGTGCTCATTCTGACTCCTTGAAAACTAACTTAAACTGCTCACACACCAACGGCATCTCAGGGTGACAATGATAGCCTGTACCTGCGAGCTCTCGCTGATAATAATCCCAATGCACACGCTGCCAGTACTCAAGGCTTTTGTCGCCCTCGCCTTCTAATGCGGCGTAATCGGCGCTTATTTGATTATATGGGGTAATAGTTACAGAGACGGTTTCAATTATGCCGAGTGGCTGTCCCTGCCAATTGGTAAAAATGGCTAAATCACCAACTTCAGGAAGGGCTTCATTATTGGCTTTAAACCAATAAAGTGAAGGGGTTGTTGCTTGTTTTACACCATTTAAAACCAGCAATGCGCAGTCATTGGCATCTTGCTCATTGTCGCAAAAATGCCAACTTGGCAGTTCACTCACTTCGCGCCCTGATTGCTCATTAAAGCGAGCAATCATTTGCGCTATACGCTGCTCGTTACTTAACGGCTGCAACGACAGAAATCTCAACTAATAGCGCATCGCGCGCCATTTTGGCCTCAACACAAGCGCGAGCAGGTGCATGACCCTGTGGTACCCATGCATCCCAAACAGCGTTCATTTGTGCAAAGTATTCCATGCTTTTCAGGTAAATTGTGGCGCTTAGCATGTGCTCTTTGCTACTACCCGCTTCAATAAGTAGCGCTTCGACCTTGTCTAACATGGTTTGAGTTTGTTCGGTGATATCTTTTTCAGCATCAGCACAAACTTGGCCGCATAGGTATACAGTGCCGTTATGCTTAACGATGCGGCTCATACGCGCACCGGTTTGTAAACGTTCGATTGTCATAGTAAGAACTTAAAAAAATTAACAGTGGCGCTAATTTAGCAAATCCACTGTTATATTTCGACGTTATTTGGCGAGTGAATACTGAGGTAGTGACTGCGCTGTTTATGTTCATCATATTCGATAACAGCAACCGCACCAGTATTGAAAATTGGCATATGACCAGGACTTAACTGATCAACTAAGTAACTAACAATGGGCATATGGGCAACGACTAACCAGGTGTTGCACTGTGGATGCATAGCAATCAGCGTTTCAAGATAATCAGCAGCAACTTGCGGAACACCATCAGGGGTAATATCGCTACAGGTTTCATTAAATTGTAACGAAATATGTTGTGTCGCATCGGCAGCAGTCTGTTGTGCACGAATGTAAGGACTTACCAACAAAGCGTCAGGTTTATGGTGTGTTGCTAACCACTGCCCCATTCTACTGGCTTCTTGGTGACCGGTCTCGGTCAGTTGTCTTGCTGCATCATCTGCTTGCATTGGCGTAGCTTCGCCATGGCGCATGATTAAGATTGTTTTCATAAAAAATCAACCGATTAAAGAATATAAAACAGTAGCCAGTTTGCTTGATTGTTCGCTATATTAGAATATCATCACTAGATACATTAAACATCCGCTTATGATATTCAGGTAGATTTTCGTAGCTCTGTCTTTTTTAGCTTTCCTGAAAATATCATCTGTTGTTAAGACATTAACGCATTCTTTCAGGAGCATCTTTTGAATATCAGCCGCAATGATAACAGAACATATCAGCCCCTAACACTGGACAATGGTCTAAAAGTACTTTTAGTGCAAGACTTAGAGTCAACAAAATCAGCGGCTTCTATGGCAATCAATGCAGGCCATTTCGACGATCCCCTTGATAGACAAGGTCTCGCGCACTTTTTGGAACACATGCTTTTTTTAGGCACTGATTTGTACCCAGAATCGGGCGAATTTTCCAATTTTGTATCACAGTCTGGTGGCAATACCAACGCGTGGACTGGCACAGAGCACTCTTGCTACTTCTTTGATATTAACAACCAACAGTTTGCTGAAGCACTGGCGCAATTTAGCCGCTTTTTTATTGCCCCCCTATTAAATCCTAAAGAAACCAGTAAAGAGCGTAATGCTATAGATGCAGAATTTAAGCTAAAAATAAAAGATGATGGCCGACGTATTTATCAGGCTCACAAAGAAACTGTGAACCCAGCTCACCCTTTTGCAAAGTTTTCGGTCGGTAATCAGCAAACTCTTGCGGATCGTGAAGGTTGCATCAGTGATGAGCTACGCGCTTTTTTCGATAGTCATTATCAGGCTCAGTGGATGACACTGGTGATCTGTAGCAATGAAGATATTGCAACCATGACAACTTGGGTAAAACAATTTTTTAGCGAAATAAAAGGGCAGCCTAAAAGTAAAGAGATTATAGAGCAGCCACTTTACCGTAAACAAGACTTAGGTAAGGTGTTACACATTGAACCTCATAAACATATGCAAAAGCTCATTATTAGCTTTGCGATGCCAAATATTGATGACTTTTATCGTCACAAAACCGTTAGTTTTATTGCCCACTTACTCGGCTACGAAGGCAAAGGGTCGCTATATTCTATTTTAAAAGAGCAAGGTTGGATCAATGCTCTGTCAGCAGGTGGCGGTATTAATGGTAGTAACTTCAAAGATTTTAATATCAGCATGGCGTTAACTGATGAAGGTATTGAATACTATGAAGATATCGTCGAAATGGTGTTTGAGTATATCTGCTTAATCAACCAAAACTGCGATAAATTGCCGCGTCTTTATCAAGATAAAAAGAACCTATTACAAATCGCCTTCGATAACCAAGAAAAAGCGCGCTTAATTGATTGGGTGAGTAACTTAAGCATTAATATGCAGCATTACGATGAAGCCAACTATGTGCAAGGCGATTATTTAATGGAAGGCTTTAATCGCTGCGCCCACGAAATTGCCATGCAATGGCTCACGCCTGACAACATGCGCTTGGTACTAATCCATCCAGGTGTTGAACCAGAGCACACCACCGCTTGGTACAATACCCCCTATAAAGTAGAAGATATCTCAACAAGTTGGCTTGAAGCACTCAGTGAAATAAACACACCATTACCACAGATGTGCTTGCCTAGTGCCAACCCCTATCTCACTAAAGATGTTGAACTACTGCCATTAGATGAGCCAACCAATGAACCAGAATTATTAGTCAAAAGAGAGGGCTTGATTTTTGGTTCAAACAAGATGCGACTTTTCGGGTGGCTAAAGGACACTTTTACTTAGCAATGGACTCAACCTTTGCGATTAAAGATGTTAAACACATGGCGCTTACCCGCTTGTTTGCCGACCTGTTTATGGACAGTGTAGCTGAGCAATTTTATCCGGCAGAATTGGCAGGCCTTAGTTATCATTTAACCTCGCACCAAGGCGGCTTAACCCTACACACTGCGGGCCTTTCATCGAGTCAGTTAGAGCTCGTTAATGAATTACTGGATGCGCTCTTTAATGTTGAGATCTGTGCAAAACGCTTTGCTGAGTATAAAAAGCAGCTTGTGAGACACTGGCGAAACAGCAATCAAAATAAACCCGTCAGTGAGTTATTTAGTATTTTGGGTGCGCAAATCATGCCGTGGAACCCAGAGCCGAATGCCTTAGCGCAAGCTTTAAAAGATACCAGTTTCCATCAGTTTAATTGCTTTAGAAATGAGTTTTTTAAAGCTTTGCATGTTGAGTCTTTTTTACATGGTAACTGGCAGCGCAGTGATGCTATTAAGTTTCAAAAGCAAGTGACTGAACACTTAGCTGGCAGCACCACGATTATTGATTTAACGCGACCACTCAATGATATTACCGATGTTGAGCAACAGCGTTTTACGTTAAATTGCAGCGATCATGCGATGGTGCTTTACTACCAAGCACGCACCGATGACACCACTGAAAAAGTGCAAATGATGGTACTTAATCATTTAATAAATCAAGACTACTTTAATGAGTTAAGAACCAAACAACAACTTGGCTATTTGGTTGGAGCGGGCTATGCCCCATTTAATACCCGTGCAGGTATCGCTTTTTATGTGCAGTCACCTAAGCATAGTGCAGATGAGATACTGAAACGTCATCAGCAATTTATTAGCAATTATGTCTCGCAAATAAACAGTATTACTGAACAACAATGGCTCGATGCCAAAGCGGGTCTTGTCACACACATTGCTGAAAAAGATAAAAATTTACGCCTGCGCTCGCAACGTTTATGGTTAGCAATTGGTAATCGCGATACTGAATTTAATATGCAACAGCAGCTTTTAGAGGCGCTTGATATGTTAAGCCTTACTCAAATGCAGCAGTATATTACCGAGACATTTAGCGATAACCGACCAAGAATAGAACTTTTAAGTGAGCCAAAGGCCAAAAAACAGCCAAAAGCAACCCTTTCTTCGCATTCTCTTTGACTCGGACGCGGGCTTAGATTAGATTAATTGGTGCGAATTACGGTAATGCATTAATGACAAAAATAATAAAAATGATTTCTGCTTTTTTAACAATAAGTATGGCTGGGATTTTTTCAGCATCCGCCAGCCCTATAGAGCTGGAACAGAGCACATTGCTGCTTATTCCAAGCGCTATCATGATGCTGTTATTGCCGTACCTATTATTTGTCATTTTTAAATTAAAACGCTCACGTCAGCAACTTCGAATTTCAGAACATCGCTTAAAAAGTACCGTAGAAGGCAGTGGTGACACACTTTGGGATTGGAATATTAAAACCGGTGAAGTGCTGCGAATAAATGATAAATACACCTCAGATACAAACAGCAGCAGTGGCTTTCCCCCTAACCGCGAATTGATTCACCCTCACGATTTACAACACGTCGAAACAGCGCTAAAAAAACACTTTGCTGAACACACCGCATTCTTTGAAGCGAGCTACCGTATAAAAGACAGTTTTGATCGCTGGCACTGGGTACTGGATCGCGGCAAGATCATCGAAAAAGATGCAAACCTAAACCCTTTACGTATGACAGGTACAGTGCGAGATATTTCTCAGCTTAAATCAACTGAAGCACGTTTAAACCTGTTTGCAAAATGCGTTGAGTCGTTAACTGACGCCATCGCCATTTACGATAAAAACTTCAAGCTGGTTGACTTAAACCCGAGCTTTTTGACTTTGTTTGGTGGCAGCCGCGAACAATATTTAAAGAAAGATTTTACCTTAAATGGTTATGACCAAAGCTATGTGGATGAAATTAAAGCCACCGTAAAAGCGACGGAGCATTGGCAACAAGAGGTAAAACTTCGCAATGCAAAAAGACAGTTGTTACCGATTGAAATTTCAATTGATGAAATCAAAAATGAGCACAACCAAATTTGTAACTATGTGGTGGTGTTTTCAGATCAAACAGAACGAAAAAAAGCCGAATCACAATTACATAACTTATCTAATCGCGACCGCACAACGGGCTTACCGAACCGAAATTTGTTTTTCACTAACCTGAAAAAGCTTGCTAAACAAGATAACCATCACGCTTTGTTAGTGTTTGACCTAGATAACTTTAAAAAGATTAACGACTCACTGGGTCACCAACTTGGTGATAGCTTATTGTCTAAGCTTGCGATGCGTTTGAATAAGTTAACCCGCGAAAAAGATGTGTTTTATCGCCTAGGCGGTGATGAGTTTGCGCTGGTAATGTCGGGCACCAACGATATTCATACCATCACTCGAATGGCTAAACTCTTTTTAGCTGCAATTGCCACGCCTTTCAATATGGCGGGTCACGAACTGGTGATCACCTCGAGTGTCGGGATTGTCCTGTTCCCTGAAGATGGCAACACCCCAGAACTATTGCTTAAAAATGCGGATACAGCCATGTATCACGCCAAGAAAAAAGGTAATAGCTACCTGTTTTTCAACGACACCATGAACCGTGAAGCGGTTAAACGCTTACAAATCGAAAACTTGATGCGTTACGGTCTAAAAGAAGATCACTTTGAGGTGTATTACCAACCGAAGATGAATATTCGTACTGGTAAGCTAGATGGTATGGAAGCACTTGTGCGCTTTATTACTCCGAAAAAAGGCGTCATAAGCCCTGGTGTGTTTATTCCTATCGCTGAAGAAACTGGGCAAATAATCGAAATTGGTGAAGTGGTTTTAAACAAAGCGTGTCGCGATGTAAAGGCGTGGATAGATCAAGGTTTATTCAGCGGTCGTGTGGCAGTAAACTTATCGGCCAAGCAGTTTAGCTTACCTGATTTAACCACTCGTATTGATGTAATTTTGCAAAAAAATGAACTGCCCTCTTACTTCCTTGAGCTTGAGATCACTGAAGGTACGGTTATGGACGATCCGAACGAAGCAATTGCAGTCATGCGCTCACTCAGTGCTCGTGGTATTCACCTTGCAATGGATGACTTTGGTACGGGTTACTCTTCATTAGCCTATCTAAAACAGTTCCCACTAAATACCTTGAAAGTTGATAAAGCCTTTATTGACGACATGCAATCAGAACGTGGTCGTAATATGGTCGACTCAATTGTGACCATTGCTCATAACCTTGATTTACATGTGGTTGCAGAAGGGGTTGAGCAAGCTGATCAGGTCGTTATGTTAGAGCAGTTAAAGTGTCAAACAGTCCAAGGTTATTATTATTCTAAACCGTTATCTCAACCTGAATTTACCGCATTCTTACAAAAGCAACTCGATAAATCTGCACCAAGTCTTCTAAAAACTGTAAAAGCTTAAGGTCGCCAACCACACGATTGTCGGCCAACATGGCGCACAAATGCGCGTCGGTAATGCACGTTAAACAAACACCAAGCGACAGGCCCAAGCACTCCACCTAACAGCATCCAGCGCTTTACAGGCATCCCTTTAGACAGAGACTCAAGATACATCACCAAAATAAATACACAGCTCAAAATAACAAATAACACACAGCACCTCATTAAAATCAGCGGCAGTGTACATAATTTCAGCAAGCTTTAAAACTTCACTCATGCTATACCCTCTATAAGGCTTATTTATACTGACCTTGATGCTACTTGGCCTTACTTTCTAGGCTGTTGAAATGATGTACAAAAACCAAGCTCACTGCTATTATCGGTACGTGCAATTTGCACAAAGGAATATACAAAAATAATTATGAGGAATCGTTATGTCTGAAGAATCAGCTAACATTTATGAAGCACCAGAAGCTGAGCTTACTCAGCAAAATACCAGCGGTAATAGACCTATTTTAAACTTTGACCGCTTCTCTGCTTGGGGCGTGTTCTTTTTATGCCTTTTCACATTTGGTATTTACGCCGTATACTGGCTAGTAAGCCGGACCAATCAAGCAAATACGCTAGCTAAACATAAGGTAAGTCAAAACCTAGTTTATGGCTATGTTGCCCTCTACGCAATTAACATTGGTTTAGCATTCACATCTATTCCAGAAGGTTTATCTGCGCTTGTTTCGCTGGCTTCTTTTGTTGTTGGGATTGTATTAGTTTTCTCTCTTCGTACATCAATTAAAGAGTTGATTAATGAAGGCAGCAATGAACCAGTTCATTTAGGTGGTATTTTAACGTTTTTCTTTAACGTTATTTATTTCCAATACAAAATCAACGAAGCTATTGATAATCAGAAATAATCGTTTCATAGATTTCGTTATTTATTAAAAAAGGCATTGAATTCAATGCCTTTTTTATTGCTAGCTAGTATTACAATGCCCCGGAGTGCTTCACATTTAAATAGGTGTTAAGCACATGCGGTAGTAGCTGCTCAGGGTTACAGTCTATGGCTATCACCCCTTGTTTTTTCAGCTTTGCCATATTGGCTTTATGTGAATTTAACAGCGCTAATGCTGCACAATAGCTGGTTGCATCTTCGTACTTTTCAATAGGCTCATCGAGCACTTCACTCACGGCACGATTGTTAATATTAATAAGCGCAACTAAGTGGTGTTTTTGTAATAGCTTAATTGCAGGCATCAACTCATCAATACTTTGCTCATCAAGGGTGGTCACTAATAACACTAAAGACCGTTTACTGCGTTTAGCGATTAATTGGTTCACAGCCACTAAATAGTCACTGCTGCTCTTATCTGGATATAGATCATAAAAGTGATTCATTACCCGTGATACATTCTGTGCGCCTTTTACATCGGGTAACCAGCGCAGGTTTTGGTTAAAGCTTTGCATGCTAAACCAGTCACCTTGCTTTAAAACTGTGTGCGACAGCAGTAATAATGCATTTAAAGCATGATCAAAGTGGCTGCCCTCATTGGCTTCTATGGCCATTTTTTTGGAGGCATCGAGCATCACAATGACGTGTTGGTTTTGCTCTTCTTGATACTCACGAGAAATGAGTTTTCGACGCTTACTGGTCGCCTGCCAATCTATCTGCCTAACACTATCACCTTGGCGGTATTCACGTAACTGCTGAAACTCAATACCATCACCGCGCTTCTTAGTGAGTTTTAAACCTGAAATAGGCTTATTCACTACGCCACTTAAATGTTGCTTTGAGGTAACACGGCTAAAATCGGGATACACTTTTAATTGAATCGCTTGCGCAGCTAACCAGTTTGTTTGCCAAAGGCCAAATGGCGACCCGACCCTAAGTTCAATGGCACTGATCTGCGCATCGCCTCGTTTGTGAGCACGTAAACTAAAGCTCTGCTTTGCTTGCTGCATAGCATCTATAAACACCGTTTGCTGTGGCTTTTGCAGCTCAATTGCATTACTCAAATGAACGCTGACATCTAACATCGTCGCATGCTTCGCTTTATTTTTAATCACGACCTGCAATACTTGGCGTCGATACAAAGCCATGTTGAGACTCGTTTGTGCACTTACTTCAAGTAAAGGCTCTGACTTCGCCGCCATATAATCGACAAATGCGACCAATAAGGGCACTATTAACAAGGCCGTTAGCACTAAGCTGTCAACCGATGCAATGGCACAGACAAGCAAGAATAACAGCAACAAAGCGGTTAATTGCACTAAGCGTTTTGCAGGTCTATGCTTGATGCGTTTCATGAGCGCGGCGCTTCAACACTGGCTAAAATGGCACTGATCACTTCATCAAATGACACCCCTTCCAGCTCCAAATCAGCTGATAAAATTAATCGGTGTCTTAAAATATTCACTGACACTGACTTCACGTCATCTGGGGTTACAAAGTCACGGCCATTCATTAATGCCATTACTTTTGCGGCTTTAATGATATTAATTGAGGCACGTAACCCTGCGCCGTGCAGCACGCCTTGCCACGTTCGTGAACTACGCACGATATCGACGGCATAATTCAGTATTTGTTCGTCCACTAAGATATCTGCACAAAGCTGTTTAATGTCTGCAATACGCTTAGCATCCAAGACTGCTGGCAGCTGCTCTACTTTGGTTTCATTAGAAACAATCTGTGTATTCAGTTTTAAAAGCTCAACTTCCGATTCATGAGAAGGAAAACCAAGCTCCACTTTCATCATAAAGCGGTCTAATTCAGCCTCAGGCAGTGGGTAAGTCCCTTCTTGATCTAATGGGTTTTGAGTGGCTAATACCATAAATGGTGAATCAATAGATAATGACTCGCCATCAATGGTGATTTGTTGCTCTTGCATCACCTCAAGGAGGGCTGATTGCGTTTTAGCTGGTGCACGGTTGATTTCATCAGCCAGCAAAATATTAGTAAAAGCGGGACCTTTTTTAATATTAAACTCACCTGATTTCATGTCATACAAACTATGGCCAACAACATCCGATGGCATTAAATCCGGCGTAAATTGCACGCGTGAGAAGTCCACATTTAAGCTTTTTGCTAGGGCTCTAACCAATAGCGTTTTACCAAGCCCAGGAACCCCTTCAAGTAACACATGGCCACCTGCAAATAGCACGGTAAGCACATCTTCAACAATGGCATCTTGACCGACTAACACACGCGAAATGTTATGCTTTACTTGTTTTACTGCATCAGCTGCCTCAACTAAGCTCATGCGATTAGTGTCCAATTCCGTGCTCATAAGGCATTCCTTAATTGTTTGAATCGTTTTATATATTCTGTTCGTTGTTCTTTTGACTCAGGAAACTTGCTAGCAAGTAGTTGAGCCACTTGTTGTTTTTCAAAATGAGTTAAACTAGCGATGATCTGCGCCTGCTTTTCTACACTGAGCATTTTAAAATTAGGTACCCGCGATTCAACTTTGGCGTAAAAGTCTTTCTTGAGTGCAGCAAATAACACGGCTTCGTGACCATGCTCAGAATAAAAGCTCGCCACTGCACGGATATGCTGATTAAAGCTGGTTTTTATGTCAAAGTCAGGTGCATAAGAGCGGCCGATGCGACTACTGATATGCCACACTGCAAGCACAATCAATAACAGCAACGTCACCACACATTGCCAGCTCCAGTGCCATAATTTGGCAAACCAATTTGGGTAAGTTAGATAAGGTACATAGGTTACTTTTTCAGCCCCTTTACTTAACCAAAGTAATAAGCTGCCATGATCAAGATGGCGAAGTCGATAATTGGTAAAAGGTAATAATGAGGGCATCACGATGATCCGACCTTGACCAAATGCAAAGTCACACATCAGGGTGTCGCCATTATCATTATTGGTACTCACACCTGGGCAGTTTTCAATAAAAAAGGCACGGCTTAGCTCAAGGTCAAGCTGAGTGTTTTCATCGATTGACAGCGTACTATTTTTATTCCCTTCTTTGAGCATCGCAAAATCATATTCAAACACATCTTCTTGGCTTTCTACATTGATGCCAAGCTGACTAAAAAATACCGTGCTATCAATCGCCAGCTCATCGCGCTGCCTGTTTAATACATAAATTAAACGTCCGCCCTCACCAACCCAATCAGCAAGCTGTACATCTAACTGGTAAGAGTCAGCAAGCACCGCCTCATCCAAAATTAAGATACTTTGCGGGTCAATGTTTAACTCATCACTTTGTGCTTGTTCTGCCAAGCGTTTGTTTTTATTCCAATCGATACCATTGGCTTTAAGTAGCCGCTTAGCCATCGTGAAGTTATCTTTTGCCACATCACTATGAAAGCCAATTTCTATTTCTTTTTTCTGCCAATCTAAAGAAGCAATACCAGCAATAACAAATAAGCTAAACACCACTAGCACCGCTATGAGCACAACTTTAAGCTTCATGGGCTTGCTCCTTAGTCTTTGCTGTCATAGTAGTAACTTGCTCAGTCAGCTCGATAAAGTCGATATCAGGGGTTTTATGACCCCAAGCAACCGTGATCCACGCAGAAAATAAGCGGGCAAAAATCGCTTGTCCTTGGTTTGGCACTCTTGCATCAATTGCACGTTTACATTCGCGCTCAGTCATCGAGCGGTGCAAGCGCACTTCATGTTGTTGCTGTGCCCAACTCAGCGCATGATGAAGCAAATATGCCAGTGCCAAGCGGTGCTCACCTTGCTCAAAACACTGCTTTGCTGCGGCAATTAAATCAGTCGGTAAATCTTTGCTTTTAATTTCAGCAAATAAAGTGGGGATCACTGGCTCTTCATTTACTTTAGTACGTTCTGGTAAGCTTAAATTTGCAAAAAAACCGCGCTTTTGCATCAGGTAATAAACCAACCAAATGACTAATAAACCGACCAGTACCCAAACAAATATGCCAAACACTTCACCAATCGCAGTAAACACATCGATAAGCCAAGACCAATCACTCTCTGATGAGCTGTCTTTTGCTTCGATATTGGGCACCCACGTGGTCTCAGTTTCAATGACATTAGGCTCATTATAAAGAGCAGTAACTTGCTCTTTTACCGCTTGCTTATCGATTTGCTCTGCATAGCTTGTTGATGGCTGTAACGAAAACGTTGTCAGTATAAATAGCGTCACGGCACTGACGACGCCTGCAAGACGGGTGCGAATATTTTTAAAAGCCAGCTCTATATCCCAGCCTTCTAGTTCGACACGGCGGTGTAAATAAGCAAGGAAACCACCTGTTACAAATAACGGTGCGACTAACGAGATACTGATGATATAGATAAAGTTAAATGCTATCTCAACCCAGATTGGCGCTTCGAATAGCTGATACATCGCTTCTTGTGCAGAAAATGAATGGGGCACAAGCGCAATCGTCAGCGCCGATATCCCCATTAAAATGATGAATTCAAAATGCACACAAAACAGCATCCATAATGTTTGTTTTGGCTTAGTTGAAGCAAATAAAACTCGCTTACGCTTAGTTTTGCGCTCGCCTGATAGTCGCTCGAGTTGTTCTACAGGGGCTAAAAATGCTCTGTTTGGGCTGAGCCTAAAAACGGTTAAATGCGCTAGCATATCAGCGATTTTTAACTGCTTGAGTGACTTTAAGCTACTCATTATGTTGACTGGCTGATTGAAAACCGCTTTTGACATGTAATCGAGTAAAGGTCGCTCAAATACAGGTTTAAGCCACCAAACAACAAAGCCACCTATGCCCCAATTCACTAAGAGGCTAACAATCAGAAATACAGGCACGGCCATCATCAAATATAAAGAGACCAACGCCATAGCATGCTGCTTAACTAACAACACGGTTAAATCAAAGGTCTCGTAAGCACTGCGCTTGCGCGGATTGAAGCTAAGACGATTAAGCTCCATAGCGCATTCCCCTGTATAAGCGAAAAATGACATAGGCCCAACAACCGCTGCCAACTAAATATTTAATTTCGTTAGCAATATCACGAGGTGACCAAAATGCTTCGATAAAAGCGGCAATGACTAACATCAAAAATGCGCCAACAATGAGCGGAAGTGCTTTTTGTGCAGCCTGTTTCATCGCATATGCACGGGTATACTGCCCTGGATTTAACAAGCCGTAGCCTATTTGACACCCCGCCGCTGAAGCAATAATGATAGCGGTTAACTCAAACGAGCCATGGGTGATCACAAACGAGAAAAACGGCCCTTCAAATCCAACATTCACAATGTGAGCCGCAACGGCACCAAAATAAAAACTATTGAACAACAAGAAAAAAGCAGCGCCAACACAAAACAACACGCCACCTGCAAACATCTGAAATGCAATGCCAATGTTATTGTAGATATAGACCCCGAACATCATCAGATCTTGTGATGCACCGCGCTCTGCTGATTGAACACTACCACTTGGGTTATACATTTGTTCGATATTAAGAACGGTGCTTTGCCCTAAAAATGTATACGCGGCATCAGGGTCGATTGTCACCCAAATAAAAGCAATTAAGGCCAATCCCCAAAATGCCAATAAGTTAATGCCAAGCATGAAACGATTTTCATACAGTGCACGCGGAAATGCCGTGCGTGCCACATGCCATATTTCAGAGAATTGATTATTTCGAGATAAATAAAGGCGCTTTTGTCCTAACTGCACCAGCCTGTTTATTTGCTCAATCAACACAGGGCTGTATTGACGACTTTGGGCAATAGCTAAATCATTACAGACTTTGCGATACAAATTAGGAAAATTAACAGGTAAAGACTTTGCACTATTTTGCTCACAAAGCGCCTCAAACTCGTCCCAACTGAGGCTATTTGATTTTACAAATTGAGTTTGCTTCATTGTTTACCCTCCGGCTGTGGGTAATCATTATTATTTTGTACTTGGCCAGCAAAGTGGCGTGCGTAACTAACGAGCTGCGCCTCAATCTCATGCTCTGCGGCAGAAAAAGGAGCGGCTAAAATTGCAGCTAATTCACGGCGTCTTGCATCAGATAATTCATCATGACGTTCAGCAAAAGCAAGCACGGCTAATTGCTCTTCGGTGGTTAAGCTAATGGTCGGAATATGCACTTCACCTTGAGATAATTCAGGCCGTGCGGCTAACTCATCGTCGTAAATAACCATGGTGCCTGCCGCCCAATCACCAATGCGTTTAAAGCGGTTGTTAAACAACATCACCACAAGACCCAAGAAGTAGCCTATCGGCAGCATATCGGCAGGGCGTAGTAAGTTACGCACCACTATTTGCGAGAAGCTTGCTGGTAAGCCATTGTCTTGTACAACACGGATTTTAAGGCGTTTTTTACCTGGCGTTTGGCCACTTTCCATTTCAAACAGGATGTTATAGCCCCATGAAATTAAAAAGTAAGCAATTAATATAAGTCCTTGCCCTGCATCGCCAAAAAATGCCAATACAGTACCCACAGCAAGTAAAACCAAACTACGGATAAGAAAATCGATAATGTAAGCATAGCTTCGCGCAACAACGCCGGCGGGAGTGATGGCGATATCAACGCCTTCGGGGAGTTTGATGTATTCTCTGTTTTCCAATCCGTGGTTTAACATTAATCTACTACTGGTATTTATTATTGTTTTCGTAAGCTAATAATAATGCGCGTTTTTCGTTCCTTTTTCAATGAATTTTGTTATGAGCACGTTACAAATAAAACAAAAAAACCGGCATTAAGCCGGTTTTTAAGAGCCTCAGAATTATTTTTCTGCACGACCCATAAATTTTTGTTCAACAGTGTTGATACGAATACGATCGCCTGTCGAAATATGCTCAGGAACTTGAATTGTTAAACCTGTTGTTAAACGCGCAGGTTTAGAACGAGCACTTGCAGAAGCACCTTTGATTGAAGGGTCAGTTTCTTCTACAACAAGTTCAACACTTGATGGTAAATCTAAACCAACCGGAGCACCATCAATCACAATAACGTGAAGACCTTGAGTTTCTTCATTAACGAATAAAACTTCTTCACTGATCGCTTCTTTATTTAGGTTGTAAGGCGTGTAATCTTCGTTATCCATAAAAACATATTCGTCTCCATCAATGTAAGAGAACATTGCTTCACGACGAGTTAAGTCAGCTAGCTTTAGCATGTCGCTGTCTTTAAAAGTTTCATCAACTTTACCGCCTGTTACTACATCGTATAAACGCATGCGGTATAAACTACCACCAGCACGACCCTGTGGTACAGAACGTTGAATATCTTTAACTACTAAAACACGGCCGTTATGCTCGATAGCGGCGCCTTTTTTAACTTCACTTGCCTTAGGCATGGGTGTATTCCTATCGTTTTTTGATGACAGAAATTTACCACGTAATGGCTTTTGTTCAATAAAAATTTGCAGTTTTCACTCATGCCCGTTATTTATTCGATTTTTCAGCAAATTATGACAATAGTTGTCTCCAAACTACGAAAAAGCTGCTATGTTTATAACTACGAAAAATGACTTCAAGGATTGGATCATGAATCAACACACAGTACACGAGTATTTAATGAAAAAGCCATTGGTGATGATCACCCAACCATTTGGCCAAGATGTCGACGTTTACAAGGTGAATCATAAAATGTTTGCTACCCTTGCCGAGGGCAAAGAAGGTCAAACAGACGATGAAGGTAATCTTGTATGGTGGCTAAATCTGAAATGCGATCCAGATGAAGCCCAAGCACTGCGTGATATTTTCCCGTCGGTGATCCCGGGTTATCACATGAACAAACGTTTATGGAATACGGTTATTTTAGATGGCACCGTACCACAAGGAGAGATTGAACGAATGATCGATAATTCGTTTGATTTAGTGGTTGCGAATATGCCAGAAAAAGACAGAAAAGCGATTGCGCTTCATCTGTAAAATTGCGCACTGATCACACTCTGTGATCAGTGCAACTTAAATGAAAATGATGATCGGTATACAAAACGCCGCCAATGGCATACGCATCTAGCTGCTTCTCGACTAACTGAAAACCACACTTCTCAAGTACTTTTTCCGAACCGATATTACCCTCGGTGACAACCGCTTTAAATTCACGCACCGCATGCTCTGATGTGGCGTAATTAAGCACTGCTTGCAAAGACTCTGTAGCATAGCCACGACCATGAAAATTAGGCAGTAGCAAATAACCAACCTCTTGACTATCTGGCACTGTTGATGAGGTAAAGCCAGTTACACCCACCTCTTTACCGGTACTGGTTTCAACAATAACTAAACAAAGTGGTGAATTCGTATTTGGCTGCCAAGGCTTTAAACGTTCATTAAACTTAGCACGTAACTGCGCCTCTGAGGGCTTATCGAAGCATTTAGCTATAACTTCGGCATCATTATGCAAAGTATAAAACAATGGCCAGTCATCGGCATTTAATAGCCGTAATGTTAATCGCGCAGTGGTGAGAGTCATGGTGATTAATCGCTTTGTAAATAAACCTAGTTATAACAAACCGACTTCACGAGTTAAATACCACTTATGGCCAATATCGAAACAAAAAGCCCCGCTCAATGAGCAGGGCTTTTATATTAACTAATCAATTTAAAGAATTAGCTTTTGGTCGTTTCTGTATCCGCGGCTTCTGACGCTTGCTCGTCTTCGACCACTTCTTTGGTTACTTCAACCGGATCGACTGGCGCGATTTCAGCTACTGCCGGCTCTTCGCTTTCTTCTTGGTAAAAACGATCACCCTTTTCAGCCATTGCTTTTAACGTATCGCAAGGTGTGAAAATTGGGTTGTAGTTAGCAAAAGTCGCCATTTCTGAGCTCACTTGTGCTGCACCCAGTTTATCCATATAGCTAAATGGGCCACCTAAGAATGGTGGAAAACCGATACCAAAAATTGCGCCAATATCACCATCACGCGGGCTTGCAATAATGCCATCATCTAAACAGCGTACCGCTTCGTTTAGCATTTGCGCAACACAACGTTTAGCAATTTCGCTCTTGTTTAAACGAGGTGATGGCGTAACACCAAGAAGCTCGTATACTGACTCATCCACTTTTTTATCTTTCTTGTCATAAAGATAAAAACCACGGCCAGTCTTACGACCTAAACGCTTAGAGTCGATTAAGCGATTGAAGGCATCCGGGGCTTTAAAGCGCTCGCCCAATTCTTTTTCAAGGATTGGCGCAATTTTAGAACCGATATCAATCCCTACTTCATCAAGTAACGCTAAAGGCCCTACCGGGAAACCAAACTCTACTAAAGCTTGGTCAATCTTTTCAATCGGCTCACCTGCAAGCAGTAAATTAGCCGCTTCATTGACATAAGGCGCTAAGATACGGTTTACATAGAAACCAGCCATGTCTTTAACCACAATCGGTGTTTTACCTTGCTTACGGGCAAAGTTAACGACGCGAGCGATGGTTTCTTCAGACGTACCAGCATGAGGAATGATCTCAACAAGTGGCATTTTCTCAACTGGTGAGAAGTAATGCAGACCAATTACATTTTCTGGGCGTGCTGCATCCGCAGCAATTTGTGCAATCGGTAATGACGAGGTATTACTTGCAAAAATAGTGTTGTCTTGGCATTCACGTTCAACATCAGCCACCATACCTTGCTTTAAAGCAAGATCTTCAAACACTGCTTCGATAACGATATCAATGTGTTTAAAGCCACTGTAATCGGTAGTACCGGTAATGCGGTTCATGGTTTGTTGTAGCTCTGCTTTAGATAAAATACGACGCTTTTGCTTTTTATCTAAAATTTTATAGCTGTAGTTCATTGCATTGCTGATGCCCTTTTCAGCCACATCTTTAATGCGCACTGGAACACCGGCTTTTACAGCACTAACATGGGCAATACCCGCGCCCATTAGGCCGCCACCTAATACTGCCGCTTTAGCGATTGCTGGTGCATCATCATTGCGCCACTCTTTTTTCATTTCAGTGGTTGCAAAGAAAATACCGCGTAATGCTTTTGACTCATCGCTCATTACCAGCGTGGCAAAGCCTTCAGCTTCAGTTTTGTATGCTTTTAATTGATCAAGTTCAACACTTGCACGAACCGCTTTAATAATTGCTAAAGGTGCTGGGTAGTGACCGCCTGTTTTCTTCAGTACGTTTTCTTGTGCTTTTTTGAAAATAATATTGCGACCAAATGGGTTTGACTCAAGTAATTGGCTTAAACGGTCTAGCTTTGGTTTCGTGACCTTTGCCTTACCTTTCAGGGCAAACTCTTTAGCAACGTCAAGTAATACACTGTGTGGAACACAATCATTTACTAAGCCTGTTTTCTTCGCTTGCTTGGCACGTACTTGCTTACCAGTAAGCATCCACTCAAGTGCTTTTTGTAGACCAACTAATTTAGGTAAGCGCTGAGTACCGCCACCACCAGGTAATAAGCCTAACTGTACTTCTGGCAAACCAAGCTTAGTGATATCGCTGTCTGAACACACGCGATAATCACAAGCTAAAGCAAACTCTAAACCACCCCCTAATGCCGCACCATGAATGGCACTCACTGTTGGGAAAGGCAGCTTTTTCATATCGAAAAATGCTTGCTGGCACATTTCGCTTAACGCTAATGCATCTTCACGGCTATTAGCGCTATCAAGCATTTTAATATCAGCACCAGCGATAAAGTTATCGCTTTTACCACTGATAAATACCATGCCTTTTACCGCTTGCGCTTGTGCGTCTTTAAGTAAGGTTTTTAAATCTTCTGCAAAACTACTGCGCAGGGTGTTCATTTTTTCACCCGGCACATCAATGGTTACAACGGCTACGCCGTCATCAGCCACTGATAAACTAAATACTGAATCTGTCATTACGCACTCTCCAATACAAAGGCTGCGCCTAAGCCACCCGCTGCACACGCAGTCGTAAGCGCTAAGCCGCCACCGCGACGATTAAGTTCATGTAAGCTTTGCGTGATCAGGCGCGCACCTGTAGCCGCAAATGGGTGACCGTATGCAAGTGAGCCACCTAAAACATTGAACTTGTCCATGTTAATTTCGCCGATCGCTTTGCTACGACCAAGCTTTTCTTGTGCAAATTTATCTGACGCAAACATCTTCATGTTAGCAAGTGTTTGCGCTGCAAATGCTTCGTGCATTTCGATTAAATCTAAATCAGCTAGTGTGATACCTGCTCTATCTAGGGCAATTGGCGTTGAGTGCGCCGGACCCATTAGCATATCTTCATGTACACCAATTGCTGAGAAAGCAAAGCTACGCACATAACCTAAAATGTTGTAACCCAATGCTTTAGCTTTACTCTCGCTCATCATTAATACCGCAGCGGCACCATCGGTTAATGGCGTTGCGTTAGCTGCAGTCACGGAACCATGTTGACGGTCAAATACTGGTTTTAACTTCGCGTAGCCTTCAACTGTTGAGTTATGACGAATATTATTATCTTGCTCAATAAAGCTCTTATAAGGCGCAACATGGGCAGTCATTACTTCGTCTTTCAGTTTACCATCTGCCCACGCTTGGCTTGCAAGGGTATGAGAGCGATGTGCTAAAGCATCTTGATCTTCGCGGCTAATGTTATGCGTTTTTGCCATTTGTTCTGCTGTTTGACCCATAGATAAACCAGTAGAGTACTCAGCGACCGCTGGCGGAACAGGAAGTAAATCTTTTAAACGTAGTTTAGAGAAAATCTTTAAACGCTGGCCAAGCGTACGTGCTTTGTTTAAATCAACAAGGCTACCCGCTAATTTTTTGCTAACACCAATGGGTAATACAGACGATGAGTCAGCACCACCAGCGATACCTACTTGCACTGAGCCTGCCATAATTGACTCAGCTACGTTAGCAATGGCTTGGAAACTTGTCGCACACGCACGCGAAACAGAATAAGCATCAACAGAAACAGGCATACCCGTACCTAATACAATTTCACGGGCAATATTTGGCGCTTCTGGCATTTGTACTACTTGGCCAAATACAAGTTGGTCAATTTCAGATTTATCGAAGTTAAGTCGCTCAAGCATTTCGTTGACAACTAACTTACCCATATCAAGGGCTGGTACATGATGGAATGCTGTGGCTTGCTTTGCGAATGGCGTTCGCAGGCCGCTAACGATAGCGATACGATCGCCTTTTGCTGTTTTAAGTATATTTTGCTCAGACATTTATGCTCTCCCGCTGACAGGTCTGACCTGTTTGTTTTTCCTGATTCTAAAACAACCCGTGTACGAATGCCAATAGTAAGTTTTCAACCATAGGCTTTTTTCGGCCTATTTACAAAAAAACACCGAATTTATATGGTAGGCTAAAAATCCTTAAAAAATAACGAACTATTTGAGGATTTTCTGTCTAACACTTGTGTTATAACTTTTGAATCCTTATAACTTGTTGATGGCGCCCCATCACGGTACCGCGAAAAGAATTTATCGGCACTGAATGTAACGTATTGGCGCATAACAAAAACAATTTTTGACTCACGCTTTTAGGACAGTCTTTTTATTATGGCAGTTAACGCATTTTCACAATTAAAATCATACCTAGACACGCAAATTATCGGCCAACCACAATTAACTCAAGCACTGTTAATCGCGATTTTGGCAGACGGCCATTTATTAGTAGAAGGCCCTCCGGGTCTTGCTAAGACACGTGCAGTGAATGCCTTAGCAAAAGGCGTTGAAGGCAGCTTTCAACGTGTGCAATTTACCCCAGACTTATTACCTGCAGATGTCACAGGTACCGATATTTATCGCCAGCAAACCAGTGAGTTCGTATTTGAAAAAGGCCCGTTATTTCATAACCTAATTTTGGCAGATGAAATAAACCGTGCTCCTGCTAAAGTGCAATCAGCTCTTCTTGAAGCCATGGCTGAACGCCAAGTAACGGTGGGTAAAAACACCTATCCACTGTCTGATCTCTTTATGGTTATGGCAACCCAAAACCCGCTAGAACAAGAAGGCACTTACCCACTACCAGAAGCTCAGCTTGATCGTTTCTTATTGCATTTGAGCATTGATTACCCGGGTGCTGAACACGAATTAGATATCCTACGTCTAACCCGTGGCGAGGCTATTTCTGACAAGCAAGCTACGACACAGCAAATTAGTCAAAGTGAGCTATTTGCTGCCCGTAAAGCGATATTAGGTTTGTATTTAGCTGAGCCGCTTGAGAAATACCTAGTACAGTTAATTGTTGCCACTCGTGAAGCTGCAGAGCTTGATGAGCAACTTGGTCGCTGGATTGAATATGGCGCAAGCCCACGTGCAACGATTGCCCTTGATAAGTGTGCCCGCGCGCATGCTTGGCTAGAAGGTCGTGACTTTGTTGCGCCTGATGATATTCAAGCTGTGCTGCACAATGTATTGCGTCACCGTATTATCTTAAGTTACGAAGCACAGGCCGATGGTATCAGTAAAGACGATGTGATCAGCCGTATTTTAGAATTGGTGGCAGTACCATAAGCTATGTCGAGCCAATTTGATCCAGCGGCGTGGTTAGCAGCGAGTCATAGTCAAGGCGTCAATTTATCACTCAAAGAGTTGATGTATTACAAAGCCAAAGCTCGTTTGCTAGAACTTGCGCCCAAAGTAAAAATCAAAAACAGCTTAGCTGGGCAATACCTTGCGCCCCATAAAGGCCGCGGTATGGAATTTGCCGAGGTGCGTCATTACCAAGCCGGTGATGACATACGCTCTATCGACTGGCGTGTTACTGCACGCACTGGCGAAACCCACACTAAGCTGTTTCAAGAAGAAAAAGAGCGCCCTGTTTTTGTCTTTACCGACTTTTCTAACTCGATGCTATTTGGCTCAAAGTTACTGTTAAAATCGGTGCAAGCAGCGCATATCAGCGCATTGGTTGCTTGGTCAGCGTGTCAACGAGGTGATCGCATCGGTGGTCTGGTGTTTAATCAGCAAGGTCATCACGAATTAAAACCGACCTCACGTGAAAAAGCAGTGTTAAAGCTTTGTCACAACTTATGTGATATTCACAGCCAAGCACTGGTTAATATCGACCAAACAGCCTCCAGCTTATTCAGCGAAAACCTTAAACGCCTTAATCATTTAGCAAAACCAGGAAGCTTGGTTTATATCGTCTCGGATTTTAGTGCGCTTGATGAAGCAAGCTTCAAACAGCTTGAAATACTCAGCAGACACTGTGAATTGATTGGTTGCCATATTAGCGATCCGTTCGAGCACCAGCTACCTGCTTTTAAACAAACTGTGACCGTGTCGGCGAATGGCCAAGAGCTTGCGTTACCGTTAATGGATAAGCAATTTCGCGAGCGCTTTGCTAAGTCTGCCGAAGAGTCGTTTTCTAATAGATTAAAGCGCTTACAAAAATCTGGGCTTAGTTTAATTTCATTCAGTGCAGCCACTCCACTTGAGCTGCAATTAGTGAGAAAGTAACAATGCAAAAAAATCCGCTAGATGGCTTACATGATGTCATTGCACCGACCGAGGTTGCATGGTGGCCACTTGCTCCAATTTGGTGGCTGATCATCGCCTTAGTTGGTTCGTTATTAATTATCGGCTTAGTGCTTTTATATAAAAACCAGCAGTTTAAAAAAGCCAAAAAACAAGCCATTAAATTAAGCAAAACCCTCAGCGATGAGGATACGCAAGAGCTGCACATTATTTTAAAACGCTTAACTCGCCATTATTACAACAGCCAACTTGCCTCTCAGCCTTTGGCTAAATGGTCAGAAAGTTTATCTAAGCTCAGTGGCGACAACTTTAGTTATGATGAACTAATGCCGCTTTATCAACAGCATAGTAATAATGCTGAGCTTGGGGCTAAATTGCGCAGTGCTATCAGCAACTTTAAACTCAAGGAGCCAATTAATGTTTGAGTTTAGTTGGCCATGGTGTTTTGTACTTTTACCACTGCCTTGGTTATTGAGCCGCTTCATGCCCTTAAAACAACAAGGGCAGTTACGTTTACGTATTCCTGGCTTTGCTAAGCTTGGCTTAAATAATCAAGCAGTACAACAACATAGCCGCAAAGTTTCGTTTCTCGAATGGGCTGTTTGGGTCTCTTTGGTTGTCGCTATTGCAAACCCAACTTGGCTTGATGAACCGATCACGCTGCCTAATGAAGGACGCGATATTATGCTTGCGGTGGACTTATCTGGTTCGATGACAGAGCAAGATATGGAGTATCGAAATAATCAATATGTAGATAGGCTCACTATGGTAAAAGCTGTACTCAGTGATTTTATCGAGCAGCGTCAAGGTGACCGCCTTGGTCTTATTTTATTTGGCGATACCGCATTTTTACAAACACCCCTTACACGTGATGTTAAAACTGTGAGCCAAATGCTAAGCGAAGCGCAGATTGGCCTAGTAGGTAGAGCAACAGCCATCGGTGATGCGTTAGGTTTATCCGTAAAACGTTTTGCTAATAAAGATGAAAGTAACCGTATCGTAGTGCTATTAACCGATGGTCAAAACACCGCCGGTAACCTTGACCCTGAAGATGCGCTACTGTTAGCCCGCGAAGAAGGCATTAAAGTGTATACCATAGGGGTTGGCTCAGATAGTAAACGTGGCTTTAGCCTGTTTAATATGGGTGGTATGAGTGGTGGTAACTTGGATGAAACATTACTAAAACGCATTGCCGAGCAAACTGGCGGCTTATACTTTAGAGCAAAAGATGTAGCCGGTTTGCAGCAAATTTACCAAGAGCTCGATAAACTTGAGCCTATCAGTAGTGATGAGCAAACGTTCCGCCCACAAATTTCATTGTTTTATATTCCACTGCTTGTCGCACTTGGATTTATCGGTTTAGCAATGCTAGTCAATTTTATTCGCCAATTTAAGCAGGAGAGCTAGTATGGATTTTGAATTTATTCGCCCTGCCCTACTTTGGTTATTAATCCCCGCGCTGATTATTTTTAGTGTGCTGTTGGTACGCAACAAAAAAAGCGCCCCTGCTGATTTAATTGCGCCCCATTTGGCGCAGTTTATAATGAGCGACAATCATAAAAAACAAAGCCAACCGCTTTGGCTAGTTGCTGTATTTACTCTGTTAGCCATCGTGTTTACAGCAGGTCCAAGCTTTGAGAAGAAACAAGTCCCGGTGTTTCAAGCAAAGAATGCACGGGTCATTGTGATGGACATGTCGTACTCCATGTTCAGTACCGACATCGCACCAAGCCGGTTAGTTCAAGCTCGCTTTAAAGCACTTGATATGATTGAGCTTTTCAAAGAAGGTGATACGGCATTGGTCGCTTATGCAGGCTCTGCATTCACAATTTCGCCGCTAACCAATGACGCCAGCACCTTGGCTAACCTTATCCCAAGTCTAAGCCCTGATATCATGCCGAGCAAAGGTTCAAATGTTATTGAAGGCCTAGAAAAAGCCGACGATTTACTAAAACAAGCGGGCTATTTAGATGGTGATATTATTTTAGTCACCGATGGGGTTGATAGCTTAGATCAAGAAGATATTAGCCGCTTTACTGCTCAGTCTAATTATCGCTTAAATGTCTATGGCGTCGGCACAGAGCAAGGGGCGCCGATTAAGTTACCAGAAGGTGGCTTTTTAAAAGATATGCAAGGGCAGATTGTGATTCCGACGCTAAATATCAGCCGCTTAAGTGCGCTTGCACGTAATAGCGGTGGCAAATTTGCACTGTATCAAACCAGTAATCAAGATATTCAAACATTTGCCCCCACTGCTAATGCTGAAGTACTCAAAGATGAGAAACAAAGCCAAGCATTATGGCGAGTTGATGCAGGTATTTACGGCCTGATTATTTTATTGCCGTTAGCGCTATTTTTAATTCGCCGTAGCAGCCTAGTACTTGGCTTTTTGTTTGTTATGCTCCTACCTCAGCAACAAGTATACGCCGCTGAATTACCAGAGGTATTTAAAAACCAAGACCAACGCGCTCTTGATGCCTACCAGCAAAATCAATTTGAACAAGCCGCTCAAGCTGAAAACACGCAACTTAAAGGCGCCGCCCTTTACCAGCAAGGTAATTACCAAGCTGCCATGGATGCGTTTAGTGAAGATAAATCTGCGACGGGCTTTTACAACTACGGTAATGCCCTTGCCAAGGCGGGTGAGCTAGAACAAGCCATAGAAGCGTATAAGCAAGCCCAACAGCTTAAAAATGACTTCACTGAGGCAAAAGAAAACCAAGCCCTCGTTGAACAGTTATTGCAGCAGCAAGAGCAACAACAACAGCAACAAGATCAACAGCAAAACAATGATCAACAAAACTCTGATGGTCAGCAAGATAACCAGCAAAAGCAACAGGGTGAAAACTCCCAGCAAGGCGAAAACTCTGAGCAAAGTGAGCAGCAAGATGGCCAACAACCGTCTGAGCAAGGTGAGCAATCAGATCAAAAAGGTGAACAAAGCGAGTCTGAAAGTGACCAGCAAAACAAACCTGAAATGCAATCTGAAAAAGACACGTCGTCACAATCAGGTGAACAACAGCCAGAGCAAGCTCCCGAGCAACAAGATGCCCAGCCACAGCCTTCGCAAAGTGATGAACAAGCTAAACAGCAAGCAGAGCAACAAGCCATGCAGGCACAAGCTGCTGAACTGACTAATGAAGAGAAAGAGAAAGCTCAGCAACTTAACCAGCTGCTGCGCAAAGTTCCCGATGATCCTGCGATCTTATTAAGAAATAAAATGCAATTAGAAGCACAAAAACGAAACTATCAACGTCGTCCACGAGGAGCCGAAAAATCATGGTAATGCGATTATTATGTTGTTTATTGCTAATCGCGGCAGCGCCGCTTTGGGCTGCCACCCAGTTACAGGCAAGTGTTGATAAAAACCCTGTCCTTGCTGGTGAGTTTTTTGTTTTAACCATCTCAGCAGACGACTCTATTAACAGCGAGCAACCTGACACTTCGGTGTTATTAAAAGACTTTGTTGTAGGGCCAACCAGTGTCAGCTCTCGCACCAATATTATTAATGGTGAAATCAGCAAGCAAACCAACTGGTCTGTAAAGCTGATGACCCGTAAAGAAGGCACTTATACCATCCCTGCCTTTACTGTTGCCGGTGTTAGTTCAAAACCCATTGAGCTAACGGTGGCTAAACGCAGCCAAACCTCTGAACAAAATAAAGAAGCCTTCATTAAAACCAGCATCAAGCCAACTAGCTTATACGTGCAAGAAGCCGGTGTTTATACGGTTAAATTGTATTTAGACAACAACAAAGAATTGCTGGATGGCAACTTAACTACACCAGAAATGGAGAACGCTGAGTTAACACCGATTAACAAGCAGTCTGAAGAATATGAGTTAATTGATGGTAAACGCTATCTAGTGATCACCCGTGAGTACTTAGTACAGCCACAAAAAAGTGGCGTGAATACTATCACGGCTCCTGTGTTCAATGGCCGTATTCGTCAAAACTACCGTCAAATGGCTGTCTCAGCGATGGGCGAAGATGTTGATGTGGAAATTAAACCAATTCCAGATAACTACACAGGCGCTTGGTTACCGAGTGAGTTGGTCAATCTTGATGAGCAATGGCAGCCAAAAGATGACACTGTTGAAGTTGGCACCCCTATCACTCGCACCATTACTTTGACTGCGTTAGGTGTGACAAAAGAGCAACTTCCAGATATCGATATGCCACAGGTGCAAGGCTTTAGAAGCTACCCTGATGCGAAAGAAAATAACCACTTAGTACGTGATGGTCGTGTTATTTCTCAGCAAACAGCTTCTTATGCTTTGTTACCGCAAACACCGGGTACTTACACATTGCCTGAAATAAAGCTGCCTTGGTTTAATACTAAAATCAATCGTATTAGCTATGCCACCATTCCAGCACGTACATTAACCGTTGTGCCAAGTACAAATCCACTTACTCCCACAGCCCCTGCCATCACTGCCCCGCAAAACAATAGTTCAAGCATGGTGAGTGAAGGTCCTGCGGATGTACAAACCGTTACGCAAGTCACTACGCCTTTATGGCTTATTATCGTGGCAATTGTCGGCTATGGACTTTGGTTAATCACCTTAGTGCTTTACATTAAAAAGCGCCCTCAACAATCGACCTCGGAAGCATTACCTACGAGCGTGTCGTCGGCGTCATTAAATGAGCTCAAGCAGTTAGCAAAACAAAATAATTGCTCAGCGTTTTATAATGCCTTAAGTCGTTATGCTAAGCAGCAAACAGGTAAAAATGCTGCGGCCATCGAGTGTTTGCAAGCATCACTGAAAAATACACAACTTAATGATGAAATTGCTAAATTACGCACTAAACTTTATAGTTCAGCAGAAGAACACGTTGATTTAAATTTAATCGTCAACTTGCTAAGCCAAGCAACAAAGCACGCTAAATCGACAAGTAATGCTACTGAATTAAAAAATCTTTACGATTAACAACTAATCTAATAGATTGAATATAAACGGCTAATCTTGAATTAGCCGTTTTTTTAAGAAAAAAATAATAATTTCAGAAAGTTTTTTTCTGATAGGCAGGTCTTAGTTACTATGACAGAAAAACAAAAGCGATATGAAGCGCTGGTTCATGTCTACCACAGTGAGCTTTTTCGCTTTGCATATTGGTTGTGTCGTGATCAGAACATTGCTGAAGACTTAGTGCAGGAAACCTTCCTGAGGGCTTGGCGTGCCCTCGATTCACTGCAAGATCAACAAGCGGTAAAACCTTGGCTGTTGACGATTTTACGCCGTGAAAATGCACGCCGCTTTGAACGTAAACAATTTGATTACGCCGATGTTGAAAACGACACCCTTGTAGATGAACAAAGTACAACTCTTGATGCTGAAATGGAACAAACAGTGATTCAACGACAAATTGGAAAGTTATCTGAAGAGTATCGAGAGCCCTTGCTGCTGCAAGTGGTAATGGGTTGCTCTGGCGATGAAATCGCCCAGATCCTCGATTTAAATAAAAATACTGTCATGACACGACTTTTCCGTGCCAGAAACCAGCTTAAAGAGGCTTTAAGCAGTGATGATGACCAACTTAGAGGAGCATCAAATTAATGGATGAACTCGAGTTTCGCCGCCGCATCCTCGCCGAGCCAAGCACTATTGATAAGGAACTTGAAGCGTTTGCCGAGCAGGACACAGATAAACAGGCGTTTATTGATGATGTACGTGCCTTTGACGATGATCTTAGCAAGGCACTTAACATTCCTGTGCCTGAAAATTTAGCGAAGCGAATTATTGATAATACTTATGACGCTGAAGACGCGCCTTCAGAGCAGCCGCTAGACACCATTATAGAGGCTAAGTCGCGCTTTGCCTTTAATCGCCTGTATTTAGCCGCTGCAGCGTCGTTTTTAGTGGCAATTAGTGTGTTCTTTGTTACTAACAAACAACATACGTTATACAGTGTCGGTGAGCATGCTTTTGCGCACCTTTACCATGAGATTGGCTCGCTAGATAAACATGAAGCAATAGACCTTGCCTATGTGAACGAAAAGTTTGCCACCATTGGCGGACATTTAGATGAGCTACCAGGTAAAGTAACTTATTTAATGTTTTGTGACTTTCAAGGCAAAAAAGGTCTGCACTTGGTGTTTGAGTCTGATTTTGGCCCGATGACGGTATTCATTGTGCCTTCTGACGAGCAACCATTTGGTACCGGCTCTGACGATTTCAATGATGAGCGTTTCGCGGGTCACATCAACCGCGGTGAGCGAGCGGATACTATCTTAATAGCGAGTATTGGCGCTCCGCTTGATAGCTACAACAGTATGATCAATGATGCCATTCGCTGGCTGCATTAATAGCAACCCGTAATAATACAGGCATAAAAAAACCGCAGTCACTGCGGTTTTTTTATCGCTATAAAGCAGGTTACTTACAAACGTCTGCTACTGCATTTGCAAAGTAATCAATGTTTGCATCACTGATACCCGCTACGTTTACACGGCTAGAACCAACAATGTAGATTGAGTACTCTTTTTGTAAGCGTTCGATTTGCTCTTTATTAATACCTAGGAATGAGAACATACCATTTTGACGGTCAATAAATGAGAAATCTTGGTCAATGCCTTTTGCTGCTAAGCTTTCTTTGATTAAAGTACGTAAACCATTAATACGGTTACGCATTTCATCAAGCTCGTCATGCCACATTTGCGTCAGCTCAGTGCTGCCTAAAATAGTGCTAACAATGTCAGCACCGTGTGCAGGCGGCATTGAGTAGATGCTACGTACAACGCTTAATAATACTGAGTTAGAGATATCAGCAGTTGCTGCATCTTTAGCAATGATTGAACATGCACCGATACGCTCGCGGTATAAACCGAAGTTTTTCGAGCAAGAAGAACAGATGATTAACTCATCAACCGCTGCTGCTAATTTACGAAGACCCGCTGCGTCTTCTTCAAGGCTTGAACCAAAACCTTGGTAAGCAATATCAACCAGTGGCGTGAAACCAACTTCAACAGCAAGATCAGCAACTGTGCTCCATTGCTCAGCGTTTAAATCCATACCGCTTGGGTTATGACAACATGCGTGGAATAACACAACATCACCTTTAGGTACTTGCTTAAGGGTGTTAATCATGTCATCAAATAAAAGGTCTTTATTTTCGTAATCGTAGTAAGGGTATTCTTTTACTGTTAAGCCTGCCGCTTCAAATAAGCTAATGTGGTTTGCCCACGTTGGCGTAGTTACCCATACAGTCGCATCTTTGTTGCAACGCTTGATGAATTCAGCTGCAACACGTAATGCACCTGTACCACCTGGTGCTTGTGCAGTGCGAACACGGTTAGCTAAAAGTGCTGGATGCTCACCCAGTAATAAGTTTTCCATTTTTTGACAGTAATCTAGGTTACCTGCCAAGCCAATGTACGATTTACTGGTTTCGTTTTCTAAACGAAACGCTTCCGCTTTTTTAACCGCTTTTAATACCGGCGTATTGCCTTGCTCATCCTTATAAACACCTACACCCAAATCGATTTTCTTTGGGTTTGTATCTTGTTTAAAGGCCGCCATTAGGCCAAGAATAGGATCTGTTGGTAATGGTTTTAATTCTGAGAACATTGACTATCTCTTTTTATAGGGGTTAGCGTTGCCACTAGCTTAACATAAAAACCCAGCCTGATTACTAGTTAAATTAGACCAAGAGTTGAGGAATTTTAATACAACAAGCCACAAGTAATGCAAGGGTTTGCTGATCAAAGAAATCATTATTAAATGCTTCTGCATCTATAATACCTAAGCATTCATTTTTGTCTGACAACAGTGGTAAGCACGTCTCTGCTTTCACTTTAGGATCGCAGGTATAATACTCACCACCTTGTGCAAGGTAATCGGCTACGTTATTAATCACGCGGCCTTGCTTAGAAAGCGCAACTTGAACATTGTTACTGCCTTTAGCAAACGCTTCAGTAAGCGGGAATAAAGGACGACTCGGTGCACCGTGATAAACCAATTTTAGTAACTGACGACCTTCCTCTGTCTCTGTTGCTTGATAAATGCCGAACCAATCAACGTGAGTCTGAGCAACAACAAAATCGATAATTTGCTGAAGCTTCGCTAACTTTTCTGTATTCGTTGTATCAGCAGCAACATACTCGTTTAATTTGAATGGTTCATCTTGTAAGTAACCAAATAAGCTACATGCACCACCCTCGCCTAGCTCAGGAATTTGATACTCCCAACGCACTGCTGGTAAAGCTGACTCTGCAAGATAATGTTCAAGGTTTGATAATTGCTCAGCAACCAAATTTTCTGGTAATTTAAGCTGAGCTGTCGATAAGTAGTTAGAAATCATTTAGCCATCCAAACATCTATAATGCCAGAATGATAACATGCGATTTTAGTGTGAGCTAGTACTGCTTGCTGTTAATTGATAATAAATTTCGACTTGGTTGCCTGCACTATTGAAGGTCACTTTTGAAGCTACTTCCCCAAGCAAGCACAAGCCTCTACCATGCTCTCTTGCAAGGCTTTGTTGATTTGCCTGTTCTTTACTAAAACCATTTCCTGAGTCGCAAACAGTAAAATATAAAGCAAGTTCTTCTGGGCAATAACGAATATCAATAATGATTAAGGCATCGGTTAAATTTGCGAGTGCCTCTTCACGTTGTTGATAATAAATTAAAAAGCCATCTTCCTGATTTTTGACCTCTGAGTCGAGACCTAACACCCCATGATCTAAAGCGTTGTTATACGCTTCTGAGAGTATCAAAAAAATATTAGCACGATGTGCATTTAACCCTGCTACTTTGCTTATTACATCAACAACTTCCAGCACCGGATCGGTACTTTTGATTTGCTTTGAGTTCAGGCTCAATGAAAAATTAAAAGGTAATGCGGATAGCGGCTCTGATTTTTGCTCAGGCTCGCGCATTGGTAAGCAATTTAATAATACGAGGCTCAAGTCGTCTTGTTGTTTACTACCACGGGCAAATTTATTGACTCGTTCAAGTACTTGCTCAGTAGAAATAGCAGGTTTTGAGGCTAGCACTTTTTTAAAGCGATGCTCACCAAAGTACTCGTCATGTGGACTAGTCGTTTCAATGATACCATCGGTTGCCATGACAATACGGCATGTGTCTTCTACTTCAATGTGAATAAGTGCACGTTCGAATTCATCTTCTTCTAAAATACCCAGTGCCATATGTTGAGATTCAAGGGTACGAATAACTTCACCGCTTTGATTGATGATATAGGTATCGGGTAAGCCCCCTAGCCATGCCGAGATACTTTTTCCGGTACTGCTAAGCTCTATGATGGTTGCAGCACAAAACATGTGGCCTGGTAATAACTTACCTAATACTGAATTGATTTCTGCGGCAATATCACTCACCGACATGCCCTTACTCACCATGGTATAAAATACTCTTGAAGCAGGGAGAGCTCCGACAGCAGCGGCTAAACCATGACCAGTAAAATCACCAAGCATGCAATATAAGCTACCTAATGGGCTTTGTGCGACCAAAAACATATCGCCATTAAACATAGCCGCAGGCGATAAATGAAAATCTAAATGCTTAGGAAAAGATTGTTGGTTCTCAAGAGCATTATTAAAAATATGTTCGACAATTTCATGTTCGCGTTCGACTTGATTTTGATGATATTCAAGTTGTAGATTTTGCTCTCTTGCCTTTTGGCTTAAATTACGGATCCGGCTATGCGCTTTAATTTTCGCGTTAAGAATCACTTCTTGAAACGGCTTATGCAAAAAGTCATCACCACCAACCGCTAAACAACGCTCAAAGCTCGCTTCGTCTTCTAATGAGGTAATAAAAATAATCGGTAAGTAAACTTGGCTAAAGCGCTCTTTGATAATCGCTGCGGTTTCAAAGCCGTCCATCACAGGCATAATGACATCGAGTAACACAATATCAATGGTGTGTTCTTCGAGCAGATTTAAAGCAACAAGACCGTTCTCAGCGGTATAAACACGGTAGCCCTGCTGCTCTAACATCACGGTTAATAAGCGACGATTTAAGGCAAGATCGTCTACAACCAGAATATTAAGCATCAATCAATATCGAACTTTTTATCAAAACGTGAGATTTGCAGGATTTTTTTCAGTTGCGGTTGGCAGTTACTAATTTGAATTGTTTCAACCTTGCCTGTTAGGTTTTTTTTCATGTTCAGCAACATGCCTAACGCTGAGCTGTCCATGTAATCTGTTTCTCTAAGGTCTATAACCACTTTATCGATATTGTCGTTGAGATCGGCATACGCCTGACGAAAAGATTGCACCAAATTAAAATCAAATTTTCCTTTGATTTGTACAGTTAATATAGCGCCATCAGCAGAAGTGCTGCGCGTTAAACTCATAATAAACTCCTAATAAACAAATCTTTCCTGATACTTAACTAAATATAACCGCTTAAAACAAATAAGCCAAAAATTAAAACACTTAGGATGAAATTTGTTATCATTTAGCCAAGCTTCTATAACGAGATCTACCATGAGCGATAACAATCTAGTTTATTCAACTGCAACGGGTCGCATTGAGCAACCTAAAGAAAGTAAACCAAGCCAAGGTAAAGTTTTTAAAGACGGCTTTTTACGCATTGAACGTCAAACCAAAGGACGCAAAGGTAAGGGCGTGATGTTAGTTGTTGGTATCGACAGCGAGCAGCACGACTTAAAAAAATTAGCCAAAACCATTAAAAGTAAAATGGGCCAAGGTGGTGCAGTCAAAGAAGGTATCATCGAGGTTCAGGGTGATGACAGGGATAAGTTAAAAGCGATTCTCGAAGGGTTAAAATTTAAAGTAAAAATTGCAGGGGGCTAATCGCCCCCCCTTTTTAGTTCTTTAATTTTAAGCGCTCAAATAGCGCTGGCAGTTCATCTTCAGACACCGGTGGGCTGTAATAGAAACCCTGCACGATATAGCAATTATTGTTTTGTAAAAACTCAATCTGCTCAATGGTTTCTACCCCTTCAGCAACAACATTAAGCTTCAGCTTTTGTGCCATAGCAATAATCGCAGCGGTAATTTCCATATCATTACTGTCTTGTGGAATATCTTTCACAAACGAGCGGTCAACTTTCAAAATATCAACAGGGAAACGTTTTAGGTAACTCAGTGACGAGTAGCCAGTACCAAAGTCATCAATTGAAATTGATACGCCCAACGCTTTTAACTGATGCAGTTGTAAAATCGCAGCTTCAACATGCCCCATTAGCATACTTTCAGTTAATTCAAGGTGTAAGCGCTTAGGCTCAACCCCGGTTTGCTTGATGATTTTATCAAGTGTCGACACCAAGTTCGCATCTTTAAATTGACGTGCCGATAGATTGATTGAAATATTATTCTTTAAGTCTTGGCTTGCTAGACGCGCTGCAAACTCACACGCTTCTTGCAAGATCCACGCACCTAACTCAACAATTAAGCCGGTTGCTTCAGCAATAGGAATAAACTTAGTCGGTGGGATCATCCCTTCATTTGGGTGGAACCAGCGAATAAGCGCTTCGTAGCCAACGACCTGATTATTGCGACAATCAACTTGTGGTTGATAATAAACTCTAAACTGCCCTTCGCGGATACCCGTACGTAACTCATTTTCAATAAATAAGCGCTCGTTTGCTGCGGCATTAAGTTCTTGGCTATAGAAGTGGAAGGTATTGCGCCCTTTCGCTTTTGCTTCATACATAGCAAGGTCAGCATGTTTAAGTAGCTGATCTTCTTCTTGGCTATCAAACGGTGCCATCGTGATACCAATACTGGCACTGATGATCACTTCATTGTTGCCTAATTTGATTGGTTCATTAAGCGTGCGCTGAATCGTATTCGCCACTTCCATAGCATGAGTTTGATGCTCAATACCGCTTAACAGGACCGCGAATTCATCGCCGCCTAACCGCGCTATTGTATCTTCGGTACGCAAACGCTTTTTCAAACGGTTGGCTACTTCAACTAACAATTGATCGCCTGCATCATGCCCTAGCGTATCGTTGATACGTTTAAATTCATCTAAGTCAAAATAGAATAAAGCAAATGCATAATGACCACGTTCAGCAAGTGCCATTGATTTACGCAGCTGCATTCTGAAGAAAGTTCGGTTAGCAAGCCCAGTTAAGGTATCAAAGTAAGCCAGTTGCTCCATCTTACGCTGACTTTCTTTTACGAACGAAATATCTTGAGCTGATGCCACGTAACTGGTGATCTCACCACCATCTTCACGAATTGGTGAAATACTTAGCGAAACCCAAACAGATTGACGTTCATTGGCTTGTAATAAGGTATCCCCGCGCCAGTAATTTCGGCTGCGTAAGTCGATATCAATGTCATCGACCAAAATCGCCATTTCCTGCGAGATAATGTTCATCAATGGTGAGCCAATAAAGTGACGCTCCTCAAAACCGGTCATTTCAACCATTTTCGGGTTCACGTATTTGATCTCAAAATCTTGATTGGTGATCACCACACCGGTGCCAGAGAAAGCCACAGCTTTAGATAAGCGATTCGCCGCTTTTTCAGCAATTTCTTTTTCACTAATGCGCTGGTTCAAGCCATCAATCAACTTTCGAATTTCAATAGCCATATCTCTAAATGAGCCATTTAGCGTGCCAATTTCATCTTTATTGGCCTTTGGAAACTCAGTTTGTAATTGCCCTTTGCCAAAACTAACTACGGCATTAACCAATGAATGAATACGACGTAGTACCAGTTGATAAAGTGCTTGATGCAATAACAAGGCAACTAAAATAGCGTACAAGATAAACAAGCCGAAGAATTTTACTTTTAGCTCTTCAAGGGCCGAAAGTGCCGACGAGCGCTTTTTATAGATACCAATATACCAATTGAGGTTTTCCACTTTACGGATATTGATAATGTGGGTTTCACCATCTTGCACGAATGAATTTGCCGACTCAGGTAACTTTAAACGAATGGTTTCAGACACGAGTTTTTGCAGATCAGGGTTTACAAAATCTTCGGTGAGTAATTTTTTACCTTCACGACCATATTGCTCAAGCGTTGTTTTATCTAAATCTGGGTGAGCTAATAGCTGACCTTTTGCATCGAACACCAACAAATGCTGCTCACGGTCGCCAATTGGCAGCTGTGCCAATAAGGTTTCAAGCGCGATATCACTGCCCGTGACACCAAAAAATTCGTTATCAAGATAGATTGGCACAAGCACACTAACCACCCACTTATGCCAAATAGTGTCGTAATACACTTTTGACCACACCGCTTCTCGACTTGGGTTAGTCGCCGCTTGAGCATAATTAAATGTCTCGCCTTTGGTAAAATCAAAACTACCAGGTACATTGAGTGCCCAGTTAGGTGGTGCGATACGAATAAAGTTATCTTTGGTGACAAGGTAAAAATTAAAGAAATCTTGAATTAAGGTCGGTGAAACAATTTTCCAGAGTGACTCAGAATCGTTTATAAGCTGTTTATAAAATTCAGAATATTTATCTTGAGGGAGAAACGCAGCCGATAAGCCATCTTCTGAGGTACTACGAATACTGCCATCGAGGGCAAATTTGAGTTCTGCGCTGCGTTTACTTTGTAAATGCGATTCGTTGTGAAGGAGTTGGCTGCTTACAACGTTATTCGCCTGCTCAGCAATATTGATTTTGGTTTCAATCAAGCGGTTAAACTGACGACTCAAGCGTTCACTAGAGTGCTTTAAAAGCTCATGCTCTTCAAAAACAAGCTGTTTTTCTTCAGATTTAAGCATTAAAGCCGCAGCACATATACCCGCAATCAAACAGATCGCAGAGATCAGCAGCGACAATTTCATACTTAATGAATTCACACCAAAACGTGATGGCGGTCGTCGATACACCACAGGACTACCTTATTAATAATTGTTATTATTTATTGTGCAAAAACAAATATACCAGAATCATTTTTATATTTATAAATTTTTTATAAATATAAATGAATTTTCTGAGTAAACACCTATGTTTTCTAAATTAGCTGCGATCGGCGGTTGACTTTACGTACAAGGTTTTTACATTAATCCAATGAAACAAATTATCTCTCGCACTTACTTTTCGTTTTTTAGCTTCTTTAGATAGAGGAGGCTTAACTGTTTGCGAGATAAATTCACCGAATAGCTAAAGCCTCCCACTTGGGAGGCTTTTTTGTTTGTGCACTGTTTTGGAATGAGGAAACCAACATGAGCATTGATACATTAAATGCGTTACGACACGATATTAATGAAATAGATTCCGACTTACTGGTGTTACTGGCTAAAAGACGCCGTATTAGCCACAGCGTAGTTGAATATAAAATTGCTAATAACAAACCAATCCGCGATGAAGCTCGCGAACAAGCATTACTCGAAAAGCTTATCAATTATGGTAAGTCGCTAGGACTGGATGCGTACTACATTAATAATGTGTTCCAAACCATTCTTGAAGATTCGGTTTTAAACCAACAAGCCATGCTACAAAAGAATCTTAACCCAGAAGCAATGAGCGAAACGCACCGCGTTGCTTATTTAGGTGGTCAAGGCTCTTATAGCCAATTAGCCTGTCATAAATATTTCAGCCGCCGCCCTGGAAAAGTCATTGAAATGGGCTGCTCAAGCTTTGAACAAATCACTGGTAAGGTTGAAAGTGGCCAAGCTGATTTTGGCTTACTACCAATTGAAAACACCAGCTCAGGAAGTATCAATGAAGTTTTCGATTTATTACAACATGCGCAAGTTTCAATCGTTGGTGAAGTAACTCACAGCGTTGAACACTGTTTATTAGCAATGCCAGGGACTGAGCTTTCTCATATTAATAAAATCTTTGCTCACCCACAGCCATTTGCTCAATGTAGCCGCTTCATTCAGGGTTTAGGTGATATTCAACATGAAACCTGTGATTCAACTTTCCATGCATTACAATCAGCGGTAGAAACTGCAAATAGCGCCGCTATCGGTTCAGCGCAAGCAGGTAAAAACGTTGGATTAGAAGTCGTTAAGTCAGGCCTTGCAAACCAAAGCGAAAACCACAGCCGCTTCATTGTTGTCGCGCGTAAACCGCTGCAAGTATCAAAGCAAATTCCAACTAAAACCAGTTTAATTATGGCCACCAAACAACAAGCAGGTTCGTTGGCTGATGCCTTAATGATCTTTAAGCATCATCAAATCAATCTAGTAAAATTAGAATCTCGCCCAGTTCCAGGTAACCCATGGGAAGAAGTGTTTTATGTTGACCTTGAAGCAAACCTTGATGACTTACACGTTAAGCAAGCCCTTGAAGAACTAAAAGAACACACCCAGTACACACGTGTATTAGGCTGTTATCAAAGCGAGTCTTTGCAAGCTGTTAGTGTGTAATAAGCAGCCTAGATAAGATGAATGAAAAGGAGCAGGTTGGCTCCTTTTTCATATAATTTCATCTTAGATACTTGCACCCACTGCCCTGTCTAAGCATAATCTTGAAAACAATTAGACATTGGATCTTTCATGAATTGGTTAGCAGAATTAGCAACTAAAAGAACACCTTGGTTATTATTAGCCTTTATCTCCCTCGCTTTCGAAGTCACCGCGTTATTTTTCCAATACAACATGGGGCTTGAACCCTGCATTATGTGTATTTATCAACGTACTGCTGTTCTAGGCTTACTTGCTGCGGGTGTTATCGGTGCGATTAACCCACAAAATATGGTTCTTCGACTCGTTGCATTTGCCACTTGGGGCGTCTCTGCAATTTGGGGTTACTTTATTGCTAAAGAACATATTGCAATGCAAAACAATACAGACCCTTTTGCATTTAGTTGTGCATTTGAACCTAACTTCCCAAGCTTTATGCCACTGCATGAGTGGATCCCTAGCTTCTTTGCAGCCACAGGTGATTGCGGCAATATCGATTGGCAGTTTGCTTCTATGAGTATGCCAGCCTGGATGGAAGTTATTTTTGCGGCGTTTTCAGTGGTATTTATAGCCGTAGTAGTTAGCCGTTTAGTGAGCAAAAAGTCGCTGTAATGATTTATTTTTTTACTAGTCAAATCCCCGCTTTAAAAGCATTTAAAGTAAGGCAACGTCAGCAAATTATTGCCCTTGCTTTGGCTCATTTAAGCCCGAGCAAAAAAATTATTTTATCGGTGTGCAAGCTTGCCTTTTTAGCACCATTATTTTTAGGTTTAGCTTACTTTGAAGGCTGGATGCTCATCCCTTGGTTGTTGTTAGCAGGTTTAAGTTACCCCCTTATCACAACACCTGTCGAAAACATGTTCGCGTTAGCGCATTTAGACAAAGCTATCGATGAATTTAAACAGGGCGAATAACGCCCTGTTTAGGTGTGTAGCCTGCTGTTTATAATGTAATTTTTCCCTCAAGTTTAGCAAATAGCTTATCGCCAATTCCTTTTACTTCTTTTAATTGTTCAACCGATTTAAACGGACCTTGCTTAGTACGATGTTCAACAATCGCCTTCGCTTTTGATTCACCGATTCCTGGTAACTGAGTTAACTGCTCAATGCTGGCTTTATTAATACTCAGCTTTTGCATTTTAACTTGTGTAGCTTCGGTTGGTGTTTCGGCTGATGCCTGTGTCGTTGGCAGTAATGCAAGACTAGTGGCAAGTAAAATACTTGATAGTAGTTTCATAATTTCCTCCATGATGTCCATCTTGGACAGATAGTTAGCTGTTACCCAACACTCACTCCATCGCTTGTGTTTAACTTTGGGTAACATTTTAAATAAAGCTAATGTCCCTATTATTGTCAAATTTGCTGAATAAATATTTTCGCTTGCTACTTGCAAAGTAAAGCGCGAAGCATTACTGTATATAAAAACAGTAATCAAGGTGGCGATTTTACGCTGCAAATGCCACGCTTAAATGCAGGAGAAATCATGGCTGTTGTTGTTAAATATGTTGTAGAAAGAAACGGAGTCGAGCGCATGACGTTTACTACTAAAAAAGAAGCTGATGCGTATGACAAAATGCTCGACATTGCTGAGTCATTAGAACTAATGCTTGAAAAAGTTGATGTACCATTAAGCGAACAACAAATTGAATCGCTGGCACTTGAAATGGCAAAAGAAAAAGATCAGTTTATGGCGGTGCTTAAAGGCGCTAAAGAAGTAGAGCCGAAACCTAAAAAAGCAAAATCTGCAGATAACGTATCAGATATAAAAGAAAAAGCGGCTAGCTAAAAGCAAATTTAGATCATAAAAAAGGGCAACATCAGTTGCCCTTTTTTGTACTCAATCAAAAATTACAGTGATGATTCTACCTCATCAAATAAATCTGTAATTTCTTTTTTCGGCTCAGCCGTCATCAGGCTCACTACGACAATCGCAATAGTCGATAAAACAAAGCCCGGGACAATCTCATAAAGGAGTGCACTCAGCGTTTGACCATTAATAGTAATTGGCGCATAAATCCAAAACAGGACTGTTGCAGCACCGACCACCATACCACTAATCGCACCTTGCAAGTTCATACGTTTCCAGTAAAGACTAAGCAGCACTAATGGGCCAAATGCAGCACCGAAACCTGCCCAAGCATTACTAACCAAATCAAGAATCGAGCTATCACGGTCATAAGCGAGGTAAATAGCAAGAATTGCTACCAGCATTACGCTGATACGGCCGACTAAAACAAGCTCTTTTTGCGATGCATTACGGTTTAAATAGATTTTATAAAAATCTTCTGTAAGTGAGCTTGAACACACCAATAACTGCGACGAGATGGTACTCATAATGGCGGCTAAAATTGCTGCTAATAAGAAGCCTGCAATCAAAGGATGGAAGATTAGCTCAGACAACACTAAGAAAATGGTTTCTTTATCATCAATTGGCATTTGGTTCTCAAGCATATATGCCGCACCAAAAAGACCTGTTAATACAGCACCAATTGCTGAAAGTGTCATCCACGACATACCCACACGACGCATAGTTGGCATATCTTTTACAGAACGTACCGACATAAAACGCACAATAATGTGTGGTTGACCAAAATAACCAAGGCCCCATGCCATAGCAGAGATAATGGCGATCGTTGAGCCACCGGCAAACCAATCCATCATATTCAGGGCATGGATCTCAGTGTCTTTCGGTGAACTTAACAGTAAGTCATAACGTGCATTTGCTAAGGTATCCATAAACGGTTGATCAAGCATGGTATAGGTTGCAATCGGCACTGCCAGTAGCGAGATAAACATGATACAGCCTTGTACAAAGTCAGTAAGGCTCACTGCTAAGAAGCCACCAAACAAGGTGTAAATAACAACAACACCCGTTGTAATGTACAGACCCATCTCGTAACTCATATTAAATGAATTTTCGAATAACTTGCCGCCAGCAACAACGCCTGATGAGGTATACAAGGTAAAGAAAACGATGATTACAATCGCAGAAATAACACGCAGTATATTTTTATTATCATCAAAGCGGTTAGCGAAGTAATCTGGAATGGTGATTGAGTCATTTGCTTTTTCTGTGTACACACGTAATCGAGGTGCAACTAAAAAGTAGTTAGCCCAAGCACCTAATACGAGACCTATAGCAATCCAAACTTTGCTTAAACCAAACAAGTACATTGCACCAGGTAGGCCCATCAGCAACCAACCACTCATATCTGACGCGCCAGCTGAAAGCGCTGCAACACTTGGTGATAAATTACGACCACCTAGCATATAACCTGATACATCATCTGTGGATTGCTTATAAGCATATAGCCCAATCCCCAGCATAACGATGAAGTACAATGCTAACGAAATTATCATTCCTGTTTCCAAATTAGCCTCCAATAATTGATTAATGTTGGCTTTTAATCCGAATAATGACTCGCAAGTTATTTAATTTAAAGACATTATTGGGGTAAAAACCGATATCACCCATGACTATAACACGCTTCCCCCCTACAACTCCAATCAAGCCGTTGAGTGACATGGCACAGAATTACAACCTTTTCATAACAAAAATGTGATATTTAATCGCAAGTTATAGAATTTCATCACAATTTATCCTAGTCTTAAGATCAAAACAAAATCAGTATTTATCCTCAAATACGCGCATTTAATTAATGCTATTTCAGGCACAATGGCATATATTGCTCATGGATAAATGAATTAACCGAAGTGGACATGCTAGGACTATGTATTTTTACGCTGCACGCCAACCTATTTTAGATAAGGAAAAGAAACTTGTCGGCTACGAACTCCTGTTTAGGGATGGCGTAGATAACGTGTTTCCAGACATTGATGGCGATGAAGCAACATCACGACTCATTGAAGGTAGTCAGTTCAATTTTGGTTTAGAAGATTTAACGGATAACAAACCAGCGTACATTAATTTCACTTTAGAGACACTCCAAAAAGGCTACCCACTTTTATTGGGTAAAGAACAAGTCGTTGTCGAAATTCTTGAAACTATTCAACCTGGTAAACGTTTACTTGCGCTGGTTAAAGATCTAAAAGAGCGAGGCTATACACTGGCACTTGATGATTACATACACCAACCTGTATGGCGTCATTTTTATCCGTATATCGATATGATCAAAATTGACTTTTTAACCTGCGATCAAGAGTCAATTGAAGCGGTTATTGAGGCAATCAAACCTCATCCGCATATCAAGTTGCTTGCCGAAAAAGTGGAAACATACGAGAAATATCAGCTGGCTCTAGAAATGGGCTTTAGCTACTTTCAAGGCTTTTTCTTTTCGAAACCTGAGATGGTACAAAGTAAAACTTTACCACCTTCTGAGATGGCTCTTGCCGAGCTTCTATACGAAACATCGAGTATTGATTTAAACCTCAGAAAAATCACTGAGGTGTTTGAACGTGACGTTAACTTGTCTTATAAGTTGCTACGCTACTCAAACTCAGCGGCCTTTAAACGTCGCGCTGAAATCAGCACTATTAAACAAGCACTTATCGTATTAGGTAGTGAAGAAATTAAACGTTTCTTGTCACTGCTATTTGCAGCTCAAGTTTCAGCGGATAAACCTGCTGAGCTTATTCGCCTTTCGTTAACCCGTGCTCGGTTTGCTGAATTACTCGCAATCAGCCACGGCAAATTGCGAGATACAGGTATGGCATTCTTAACGGGTATGATGTCGTTGATGGATGCTATCTTAGATGAAGACATGCCAAGCGTAATGAATAAGCTACCGCTAACCGTCGAAATAAAAGATGCGCTGCTTAAAGGTGAAGGCTTACTCGCTACCTATCTAAACCTTGTAAAATTTTATGAGCAAGCAGATTGGGAAAAAGCGAAAGAAATCCAACAGCAGTTGGGTCTTAAGCCTGAAGAAGTACCAGACGCTTACCACGATGCATTAAGTTGGTCTAATGACCAAATGAGTGTGTTTGGGGATTAATACCAATTCGCTTAAAGATATAAAAAATGCCAGCAATTGCTGGCATTTTTTTGAGTTGAATAATCTTAAAGATTCTCTAAAAAGTCTTCATCAAAATCATCAGGCTCTTTTTCTACTGGCGGATTGCCGTCATATAGCTCATACAATTGACGCTGGAAGTAGATATCCTTCATAAAGATATATGGGTCAAGCGACTCATTTAATAAGCTCTCTTGCGGCATTAATGAAGCACGTGCCTCAACTGCTTTCAGTGCAAACACCAATATAGTCTGTGGCGTCGTTAAGGTGATTTCAGGTAACACAAAGTTATCGACCACATCACCGGTTAAGTTTCGTGCAGTACTTGGCCCCATACCTGGGATCATTAAGTAAGCACCATCACCCACTCCCCATACGCCGAGGGTTTGACCAAAGTCCTCATCAACGATTTCTAAACCCAATGATGAAGCAACATCAAAAAAGCCGAGTAAGCCCACCGTCGAGTTCACTAAAAAACGCGCAAAGCTAATGCCCATATTACCCGGTTTACCCTGTAAACCAGCATTAACCATGTCAGTCGGTGCAGTGATGTTATCGGTAAAATTAACAATACTGCGTCTAACCGGTGCGGGGGTTACTGTGATGTAACCAACGGCTGCTGGGCGAAGAATATACGCATCAAGTACGTCCATATTAAAATCATACATAGGACGGTTAAATGATTGCAGAGGATCTCGTTCATCCACTTTTTCTTCTGGTATCTGTGCGCATCCTGCAAGCACTACAAAAAAGATAAAAAATATACTGTGCCTAAACATCGGCTATCCTTACGGTATTAACTCATTAATTAGCAGCGAATATTCTTTAACGTTTGCACGCTCTAAGACATCCGACTTGCCTTCCAACTCGCCGCTAGAAGTTACCACAGTTGCATCTTTTGATAAACGCGCAGTTAAAATAATTTTATCTACACTCGATAGATTCAAGCCATCAACCATGGCATTCGTATCACTTAACGTCACGGTTAGCGGAAAACTGTATTCGGTCATTTTAACCACAGCCAATGGCATTTGTGGGCCACTGGCTGCTTTAGCAAAAACAAATAACGTACCGTTTTGTGGCTGTGAATCAACCAGTGCCGGGTCTAAATCAACTGTGATGCTAATTTCACTGTTTGACGCTTTTGCTAACTCTGTATTCGTTGTTTGCTGCTCATTATTTAAGTGGGCATCAATTTCAGCAATACGCTCTGCAATCATGCTATAACGCGGATCGTTTTGCTGCATACTTGCAAGCAATACTTCAAATGCAGTTTTAGCTTGTAGCCAATCTTTACGTTCATACGCAATCAAGGCTAATAATGAGATTGCATCAATATTAGTTGGCTCGGCTTTTAACACTCTTGATAACATCGTCGCAGCACGAGACATATTCGCATCACTGCCTTCCATTAACAGTACTTGCGAGTAGCTGATCAGCACTTGCTTGTTATCTGGGTTCATTTTAAGAACCTTATCAAATGACTGCATTGCCATATCAAATTCATTTAATGACATTGCAACTCGACCAAGTAGCATCCACGCCACTTCGTCATCACCACTTTGATCAAGCTTAGTACGCAGTGCTAACGCAAACGCTTGTAGCTCATTTGGTGTTAACGGCTCACCTTCTTGCATCACGGCACGCTCGCCATATGACTTAAGATTTGCCATCGCGTCATGCCAGCCTTTAATTTGCTGCTGGCTACCCGTATAACCATAAAAGATGGCTGTTAAAACAATTAAAAAGCCTGCGCCAGTAAGTGCAAAAATACGGTTATTACCTTTACTGTTTAACGCTTTTTCTGGAGACAACTCATTGAGCAAACGACGCTTTTGTTCGATAACTGACTCATCGTACATTTGTGCATCAATACGTTGGTTATCTAGTTCAGTTTTAAGCTCATCTAAACGTTGATGATAAATTCGGATTAATTCCGAGTTTGCATTGTGATCAAGGCGTTGAATACGTTCGCGTTTAAAAAACGGTACGACAACAAATAGCAATGCAATCAGTGTGAGTAAAACAAAAGAAGCCCACATTAATGCCATCTAGCTTTGCTCCTGACGTTGATTTTGTTCAATTAACTTTGCAAGTAACGCTTCGTCTTGCTCTGTCCATGTTTGTTTTACTGATGCCTTACGTTGGCGTAAAACGATAAAGCCAAAGCCAAGTACCACAATCAATACTGGCAATACCCATAACACTAACGTTGCTGGCGTTACAGGTGGGTCGTAATGTACAAAGTAGCCATAACGGTCAATCATATAATCAATGACTTCATCTTTGCTTTTACCATCTTTCACCAGTGCCAACACTTTATCGCGTAAATCTTTGGCTACAACCGCGTCTGAGTCGGCAATGTTTTGGTTTTGACATTTAGGACAACGCAGCTCCTTGGTAAGCTCACTGAAGCGTACGGCCTGCTCTTTATCATCAAATTGGTATTTGTCTTGCTCTGCAAATGCGCTAAACGTGATAAGCAAACTTGCTAAAAAAATCACGAGTCTCATTACTGTAGCTCCTGCATTAACGGTGCGAATTTAGCTCGCCATACACGTGGGTTAATATCACCGGTATGGTGCAGCAAAATGGTGCCTTGCTTATCAACTAAGAAGGTTTCTGGCGCGCCAGACACCCCTAAATCAAGGGCTAATGTGCGTTTTAAATCTAAGATATTGAATTGATACGGGTCGCCAGCACGATTAAGCATACTGGTGACATCTTCGCGTAGTGCGTTAATATCAAACTGGCCATCAAAGTCTGGGTCGTAGCCTTGCTCGTAGTATAAGCCAACAATCTTAACACCCTGCTCTCTTAGCTCAGTCAAGTAACCTAACTCAGCTAAACAGGTCGGGCACCATGTGCCCCACACATTAAGTAGGTACACTTCACCCTTTAAGTCGGCATCTGTCCAACGTTTTGACTCATCCATCAAATCGGGCAAATTGAATGCAGGCATCGCGTGTCCAATACGCCCTGTTTGTAGCTCACGCGGATTAGCAAACAAACCTTGGTATAAAAACACACACAGTAAAACAAAAACCAGTAACGGTGCTAGCGCGAGTAGTTTACGGTTCATGCTGATGCCTCCTGCTTAGTCGATTTCTGGCGATAACGTTTATCACCAAGCACTAAAAAGCCAGCCAATGAAATTAAAATACCACCGAGCCACATCCAACGAACATACGGTTTATGGTAAATACGTAACGACCACGCACCTTGGCTTAATTGCTCGCCTAGTGCTAAATACAAGTCGCGTGTAAAACCAGCATCCACAGCGGCTTCTGTCATAAATTGCATACCGATGTCATAACGACGTTTCTCAGCGTGTAACACGGTTACTTGTTTATCGTTTTTCAGTACGGTGACAACACCAGCATGGCCGCTATAGTTAGCGCCACGAATTGTTTTAACACCATCAAAGCGGTACTGATATTCATTTAATGCCACGGTTTCGCCTGGCTTCATTGATACATCACGCTCAACTGAGTAAGCAGAGGTTAGCGTTACACCTGCAATCACAAATGCTAAACCAATGTGACCTAAAACCATCGCCCAATAACTTAACCCTAATCGTTTAAAGCCTTCACCTAAGGTTTTATGAATAGTTACTTTTGCCGCTAAATCAACCAGAGTAGTAACAAAAATCCATACCGCTAATGTTGTTGCAATAAAGGTAATAGGTGCAATCACATCGTAGCTTGAATATAACCATGCTGCTGTTGCTACTAGGCTTACGACGGCCGAGAGTGCAAATTTATTTTGCAGCATCGACCATTTGTTTTGTTTCCAGCGTAATAGCGGGCCCATGCCCATTAATATGGCAAACGGTACCAGTAGAATTGCAAACATCTTGTTGAAGAATGGTTCACCAATCGAGATACTGCCTAAGCCAAGTTCTTTGTGGATCATTGGCAATAATGTACCCAACAATACAATCAGCGTTGCCACAACTAAGAAAATATTATTTAGCCAAAGCGCAACTTCACGCGAAGCAAACTTATAACGGCCTTCACTTTTCACCTGTGATACACGCAGTGCATAAAGCGATAAACCACCACCCACAACAATGGCTAAGAAAGCTAAAATAAACATTCCGCGATTAGGATCTGAGGCAAATGCATGCACAGATACAATGATACCCGAGCGCACAATAAAGGTACCCAGTAAGCTCAAAGAGAATGCTGCAATAGCGAGTAATACCGTCCAAGACTTAAAGACACCACGCTTTTCGGTGGTTGATAATGAGTGCAACAATGCGGTTGCCACAAGCCATGGCATTAATGATGCGTTTTCAACTGGATCCCAGAACCACCAGCCACCCCAGCCAAGTTCTGAGTATGCCCACCAACTACCGATGGTAATACCGAGTGTTAAAAAGCCCCATGCAGTCATTGTCCAAGGACGAGACCACTTAGCCCAGGTATTATCAAGCTTTCCGGTAAGTAGTGCCGCAATAGCAAATGAGAACGACACAGATAAACCCACATAGCCCATATAAAGCAATGGCGGGTGAATAATCATGCCAGGGTCTTGCAATAACGGATTTAAATCGCGACCTTCAACTGGGAAATACGGTAATAGGCGCTCAAATGGGCTCGACATTAATAAGGTGTAAAGCATAAAGCCAACGCCTAAAAAGCCTAGTACACCGAGTACTCGGGCACGTAAAACCCAAGGTAATGATTGCGAGCGCATTGCAACAACCGCTGTCCAACCCGCTTGCATCACTAACCAAAGTAAAATTGCTCCCTCATGGCCACCCCATGTCGAGGTAATTTTGTAGTACCAAGGTAAGGTGCTACTTGAGTGATAAGCAACATACGAAACGGTAAAGTCATCGGTTAAACTGGCATAAATAAGTGCTGCAAATGATAAAAGCACAAAGACGAACTGACCAATTGCCAGTGATGGGGCTGCGCGCATTAAACGTAAATTGCCGGTATGCGCCCCCCACAAAGGAAAAATACACAGTAAAACACTGAGCACCATGGCCAGTGTTAAAGAAAAATAACCGAGTTCTGGGATCATATTAATTGCCGCTATCTAAGTTATACGTCGGTTTCTCGTGTTTGATACCCTTCACAGCTTCAGCAACCTCTGCTGGCATGTATTCTTCATCATGCTTTGCAAGCACTTCAAAGGCATCAATTTCATTGGCTTTTACTAACACGCCCTGTGCCACAATCCCTTGGCCTTCACGGAATAAGTCCGGCAATATCCCTTGATAATTAATTGTCACCATAGGGCCTTTATCGATCAATTTGAAGCTCACTTTCAAGCTTGCTTCGTCACGTACAACTGAGCCAGGTACAACCATACCACCAATGCGGAGCTTTTGACCGACATGCGGTTTTTCTTTGTTCGGGCCTTTACCCTCAACAAGTTCGCTTGGGGTATAGAACAAATTAATGTTTTCTTGCAGTGCGTACAGCACTAAACCAATGGTTGCACCCACACCAAAAATAATGGCTACAACAGCTAATAAACGTTTTTTACGTCTTGGATTCATTGCCCTGCCTCTTGCTTCGCTTTCTTAATGCGCTCTTCACGTAGTGCTTGCTGCTTTACTGAAGAGAAAATACGTTTTGTATCGTTTAACGAACTAAATAAAATACCGAGTAAAATCAATGCACAGCTGCCAAAAGACAACCAAACATAAAAGCCATAGCCACCCATGGCAATAAAATCTGCAAAAGAATCAAACTGCATGATTAACCTCGCTCAAGCATATCACGCACCCACGGGCGGTGCTTTTCACGTTGTAAAATTTCGTTTTTAAGGCGAATTAAGGTCACCACACCAACAAAACCTGCAAACGCAACAATGTTCACCATTAATGGCCAAAACATACTTGGATCAATGGCTTTAGTATCAAATTTTGTAATAGTTGCACCTTGGTGCAAGGTATTCCACCACTCTACCGAGAAGTGAATAATCGGTAAGTTGATAACCCCAACAATGGCTAAAATACACGCTGCGCGACCCGCTGCTTTTTTATCTTCAAAAGCATGATAAAGCGATAAAACGCCTAAATACAAAAATAACAGAATAAGCTCAGACGTAAGGCGTGCATCCCATACCCACCATGCGCCCCACATAGGTTTACCCCATGCTGCACCGGTGATTAATGCTATCGCTGTCACACATGCCCCAACGGGTGCAATTGCAATCACAGCAAGCTCTGCATTACGTAATTGCCATACTAGTGCGATCACTGCTGCAATCGCCATAGAAGAGTAAGCGCCCATAGATAAAATAGCTGAAGGCACATGGATAAAAATAATTCGGTAGCTGTCTTTTTGTTGGTAATCGGCAGGGGCATAAGCAAGCCCCCAGACCCATCCAACAATCATACAAACCACCGTAACGACGGCGAAATAAGGCAGTAAGGTGTTACACAATTGGTAAGCACGATCTGCTTTTGCGTAGGGATGTAACCACTTCCACATATTAACTTACACTCACTTTCAATGCTGACGATATGGCAATTGGCGCCGCTATAATCGCTACGATTAGCATGGCACCAAGGATTGCAAGCTGCCCGCTATAGGCAAGCTCCATAGAGCTGGTATCAATAGCCGAGGTTGCAAAAATTAGTACAGGGATATACAAAGGCAAAACAAGCAAACTCATCAAAATACCGCCTTTTTGCAGTCCCACAGTCAGTCCAGCGCCAATTGCGCCAATGAAGCTAAGCAATGGCGTACCCAACAATAATGTTAGAACGGTTGCTAACAGCGCTGAACTTTCTAAATTCAATAACAAAGCAAATACCGGCGTCATCAGTACTAATGGCAGCCCCGTGATCACCCAATGAGCAGCCACTTTTGCAAGCACCGTCAACGGTAATGGGTATGACGACGCGATTAATTGCTCTAATGTTCCGTCGTGATAGTCATCGCGAAATAGCTTATCAAGGCCTAACATGGTTGACAGTAATGCAGCGACCCAAATAATGCCTGGCGCCATACGAGCAAGTAGACCGGGCTCAGGGCCAATTGCTAACGGAAAAAGTGTAATAACAATCAGAAAAAACAAGATAGGGTTAACGATTTCAGCACGCTGACGAAACGCTAATTTAAGATCTTTAGAAAAAACCGCAGAGAATAATTGCCAATACGAATGCTGTTTTACCATCAGTGGCGATACTCCAAAGTCACTGTTTTTAGATCACTAAATTGTGTTGTTAAATCTTGGTGAGTGGTTAAAAGAATCGCCCCACCTGCATTTAAGTGCTCGACAAAACGTTCTTGCAAAAATGCAACACCGCTTTTATCAAGTGCAGTAAATGGCTCATCAAGGATCCATAGTTTGGCGCTATTTAACCACAGTCTTACTAAAGCGACACGGCGCTGTTGCCCCGCAGACAGCATACGAACAGGCACATCTTCAAGGCCCACCAAGCCTATTTTTGCTAAGATTGGATACAAGTCTTGCTTGCTGTCGTAGCCATTAATTTTCAGCCAAAATGCGACATTTTCTAGGGCGGTAAGCTGTGTATTTACACCCGTTTTATGGCCAATGAACAGCAGCTCTTGTGCATATTCATCATAGTATTTTGAAATAGAACGCTCTTGGAAAAATACATCGCCTTCATCCGCCATAGCGAAACCCGCGATAATACGCAATAATGATGTTTTACCAGCCCCATTCGGACCAGCTAATTGCATAATTTGTCCCGATTTCAAGCTGAAATTAAGATCCGCAAACAAACAACGATCTTGCTTGATGCAGGTGACGGCCTTAATGTGTAACAAGATGACGATTCTCTATACCCAAAATTAGGCGTTAGTCTACCATAATGATAGGGTAATACGAATATTGCTTTAAAACGATTAACTTATATTTGATCTAAAATAATGAATAAACAAAGCCAGTTGACTCTCAGCACTCAGCTTAACCTTGATCCAAAAGCGATAAGCAGCGCATCACAGCATTCATCCAATGATGCCTTAAAAATGCTGGCTGAGCAGAACGTGACTGCCCGTAATATTGTGATTGGTAAGCAAAGCGTGCAAATGGACGTGCTAATCAATAACTCATGGCAAACACTGCGCTTATCAACAGAGCAAGAAAACCTCAAAACTGAGCGCTTTCTAGCGGCCAATATTCAATTAAGTAGTGATGGTAAACAACTGAGTATTACACCAGCACCGCTGACGATTACACTTGGCAAAAGCCAGCAATTACAAGCACTACTGAACTTGCTAACGCAAGGGAGTGCAAATACAAATATGCCGCACCCAGCTCAGATTGCGCCAAGTAAACCTTTACTACAACTACCAACATTAAAAGCTGAGTTTGCTCTTAACAATAGCCTGGTTGCTCTTTTAAAAGCTGAAGCACCACTTAAAGCCATTTTGCTCCCAGCGACCAACCAACAAAATAGCTTTAATTTAAACATTATTAATCGCTTTGGGGACTCTCTCCATCAGCAAAGTGTTAGCCAACAAAAAGTGGCTGAGTTGGTGGCAAAGCTAACCCCCGAAATGAACTTAAAATTAGCTGGGCAACAAGTGCAGCTGAGCGTTGCCAGCAAGCAAAGCAACGAATTAACATTGCCGCTATCAACTATTTCACCAAAGCAAGCTAAGCAAATTCAAGCGCAGTGGCAATTTCATCCGCACGCACTAAAAGTAACCCCTCACTCAGTTAAAGAAACATTAGAACTAGTAAATAAAATGCCAGTTCAGCAAGTGTTGTTGAAGAACTCGCTGTCAGAGACATTCATTCAAGCGTTAAAAAGCCAAGCAGTTGAACCTAAGAGTGCGTTGCTTGCGCCATCGAGTAGCTCACACTCTCCAATCAGCTCCTGGCTAAAAGACAGTTTTGCTGATTTAAAAACGCGTATTAGTGATGCTGTACGCTATTTTGAAAAGCTCCCTGCCACCACAAAAGCAGCAGTTAACCAGCCAACAAACCAGCTGATTGAGAGCAAAAATACGATTAGCCAACTTGGCTTTAATGCTAATAAGATCAATATAATAAAGTTTGCCGCTGTTCAGCAAAGCGCACTCCAACAAGCAGCGCCTCACATATCCCCAAGAGCCAGTGATTCAATTGCAACGAATGGACCATTACCTGCAACTAAACAAGCAGACTCACCATTAACAACCACTCAGTCGGCAAAGCAAGTGAGTTTACCCGTGAGCTATAATAATGCGCCGCCTTTAATACAATTATTGCAACGTATAAAAGTCAGTTTAGAGCCGCTTGTTAGTGCGCAAACTCAGGCCAGTCAACCAGCAATAAACAGTAGCAAAACACAACCACCATTGCTGAGCACAGATAACAATTTGCAAAAAGCGCCTGTAGACAACAAAGCGGTTAACAGCGCGGTTACTGCCATAAAACCTGACAAACCAGCCTCAGAGCAACTCGCTCAAGTTAAAAGTAACTTTGCTAATTCAGTACTCAACAATGCCAGTGAGCCGGCCTCTCAAACTAAACAGACGCCATTAAGCACAGCACCCAATTCGCTGACGCAAAATGTAAAGCCAGAGATAAAAGGGTCATCATCACCTTTGCAGCAACACGCTGAGCAAGTTATAAAAACTGTGGCTAAAAACCTTGTAGCAGGACCTAATGAGCCAATAAAACAAACCGCATTAGCGACTCAAGCAATTAATGAACAAGCTCAAGGGTTACAAAAAGTTGCTCAGCAGCAAACTCAATTGCATGCCCCCTTTTTAGCAGCGAAAGAGCCAAACTTAGCTCAACCCTTATTGCCGATAAGGCCCATTGAAGCCGCGTTGATTGCTAAGTTATTACCACTTCCGGAAAGTAAGCCGTTAGTAAGTACGCCACTGCCAGTGCAATTAACAGAAAAACTTGTAGCCCTGAGCGAGCAAAACTCGTCGTCTTCGGTAGATTTAAATCGACTCGTGAATCAAGCGTTTAATCGCATGATCTCTAGTCAAAACATGCACCCGACAACAATTGAGCGAGAGCTTTTAAGTATTCTCAGACCAACCGCATTACCTAGCCAAACTCAGCAAGCGAGCTTTAGCCAAGGTTTAGAGCAATTAGCGGTGGCTTCACTGGCAGCACCCATTATCAATCAAGCACCAACGAGTATTAGCTTCAATAATCAAACAGGTCTTGATGCATTACTGCAAGTGTTAGTGCCCAATTTTAAAGCCGTTAACGGCAGCAAGTTACTCGAGCAATTGCAACAGCCAACGATGCAAGCAATGGCCGCTGAAGTATCTCAACTCAAACAGACTCTGACCCAAGTGCAGACAACGCCAATCAATCAGCAACAAGATAACAGTGCTTTGGCGCAGTTTTTCTTGCCGATGAAGTTACCTCCTGAAACAGGGCAAACAGAAATCAGCTTAGGACAGTATAAAAAGCCAAGTAAAAATAAACTCGAAGCAAAAAATGTTTGGTTTGTGCGGTTAAACTTTGACTATGCACAGCTTGGCAAGTTACAAATTACCGCAGAGGTGATGGATAAAGCGGTTGATTGTCAGTTACTTGCTTCTTCGCAAGAAGTAACCGCACTTGCTCATCCGCACTTAGAAACGTTACGTCATAAGCTTGCAAGCCATGGCTTAAATGTGGGAGAACTAAACCTGCAGCAAGGTGTGTCAAACCATCAGGCTTTTTATAAATCGCATGCGATTATCAACATTAAGGTGTAATTTTTATGAGTGAACACGCGATGCATAAATCTGCGATAGGCCTACTCTACGAAGCTGGCAGCTCGCCAAAAGTGACCAGTAAAGGCTTTGGTGAATTGGCTGAAGAAATAATCAAGCTCGCCGAGCAAAAAGGTATTCTGATACACCAAGATGCTGATTTAGCCCAAACTCTGTCTCATCTTGAGTTAGGTGAAGAAATACCGAAAGAGCTTTACTATGTCATTGCTGAGTTAATTGCTTTTTCGTACGTATTGCGGGGTAAATTTCCGCCGGGTTGGCACGATTTTCAGGGTAAGCTCAACATTCAAGCCTAGTGCTCAGATTCAAATAAAAAAGCGCCTTATTGGGCGCCTTTTTGTTTATGAAGTGACATGAGTAGCTCAGCTTCGGCTCTGGGTAATTCGCATTCACGAATTATTTCTTCTAAATCAGCACCTAGCTCAACCATTTTAACCGCTCGCGAATAAATTTTCGCATTCGGATCATCATATTTCTGTGCATCTTGCAGCTGTTCAAGCTCTTTACTTTTTTCTTCAACAGCGACAACACGTTTGCCAATACTTAGCATGCCGGCACGCATTTCAGCCACTTCGCTACGAAGAATACTCAATTGCTGTTGAGCTTCTTGCAGCTGTTTTTGCTTGGCCTGAATTGCCGCCGCTTGTTTATTGTTATTGACAAAAATAAGCCCCAAACACACTAATACAAGTAAGATTGAGGCACCAAACAAAGAGTATAACAGCATATAATTTCCAAACGCTTATAGTGCGCTTAGCTCGTCCCACTCATCGTCATTTAGTAATTTATTAAGATCAACCAAGATCAATAGCTCACCATCACGGTTAGATACGCCTTGGATAAACTTAGCACTTTCTTCTGTGCCGATATTTGGCGCACTATCAATTTCAGAGCTACGTAGGTAAACCACTTCAGCCACACTGTCGACCAAAATACCGATCACTTGCTTTTCAGCTTCAATGATCACGATACGTGAGTTATCAGTGACTTCTGCACCCATTAAACCAAAACGTGCACGCGTGTCGATTACCGTCACAACGTTACCACGTAAGTTAATGATACCTAACACATAAGACGGTGCACCTGGTACAGGAGCAATTTCAGTATAGCGAAGTACTTCTTGTACTTGCATTACATTAATGCCGTACGTTTCTTCTTCAAGTTTAAAGGTTACCCACTGTAACACTTCATCGTTGCTATCAGCATTTTTATTAGCTGACAGTAGTCTTTCTCCACTCATGCTATTACTCCGTAAAAATAGTTACTGCTCACGGCTGTCTAAGCCCTGCTCTAGCAATTGATATAAATTTTCAACGTCAATCAAGGCGCACATTTTCTCTTTGATGACACCTGCAAGCCAAGGCCGCTTACCTGATTTAGTTCGCCATTTTACATCTTCTTTTCGAAGCGTAATATTATTGACGAGCTTTTCAGCCAACAATCCCCATTGACTGTCACCTAAGGTGATTAAATACTGATAATTTAATGATTGTTCTAATTTTTCATCATATTTTTCTGGCATAACCCAACGTGCAGTATCAACAACATTCAGTTTTTCTTCACGGTTCAGCATCACGCCTTTAAACCATTTAGGCTTACCAAATAATTGGTTAACCTCTGCCAGTTGATGAATTCCCCCTAATGCTTTTAACGGCACGGCGAGCGTTAACCCCGCCACTTCGAAGAACAATGCCTGAAATTCACCATCAAAATAGTCTTCTTGGCGATCAGACGAGGTTTTTGCAACCAGTTCTGCTTTAGGTTCTTCAACTATATCTTTGATATTAGCTTGGTTCTCGGTTTTCTCAAGCTCTTTAGTCGGTTCAGGGGGTGGTAAAACAGGTTCTGGGGTAGGCAGAATTTCCGTCAGCTTTTCTTCTGTCTTTGTTTCTGGCTCTTTAACCTGCTCTAACAACTTTGCGACAGGCTCAAGGTTTTGGTCTGTAGGCTCATCTTCACACAACAAAGCGCCCAAATATTGGGTCATCACTTTTTCATTGGCAAATAAATGCTTACTCATCTCTAACCTTGTGCAACTAAGTAATCAAGCAGTGCGCGATAGGCAAATACCCCACGTGAACGCGGGCAAAATTGAATCGGCACTTGTTGTGCTAAACTAGCATCTCTAAATTTTGTATCGACAGGCACGACACCTGACCATACTTTGTCTTTGTAATTATCCTGCAGAGTCTTATAAGCTTCAAGTGATGCTTTAGTGCGTTTGTCGTACATTGTTGGAATAATCGTATATTGATACTGTTTGGCTTGTGATGTTTGCATCAGCTCCATGGTGCGCATCATACGATCAAGCCCTTTTAAAGCCAAAAATTCAGTTTGTACTGGCACTAAAATTCGTTCGCTTGCTGCAAGAGCATTGACCATCAAAACGCCTAAAACAGGCGGGCAATCAATAATCGCGTAATCATAATGCTCGCTAATTTTGGCGAGTGCTTTTTTCAGTATTAAGCCCATGCCATTTTTATTACCCATGCTTCTATCAAGCGTCGCGATTGCCATAGTCGCAGGTAAAATATCAAGATTTTCAAGTGTTGATGGGCATAAAGCCTGTAAAATTTCTTCACTTGCCATACTGTTGCCGCGTGCAAATATATCGTACACACTGACTTCAAGATCTTCAGAATCAATACCAAAGTAATAAGTGAGTGATGCATGCGGGTCGGTGTCAATAAGTAACACGCGCTTCCCTTGTAAAGCGAGAATGCCAGCAAGGCTAACGGCTGTGGTGGTTTTCCCTACCCCACCTTTTTGATTCGCTACGGTCCAAACTTTCACATCACACCTTATTATTGTTCATTGCGCGTGGTAATCCTAATACCACCATGTGGTAATTGAATCACTTTAATGGTGTTATCATTGCTTGGCAACTCAATTTCAGTTGTATCTTGTGCTTGATTTTGTGGCTCTTGCTCTGAGCTTTCTGGCGCTTTAGGTGGTAGACCATACTTTGACAACGCGACCACCACTTTACGGTTTTCAGCACGTCCTTGCTCGGTATCATTACTCACAAATGGTGAGTATTGTCCGTAACCTTCAATTGCCATACGCGCTGGATTGATACCCAAACTTTCAAGTTCGACGAGTACCGATGTAGCCCGCGCTACCGATAACTCCCAGTTAGAACGAAACATCTCATTACGAATACCTTCATTATCGGTATAACCACGCACGCGAATGTAATTATCAACAGGGGCAATAATATCTTTTACTAAGCCAACGACTTGCTTGGCTCGTTGCTGTGCAACGGCACTGCCCGATGAAAAAAGCATTCCAGAGCTTAATTCAATGATAAGCCAGTCTTGATGTAACTCTAAACTCGCTTCACCATCACGAATTTCATCAATCAGTGCAGACTGCAATTTCGTGAGTAAGCTGTCGAGGGGCTTACCAAGATGCTTTTTCTCAATATTACTGGTTTCGCTTTGCCCATCGAGTAACTCAGGCCCTTGCTCTTCTTTACGAATGCTCTCACCGTACAAAATATCGTTCTCGGTGCTGACTCTGTCAGTTAATATGCCCGTGCCGTTAACGCCTGTGCCCACCTGCTGTTGCTGACGAGCAGACTTTTCAAACACCTGTTCAAGAGAGTCTGAGAGAATTTGAAAGTCTTCATTCTTACTAATTGCGATTGCATACATGACCACAAAAAAAGCAAACATGATGGTCATGTAATCGGCATAAGAAACTAGCCAGCGTTCGGTGTGTTGGTTTTTTGACGTGTTATGACGCAAGCGACGGCGCATCATGTTAAATTACTCGTCAACTAAGCTTGGACGTTCTACACGATACGCCTCAAGTTTTAGTTCGATATTTAGTGGGCTCTCACCTTGCGAAATAGCAATAATGCCTTCAGCAAGTAATTCATGATACAGCATTTTTTGTTCAATTTGCTGCTTAAGCTTATTCGCCATTGGCAAAAAGAGTAAGTTGGCTAAACCAACACCATAAATGGTGGCGATAAAAGCAGTTGCTACACCCGCACCCAGTTTTTCAGGATCCGTTATAAACTGCATGGCCTGAATCAACCCGAGTACCGCACCTAGAATACCAATTGTAGGGCTATAACCGCCCATGGCTTCGTAAACTCGGCTTACCTCGAGTAAGCGTTCGCGTTCTAGCATTAAATCAATCTCAAGGGTATCTCTGAGTTTTTGTTCATCAATCCCATCAACAAGTAGACTCAAGCCTTTTGCCGCATACGGGTCTGAATGAGATAATGCTTCAGATTCTAGTGCTAAGTAACCTTCTTGACGTGCCTTGTGTGACCAACGCTTCACTTGCTCTATAGCAGCTTCAATATCATGATACGGAGGGAAGAACACCCAATGACTGATCTTAAGCGTTTTGGTAAAGACACTACCAGGAGTCTGTAGCATCACAGCCCCGAGTGTCCCACCTAAAACAATGATCAGCGCCGGACCATTGAATAATGCACTGACAACACCGCCTTCAAGTGCATAACCAAAAGCAATGGCGCCTAAGGCAACGATTAAGCCAAGAAACGAGAGCTTATCCACAGCCAGTCTCACGAGTTAAGCGCGCTGCAACATCATTGAGTGCGAGGCTTTCGCTCGCTAATCCTGCGTTTGCAACAGCTTGTGGCATACCGTACACCACACTGGTTTTTTCATCTTGCGCCCAAATGGTTGCACCCACTTGCTTGAGCATGCGTGCACCATCACGGCCATCTGCGCCCATACCAGTTAAGACTACCGCCAGCACATCACCGGCAAAGGTTTTTGCGGCACTCGCAAAGGTGACATCGACGCTAGGTTTGTAGGTAATACGCGGGCTGTCATCTTCAAACACACGTAATGTGCGAGAGCCGCCGCGCCCTTCAATCAGCATTTGTTGACCACCAGGTGCTAAATAAGCTGTCCCTGGCACTAAACGGTCACCATTTTGCGCTTCTTTCACATTGATTTTGCATAGGCCATTAAGCCTTGCAGCAAAGGCTGGCGTAAACGCCGCTGGCATATGCTGAATCAGCAAAATAGGGTGTGGGAAGTTAGCTGGCAACTGAGTCAAAATTGTTTGCAGTGCCACAGGCCCACCAGTTGAAGTACCAATCGCAACCAACTGATATTTTTTACCGGAGGCACGCATACTACTCACTGATGAAGACGATCCAGCAGATGAACTAGCAGGCGCTGTCGCAGTACGACTAAAGCTACGATCAGGCTGAACAATACCGCTGCTGGTCGTTGTGCTACGAGTTGGCGCAGATGTCGGTGTTGTTCTGGTCACTGGCGCTGGACGCGTAAAGCGAGAAAGTCGACGACGACCAATTTCTTTTACTTTATTTTGTAAAAGCGCAATTGCATCTTCATTATTGCGGGCAATATCTTCGAATTTTTTCGGTAAAAAATCTAACGCCCCAGCATCCAGTGCATCTAGGGTTGCTGTTGCGCCATCACGGGTGAGTGATGAAAACATTAAGATAGGAGTCGGTGTTGCTGCCATTATTTCTTTCACGGCACTAATGCCATCAAGAACTGGCATTTCAACATCCATAGTAATTACATCAGGTCTTAATTCACGGGCTTTATCTACCGCTTCACGACCATTTACGGCAAAACCAATTACCTGAATATTGCTGTCTTGCTCTAAAATTTCGCTCACTCTACGGCGAAAAAAGCTTGAATCATCAACAACTAATACTTTGACTGCCATTGGCACTCTCTTGTTTTATTTCATTGAAAGTGCAGCTTGAGCGCTGCACTTTACTATTTATTATTAGCCAACGTAGTGCTTCAGCATGCTAGGTACGTCTAAAATAAGTGCGATACCCCCATCAGACGTGATGGTTGCACCAGCCATACCCGGTGTGCCTTGCAATAATGCATCAAGAGGTTTAATTACCACCTCTTCTTGACCAATTAACGAGTCAACCACAAAGCCCACTTGTTTAGTGCCTATTTGAACAATAACCACGTGACCTTCTGCTTTGCGCTCTTGGCGGTTGGCTCCTTTTACTAACCAATGTTGTAAGTAGAAAAGCGGTATCGCTTTTTCACGTACAATAATTGTCAGCTGACCATCCACTACGTTTGTTTTCGTTAAATCAAGATGGAATATTTCGCTTACACCAGCAAGTGGTAAAGCAAATGTTTGCTCACCAACAATAACCATTAAGGTTGGTAGAATCGCAAGCGTCAACGGCACCTTGATTTCAAGTGCAGTCCCTACACCTAATTCAGACTGAATATTAACTGAGCCGTTTAATTGGGTGATTTTAGTTTTCACTACATCCATACCCACGCCACGGCCTGAAATATCAGAGATTTCTTCTTTCGTTGAGAAACCTGGCGCAAAAATTAGATTATATGCTTCTGTATCTGATAAACGGCTTGCTTGGTCATGGTCGATAACACCTTTGGTGATCGCAATTTTCTTCAGTTTCTCTGCATCCATACCCGCACCATCATCGCGGATAGTAAGTAGGATGTGATCACCTTCTTGCGAAGCCGACAGGGTTACAGTACCTGTACGCGGCTTGCCTGCAGCTTCACGCACATCAGGCATTTCAATACCATGGTCAACCGAGTTACGCACTAAGTGCACTAAAGGATCGGCCAGAGCTTCTACTAAGTTTTTATCTAAATCGGTTTCTTCACCAACTAATTGTAAGTTGATGTCTTTTCTTAAGCTACGCGCTAAGTCACGAACAACGCGTGGAAAACGACCAAAGACTTTCTTGATTGGCTGCATGCGGGTTTTCATAACCGCACCTTGCAAGTCTGCTGTCACCACATCTAGATTAGAAATAGCTTTACCCATTGACTCGCTGTTGCTGTTATTAGCAAGGCTTACCAAACGGTTACGAACCAATACTAACTCACCCACCATATTCATGATTTCATCAAGGCGTTTTGTATCAACACGTACGGTTGTTTCAGCCTGTGGTGGTGGCGCTTTCTTTGGCGCTGCTGCAGCGACGGGAGCTTTTTCCGGTGCTTTTGCTGGAGCTGGCGCTGGTTTACTTGCTGCTGGTGCAGGTTGAGCCGCAGGTTTTGAAGCTGCTGGTTGAGCAGGTTTTGCAGGCTCCGCTTTAGGCGTTTCTGGGGCTTTTTCTGGCGCTGCCGTTTCTAAAGACTGTGGCGCACTGCCTTTCCCATGTAATTCGTCAAGTAAGGCTTCAAACTCGTCATCGCTAATTTCATCGTCTGAACCACTACTTGTTGCTTCTGCAGCAGGTGTTGGTGCAACAGGTTCAGCAGCTTTAACAGGTTCTGGCTGAGCAACTTTATCTTGTTTTACTTCACCGAAATTGCCAACGCCGTGTAACTCATCTAATAAGCTGTCAAATTCGTCATCAGTGATGTCGTCACTGTCGCTACTAATTACATCTGGCGTGGTTGAAGCAGGACCTTGCCCCTTGCCATGAAGCTCATCAAGTAGGCTTTCAAATTCATCTTCGGTGATTTCGTCAATGTTCTGTGATTCAGGCTTGCTATCTGCAAGACCACCGCCATCAAACAACATGTCGAAAGCAAATGGGTCATCTTCATCAATATTATCTGTCGCGATATCAGCTGTAACGTCAGGCGTATCGACAACTGGCTCTTCAATAACAGGCTCTTCAGGTGCAACTGCAACATCGCCTGCTACAGAAATATCTTCACCAGCGAGCTCTTCTGCTGTAGGTGGCTGGCTTAATTTATGAAGAACATCTAATAGGGCTTGATCTGCGGGCTCTGGTTGTTCGCGATTTTGAATCGTAGCGAACATTTCATTGATAGTGTCGAGGGCCTGTAGGATTACATCCATCAGCTCAGGTGTAACTGTACGCACACCTTGACGTAATAAATCGAAAACATTCTCTGCACCATGACACGCATCAACAAGCTCTGTCATGCTCAAGAAGCCTGCACCACCTTTTACAGTGTGAAAGCCTCTAAAAATGGCGTTTAAAAGATCTTTGTCTTCTGGGTTATTTTCAAGCTCGACTAATTGCTCTGACAAAAGCTCTAAGATTTCCCCTGCTTCAACAAGGAAATCCTGTAATATATCTTCATCGACTTCAAAGCTCATGCAGCTACTCTCCTCTTAGAAGCCCAGACTTGATAATAGGTCATCGACTTCATCTTGTCCTGAGACAACATCATCGCGAGACTCACTATCAATAATCGGCCCTTCAGGACCTGCTAGTGTATCACTGGTCGCAGGTGCTTTTTCTATGGCCTGTTTTTCTTGTTGTTGATGACCATCTTCTTGACTGCCAAACACAGTTAAGAGATTAATTAAACTGTCTTCTACTTCACGCACTAATTCGATAACTCGGCGGATAACCTGCCCCGTTAAGTCTTGATAGTCCTGAGCCATCAACACATTAGTCATCAAACCTTGTAATTCGTCGGTTTTGGTGTGCGAGTTATTCATGAACTTATCTAAGCTATGACATAACGATTTAAATTCACCGAGTTCAATTTCTCGGCTCATTAAACGATCCCAAGTGGGTTTTATTGTTGCGATTTCATCAGCAAGTTGTTGTGCAATCGGTAAACTTGCTTCAACCGCATCCATGGTTTTATTTGCGGCGCTTTCTGTCATTTCCATAACATAATTTAAGCGCTGCTTAGCGTCTGGGATCGCTTCGGTAGTTAAATCGGCGAGACGAGTATCTAAGTCAAAGTTTTTTAACGCTTCATGAAGCTGACGCGTCAATTTACCGACTTCAGCAAACAACTCTGATTGTTCTTTCGATGCAGCTTCAAGAATCAGCTTATCGGCTTTTTCTTGTTCACCATTTTCAAGATACTCAACAAGTTGACGAGCTTGCTCTAAACTTATTTGAGGCGCAGCAAGTGCTGACATAAGCCTCTCCCCTTAGATTAACCTAAACGTTCGAACACTTTTTCCAATTTGGTTTTAAGTGTCGCAGCAGTGAATGGTTTAACGATATAGCCATTAACACCTGCTTGAGCAGCAGCAACAATTTGTTCTTTTTTCGCTTCAGCTGTCACCATTAATACAGGAATATGCTTAAGGCTATCATCAGCACGAATTGCGCGTAACAAATCAATACCTTGCATACCAGGCATGTTCCAATCTGTTACAACAAAATCAAATTCTTGATTTTGTAGCATTGGTAATGCTGTTGAACCGTCGTCAGCTTCCTGCACATTGGTAAAACCTAAATCCCTTAATAGATTTTTAATGATACGTCTCATTGTAGAAAAATCATCAACAACAAGAATTTTCATGTTTTTATCCAAAACATCCTCCGGTGAGGTTTGAACCTTTATTTACTTACTACTAATTAATCCAGTCATTGATTTTTGCTTTGAGCTTAATCATCGCCTGACCATGTATTTGACTCACACGCGACTCGCTAACATCGAGTATGTGTCCTATTTCTTTTAAGTTCATTTCGTCGTTGTAGTACAAAGACAAAACAAGAGCATCTCTTTCTGGTAACGATTGGATTGCCGTTAATAGAGACTGGTTAAACCGCTCATTTTTAACGTTATTAAACGGTTTGTCTAGTCCTAAATCCTGACCTACTGGTGTGATGACGTCTTCATCTACGCCTAAGTCTTCTATACCTAATACTTTACTCGAATTTACATCATGTAGAATATGATGGTACTCATCCAGTGTAATATCAAGTTTTTCAGCTACTTCAGTGTCTTTTGGTTCACGATTTAGCGTACTTTCTAATTCAGATATGGTTTCAGCCACAAGGCGGGCATTGCGGTGAACTGAGCGAGGAGCCCAATCACCTCTACGAATTTCGTCTAACATCGCACCACGAATACGAATACCTGCGAAAGTTTCGAAGCTTGCACCTTTGCTTGCATCAAAGTTTTTTGACGCTTCAATCAGGCCAATCATACCTGATTGAATTAAATCATCGAGTTGTACACTGGCAGGTAAACGAGCAATTAGATGGCACGCCACTTTTTTAACTAAAGAGGCATGTTTTTCAACAATCGCATTCAGATTCTGTGCTGATTGATATCCCATCGCTTTATTCACCGATGTTGTCATAGTTAGCCGTTTACTAGTTTTTCAATAAAAAATTCTAAATGGCCAGACGGTTGATTAGGGATCGGCCACTTAACTGCTTTTGTTGCTAATGTTTTAAACGCCACCGCTGCCGGTGAGTTCGGGAATAATTCAACAATCACTTTTTGACGACGCGTTGATTTACGCATGTTCTCGTCATAAGGAATGGTTGCTACTAACTCCATTGAAACATCTAAAAAACGATCCGTTACTTTTGAAAGTTTAGCAAATAATTCTTGCCCTTCACGCATACTGCGCACCATATTGGCAACGATTTTAAATTTGTATACGCCATGCTCACGGCTCAGGACTTTAATAAGTGCGTAAGCATCGGTAATTGAGGTAGGTTCATCACATACAACCACAACAACATCTTGGGCTGCACGAGAAAAGCTTAATACCATGTCAGAAATACCCGCGGCGGTATCGACAATTAAAATATCAAACTCGGTGTTTAACTCGCTAAAAGCGCGAATAAGGCCTGCATGCTCTGAAGGTGTTAATTCCACCATGCTTTGTGAGCCAGACGTTGCTGGTACAATTTTGATGCCTGCAGGGCCTTCAACAAGAATTTCATCAAGCTCACACTCGCCTGATAAAACATGAGATAAGTTACGTTCAACACGAAGGCCAAGCATTACGTCACAGTTTGCCAGACCTAAATCGGCATCTAATACTAATACACGATTACCTAGCTGACCTAATGCAATTGCGGTATTGAGTGAAACGTTGGTTTTACCCACACCACCTTTACCGCCAGTAACAGCGATAACTTTAACGCCACTATTATTATTTTGATTCATTTTGCGCAGGCCGCTTGCTTGATCTAATACTGTGTTAATCATACATCCCTACTGTGTTCGACGCTACTGCTTGACGTCTTGAATGTTGTGCTTTTGCTCGTTTTAAATACAATTGTTCAGCTTTTTTCACTAGTTTTTCAGCATTCGCTACGCGAATATCCTCAGGAACGCGCTGACCGTTAGTAAGATACCCTATTGGCAGACGATTTTGAATCGCTATGCTAATAATCTCACCTAAACTTAAAGATTCATCCAATTTAGTGAAGATACAGCCACTTAGGTGAACCTTTTTAAAGTGTCTTACGGTTTCTTGCAAGACATTAATCTGTGCTGTTGCACTTAATACTAAATAACTACGAATATCAACACGCTGATTACGCATTAGGGTGTTTAATTGCTCAGTTAAACGTAAGTCGCGTTGGCTCATACCCGCTGTGTCTATTAATACTAGACGCTTATTACGTAAATGGTATAACACTTCTGCTAATTCATTCGCATCTTTTACTTGCTTTACGCCACAGCCAATAATACGACCATAAGTCGCCAATTGTTCGTAGGCACCAATTCTGTAAGTATCAGTAGTGATCAACGCCACTTTATCGGCGCCATATTTTTGCGCACCTAATGCAGCTAGTTTTGCAACTGTGGTAGTTTTACCAACGCCTGTTGGACCCACTAACGCAAATACACCGCCTTGACGCAATATTTCGTTATTCGTTGTATGCATTTGGTTTTCAACCATTTGCAGTAATGCTTGCCATGCTTGTTGGCGAGATACATCGTCAGGAATGAAACACGCCATTTGCTCTGCTACATCACGCTCAATGCCCATACCTGCTAAACGGTCAATCATACACGCACGAGTCGGATCGCGACGAGCCATGTCTTGTTGCATTAAGCCAGAAACTTGGTGTTCAAGTAATTGACGGATCGCGTTCATTTCTTCGCGCATGGTCGTCATTTCTGATTGATTAGCTGGCGCAGCGCTTTTGTGCTCTGCAGGTGAATCTAAATCATCAAAACCAGAATCTAAGTCGTCATCAAAACCTAAGCTATGTGCTTGAGTTTGCACACGAGGCGCTGCTTGTTGTTGAAAACGAGGAGCGTGTGCATACTCAGGTTGTTGTTGTTGCTGATAGCTAGGTGCTTTAGGCTGATAGTGCTCACTGGTATCGATACCAGATTGGCTAAACATTGATGCAAGCTCTGGCGAACGAGGGCGTGGGGCTTGACGCTCAAGTAACGCTTGTAGGCTATCAGCAACTTTCGCTTGCGGCTCAGGTTTAGCACGCATAGGCTCAGGTTTAACAAAGTTATGCTGCGGTGCAGGTTTTGCTTGCACCACAGGTGCTGCTTCGGCTTTCGGGGCTGCTTTGTCATAGTCTACTGCTGCAACGATTTCAACGCCGTTAGCAAGCTTTTTGTTCGACATAATAACCGCATCAACACCTAGTTCATCTTTCACTTCTTTCAGTGCAGTGCGCATATCTTTAGCAAAAAAACGTTTAATTTTCATGGTTCAACCCCTTTACTATCCTATTGTTGGCCTACTGAGCTGACAATCTTAATCTGTCTTTCGTCTGGTACCTCTTGGTAAGACATCACCCTTAAACCTGGGATGGTGTACTTAACGAAGCGAGATAACACAGTACGTAACATTCCTGACGTTAACAGTATCGAAGGTTCACCGGCCATTTCTTGGTTTTGATGCGCTTCATTCAATGATTGTTGAAGTCGCTCTGCAAGGCCTGGCTCTATTCCGGCACCTTCGTCACCTGCATTCTGAAGTGACTGATGCAACATCTGTTCCAACTCAGGCGCCAAGGTTATGACAGGGATCTCAGAAGACATACCAACAGCGTCTTGAACGATAAGTCTGCGCAGTGAAATTCGCACTGCAGCCGTTAGTACATCAGGGTCTTGGCTACGCGGGCCATACTCAACAAGGGTTTGAACAATTGAACGCATATCGCGAATTGCTACCCCTTCATTGAGTAAGTTTTGTAGCACTTTAACAACAGTAGTAAGTGGTAATACGTCAGGAACCAGACCTTCAACAAGTCGAGGATGGCTCTTCGCTAACATATCTAATAAGTTTTGAACTTCTTCATGACCCAGTAGTAAAGCTGCGCTATTAGTGAGTAACTGACTAATATGAGTTGCAACCACAGTCGCGGAATCAACCACAGTATAGCCAAGTGACTGTGCTTCATCTTTTTGATCAGGTTTGATCCATACTGCATCTAGACCAAATGCAGGATCTTTTGTTGCAACCCCTTTGATTGGACCAAATACTTGGCCTGGGTTGATTGCTAACTCATCACCATGTTTCAACTCACCCTCACCGCTTGAAACACCCATCATAGTGATTCTGTAAGCATTCGGATCAAGTTCTAAGTTATCGCGAATGTGCACAGGAGGTACCAAGAAGCCAAGCTCCTGAGACAGTTTCTTACGCACACCTTTGATACGATTTAACAGTTCCCCACCTTGAGATTGGTCAACAAGTGGAATTAAGCGATAACCCACTTCTAAACCAATAACATCAACTTGCTGTACGTCATCCCAGCCAAGTTCTTTTTGCTCTTGTTTATTAGCAACACCTGTACCTGGCGCACCACCATTTGCTTCTTGCTCTGCTTTTTCGGCTTCAGCTTTGGCTTTTTGTTGTTGGGTGAAATAAGCAAGGTAACCTAGTAATGCACCTAAACTTAAAAATGCGATATGCGGCATACCTGGTACTAGACCCATGATGATCAAAATACCTGATGCGATATAAAGAGACTTTTCGTTACCTAACTGGTTCTTAACTTGATCGCCCATATTGTGCGATTCATTTTGACGGGTAACAACGATTGCAGTACCGATTGACAGTAACAGTGAAGGTAGCTGTGCAACAAGACCATCACCAATGGTCAGTAAGGTATACACTTCCATTGCACGACTGAACGATAAATCATGTTGGATCATACCAACAAATAAACCACCAACGATGTTAATCACTAGAATAACGATACCCGCTATTGCATCGCCTTTTACGAACTTACTCGCACCATCCATTGAACCATAGAAATCGGCTTCGCGGGTTACTTCTTCACGGCGTTCACGGGCTTGCTCTGCACTGATAAAACCAGCGTTTAAGTCAGCGTCAATCGCCATTTGTTTACCTGGCATTGCATCAAGAGTAAAGCGAGCTGATACTTCTGAAATACGGCCAGCACCTTTGGTGATAACCACAAAGTTAATAATGATTAAAATCAGGAAGACCACTAAACCAACAGCATAGTTACCGCCGATAACAACCGAGCCAAAGGCCTCGATAACTTTACCGGCTGCATCCCCACCATTATGACCTTCGAGTAATACTACACGGGTACTGGCGACATTCAGCGCTAAGCGCATGATAGTTGCAATTAGTAGTACCGCGGGGAACATACCAAATTCAAGGGGTTTCATGGTGTAAACCGTGACCAGCAACACCACCAGCGCTAACGCGATATTAAACGAAAAAAGAATATCTAAAAGAAATGGTGGCAGGGGTAAAATCACCATGCCCAGCGCAGCAAGTACCATTAATGGCGTGCCGATACCCTTCGCATATTCTTTTTTATCTCTGTTAAGTTGTTGTAATACCGCTTTAAATTCCATAATTCAACAATTTCAAAAAATTGACACTACACGGAATTTGCAATAACTATTCCAAGTTACATTGCTACTTATTAATATTTATAAGCATCGGGTATTGGGAGCTTTTTATTGAGTGGTACAGGGCGTTTTCCACGTCCTTTTTGGAAGCGTTTTAACTGGAAGACATAAGCCAGAACTTGCGCAACAGCAGTGAATAGCTGATCGGGTATTTGATGGCCGACATCGGTGGTGTGATACAGGGCACGTGTAAGCATTGGCGATTCAACAATGGGGACATCATTCCCCTTACCTACTTTACGAATTTGCATGGCAAGCTCATCGACCCCTTTGGCAATCACAATTGGTGCGCCAGCCTTGGCTGTGTCGTACTTAAGCGCGACTGAGTAGTGCGTCGGGTTGGTTACGATAACATCAGCATCGGGTACATCTTGCATCATCCGTCTTTGCGACATTTCACGCTGTGTACGACGGATACGGGCTTTTATTTGCGGATCACCCTCAGAGTTTTTATATTCGTCTTTCACCTCTTGTAGGGTCATTTTAAGCTGTTTGTGGTGCTTATGGCTTTGATAAGGGGCATCAATCGCAGCAATGAGTATCAAAGTACAAGTCAAACCTAAGAACATCCAAGATAGGATTTCGAGAGCATGAATAAAATTACCCGGCGCGCTTTCAATACTTAAATGCAGAATTTCATCGAAAAAGGTATTAATTAAGAACACCGCAAAACCGGCAACCACAACAAATTTTAAAATTGACTTAACCAGCTCTACCCCTGCTTGCGGGCCGAGCATACGTTTAATGCCTTTTGCAGGCGACATTTTACTTGCTTTTGGTGCTGCCGCTTGCCAACTGAAGTTATAGCCTCCTAAGAGCGTATTACCAATAAATGCAGCTATTACGATGATCAATACGAACATAGCCATGGGGAATAATAACGCATCTGCGACTATGCCCCACACTGAAAACATCTTAGTGGTATCGTAGGTTTCATTGCGATTAAGGCTTAATAAACGCCCCATCACATTATACAGACCTTTGCCAATTTCAGGGCCATACAGCAATAGCGAGACTGCCGAGAAGATAAGTACGAACATGGTGCCTAGCTCTTTCGAGCGAGCAACCTGACCCTTTTTCTTGGCGTCGTCTATTTTTTTCCCGGTGGGTTCTTCGGTTTTTTCTTGACCTGAATCTTCAGCCATGGCGTGCTCCTAAGGTGTACAACCAACAAGGCTGCACATTAACTCAACCATTTTTAACCACTGAAACTCAAATTGGTCATGAAGTTACCTAGCGTTGCCCAAATAATCACGAGCCCTGCCACTAAGGTAAACGGAAAACCAATCGAAAAAATATTTAACTGCGGTGCTGCACGGGTCATTACACCAAACGACATGTTAATCACCAGCATGGCTGTCAGTGGTGCTAAAGCAAGTACCAAAGCGGTAGTGAACATCCAGCCACCCCACGTAACGATATCCCAGTAGTGATCAACTGACCACCAATTACCATCGATTGGTAAGACTTCAAAACTATGAATGACCATTTGGATCATCATTAAATGACCATTAAAAACAAAAAACAGTAAGGTCGCCAGAATCAAATAAAACTGACCAACTGCTGGCACGTTTAAGCCATTTGATGGGTCAACAACAGACGCAAAACCAAGACCGGTTTGCATCGCAAGTATTTGTCCAGCAAGAACAAAGGTATTAAGGAGTAAGGTTGATGCGAACCCGATTGCCACACCAATCAGCATTTGCTGAATTACCACAAGAACCATTTCAAACGAGAACAGATTATTAAAAGTTGCTTGCGGCAGCATAGGCACAGCGACAAAGGTGACCACCACAGCTAAACCTAGCTTAATACGGGTTGGTACATTCCTGGCGCCAAGCCCTGCCATGATCATAATCATGGAACTAATACGCACCAAAGGCAGCAAAAAGTCGCTGAGCCATTGAATGATGACAGCAAACGGAAATTCCATTTAGCCTGCAATCTCCGGTATCGACATCACTAATCGAATAAAATAATCCATGAGTTCTTGGGTAAACCAGTGACCGCCAACAATAAGCGCACTGATAGTGATTAGTAAGCGTGGTAAAAAGCTTAATGTTTGCTCATTGATTGAGGTTGCCGCTTGGAAAACAGCAACAACAAGACCAACTAACAAGCCTGGCACCACAATAGCCGATACTAATTTAATGACTAAAAACAAAGCATCACTGAGTATATCGACAAAAATTTCTGGTTCCATTTTGTGCCTCCGACCTAATTAAGTGCCTTGAATTGCATCGCTATACCCCAAGCCCAAAACTCTTCGCAAGCGTGCCCATTACTAGGCTCCAACCATCCACTAACACAAATAGCATGATCTTAAAGGGTAACGACACAATCATTGGTGAAAGCATCATCATACCCATTGCCATTAATACCGAAGCGACGACTAAATCCACAATCAAAAATGGGATAAAAAACATAAAGCCAATGATAAAGGCTGTTTGCAGTTCGCTGGTAACAAACGCAGGGATCAACACAATAAGCGGCGTGTCTTCTGGCGAATCGAGTTTGTCGTAACCGGCTATTTTCGCGAAGGTTTCTAAATCTTTAACCCTAACTTGCGAAAGCATAAACGCCTTCATTGGCTCTTTGGCAAGCTCTAACGCTTGCACGGAGGTAACCTGTTCATTTAAGTAAGGCTCTATAGCACGCTCATTCACCTGTTGATAAATTGGCGCCATAATAAAGATACTTAAAAACAGTGACATACCTAACAATATTTGATTCGATGGAGTTTGTTGCAGACCGATTGCTTGACGCAAAATAGCCAATACCACAATGATCCGAGTGAATGATGTCATCATAATGACCGCAGCTGGGATAAAACTCAGCGCTGTCATTATCGCTAACACTTGTAGCGTCACAGAGTAATCTTGAGAACCATCAGGGTTGGTGGTAATGGTCAGTGCTTCTATACCCTCAGCATTAACTGATGGCAGAAATAACACACTTGCTAAAATAAGTATCCACTTGATCATAGCGTTAATTCTTTTTATTTGAAGGTGATTGTGGGTTCAGTAACTTACCAAATTTTTTAGCAAGCTCTGGCAATTCTTTTTCTTGTAATGGTGTTTCTAGCTTGTGCAGGTAATTAATACTGTGCGGGGTCACACCAATTAAGTGCTGAGCGTTATCAATTTCAATGACCATTAAGCGTTCACGAGAGCCCAAAGGCAAACTACGCACAACTTTAAACTCATCACTATTGGCAAGATTTGGGTTTAATTTTTTTACCAAAAAAGCCAATGCAACAATAACGACCAACACTAAAAGCAAAGACATCACCATAGACAGTAAATCTGCCGTCGGTGATGCCGTTGGAAATGCAGTGCTCGACGCACTCGCTAAAGCGATTAACACATTCATCGTAACTTTTTAATACGTTCAACTTGGCTAATAACGTCAGTTAAACGAATACCAAACTTATCGTTTACCACAACGACTTCACCGTGAGCGATAAGCGTCCCATTAACCAACACATCAAGAGGCTCACCAGCAACACGGTCTAGTTCAACCACTGAACCTTGGTTTAGCTGTAGTAAATTACGAATATTGATTTTTGAACGACCCACTTCCATCGAAATAGTGACGGGAATGTCTAAGATGGTATCGAGTTTGCGTTTTTCATCGCCAGAGAGCTCATGTCTCTCATCTTTTAATTCATCAAGCTCTGCCACAGCAGCATCGCTTGAGGCATTTTCGGCTTCCTCAGCTTCGGCTAAGGCCGCTGCCCATTCGTCCATTGTATCTTGATCATCACTCATTATGTTTAACCTTATAAATCGACTACCAGTCTAAATCTACACCTTCAGATAAATGTAGATCTTCTTCTAGTTCTGCTAATTCTGCATCTGAATCCAGTTTTTTGCCACCTTTTGTGAACACATGTAGTTCTGACTTAACTGATTCAGGGCGTTTAATTTTTTCGCTAATTTGGAGTGCCACATTGTCACGAGAACGACCCATTTTCGCTCTAAAGGTCGGCAGCTCTTCAATAAATACGGTGATATGTTCTGGCATTTCAACAGGGATAATATCGCCAGCTTTAAGCTCCATGATTTGTTGCAGCGTTAAATCAACTTCAAGTAATTGCGTTGATAAATCCACTTCAACATCCATGATTTCATCACGCAGTGCCTTACTCCAACGCAAGTCGGTATCTTCAGTGTCTGATTGCACACCAGCATCAAGTAATTCACGGATTGGCTCAAGCATTGAGTAAGGTAATGCGATATGGAAATCACCACCCCCACCGTCAAGCTCAATATGGAAAGAGCTAATAACAACGACTTCGGTCGGACTTACGATGTTAGCCATTGCAGGGTTTACTTCTGAGTCAAGGTACTCAAAAGACACGTCCATAACTGGTGCCCATGCTTCTTTATAATCTTCAAAGATGATTTTAAGCAGCATTTGTACGATACGGCGCTCTGTTGGGGTAAATTCACGGCCTTCAATTTTTGCATGATAACGGCCATCACCACCAAAGAAGTTATCCACCAAAATGAATACTAAACGCGCTTCCATGGTAATTAAGCCAGTCCCTTTTAACGGACGAAAACGGACCATGTTTAAGCTGGTTGGCACGAATAAGGTATGGATGTATTCGCCAAACTTAATCATCTGCACGCCGTTAATTGACACCTCAGCGGTGCGGCGCATCATATTAAATAGGCTAATTCGCATATGACGGGCAAAACGTTCATTCACGATTTCCAAGGTCGGCATACGACCACGGACAATACGATCTTGTGATGAGAAGTCATACTGTAGAGTATTACTGTCTAAATCATCACCGTCGTGAATATCTTCCTCTTCGACTTCATCAACGCCGTGTAAGAGCGCATCAATTTCGTCTTGAGATAATAAATCGCTCACGCTGACCCCTTATTGCATCACAAAGCCGGTAAATAATACCCGCTCAATCACTTTGCTGCCTTCAACATCATTTAATGCTGATTGCACTTTTTCAAGTGCTGCTACACGCACTGATTCTTTACCTTCGCTGGTACCTAATTCATCAGCTGTCGTGGTAGAAAGTACGCTTAACAATGTACTTTCGATAAGTGGAATATGCTTTTTCGCAGTTTCTTCATTTACTTCACCACGCACTAGCAACTGTACTTTTATCTGCACGATTCGGTCGCGGCTAGCGCCTGGCACGTTAAAAACAAATGGACGTGGCATGGCTACATAAAGGGCTGAGCCAACTTGTGCCGAACTTGATGGTGCAGCAACCTCAGCAGCGGTTGTTTCATCTGCCAAACTCTCTTCCGGAGCATCACCACCCATAAACAAAAAGTAACCTGCTGCTGCACCAACAATCAACACTACAGCAGCAATGATGATAATCAGCTTCTTTTTGCCTTTACCTGTATCTTCTATTTCTAAATTTGCTTCTTCGGCCATTGTCAATTCCTTCAGCGTTACAGCTATTAGCTCATCATGCTGTAACTATTTTATTTCTTATAATAGCAGGACTTATGCATAGTAATCTATTGATGATGACGATTGTTGTCGAGAAGTTTCTGAGCTTTGCGCTGATACTTCTGGTTGTTGCTCATCTGTTTGTTGATTTCCAGCGAACTGCCCCTGCCCTGACTGCCCATCTTGTTGCTCAGGGCTACCTTGCTGAATACTGCTCTCACCCAGCTCAATCCCTTGTTGTGCTAACATTTCTCTTAAACGTGGCATTGACTGCTCTAATGCCTCTTTAGCCTGCTGATTTTGCACTACAAAATTAATTTGAGCTTGCTCAGCATCACTACGTATACGAATTTGCATACTGCCCATTTCTGGCGGGTCTAAGCGAATTTCAGCTTCTTTATTATTAATATTTAATAATGCACTCACGCGCTCTTGAAGCATCTTCGCTGCATCACTTTTTATGATGTTTATCGCTTGCATTACACCAGGGTCAACGCTCACTGATTTAGATTGAGCCTGCGTTTGTGTTGTTTGCGTATGCATTGTTTGTACATCAAGCGCTTGCTCATATTGCTGATGCGCCACTTCATAAGCACCAGTTTGAGTCGCCGTATTCAATGGCGCCGTTAATTGATTAAATAATTGCGCCACACGGGGCGTCACTGCCTCTTGGGTGCGTTCGCTATTGAGCTTAACCTCTTGCTCTGCGGTGACGTCTTCACCAGCAATCGCTTCACTCACCTGCGCTGCAACTTGCGCTGTGTTATTTTGTTTCGCTTTATTATTTTCAGCATTGACCGTTACTGCACTTACTGGCATCGCTGTACTGGCTGTTGCAGGGGTATTAATTGCCTCTGTAAGCACCGTTTGTGCCGCAGATAATTTTTCGTACTGAGCTGTGCCCGGCGTTAGCGTTTGAAGCTGAGCATTCACTTTGTTTAACAGTGCTTGCTGTTCATCTTTACTAAGAGCAGTAAGCTGCTTTTCTACGCTTGCAGGCAGTTTGCTATCAAGGGCTTTATTATCTGCGAGTTTAACGTCTTGCTGCGTCTGACTGTCATCAGCAATTTCTGGCTCTACAGCTTGTTGTGATACAACACTCTGTGTAGTTTGTGTTGTAGGCTTACTACTCATCACATCAGTCAATAGCGACTTGATTGTTGCCACCTCATCAGCACCAAGCTTGTTATCAGCTTTTAGTTGATTTATTTGTTGCTCAAGTTGCTTTTGTTGTTCAGACGTTAAAGATAACCCCTTAGCGAACTCACTTACCGTTTGTCCATCACCACTTTGCACTTTTGCAAATAGGCTAACGATTGACTTATCTGTTACTGGTTTTTCTGTAAATGCTAGTTCTAACTTGATTGCTGCGTCAGTTGGTTTGTCTGATGTTCTCGCTGCGCTTGCTGCATCGCTTTTTTGAACTACCAACTCATCAGTAGCTAGATTTACCGCTGACTTATCACCGTTGTTTTGTGCTTGCTTTGCCGTCACATCAGCCGTTTTCACATCACTTTGAGTGCCATTATCTGTATCGCTAAGTAGTTTGTTTAAAGCAACTTTGCTTGTCTCATTTGTATCAGGCACTTTTTCTTCAGATGATTTTAATGTGTCTACATTCGCTGATTGTTTTTTGGCGCTATTTAAAAGAGCGTCTACATCAACTGCTGTTTCTTTACTGTCAATTACTTGTGCTGCACTGGCAATGTTAGCCACCTGAGGTTTTGTATCAGGCGTATTAACAGCAGACACACCCTGCTTTTCTTTATCGGTTAATGGGCTATCAACAATGGGGGTCACGCTATCTTTTGGCGGTAAATCACCCATCGCTTTTAGTTGGCTATCAACCGCTGTCGCAACTTTTGACTTGTGTAATAAGCTTGATACAGAATTGTCATCTTGTGCTACGATTTTTGAATCATCGGTCTTTGCAACCTCTGTCATCGGTGACGGTATAACCGGTGTAATAGTATCGATTGGGGTTGGCTTTTTATCAACAACCACCGGACTAAACTCATTATTTCCAATCAGTTTATTAACTTTCGTACTCATTGCTTGAGCTGCATTTATTTGTGAAAGTAATGAATTTTCTTCGTCTTCGACAAGGGCGAGTTCATCGCCTTGCTCTTTAGTTACAGCTTCATTACGAATATCTGGACTTGTTTTAGATTGCTGCTCTGTAGACGTGGTAGCAGTTGCAACTTTAGCATCACTAGTTGTGTTCTCATCACCTAATTTGGCATCTGATTTAGGCTCTTCAGAAAGACTAATAGCTTTAGTTTCATCAACAGAGTCAGTGTCGGTGTCGGTATCACTTTTTGGTTGAGATTTGGTACTTGCATGCGCGTTTGCCGCTTCACTTGCTTCTGTGAGTGAAGTTAAAAAGCTTAATCCCGATGCTTTTTCGTTAGACTCTATGTCTTTGCCTGAAAAACCAGTACCTTGCTCAGTTTTAACCTGCAAATTGATATCACTGATCGCCATAATTCACCTAACCTAGTAACCTAAAGAAATGAGGCAATTTGCCGCCGCAAGTGCCAAAATTAATGCTTCTGATTAAGTAAATGCAATTAACATGCCTAAAAAGGTTAGAATTTTAGAGAAGTGCGTTTTTAAGCTGACGCTGATAAAACTGATTTGAAGCAAATTCGTCTAACATTTTTTGCTCTGCTTTCGCCACCAGCATCGCTTGCTTTTCAGCTTGCTTTTCAATCAACTTCGCCACTGCTTTTGCTTTAACTTGCTGTTTTAACCACAAGGCTTTTCGCTGAGTGACTACTTGTTTTGCAGTATTCACAGTACTTGCTTGCTGGCGTATGGCTTCTTCAATTTTCGCGATAAACGCATGATATTGACTAAACCCGGCACTAGACAAACCAGAACGCCCTTTCAAATGTAACTGCTGAGAATACTCCATGCGAAAGTTATTCAACCCTTGCAGTTTTTGTTGATTACTTTGTAAGTGCTGCTGCGCTTTTAAGTAATCCATACGTAATGATTCTTCTTTATCGCTCTCAAGTTTTAACAATAAATCAAGTTTACTTTTAGCCATTAGCCTTGTCCTAATAACTGCGCAAGACCTTGCAGACCATCATCATAACTAATAACGTCTTTCATGCCTTGCTGAAGGAATTGATTGACTCGCGGCATCATATTGATTGCTTGGTCGAGCATAGGGTCGGTGCCTTTTTGATAGGCCCCTAACGTGATCATGTCTTTGTTCTGTTGATACATTGAATACACTTGCTTAAGCACTCGGGCTTGTTGCATATGCGCTTCTGAAACAACCTGTGGCATAACACGAGAAATCGATTTTTCGATATCAATGGCTGGATAATGACCACTGTCGGCTAAATCTCGAGATAAAACAATGTGACCATCTAAAATAGCGCGGGCCGAGTCAGCGATTGGGTCTTGCATATCATCGCCCTCACTAAGTACAGTGAAGAACGCTGTAATGGCACCTTGCCCTTCACCACCATTACCAGCACGCTCCACCAGCGCAGGCAATTTAGCAAATACTGAAGGCGGGTAACCTTTGGTTGCCGGAGGCTCGCCAACCGCTAAGGCGATTTCACGTTGTGCCATGGCATAACGGGTAACAGAGTCAAGTAATAACAACACGTTAAGGCCTTGATCGCGGAAGTATTCCGCAATCGTCACTGCACTTTCACAGCCTTTTAAACGCATTAATGGCGAAGCATCGGCAGGAGCTGCAACCACCACTGAGCGCTTACGACCTTCAACGCCAAGGATTTCTTCAATGAATTCTTTTACCTCACGGCCACGCTCACCCACAAGCCCTACCACGATCACATCCGCTTCAGATCCGCGGGTCATCATCCCCAGTAACACTGACTTACCGACACCAGAGCCTGCAAACAGACCCATACGCTGGCCTTGACCTACGGTAATAACAGAATTGATGGCTCGTACACCCACGTCCATAGGCTGACTAATTGGACGTCTTGCCAGCGGGTTAATTGGGTTTTGCGCAAACTTTAGGTAATGCTCAGCATTAATAGCACCTAAGCCATCAAGTGGGCGACCAAGACCATCCACCACTCGGCCAAGTAAGCTCATGCCAACCGGCAACCCGGTTTCGTTTACTTTTGGGATAACTCGCGCACCAGGCAGTACGCCAGAGATGTGATCATTTGGCATTAAATAAAGTGTTTGGTCGTTAAACCCCACAACTTCAGCATCAACAAAGCCGTTTATCGTCTCAATTTTACATTGACTGCCAACGGGCGCTCTAAGACCTTTTGCTTCCAGTGTTAAACCGACAACACGCGTCAGAATACCGGCAACAGCCGGTTTAGGAGCCTTGATATGTTTTTCATAGCGCTGTAAGCGTTCGCTAAGAGTCATTGATTGAGCACTCATGATGAGCCTAAAAAGTGTTAGATACCACTACTATGCAAAAAGTTTTCCAACGTTTCTTTGACGCGGGTTTTTATTGTCATATCGAGCGATGATTGCGGGGTTTTAATTTCACAACCACCACGCTCTAAGGTTGGCTCAGCCACTAACTGCCAATGGTTATCTGCAATGGTTTGTTCGCCATAACTTTCGGTAATTAAAGCGATGTCATCAGGATGTAAGTGAATACGTACTTTCGCTTGCTCTTCACCTAATGCGTCAATGGCTTGCTTTAATGCATGCAAAATAATCTCTGGGGAGGTTTTAATTTCTTGGTAAACTAAGACCTCTGTCAGCATCACTGCTAACTGCACTAACTGCTTCTCTGCACTTTCATCAACTTTTGATAATGGCTGAGATAAGCTATCAAGTAAGCTTCTTAACGTGGTTAGTTGCTCTTCTAAAATTGGCTTGATTTCTTCTTGGCCTTGTTCTTTACCAAGTTCAACGCCTTCTTTAAAGCCCGCTTCTTTACCTTCATGTGCGCCCTTTTCAAAGCCATCAATGTAGCCTTGTTCATGGCCTTGCTTTAACCCTTCTTCGAAGGCATCTTGACGAATTCGTTCAAGCTCTGCCATGGTTAAAGCTGGGATCTCAGGCTCTTCAGGTTGTTCTTCAACCTGCTGTTTTTGCTGCTCTTTGCGGTATAAGTCAGCTAAAGGCGTGCCATACGCTGTAGAGCGCCCTGCCAGTTTTCGGGTATCTTGTGCAACATCAGGAATCGGCCAGTTTTCCAGTAATTCATCGACTGCTTCACTGGCATGCACAGGACGTCCGGTATGAAACGAAGGCTTAGTCATGGTTTACAGGAACTCCTCACCACCACCGCCACCAAGCATAATTTCGCCTGAGTCAGCTAAACGACGTGCCGTTGAAAGAATTTCTTTTTGTGCTGCTTCTACTTCACTAATACGAACAGGGCCCATCGCCTCTAAATCATCAGCAAGTAACTCTGCGGCACGTTTCGACATATTACCCAAGATTTTCTCTTTCAGGGCTTCATCTGTACCTTTGATTGCTTTCATCAGTACATCTTGCTGTACTTCGCGCAGGATCGCTTGGATACCACGGTCTTCAACGTCCATTAAGTTCTCAAATACAAACATAAGGTCTTGGATTTGCTGCGACATTTCTTCATCGTGTTCACGGATTGAATCCATTAACTGACCTTCGATATTGGTATCTAGGTAGTTCATGATATCAGCAGCCGCTTTTAAGCCGCCCATTTTCGCAGCTTGCGCACCTGCTTGGCCTGCGAACTGTTTCTCCATGATTTCGTTCAGCTCTTGCAATGCTGCAGGTTGAACTTCTTCAAGGTTAGCAATACGCATGGTTAAATCTAAGCGCACTTTTTCTGGGAATTGCGACAAGATTTCAGCTGATTGCTCAGGTTCTAAATAGGATAAAACAATGGTTTGAATCTGCGGGTGCTCATTACGAATAATATTCGCTACTTGTTTTGAGTCCATCCACTTCAATGAATCAAGACCTTTCGCTCCTGAACCCATAACAATTTGGTCGATAAGGCTGGCAGCCTTATCTTCACCAAGAGCTGCAGTAAGCGCTTTTTTGATAAAGTCTTCAGATTGGAAACCAATGGTACTGAAGCTTTGAATTTGCTCAATAAACAAATTATGTACTGCGCTAATTTTCGCTTGCGATAAATCATCTAGCGCAGCCATTGCCATACCCACTTTTTGCACTTGCTTTGGCTCTAAGTGTTTAAGGATTTGCGCAGCATCTTCTTCTGATAAGCTCAGCAATAAGATTGCCGCCTTATCAACACCGTCTAATTTATCAACATCAAACGCCGGTGGTAGTTGTTTTTGTTCTTGATCAGTCATCTTCTGTTAACCACGCTTTCACTACTTGAGAAGACAGTTCTGGTTCATTTGCAACCAATGCTCGAACTGCTTTGAGTAAATCTTCATCGCCATGTAAGTCTGGCAGCTGTAGTGTACCATCACTTGAGAATCCTACAGCAGCAGAGTCAAATTCTTTATTTAGCATATCTAGCGTACTATCACCAATATCTACACCTGCACTTAATGCATCTTCATCATAATCTTCAAGTGTATCGTCTGGGTAGATTAGACGTTTCAGCATTGGTCTTACTACGAATACAATCAGTACGATGATAACCAGTGCACCTAATGCTAAGCGTAGCATCTTCATGAACCAATCTTGTTCCCAAAGCGGCACTTCGGCTGCCATTTCTGTGTCTTCGCGAACAAATGGCACTGTGACAACTTCAAGTGCATCACCACGTTGCATGTCAAAGCCTACACCACCTTGTAGTAAACGACGGATATTTGACAATGCTTCAACAGAGCGAGGAACCATGGTCGTTTCACCGTTTTCACCTACTTGTGGTACATAATCAACGGCAACTGACACACTGATGCGACGAATAACCCCTGTTTGCTGACGTTTATGTGAGATTGTTGTATCTAGCTCGTAGTTGCGTGTTGCTTCTTTATGCGAACGACTAGGATTTGTTGCTGAACCCGCACTGCCTTGGCCTGCAATTTCAGGAATATTAGAATTTACTGGCGGCTGATTTGTGAGTGCTCCTGGAATACCCACAGCAAGACCACCAATGTTATTTTCTTCGAATGTCGTTTCACTGCGCACAGCAGGTAGGTCTGGGTTATAACGTTTTTGTGTTTCTTCTACGGCGCTAAAATCCATATTTAAATCAACTTGCGCTGTATAGTTACCTAAGCCCACAACAGGAATAAGGATGCTGTCGATTTTATTTAAGTATTCTTCTTCACGTTTACGCTCAATTTCATATTCTTTGCGAGAGCGAGCAGCAAGTGAATTTTGTGAACCTGAGTTAAGTAAGCGACCATTTTGATCAGTCACAGTAACGCGCTCTGGCGATAGGCCTTGCACCGCTGATGCAACAATATCAACCACTGAGTCAATTTCTTCACCATCAAGTGTACGACCACGTTTTAAGGTCAATACAACAGTTGCTGAAGGTTGCTTTTCACGGCGAGCAAAGACGTTTTCTTTTGGAATAGCTAAAAGTACTTTGGCGCGAGTAACATTTTTTAGCTCTTCGATGGTACGCGCAAGCTGTTGCTCACGACCATGTTTTAAACGTTCACGTTCAAGGCGTTGGCTTACACCAAAACCCATATCTTGCATGATGATGTCAGTACCTGAGCTTGGCGCTTGCTCAAGGCCTTCACGAGCCATCAATAATTTAATGTTTTGGTATTCACCTTCTTCAACAGAGATGACATTACCATCAAGTTCGTAATCAATCTTTTGAGCGTCTAAAAAGTCCAGCGTTTGAATAAGCTCTTCCGTTGGCATTTTACCAAGCGGACGCATATCTGGCTGACGAGCCCAAATAATAATAAAAATTGCGATAGCCAAACAGATTGCCAAAGCAATCACTAAAGTAACCTGGCGTAAAACGTCTACACCGTTTAAGGCACTTAAGTAGCCTGACTTTTGCTCTTGATGATCATCGGTATCGTTTGAATCGATACCACCGCCGGCTAAGGCTAGATCAGTTGATTGATTAGATTGCGCCACAATAATTCTCCACTACCTAGTTAAACAGGCATGTTCATGATTTCTTTATAAGCTTCAACAAGCTTATTTCGAACCTGTACCGTTGCTTCAAAAGCGACTGATGACTTTTGCGAAGCAATCATAACGTCAGCAAGAGAAACACTGCGGTCGCCCATTTCCATTGCCGTTACTTTTTGTTTTGCTTCTTGTTGTAAGCCATTCACTGTATCAAGTGCATTGGTAAGTAAATCACCAAACTGTGCCGATGATGTTGGCTGAGTTTGTGTTGGTAAATTATTAATTGAGTTACTACGACCTGCTTCTAAGGCCATAGATTGCATTTCTTGAAATAATGCGCTGTTTTGAACTTTCATAATACTCTCTGACAATGCAGTTTACTTATGCACTGATAAAGCACAAATCATGCCACAAAATAAATCAATATATATCAATAATTTAACGTGTTTATTTTGTTTGTCAGAGTTTTGACAGCAAACAAGCTCACAAAAATGTGAGCTTGCTAAACTAACTTTTTGGTGGGAGTTTATGCAGGTAAGGCAATACCCAAGTCACGCATTTGCGCCAATTTATAACGTAACGTGCGCGGACTAATACCTAAGGTTTCTGCAACCTCTTTACGCTTACCATTACAGCGCGCTAAGGTTTCTAAAATAATACGATGCTCTTTGTCTTTAAGCTCGTCTTTGTAGTTACCCTGCTCACTCATTTGTGGCACAGTATCTAGATTAACGTCAACAGGCTGTTCTTGATAAGCCGGTGCATTGTGTGGTGGCGTAGCGACTGGTTTTATATCCACCGTGAGTAATTCTTCAATAAAGACATCATCTTGATGAATACTGTTACCATCACATAATATCAACGCACGTTGAATAACATTATCAAGCTCGCGCACATTACCCGGCCAAGCATGCGCTAGCAGCTTTTGCTTAGCTCCTTCGGTTAATAGCGCAATAGGCTCTTTACTTTTCAGGCAATGGCGCTCAATTAAATGCTCGGCCAATACAATAATATCACCCGGACGCTCTGCTAATGGTTTCCACATTAGCGGGAACACATTTAAGCGATAATATAAATCTTCTCTGAACAGATTCTCGCTCACCGCTTCTTTTAAGTCGCGGTTACTTGTAGCCAGTACGCGTACATCAAGCTCTATGGTTTTACGGCCACCTAAACGTTCTACTTCGCGCTCTTGCAGTACACGCAGTAATTTAGCTTGTAAGCCTAAATCCATCTCCGTAATTTCATCAAGTAAGATGGTACCACCTTGAGCTTGCTCAAATTTACCAGGACAGGCTTGAATAGCGCCAGTAAACGCCCCTTTTTCGTAACCGAATAAAGTTGCTTCAAGCATATTTTCAGGAATAGCAGCACAGTTAATAGCCACAAAGGGGGCATCGCTACGGTTTGATTTATCGTGGATAAAACGAGCCAACACTTCTTTACCTGACCCACTTGGGCCAAGCACCATAACACTGGCATCTGAGCGCGCTACTTTACTGGCAAGTTCTAATAACTTAATGCTCGATGGATCGGCAACAATTGGGCCATCGGTTTCTTTTTCCTTTTCAGGCAAATAACGACTCACCATGTTAAGAAGCACTTCTGGGGCAAACGGTTTTGCCATGTAATCAATCGCGCCTAAACGCATTGCCTCTACAGCATCATCAATGGTGGCATAGGCTGTCATCATTAATACTGGCAGCTCAGGATAATTAAGTTTAATGCTTCGTAACAGGTCAAGGCCGCTCATTGCGCCCATTTGCACGTCGCTAACAACCAATGAATAGCTATTTTGCTTAAGTAAGATCATCGCTTGTTCAGCGCTATCTGCAGCAACGCAATCAATACCCGACATTTCAAGGGTATCGATCAGTGCTTCTCGTAAGCCTGCGTCGTCTTCAACGACTAAAATAGAGTTAGTATTCATTTTGCCTCCGCTGACATTGGTTCTGCACTAATTGGCAAGATCAAACTAAAACATGCTCCCCCATGAGCATTATTAGTTACTTCAACCCGTCCTTGGTGCGCATTGGCGACTGAACTTACAACAGCAAGTCCAAGCCCCGTGCCTTGGCTTTTGGTAGTATAAAAAGGTTCGAATAATTTGTTGGCATGGCGTAAATCAACACCTGGGCCATTATCACTGACACTAATGCGAACACAGTTTTCGCTAGTTTCGTCACGTTCAGCACTCAGGGTTACCACAGCCTCAGAGCCAATAATTTGAATACTGTTGTGGATCAGGTTTTGAATAGCACTCGCCAGAGCTGTTTTATTACCCACAATTTCAATATCTGGCTCTGGTAAGTTCACGCTTAGCTCACTGTTATTTTGCGCAACCATCGCATCAGCACCGGCTTTTACTTCATTAAGTAACTGTTGCATTGAAACGCTTTCGACTACTTGTTGCTCACCACTTTTGGCAAATAACAGCATATCGTTCACTTGGGTTTCTAAATCTTTTAAACGCGACATTAATTTTGTATGAAAGTTACCACGCGAGCTTTCTGGCAATCGCTTTGAGCCTAAATTTGCGGCATAAAGCATGGCAGCTGATAACGGTGTTCTGACCTGATGAGCAAGCGAAGCAACCATTTTGCCAAGCGCACTTAAGCGCTGCATATGTGCAACTCGCTTTTGTAAGCGTCTGGTTTCAGTTAAATCTGTCATTAGAATTAACTGCCCAGGCTCTGGAGCAAGCGCAGTAATATCAAGCTTAATTAATCGACCATCTTTAAGTGATACTTCATGTCCATCGTCTTGCTTTGGTCGAAATGAACGTTGAATAACGCTAAACCACTTTTCACCTTCAAGCGGCTCACCTAGCATATCAATGGCAATTTGATTGGCTTTTGCGATCATGCCTCGGCCATCTAAAACCACCACACCCGCAGGCATGGTATCAACCAAGTGGCCTAACCAACTGGCTTGTTGGCGCAGCTCACTCAATTCACCCACATACTCTTCTTGCTGTAAGCATGGGTTATATTGTTTGGCTGTGATAAATTGTGGTTTTAGGACATTTGCTAAGGCCATAATCGATACTCAAAAAATCGTGTCTACCTAGTCAAATGCACAATCCGTACCAAATTTATTTTTGTTTTATTTCAATAGATTAAAGACAAAAACAACACTGACAAAAAAATGACAATCGCGAGGGAATAATGCAAAAAGAACACCATTGTCGTTGCCCATGGCTCGATACCAGCAAAGAAGATTATGTGGCCTATCATGACCAAGAATGGGGGGTGCCATTATATGATGATCACCGCTTATTTGAGTTTATAACCTTAGAGTCAGCACAAGCGGGACTGAGTTGGTATACCATACTTAAAAAGCGTGATGGCTATCGAAGTGCCTTCAAAAACTTTGTTGTTGAAGAAGTTGCCAAAATGACCGAAGACGACGTCGAACGGTTAATGCAGTTTGAAGGCATTATTCGTAATCGCGCTAAAATCGCTGCCACTATCAATAACGCGCAGCGTTTTATTGAAATTCAAAAGGAGTTTGGCAGTTTCTCAAACTACCAATGGCAGTTTGTGGGTGGCAAGCCACTGGTAAACGACCTCGATAAATTAGCAGACTATCCGGCTATTACTGAAGCCTCAACAGCATTTGCCAAAGATTTAAAAAAGCGTGGCTTTAAATTTTTAGGCCCAACGACTGTGTATGCGCATATGCAAGCCTGCGGTATGGTCAATGACCATAGCAATGATTGCTTTAGAAAAGCTGAGATAATCAGTGAATACGAATAGATAAAACCGAGCAAGACACCTAACGCGGCTTAGTCGCGCGTTAGGTTGTATTTCTTCATTTTTTCGACCAGTGTGGTGCGTCTTACACCTAAAATTTCTGCAGCACGTGCAACAACATAATCGTAGCGCTCTAATGCTTGGCTGATTAAGCTGATTTCAAGCTCAGCAAGATACTCTTTCAGCTCAATCCCTTCATCAGGTAATAAACCCGAGTCTACCGTTGTAGCTGGGGTATCAAGCTCTTCCTCATCGTAATCACTAAAGCCGGTACTGAAAATATCGTTGAAAGCATCTCGCTCCATCAACTCTTCAGGGTACTCAGGCTCATAAGCCTCAACTTCGATATAACGATATTTAGCTGGTAAATCTGGCACATCAACTACTTTATCAGGGAACATGATCACCATGCGCTCAACTAAGTTAGCAAGCTCACGAATATTCCCCGGCCACGCATGCTCTTTTAAGCTTTGAATCGCACGCTCAGTAAATTTGGCCGTTGTGCCACTTTGCTCGTTCACACGACGCATTAACTCTTTTAAAAGCAGAGGAATGTCGTCAGCACGCTCACTTAGCGAAGGGTTTTCAATTGGAAACACGTTTAAGCGATAAAAAAGGTCTTCACGGAAGTCGCCCTTTTCAATCATCTCTTCAAGGTTGCGGTGAGTTGCAGCAATAATGCGTACATCAGCTTGAATAGGCTTAGTACCCCCTACTCGCTCATAGCTACGCTCTTGCAACACACGTAGTAGTTTAACCTGCATTTGTAAAGGCATATCACCTATTTCATCTAGAAACAGCGTGCCGCCTTGCGCTAATTCAAAGCGCCCTTTGCGTGCAGAAATAGCGCCCGTAAAAGCCCCCTTTTCATGGCCGAACAGCTCACTTTCAAGTAGTTCACCAGGAATAGCACCACAGTTTACCGGCACAAATGGCCCTGTATTGCGTTTAGAGAGTAAATGAACGTTACGTGCAACAACTTCTTTACCTGTGCCTGACTCACCTAAGATCAGCACATTGGCATCGGTTTTTGCTACTTGCTCAATTAAAAAGCGCACATCTTTTACAGCTTCGGTTTCACCGACTAAACCATCAAATGATTTGTTAGATTTCGCTTGTTTATGGTCACCCGGTAGCATGCGTTGATATTGCTGACAATCATGCAATAGCTGAGTAGTTACATCATGGTTAAACGGTTCACAAATTAAACCAACTACATTAGCAATGCTTAGCAGCGGTTTGAGTGTTTCACCAATTAATAAAAACGGAATGGCAGGAAACTGTTTGATCACAGCCTCGTGGTTTAGCTGCTGTAAAGCACCAAGAATGACCATGCATTCTTGCTGTTGATGTTTTTCACAAAAAGACTGTAATGAAGTCTCATCAACTAATTGTGCAGTTTCACCAATGAAGGTAAGTGCTGCATGTAAACCTATCGCACGATTATTATTATTGTCTAAAATTAAGATCATTATTGGCGAACCACAGTTACCACGAGGTTAGTTAATTTCTAAATTGTAAGCGAGTTTAGGAGGGATGCAAGCGCTAAGCGGCAATTTATTGACATCAACGCCAAAAAATAGTCACTTAGCACTAAAATTTAATACTAAAGAATTAAAGTAAACCTAATATAGACTCGGCTGAACGATTAGCCTGACCACGTAAGGCAACCGATGCTTGCGATAAAATATCATTAGCTACTTGATCAGACACGGCTTTTGCATAGTCAGTATCTTCTATTCGGCTTTGGCTCGCAGCAATGTTCTCTCGCTGGTTACCTAAACCTTTTATCGTACTCGTCAAGGTGTTTTGAAAAGCGCCTAGCTCAGCTCTTTGGGTGTTAATTTCCTCTGCTGCTTGGTCGCTAATATCAATGGCAGCTTGAGCACCTGCTTGGGTTGAAATATCGATTCCCGCAATAACTGAAGCAATACTACCATCAGATGGCGTCACTGATTGTGTGGTGTTGGCATCAGGACCAACTTGAAACGACACTTGCTCACCATCAAATAAAGGTTTACCACCGAATGTCGCATTTTCAAACGTTTCTGAAATTTGCGTTTGTAATTGCGACACTTCTTCTTGAAGTGCTGCCCTATCACTGTCTGTGAGCGCACCATTACCCGCTTGAATAGACAGCTCTCGTATGCGAGAAACGGCATCATTCACACCAGATAGATTTGACTCTGTTACTTGCGAGTAAGAAATGCCATCGTACGCATTATTAATTGCTTGGCTGTAGCCATCTTGTTGTGACGTTAATCTATCAATAATTTGCAATGCAGCGGCATCATCTGCCGCTGAGTTTACTTTTTTACCTGACGCTAGTTGCTCAGCAAGCTTATTACTCGTTTGCTGAGTTTGGTTTAAAAACCCAGTATTGGGTGATTGAATTTTCATGGCGGCCTCCGACAAACCGATTGCTTAAATTATAGCTTAATTTGCCAAATTTTGTACTTTGTACCATGGTTTAGATAAATTAACTTGGCATCTGACTTGCTAGTGTATTAGTTAATAGTTAAATTACTGAGAATTGTGTCAAAATTCTCACTTTGCGTATCAAACGCCAATGAAAAATAACTCGGGTAACGCTATGTTCGACAATAAAACAATTTTAATTACCGGTGGTACCGGTTCATTCGGTAAAAAATACGTCAAAACGCTACTAGAACGTTATAAACCTAAGAAGATTATTATCTTCTCACGGGACGAACTAAAACAGTTTGAAATGCAGCAAGAGTTTGACCAACCGTGTATGCGATACTTCATTGGCGATGTTCGTGATAAAGAAAGACTTCGTCGAGCTATGCGTGGCGTAAACTATGTGATTCACGCAGCAGCATTAAAACAAGTACCTGCCGCTGAATACAACCCAATGGAATGTATCAAAACCAATATTAATGGTGCTGAAAACGTCATTGATGCTGCCCTTGATAATAACGTAGAAAAAGTCATTGCACTGTCAACTGATAAAGCCGCGAACCCAATCAATTTATATGGTGCGACTAAACTTGCATCAGACAAGTTATTTGTTGCTGCTAATAATATTGCTGGCGGTCATAAAACAACCTTTGCTGTCGTAAGATACGGTAACGTAGTGTGTTCGCGTGGCTCTGTTGTGCCTATTTTCCAAAAGTTTATCGACCAAGGCCGCGACCATATACCAATTACTCATGAAGAAATGACTCGCTTCTGGATTAGCCTGCAACAAGGTGTTGATTTTGTTCTAACTAACTTTGAGCGTATGTTAGGTGGTGAGATTTTCGTACCGAAGATCCCTTCAATTCGCATTACTGATCTTGCCAAAGCCATGGCACCTGACTTACCAATTAAAATAATTGGTATTCGCCCAGGTGAAAAGTTACACGAAGTGATGTGTCCTGCCGACTTATGCTTTGAAACGTACGAATATAGCGATCATTTTGTAATCGCTCCGGGCATAAAATTCAGTAGTCGTAGCAATGATTTTACGGTGAATGCACTGGGTGAAAAAGGCGAGCAAGTTGCTCAAGGTTTCGAGTATAACTCTCTCGATAACCCAGATTATATGAGCATTGAAGAAATTAAAAACTTCAACGTCCAAGCGTTACTGTAATACTTCATTATGACGAATAAGGTAATTCCTTACGGCAAACAAAGTATTTCACAGGATGACATCAATGCCGTAATTGATGTATTAAAGTCTGACTGGCTAACGCAGGGACCTGCGGTTCCTGCATTTGAAAGTGCCATTGCAGAATATTGTGGTGCCCACTATGCCTGTGCCACTAACAGTGCGACTTCAGCGTTACATATTGCTTGCCTTGCTTTAGGCGTAGGTAAAGGTGACATTGTATGGACGTCGCCAATCTCCTTTGTCGCATCGAGTAACTGTGCGCTGTATTGTGGCGCAGAGGTCGACTTTGTTGATATCGACCTTGAAACAGGCAACATGTCTGTTGCAGCACTTAAAGAAAAACTAACATTAGCCAAACAAAACCAGCGACTCCCTAAAGTCGTGATCCCTGTTCATTTAGCTGGTCAGTCATGCAATATGGCTGCAATCAATGCACTTGCCAAAGAGTATGGTTTTAAGGTTATTGAAGATGCCTCGCATGCTATTGGCGCAAAGTATAAAGACAAGCCAGTTGGCAGCTGTGTTTATTCAGATATTACTGTGTTTAGCTTTCATCCAGTCAAGATAATCACATCTGCTGAAGGGGGTATGGCAGTTACCAACTGCGCTGAGCTCAACAAAAAAATGAGCCGCTTGCGAAGCCATGGTATTACTAATATTTCTGAAGAAATGACCGAGCCAAGTCACGGCCCTTGGTATTATCAACAGCTAGCGCTTGGTTTTAATTATAGAATGACGGATATGCAAGCCGCTTTAGGACTGAGTCAATTAAAGCAGCTAGACAACTTTGTATCAGTGCGAAACGACATTGCAACAACATATAACCATGCGTTTGCAAATTCAACGGTAGCTCATTTGACACAATCGGATGATTGTTACTCTAGCTACCATTTATATATTGTTCGTTTAACACAGTGTGATGTAGAAAAACATAAGTCGGTCATCACAGGCATGCGCGAGCAAGGAATTATTGCTCACTTGCATTATATACCGATCCATTTACAGCCTTATTATCAAGCTTTAGGCTTTTCGGACGGTGATTTCCCTAATGCAGAAAGCTACTATAAACAGGCTGTTACTATTCCTCTGCACCCAACTATGACAGCAGATGAGCAGCAATTCGTTATCGATACATTGATTGGTTTAGTATGAAGCTTGCTCTAGGTACAGTGCAATTTGGCTTGAATTACGGTGTCAGTAATAAGCTTGGTCAACCAAGCATTGCCAAGGCTCATGCCATTTTAGATATTGCAAAAGACGCAGGCATTACAACATTAGATACCGCACTTGGTTACGGCGAGAGTCACCAAGTGTTGGCATCCTATCCTTCGATTAATGACCGCTTTAACATAGTTACTAAGTTACCTCCTCTACAAAAAGAGCAATTTTCTAATCAGGATGCAGATAATTACATTGCATTAATTGAGCAATGTTTTTCAGATTTTAAAACTCAAAAACTAAATGCAATCCTATTTCACCAAGCAAGCGACATTGAGAAACAAGGTGTAGCGCCCGTTTTAGCGTGTTTAAAACAACGACAATTAGAAAATCAATTAGCGAGTAAAGGGGTTTCTTTGTATTCAGGTGCAGAGGTGGATAGCTTCACACAGTTGAGCGAAATTAACCTTGTGCAAATACCTTACAATGCATTTGATACCTACTTTAAAGACACTGGCGCTCTTTCATTACTAAGTAAAAACAACACTCAAGTGCACGCTAGATCTTGTTTTTTACAAGGCTTGTTATTAATGCCCATCAATGAGTTAGCTAGTTACTTTAAACCTTGGAAGCAAAATTTAGAATCATTTCATCAGTTAGCGCTGCATCTTGGTGTATCGGCACTAACACTCAGCCTTGCATATGCTTTAAAAGAAGATGAAATAGATAAAATAGTTGTCGGTGTGAACTCAGAGTCCGAGTTAGAGCAAATTTTAGAGGCCTATCAAAGCAGCATCAAAATCTCTCACGACGTGCTCAAAGAAATGACGGTTAATGATCCAAGACTCACCAATCCAGCAAATTGGCAACTATAAATAGTTTAGAAAAATGATTGATTGCCGATAAATGGCTATGATCAAAAAAGGCAGATATATATGAATGACAATAATAAACAATTAAAACTTGCCTTTATTGGCGGTGGCAATAACTCAGCTGTAGGCTATGTTCACTTCGCCGCAAGTCAACTCGATAACAAGTTTGCAGTAGTTGCAGGTGCCTTTTCAAGAAACCCCGATGAAAATAGTGCAACAGCGCAGAGATGGGGAGTTTCAGAAAAGCATTTATACAACGATTGGCAAGAGCTTATAGAGCAAGAGAAAAACCATGTTGATGCATTTGTTATACTGACACCAACACCCCATCATATTGAGGTAATAACCACGCTTCTAAAGGCGAATTTACCGATTATTTGCGAAAAAGCACTTGTTACCGGCCCTGCTGAAGTCGCTGAAATTGAAGCCTGCTACGATAAAAATAAACACTTTCTAGCTGTTACATACAACTACAGTGGCTATGCGATGGTCAGAGAGTTGAAACACCTAGTAAAGCAAGGTGCACTTGGCACTATCCAAAAAATTCACCTTGAAATGCCACAAGAGGGATTCAGAAGGCCGCCAGATATTGCAGGTAAACCATCGATGCCACAAGCGTGGCGATTAAAAGATTTTGAAGTGCCAACCATTTGCTTGGATTTAGGGGTGCATTTACACCACTTATCAACATACTTACTTGAAATGGAGCCAACGGAAACAATCGCACAGTTTACTAACCATTCTCAATACCCAAATTTAATTGATGATGTAAATATGTTGCTGAACTACCCAAATAACATCAAGGGTAGTATGTGGATGTCAAAAACGGCTATTGGCCACCGCAATGGACTTCAAATCAGAATATACGGTGATAAAGGAAGCGCGCGTTGGTTCCAACTAAACCCTGATGAATTAGAGTTAAACTACAATGACGGTCGCAGAGAAATCTTAGATAGAGCCGGACAGTGTGAGTATGCTAACCAATTTAGATATAACCGAATGAAGCCAGGTCACCCAACAGGATTTGTTGAAGCCTTTTCTAATTTATATACAGATATTTACGAAGAACTTTGCTGTTACTTAGCTGGTACAGACAAAAAAAATGACTATGTATTTGGCTTAGAGCAAGCAAAAGACGGCTTGAACTTATTTAAAGCAGCGCAAGAATCAGTCGAGTCAGCGCAGTGGATAAAGCTTAAAAGAGGTAATTAAATTATGATGAATAACCTTCCTATAGCAATCTATGGCGCCGGTGGTAATGGGCAAAAAATCTATCATGCACTTTCAGAACATGGAATTAAAATAGAATTTTTTGTCGATTTATACACGCAAGAAACTGAGTACCAAGGCTGTCCAATTTACAAACCTGACAATATTGCCAATAAAAATGTAACCATGCTTGTATCGGTATCTTGTACAAGTGAAGCTATTAAGCAGGATCTAATTGGAATGGGTGTTCAAGAATGCCTAAACATGAATGAAATCATTAATAGCTACCCATATGTTTTAGAACGTTTTATTTCAAAGGATTACCGAGCAAAACTAATCTCTAGCACACAGAACGACAAAGAACAGTTAACTTGGCTTAAAGAAAGACTAAGCGATGATGAGAGCAAAAAGTGTCTTGATGATATCATCGCATTTCGTAGCTCACCCTCTAGTGAAAGCTATGTTGAAAACGACTGGCAAACCCAATACTTTCCACCTTGGTTACTGAAACTTCCTCTTTGGAAAAAAGGGATTAACTTTATTGATTGCGGTTCATATATCGGCGATACACTTGCAAGTGCAGCACAAGTATTAAAAGAAGCAGATATACAGTTAAACACAATGCAGTGTTTTGAACCTGATCCAAAGAACTTCCACTTATTAAACAAAACAGCGAAAGAATTAGTCTCTCAAGGTATTAAGACTTATTTATTTCCATGTGGTGTATGGGAAGAAAATACAATATTGAGCTTCAGTGCAGACCTTTCACAAGGCAAGTTTGCTGACTCACAGCAAATCACAGACAACAATTTACTTCTGCCTGTTATAGCGTTAGATGATACCAGCATAGCCTCTGCGGTTAATTTCATTAAAATGGATATCGAGGGCGCAGAGCCACATGCATTGAAGGGCGCAAAAGAAATTATAACGCACCAATCCCCGCTACTCGCTATTTCCGTCTATCATGAGCCTGCTCATCTTTGGCAAATAGCTCAGCAAATTGAAAGCTATAACCCTAATTATGAGTACAAACTTCATTGTCATGGCGATTTCGGTCTAGAGATAATACTGTACGCAATTCCAAAATAAAAAACTTTATAAAGCAGCCTTCATAGGCTGCTTTGCCAACTTATGGCTATTGCGAATACTTTTCTTTGACCAACTGACGAAGAATTTTGCCTAAACTACTTCTTTCAAAACTATCAATTTGCTCTAACACTCTAGGCTGTTGATAATCGGTTAATTGCTGTAAACACAGTTTCTTTAATTCTGTTTCATTTACTGACGCCGAAAGCGTCGTATAAACAACTTTTATTACCTCACCAAACTGAGAGTCTGGAATTGAAAAAGCCACGCAATCTTCAATGTCTGGATGCATTTTTATCACGGCTTCAATATCTTGAGGGTATACATTGATCCCCCCACTTGAGATCAACTCTTTTTTACGGCCGACATAATATAAATAGCCTTGCTCATCGAGGTAACCTAAATCTCCGGTTTTGAAAAAATCACCAAGATAATAAGCTTCTCGCGTTTTTTCCGGTAATTTATGATACCCACTAAACCCGGTTGTTGTTTTACAACAAATTTCTCCAACTTCTGTTGCAGCTAATTCTTGGCCATGCTCATCGGTAATTTTCACAGTCACAAATGGTAAAGCATTGCCTACACTGCCGCTCAATTCAGGGTGTTCTGATACCGCGAAATCAGTCACAACACCAACCTCTGAAGCTCCGTAACACTCGTGTAAACGGCAACTAAGCAAAGAAAGTAAGCTTTGTTTACTCTCTTTATCTAATACCGCCGAAGAGGATACGAGGCAGCGTAAAGAGCTCAAATCATGCCCTTCAACACCGTTTTGAATTAAGCTTACTAATTGAGACGAAACGGCAAATAGAAAACTCACTTGGTGCTGTTCAATTGCTTGTAGCCATAGCTTCAAATTAAACTTTGGTAATACAACCGTTGTTGCACCAAGCATCAAAGGCATTAGCACACCACGCTGAGCTAGCGAGTGGTACATAGGAGTCGCTACGAGAATAACGTCATCGGGCGTTAATCCGTAGTAGTTTATGGTCGCATCAAATGCTCTATTTACTTTACATGCTTGGCTCAACACTATTGGCTTAGGTTGACCGGTAGAACCAGAAGTCATGGTTAAGATGTAAGGTGCTTGCGTATCAATCGCATCGGTAAAAAAGCATTCTGCTTGAGCTTGTTGAACACAAAGCCAATTTGTTTCATTAGCAACACTTTGGCCTAATGTTATTAAGTTTTCAGCTTCAATAAGATTATCTGCAAGAAGTGATTTGCTAATGGTCGGCCAAGCAATCACCTTAGCAACAGGGGTCTTCTTAAGAGCAACGGTCAGAGCAAGCCCTTTTAAGCTAACAGGTAACGGCACTGCGGCTAAACCTAACTTAGCGATTGCCAGCAGCGAAACAATAAATTCAATACCGTTAGGTGCAAATATTGCGACACGTTGGCCTTGCGTAACACCTTGTTTTAAAAAATGGCTAGTAAGCTTAATAACTTGCTGATTTAATTCATCATACGTTACGCTTTGCTGTTGAAAGACAACAGCTACCTTAGTGGGAGTATTAGCGACATTCGTAGCAAATAACTCATAAATACCTTTATCCACCTACTCACCCTTTTCCTACAAAATTAAAATCATCAATCGAAGCATTTGGAAATAAATGTTGGGTCACTGCCATTTTTTTCGCATCCCCTGCAATAGATTTAAATCCTGCTCGCTGATTAAGCAAATTTACAAACTTATTTTCTTTATTAATAACGGCTACCCACATTGCACCTGGGTATGTTTGCTCAGTCTCTTTTAGTTGCCAATCTAATACTAGTTGAGCATGGGCAAAATTAACATCGTCACTTGCTGCAAACCAGCCACCAATTAAATAATTTTGCTGTTCTATTTCATACAATTGATGCCAAACGTAAAGTAACGGCTTACCTTTAACTTCCATAACATAAGAATCGCGTCGATTAGCAAACCACCAGCAATAATGATCAAGTTGATCGATATCTTTTGTGATCGTCATTCGCCAAGCATTGTTCGGTAAGTTTCTCGCTGCCAAATAGCGGTTTATATCCTGATCAACCACTCGCCTTAACGTGATTGTGTCGGTTAAATGCTGATACTGGCTTTCAATGAAGTTGCTATTGGCTTGAGTAATCTGGCTAGAAGCAAGCTCTGAAGTAATTAACTTAGCAACACGACTTGCACCTTCGCCATCAATTTTTACAGCAACGTTTTCACGCATTAGGTGGATACGTTCTATATTTTGTAGCATTGCTAAAATTAACTTTAAAACCTGTTCTGGCGGATAGTCAATTAAGTTTGCGATATGAAAATAATGCCCCAAATCATCTAATGCAGCTTGTTGATTTTCTTGATTCTTTGCGATTGAGAACGTTAACGCAGGGGTTTTAGTCGCAGCCAGCTCATACAAGGAAGTGCCTAAAGCGCCAACAAACAAGGTGCAGCTTTTATAGTAGTTTGCTAAACAACTAGGTGCTTCAATTAAATTTAATTGCGAGTGACCTAAAGCTAACTCATGTAGCTGAGTAACGGATGTAGCATTAGGGCCTATAATTAGATTAACTTTATACTCTGGCGCTGTTTCAAGAATTAATCGTATGATTTCAGTAAGCTCTTTCCAATCGCCACCACCGCCGAGAGAAAACATAAGCTCTTTATTTGAGCGATCTGTTTGCACGCAGTTTCGATAAGCCCTAGACAGCATCGAAAAATCAGGACCAAGTAAAAAGTGTTGTGATTCAAGTGCAGTACTTTGATAACGTGACGAAGTCTTTTCAGCATTCCATTTACTATCGATAACCAGCTCTGCTAGATGCTCTCTTTCAAGATCATCAACCGCAATAATCGATGGCACATGTTTAGCCATCTTTGATTCCCATTCAATATCAAAACGATAGCTATCAATAATTAATGTATCAATAATGAGCTGTTGCTCGTTGAAAAGCTGAACACAGTTAGCCGCATCTTCTATCTGTGTTTTTGCATAGGGTAATAAATGTATATTCCCGAGTTCTTTAGTTAAATGATGCGACAATTGTGTATCGACTAAAAAAACAACTTCTTCACCTAAACATTGCAACTCTAACGCGAGCCATTTACAACGCATAAAGTGACCCAAGCCACATAGTGTATCGACTCTAATTGCTATCATTTAACTTCACTAACGCAGTCGCTAAATTTCCTACTTTTGCATTTTCACTGTCGACCATTAACTCTGGAGGAACAGCAATACCATATTCGGTTTCTAAGCTCATTATAAGGCTCAGTATTTCAAATGAGTCTAACGCCCCTGCAGCTACAAAGTCATATTCAGCAATGTCAGCATCTTCAACAAATACGCCGCGTTCTAATAAAAATTGCTGAACCGAATGGATTAAGTCTTGTTTCATATCGCTCACTTTAGATCACTCCAAGACAATTGAGTGCCACAGCGTAATTCTTTATTAACTGTTCGCCCAATAAGGCTTGGCAGCTCTTTTGGCATAATTTCGCCGCCCCCAGGACGCATTTGTCTTAAATGCTCAGGGCTCAGCTGCTCTCCAGCTTTAATATCTTTGATAATGTAAACACAGCGACGTGCTTTTGAAGCAACAGATGGGTAATCAACTTTGCCCAGTGCTTTTTCAATTTGTCTCACACCATGAACAAGGGCCTGAAGCTCAGATGGCGTCATTGAAAAAAAGCTATCTGCAGTATTGTCTGTTTTGTCTAATACAAAGTGCTTTTCTATCATGCATGCACCGACGGCAACTGAAGCCAGAGGCACATCATTTCCCAGTGTGTGATCAGATAAACCAACCGGACATTCAAAAGCCTGTTGCATATGAGGGATAGTTCGCAAATTAATAGTCTCTGCAGGAGCAGGATAAGTGCTTGTACACTTCATCAATGCAAGTTCAGTAACACCCGCATCTTCTGCGACTTTTACCGCCTCAGCAATTTCAACTAACGTCGCACCACCTGTAGACATAATTACGGGTTTACCAGTAGCGGCAACATCACGAATTAATTGGTGGTCAATTAATTCAGGTGAAGCAATTTTATAGGCTGGAGCATCTAATTGTGCTAATAAATCGACTGCCGATTTATCGAATGGTGATGAAAAACAAGTAAGTCCAAGTTTTGCTGATAGTTCAAACAGTTCCGCATGAAAATCCCAAGGCATATAAGCTGTCTTGTATAAATCATGTAAGTATTGACCTTGCCATGGACCCGTCGCTTCAAAGTGTGGAAGTTTACAATCCATGGTTAAAGTATCTGCGGTGTAAGTTTGTAGCTTAATCGCATCAGCACCGGCTTCATGAGCGGCATGAACTAACTCTCTAGCTTTATTTAAACATTGACCATGGTTAGCTGACATTTCAGCGATGATATAACAAGGGTGATCGTGCCCTACCCATGTATCAGCTATTTTAAATTCTTTCTTAAACATATTACCCAACTTGAACTTGTTCTACGTGCTCATTGATCTTAAGTATATCAGGATGAGAGCTTAGCATTTGTTTTAATTCATCAAATGTGAAATCAGTACGGTAATCGAATAAGCTATAAATGGCTTTAATTAACTCATAATCAGCTGGCTCATCTAAAGTTAAACGCCAATGACTGAAATCATCAACGTTCTTATAGTCAGCCACTTTCATATTTCTGCAAATATATTGCGTCATATGTTCTTTTTCAAAATCTTCTGTTGCACATTCAAAGGCTGATTTAAGCGCCTCAAAAGTAAACACTTCTGTATCAAAACCATTAGGAAAACCACAGTGAGGGCCAGCCGAAATATAATCATACTCACTGCGCACACTATAGAAGTGGTCTATAACACGTGCGGTTTCAGTTAAATCAATGAGAGGACAATCACTGGTACAACGAACAATCACAGTATCTGAGTTTGCATTTACAGACTGTGCAGCTAGGTAATAGCGACTTAATACATTGTTAGTGTCACCTTCAACGTATTTCACACCCAGTCGTTCACACAACTCAGTGATCGGTCGTTGAGTGCCATCATCTGTTGTCGCGATAATGATCTTCTCTTTAAAAGGAGCCAATCTTTCAAGCATCACTTCTAATACAGGCTTTGTTCCAAGAGGCAGCATTACCTTTTTAGGTAAACGAGATGACGTCATTCTAGCTTGAATTACAATATAAAAATCGTTGTTCAGAAGCTTTGAAACAAGCTGTTCAGTAAAAGTATTCAACAACTTAAAACTCCCATAACATTGTTAGACCGCCATCATTTCGACCATCATCTACAACTTTAAAACCTATTTTATAATAAGCCGAAACGGCAGCAGTATTAGCTGAGTCAACACCAAGCTGCATTTTAGTAATACCTAATTGCTGCTTTGCATGGCGTGCAAAACATTCAATTACTTCCTTTGCAACCCCTTTGCCATGCCACGCTTTTTCACCAATCAGAATACCCATTTCAACACAATCGCGGCTTTTTCCTTTGATGATAAACTTAATATTTCCAATATGCTCATCACAATCAAGAGTAAAAATGCCATAAAAATACACATCTTTATCTGCAAGCTGCTCTTCAATATATGCAACAAGGCCACTGTTAGACTCTGGTTTATTTAGGATGAATTCGCTAACACCTGAATTCAACCAGTTTAAATACTTAGCCGATGCATCCGCTGCTTCTAAGTATCTTAGTTTAAACCTATCTGAAGTCAGTAAGTTCATCTTAATTCAGCCTTTTAAAGCCCGAGGTTGATGGAATAACATGTGCCAGTAACTCTGGGTTTTCAATCGCATCGGCTATGGCCGAAAACGCATTATCAACCGCTTTTAAATAAGTCTCAACGTGGTGCTCTTTGTGCGCATACATGCAGTAAAACATATTAGTTGCTAATACACCTTGCTCTAACATTTTCTCAATAAAGTAGGATTTAAGCGTCAAAAAGTTTTCATTCTTTAAACTAAAGTGGCAAAGGGCATCAATACCAGAAACATGAATTTCAAGGCCATGCTTTTGCGCTAAACTTAGCCAGCCATCCTTAATTTTTGCACCGATTACGGCTAGATGCTCATGGACTTGGTGTTGCTCGTAATAGTTGATCGTTGCTAATGCAGCTGTAGGCCCTACTCGTTCAGTCCACATAGTGCTAGATATAAAACTAGTTTGTGCTGCATCCATCCATTTAGACTTGCCTATGACGGCAGCCATAGCATAGCCATTAGCCATTGCCTTAGAAAAAACTGCAATATCAGGATTAATACCCAGCTTCAAATGCGATCCGCCACAGTTGATCCTAAAGCCCATAGATATTTCATCAATAATTAATGGGATATTTAATCGTGCTGCAATGGCCTCAACTTGCTGCCAGTATTCTTCAGATGGGGCAAAATTTCTCATTGGCTCCATCACGATAGCTGCAAGCTCTTCACCATTTTCAGCAACTAACTGCTCTAGCGCTTCGATATCATTAAAAGGAAAAGGGAGTGCTGTTCCTGCTAGCGCCTTTGGAACACCTTTAGGTGAAAGGCCAGGAATTAAATGGTCGTTAAGATTACTATTACTTGTAACATTGGCTGATAAGTACCAATCATGCCACCCATGATAACCACTAAAAGCAATTTTATCTTTACCTGTTGCTGCTCGTGCAATACGCACTGCGACAGTCATTGCTTCACCGCCACAACGGGCATATCTAACTTCTTCAGACCAAGGGTGTAATTCTAATAACTTCTCAGCAAGCTCAACATCCTCAGGGCAATTTAAGCTAGAACTAACCCCATTGCGAATAGAGTTAATAACCGCATCATCAACTTCATCTACCGCATAACCAAGAATATTTGCACCGATACCCGAAATAGACATATCGAGGTACTCATTACCATCAAGATCCCACACTTGGCATCCTTTTGATTTAGAAAAATACCCAGGCCAAATATTGGTACTAAACATATCTGGTCGCTTAGAAAGCAATTGGGTTAATCCTGGGATGATACTTTTTGCCCTTTTTTGAAGAGCAATGCTGCTTGTTGTTTTTTTTGCGGTCATAATCTTAAATTCTTCTACTGAAGGGAGTGTATTATCCATTTGATATATTCAAACATTTGACTGGATGAATATATCAAGCCCAAATTTTTATCGTGAACCTATTAGATATAAAGATAAATTCTATTAAAAATATCTTTATTTACATAGTCGTACATTTTCTTTGTAATAGTCAGGAGCACCTTCAATAAATGAAATCCAGCAGTCAAGTGCTTTGTTGTAGTACTCTAAAATTTCCGTTTCATTACCATAGTTATAAAGTAATGATACTAATAAAGACGTGGTATAAAGCACTTCACCTTCAAACAGCAAAAATACGTTTAAATATTTCGCTGAATTTTTAAAAGAATATAAATAACGAACACTTTTCAGTAGGTTGTTGAGTGCATCAGAGCGAATAGCCGTTTCTTCTTTTAGCATTTCTGCCATTGTTTTACAGAATTCTGTAAACTCTTCGAAATGAAGTAAAGGCTCAACCTCACCTAAATCGACTCTCGTAGAGAAACGGTGCTCCTTCACATACTCAACGACTGCTGATTTACTTAATGAAGTAGGTTCTAAGTAGATATAGTCAGAATGCAGAGGTGTGGCACCTTTAATTTTTGCACCGTTACTGCAGTTATAAAAGTTAATCCCCTGATTTTGGAATGAATTTATTAACTTTTCCATTTGAATGTTGCCTACACTCATAAATTCATCAGTGAGTATAGTAGGAACAAAGTTTCCTGGCAGTGCGATTTGTTTACCTATCTTTAAAGGCTTATGTTCTACCTGACCTTCTTTGTTGTAATAAAAGCTCGATTTAGAGTGATGATAATCCTCATCAACATAGCCGTTATCTACACCAAAGAGGTAAATATTCTTAAAACCAAGATGACATGCATAACTCAACGCAGTGTTACCAACCAATGGGTTACAGTAAGAAAGCACCTCAGTGATTGGTTTTCTATTAATAAATTGAGCTAAATGTACTAACTGAGTTGCAGATTCATTCCCTTTAAGACCAAACCCCGTCCAAGGAAATAAACTAGAAACTGTTGGGTGCATCACATTCGTAACAAGCAAATTCATTTTCTTACGAGCAGACTCAGGCAAAAAGTCCCGTAAGAAATCATGGGTCATCTCTGTTCTTTCTAAAGCAACATGAAAGTCAGGAATAATTCCCTTTTTGACTAAAGCCGTTGATGCTGAATTACAAGATAGAATAACGACTTTGTCTTGCAGTTTTTGTAGAAATTCTATTTCTTGGTCGAGAGATGGTCCATTCGCAATGATAACTACAGGAAATTCAGCCATCTCTTTGTTCATTGGCTTTTGCACGCTCATTAGATTAAATTCATTTTCTAAATTACCAAGCGTGTGTGCGATGCCCATCATAGCGTCATCAAAAAAACCAAAACCGGTAAAAAATTGATGAAAATTAGTTTTAAACTCATCAATCCATTTATTCATTTTTTGAGATGGGTAATGTTGATAGAACCAAGTATAGCTAACAGACGCGATACCTACATTACGGCTTCTGTCATAGATATTTTTGAATACTTCGTCTTCAGATTTACCAATACCTAGGTAAAGAAAGCTACCATTTTTATCAATACTTTCTAAGATACTCTTCCATTCAGCTACAAATAAACTTGCAAAGAAGTAATCTTCGTTAGGCTCAATGATATTTATAAAACTAATTTCACGTTTTTCAATGAGTTCAGGTAAGTGATAACCAAGGCCAATACCAAACAACATTAGACTTGGCAGTTTCTCATCTAATGAGTTATTGACAGGTAAATTGGCCTTTGCTTCACCAAAAAGCTTCCCTAAATTATTCATCAAATCGATATGAATAAAATCTAACGGATTCTCTACAGATGAAATAGCTGAGTGATCGGTTTTGCCTAAATTGGATTTTCGAGGTTTTTATGAACTTGCTCAACAGCTTGCTTAATAGGATCTGAAGAGTACATAGGCACTCTTGTTTCATAATCAATAATATTCGCAGTGCCATTGTCGTTTAGAATAAATTGAAAGTGTTCACTTGGTTCGTATTTAAGGAATTTTTCAAAAATTTCAGGGAAATATTGCTTAAACGCTAAAAGATTTTCTTCAAACTTAGAATTTGCCTTATCCGCGAACTCTTGCTCTCTTCTTTGCTGCTCAATTGTCTCATCGATTTTATTTGAAAGGGACTCGATTTGAGCCTCAACAGAGGGGAGTTTGGTCATTTTTTACCTACTTGATACTTTTATAAACATCGAGCTTCTTTTTGGTACGTAACTGGGACGCTATCGTTTTGGCTAATGTTTTTTTTCGGTTTTCTAAATTAGTCACTAAATCAACGAACTTATCATAAAATACTTGATAAACCTCAACATTAGAATCAACTAAGGGAGCATTTTGATCAAAATAAGTTCTAATGTCATGGTCTAATTTTTTAAAAGAAGATTCGCATTGTTCAAAATCTTCCTTGATTAATGATGAGTTGATTTGATCAATTTGCTTCTCAAAGTCAGCTAATTGATTATCCAACATTCGCGTCTACACCATTATCTAAAAGTGTTTTTTCACGAACATCATGCGGAATGGCATCCCACGCTGACTTAATTTCTTTAAGAAGGTTAGAGACCTCAGTCACTATTTCAGGATCATTCTTAATGCTTGCATCTAACAACCGGTCAATCATGTACGAATACAATGCATAAAGGTTTTCAGTAACCTCTCCACCTACTTCAAAATCTAAACATCCTCTTAGCGCTTCAAGAATCGCTGATGCTTTTGATAGATGCTCACTTTTGGCTTCAAGGTGTCTTTTTTCAATTGCCACTTTCGCCAGCACCATCTTTTCAATAGCGCCAGCCATTAGCATTTGAATGATTTCGTAACGGTCAGCACCTGCAATGCGAGTTTTAAGTGCTTCCTTTTGATAATTTTTAACTTTTGCGTTGTACATGGTTCACCTATATGCCTAAACAAAGAGAAAAATAACTTTTATGATGATGACTTAGTAAATCCTGGAAGACTAGATAGTTGTGCACTTAAGTACGTTTGCGTTGACTGCATTTGCGCTAACAACACATCTAAGCCTGCATATTGCTGGCGAAGTCTTGCTTCTAACTCTTCCATTCTATATTCATGATTAATAACATCATCTTCTAGGTCATCAAGTTGAGAATTTAAGTTAGTTTCTCGTTGATTCATGATTCCTTTAGAGTCTAAATAATTGTCAAAAAGAGACTCTAATTGTTTTGCTATCCCATTTTCACCTGCAAAAGCCTTGCCAATATCATCATAATTCTCATCCATAGCTTCATTTAAGCTACGGACTAGGCTAGATTTTTCCAAGTAACCATCTTTATCAACACCTAAACCAATATCAAAGATACTTGAAAACGGACCTGCATCCGTAATAGGTGTTGAAAGAGCATTAATTAATTGAGAATCGAATGAACGAATTGTTGAATCTGCATTTAGAGGTTTACCTACACGCGTTTGTAGGCCTATTTGACCTATTAGGTTATTATAGTTCGCGATAAACTCATCAACTAGCTTAGTAACACTTTCAGTGTCAACGTTTACAGATAACTTTGCCGTTTCACCGTCAACACTTTGTCGCTTTGCAACAATTGTCATGTCTTGTACAGCATCTTTAAATGTATTGGTATCATTAACAATTGAAATACCATCCACTTTAATTTCTGCACTTTTAGCTTCATCACCTGAAGCAATTGCAATACCGCCTGCAGTAACGCCATCATTAGCAAGTGTTGAAACATTATCAAGTTCGGCCGTATCGTTGGTAATAACTAAATCATTACCTGCACCTGATACATTTGATGTGAGAACTAACTTTGATTCAGTCCCCGTGTTAATGATATTAGCAGTAACACCAAAGTTATCGTCTGAATCATTAATTGCATCACGTAAATCAGCAAGCGTTGCACCCGCATCGAGTGTTAAGTCAAAGCTCTTGTCACCTGCAGAAAAAGACAATGTACCACCAGAAGCAGTAACAACATCATCTGTTGAGGTAAATAGGCCAGCATTAGATGTCGCTCGACTACCTTGAGCAAGCTCCACCACTTCAATATTGAAGTCCCCAGGTGAAATATCTGAAGTTGGTGTTACTGATATGAGGTCGCCATCATCACTGGTCGGTTGCTTAATGTTCGCAATTCGCTTGTTAAAGTTATCTATATCAGCTAACTTTTCAATAGTATCCTGAAGCTTTGACATTGCAGATTTAACTTCGCCTAAAGACGAAAGCTCTACCTGTAAAGACTCTTCTTTTTCAGCGAGCGCATTTAATTTAGGGGTACTCTCAGCTGATAGTGTCGCACTGATGATGCTTTCCAGATCAAGTCCAGAACCAACCCCAGCAGATGTAATTAATGCCATAGTAATACTCCTAAAATACTAATTGCTATGCCGTTCTATCGAACAACAAACCTTTATTGCTTAATTTATCGGCAAACTCTTCTAAAGCTTTAGCCACTTCACGAAATTCTTCTGTTGGAATTTCTCGAATTACTTCGTCATTTTCTTTATCAAGAACTTTGATAATGGGTGGATCTCCCTTTTCATCAAATTCAAAAATTAAATTTGTTGATGTAACTGGGATATAGCTATTGAGTTTTTCAAGGTTTTGTTTTACTTCGGCAATTAGATCGTTTTTGTCTTTTTGCTCATTTCTTTTTGAAACTTGTTCAATATCCACGGGCTCTCTACCAGCAATTTCTGTGCCTTTATTTGCTTTAATATCATCTATTTCGGCTTTTAAATTTGCAGAATTTCCACCGGCAGTAAGGTTATCATTAGACCTTTGCGTTGAATTAAGATCTATCATAGTAACACCTCTTAATATCTTACTCGGTAAGTATAAGCCACTTCGAAGCAAATTTCCTGAGCCTGAAGTGACTTATAAAACAAATATTAGCCTAGTAGTGAAAGCGCTACTTGAGGGCGTTGATTTGCTTGGCTTAAGATTGATTGGCTAGCTTGTTGTAAGATTTGCATCTTAGTTAAGTTAGCTGTTTCAGTCGCGAAGTCTGTATCTTGGATACGTGATTTCGCAGCACTTAGGTTTTCAGAGATATTAGATTGGTTACGGATTGTTGATTGGAAACGGTTTTGAACCGCACCTAGCTCTGCACGCTTTTTATCAACTACTGCAATCATCGCATCCATACCAGCTAACACGTATTGTGCATTTGTCTGAGATGAAACACTGATAGATGTTTCTCTGAACTTAGTTTGGAAGTCACTTGTTGCGCCGATAGCAGAACCCGCAATATCAGATACACCAGCAGCTAGCGTTGTTAAACCTTTACCGCCAACAGCACTCGCTACACCAGCAATACCAGATAACGTGAAACCGCCATTTGTAGAGATACTGTTTGTTGCAGCAGTACCACCTACGTTTTGCATACTAAAATCGATAGTTTGCACAGCATCAGCACCTACTTGGAATTTAGCATCGTATGTGCCATCAAGTAAGTTTTGACCACCGAACGTTGTATCTTCAGCAACACGGTTAACTTCTGCAGAAAGTGAACGAATTTCTTCTTGAAGTGCTAAACGGTCTTCATCAGTATTCGAACCATTCGACGCTTGTTGTGCAAGAGTACGAATACGTTGGAACATTGACGTTACTTCGTCTAGTGCACCCTCAGCTGTTTGCGCTAAAGAGATACCGTCATTCGCATTTCGGTTACCTTGCGTTAAACCATTAACTTGGCTTGTTAAACGGTTAGCGATCTGCATACCTGCAGCATCGTCTTTTGCACTATTAATACGTAAGCCTGATGAAAGGCGTTGGAAAGAAGTATCAAGTGAAGTACCTGATTTACTTAACTGTCTTTGTGCGTTCAAAGAACTCACATTAGTGTTTACATATAAAGCCATATTAGCCTCCGCTTTATCATTTTATAGCTAAACAGCGGGATACCCCTACCCTGCTGTTTAACCGACTTAGAGTCCTAGATTGATAGTTCTCTAACTCGTTTATCGGACGATAAAGCGAAAGCTTTAGCTTTATTTGTAAATTTTTTTAACTAATTTTTAATTTTAGCCTTGTAACAAGCTTAAAGCCGCTTGAGGTCGTTGATTTGCTTGACCTAAAATTGTTTGGCTTGCTTGTTGTAAAATTTGGTTTTTAGTCAAATTAGCTGTTTCTAAAGCAAAGTCAGCATCTTTAATTCGTGATTTTGCAGCAGATAAGTTTTCTGAAATATTTGACTGGTTACGAATTGTTGATTGGAAACGGTTTTGCACAGCACCTAGCTCTGCACGCTTCTTATCAACGACCGCAATCATCGCATCCATACCCGCTAAAACATACTGTGCATTAGTCTGTGAAGATACACTAATACCTGTTTCTGTAAATTTGGTCGCGAAATCACTTGTAGCACCGATAGCTGAACCAGCAATTTCTGATACACCTGCAGCAAGTGTTGTTAAACCTTTACCACCAACAGCTGAAGCAATGCCCGCGATACCAGACATAGTGAAGCCACCATTCGCTGAAACGCTGTTTGTAGCCGCTGTACTGCCAACATTTTGCATACTAAAGCCAATAACCTGAACAGCGTCAGCACCTACTTGGAAGCTAGCTTTATAAGTACCATCTAATAAGTTTTGACCACCGAAAGTAGTATCGGTTGAAATTCGGTTTACTTCTGCAGACAGTTGACGGATCTCTTCTTGGATTGCCAGTCTATCTTCATCAGTATTCGAGCCGTTAGCGGCTTGTTGAGCTAGAGTTCTGATACGCTGAAAAGTCGATGTAATTTCATCTAATGCACCTTCAGCTGTTTGAGCAAGTGAAATACCATCATTCGCATTTCGGTTACCTTGATTCAAACCCAAAATTTGTGATTGTAGACGGTCAGAAATTTGTAAACCAGCCGCATCATCTGCTGCACTATTAATACGTAAGCCTGATGAAAGGCGTTTAAACGAGGTATCTAAATCGCCACCTGTTCTATCCAACTGTCTTTGTGCGTTTAATGCACTAACATTAGTATTTACATATAAAGCCATAATAAACTCTCTTCTTATCTGTCAAAGTAAAGTCACTTATTTAAAAGTGAATTTGACAAAGTGACCCTTACAGCGGCAAATCTAAGTCGCCTGGGGCAAAAAACTGCCACTTTGCTTGTTAGTTAATTAACTTGAAGTAAATAGAGCAATTAATAGGCCAACTATTAATTAAGATTAAAAAAGGAATGAAAAAAGGCTCCATTTAGGAGCCTTAAGAGAGATAAGTTTAAGAGTGGGTTTAATAACACAAATTATGGCATAATCTGTGCTTTATATTTTATGTTCTTACAAATGTTAGAACACTACTGTCAGGATTTTGAGCGCCTCCGCTTTATAATCCTATCTTAGCGCCTTTGTTAATACCCCATTAGACAAAGGCGCTTTTCTTTAAGTCAAAGTTTTGACTTCACTTTAACTCAAATTCCCAACTATTAACCTAGTAAGCTTAATGCCGCTTGAGGACGTTGGTTAGCTTGACTCAAGATTGTTTGGCTAGCTTGTTGTAAGATTTGCATCTTAGTTAAGTTAGCTGTTTCAGTCGCGAAGTCTGTATCTTTAATACGAGACTGAGCTGCACTTAAGTTTTCAGAGATATTAGCTTGGTTACGAATTGTTGATTGGAAACGGTTTTGAACCGCACCTAGCTCTGCACGCTTTTTATCAACTACCGCAATCATCGCATCCATACCAGCTAACACGTATTGTGCATTTGTTTGAGATGACACACTGATAGATGTTTCTCTGAACTTAGTTTGGAAGTCACTTGTTGCACCGATTGCAGAACCAGAGATATCAGATACACCAGCCGCTAGCGTTGTTAAACCTTTTCCGCCTACAGCACTCGCTACACCAGCAATACCAGATAACGTGAAACCGCCATTTGTAGAGATACTGTTTGTCGCAGCTGTACCACCTACGTTTTGCATACTGAAGCCGATAGTTTGAACTGCATCAGCACCAACTTGGAATTTAGCATCATAAGTACCATCAAGAAGGTTTTGACCACCGAATGTTGTATCTTCAGCTACACGGTTAACCTCTGCTGATAATGAACGAATCTCTTCTTGAATCGCTAAACGGTCTTCATCAGTGTTTGAACCATTCGACGCTTGTTGTGCAAGAGTACGAATACGTTGGAACATTGATGTTACTTCGTCTAGTGCACCTTCAGCTGTTTGCGCTAAAGAGATACCGTCGTTCGCGTTACGGTTACCTTGGTTAAGACCGTTGATTTGTGATGTTAAACGGTCAGAAATTTGTAGACCAGCCGCATCGTCAGCTGCGCTGTTGATACGAAGACCTGATGATAAACGCTTGAATGAAGTATCAAGTGAGTTACCAGAATTCATTAATTGTCTTTGAGCGTTTAATGAACTAACATTTGTATTTACATAAAGTGCCATGATATTTCTCCCGAAGTAAACTTATCATTTACTCTCAAACTTACTCTAATTAAGCGGTAACTGTTATTTGTTACTCTGCTTGGTTAATTAAGTTATCGGTCCGCTCAAAAAATCCTTTAGTGAATTTTTAAACAATTTTTCATTTTTTATTTAACACACTGTATTTAAATGAAAAATATTTAATATTTTTAACTAAACATAGCTTCTGGTTGTCATTAAAATCGTTACTGTGAAGTATTGCTGAAGCTCAAAACGCGACAAAGAGTGCGTTAAAACAGCTGTTTAAGTGGAAAGCTTAAGGTAGGTTTTATAGGTTAAGCTCATAAAATGAGCTTAACCTAGATAAATTATAAGTAATCAAATAATGATAGGTTAGCCAAACGGCCAAATGTTGCTTGTGCAGCTTGCAGTGATGTTTCTTGTTTGGTCAGTTCAGTAATCGCTTCAGCCATATCAAGCTCAACGAGTTCCGCTTTTGCTGCTTTATTACTGGTATCTAAGTCACTATTAGATTGTTCGATTTTCTTGGCCGTATTTAACCGACCACCTAAGCCAGCCTGAACAAGAGAAACCTGATTTTTGGCATTATCGAGTTGTACAATGGCATCCGCTAAAACCTGATCAAACTCATCTTGGGTTAAATTAGGATTTGTGAGTCCTGCAATCAGATCGTCCAAGGTATTTAACGCATTTTCTTTTTGTGGTGCTTCAAGGTCTACATCGATTTGGCCGTTTGCAACAGGCGAAACAGAAATTTCCATACCTTGATATTCGATTTTACCGTTTTCAAAGCTGCCGCTGTCAATTGTTACACCCGCTTGTTGTACCACATAAGTATTAGGTGTACCTGTAGTGGTAATAAAGCTTAATGTATTGGCATTTGCAGCCGCAGCAGGATCAGCGTTGTAATTAGCTTGGTGGAATTTATCGAAATCTGCTTGCTCAGTAACATAAATTTTTGAGCTTGTAATACCGCCTGAAACAGTGCCGTCGTTTGAGGCCACATTTAGACGTGCATTTACTTTTTCGAACGTATCAAAACCATTGTCACTTGATTTGATTTCTACACCTTCAGCCACTTTGATTTTATGTTGCCCCTGATCGCCACCATATTCATAGCGACCAGACGTACTATTGTAACTATAAGAAGGAGTGTTATCTTGATAGCCCGAAAAGATAAACTTACCGTCTTCGGTCTTTGCATTCATTAGATCAAGTACAGTGCTTTGCAGTGCCTTAACTTCTTCAGCGATCCCTTCACGGTCGATATCACTATAGGCACCATTACCTGCTTGAATAGATAACGTATACGCAGACTCAAGTGCACCTTTAATATTTTGCAGTACACTTTCTTCTGTCGTTAAACGGCTATTCAACATAGTGATATTTTTTGTGAACTGCTCGTTGCCTTGAATGCGATCGTTATAAAGTAAAGCCCGAGCCGTGGCAGAAGGGTCATCAGCAGCAGTTAATACGCGCTTTTGAGTATTAACCTGTTCTTGTGCCTTATTAACATTTTGCTGTGAGTTAAGAATAGAATTAAGGTTATTCTTATACATCATGTTATTTGAAATACGCATAATTACCTCGCCGCACTTAATAAGGTGTCAAAAATAGTACGTGCTGTTGCAAGTACCTGTGCTGATGCTGCATACGATTGTTGAAAACGAAGTAAGTTAGCAGCTTCTTCATCAAGGTTTACACCTGATAGCGATTCATACCAAGCTTCAGACTGATCAGCCAATGCTGTAAAAGCCGCACCATTGGTTTGAGCTTGACTGGTCACAACACCAATATCAGTGACAATGGCCGAATAAGCTTGATTAAAGGTTTTATGATTATCAGCAGTACTACTTGCTTCAACATTTTGACGCACTAGCTCACCGTTTTGTAAATTAGCTAATAGCAAGCCATTGCGGTTATCATCAAAACCCCCGGTGTTAAACTCAAGTGTGAAGGTGTCCCCTGTTGCAGGTGAGCCTTCAATATTGAAGTCAAAACCGTAGGTATCATAAGGTGCCCCAGCTTGAGCAAGAATATTCTCAGCAGGCGGTGTTATGGTAAACGTCGATGTACCGTTGCCGTCTGTGATTTGATATTCGTTAGCATTCGCCGTTTTCACGAGTGTGATATCACCATTCGCCAAACTCGGTGGTGGACCAACCGTGATCCCCGTTGAGTTATCAATATCAGACACTGTGCCAGCAGAAATACTTGCATCGCTGGTATTATTGATATCGTTCGCAGTTCGAATAGGTGATGCTAACGCTAGGTCTTCAGGGCGCTCAGTTGCAAGCTCTAGGGTCGTTGCAGCTTGTGAATTTAGCTTCACCATAAATTGGTCACCAGTATTTGCTGTGCCTGATACATTAAGCTGTAAGCCAAATGCCTCACCGCCAGTGATGGTTGATGAGTCAATCACTCCTGCCGTTACATTGGCTGTTGACGCAGTGCCAATAGGTTCGCCTTTGTTATCGATTGCCTGAATTTCAACGGTGGTTGCACTGGTATAGGTAATAATAAAATCACTCGCTGGCAATTCGCTGCCTTTACCTGGTTCCACCGTTGCCGTCATTGTTGATGTGCCCGTATTAGCTTGATAGCCAAACGCATCAACGGTTGGAATTGCAAATATATCACCACCAATTTCACCATTAGCGTCCATACCTAAACGGTTTTGCTGATTAAAGGCATCAGCTAACGCTAATCCCATTTGACCAAGTTGGTTTTGCGCTGGCACTAAAATATCGTCACGAAACGCCAACAAGCCGCCAATTTTACCTTTTAACTTACTCACATCGACATCAAGCGGCACAGCTTTGCCACCGTTCACATCGAGTCTCAGTTCTTTAAAATTAGGATCAGGATCGCCACTGAATGAAAATAGGTTAAATGAGCCACTTTGCATGACAAGTGCTTGACCAGAGCCTAAATACACTTGTTTTTCGCCGTTATTACCATCGAGTGTTTCAATATCAATCAGCTCAGATAAATCACGAATCGCTTTATCGCGTTCATTGTATAAACCACTTGATACTGACTCACGATCAGTACCGTGAACTGAGGCAATCTTAGTATTTAGATCACTGATATTTTGGATCAGGTTATTGGCTTCTTCAGAAAAAATTTCTAGCTGCTCATTCACCACCGCTTTTTGGTCGACCACAATGCTCGATAATCTGTCCATTTGATCAATCAAGTTTTGTGCATCTGTCATTACTAATGAGCGTGCAACTGTTGATGACGGTTGATTTAAGCTTTCTTGTACATTGTTAAAAAACGAGTTGATACTAGTTGATAAGCTGTTTGACTCTTCTGAGAACAAGCTATCTACACGGCTTGCTTCTGTCACAAACTGATCAAAGAATGCTTTATTTGAGGTATCTCTATTTAATTGCTTTTGCGCAAATTCATTCAGTAAACGATACGTTTCACCACGACCTACTTGGTTATCGATCATGGTTGTGAACTCAGTGCGCTCACGTACATAGCCCTCGGTATTAACGTTGGCGATGTTCTTACTGGTGGTTTGTAAAAGCTCAGAGTTAGCTCTTACACCGGCATTTGCTATGTCATATAAGCTAAATGACATGAGGGTCTACTCCTTAACGTACCAATGAAGCAGCGACGCTTTGAAGCTCAACACGCTTCAATACCTGCTTAATTTTATCGGCATAATTTGGATCAGTTGCATAACCTGCTTTTTGTAACGAATCTAAAAAGGCAGCAGGCTCTGCGGTATTATTAAGTGCTTCTTGATAACGTGGGTTTTCATTTAAGAAATCCACAAAATCGTTAACACTGTCTTTAATCGATTGATAAGAGCGGAAACTAGCTTGCTTTTTAACAGGCACGCCTTGTTCAAATTCAAGCGTGACTTTACTCGCTTTGTCACCTTGCCAGCTTCTATCCGATTTAATATTGAATAAGTTGTTACTACTTGTGCCATCAGCTTTGCTGATGATGTGTTTTCCCCAGCCTGTTTCAAGGGCTGCTTGAGCCACCATCACTGCAGGGTTTAAACCAATCTTCTGTGCTGCATTTTTTGCGTGCTCCCAAATAGAGCTAATGAATGACTCAGCATCTTCAAAACGATTATCTGTTTGCTCGTTTGCTGATGTATCTGCAACAGGCTGTGACTCAGATTTAATGTCGTGGCTGTCATTCGCTACGCCGCGGGCGCGTTTATCACTATCAAACTCAGCCGTCGTTCTAAGCACAGACCCCGGGGTAAACTGTTTACCATCTGGCGAGAGCTGCTGAACAATTAAATCAGCTAAGCCGAGCGAACCTTTTGATGAAAGCTCAACCGACATCTGTTGGTCATGCATCTCTTCAAAAAACTTAACACCGCTTGAATTAAATGGGCTGTCTTTATCTTCAAACGCTTCATTTGCCTTACGCATACTTTTAAGCAGCATTTGAGTGAAAATAGATTCAAATTGTGCCGCCGCTTTTTTCAGCGCCTCTTTTGACGCATCGCTAGAGGCATCACTTTTTAGCGCACTTTGACGTAACGAGTCTAAGTTGCCTAAATCAAAAAAGTTTTGCTTGTCGAGATGATTAGTATCCATCAGCTTTTTGACACAATAGTTAATAATGAAAATTAAAATGCAAAAATTGCGCCAATAAAAAACTTTATAAATGAATGGCTAATAAAGGATATAGGAGTGGAGTAACTTCAGGGTCAAGGTTTTGACTGATATTTATACACTGAAGGATTAAGAGGTATAAAAACAAAAAACGCGCCCGAAAGCGCGTTTTAATTTAAATGATAACCAGTTGCCCGTTTATCGCCCCCGCTTCTTTTAAAGCTTCAAGAATTGCCATTAAATCCCCCGGCGCGGCCCCCACTTCATTGATTGCGCGAACGAGGTCATCTAGATTAACACCCGGATTGAAAACAAAAGCACGTGAGTCATCTTCATTGACATCAATAATGCTTTGATTGGTAACCGTGGTTTCACCATCACTTAAGGCATTTGGCTGTGAGACATTTTGCTGCTCAGCAATGGTGACCGTTAAACCACCATGGGTAATAGCTGCTGGCTGTAGCTTCACGTTTTTGCCAATCACAATTGTGCCTGTTCGCGAATTGACAATAATTTTTGCTGCGGTATCTGCCGGTTTAAACTCTAAGTTTTCAAGGGTAGACAAATACGCGACACGTTGAGATGCATCACGCGGTGCTAACACTCTTACTGAAGCTGCATCGATTGCCTGAGCACTGTCAGGACCCACTAAATCATTAATGGTTTGCTCTAAGCGTTTTGCCGTTGTGAAATCTGGACGATTTAAATTGAAGGTAATGTAGTCACCTTGCATAAACGGGCTCTTAATAGCACGTTCAACAATAGCACCATTTGGAATACGACCCACTGTTGGCGTGTTAATAATTACACGGCTACCATCAGCCCCTTCAGCACCTAAACCACCAACCACTAAACTACCTTGCGCAATTGCATAAGTATTGCCATCAACCCCTTTTAGGAAGGTTTGTAACAATGTACCGCCACGTAAACTGCCCGCACTACCAATAGACGACACGGTAATATCAATGGTTTGACCAGGCTTTCTGAACGCTGGTAACTCAGCATGCACTGCCACAGCAGCAACATTTTTAATTTTAGGTTTTAAGCTATCAGGTAAAGTGATACCAAAGCCATTCAGCATGGCTTTAAAGCTTTGTTGTGTAAATCGGCTTTGCTCACCAGTGCCAGGTAAACCAACCACTAAACCATACCCCACTAATTGGTTTGAGCGCACGCCCTCAACCATAGATACATCTTTGACTCGCTCAGCCTGTGCAGAAAACTGCAGGCTAATTAAGCAAAGAGCGATGATGTATTTAAACCCATTCATGACTTTATTCCTCTAAAATGGGAAAAGCGAACTACTAAAGAAACGAGACAGCCAACCTGCACTTTGCGTTTCTTGAATTTGCCCTTTACCTGAATATTGAATGCGCGCATTGGCAATACGATTTGATGTGACCGTGTTATCTGCGGCAACATCTTCAGGGCGAACCAAACCTTCTAAGCGAATAAACTCTTCACCTGTGTTCAAAGTGAGCCATTTTTCACCGCGAATAACCAAGTTGCCATTGGGTAGAACACGCATCACATTGACAGAAATATCACCAAATAAGCTGTTTGATTGGTTAGACTTTGAGTCACCTTTAAATGATGCCCCAGAACCAATACCAAATTGAATGCTGTCACCACCAATGTTGACCGGATTACCGCCAAGGCCTATAACAGGGTCTAAACTGGCGTCCGTTTCTTTGTCGGTCTCGGTTTTAGCGGCTTTGGTGGCTTGCGTTGATTCTTGCAATTTAACCGTAATGATGTCGCCAGCACGCAGTGCCTTTTTATCCGAGTACAAATCATTTGATGAGTAACTATCAAACAACGACCCTGTAGGTACCATCGGCTCTGTTGTTGGCTCAGGGTACATAGGCGCATAGTAAGGGTCATCCTGAACCACATGATGATTTTGCGTTGTCATACAACCACCCAGCATTAATGCTGCCGATGTGACTAAGATAATATTACGCATGCTGCCTCCTACCCATTAAAGCTGTTGATTAATGTAACTAAGCATTTCATCAACCGCTGAAATCACTTTTGAATTCATTTCATAAATTCGTTGTGTTTCGATCAAGTTAACAAGCTCTTCAGTTACATTCACGTTAGAGGTTTCAAGGGAACCTTGAACCACCGTACCTAAACCATCGATACCTGGGTTACCTTGCACAGGCGCACCACTTACAGCGGTTTCTGTGTATAAGTTTTGTCCCATAGGCTCAAGACCCGATGGATTAATAAAATCACTAATCGTTAGCTGACCAATGACCACGTTGTCTGGTTGCCCTGAAATACGCACTGACACTTCACCGTCTTGTGAAACAGTAATTGATTGCGCATCGTCTGGAACATTCATTTCCGGTTGCAAAGGAAAACCCGCGCCCGATGTTACAATGCGGCCATCTTCGTCAGTCGTGAATTGACCGTTACGCGAATAGGCAATGTTGCCATCCGGTAATTGTACTTCAAAAAAACCAGGGCCTGAAATCATCCAGTCCAGTGAATTTTCAGTGGTAAGCATGTTACCTTGTGAAAAGTTCTTTTGGTTGGCAACCACTTTGGCACCCGCACCAAGCATTAAGCCTGATGGCATTTCAGTGTCTTGTGACGAACGACCACCTGGTTGGTTGATGTTTTGATATAGTAAATCTTCAAATACGGCGCGGCTTTTTTTGTAACCGACCGTGCTGGCATTCGCGAGATTATTTGAGATCACCGAAATATCGGTTTGCTGGGCGTCAAGCCCGGTTTTACTGATCCATAATGCAGGATTCATAACTCTACCCTCTCAGTCATCTTAAACAATGCGTAACAGCTGATCTTGACGCTCATCGAGCTCTTCGGCTGTTTTCATCAATTTAACTTGTAATTCAAATTGGCGTTGATTGCTGATCATGTCGACCATTTCATGCACCGGGTTTACGTTTGACATTTCAAGCGTTCCCGATAGTACTTTCACATTTGGCGAAATATCACAAAAACCACACAGGTCATTGATCAGCATGTCTTCTTTTGGTCGAAATAAACCGTCATTACCTTTTTCAAGCTGAGTGTTATCAGCCTCAATCACTTTTAAGCGATCAACCACTTCTAAAAAGTTCGCTGGTGCACCTTGCGGGCGAACCTGAATAGCACCGTCTTCACTAAACTCAACTTTCTCGATAGGTAATGGCAGAATGATTGGACCACCTTCGCCAATTACTTGACGGCCATGGCTGGTGATCAACGCGCCATCTGGAGTAATGTTTAATGTGCCTGTTTTGGTGTATGCCTCATTGCCTGATGCATCTTGTACACTCAACCAACCACGGTCACTCATAGCAATATCAAGCTCACGGCCAGTTTCTACATAACCACCAGATTGCATGTTAGATCCTGGGCGTTCTTGCATTGCAAACACCCTCGATGGCAGACCTTCCCCGAAGGCTTGCATAGAGCGAGCTTGTGCAAAATCAGCTTTAAAGCCAGTGGTGTTAGCGTTCGCAAGATTGTTAGCCTTGAGCTCAAGACCGCGCAAACTTTGCTTAGCACCCGACATGGCAATGTAGACCATTTTGTCCATAACATTGACTCACTAAAAATACGATAACTAAGAAATGCAATAAAAGTGCCAAAGTAAAATTGACGCTGAAATAGGAGAGAAAAATGAGCTGCTAGAATGAAAAAAGGCTGCCAATAGAGGGAGCAGCCTTCGTGTCGGATTATGCTTAGAGCCGTTAAGATTAACGGATCTGTAGAATGTTTTGTTGTAGCGTTGAGTTAACCTCAAGCGCACGTGAGTTAGCTTGGAAGTTACGCTGCGCACTAATCAAATCAACAAGTTCATTCGTTAAGTTAACATTTGATTGCTCAAGTGCTGATGAGTTGATTGAACCTAAAGTACCTGAACCTGGTTCACCAGCAATTGGCTCACCTGACGTTAAACTCTTCTTCCAAGAAGTATTACCTACTTGCTGTAAACCTTGTGAGTTCGAAAAACGAACCATTGCAACTTGACCTAAGAACGAGGTATCACCATTACTATACGATGCAACAATTTTACCATCAGAGCCGATATCAATACCCGATAGACGACCTACCGTCGCACCGTCTTGCTCAAGTGCTTTCACTTCAAAGTTACTTGCATATTGAGTTGGTACTTTATTCGCTGTTGCCGCTTCATCACGCCAGTTCATTGTTACATCATCTGGGAAGCTCGCACCATTAGAAAGTAAATCAGATAGACCTGTTGCAGCACCGGCACCATTTGGTAGGGTTAAAGGATTAAAAGTTGTATCTGTATTTGCTACACCATCCGTGCTAAGTGGTAAACCGCTCGCATCAAATTGGAATGTAGTTAATGGAGTATAAGGTGTTGTTGTTTGCTCTACACCACTAGAGTCAAATGGCTTTTCATCAAGTGTTGCATACACTTCCCACTCATTCTCATTACCTGTAGTCGCTGAGTCAGTTTTCACAAAGAAGAATTGTAAAATATGTGGCTCACCTAATGAATCATATACAGTTGTCGACGTTGAACTGTTGTAAGTCGCACTTGTTTCAGGATCAAATGGTGTCACTGTTGGCGCAGAGGCACGCGAATCAAGGTTAAATGATGAGTAAACATTCGTCGTTGCACGCGGTGAACCTGAAGCATCAGGAATTTGTAGTGCAGATGAAGTACTTAAACTAACAGAGGTTGTATCACCGGTTGCTTCATCAACAGGGAAACCTTGTAAGTAATTGCCGCTCGCATCAACAATAAAGTTATCTTTATTAAGTTTGAACGCACCAGCACGCGTATAAGTAAAGTCTTGTGCACCTAAGTCATTAGCCATTGCGAAGTAACCTTCACCCGTAATCGCTAAATCTAAAGAGTTATTTGTGAATGATAACGAACCTTGGTGGAATTGCTGTGCCACCATGGTTGTTCTTACACCGTCACCATTTTTTGTTTTACCAGAGCTAAATACTGATGATGCGTACACATCAGCAAACTCTGCACGAGACTCTTTGAAGCCCGTAGTATTCACGTTCGCAATGTTATTTGCGGTAACGTCTAAATCTTTTTGCGCGGCTGCTAAACCTGTTAATGCAATATTGAAGCTCATAACTCACCTCTAACCTATCTCTTAGCCTAAGCTAACCCAAACCTTTTTTTACTTATGCGATTTCAGCTATATCAGTCAGCCTAACCGCACCCTCTTTTGTATTTACGATAATGCCGCTGCTACCATTGATATTGACACTTTCAATATTTTTAAAGGTCGCCATTGGCAGGCTGCTGTAGTCACCATTTACATAGCCTTCAGCACTGATGTCATACTCACCTTCAGGGAGTACATTGCCATCGTTATCTTTGCCATCCCACTCAAAACGCAGTGCACCTGCTGACTGAGAGCCTAAATCAATGGTGCGTACTAACTGGCCTGATGAATCTGTAATTCTCAGCGTCAGTGTTTCAACCGCTGTTTCTGCAACCACCGAGCCTTTTGCTGCATTTTCACCATCAAAATCAATGGTGTCAGATTCAAGCAGTGCTTGTTTTCCCACAAGTGTTGAAGCTTGTAATGCAGAGTTCGATGTCATTGACGCAGTGAGTGAATCAAACTTTTCATTTAAGTTTGAAATACCTTCAGCCATAGTGAAGTTCGTCATTTGCGCAATCATTTGATCGTTATCTGCTGGATTACTCGGATCCTGGAACGACAACTGCTGTGTTAACAACGAAAAGAAATCTTCCTGAGAAAGCGTGTTGTTGTCTTCTTCAGTTGTTTGCGTATTGCTTTGATTCCAACGCAAGCTATCCAAATAGGATGATGATGCAGAGCTGATGTCGTTACTCATAACTTATCCTCGATTACCGTTGTCCTAACAACAGTGTTTTACTTAACATTTGCTTAGCTGCATCAGCAACTTGCACATTTGTTTGGTAAGAGCGAGAGGCAGAAATCATATTTGCCATTTCTTCTACGACATTAACGTTAGGTTTGTAGATATAACCGTTTTCATCCGCACTTGGGTGGTTCGGGTTATATTCAATTTGTAGTGGCTTATCGCTCTCTACAATGCCTAACACTTTAACGCCTACAGAAGAGCCCTGAGGATTGCTTTGTGATGATGACGCTTTAGTCAACTCAGCGGCAAAAACAGGATGGCGCGCTCGGTACGTTTTGTCTTGGCTAGAACTAATCGTATTCGCATTCGAGATATTACTGGCTGTGGTATTTAGGCGAACATTTTGCGCGGTCATACCGGTTGCTGAAATATCAAAAACATTATACAAACTCATGATTAAGCTCCTTGACTACCGAGGGCTTTTTTAAGGCCTGAAATTTTACTACTCATAAATTGCAGGCTTGCCTGATACTCTAATGAGTTTTGTACATACAAGTTTCGTTCCACTTGTATATCAACAGAGTTACCATCACCTGTATCTGCTTGATTTGGCGTACGAAACATTTCTGCACCACCAACAAAACGACTGCCTCCGGCAATATGTTTTGCATCGGTTCGAACCATGCTGTTGCCGCCCTGTTGGTTGCTTTTTGCCGCTTTTAATGCCGAGGCAAAATCGATATCTTTCGCTTTGTAGCCCGGCGTATCAGCATTAGCGATATTTGTCGCTAATAACTCAGCGCGTTGTGAACGGATCAACATCGCATGAGGATGAACACCAAATGCTTTATCAAAACTGATAGCCATAACCATCTCCAAAAAATTGACTCTACAGGGGATAATGCAAAAGGTAAGCCAAAAATAAAGAGTGATTTTTAATTATATAAGATGTTGAAAAATAGGTTTATTTAGCAACCTAAGAACTAGGTTGCTAAGGAGAGTTTACTTTTTCTGATAGATGATACCCGGGTTACAACGAACCATATCAAAGCTATCACTTAAGCCCGCCATTGACTCTGACGCACCTAAAAACAGGTAGCCTTTTGGGTTTAAAGCTTGCGCAAACTGTGCAATGATTTTCGCTTTTACTTCCGGTGAGAAGTAAATCAACACATTGCGGCAGAATATAATGTCAAACTTGCCCATTAAAGCGTATGAATCCAATAAGTTTAAATGTCTAAAGCTGACCATTTTTCTTATTGGGTCAATAACCTGAGCCATTCCATTGCCGCTGTCTTTAAAGAATTTTTGACGTCTTTCCATCGACAGACCGCGAGCAAGTGCCAAGGCGTCATACTCAGCATTTTTACACATATCAAGCATGGTATTAGAAATATCAGTGCCAATTATTTGCGCACCCATTTTTAATACTCCCGGATTTTTAGACTGAAACTCGGCAACCGACATGGCAATTGAATACGGCTCTTGCCCTGATGAACTTGCCGCTGACCATATTTTAAGTGGCCTACGCACATCTTTAAGCTCAGGAAACAGCTTAGTTTTCAATAATTCAAACGGGTATTGATCACGAAACCAAAGCGTTTCATTGGTGGTCATCGCATCAACCACAGCGGCACGAAGCTGCCTCTCGTGAGGACTTAAAGTTTTACTTACCAACTGTGATAATGACTCAACATTAAAGCGAGCCATCAGCGGTGCAAGACGACTTTTAACTAAATACAGTTTGTTGTCACCAAGCACGATGCCACATTGTTGCTCTAAGAAAGAGCGGAATTGATCGTATTCGCTTTGTTGTAAATGCTTATTTTCCAAAGTAATACCACCTATAAATAATTAATCACAATGAACCCACTTTTTCACAGCTGTTGCTAATTCATCTGGGTTAAATTTTGCAATAAAATCATCGGCACCTACTTTTTCGATCATTGCTTGGTTAAATACCCCACTTAGAGAGGTATGCAAGATCACATGTAAAGGTGATAATTTTGGATCTGCTTTGATTTCGGCGGTCAGTGTATAACCATCCATTTCTGGCATTTCTACATCTGATATCAATAAGCCAACGCGCTCAGTGATATCATTTTTACAATCCAGCTGAGCAATCTCGCGTAAACGTAGTAATGCTTCTTTACCGTTTTTAGCAAGCTCAGTTTGCACACCTAACGGTTCAAGCGCTCGTTTCACTTGATTTCGAGCGACCGCAGAGTCATCTGCAATAAAGACGATACGCTCACCTAAATCACGCTGAATTTCGCCATCACCAACAACCTCAGCACTCACTTCGGTGTTCACTGGGCAAATTTCATTTAAGATTTTTTCAACGTCAAGAATTTCAACTAACTCGTTCTCAATTTCTGTGACTGCTGTTAGGTATGAATAACGACCAGCACCTGATGGTGGCGGCATTATTTTTTCCCAGTTCATATTAACGATACGTTCAACACCGCCAACTAAGAAACCTTGCACTGAACGGTTATACTCGGCAATGATGATAAAACTGTCTTTAATGTTTTCGATTGCAGGGCCACCCACAGCCATCGATAAATCAATCACTGAGATAGTCTGACCACGGATATGCGCAACACCACGAATGTACGCATTTGATTTTGGCATGTTAGTAAGTGGTGGGCATTGCAGAACCTCTCTTACTTTAAACACGTTGATACCAAAGCGTTGTCGCCCTCTGAGTTTGAATAATAGTAATTCAAGGCGGTTTTGCCCAACCAACTGAGTACGCTGGTTAACTGAGTCTAAAATGCCTGCCATTTCAATCTCCTAAAGATAAACAATCAGAGCTGGAACAATAATTGCCTTCTTTGTGTTAAAGCTACATAAGGTTACGAAGCGTCTGTTTTTTGACGCAAAATATTTATACCTTGTTTTCAACAATAAGCATAGTCGAAACAATATGAGTTTGTTAAAAAAAAGCCGAAGATACAGTGTTTTTTATTTTCTTACTAGCCTGTTGTTTGCAACACAACTACAGGCTGAAGTTTATAATAACGAGCAACTTCAACAAATCGCTGTCGATTTTGTTAGTGAACAGCTCCCTGATCTGGACACCACACCGCAAATTAGTGCTTTACCATTAGATGGTCGCATTCCAGAGAGACTGTGTGAGTCACCAATAAACAAAGAGTTACCGACAGAGCCTCCTTTTAATCGGCAGGTAACTGTACAACTTAAGTGCCAAGACTTAAATAGTTGGACCCAATACGTTCACGTTCGCATTATAGAGCTCGAACCTGTGGTTGTTGTTACCACTAATTTAGCACGTGGCGAGGTTATTCGAGCAGAGCACTTGCGCCTAGAAATGAAACCTAAACAATTTGTCAGAACGCAATATGTACAAGATGAGACTATACTCATTGGTAGTCGCAGTAAGCGCAATTTACGTGATGGCACACCTATTGTTATGAGCCAGGTTTGTATGGTTTGTAAAGGCGATAACGTTACTATTTATGCTTCGTTAGGCGGTTTGAGAATTAAAACCACTGGAATTGCTTTAGAAGATGGTACGTTAGACGAATTAGTACGTGTAAAAAACAAAAAATCAGGTAAAGTATTAAATGCACGTGTGGATGGGGTCGAGTCTGTACAAGTAAATATTTAATTTTTTATATTTATGCTAAAGTATCCGCTGTGCCCGCCGATATAAAGGCATATGTTGGGTAATGTATAGGTCAAAATTATGGTAAGCAATGTCAATAATGGTCAACAACAAACTTCTGTGTTGACAAATACCAAGCAAAAAAAGCTTGATTTACAAAAAGATAATGCTAATGCAGCCGCTGCGAAATCGGCCGCACCAAAAGCAAGTGCAGATTCTGTGAGCTTAACTCCTCAAGCTAGACAGCTTAAATCTTTGCAAGAAAAAGCTGAGCAGTCATCAGGCTTCGACAGCAACAAAGTTGCTGAGCTGAAAAAAGCAATCAGTGAAGGTAAATACCAAATTGATGCTGAAAAACTAGCGAAGAACATCGCCGCATTCGAGTTTGATGTGTATGGCTGATCATAATCATTTAATTGCTAGCAAACTAACACAACAAGTTTCGTGCTTGGAGTCTATTGCTGCGCTTTTAGATGATGAACTGACAGCCATTGCTGCAAAGCGTGGCGAAGGATTAAAGAGTATTGCCCAACAAAAAATCTCTTTGCTCCAGCAAATTCAAACAATTGATAAAGACGTCCAAAAACTTGTTGCACACAACGAATCGCAAGATGACGAAGTAAGTGCACTTATCAAACAAGTAAACACCCTACTGACTAGCTGCAAAAAGAAAAACGATGTAAACGCCCATGCGGCTCATCAAGCACAGCTAAGTGTCAAGCAACTTAAAGATATTTTAATTGGCGCTCCATCATCGATGACCTACGACCAAGGTGGCAGCGTGATTCAAGGCGATAAGAAAATCGTACACAACTTGAAAGCCTAAATGTCATTTCCATTAAAAAAGCGCGACAACTAATGAGTTATCGCGCTTTTTTAATGCTCGCAGAATTTACTGAACTTATGCTTTGAACTTACGTTGCAAGCCAATAGGTTACAGCTAGACTAAGTTGCACCTAATAATACGTTACTTTTTTCACTTGGCGTGGCTTTACTTCACCAATGTATAAGTCGTGTACTCGTTTCATATCAAGCTGTAATTCAGTTGCGTAGGTATCCCCTACTGCGTAGGTTTTAATAACCTGCGCCCCTTTGATCACACCTTGTACTTGGCTTTGTAATTGATCGTTATGAGCAACACTGTTTTGTACTGTGGTGCCTGCGGAAATTTTTTGCCCGTAAACTTGCTCAGCAAGCTCGCGATACGCTTCAAGCTTTGAGGCTTTAATCGCAAGTAAAGTTCGCTGCGATTCATTGCTACCTGGTTGAGCACTAATTGGCGCATACCCCACCGCTTTAAGCACTGGGTAGCTATCTGGCTCAATGTAAGTGTATTCTACATGTTTATCAAAAATACTACTGCAGCCGGTTAGTGCTGCGCAGGCAACCAGCCCACCGAATAGAAGTGCTCGCATAATTTGCTTCCGCTTAAAACTCTTTGGCTACAAATATGCACGTTTAATGCCACTGTGGTACAGTCCTTGCTCATTTAGGTTATTCATTGGTTTTAATGCTAGGTGTCAGCATGAAAAATAAAACAATAGCCAGCTTAAAAGGTCTTGGCTTAGCCTTTACAATTTTGTTTTCTAACAATAGCTTAGCTCAGTGGTTTGAGTCTACAGGCCATGCGGTAGTGAAAAATGGCGATACAAGCCAAGCCAAATCTGCCGCTATTAAAGATGCCATAACTCAGGCTTTAGTGTTTTCTGGCGCTCGTGTGAGCTCTGTTCAGACTCTAGTTGACGGGGTTTTGACACAAGATCAACTGAAAATAAGCAGCCACGGTGAAATCCAAAAAATAGAATTGATCAGCGAAGACCGCCATAACGACACCTATGCCATCACGCTTCGCCTCGATATTTTTGCTCAAGCTGAAGAATGCCCAGCAAACCAATACACCAAATTTATTGCCGTAACACAAAGCCAACTTGCCAATCGCGAGCAAGCGCGTATGGGCCAAATTTTTGACGTAAATAAAGCCATCAGTGAGCACTTATATGCCAGCTTAGGTAATACCCAAATGGCGGCTAAACCGACAGCCTATTACAATATGCCGCTGCGAGTAGACCATTTTTTCACTCAGCAATACGATTACAGTAATGCGCTACTTGAGGAGATCACTAGCCGCAGTAATTCGCAATATGTATTACTGAGCCGTATTCGTGATTTATCGGTTAATCATAAGATCAACAATGACTATGCATTTTGGCAAGATGATAGTTTCAAGCGTGCATACAAAGTGGATTATGTATTATTTGATGGCACCACTTACGAAAAACTCTGGCAGAAAAGCTACCAAACAGAAGGCATTTGGCCATACAAAAAAACCGAGATCATCGATGTTTACAGCGACCGATTTTGGGCAACCGATTATGGCCAAGCTATTAGTGATATAAACCAAACCCTAACCTATGACTTGCAAGCCGCCATGGCCTGCTTGCCCACGCAAGGTAAGATACTGCATATCGAAAACGATAGACTGATCATTAACCTAGGGAAGGCTCACGGCCTTGAACAGGGAGAGGTTTTAAACATTGCGCATCATAACTACTTAACGGATGCACAGGGTAATAAACTCCCCCATAAAATCACCACACTTAATCAAGTAAAAGTCACTCAGCTTTATCAGCAATCAGCAGTGGCCATGAGTATTGATAAGCAACCACTGCCTAATATTCAAATAAACGATATTGTTGAATTAGCTGCTAGCAAGTAAATGAGCATGTAAGCCTTCATGAGCATTTAGCCAACGGGCTAATTGCTCTACACCGGCTATGTGCGGGTAATGCTTGCGTGTTGCAATAACAACTTGACGTTGCTGGTTTGGTGAGATAGCTAAATACTTCACCCCTTCACGTGGTGTGCATGCCAGCTTAGGAACAAAAGTTACCCCATCATCCATTGCCACCAGCGCGAGTAAGGTTTCTATACTATTTCCTTTATATTGGTTCGAAACTTCAACCCCAGCAGAAAAGCAAAATTGCTCGGCTTGCTCTTTAAAACAATGCCCTTCGTTTAACATTAATAAGTCACATTCATGCAATTGAGCTAAAGCAACTTCAGCGTGTTTTGCTAAAGCATGCTGCACAGAGACTGCGACTAAAAAGTCTTCTTTATAAAGTGGCGACACATGATACGGTGCCAAGCCAGCCACATCTGCAACAATTGCAATATCAATCTCACCATTATCCAGCGCCACCAACGTTTGCGCTGTTTGCATTTCTATAAATGAAAACTGGGTTTCACTAAAGGCCTGCTTCATCGAGGTTAAGAGTGTTGGCAGTAAATAAGGTGCAATAGTTGGAATAATACCTACATTTATTTTCCCTTTTAGGGGGTCGTGAGAGCTTGCGGCAATTTCTTTAAGTACTTGAGTTTGTTCTAGGATCAGCGTGATTTGTTTAAGTAATTGCTCACCTTGCACAGTCAACGTAACCTGTTTTGTAGAACGGTCAAAAATGATCACTCCCAGCTCTTGTTCAAGCTTTTTAACTTGCCCACTCAGTGTCGGCTGGCTGACATAACAGGCATCGGCTGCTTTTCTGAAGTGCTTATATTGTGCCACCGCTTTTACATATTCGAAGTCTTTTAAATTCATACCACACCACCAATAGTTTTTACCTATCATACTAATACAAACAAACGATTGGAGCTATCATAAATTAAATCGCATAATGGCACTCAACAAATCAAGAGGAATTAAAACAATGTTAAACAATATCGAAGGCCAAAAAGTACCAAACGTTACATTCGCAACACGTGTAGACGAGCAGTGGAAATCAATAACCACTGACGAAATTTTTAAGGGTAAGACGGTTGTGCTGTTTGCATTACCTGGCGCATTTACACCAACTTGCTCATCAACTCATTTACCACGTTATAACGAGCTAGCTGCTGTATTTAAACAAAACGGTGTTGATGAGATTGTTTGTATTTCTGTAAACGATACGTTTGTAATGAATGCGTGGGCACAAAACCAAGAAGCGCAAAATATTACCCTATTGCCAGACGGCAACGGGGAATTTACTGACGGCATGGGTATGCTAGTCGATAAAAACGACTTAGGTTTTGGTAAGCGTAGCTGGCGCTATTCTATGCTTGTAAAAGATGGCGTTATCGAAAAAATGTTTATTGAGCCGCAAAAGCCAGGCGACCCATTCGAGGTGTCGGATGCAGATACCATGCTTGATTACATCAACCCTGCACAAGTAAAACCAGAATCAGTGAGCATTATTACCAAACCTAATTGCCCATTCTGTACAAAAGCTAAAGCGCTACTAGATGCAAAAGGGTATGTGTATGAAGAAATCGTATTAGGTCAACACGCATCATTAACGAGTTTAAAAGCGATTTCAGGTCGTGAAACAGTGCCGCAAGTATTCATTGGCGGTGAGCACATTGGTGGCTCTGACGATTTAGAAAAGCACTTTGCAGCTTAAAGAAAGGGAGCCTTGTTGCTCCCTTTTGTATTTTTGGCCAATTATTAAAAGCAGCTCAACTTAATAACCCTTAGCCCCTGTATAAGCCTCTCATTGGCGCAATTTGTTCTATTTCTGTCGTAAAAAGTCAAGATATTCACTAGCACTATGACTTAGTGTAGAGAATACCGATGAAGGACTTCCTTCACATTCACAGAGGACACACATATGAGCCAAATGAATTCTGTTGCCATGCAAAATGGTAAGCTGCATGTAAAACAAATTGATATTCCAACTCCTGGACCCGGTCAAGTGCTGGTAAAAAGCCTTGCTTGCGGCATTTGCGGTTCAGACATTCATATAACTCGCCACACCAGCGATGTATTTGATATTTATAAAAACCTCGGCATCATGGCAAAAGATGCTGGCGATGACCAAGAAGTGTTATTAGGCCATGAATATGCGGCAGAAATCGTTAGCTACGGCCCCAATACTAAAGGCGAATTAGCGACAGGTACTCGTGTCACCTCAGTGCCAATTTTACTTTCTGCTGGCGGTGCTGGCGTAGGTGTAACCCCTGGGCTATATGGTGCTTATTCTGAATACTTTATTGTTGATGAAGCCTTGCTATTACCTATTCCTGATGCAGTTCCATCAGAAGCAGCAGCCATTACAGAGCCTCTTGCCGTTGGCCTACACGCAGTAAACCGCGCACAAATGAATAATGATGATGTAGCCATTGTGGTTGGCTGTGGCCCAATTGGCCTTGCTGCAATTGCCGCATTAAAGTTACAAGGCGTAAAACACATCGTTGCCTCTGATCCACAAGAGAGCAAAAAACAAATTGCCCTTGAATTTGGCGCTACAGAATATGTTAACCCTATGGTTGATGATGAAGTCGCTAAAGCCGCAGCACTTGCGGGTAATAACAAGGTGGTTATTTTTGAATGTGCCGGTGTAAGCCGTTTATTAAACGACTACATTTTACGTGCGCCAGCAAAAGCAAAAATCATTGTAACAGGTGTACATACCGCGCCACTCAACGTTAACTTTGCCTATGCCACAGTAAAAGAGTTAGACCTTATTTTCTCTTATTACTACCAGCCAGAAGAGTTTGCACAATCACTTGAGAACATCGCGTCAGGCAAAATTGCATGGCAAAAAATGCGCACTGGTAAAGTCGGCATCGACGGCGTACAAGGTGCCTTCGATACGTTATTTAAACCAAACGACCATATCAAAATCATCATTGAACCATGGCGCACAGGCGAGCTTGAAACAGTAACGGGTTAATTTAATTGAGGTTAATTTAATTGGGGTTGCTGAGAAACTTGGTAGCCCCTACAGGAATCGAACCTGTAACTGCCCCTTAGGAGTGTGAGGAAAGCTGAACTCCCCATATATCCCCATGTACAACCAAGCACAAAAACAAAACTTAAAGACCTGATTTTTAAAAGATAAATTTAAAGTCGTTTTTATAGCATTGTTCTTTGCTGTTCTTTGTAGCACAATAAGCTTGCTACAAATATGCTACACAGGGAAAGCAGCAATGGCTATAAAAGCTAAAATTACAGCATCGAGTATTAAAGGATTAACACCAGAAGACAAGCGTCTAAATGATACTGAAATTTCAGGTTTCCACGTACGTATTACCCCTAAAGGTTTAATATCTTATTATCTTTTTTATAGGCTCCATGGCAAACAAGTAAATTATAAGCTGGGTGTTCATGGTCAAATCACTCCCGCTCAAGCCAGAGATCTTGCTAAAGATAAATTAGCCGAGGTTACAAAAGGCATCGATGTTCAAGCTGTTAAAAAGCAAGAACGCATCAACACAGAGCAAGCTAAGCTTTCAACGCTAGAGAAGTTTCTAGAAGAGAAATACTACCCTTGGCTTAAATCTCGAAACCCAAAAACGATTCAAAAAACCATCAAAGCATTTGGGTCATCATTTAAACAATTCATGGATTATCAGATTAAGGATATTACAGCGTGGGAAGTTGAGAAATGGCGAAACAAACGCCTTGATAGCGGAATAAAACCAGCCACAACTAACCGCCAGATAAACTTAATTAAAGGCTGTTTAAGCCGTGCTGTTGAATGGGGGTTAATTGAGAGCCACGACTTACAAAAGGTTAAAGCGCTAACCGTTGATAACTCAAAAATACGTTACCTATCTAAAGATGAAGAGCAACGTTTAAGAGTTGCTTTAGATGAACTTAATATTGATTACCTGAAAGCTTTGGTTTTGCTTGCTAGAAATACAGGTATGCGTAAAGGTGAGCTACTTTCGCTAAAATGGGTAGACATCAATTTAACAAATAAAGTCCTCACTGTTGATTTTCAAAATGCTAAATCGGGGAATTCTCGCCACATTCCACTAAACACAGAAGCCTTCAACACGCTTACTCACTGGAAAGACTTATCTGGTGATATAGGTCACGTATTCAAAGATGGTAATCAGCAACCGCTAAACGATTTTAGATACGACTGGGCTAACCTACTTGAGCAAGCAAATATCACTAACTTTAGGTTTCATGACTTACGCCACCACTTTGCAAGCATGCTAGTAATGGCGTGTGTAGACTTAAATACCGTGCGTGAGTTGTTAGGCCATAGTGACTTAAAAATGACGCTAAGATATGCGCACTTAGCGCCAGAACATAAAGCCGCAGCGGTTAATTTGATTGGTTAATTAGTAGCTTTTGCTTCTGGGTTACTACCGAACGCTGAACTTTCGTATTGATCAATCAGCTCTTTTGACCAAACTTTATCAAACCTAATATGCTCCAATAAGGCATACCTTTCAATAAGTAGTCGATATTTGTAAAAGTCATCACCTTTTTCAGAAATACAATTTATTGCTAACAATTGTGTAACTTCTCTATTTAAAAAAGATCTCACAATATTCGTGTAGAATTTTTCTACATCTGAAACTTCAGTACGTAATGCTTCTTCAAAGCTTTGAGGCCTTCCCTTGAAATCTTTGTTTAAAAGTACAAACTTTAAAAGGTGATAAAGAATTCGAAAATAATGACTACAGCTAACAGAAGCTTTGCGCATCATTTCAGCTCGTACTTGAACTTCAGATTTATTACCTTCAGGTTTATTTGGCAATTCACTAACAGCTATTAATTGATACAATTGACCGATTTGAGATTTTTGCGGTTTCTCATGAATTATTAACTGGTGGTTTAAATCACTAAAAACAACATTCATTTGATTTAGAAGAGAGTGAAATGTATCTTCAAATCGCTTTTTTTCTTGAGTTATAGCTTGCTCTTTCTGCACCTTCTCTGTTTCAGCTAATACCTTTTGAGTTTCAGAAAGTTCTTTTTTTTGAATGAGGATTGACTGGGTCAGCCAATAAAATGCAAATAATGCTATTACAGGACTCAATATCCCACCAAAAAAGCTACCAAATGCTCCCCAATCATTTGACTCTAAGGAAATGGGTATCTGATTACATAAATAAAACCATACAAAATAAATTAATGGGACTAATAATATAATTCCAAGTGCAATGTTTTTGGCTAATTTGATCTCAGCTTCTAGCTTATTCTGCTCCATTTTATTATCCTCTTTAAATACGAAATAGCACATCATAAATGACTGATATTATTACACTGTTTTTAATATAAAAAACATATGTCAAAAGGATAAATAATGGATTATCAAACAGCCTCTATCAGCACCCTTTCGAGTACAATCATATTTTTCTTATTTTACAGGTTCTTTTTTTCATCATATTTAAAAGAAAAAGGAAAAAATTTAGCCACTAAAGAGGATATTTCAACTATTACAACAGCTGTAGAGAGAGTGCGCCTTACTTACAATGAGAAATTGCAGGAACTAATCCATCAAAACAACATTTTGCTAGAGTCCCAAAAATCAAATAACCAGCTTAAAATGATTATTCCAGAAAAAAGAATGCAGGCTCATCAGGAAGCGTTTGAACTGTGGAGAAAAATCATTTCGAACCTACATTCAGATAAAGTCTCTGAGGTAGTTTTAGAATGTCAAAGTTGGTACAACAAGAACTGCCTTTACTTGGCTTCAGATGCTCGGAAAGCTTTTAGCCTATCTTATGGGGCGCTCGCAATTCATAATGATTTATTACAGAATCGTTCTAACATTGATCACATCAAGAAGAACTACATTGAGATTATGAGTGCAGGGGAAGTAATTGTAGCAGGTGTCGATTTGCCTCCTTTAAGAGCTGATAAACAAATAGTTTCAAAAGATGAAAACGGTAGGTTAAACATTGGAGAAGCAGAGTAGATAACCTATCAAAGACACAATACGAGTAAAAGAAAATAGAAAAGGCTTTCACTGTGAAGAAGTACTACAGACTCTCAGAGCTAGAAAAAGCTTTTGGCATATCGTTTGATGATGCTCATTACCTTAATTCGGAAACAGATGTTTCATTTTGCATTTTCTGCCCAACATCCGATGTAACTTTAGGTGACTACAGAAAAGGTAAATTCGTTGGCTTTGGTTGCGCTTTATATTCAGGGTTAATTTCATTAGATAAATCACAGCAAACTGAGCTATTTGAAAATAAAAAAGTTAGCCTATAAGGCTCTGTGATTCTTCAAAAAGATAAAATTTAAGGATATACGCCACCATTTTGAAAGCATGCTAGTAATGGCGTGTGTTGATTTAAATACCGTAAGAGAGTTGTTAGGTCACAGTGACTTAAAAATGACGCTAAGATATGCGCACTTAGCGCCAGAACATAAAGCCGCTGCCGTTAATTTAATTGGTTTAGATTAGTTTAGCTAAAGCAATCACTTACACTAGATTGTGTATTTCCTTACATGTATATTTATAGTGCATGTAAAATAAAGGATTAGTAAATTGAAATTAGCAAAAGAAAAAAGAATTTGGCTTATTTATGTTGGTGGTAACAAGGCAATTTTACCCAATTATTTATTAGGTATGGAAACTGGGATTTGGGGCTTTGACTCGATACCAAAAAACGACAAACGATTTTATGAGATAAAACTAGGAGATACTGTTTTATTTGCCCATAAAATGTCTTGGCCTAAAGATGAGGGTGAGAAACCAGGTTGGTTCCCAAAATTCTGCTCCGATGTTAATCAATTTAAATGTAACTTAGACGAGTTAGTTGTAACCGAAGTAACGAAAGAACCATATGAAGCGGCCACCTACCACTGGCCAGACAAACTATACCCCCACAGATTTAATTTCAAAGTAATAGATAAACAAGAGAACATTAAAATCCGACCTGATACATTTGATGTTGGCTACTCAAATGCAATTATCCTTTCTATAGGCGCAAGCGGCAAAATTGTACCTCTTGATACAAAATTAAAAGAACCTAAAGATAAGGTAAAAACTAAAACAGAGAAAAATATCTTAAAAGAACAAGAAGAGCCTACATACAGCACTGAAGGGAGGGTTTATTACAGCTTACACAAAAGAAGAGAACGAGATTCGCTAGCCCCTCTAGAAAAAAAACGATTAACTTTTGAAGAAACAGGCGATTTATGCTGTGAAGTATGTGGTTTTTCCTTTTATGAAACTTATGGAAAAAGAGGTTTTATGTATGCTGAATGTCATCATAAAAACCCTTTAGCTGATATATCTAAAGACAGTGTAGTAAACACAAGCTCAGATGATCTTGCAATTGTATGTGCAAACTGCCATAGAATGATTCATAGAAACCGACCTTGGTTAACAATTGATGCTGTTAGAGAACTGTATGAAAAGCAACGAAATAGAAAAGTTAATAAACAAGCTTAGAGAATTTTCACGAGAAAGAGATTGGGAGCAATTCCACTCTCCAAAAAATTTAGTTATGGCACTTTCTAGTGAAACTGGAGAGTTAATCGAGCACTTCCAATGGTTGTCAGAAAGTGAGTCGTACCTTGAGAATAATGATGAGACTTTAACATCAGTAAAGGAAGAGCTAGCTGATGTGTTTCTTTACCTACTACAAATTAGTGACAAGTTGGGGATTGATATTCTTGACTGTGCAACTAAAAAAATTGACTTAAACGCTCGAAAATACCCTGTGTCCTTGAGTAAAGGTAAAGCTGAAAAATACAATAAACTATAGTTTTTTCCTTGCCTTATATTTAGGTCACGCTAAAGATTAAATGGAATTTATTAATGATTGAAAAAGAATATTATCGTTTAGATGAACTAGATAAACGATTTAATTTATCTTTTAGTGACGTACTTTATTTAGTCGAAAACTCAAAACTTGATCTAGCTTTTAGACTCAACAATAACAAATTCGTCATTGGTGGCTGGACAAAAGAAAACAAGTTTATTGGTTATGCATTAGTTCAATACTGTGGCTTTGCTAAAATTACATTACAAAACCAGATAAAGCTTCTTTCAAAGCAGAAAACTAATTGCAACTACTTCTGGTTACTAGATAAAGCCAAAATCACTGACGCAAGTTTTGAATACCCTTTTGAATCAAAAGCTCCAAATGCATTTTTATATGCATGGCAACCAAAAGTACTTAGTGAAATTAGCTGGGAAAGAATTCCAGCAAAACTACTCCCTAAAGAGCAAGAACATATAATGCGCACGTTCAAAAATGCGATAAGTGATACATTTAAAACACTAAATAAGGAACAAACTGAGCCAAGTGAGTATGAGAAACAGGTTGATGCGAAAATACCTAAGGTTCAATTTTACTCCCAAGGTATTGATTTTGTTTTAAGTGACATTTGTATTTTACATTCTGAATTAATTAAAGCGGGTATAATTACAGTACAACAGACATCAACAGAAGTATTACCACCACTGACATCTAATTATTTACCAAATCAAAAGTCTAAAACACGCTCAGATGACTTTAATGAATTGTTGTTCAGACTGGTAGAGGCTGAGCCAGAACTCACTGCAAAAAGCTATTGGCGCACCTTGGAGTGTGAGTTAGATGATCTTCAAGAATACAGAGTATTTGATAAGCACAATTTACTCATTGAAATAACAGCAACCCATATTAGTTGGAAAGATAGAGTTGGAAAACCACGAAAACCAATCAGCTTTAGCTCTTTTTCAAATAGGCTAACTAAAGTTAGAAAAGAACTTTTTCCCGATAACAACATTTAAAATTCCCGTTTAAGCTCATTCAATTCCTGAATTAGCTCATTTAATAAAATCCGCATTGTAAAACACCTCCTGAAACGTTAATAACTCAGGAGGCACGCATGCCAACAACAGAAAACAAACGCGCATTTTCAGAAATTGAAACCGCTGAATACATCGGTATGAGTCGCTCTTTCCTTCGCCAATCACGCATGGAAGGAAATAGAACAAATCGCACACCAGCACCACCATTTATCAAAATTGGTCGTGCTGTTCGTTACTTAAAAGAAGACTTAGATAATTGGTTAAATGGCTTTAGCCGTTTAGAGCATTTAGGCCAAGATCAGCATGGTGCTGATCATGCCTAAGCTATCTAAGGAGCAAAAGCGACTTTTAGTTTGGTTAGCTCAACCAAATAATCATTTAGAAATTTGTCGTCAACAAGGCCATTCACTAAATCAAGTGAACGGCCTAAAGACCTATACAGATGAATTTGGCAACCATTACAAGTTTGATATTCGTACCCTCAATAAACTAATTAGCGAAGCCCTAGTTTCCAGCGAAATAATTTACCCATTTGGACTTAAGCACGAGCAATACGCTTTAACAAAACTTGGTTTTGAGTTTGTTGAAAAACTACCTAAATCAATTCAATGAAAACATTTAAAGAAAACAAGATAGCAAAAGCTATCTTGACCAAGATACAATACTCGCCCCATACTTAGCGAAAGTAGATAAATATGATGCAGCCTTTATCATAAAAAGGCTTTCGCCTTTTTCAAATCTGATTAAAAGCACAATTCTATTTCAGGCATTTAATAAGCCAACTCCTATCGAACGCAATAGGCATATTCTGGCAACAACAAAAACCTTGTTTGCTCTTTTGCCAGCGAAACTAGCTCACTTGTTTTTTTGTTCTGACGACGAAATTAGTATAAAAGCTAAAGAGTGTGCAAGTTATTGCCGCCAGCTTGCCATTAGCCCAGAAAAGGTTAACTTCATTCACTACCAAGCATTACACTCACAGCGAAATGAGAGCGAATTCAAGCGAACGAGTTCACTGTCATTTCGTACTGTTAATAGTGCAAATAGCGAAACTAATAGTGAAAATTTCGCTGCTATTCGCCCTACTAGCAACGAATTCAATAGCGAATTCGCTCTAGCAAAGCAAAAGTCTCTTTATGAGTACTTATCAAATTTTGCTATGAACATCGGTGTTTCGCCTATCTCTATCGAAAATAATATCGAATTCGTTGGTTGCATTAAGCGCTATTCAGATAATCGTTGGTGGCTTCGCCGTATTCGAAAACTGATAAACCAAGCAAACGAAAAAGCAGCGATACACTTAAACTTCGTAAACAGCAAAAGGCAAATTTACGCCAGTGATGTAACTACCCGTAACCGAATAGCGCAACATACTCGAAACGAAAATTTGCTTAGCTCAACTTATATCTTAAACGAGCAAGGTCAACGTTATTCACTAAAAGAAATATCAGACCTAAATGTATCAAATCCAAAAATTCGCAAAGACGAATTACTTTGTCGTGCCAGAGGGTTTGAAAATCTAGCAAAAGACTTAGGTCACGAAGCGCTATTTATTACCGTAACTTGCCCCTCTAAATACCATCGTGCTTTTTCTAAATCTGGTGCGCCTAACCCTAAATGGCAAGGGTTAATGCCAGACCAAGCTAACAGCTATTTAAATCAACAATGGCAAAAAGCCCGCGCTGAATTCAAACGTCAAAATATTGCTCCTTATGGATTTAGAGTAGCTGAACCACAACATGACGGAACACCGCATTGGCATATGCTGTTTTTTATTGAGGGCGAAAAGCTAGAAGCATTAAAAGCTATTATTCGTCATTATGCGTTAGAAGTTGATGGTGACGAAAAAGGCGCAGCCGAAAACCGCTGTGACTTTAAACATATCGACCCAAATAAAGGCTCTGCAACTGGTTATATTTTAAAATACATAGCAAAAAATATAGATGGTGAAGGTGTTGGCGAGGATAAATTCGGCAACGATTCGCTACTGGTAGCCCAACGTATTGATGCGTGGGCATCATGTTGGTGTATTCGTCAATTTCAGCAAATTGGCGGTGCAAGTGTATCTGTATGGCGCGAACTTAGACGTTTACGTTCGATGTTCAAAGGCGAAAGTAATTCGCAATTAGAACAAGCGCGTTCTGCTGCTGATAATAGCGACTGGCAAGCTTACACGCTGGCTATGGGAGGTTTAAACATTAAAAGCAAGGATAGACCTATAAAACTTCATTACGATGTTAAGGTAAATGAAGAGACAGGCGAATGCTCACAAAGCTATTACGATGGTGAGCTAATCCAAAAAATAAAAGGTATTTGGTTTGCGGGTAAAACCTTTGTTACTCGCTTCTACCAATGGCGTTTAGAAAAAGCATAACAACATTACTTTAAATAGCTAAAGCCCAATTATGAGCTTTAGCTACCAAGTCATACTCAAAGCATTGTTTTGGTGCTTTTCAAAAGACCTAAAGCTATAAAACAAGCTTTAGGTAGTTCAAATTCCAAACTTAACTCCGAAAATAACCTTTAGCTACCCACTTGCCAGAATGGCAAGAAATCTCTTACTTGGAGTTCTGTAAATAACTGTACCGTATGAGCTTAATAAAGTCAGTTTCTTAATCATTCAGAAATATCACACATTGAAGCTTGCAATTCACTGTATAAATCCCCATAACAATAAAGTACCAGTATTTTGTAAAAAATATTCGTACAGGTGATCTAACTTGTTATTATTTTCAAATTGAGGTTTAACTATGTCTACAGATGACTATAACGTTTATCAAGGTTCTGACGGGAAGTGGCGCGGTAAAAAACAAAGCTCACAACGTGCGAGTGTCGTAGCTGACACTCAGAAAGAAGCTTTCGAGGCTACTAGAGAGTTGGCTCAAAAAGCCCATTCCGAAGTTTCAATTCATAGGGGCGATAATGGTCAAATAAGAGCCAAGCATAGCTATGGTAATGACCCTGAAAGCTCGAAGGGATAACCTTCTTAGGTTAGAAATAACTCCTAAGGAGTTGTTTCTAACTTGCCTTGGCTTCAAACCAAAAGTTCATATGTTGAATTATTTCAATAATTTCTACTTCTTCAACGTCTGTATGACCATCATTCTCAATTAGCTCGTCATATAGATATGCCTGAAAGTCATTATATTTCTGCCAAATATTATTACCACTCGGGATTCTGATAGAAAGTAGAGCATTGAACCAGTTGCGAACGACTTTAGTAGCTATGAACCCATCATCATTGTGACTTTTAATATCACAACCAGAAAGATCCGAGATTGCTTTTTGAAACCGAAATCTCTCAGTATCAAGGATTAATATTTGTTTACTACTCCATGGCTCACCATTTAATTTCTGACATCCATAGTCAATTCCCAATTCAAATGGCATATTCATTCTAAAAGTTTCGTTATGGTTTTTTGCAACCATTCTAGAAATATCATGGATTCCGTATTTTGATTCGCGTATTAAACCTACTATTTTATCAATTCGAGTTTCTGCTGAATCTACTCTTTCAAGTGACAACCTTGGATGTAAATCCATTGATTTTAAAGTAAAAACTATAGCAAGAAGAATCTCTCTATAGTCCTCATCGAAAGGGCAATTTACAAATACATTTTTATTAAAGTCATCCATAACTACCCTTTTGGTTTTACTTCTTTTAGAGGTGAACACTTTCGTCTTTCTTGCGTTTTATCTGAAGTTGAATAACTCCGCTTTTCTAGAATTCTTCCATCACCTCGATGAATATAGAGCTCACCTTGCTGAGCTTGAGCCGCCCTTCTTGCCCAATCAATTGCATCTTCTTGTGAATCAAAAATACGTGTTGCTCTTTGATTACCAGCTTTTCGAACAGCCCATCCACCATCACCTTTAACTACATGTTGTGATTTCTCATCCATAAAATCTCCTCCCAAAAGTCCAAGTGAATATCATCAAGAATTATAGTGTAACATTGAGGCTAAATTTAAAAAGCTTATAAATTTAAATTTCGAAACAGCTACATATATGCTACACAAAAACAGAAAGGTTAATCGAAAAAATCTTAAACCATTGATTTTATTGGTAGCCCCTACAGGAATCGAACCTGTAACTGCCCCTTAGGAGGGGGCCGTTATATCCATTTAACTAAGAGGCCACTCGAAAGCTGAAGTAAAGCTTATAGCTTGTAGCTTGTAGCTTGTAGCTTGTAGCTTGTAGCTTGTAGCTTGTAGCTTGTAGCTTGTAGCTTGTAGCTTGTAGCTTGTAGCTTACGTAAAAATTATAACGGTCTAAGGCTTTGGTAATCAAGAGAATAAACCAATCGACTTGTGAGTAAGCCGATTGGCAAAATAATGAGGCTAGTTAACGCGAGCTGTTGCTGATTGGATTGACTCATGTTTTAGCACAAAATATGGGATCACTTTTTGTGCGCTGGCAATAACCAGCTTTGAGTTTAAATTAATTACTCGGGCATTCACTTCAACTCCATTAGGGCGGTATATCAGCGTGCCTGTGAGTACATGGCTAGCAATGCGACGCTCAGCTAACTCTTCTACATCACGCGACATCACAAAATCACCATGTGAGGTTACAGTAATGACATCCATCGCTTTAAAATCCACAACGCCAAAGCCAAATTTTTGCAGCTGATACATCATTGATTCGGCAAGTTGGTTACCAAGCTGAGAGCTGGTTTTTAAGCTCGCATCTAAATCCACAAAAGTGGTAATGGCAATACCTAAATCGCTTTCTTGTTGCATGGTATCCACTAACTCAAGCGCCATTTGCTCGACATAATTAACAACGGTTTTATGATGTTGATAAGGCACAAACAGGCGATGGTTAGCGTTATCCTGCTGCATATCTTTTTGTTCAAGCACTTGCAGCATAGCAACGTAATCGACTTGAGTGCTTGCTGATGCCGGTGCATGTTGAGCTGTATTTTGCGGCTCTGCTGATTGCTCTGGCAGCAATTGGCAGCCAGAAAGCACGAGCGTTAACGATGCGAAGATAAAACCTTTCATAGCTTACTCACTTGCTTGTTTTAGTGTAATGCCATCACTTCGATTAGTACTATCCAGGGCATCAACCACTGACTGTGGGATAAAGCCTTGCGCCGACCCAACAACCGCTTTGCTTGCTAAGCCAACAATACGCGCATTCACGAGCACACCACTTTGATGATTAACCAAAGTACCTGCCAAAACATAATTGAAGTTTTGATCTTGGCTTAGCTCTAAATAATCACGACTGAAAACATAATCACCACTAGGCGTGACACGCATATAATCCGTGGTTTTAAAGTCAATGACAGGCACACCAAACGCGTGAAGTTCATGAATAAAACTTTCGGCAATTTGATTACCCAGCAAATTTGTTGAGTTGTAATCTGCATCAAGGTACACAAAGCTTGAAACAGCAACTGGCGTGTTATCACTAACATATTGCAAGTTTTCAACAAGATCCTGCATGATGCCACGCACATAGTGATTGATATTCTTACGTGTTGGGGCTGCTGTAAAAGTGCTGTTATTCATTACCGCCTGATTGGTTTGAAACACACTGTCATTACTATGCGGCGCGGCAACTTCTCTTTGCGCAGCTAACTGAGGATCATTTTCGTGTTGTGTTGCATCACCAGTTAACATTGATGAGCAACCAAAGCCAAACGGCAAACATAAAGTTAAAATTAAACGTTTCATTAAATGAGTTCCTCTTAATATTCGCTTCGATACAACTGGCCATCACGTTGCTGAACTTTTTCAGCGCCCCACATTACATTGATAGGGATCTCAGTGCTTGCTGCTGACACAATTCGCAGATCTTTGGTATTCACTAATCGGGCATTTACTATGTAGGCATGTTGTTGCCGCGTCAGTGTGCCGGTAATAACAAAGTCAATATTCTGACGTTGACGTAAGGTATTTACATCACGACTAAGTACACTATCGGCCGATTGCTGCAAATTTAAAGTATTTTCTAATCGATACTCAATGGTATGAAAACCAAGCTGAGTAAATTGCGTTAATAAACTTTCTTGAATTTGCTGACTCAAGCCACTGCCCTGATCTTCTGCTAAATCAGTACCTAAGCCATCAGCCATATAAAAACTGGTCACAGCAATACGTGCATTGCCTTTGTAAGGGCCTTGAATACGGCTCAGCTGACTACTTAAATCAGCAACGTATTGATGCACCGTATAAGGTGCCATCGGCGATTTTGGGGTTTCTCTAGGGGGCGTTTTTTGTGGCTCTTCAGTTAAGCTACAACCCACCAACACTAAAAAAACTGAATAAAATAACAGGCGCATAATTGCCATCCTCACTAAACTTAGTAAGTACAAAGCAATAATTATGCCTAAGTATTATTGTTGATGGGATAAATCAAGTGGATTCTGCACATAATGTGATACCAAGCATGCCACACCGACTGATGCTAACTTTTTACAATCATTAGTTGCTTGCTGCTTTTGTTGATATGCACCTATTTTTAAGCGATGGAAAGTGCTGCCGTTCACTGTTACGGACTCTACATTAGCAATAAACTGGCCATTAAATAGCGCTGGGGCTTGTTTTTTAATTTCAGCAAGGCGAGCTGTTAGTCGAGGTATCTCTGTTACGGAAGCAAGTTGTAGTGCAAACTTAGCTGTAGGCTCGGCTATAAACTGAGGAGCGGTTACTGGTGACTTTTTTGCCTTTACAGGCTCTGCTTGCTGCGCATTTAATAAAGTAAGTTGTTCAGTGAGTAAGGTTAACTCACTTTCAATTGAGAGCAAACGTTCTAGCTCTGGCTTCATTGCTTGGAATTGCTGATGCGATTGCCTCAGCTCCAGAAGCTCTTGTTGGCTAATTTTTACTAAGTTTTCTTCACTCACTTTTGGCTCTGTCACGCTTTGGCAACCAATGATAGGAGTCACCAGTAAGACTAACCATACTTTCTTCAGATTTTGAAAAGTAGTAAAAACCATAATTTGCTCCTTGCTAGTGTTGAACTTGCTGTTCAGTTACGTGGCATTTAATTGCTTGTGATATTAGCTGCGCACATTGCTGTTCAAGCTCATTTGCAGATTGTGCGTCAAAGCCAACTGCAAGCGTGTAGTGTGCATTTTCTTTATCGTGAATGTAGAAAGCGCTCTGAAAGCCTTGTTGTGTTAAACGCTGTTTCACCAATGAGTAATACACCTTTAATATTTTTAGTGAATTAAACTTGCCAATACTCGCAATGTAGCCCTGACGCTTTTTAAGTGGCCGCAAAGTAATATCAACCCCCACCAGTACATCACCTTTGGGCGATAATTCTATTTTGTGTGTTTGATTACTTACCAGTGACTTTTGGCCTTGGTATTGTTTATCAACAATCGCCTGATACTTACCGGGTTTAATATCAGTAAACAAGTAATAGCCATCATAAGCCGCTTGTGTAATTGCTACATCATTGCCTTGTTCATCCACTAAGGTAATTTTGGCATAGGGTTGAACATTCGTCCCTTGCTCTGTCTGCTGATAAACGGTGCCTTCGATTTCGCTAGCATTATTTACTGGATAATCCATGTACTCAACGAAACCAGCTCGTGGTGTTATGGAGAAACCATCGTGGGCGGGTATCATAAAAGGGTCAGCAAAACTGTCACGATCGAGCACGATATCTGTTGTGCGATTAGCTGGCATAGCTGAAAGAATCGCAATACCTTGTTCATCGGTAATAGCTTGGCGATAATTTTGTAAGCCTTTTACTTTAACACCCACCAAGCCCTTTTCATTGCCATCTTTAATGCCATTATCATTTTCATCTAAAAACACATTAACCATCAAACTACCAGTATTGGTCAATGTTCTATTACTCATAAATGGCTGATTATATTGACTATCAAAACCAAAACTAAATCGACTATTTAAGCGAATTTGCCACTGATCATTACTATCGTAATTAACATTACTGCTTAAGTTAATCCTGTCATTTTGCCACGTTAAACCTAATTCAGCGGACTGAACATCGTAATCTAGAGAGTCCCTTAAAGTTAGCTCTGCTTGTAGGCTTGGGCCTAAACTTCTGCTAAACTCAGCTTCATAACTTGCTATTTCACTAACGGGAGAGAGTCGATAATTAACCCCAAACCGACTATACACTCTGCCCAGTCGTGTTTGTAAACGCGTCGTACCATCAACACTTTCTTGCCCAACACTTAAGTCTTGCCACTGCAATAAATTATTTATAGAGACGTTTGCATAGCTGTAATTTAAACGATTATAAATTTGTTTTAAATCAACGCTTTGTGCATGTTGAATCAGAAAGTTGTTTTGATAATTGAGCCGCCCAAAATCATTTTTCATCAGCTCACCTGACATATCAAACTGATAGCTCTTGAGCGTTATATCTCGACCATTCTGATTATCAGTACGGTTCGTTGCGCTAAATAGCAGAGACTGATCAGCCAATTTAGTTCGTGTTGTTAATTCAAATTCGCTTTGTTGTTGATTATTTTCTTCATATTCAAGATTAACCAATAACCTGTCTAACAGGCTAAGGTTCGTTCCAAGAGCAACATGATACAGCTCATCTTGCTCTCGTTTTTGCGCCATGAAGCCTGAATACATGGCAATGTTATCACTCACACCATATTGGTATCGCCCCGCAGCAACCCAGCCCTGATTTACACTATAGTTACTGTTGCCCAATAACTGCTTGCCTTGCTCTGAAACAGATAGCTCATAGACTGCTTCCCCTTGTTCAAGCTGCGTGCCATCAATGTAGTAATATTCAGTTTTCCGCTCTACTTGTCCTTGTGGACCATAAAAAATCAACTCAAAGTTGTTTTCACCGAATAGTAAATCAACATCAGCAAAAACATAGCGTCCATCGGTCAAACTCAACTGCTGTTCAATTAAAATACCATTACGATATAATTCAACATCCCAACCAGGCTGCACTGCACCGGTTAGATTCACCCGATTATTATCAATAGCTTGCCCAAGTTGATAATTCGATATTTTAACCCCACGACCATATTGGTTGTTATAACGGCTACCAACTTGCGTAGCTGTTACATCCCCTACTTCAATAAGACTTGCAGCAAGTGGACCTAACAATTGATTATTCACATCTTGCCTAGAGAAAGTTAACCTTGAGTTGTTCAGCAAGTCATTCTCACGACCCGCTAAAAAGTATTCCATCGTTAAGTAAGCAAAGTCTTGCGAGCCAAGTAATGAGTAACTTGTCTGGCTGTTATCATTATCTTGGGTATAGTTCAATTGTAAGTCAGCCACAGGGACGGATAACGCCTGATATGGGCTTGGTTTCCAAGGTAAAGTTGCTTGCTTTTGGCTACTGTAGCTTTGCAGTTGTTTTTTATGACGCTGCGCTTGCGATGCAACAGGATAAACAGACTCAGTTTCAATATGTAACTCTAAGCTTGCGTAGTCAGAGCTGTGCTTAAATTCAAAAGCATCAGCAAGTACTGCAGCTTCTATATAAATATCATCGTCAACACTAATTTGTTGCTCAGTAAGCTGCCACTTCTTGTTATTTGTAATCAGCTCTTTTTGTGCTGTTAATTGAAAAGTGTTATTACTATTGATGAACCAACCTTCTGCACTCTTGGCCGATAAATCGACATTAATTGCTAGCTGTAAGATATCAACTAGCCCTGAAAGCCCCAATAAAATGTCTTGATCAGACTTAAGGGCAAAAACCTCACCGAGGTAATTTTCATTTAAATAAATTGAAAATAGCAAAAACTCCCCAGTCGCAATTCGCTGCTGGGTGACTAAGGTGTGTGCAGAATTATGTGTAGGCTTAGATTGTGAAACATGGAGCTGTTCGCCATTTAACTTAGCTTTTATGGCATTGAGTCTAGCTAGTACATCCTCTGTACTCACAGTCGAATTAGCAAAGCTGATAGGACTTAATAGCATAAGCCCTAACGCAAATAAGCGATTCATAAATGTTTTCGAATTAATCCCTAATGTCGAATAGACAATGAATATGAGCCAAAATCGACGCCTTCATACTCATCTGCACCTTCATATTTAAGCTCAATATTCCCTTGTTTTGGCAGCTGTTTGCCAGAGAACAAATCTAACAATACTGTCGCTTGTTCAATTTCAGGATATAAACTTAGATTCCCGATTTCAGCGATTTTTTCTTGTTTTCCCGCCGAATTAGTGACATACGCGCTAAGTCGACCATAACTACTAAAACCTTGTTTTTCAGTTAATTTAACAGCAATTTTTGGTGTTTTATTTACCGAGTCTTCAACTATTTCTGCAGTTTGAAACGCAACTTTTGGCAGCTCACCTTGCTCACGATATACAATTGGAATACTAAAACTCAAAATCATGTTCACTTTGAGCCCGGCCTTAGCTGCCTTATCTTCATTTGGTAAGGCTTGAAATAATAAGTGAGAACGATATTCCCCTTTAGCCAAATCCTTAGGCTTTCTAATCGCTATTTTAATCGTTTGCCTTTCGCCCGGTGCTAAACGAATTTGCTTTGGTGATAAGCGCGCCATAGGAGAAAGACTCGTTGCTACTGGTTCACTCAGTGTTTGGTATCCCCCACCAGGAAGCGCTAATTTTTCGCTCCATACAACTCGGTATGTACGGTACTCTTCTGAGCTATTAATAACGGTGACTTTTGCGCTTCGTTGGCGCTCATCAAATGAAACTCGCGTTGGTGAAATAAGTAAATTTGCCGTTGCACATTGACTGAAAAAAACAAAAAAAAGTCCACATAAAAGACGTTTTGCGAACATATCTATCCTTAGTAATTGACTGAAATTTCTAAATAAGTTGAAGAAGAATACTGACCATCCGCGTATGGTTTAGCACTACGATCTGTCGTTAAAGTACCGCCAATAAATACTTTTGCCTCACCAAATTCATTGGTAATCACATATTTAGGAAAACCATTAAGACGTACAGAAAATTCAGCACTTGTACTGCTATCTACATCATGTATTAGCTGAGTTGTCGAAAGTGGCTTTAGCTCTAACTGAGTTCTGGCTGGTAAGCCAGTGAGTAATAATTCTGCTGGGCGGCCATTTTTAAGTACATACACAGAGCCCTGTGTATTGATACTGCCATCATCTTTGACAATTACAGAACTAATATTTGTATTAGCTAGAATAACTAGAGTACCAAAATCAAGCGCTTGCTGCTCTGTACTCGCAGCTTGCAACGGCGTTGAGAACACTGTAAATAGCACGCTGGCTAAAAGCAAAAAGCGCATGATAAATTACCTAGAAATATTAGTAGGCAACTTCTAGTTGGAAAGTACCAGTGTATTCAGTATCACGATAGGGTTCAGATGATTCTGTATTTGCGGTAGATAAATTAGCACCAATGTTAAACTCAACACTGCCATCTGCATCAGCCGTTAGGTTTGGCGATGCTGTATTGTAATAAGCATTTGCATTTGGCCCAGAAGTAATAAAATATCTCCAACCATCAACAATAAAGTTAGGCTCATTTAAACCTTGGCCACTTGACTCTAATGTATTTGCTGTTGGATCGGTAATAGACAAACGCGCATTTGGCACCGCCTCTGATACCGTAAATGAAGCTGGTGCTCCTTGCTCTATAATTGAAATAATCGCAGGAGATAAATCTATTCTTGTCGAAACAGGGCTTGCATCAGGTTCTGGATTAATAGTTAAAACTGCTTGTGCAACACCTAAAGGGTCCGCTACAGCACGAATGGTACCAAAATCTAGATCATTTCCTTTTGTTAAAACAACTGAGTTTTGAACCTTTACTGTGGCGCTGAAAGATTCTGTAGTGGCGAAAGAAGAAAAAGCAGAAAATGCTAATGAGCATGCAATTAAAGAAAGAGGTAATTTCATATTAAGTCCTTATAATTAAATGGCTAAGCCATTTTTCTGTATCTTAAGCTTTATCGACCTCTAGAACAAATACTTTAAGATTAATTACCTAATTTTTAAGAGGAAAGATGCTTGAAGCATCTCTCCAATAAATGGTGCCGTCACACAGGTTTGCCCCATTCTTTTCGCTATCTCACAAAATGCTGTCGCCTGAGTATAATTTTCAAATGGACCTGCTCTTAACCCATACAAGGTTACGCCTTTTTGCTCTCGTGTTTTAAAACGAAAATCAAGGCCATTTAAAGCAGCAGGATAATCACGTTTGAGCTTTAAGACCTGATGACTAACTTTTTTCGGCGTTAAATATAAACCTAATTGCACGCCAGCTTCAGCTGCTTTATTTGCTGCAATAATCGCCTCAAGTGAATCTGTTGATGATGTTTGCTGCGCTTGCGTTTGTTCGCTTTGATGAATAATCACATCATTTTGTGGCTCAAATTGTGATGGCTTTGCGGTTAAATCACTATTAGCTGACAGCACTTCGATTAACAACGCAAGGTCTTTTTCCATGGCTGAAAGGCGCTCAATGCTCGGCTGTTGGTTTTGCCACTCGGCAGCAAATTGCTGTACTTGCTGCTCAGTATAAGCTGGCTGGGTTTGCTCTTGGCTCATCATACATGCTGTTAAAGCAGTTAAGCTGATGGTTATCAATAGATATTTAGAAAAAATAGAAAAATGCATGGTGACGTCAATTCTAAAAAACAGACTTAAATGAAAGCAATAAAAATGCCACCTTTAGCGCGAATATTTGACGCTAAAAATAAATTCGGTTGTCAGTATAGTTGCTAACCCAACAATCAATCCCTTGTCGCTTAATCGCTTCACAGTCAGCTTTGGCATTCTTCAAATATTTATAGCCACCAAATTTAAGTCGATAATAGGTATGTTCATTTACATCTGCGACTTCGACATTGAGTATCGGTTTTCCCTGAAAAATACTGGGTGCTCGTTTAGCCATTTTTTTTAATGTTGAAGCAAGGCCTTGCTCCGAATTAACCGATGCTAACTGTAGAGCAAATGCATAATCGGGTTTCACAGCGTCTGAAGAGTCGTTTGGCAATGCTTGCGACGTGTCTGCTTGATCAAGCATTGTGCTGACAGGTTCATTTTGGGTTTGTGCCAATAAGAATGAGTTTTGCATTACCTTATTATTGCTTAGGTACTGAAAAATATTGAAAACAGAAAGCGTGTTAAAGGAGATATTTGGAAGTGCCTTATTACTGCAACCAGACACAGTCAATAACACCAATAGGCATATACTGTAACGCAAAGGTTTTGAGCAATATTTCATAAGTAGGATTCTTAAACGTACCATTAAAAATTTGCTTCTTTTTAAAGAAGTCTATCTGTTAGCACTTGCCTATACAAAAGCCATAAACATCATTTGAGACGTTGCATAAGAAAACTCTAACACATTATTTGTTATTATAATATTTTCAGTACAGTGCTTAACTTACTGCAATAAAAACTTAATGACACCCTACTACTTAAGTTTTCATATTAGACAACCTAAAGCAATAAAAATCCGTTTTTACATAGGTATTTTTATAAGTATAGCTAAGTTTAACTATCCTACAGGGATATATAAGCATCTCACTGATCTTTAATCTTAACAATGCGTTAAGAGCTAGGTATATCAGAAAAATCCTTTATTGGGTAATAATCGACAATTGTGGGGATCATGTAAATAACAAAAAAGTGCCATATAGACACTTTTTTTACATAATTTTCAACTAGGTAATTAGAATTGATTATTTAACCAGCGACTTTATGAAGTCTGTAAGCTCGTCTTTGAATTCATCACGGCGTAGTGCAAATTCAACAATAGCTTTTAAATAACCAATTTTGCTGCCGCAGTCATGGCTTTTGCCTTTCATTGAGTAGGCATCAACTATTTCTTTTTCCATTAGCATAGCAATGGCATCAGTTAATTGGATTTCGTCGCCAGCGCCTGCTGGGGTTTTTGCAAGTAACGGCCAAATATTTTTGCTCAGTACATAACGACCCACAACAGCTAGATTTGATGGAGCTTGATCAACTGGAGGCTTTTCAACCATGTTTAAAATAGCTGCGCTCTCACCTTGATTAATTTTTACATCACCTAAATCAACGACACCAAATTTATCCACTTCGCTTTGTGGCACAGGTTCAACCATGATTTGGCTCTCACCGGTGTTTTCAAAACGCTGGATCATTTCAGCTAAGTTATCTTTTTTAAGGTCGCTTGCCACATCATCAATGATCACATCAGGTAAAATAACAACAAATGGTTCATCACCTATGATAGGTGCAGCACAATTAATAGCATGACCAAGGCCTTTCGCTTCACCTTGGCGAACATGAATAATTGTTACATCTTTCGGACAGATTGATTGTACTTCTGCAAGTAACTGACGCTTTACACGCTTTTCTAGCGTTGCTTCTAGCTCAAAACTGGTATCAAAGTGGTTTTCAATTGAGTTTTTACTTGAATGTGTCACTAAAACAATTTCTTTAATTCCTGCTGAAATTGCTTCATTTACAACGTACTGGATCAGCGGTCGGTCAACAATAGGAAGCATTTCTTTAGGGATTGCTTTAGTCGCAGGTAACATGCGCGTGCCAAGACCAGCAACTGGGATCACTGCTTTCATTGATTTCTCCTTAAATTTTATTGTTGTTACACTGAAAACGGATACTTAATTGCATCGTGACACTGATAACCTACTACTTCAAAATCGTCTTTTGTAACCCAGGTTTCAATGTCTTCTAGTGATTTAATATTTGGGTTTATTTTTAATTCTGGTGACGCGAATGGCTCACGCTTGAGCTGCACATCACGCATCAACTCAAGTTGGTTTTCATAAATATGCGCATTTGCTATTTTATGATATGCCTTACCCGGTTTATGCCCGGTGATTTGTGCAACTAAAGCAAGTAACACAAAACATTGAATTTGATTAAAGTTTAAGCCTAGCGGTACATCGCAGCTACGTTGGTATGATGTTAAGTATAAAGTATCACCCAGTAATGAAAAAGTGTGTGTATGCATACAAGGGCGTAAACAACCTAGTTCAAACTCACCCGGATTGTAAAAAGTCACAATTTCACCACGGTCATCAATCCCTTTAGATAAGTTATCAATGACTTTTTTTAACTGATCAAGGTGACTGCCATCCGGGCGTTGCCAACTGCGGCCTTGCACACCATATACACGGCCCATATCATCTTCACCACGACGATGTGGGTTTTCAAGCCAAGCTTTGTTTTCGTTTGCGTTTGCATTCCAAGTCATGCAGCCGATATCACGAAACTGTGCAGCGCTGTCGTAACCACGTAAATAACCTAATAGCTCCGCTATCGCCGCTTTGTAAAAGCTCTTACGCGTGGTGATGAGCGGAAACTTGTTATTTGCCACATCATATTCAAGATCGGCATTTATAACGGTTAAACATTTGGTTCCTGTGCGCTTGTTCTCAACCCACACACCTTCGTCAACAATGCGCTGACATAAATCTAAATACTGTTTCATTGATTTGCTCTTGTTATGCTTTGCTTGCCACGCTGTGTTGCGGCTTTTTATAGGCCCATATTAACAAACCAAGGCCACCAATTACCATCGGCAATGACAGTATTTGCCCCATTGAAATTATGCCTGCAAATAAACCTAAATGGGCATCTGGCTCACGGAAGTATTCTACGGTAAATCTGAATACGCCATAACCGAGTAAGAACACACCTGCAACACTGCCCGCTGGACGTGGCTTTTTGATAAACCATTGTAAGATTAAAAACAGCACTAGGCCTTCTAAAAAGGCTTCGTATAATTGTGAAGGATGGCGCGGCTCTGGGCCACCTGATGGGAAGATAAATGCCCAAGGCACATCTGTGACTCGGCCCCATAGTTCACCATTAATAAAGTTACCAATGCGACCTGCTAATAAGCCTAGCGGCACGAGTGGCACTACAAAATCACCCACTTCAAGTAATGACTTTTTACGTGTCCAAGCAAACACCACAATAGCGGTGATTACACCTAGCGTACCACCATGGAACGACATACCACCTTGGTCAATTCTGAACAAATACAATGGGTTTTCAATAAAGTAACTAAACTGATAAAACAATACATAGCCAATACGACCACCGAGTATCACCCCGAGCATGCCGTAAAAGAGCAAGTCACTGACTTGTTCTTTTGTCCAACCTGAATTTGGTTTTTCTGCTTGACGATTAGCAAGCCATAGCGCCAAAGCAAAACCAATTAAATACATTAAGCCGTACCAACGTACGCTGAGCGGGCCTACCGAAAAAATAACCGGATCGATATCTGGAAATTGAAGAGCCATAAAAATAAAAACCTTTAACTAAACACCATTTTAAGCGCAATTATGACAAGTAATAGCGCGAATACTTTTTTTATTGTTGCCACAGGCAAATAGTGCGTGGCTTTGGCACCTATTGGCGCAATGAGCGACGAGGTAACCACAATCCCTACTAACGCAGGTAAATACACAAATCCGGCAAATCCATCACTGAAAGATGTTAATTGCCACCCGGCAGATACGTAACCCACCGAGCCGAACAGGGCAATGACAATACCACATGCAGCAGCACAACCAATGGCCTTTTTAATATCAACAGAAAAATAATGCAGTAGCGGCACAATAAGCGCCCCGCCGCCAATACCAATTAGTCCTGACAGCGCCCCCATTATGGCACATAAAAAGCCAAGAATAGGCCCTGATGGAAGCGGCTTTTCACTGGCTGCTTTTTTTCGTGTCGATAACACCATTCTGAGCGCGATAAACACCACGCTACCGGCAAAAACAAAGCGCAGTAGCTGCTCTGGGATAAAGCTTGCTGCAAAGCCACTGATCAATGCGCCTAGGCCAACACCAGTCATAACCCATGGGGCAATTTCCCAAGGCACGTTAGCATTACGATGATGAGCAAGGGCTGAAGAAGTCGAGGTAAAAATAATGGATGCTAACGAGGTTGCTATCGCGATAACTAATACATGACTTGGGTCGGCAACATTGAACGATACTAATGACGCACTAAGTACCGGCACGATAATCAGACCGCCACCAATGCCTAATAACCCTGCTAAAAATCCAACCACGCTGCCCAAAATTGCGCAGTACACCATTAAAAGTATTACGTCATGCATAGCACACTCATATATTCAGTTTGTTATATACATATACTAAACTAATATATATACCCAAACCACCTCAAGATGCGAGTTTCAGTTGGAATTAAAAGCGATTTAAGCAAGGCATTGATTGCAAGTAATAGTGGTTCTATTGTTAAAATCAATAACGCAGTATAAATCGCTTTTAAACCAACCCTTTGGGCGTTTCACAGGCACTTACTCTCATCGTTGTTACTTCTTAAAAGGGACTGCCATTGTTGCAAAGTAACGCCTTGATATTAAGCACCTGTTGAAACGCTGAATTCTACATCTTGAGGTGGCTTGGGTATAGGTGCTTCACAGCACAATTTCCCCTCATGATTGACCTTGGCTTGGGGTGTAAAATAGCTCACCGAGTTGATGTTCAATCATAAAGTTACGCGTTAACCTAAGTACATGTTTTGCGGTTGGTTGTAATAAGCATTCTGCAAGTAACTTTTCCATATCACTGACATTTAGTCGCCTAAGCACAAACTTAATTTTACTAATCGAAGCATAGTTCATACTCAAGCTTCGATACCCCATAGCAATAAGCAATAGTGCTCCTTCTGGGTCGCCGCCTAACTCGCCACACAAGCTAAATGGCAGCTCATATTGCTGACACTCTTGTGCTATTTTTAACAACACTCTAAGAACACTTGGGTGATAAGGATTAAATAGCTCAGCAACACGGGCATTTGAACGGTCAACAGCCAGCATATACTGAGTTAAATCGTTGCTACCCACAGAGCAAAAATCGACTTTTTGCGACCACTCTTCAAGCATAAATACACTTGAAGGGACTTCTAACATCACCCCGATTTCTGGGCGTTCTATTGCCTGTTCGGGGTATTGCTCACTTAACTCAAAATAGGCTTGTTCGAGTAGTTTTAACGATTCATCTACTTCTTCTGAGCCACTGATCATTGGCAACATGATTTTTAAATTACCTAGACCAATATTGGCTTTAAGCATTGCTTTGAGTTGATCTAAAAATAGCTCAGGATGGTCCAAGGTCACACGAATACCACGCCAACCTAAAAATGGGTTTTCTTCCGTTATATTGAAGTAATCTAAAACCTTATCGCCACCTATATCAAGTGTACGCATCACCACAGGATTAGGGTGATAACTCGTTAGCACTTCGCGATACCACTTTTCTTGTTCTGACTGTGAAGGAAACTGGCCTTTTTGCATAAACCAAGCTTCGGTGCGATACAAACCAACCCCATCGCAAAATGGCTTATTATCATGCTCAGTATTTAATTCAAGGCCCGCATTAAGTAACAAACTAATGTGTTCACCATCTTTGGTAACTGCATCGAGGTTTTGCTCTGCCACAAAACGGTCGTTCAATAATGCTTCTTGAAATTTAAGCTGAGTGTATTCCTCTTGCAGCATTTGCGAAGGCGAGATATATAAACGTCCTGAATAGGCGTCTAAGATCATCGGCTTACCTTCAAACTGCAATAGCGGCACATCTTCAATACCCCAAATTGCTGGGATCCCCATAGCACGCGTTAATATAGAAGCATGGCTATTTGCCGCGCCATTAACACTCACGACCCCAGCAAGGTGCCCTTTTGGCACTTCAGCGAGCATGGCAGGGGTTAATGTACCGGCAATTAAAATAGTGTCTTTAGGGTAAGGCTTTGCCGCATGCTCGGTATTCACTAAATGGTGTAATACACGCAAACCAATGTCTTTAACATCAACGGCACGCTCTTTAATATAAGGGTCTTGCATCGCATTGAATTGAGTAACTAATTTCTCAATAACAATTTTCAAAGCACTTTTAGCGTTCCAGCCTTGCTGTAATTGTGCTTCAACATTTTGACCAAGGCTTTTTGCATCGAGCAACTGCTGATAAACATCAAAAACCGCGAGTGCTTCTTGAGGAATAGAGTCACTCAGCGTCATTGATAAGGTATTAAACTCGTTACGCGTTGCAGCGACTGCTTGTGTGAATAGTTTTCGCTGTGTGCCTACATCGTCATCTTTTTGTAATTCAATCGAATTGAAGTCGAGTTTAGGGATCACCACAAAGGCCTCGCCTATGGCAATACCTGGCGCACTTGATACCCCTTTAAGTACCGAGGTTTGGTGGGAAAACTCATCAACGCGTAATATTTCTTTTATTTCGGCATGAGCTAACTGAGAAGCCAGCTGTGCTGAAAGCGTAATTAAGAATGACTCTTCGTCAGGGCTAAACACACGGGCTAGTTTTTGTTGAACAACAATAACCCCTAAAACCTTTTTCTGGTGCACAACTGGCACTGACAAAAATGCGTTGTAGCCTTCTTCATTAACTTCAGGTGAGAGTTTAAAACGTGGGTGTGACTTTGCAAAAGCAATATTAATGGGCTCTTCACGTTGAGCAACAAGACCAACGAGGCCTTCGGTAAAGCCTATACGAAACTTACCCACTGCATCTGGGTTTAGGCCTTGGGTGGCCATCAATACAAAGTTGTCTTGGCTGTAATCTGCAAAATAAATCGAGCAGCACTGTGTTTGCATGGCATCTTTTACCATTTGCACAAAACACCCTAGCGCACTGTTTAAGTCCGCCTGTTGCGACACTGCCTCAGCAATTGACCTGAGCGTGGCTAACATGATGCTGCTCCTTTAATTTAGATAAGGCAGGCCTTATCGTTTTTGTCGCCAATGATCTTTTTGTTGCTCTCGTTTATTAAACGGCATTGCAAACGGAGCAAACTCTTTCATTACTCGACGATATACATCGCGCTTAAACGAAACAACTTGCCTAACCGGATACCAATAACTCACCCATCGCCAATCATCAAACTCGGGGTGATGAGTTTTAAGTAAATTTACATCTTCATCTTTACAACGAAGTTTCAGTAAAAACCATTTTTGCTTTTGCCCAATACACACAGGACTTGAGTCTCTGCGAATTAAACGTTTGGGTAATTTATAGCGTAACCAATGTTTAGAACTTGCGACGATCTCAACGTCTTCAGGAAGCAAGCCCACTTCTTCGTGTAATTCTCTGTACATGGTTTGCTCTGCTGTTTCACCGTCATCAACACCACCTTGGGGAAATTGCCAAGAGTGCTGACCATAGCGACGAGCCCAAAATACTTGTCCCTGATTATTGCAAATTACAATTCCGACATTGGCACGAAAACCTTCGGCATCAATCACCTTAGTGCCTCATTTGTAAGTCGATTTTTATTGATTGTTCCACATAACCTGCGATACAGCAAACACTTTACACCGAAGCCTAAATTAGATTGAAAATAAAATTTTCAACAAATGCTTTTAATCAAGGTGTTACGAAGTCATTTTTATAAAAATGCGGCGTTTGAATAAAATAACTATTTACAACCGTATTTTTATCAGCTTACCCACAGCTTGTGCATAACTTTTATAAATCATGCCTAAATTGCAAACAAATCCACAATCAACCGTTGAAATATCCACTTTCTCCACAGAAACTGTGGATAAACATGTTTATATATCTGTATTTATACAAACAACTGATTAATTAATGAAATGGAAACACCATACAAAAACATTAAATTAATTTAATATCAAATAGTTAGAGCTTAACAATCAAAAGTAACACTGGTTATTTTTAGCTCACACTTAACATGCGCAAAAAACACCCAAACACAAAGATATCCACTAAGGCGCGTATTTGCTATCATGAACCGGATAATTAGACAATCAAATAAACGCCTTATGCGACCAATAAAACCAGCCTCAGTAAACGAATTAATGCAACGTGTTGATGCTATTGCCGGCCTCACCTTAGGGCAATTAGCTGAGCAATATCAATTTAAAACTCCTGACGATTTACTACGTGAAAAGGGCTGGACTGGGCAACTTATTGAATATGTTCTTGGCGCAACAGCCGGTTCAAAGCCAACACCTGATTTTGAAGAATTAGGCATTGAGTTAAAAACACTACCGATTTCATTTAAAGGCAAACCACTCGAAACAACCTTTGTTTCAGTCACGCCGCTTTTAAATGTAACAGGAATGACTTGGCAGCAAAGTACGGTTCGTAAAAAATTAAATCATGTTTTATGGTTACCGATTTTAGGCGAACGCGAAATACTGCCTTTTCACCGTACCATAGGCAGCGGCTTTTTATGGCAGCCAAGCGCAGAGCAAGATGCCCTTTTACAGCGTGATTGGGAAGAACAAATGGAGCTCATCGCCCTTGGTCGCGTAGATGAAATTTCGGGTCATTTAGGTGATGTAATGCAAATAAGGCCAAAAGCTGCCAATAGCAAAGCGCTAACTGATGCAATTGGCCCGAATGGCCAGATAGTACAAACCTTACCTCGCGGCTTTTATCTAAAAACAAGCTTCACCGGCGAGATCCTAAAACAACAATTTCAGCTATAAAAAAACCTCCCGAAGGAGGTTTTTTAGAGTCTTGATAGCTAAGCCAGATTACTGACCTTTAACCTCTTTAAGACCGTTGTAAGGTGCTTTTTCACCTAATACTTCTTCAATGCGAAGTAATTGGTTGTACTTAGCAATACGGTCAGAACGGCTTAATGAACCCGTTTTGATTTGACCAGCTGCAGTACCTACTGCTAAATCAGCAATTGTCGCATCTTCAGTTTCACCTGAACGGTGTGAGATAACAGCTGTGAAGCCAGCGTCTTTAGCCATTTTGATAGCAGCAAGCGTTTCAGTTAATGAACCGATTTGGTTGAACTTGATTAGGATTGAGTTAGCAATACCGTTATCAATACCACGCTTTAAGATCTTCGTGTTAGTTACGAACAAATCGTCACCTACTAATTGTACTTTGTCGCCAATTAGTTGTGTTTGGTGTGCGAAACCATCCCAATCAGACTCATCTAAGCCGTCTTCAATTGAAACAATTGGGTATTGCTCAGTAAGGCCTTTAAGGAAGTGGTTGAATTCTTCAGAAGTGAATTTTTTACCTTCGCCTTTAAGGTCGTAGATATTCGCTTCTTTGTCGTAGAACTCAGATGCAGCACAGTCTAGAGCTAGAGTGATATCTTTACCAAGCTCATAACCTGCATTTGCAACAGCTACCTTGATTGCAGCAAGTGCCGCTTCGTTTGATTCAAGGTTAGGAGCAAAACCACCTTCATCACCTACTGATGTAGAGTGACCTTCAGCTTTAAGTACTTTTGCTAAGCTGTGGAAAACTTCAGCGCCCATACGTAACGCTTCACGGAAGTTTTTAGCGCCAACAGGCTGAATCATGAATTCTTGAATATCAACAGAGTTATCAGCGTGCTCACCACCATTGATGATGTTCATCATAGGTAATGGCATAGAGTAAACACCTGGTGTGCCGTTTAGGTCTGCGATGTGCTCATAAAGCTCAACGCCTTTTGAGTTTGCAGCCGCTTTAGCTGTTGCTAAAGACACAGCTAAGATAGCGTTAGCACCTAGTTTTTCTTTGTTTTCAGTACCATCTAAGTCAAGCATTACTTGGTCAACCGCTTTTTGATCAACTGCGTTTTGACCTTTAAGCGCTTCAGCGATTTCGTTGTTGATATAGCCTACTGCTTTTAAAACACCTTTACCTAGGTAACGTGCTTTATCACCATCACGTAATTCAAGCGCTTCGCGAGTACCTGTTGATGCACCAGATGGTGCTGCAGCACGGCCCCATGAACCATCAGCTAAATGTACATCAGCTTCAACAGTTGGGTTACCACGCGAGTCCATGATTTCGCGACCAATCACTTTTACGATTTCTGACATCTTGATTCCTCTTTTCCCGAAAATGGTGAGTTTGTGCCAATTTTATTAATTATCCTTAATGCCATTGGCTTATTAAAACAAATAAGCCGTGCATAAAGCACGGCCTATTTAAATTACGATGACGCTTTTTGGTGAGTGTGTGCAGCTGCAACAAACCCTTCAAACAGCGGGTGACCATCACGTGGTGTTGACGTGAATTCCGGGTGGAATTGCGCGGCAATAAACCAAGGGTGATCTTTATTCTCAATAATTTCGACTAGTTTCTTATCTTCAGATAAACCAGTGAAACTTAAACCTGCTTTTTCAAGCTGCTCTACGTAGTGATTATTCACTTCGTAACGGTGACGGTGACGCTCAACAATCTCGTCGCTACCGTACACTTCGCTTACTTTAGAACCCGGTGTTAAATGACACTTCTGAGCACCTAAACGCATAGTACCACCTAGGTCAGATTGCTCATCACGCACTTCAACGTTACCATCAGCATCTTGCCATTCTGTGATCAAACCAACAACTGGGTGTGCTGATTTAGCGTTAAACTCAGTTGAGTTTGCACCTTCAAGGCCTGCAACGTTTCGCGCATATTCAATAAGCGCTACTTGCATACCTAAACAAATGCCTAAGTAAGGAACTTTATTTTCACGTGCATATTTAGCCGCTAAGATCTTACCTTCAACACCACGGCCGCCGAAGCCACCTGGTACTAAGATAGCATCAAGGTGAGACAGTAACTCTGTACCTTTGCTTTCTAAGTCTTGTGAATCAACGTATTCAATGTTCACTGTTAAACGGTTTTTCAGACCCGCATGCTTTAATGCTTCGTTTACTGATTTATATGCATCTGGTAGTTCGATGTACTTACCAACCATACCAATTGTCACTTCACCTGTAGGGTTAGACTCTTGATATAACACTTGCTCCCACTCAGATAAATCTGCTTCAGGACACTCAAGGTAGAAACGACGACATACGAAGTTATCTAATTCTTGTGACTTAAGTAACGCAGGGATCTTATAGATGCTTTCTACGTCTGGTAATGAAATAACAGCTTTCTCTTCAACGTTAGTGAAAAGTGCGATTTTCGCGCGCTCGTTATTCGGTAATTTACGATCAGAACGACAGATTAAGATATCTGGTTGGATACCAATTGAACGTAATTCTTTTACAGAGTGTTGAGTTGGCTTAGTTTTAACTTCACCTGCAGGGCCTAAGAATGGCACAAGCGTTAGGTGGATAAACAAAGCGCGCTCACGGCCAATTTCAGTGCCTAGCTGACGAATTGCTTCTAAGAAAGGTTGTGACTCGATGTCACCAACTGTACCGCCAATTTCAACGATTGCTACATCGCGACCTTCAGCACCGTCGTATACACGTTGCTTAATGTCGTTTGTGATGTGTGGAATAACCTGAATTGTTGCACCAAGGTACTCACCACGACGCTCACGTCGTAATACATCTTCATAAACACGACCTTGTGTGAAGTTGTTGCGGCTAGTCATCTTGGTACGGATGAAACGCTCATAGTGACCTAAGTCAAGGTCAGTCTCTGCACCGTCTTCAGTTACAAATACTTCACCGTGCTGAATTGGGCTCATAGTGCCTGGGTCAACGTTAATGTAAGGATCCAGCTTTAAAATAGTCACGTTAAGACCACGTGCTTCTAAAATAGCGGCTAATGACGCTGCTGCAATACCCTTACCCAACGAAGAAACAACCCCGCCAGTTACGAAGATAAATTTTGTACTCATGCGAACCCTAGAATATCAGGAATTAAAAGGAATAATATAGAATCAAGACGGGGCGATATTATAGCAAAGGGGCTGCTATCAATCCAGATAAAATTAGCAAATAAGTGCACAAAAAACGAGCTCGGTTACACTGTACCCAAGCTGTATCATTACTGACTTAGTTTGCCTGCTTTTTAATGGCTTCCCATGCGTTGTCCATTTCTTCGAGGCTAGCCGTTTCTAAACTTTGGCCACGTTCATCTAGGTAAGCAGCCACTTTTTCGAAGCGTGACGCGAACTTAGCATTGGCACTTCGTAATAATTGCTCTGGATCGCGCTTAATATGACGGGCTACATTTACCGTTGCAAACAGTAAATCGCCAAGCTCTTCTGCACTGTGCTCTGAGTATGGATCATGAGCCAGCGCTTCTTTTACTTCGTCGACTTCTTCAGCAACTTTATCAAGTGCACCATGATAACTTGGCCAATCAAAACCAAGGCTTGCTACGCGCTGTTGAATCTTCTTCGCTTTTGAAAGACCTGGCATTGCATCGGGAATGTCTTGCCACAGGCTCATTTGTGGCGAGGCTGATTTTTCTGCTCGCTCTTGTGCTTTTATAGCTTGCCACTGCGCTGAAAGCTCTGCATCCGACAGTTCACTTTGCTCTGCAAAGACGTGGGGATGACGACGGACTAGTTTTTCATTAAGCGTATTGGCCACATCGGCAAAATCAAATAAGCCCTGCTCTTTAGCAAGTTGAGCATAAAAAATAACTTGAAACAGTAAATCACCAAGCTCACTTTTAAGCTCTGTAAGTTCACCTTTTTCAACGCAGTCTGCTACTTCGTAAGCCTCTTCAAGGGTGTGCGGCACAATGGATTTAAAATCTTGCTTTAAATCCCACGGGCACCCAGAGTCTGGGTCCCGCAGTTTGGCCATAATTGCAAGCGATTGCTCAATAGCGTGTTTATCTGCCATTACGAATGACCACGCTTTGCTTCATGAACACCTTCTATTTGGTGAAGCTTCGACAATAAGCGGTTGGTACTTGATAAGTCATGCACTTCTACCTGCATTGAAAACAGAGCAAGCTGTTTATCTTCAACCGTGTTAACGTTCATGTTCAGCACATTCACTTTTTCATTGGCAAGTACTGAGCTGATATCTCGAATAAGCCCTGAACGATCCGTTGCTTCTACTTTTATCGTTAATGAGTAAGAGCCATTGATATCATCTGACCAACTTACCGATATCACCCTCTCAGGATGATTATTCTTAAGCTTTTCAAACGAATCGCAATCTTCACGGTGAACGGCAATACCACGCCCTTGGGTGATATAGCCAATGATTTCATCGCCAGGCACCGGTCGGCAGCACTTCGCAACATGGCTCATTAAGCTACCTACCCCATCAACAACAATGCCGTTCTTATCACCAGAGACACTTTTTGGCTTTTTAAACTTAATTTGCGGTTCGTCATCATCACGATCACTAATAAAGTTTAATAACTGATTTAAGCGAACATCACCTGCGCCTACTGCCACCATCAAATCTTCAAGGCCGCGTAAATTAAAGCGCTCGATTGCAGGCGCCAGATCTTTGGTTGTTAAATCTAACTTTTGGAGCTCAGTTTCAAGAATTTCTTTACCAGCACTTAAGTTTTTATCCCGATCAAGCTGCTTAAACCAATGATGGATTTTAGAGCGTGCTCGTGATGATTTAATATAACCAAGCGATGGGTTTAACCAATCACGGCTTGGGTTAGGCTGCTTTTGAGTTAGAATTTCAACCTGATCACCAGTACTTAATTGGTAAGTGAAAGGCACAATTTTGCCAAACACTTTTGCGCCAATACAGCGGTGCCCTACATTTGAGTGAATGTAATAAGCAAAATCAAGCGGTGTCGCGCCCAGTGGCAAATCATAAATATCGCCTTTTGGCGTGAACACATAAACACGGTCTTCAACAACTTGGTTTTTGAGCTCTTCAGCTAAGTCACTACCATCAACAACCTCTTCTTGCCATTGCAGTAACTTACGTAACCAACTAATTTTTTGCTCATAGCCTGAACCACGCCCTGGTAGTGCACCTTCTTTATACATCCAGTGCGCAGCAACGCCCAGCTCTGCATCTTGATGCATGTCGCTCGTACGAATTTGGATTTCGACAGTTTTACCTTCAGGGCCAAATACCACGGTATGAATCGACTGATAACCGTTTTGCTTTGGTGTTGCTATGTAATCATCAAATTCTTTATTTAAATGACGCCAATTGGTATGCACAATACCTAACGCCGCATAACAATCTTGTAGGCGCTCTACCACAATGCGCATAGCGCGAATATCGAAAAGCTGATCGAACTCGTAGTTCTTCTGCGCCATTTTTTTGTAAATGCTGTAGATATGCTTTGGTCGCCCATATACCTCACCTTCAATACCTGCTTCAGCCAAGCGTGCTTTGACTAAAGCAACCATGTTTTCCATGTAAGCTTCACGAGCAAGGCGCTTATCATCCAGCTGTTTGGCGATGTTTTTATAAGTCTCTGGGTGCAGATAACGGAACGAAAGATCTTCAAGCTCCCATTTAAGCTGACCAATGCCTAATCGGTTAGCAAGGGGTGCAAAAATATCGCGAGTTTCTTTAGCGGCAATAACGCGCTCTTCTTCACTGGCGTCTTTCACATCACGTAAGTGGCAGACCTGTTCTGCCAGTTTGATCACCACGGCGCGCACATCTTCAACCATGGCTAGTAACATACGGCGGATATTATCGATTTGCACTGTACCTTTGCCTTGATGGGCTAAGGTACTAATGGTGGCCATTTGGCTTACGCCTGTTAGTAATAATGCAACGTGATTGCCCAACTTGTCGGTGACTGTCTCAATCGAGATTTTTTCAGCTAAAAAATAAGGCGTTAAAAATGCTGTCGCAAGCGAGTCTGCATCTAAATTAAGCTCAGCTAAAATCTCCACCATTTCAATGGCTGTGTTTTCACGTTTTGCATCATCGCAATGCAGGCACAATTGGTGAGCCTGCTCTAATAAGGTATGTTTGTCTTCTGTTAGCGCTAACAGCTCGATACGGCTGGCAAAATCACTCGGCTTTGTTAGCTGATGTGACTGTCTAGTGGCTACCATGTGCGCTTTACCTCCTGTGAAATAACGCCATCGTTTCAATATGCCCGGTATGTGGGAACATATTCATAAGCCCAATTTTTTCAATGCTAAAGCCTGCTTGTAGAATAATTGCACTGTCACGGGCTAAAGTAACAGGATCACAAGAGACGTATAAAATCGTTTTAAACTGAGTAAGTGGTAGCTGCTCTAAAATGGCCATTGCGCCAGTACGTGATGGATCAAGCACTAACACATCAAGTTTGGCACTAAACCAAGCAGCTGATTGCATTGATTGTGTTAGATCAAAGCAATAAAAATCGGTATTCGACAATGAGTTAGTTTGCGCATTTTGTTTTGCTAATGCAACCGCAGAATCGACCCCTTCAACACCAATAACATAATTAGCATACTTTGCAATCAATAATGAAAAGTTACCAATACCACAGAATAAATCCAGTACCTGCTCATGACCTTGTAAATCTAACCATTGTTTTGCTTGATGCAACATGGCTTGATTCACTTGCGGGTTAACCTGAATAAAGTTTTCAAGGCCAAATTCAAAGCGTAAATCATAACCTGGTATCTGGTAGTACGGCATAGGGTGGTCACTGTGATCAATTTCACCGCTTTGTGATTGCCAAACAACACGCCAGCTATATTCATTACAGGCCGCGACGACAATGGCTTTTAACTCTTGATTAATAGCTTTCGTGTGCCTAATGACCACAAAGGCTGCATTATCAGCTTCGCATAATTGTAAGTGGCTAATACTACTCAGGCCTGAATGGCTGTTGATAAGAACATCAAAGACCGTAAAAACATCTCTAAAAGTGCCAGTAAGTACATCACAGTTCTCAATGCTAACCAGTTGCTTAGAGCCTTGAGCTCGATACCCCACTCGCATTTTTTTGGCGGCTTTGTCGTGCATTACAGCAATACGCGCAGAGCGACGATAATGATGCTCATCACTGAGCAAAGGTGCTTGCCAATTTAAGTCATCGGCTTTAGCAAATTTACTAAATAGCTGACTCACCGCTGCTTGCTTCTCAACGAGTTGCTGCTTTGCATCAAGGTGTTGTAACTGACAGCCACCACACACTTGATAATGCTGGCAAAAAGGAGTAACCCTATGCGCTGAGGCTGATAGCACTTTTTTACAATCTGCACTGGCAAAGCGCGCTTTATCTTCAATCAACAAGGCTTTTACTTCTTCACCCGGTAAAGCACCATTAACAAAACAGACTTTATTTCCTTGCTTAGCAACGCCTCGTCCTTGGTGGTCCATAGCTGTGACATTGAGGGTTAGCATTTTTTGCGAAACGGATTTTTTTTTGGCTTTGAAAATCTGTGCCATCGGGCAACACCTTAATTATTGATAAAGCGGGAGTAAGTATATACTCTTAAACAACGATAATAATGATAACAACATTCTTTATGACTAAATTTGGCTTACGTGACTCAGTCTTAACCCTTACACTTATACCGACTGTGATCATAGGCTTGTTGCTGGGCGGTTATTTTACAATAAATCGTTACATTGAGCTCGATGAAATTTTATATCAGCAGGGTGTAACTATCATTGAGCCCCTCGCGATTGCCGTTGAGCAGCCTTTAATAAAGCGTGATAAAGCCTTATTAACTCGCTTAGTGAGTCATACACATAACAAACACTCCCCTGCTATCCAATCCATTGCTATTTTCGATGAAAACAATGAGTTGGTGATTTTTAGTAAATACCAAAGTGAATTCAAAGAAATTGTCAAAAGCAATGCAAACAGCATGGATGGCATTCAAGTACAAAATTCTGAGCACTATCTAACATTCTCTACTGCGATAATTAATCATAGCCGCCAAGACATGATTTGGAATCATCACAGCTATCAAGCATCACTAGGTACTGTGGTGATCATGCTCAATAAACAACAAGCCATTATTGGCCAGCAACGAGCCTTACTGGTCAGTGGCGTGGTAATTTTACTGGCGCTAATACTTGCGACCGTACTAGCATTTAGATTGACTCGTATGTTTATTCAGCCACTTAATAAGTTAGTACTAGCTACCGACAAGCTTATTGAAGGTAAAGTCGATACGGGGCTTGACCAAAAAATGTTTGGTGAGTTTGAATTACTACGCGCAGGCTTAAACACCATTTCTGAAACCATGGTCATGCAACGTGATGAGATGCAAAAACACATTGACCAAGCAACCTCAGATTATCGCGAAACACTCGAACAATACGAAACCCAAAATATTCAGTTAAGTATTGCTAAAAAAGACGCGCAAGATGCGAACCGAGTTAAATCTGACTTCTTAGCTAAAATGAGTCACGAATTACGTACACCGTTAAATGGTGTAATTGGTTTTACACGCCAGCTTTATAAGACTCCGCTCAATAAGCATCAAAAAGATTATCTCGATACCATCGAGCTTTCGGCTAACAGCTTAATGACGATTATCAGTGATATTCTCGACTTTTCGAAATTAGAAGCCGGTGCCATGGAACTAGAATCAATGCAGTTTCAGCTCCGTGATAATATAAACGAAGTGCTAACCTTACTGGCGCCAAGTGCTCACGAAAAGCAACTTGAACTCTCTATATTTATCCACCCGCAAGTGCCCGATAACCTCACTGGCGATCCGACACGCTTTAAACAAATTTTGATCAACCTGTTAAGTAATGCCATTAAGTTTACTGAAAAAGGCTCTATCAAGGTTGATGTTGGCTACCGTTTACTGGATGAAGAGCGCGCCTCTATTTTGGTGTCTGTGACCGACACCGGTGTGGGTATCCCAATGGATAAACAAGATGCGCTATTTACTCCATTTGGCCAAGCAGACTCGAGTATCACCCGTAAATTTGGTGGTACAGGCCTTGGTTTAATCATCACTAAACATATTGTTGAAGCGATGAATGGCCGCATTACTCTAAACTCAGCACCTGGTAATGGTACCTGCTTTACGTTTAATGCCGTATTCAGAACGCCAAGTAACTCAATTACCAGTGACTTACCGACCCAATCACTGATCAATAAACGTATTCTGTATCTTGAGCCTCATGAGCATACCCATCAAGCAACGTTATCGCTACTGCATGAATGGCAAACTCGCGTTACCGCCTGCATGGATGAAGAAAGCTTCTTAAATGAGATCAACAAAGACTTCAGCTACGATATTTGTATTATTGGCCATACCGCCACAATCGACGATATGCAGCAACTGAAGAGTTATGTAAAAGCAGTGCGCCCTGTCACTGATTATTTATACATTATGCTCAATACCGTTTCGCATAATATGCGTGAAGCCTTTGTTGGTAGTGGTGCAGATGCTTGCTTGAGCAAACCGCTTAACCACCGTAAATTATGTGAGGTACTTGCTGCGCCTTACCGCCTTGATCACCCGGTGCATAATATTGAGCAAGGTGATGAAAAGTTATTACCACTAAAAGTACTGGTTGTTGACGATAACGATGCCAACCTAAAACTTATTTGTACCTTGCTTGAAGAACAAATTGAGCTAATTGATACCGCACACAACGGCTCACAAGCTTACAGCTTAAGTAAAAGCCACAAATATGACCTGATTTTCATGGACATCCAAATGCCAATTATGGATGGTATTACAGCATGCAAACTCATACGTGAGTCATCTCTTAATGAAGATACGCCTATCATTGCGGTAACCGCTCACGCCTTAGCAGGTGAAAAAGAGCAACTGCTTAAAGATGGCTTTAAAGGCTACTTAACTAAGCCTATTGATGAAGATATGCTAAAACAAATAATCAGCGATCATAGCCCGCAATCGCCGATTAATCGCGAACGCAGCAAAACTGCCACAGTAGCTTCAGAGCCCCCATTTGAAAGCGCCCGCCTCGATTGGCAATTGGCACTTCAACGCGCTGGCGGTAAAGAAGAGCTAGCGCTTGAAATGCTCAACATGCTATTACTCAGCGTGCCTGAGACCTTACGCCTACTCAATGAAGCTATAGAAAAAGAAGACTGTGAACATGTACTTAGCATAGTCCACAAGTTCCATGGCGCATGTTGTTACACCGGCGTCCCCAAACTTAAATCCCTCGCAGAGACCCTCGAAACAGCATTAAAAAGCGATTGCGCTTTAAATTACATTGAACCTGAATTATTTGAGCTAATTGATGAGCTGAATAATTTGTTGAGTGATGCGGGAATGGTTGAGCAACAACGATAAAAGTTAGCATGAATATCAAGGAAGATTAATGTTTTTTATTTTATTTTTGATTTTTACATCATTATCGTTCTTTTGGTTCATTCTCAGTTATAAAAAGCTTGGTGGAATGGTAAACGATTACGTAAAGATCAATTACACTGAACAGTGGCAAGCATACGAGAATAAAGCCCGTTTAATGGGAGTAAAACCTAACTCAATTGTGTTTCATTCAGTTAAAAAAGGTGAATTGTCGGCCGTAGATGATGGTGTTTTGAAAAGTTTTAAGAAAAAACATCATTACATAGTGACCCTACTCTGCCTATCGCCACTGTTATCATCCTACCTCTCAGAATTTATTGTTTACCTGAATAAATAAAAAACGCGGTGGATATCATATCCACCGCGCTCAGTATTCAAAGCTTGCTGATTCTTATTAAAGGCGTCAGCTTAAAGTCTTGCTTCAATCATTAAACGTTTCATATCGCTGACTGCTTTTTCTAAACCATCAATCGCTGCACGGGCAATAATTGCATGACCAATGTTTAATTCATAAATTTCTGGCATTGCCGCAATGGGTTTTACATTGTGATAATGAAGACCATGACCTGCATTTACGATTAAACCTAGGCTATCAGCATATTGTACGCCGCTACGAATGCGCTCAAGCTCAGTGTGAAGCTCTTCGTCATTTTCAGCATCGGCATAAGCACCGGTGTGAATTTCAACGTAAGGAGCATTACATGCTTTTGCAGCGTCAAGTTGCGCGTTGTCAGCATCAATGAATAACGAAACCTTAATTCCTGCTGCTGTTAGCTTTTCTGTAGCTGCTTTTACTTTTTCAAAATTACCCACAACATCAAGGCCACCCTCAGTGGTTAGCTCTTCACGCTTTTCAGGCACTAAACAAACATAAGCAGGTTTCACTTCAAGGGCGATGTCGATCATTTCATCGGTGACTGCAATCTCAAGATTCATACGTGTTTGAATCGTTTTTGCCATCACATATACGTCGCGGTCTTGAATGTGACGACGGTCTTCACGCAAATGAATGGTGATACCATCTGCACCAGCATGCTCTGCAACAGCTGCAGCATGCGCAGGATCTGGGTAACTCGTGCCACGCGCTTGGCGTAAAGTGGCAATGTGATCAACGTTTACACCAAGAAGAATATCTTTCATTTTTTTACCTGTTTAAAACAACGATTCAAGGCTGTTCATCAGCCTACTTAATAAATAACTCACGGCTTTTTAATGGCTTTTTGCCAAGTAAAGGCTTGAGTAGGTATCGACTTAATTGCTTTGCCATATATAACACATCAGGGGCGCTAAAGTCATGAGCCGCTATGGCATTTAATTGCTTTCCTGAAAAACCACTATGAGGGTCGTCATGCAGTAAAAAACCGTATTCAGCAAAGTACTGGTAATTTGCTGCATCGTTTATTTCATCCCCTTCGGCATCAACGCTAAAATCAACGCCATAACCCAGCATCTCTAAAAGTTGAAACTCGTAAGAACGCAGCACTGCTTGTAGGTTTTTAGTGGTTGATAACTCGTCAAGATGCTGTTTATACAAATGATAAACGCTTTCCATCGGCTCATTGATAGGTACGATACGATTGGTTAATTCGTTCATATAGAAGCCGAATAGAGCTCGGTGCCTTTTAACATTGTTTGCCCGCCATGGGGCTCAAAACGATTGATGTATTTTAAATCAGACTTACCGCTGTATTGTACAAGCAGTGATTGGAAAGGTTGTAATTGTGCTTTATGTTTAGTGGCCTGGCGGCCACTAATGCGAGCCAGCATTCTTAGCTGACCTACGCCTTCTACCAGCATATCAAGCATGACTTGCGAGTCACTAAATGGACGTCGGTGCAGCAAGTATGCTGTGTAGAATTCGCTATCCATGGCGTGTAGGACTTTACTTAGTCTTCACCATAGCCAAGGCTACGTAGTGCACGCTCATCATCGGCCCAACCTGATTTCACTTTTACCCAAAGTTCTAAAAACACTTTGTTATCAAGCATGCCTTCAAGATCTTTACGGGCTTCACGGCCAATCACTTTAAGCTTTTCGCCTTTATTGCCGATCACCATACGCTTTTGCGTTTCACGCTCAACTAGGATCAAACCATTGATTTGCCAAACGCCGTTTTCTTGCCATTTAAACTGCTCGATCTCAACGGTCACTGAGTACGGTAACTCATCGCCCATAAAGCGCATCAGCTTTTCACGGATCACTTCTGCCGCCATAAAACGCATTGAGCGGTCCGTAACGTAATCTTCAGGGAAGTAAAACTCACAAAGCGGCAGACGTTTGGTTACTTCTTGTTTGATTAATTCAATATTTTTACCTTGCTTCGCAGAAACAGGAATAATACCAACAAAATCAAACTTATTGCCCAAGAAATGCATGTGCGGAAGCACTAAATCGCGGTCTTTCACTTGGTCAATTTTATTCATAACTAATAACACTGGGCGACCACTTTGACGTACTTTGTTAAGTACCATCTCATCGTCTTCGTTCCAGTGTGTGCCTTCAACCACAAAGATGATCAGTTCTACATCGCCAATTGAGCTTGATGCAGCACGGTTCATTAAACGGTTAATTGCGCGTTTTTCTTCTACGTGTAAGCCTGGTGTATCCACATAAACAGCCTGGTATTTACCTTCGGTATGAATACCCATAATACGGTGACGCGTGGTTTGTGGCTTACGAGAAGTAATAGACACCTTTTGCTCAACAATATAGTTAAGTAAGGTTGATTTACCTACATTTGGGCGGCCAACAATGGCAACCATCCCACAGTGCGTATCTAGCTCAGCAGGTTCTTTGCTAATTAAATCATCAAGATTCATTTTTAAGTATCTTTAAGGCTTTTTCAGCGGCTTTTTGCTCAGCTTTACGACGTGAGCTACCTACTGAGATAATGCTATCCATCCCTTCAACAATACATTCAACCGTGAATGTTTGATTGTGCGCTTGGCCTTTTGTATCAATTACAGTGTAGCCAGGTAACGATAATTTGCGCGCTTGTAAGTATTCTTGAAGTAATGTTTTCGGATCTTTTTGATTTAAGCCCGGTGAAATTGCGTCAAGACGCGACTCGTACCAACTTAAAATTAACTCACCACATTGTTCAATGTTTGAGTCTAAGAACACCGCACCAATAATCGCCTCTACGGCATCAGCAAGAGTTGATTCACGGCGAAATCCGCCGCTTTTAAGCTCGCCCGGACCTAAGCGTAAGTAATCGCCTAAGCCAAACTCAAGGCCAAATTCAGCCAAGGTTTGACCTCGCACTAGGGTCGAACGCATGCGGCTTAAATCACCTTCGCGTGCTTTTGGAAATTTAGTATAAAGCGCATTCGCAATCACAAAGCTCAAAATTGAATCGCCCAGAAACTCTAAGCGCTCATTATGTTGGCCTTTATGACTGCGGTGCGTCATTGCCTGCTCAAGCAAAGCTTGATCAGTAAATGTATAACCTATTTTGTTGTATAACTCTGTTACGTTTTTTTTCATCGTTACTGAATATTACCTAGGCGTTCAAAACGAACACCAGTTGGAACCCAGCCTGGTAAAAAGTCATCTGGGCCATTTTCAAATTCAAAACTCATCCATATAAAGACGGCTTTACCTACCAAGTTTTCTTTTGGTACAAAGCCCCAAAAGCGACTGTCTTGGCTATTATCACGGTTATCACCCATCATGAAATAATGATCGGCAGGAACAACCCACTCGTCTGAGCGTGTACCCGGTTGTTGATAATAACGGCCTTTCATTTCAGGAGCTTGCGGGTTAATCAAAATATTATGATTCACTGTGCTTAGGTTTTCTTCTAAGCGCACTAAATTCATCGAACCCTGCTTGAACTCGTCACTATTGAGGATTTCCATATCAATTTTGTTGTATTCATTACACAGCAAATCACCTTGCTGCGTCACACCTTCTGCACATTTTGGCTGAATATAAAGGTGCTTATTGCGATAAACAATTTTATCGCCCGGTAAACCAATCGTACGTTTAATGTAATCAACACGCTCGTCTAATGGGTATTTAAATACCACAATATCACCACGCTCAGGTTCACTTACATCAACTAACTGGCTGCGCCAAATTGGGTCTTTGATGCCGTATGTGTACTTCTGTACCAAAATGAAGTCACCCACTAATAGGGTTGGCATCATTGAGCCAGATGGAATTTGAAACGGTTCAAAAATGAAAGAGCGAAAAATCGTAATCGCTGCAATCATCGGAAAAATTGACTTAGCCGTTTCAGTGATACTTGGCTCAGGCGCAATTAATGCTGCGGTTTCTTCGTCTAATTCACCACCTGCTGCATTTTGAGCAAGGGCAATGCGCTGCTGACGTTTTGGCGCAAACATAAAGTGGTCGATTAACCAAATTAATCCTGAGCCTAGCGTTAGCAACACTAAGAAAATAGAAAAGTAACCCGCCATGCATTAATTCCTTTATTTACTTCTAATTATTTACCAACTTTAAGGATAGCTAAGAATGCATCCTGAGGTACTTCAACGTTACCTAGTTGCTTCATTCGCTTTTTACCTTCTTTTTGTTTTTGTAGCAGTTTCTTCTTACGGCTCACGTCACCACCGTAACATTTCGCGATTACGTTTTTACGTAATTGCTTAACTGTTGTACGAGCAATAACATGCTGACCAATTGCCGCTTGAATCGCAATATCAAACTGCTGACGTGGAATTAAATCTTTCAGTGCTTCAGCTAACTGACGTCCACGTGATTGAGCGATATCACGGTGTACGATAATCGCTAGCGCATCAACACGCTCACCATTAATAAGTACATCAACACGTACCATGTCTGAAGCTTGGAAATGCTTAAAGTTATAATCAAGCGATGCAAAACCACGGCTTGTTGATTTTAACTTATCGAAGAAGTCCATGACTACTTCAGCCATCGGTAATTCGTATGTCACCGCAACTTGCTTACCATGGTAGCTCATTTTAGTTTGTAGACCACGTTTTTCAACACAAAGTGTAATTACGTTACCTAAAAACTCTTGTGGAACTAATATGTTAGCTTCAACGATTGGCTCACGGATTTCAATAATGTTGTTTACCGGTGGTAAGTCAGACGGGTTATCAATCTGTTTAGTTCCGTCTTTTGTTTCTACTTCGTAGATTACTGTTGGCGCAGTGGTAATAAGATCAATGTCGTATTCACGCTCAAGACGCTCTTGGATGATTTCCATGTGTAGCATACCTAAGAAGCCACAACGGAAACCAAAGCCTAGTGCTGTAGAGTTTTCTGGCTCGAAGAATAACGACGCATCGTTCAAGCTTAATTTATCAAGCGCATCACGGAAAGACTCATAGTCATCTGATGAAATAGGGAACATACCTGCATAAACCTGCGGCTTAATGCGTTGGAAGCCAGGTAAACGCTCTGGAGCAGAATTACGTTGTAAAGTGATGGTATCACCTACTGGTGCACCATGGATTTCTTTAATACCCGCAATAACAAAGCCTACTTCACCGGTTTTTAGGATACCCGTGTTAGTTTGTTTTGGTGTGAAAATACCCACTTTATCTGCGATATGAACCTGATCATTCGACATGATCTTAATTTTATCACCCGAGCGTAATTCACCATGCTTGATACGCACAAGTGATACAACGCCTTGGTATGGGTCAAACCATGAGTCAATAATAAGCGCTTGTAGTGGCTTATCTTTGTCACCTTCTGGTGGCGGGATATCTTTAACAATGATTTCAAGTACGTCTTCGATACCAATACCGGTTTTCGCACTACATTGCACAGCATCTAGGGCATCAATACCAATGATATCTTCAATTTCTTCAGCTACACGAAGTGGATCGGCTTGTGGTAAGTCGATTTTGTTTAGAACAGGAATAACTTCTAAATCCATTTCGATTGCTGTGTAGCAGTTAGCCAAAGTTTGAGCTTCAACACCTTGACCCGCATCAACAACTAAAAGCGCACCTTCACAGGCTGCAAGTGAACGAGAAACTTCGTAAGTGAAGTCAACATGTCCTGGCGTGTCGATAAAGTTTAACTGGTATGTTTCGCCATCTTTCGCTTTATAATTTAGCGTTACACTTTGCGCTTTGATGGTAATACCACGCTCACGCTCAATGTCCATTGAGTCTAACACCTGCTGCTGCATTTCACGGTCTGTTAAACCACCACAGACTTGGATAAGACGGTCAGAGAGAGTCGATTTACCATGGTCAATATGGGCGATGATCGAAAAATTACGGATATGCTTCATAAACTGGATTCTAAACTTCTATATAAAATGGACTAAGTGTATAAAGCGACAATTTTACATTTAATTGGCTTTAATCACCATCTATTTGAGTGAAAGGAATAGTAATTGGGTGAATTTTTATTACTTTAATATCATGTTTAAGGCTCTTAACCCTTGATTTTGCTATTGCATAGCCTGTTAAACCTCCGATCACAGCCGCTAAAATTTGCCAGCCTTCGGTTAGCGAAAATGCCGCAAATGCGATTAAAGCAAAACCAAAACTGAATAACAGCGGCAACATGTAAACAGCCATAGCATGTTTGACCAAATGGCTGTCATCGAGTGCTAAGGTTACTTTTTGTCCTACTTGTAGCTCTGTATCAAAGGTATAAGGGAAGGTTTTTTTGGCTGTGCCAAACAGTTTGGCAAAAACTTGCGAACCACAGCGACCATTACAGCCGGCACAGGCCTGCTTTTGTTCGGCTTCTAAATTCGCTGTCGTGCCTTTAACCGACACGACAGTGAGTGTTTGTTCAATCATGATTTAAAGAGGTCGCGCTACCGACTCAGCTATAGCTTTGGCTGTCATAGCAGGGATATTACCAACAACCGATACATCAAAGCTACCACCATTGTGCACATACACCGTTGTTGCACCCGATGATAACGCGCCACTTGCACGTTTACCTGGTAGTGGTCTTTGAATAAAAACAGACACTTCAACAAACCCATCTGAATATAAATAATAGTCAGCAAGTTCATTGTTTAGGTCGAGTTTATGGCGGTCTGATTTTAACAGTTTGAAGCCATCAGGGAGCCAGCCAATTTTCCAATCATTTGCTGCGCCGTCGCTATCACTGGCAATATCATTGGTTGAAAGCACCGCAGGAAACTCACGGTTTTGCATTTCAACTAACATCGGCGCAGGTTGCTCGGTAACGCTAATATGAGTTAGCTGTAATTGCTCTAGCATCTCACCTTTGTGATTTACATAGGCTGATTTAAGTAACAACGAAGACTCAGTATCGAGCCAAATCCAATAGTTGTACTTGTATTCATCTTTAGATTCGATACGCACTAACTGTGCAGAGCGCCCTGCAATACGACCTTTTCCACCCAGTACAAAATCATAATGGGCACTTAATCTATCGATATCTTTAAAAAGTACTTCAGGAATAGGTCCGGCAATAGAATCTGTTTTAACTGAGTAAGGCTCTGAATGCGGTTCAAAATAAGTAACTTGATCATCAACGCGAACCATTTCAAGACCAGCACCATTTAGTAAACTTAAATGTTCTAGCTCAATATCACCCTGTTTTGCATGTAGCCAGCGGTACGGCTCCATCGCTTGGCCTTTTACAACCACAAACGATGCGTCAAAATTGCGAGTATGAACGGCCGTAGCCATATCATGTAATAATGTTTTGGCGGGATTTTCGTCGCTGGCAATGGCAGGGGCCGTTAATACCAGCGACAAAATAAAAGTAAAAACTTTCATTTAATTAGTTTTTTTCCTCTTCTGCATTATCTGCAGTTTGCGATTCTTCTAGCGAATATGCAACACGCGCTTGACGTTGGTGTTCAAGAACTAACGCACCAATACGTTGCTGTTGTAATTCACGTAAACCTTGCTGAGCGTTTTCTAATGCAGGTTGCTCAGATGAGTAACTTACAGGAGAAGCCATACCGGTTAACGGCACTGTTTGTAAGGTTGGAATGTCATTTTGTGGCGCTTCGGTGTTTTGTGGCAAAGTTTGAACGCCCACAATCGCAAACATAGCAACGCTTGCAGCAATGGCCACTTGGGCAAATGGACGACGCCAATTAAATGCTACCACGTTATCTGTGCCTGTTGCCGCCACGATTTCTTCGCTTTTTGGTGCCGTTGTTTTATTCGCGAAATCAGCGTAAACAGGTTCTTGCTCAAGTGCTTCAGCCACTGCATCTGCAATGTCAAAGTTAAAAGCGTTATTATTTGCCTCAGCACGCATTACATCACCAATCATTGCGTAACGACCAAATGTAGACACATCGTCGTTTGTGATCGCTTGATCAGTTAACTGCTGCTCGCCGTCAAGTAACGCGGATAACTGCTCATTATCCAACTTGTTAACGTCTGCTTTTGTCATACTAAGACTCACCTATTAATGGATTCAATTTATTATCAATCGCCTCACGGGCACGGAAAATACGTGAACGCACCGTTCCCACAGGGCAATCCATAACCACGGCTATTTCTTCATAGCTCATACCTTCAATTTCACGAAGGGTAATCGCGGTTTTTAGATCTTCAGGCAAACTATCAATCGTATTAAAAATTACAGCACGTACTTCGTCACTTAATAACAGGTTTTCTGGCGATGCGTTTGAACGCATTGCATCTGCACTGTCATAAAATTCTGCTTCATCAGCATCAACATCGTTAGCTGGGGGCTTACGGCCCTGCGCAACTAAGTAATTTTTAGCACAATTTACGGCGATACGGTATAACCAAGTATAAAAGGCGCTATCCCCTCTAAAGTTAGGCAATGCACGGTAGGCTTTAATAAAGGCTTCTTGTGCGACATCAGCAACATCACCTTGGTTTGATACATAACGTGAAATCAAACCTGCAATTTTATTCTGATATTTTCTAACTAATAGGTTGAAGGCGTTTTTATCTCCTTGCTGGACCCTTTTAACTAGCGCTAAATCCAAATCCTGCTCGCTCATTCGAGCCGGTACTCCTCTGTTTGATTCTTGCTTGCTATTCATATACTCGCCATTGTTTACACAAACTCTGACTGCACCATGAATATAAAAGTTCAGTTTAAAATGATTTTTTTATAAAATAGCACGCAAATAAATTGAGTCATACCAATCTTATTACACGACAATCCTAATAACTGCTGAAAAATCAACGGTTATCTCAATACAGCGTCAGTAAACTTCACAGCTCAAAACAGCTCACAATAAACTGTTTATGTGACGATAAAACTAATAAGATTGGTATAACGTATTAAAATGACTAATAGTGTTAAAGCAAATATGGTACATATACGTATACCACATAAAAATTTATTTGCTCAAACTTTTGGCACTACTAGCCGAGCATTGTAACCGCAAAGACCACAGACATGAACCAAAATAAACATCACATTACTGATGTCGCTATCATTGGCAGCGGCGCCGCAGGCCTTTCTCTTGCTTTATCGCTTGCTAACCATTGTAAAGTGACGGTCCTTAGTAAAGGCGCATTAACCGAAGGTTCTACCTTATATGCTCAAGGTGGTATTGCAGCAGTATTTGATAAAAAGAATGACAGCATTGAATCGCATGTTGAAGATACACTCGATGCTGGTGGTGGCTTGTGTGACCGTGATGCGGTTCACTACACAGCGAGCAATGCTAAAAAATGTTTAAAGTGGCTGATTGAGCAAGGTGTGCCTTTTGATATGGAATTTGATTCAAAAGGGAAAGAGCGTTTTCATTTAACTCGCGAAGGTGGCCATAGTCACCGCCGTATTTTGCATGCTGCCGATGCAACTGGCCGAGCTGTGCAAACAACCTTAATTAGCCAAGTGCAAGCACACCCTAATATCACCCTATTAGAAAACTATAATGCGATTGATTTGATCAGCGATAAAAGCCTAGGTAAAAAAGGCAAACACATTCATGGTTTATATGTGTGGAACTGTGTTGACAAAAAAGTTGAAACTATCGCTGCCAAGTTTGTATCACTTGCAACGGGTGGCGCAAGCAAGGTGTACTTATATACCTCTAACCCTGATGTATCGAGTGGTGATGGTATTGCAATGGCATGGCGTGCAGGGTGCCGTGTTGCCAATATGGAATTTAACCAATTCCACCCGACGAGTTTATATCACCCAGAGCTGCAAAACTTTTTGATCACAGAAGCAATGCGCGGTGAAGGTGCGTATTTAAAACGCCCTGATGGCACTCGCTTTATGAAAGACTTTGATGAGCGCGAAGAGCTTGCTCCTCGCGATATCGTTGCTCGCGCTATCGATTTTGAAATGAAACGCCTTGGTGCTAACTGCGTGTATCTGGATATTAGCCATAAAGATAAAGATTTTATCATTGAGCACTTCCCGACTATTTACGCCAAATGTTTAAGTGTTGGCCTCGACATTACGAAAGAAGCCATTCCTGTGGTGCCGGCTGCACACTATACCTGTGGCGGTGTTATGACTGACTTTAACGGCCGTACAGATTTAGACAACCTTTATGCGGTTGGCGAAGTGGCTTACACAGGTTTACATGGCGCAAATCGTATGGCGAGTAATTCGTTACTCGAATGTATCGTGTTTGCCCATGCCGCAGCGAAAGATATTTTAAGCAAAATCGATGCAAGCCCAGCCCTTGAAGCCTTGCCGCAGTGGGATGAAAGCCGCGTAACGAACTCAGACGAAGAAATCGTTATTACTCACAACTGGCATGAATTAAGATTATTTATGTGGGATTACGTGGGCATTGTGCGCTCAACAAAACGCTTAGAGCGTGCACTTCACCGCGTTGAATTACTGCAGCAAGAAATTCACGACTATTACGCGAACTTTAGAGTGACAAATAACTTATTAGAACTTCGAAACCTAGTGCAGGTTGCAGAGCTGATTATTCGCAGCGCCCTTGAGCGTAAGGAAAGCCGTGGTCTTCATTACACGATTGATTACCCGGAGCAAAACGAAAACCCAACGCCGACAATATTAACCCCTAATTCGGTTGCTGCACTGCAATAATCGCGCGCTTTAAACGCGAATAACTCACTTCATCAACACTGGCTGCGCTTATAATCAGCCAGTGTGATTGATAAAACCCAGCTAACCTCAGCACAACAAAATTAGCAAACACATAACTTTTAGCCGTTATCTGGCCTTGCATGTTAATTGTGTCGCTTGCAAACCTAATATCCGTTTGCTCTAAGATGACAACACCCTTTTCAGGTTGTGACTGTTGGACTTTTTTGAAGCTAATAACGGCGATGATAAGACAGCATAAACATGCCAACAGCTGAGCGATAATATGCTGATAAGCAAAACATAAAATGATGGCTATCAAGCAAAAAAAGACCACAAAGGGTTTGTGGTCTGGGGTATTATTTGTAACGGTAAATCTATACACGAACTCGGTCTAAAATTAACGAGACCATACCGTTAAGTTCAGGGTCTTTACACTCTTCGTGGCCCATAAACCAAGCGAATAAATCAGGATCATCGCTTTCAAGTAAGCGTTGAAATACTGCTTGTTGCTCTTTTGTTAGTGAGTCAAACGCTTCTTCAACGAATGGCATAAATAAAACATCAAGTTCTAACATACCGCGACGGCATGCCCAACGAATACGTTCTTTACTGTGAATTTCAGTCATTTTAAACCTCGTACTTATTTGTCTGCAGTTTACCAAATTGCCATCGAATAAACAGCTATTTAAATTGCTACCCTAACTAAGTTATCATTAGCGCTCATTCATATCGTAAAGAAGGTTTTTATGTCGACTGTTTACGCATGTCCTTTATCTCATTCACTTATCAGCCTAACAGGCAAAGATAAGTTGTCTTACCTTCACGGACAAATTACTCAAGATATCAACAAACTAAATAATGAAAACTTCCTATGGGCTGGTCACTGTAATGCCAAAGGCAAGCTTTGGGGTGTGTTTAGATTGTTTTCATATCTTGATAGCTATTACCTTGCAGGTTCAAAACCTGAAGTTGAGCAATCACTAGTCGAGTTAAAAAAATATGCGGTATTTTCGCAAGTAGAAATTCAGCAATGCGAAAATCAGCTAATAGGCTTATTAGGTGATGACCTAACAGCGACTTTAGACGCCTTAGCAATTAAATTTGACGATGAGCACAGCGCTGTCGATTTTGCTGGCGGTAAAGCGTTAAAGCTAGCTGATAACCGCGTATTACTTATGGTAAATGATGAGTTTAGTTTGCCTGATAACGTTACAGCCCTTGATGATGACGCGCTATGGCAACAGGCTGCTATTGCAGCAGGTGAGCCATCGTTAAATAGTGACGCAGTTGGCGAGTACGTGCCGCAAATGGTTAACTTGCAAGCGCTCGGTGGTATCAGCTTTAGAAAAGGCTGCTACACAGGGCAAGAAACTGTCGCCCGCATGAAATACTTAGGCAAAAATAAACGCGCTATGTATATCGTATCTGGTAAAGCGGATGGTTTACTTGATGAGCTTGAACTCGAAACTCAACTAGGCGAAAACTGGCGCCGTGCTGGCAAGCTTATCAGCCAAAGTTATAATCAACAGACGCAAACTTTAATGGGTCTGATTGTGCTTCCAAACGACAATGAAGCTGGTCAGATTTTACGAGTTAAACACCTCCCTCAGGTAGAGTTATCAATTCAAGCTCTGCCTTACTCTCTCGAAGATGAATAAATAGGAATGACTATGATCGTAGCAGCAAACAAAGTGGTAAAAATGCATTATTCAGTATTGGATAATAACAAAAATACCATCGACAATTCTTTCGATGGTGAGCCACTGGTGTTTATCGTTGGCACGGGTTACTTAATTCCAGGCCTCGAAAATGCGCTATTAGGTAAAGAAGCGGGTGATACATTCAGCGTTACTGTTGAACCAGAGCAAGGCTATGGTGAGCGCCATGATGATCTAATGCAAGCCGTACCAAAATCAATGTTTGAAGGTATGGAAATTGAAGTGGGTATGCAGTTCCGCGCTACGACAGATGACGGTGATCAATCAGTGATGATCATCGAAATTCAAGACGAAGACGTTATTGTAGATGGTAACCACCCTCTTTCAGGTATTACCCTACATTTTGATGTTGAAGTGCTAGAAGTGCGTGATGCAACTGAAGAAGAATTAGCACATGGTCATGTGCACGGTGAAGGTGGTTGTGGTCACAGCCACTAAACCATGACTATAAAAAAAGCGCCATTGGCGCTTTTTTTATATATCAGTGCTTATTCAGCTGCTTTCTGTGCATCCAGTGCTGGCTCTGGTTCAGCAATATGCTCTCTAAGCGCAGCAAGTAAGCCTTCTTGGTCATTGGTTCCTAAACGGTAGTGTGTACCGTCTTTCATTGCCAGTTCGACTGCACTGAACCCTGAAACACTATAAACCCACCCATCATGCGTAATGCGCAGGCCTACACCATGACGAAATGAGTTACTTACCGCTCGAACAGACTCAATCTCATCAAAGCTAACGGTTTTACCAAACACACCTGGCCCAAATGCCCAACTTACCGTTTTATCACTTACTTTTATTGTTAAGCCATGGAACAAAAAGCCCACCAGCACTAGAATTGCGCTAAACACCACAAGAGGTATATCGGCGCCAATTAAATTCCAAGCTAAGGCAATAAAAGCGCCTATCCAGCCTAAGATTACAAAGATAAAAATAGCGTACTGCTTATGTTGATACATACGAAGAGATTCTCTTAAAAGCTATAAACAAAGGTCGCACTCAGCTCAGAATCGTATTTGAGCTTATCTTCCTCTGGTTTTGAGTTATAGCGATACATATAGGTAAATTTGAGTGATACATCACCCATAATTTTGCTGATCAATGAGGTTTCTGATTTTAAACGCGAGTTTAATCCCGATAACGATTGTTCATAACTCACATCTTGATTAAAGCGAGTACGAGTGGAGACTGTCCGTTCCCACTGCAGCGCTAAACGAAGCAGGTAACCTGTTTTTGTTTCATCTTCTTCAGTGGCTGTATCTTGATCCGCCACTGAGCGATATAAACCCGGCCCCACATCGATATCGACTTTATTTTTACTGCCTTGGTAAATACGGTTACCGTAACCCGTCGCTATGGTGCTCTTAAACTCAAGACCACTAAATTTATCTCGCTCGTAGTCACCATAAATGAAAAATGACTCACTTTTTACATTTAGCTTATAGTTACCTTGGCCTGACACGAAAATACGATCAGCAGAAACTTCTTCATCGCCGGTTTCTTCGTTGCGGTCACGTTTATATAAGGTATCGAGCTTAAATTGGTTACGCCATTTTTCAAAATCTTGATAAAGGTTACCTTTGAGTTTGAAGCTGGTTGAGTTGGTATTGCCACGGCTTACCATAAAACCAAACTCCATATCTCCGTATAGCAATTCGCCTTTATGGATTTGATGGATCTCTTCTTCTGATAGCTGCCCGTATTCGTGAAAGTCTTCAAACGGATCAACAGCAAAAGCCTGCCCACTGCTAACAAGCAAGGCGGCCAAAAAAATTCGTTTTATGGTCTTAAAACTAGAGTCAAACATCGGCTGGAGAGTTATTCGCTATCTTTCCAAAGAATGTGGCAAAACGGTGCATCTTTGTCTCGGCTAATTAAAATTTTCGCAAACAAAATATCTTGATTGTCGAATTCAAGTCCTACTAAGACTTGCACAAATAGCTCAGGTTCAATTTCTAATGCGACAAAATCTTGCCACTGATCGTCAGGCTCACTTTCTTCAATAAAACCTAGCTCTTCTCTGTGCTCGTTAAAATCAGCAATATCTTGCTCGCTTAAGTTATCAGGTGCTAACTCTAAAAAGATATCATACGCCTGATGTGTTACTTCTTCTTCACTGTATAAGCGTGGACCAGCCATTCCTTAAACCTCTGCACATGTGTGTCACTTTTGAATCTGGCTATGATAACAAACCTGTTTTGATTTTTACCAAAAAAAAAGCCAGGTTACCCTGACTTTTTTGTAATTTATAAGACTTTTTACTCTGTGGTTGCTGTGCCTTTTATTTTTTCGCGCATTGATTGCACGAGCGTATAAAATAGCGGAACAAGCAAAGTACCAAAAATGGTTGCCGCTAACATCCCAAATAACACGGTAATACCGAGCGATATACGACTACCCGCCCCTGCGCCACTTGCAAACACCAGCGGTAATACGCCAAGCACAAACGACAGTGCCGTCATCAATACCGCTCTAAATCGTAATTTTGCCGCGTTGAGGGCCGCTTCAAAAATACCTTTCCCTGCCGCGCGCTCTTCCATAGCAAATTCAACAATCAAGATAGCAGTTTTAGTGGAAAGGCCAATCAGTAGCACTAAACCAACCTGTGCATAGATGTTGTTTTCCATACCAATCACATACAACGCAAGCATGGCACCAAATAACGCCAGCGGCACTGCTGCAATGACCGAGAACGGAATTGTCCAGCTTTCGTATTGCGCTACTAAGAATAGATACACAAACACCACCGCTAAACCAAATAAGATTGGCGCCATGTTACCCGCTTCAATCTCTTGTTTAGATTGCCCAGCCCACTCATACACATAGCCTGTAGGTAATTGCTCGGCCAACTCTTGCATCGCTTTAATCGCATCACCACTGGCATAACCCGCTGCCGGTTGTCCGCTAATGCTTGCACTGCGGTATAAGTTAAAGTGCGTTAAGCTTGTAGGACCCAGAATTGGCTCAAGTTTAGCTAATGTAGTGAGCGGCACCATTGCCCCTTCATCATTACGTACATAGTAGTACTGTAAATCTGCTGGGTTTTGACGAAAACGGCTTTCCGCCTGCATGATAACGCGGTAAGTACGGCTGAACTGGTTAAAGTCATTAATGTATAACGAGCCGAGTTGCGCCTGTAACGTTAAGAAAATATCGCTAAGCGCCACCCCTTGAGCCTTTGCTTTATTGCGATCAATTTCAAGGAAATACTGCGGCACATTCGCTCTAAATGTACTGTAAACATTTGAAAGCTCTGGACGCTGGTTTGCTTCATAAATTAAGCCATTTAATACTTGAGCAAGCTCAGCAGGCTCACGCCCTTCACTGTCTTGTAATCTAAACTCAAAACCAGCACTGTTACCAAGCCCCGGAATTGCAGGCGGATTAAAGGCCATGATTTGCGCATCCGGCATTGCCCAAAACTGCCCCATTAAACGGGTTAGTACAGCTCGTAAACCAAGCTCAGGGCTGGTTCGCTCTTCCCAATCTTTGAGTACCACGATACCAAGCGCATTATTAGAACCCGCACCGCCGAGTAATGAGAAACCAGACACCGCAATAAAATCGGTTGCCGCTGGTTCATTTTTAACAATATCCCCCAGCTTGTGCATCACTTCTTGGGTACGACCGCTTGCTGCCGCATCTGGTAATTGCACATCAACAAACAGAAAGCCTTGGTCTTCTGCTGGCACAAAGCCTGTAGGCACTGTTTTTACTAGCCACCCTGCGGCAGCAAAAATTACCAGAGCAAATAGTGCCATTCTCGCGCTACGTTTGAGAATAAAGTTAATAACCTTACTGTAACCCTTGGTTGAGCGAGTAATGATGTTTTCAAACGGGGCTAACCACTTAATCGGCTTCATGGCCTTTTCGCTTAACAATAAAGCACACAATGCAGGGCTTAATGTCAGTGCGTTTAAAGATGAAATGAGTACCGCAAAAGAAATCGTCACCGAGAATTGCTTATAAAGCTCCCCGGTTATTCCCGGCATAAAGCCTACTGGCACAAACACCGCAAGCAATACTAAGGTCGTTGCCACTATTGGCCCCGATACCTGCTCCATCGCTTTGGTAACCGCTTCTTTAATTGGTAGCTTTTCTTCTTTTAGTATTCTTTCAACGTTTTCAATAACAATAATGGCATCATCTACTACGATACCTATTGCAAGCACTAAACCGAACAAGGTGATTAAGTTGATGGAGTAGTCCATCATCATCATAAACGCGAAAGTCCCCACCAAAGATACCGGAATAGCCACCGTTGGAATGAGCGTAGCGCGCCAATTTTGTAAGAATAAAAATACCACTAAAATAACCAAGCCCACCGCTTGGACAAGGGTTACAACCACTTCATCAATCGAGCGATTAATGAACTCTGTCGTGTCATAAGGAATTGAGTACTCAACGCCATCAGGTAGCTGTTTAGCAAGCTCAGCCATACGCGCTTTTACATCGTTGGCAACTTGTGTCGCATTCGCTTCTGTTAGCTGATAAATAACTAAGAATGCAGTGTCTTGCTGGTTTAATTTAGCTGTTGTGCTGTAGCTTGCCGCACCTAATTCTATACGGGCAATATCGTTTAAGCGCACAAAGTTACCATCTTTGCTCGAGCGAATAATGGTTTGACCAAACTCTTCAGGGGTTTTTAAACGCCCTTTTGCCTGAATCGAATATTCAAATTGCTGGCTTGGGGCAGAGGGTGCAGCACCGAGTTTACCTGCTGCTACGATGGTATTTTGCTCTTGTAGCGCTGCTTGAACCTCTGACACAGTTAAACCCAGTGAAGCCATTCGATCTGGGCGTAACCATAAACGCATTGAATAGGTTTGCTCCCCCATTACTTCAGCAGAGGCAACCCCATTAATACGGCCAAGTGGCTCGGTTAAGTAATTGGTTGCATAGTTACTTAAGAAAATAGCGTCGATATTTTCTTGATTCGAGTACAAGTTGATACCGAGAAGCATCGAGCTCGATTTTTTCTTAACCGACACACCTTGGCGTTTAACTTCTTCAGGTAACCCAGCTTCTGCAAGTGCCACACGGTTTTGTACGTTAACTTGGGCTATATCTGTGTCTGTGCCGACTTTAAAATACACAGTGATACTTGCCGTACCATTGTTAGACGATGTTGATTCGATATACATCATATCTTCAACACCATTAACTTGCTCTTCTATGGGCCGGATCACCGACTCTTCTACAATTTGCGCACTTGCACCTGGGTAACTAGCACTAATTTGTACTTGCGGAGGGGTTATTTGCGGGTACATATTCACTGGCAGCAAGGCCATTGATATTAAACCCGCAATGGTAATAACAATCGAAATTACCAAGGCAAATTTTGGGCGAGATATAAAAGTTTTACTGATCATATCTCACTCCTAAGAGTTAGCTTTGCTAGAAATAGTGCCGGTTGTTTCATCGACATTTTTTTCAACAGCTTTCACTTCAACGCCTTGGCGAACTTTTTGTAAGCCTTCAATAATCACTCTTTCACCAGCTTCTAAGCCTGACTCAACCACCCACATTGCATTAATACGACGACCCAGCTTAACGATTCGCATCGCCACTTTGTTTTCGTCATCAACAACAAGCACAAACTTACCTTGTTGGTTTTCTTGCACTGCGACCTGCGGGATCAACGCCAACTCTTTTTTGTTCGTGCTTTCAACGATTAAAGTGACAAATAAGCCAGGCATGACAATGCCATCTGGGTTATCGAATGCAGCTCTAAGTTCAACCGTGCCTGTATTACGGTTAATTTTGGTATCAGCAAAATCAAGTACGCCTTTATCAGCGAAAGTCGAGTTGTTCGGTAAGCGTAAAGTTAAATCAATAGGCACATCACGAGGGTCTTTATCTGACGGTGCTTGATGATTTTGGCGATAAGAGATGTAGTCAGCTTCTTCAACCTGAAAGCTCACATAAATTGGGTCGACATCGGTCAGCTCTGCTAGTTCATTGGATGATGGGCCGACAATATTTCCCACGTCATAGTTTACTTTACCTATGCGCCCTGCAAACGGCGCTCGAATTTCGGTATACCCTAAATTGAGTTTCGCTTTTTCAAGCTCAGCCTCTGCGGCTTTTACCGCTGCAGTGGTTTGCTCAAAATTAGTAGTTAGTTTATCGAGGTCTGATTGCGAAATAAAACCTTGCGCTGCCACATCTTTACCACGCTTTAAATCACGTTCAGCGGCACCTGCTGCGGCAATTTTACTTTTTAAATCAGCTTCAGCTTCTGACACAGTCGAGCGGTACTCAGATGGGTCAATACGCAATAAGAGCTGATCTTTTTCAACCGATGAGCCTTCATTAAAGTGGCGTTCAATGAGTTCACCCTCAACACGGGCTCTAATCGCAACCTCTTGGAATGCTTCAGTGCGTGCAACAAATTCTCGGTAATTACCAACTTCTTGTGTGACGACATTAAATACTGATACAGCAGGTGGCGGCGTAGCTTGTTGTTGTGCTTTATCATCTGAACAGCCAACCAATGTGGTTGTTAATGCGACAGAAATTGCAGCAAAAGCCAAAGAACGAGATGATTGTTTTGTTATGCGAGCTGTTTTGCGCATCAGCATATATTTACTCCTTGTAGCGCGACTTAAAGCTAAGTCTAGTCGTGTCATGGGATTTTGCGAAAGTATCTAACTAATCACAAAATCAAACTAGCGATGAACTAGCATCTTTGTTTTAAAAATATACACCAATTTGTAACTAAATATATGACAATGTTACCCATTTTTGGGAAATATAATGATTCCTTGCGACACATCAGCAATTCTTTACTTAGTTGTAATTAACTCGTAAGCTCTAGCAAACAGGTCAGAGGAGTTACCATGATAAAACTAGAAATAAAACAACAAGTCGCATGGGTTAGCCTTGCTCGTCCAGAGAAACAAAATGCGCTCAGTTTTGCCATGTTTGTCGAGCTTTCAAACGTAATCAAAAAAATTAAACGCGATCGCAGCTTACGTGCGGTGGTTATCTCTGGCGAAGGCGAACACTTTTGCTCTGGACTGGATGTTGCTGCGGTGATGAAAAAGCCAAGCAATATCATCAAGCTTTTATTCAAGTGGTTACCAGGAAACCAAAACTTAGCGCAAAAAGTAGTGCTAGGTTGGCAAGACTTAAGTATTCCGGTGATTGCAAAAGTAACCGGACACTGCTTTGGTGGCGGTATGCAAATCGCACTCGGTGCTGATTACCGCATCGTCGATAAAAACGCTAAATTAGCGATCATGGAAGCGCGTTGGGGCTTGTGCCCTGATATGGGGGCTAACGTGGTGCTTGCAGGTTTAATGAAGCGTGACCAAGCACTTTGGTTGGCAAGTCATGCAGGGCCGGTCTCGGCTGAAGACGCAAAAGAGTATGGCTTAGTTACACAACTCACTGATGACGTTGATAAACAAACCGATGCTGTACTAGAAACCCTCATGGCGCGCTCGCCGGATACCCTTGCTGCAATTAAACGAATTACTCAGCAAAGCTACCGTTCACAGCAGCGCAAGATTCTTGCTAAAGAAACCTGGAGTCAAATTCGCTTACTGATGAATCCAAATACTAAAAAAGCGATTGCAAAGGCGAAAGGCGCAGAGGATATTCAGTTTAATAATGCCAAATCATGGTAAGCTAAAGTCGCATAGTACAACTGACAAGGGTATGATGTAGTTGTACTTTATTCGCAATTATCCTGACTTATGAAATACCTTATCAGTAGTGTCATTATTCTTACTTGCTTAGCCGTTGCAAAGTTTTTAACGGCTTTGCTTGAAAGCTCTTTCCCTGCCCCGTTACTCGGTATGGTGTTACTTCTCGTGCTACTGTTAACGGGCCTCGTTAAAGAACATCATTTAAAACCAGCTGCCAGCCCTTTACTTAATTACATGCCGTTGTTCTTCATCCCTGCAGGGGTTGGCATTATTGAGCATCTAGGTTTAATTTCGCAGAACTGGCCTTTATTACTGACTATTTTTATTGTCGTGCCACTGACCAGTGTTTTACTCATAGGCACTGTTATCGCCTATTTTAAGGGCCGTGAAAATGACAGTTAGTTTATGGTGGCTCAGCGTCCCGTGCATTATTGTACTTTTCTTAGTTCTGCGGTTTTTAAACGCGAAAACCCAGCACGCTACGGCTAAAGCGCTTAGTAATCCTGTGTGCTGGGCAATTGTGTTAACTGCAGCGTTGTTAGTGGCGCTTAAGCTCCCCTATGAGCCTTTTGCCGAGCACAGTAAAGTTTTAAGCTGGTTACTTGAGCCTGCCATTGTGGCATTGGCTTTACCGCTTTATCAGCAATTTATCCATGTCAAAAAGAACCTGCTACTAATCCTTATAAGTTGTAGTTTAGGGGTGATCAATGCCACCTTGGTCGCCTCGCTAATATGTTATTTTTTTGCAGCCCCTGCACAGCTAAGCGCATCTTTAGCAAGTTTGTCTGTAACAACACCCATCACCTTGTTAGTAACAGAGTCGCTAGGCGGCATACCTTCTTTAGCAGCAGCCATGGTGATTTTTATTGGCGTACTTGGGGCTATATTTGGTAATTTGATTTTCTCGCTTATCAATATCCGCAATGCACAAGCAAAAGGCGTTGCCATTGGTACCGCTTGCCATGCCATTGGCACAGCATCATTGATTAGCGATCAGCCAAAAGCCGGTGCCTTTGCCTCTGTGGCGATGGCATTAAGTGCGCTACTCAGCGCGATAATAGTGCCGATACTTTATCCTGTTATTCAGCATGTTCTGGTATAGTCGGAATTCGCAGTAACCTTGTTAGGAAAACACATGATTGACTCAGAAATACAGCAAGTCGAAAAATACTACAATCTGATTATGGAATATTTGGTCACCTACAGTATGCAAATTTTAGGTGCCATCTTAATTCTATTTATTGGTTTATGGATTGCGCAAAAAGTATCGAATATGGTTGCAGGCCTCATGCAGCGTCACAATATCGATATTACCCTCACCAACTTTGTCAGTAATGTCATCAAAGTATTGCTGATCATTATGTTCTTGGTTATTGCCCTTGGCAAAATTGGCATTAGCGTGACCCCATTTGTCGCTGCCATTGGTGCTGCATCACTCGGTGCTGGTTTAGCAATGCAAGGCATGCTTTCAAACTACGGTGCGGGCCTTGCTATCATTGCAACAAGGCCATTTGTTGTTGGCGATACTATTGAAGTAAAAGGCGTGAGTGGGCAAGTTAAAACCATTGAGCTTGGTCACACAATTCTGATTAACGAAGAAAAAGTCGAAATCACCATTCCTAACAAACATATTGTTGGTGAGATTTTACATAACTCGTTTAGCTATTCATTAGTTAAAGGTGAAATAGACATCGCCTATGATGCCAATGCAGACCTCGCTATTGAGCTTATCGAAAAAGTGTTAGACGAGCATGAACTAGTTAGTGACTCTCCTCATGCACAAGTCGGTATTGAGCGCTTTGCTGAAAGCGGTGTTACCTTGAGCTATCGCTTTTGGGTGCCAACCACCAAAATTATTGAGACCAAATTAGCAGTGAACCGCAATGTATTTAAAGCAATTCAAGGAGCGGATATCGAAATTCCTTTCCCACAACGAATTGTTACCCTCAATCAAACTAATGATAAAGGCGCTTAAAGCGCCTTTTTTGCAGCTCGTCGACAGAGATTGTGTTTGTTCAAAAGATTGTAGTACAATTTAAATGATAACAATTACTATCATCAATTAACGTCGGACTATTTTTACCATGAGTAAACGTCTTTGGTTCCAACTGCATGGTTGGTTTTCGCTCCCAGTATGGGTGCTATTTTGCTTTATCTGCGTCACAGGTACTGTATCTGTTATAAGCCATGAGCTTACTTGGCTGACCAACAGTGAAGCACGCGCAAACAACCCGAATGATTTACCAGCCCTTGGTGTTGATCAAGTTATTAATAGCGTTGAAAAAGCCTACCCGACTGCCGATGTAATGAGTGTACTCACTTATGAACCTTACTTGGTAAATGCGGTTATTTTCACTGATACCGACAAACCTTATGCTGTGGCTTACGTCAATCAATACACCGGCGAAGTACAAGCGGTTAATGACACTATCTCATTCATTGAATTTATGCGTACCCTACACGGCTGGCTATTCTTCCCTTGGCAAGAAGGTTACAGCGTAGGTTACTACCTCGTCAGCGCTATGGCTTTTGTTATTTTAGGTGCACTAGTAACAGGCTTAGTGATTTATAAAAACTTTTGGCGCGCATTTAGTCAGCCAAAACTACGTTTTAACCAAGGTAAAAAAACCTTTCTTAAAGATTTACATACCCTAAGTGGCGTTTGGTCAATTTGGTTTATGGCTGTAATGGCACTAACAGGCCTGTGGTATTTAGTGCAAGCCATCATGTGGCATAACGAAATAGACATAGAAGAGCATGCACCGCTCGTGGCGGTTTCAACTTTACCTGCTGATAAGCAAACACCACCAACCGACTTAAAAGCGGCACTGGCTATTACCAAAGAGAAATACCCAGATTTCAAACCTAGCTATGTGATGCTGCCAGAGCATAACCGCGGCATGTTTAATATCATGGGCAGTGGCGATACTATTTTCTACGATAACTACGCTTACTCAACTTCAATCAATCCTTGGACAGGTGAAATTGCAGCAAGCAAGAGCCCAGAAACCATGTCGGGACTACTTACCCTTTCGCATATCGCCGATCCGCTGCATTACGGTAATATTGGCGGTCTGTGGACAAAAGTTATTTGGTTTATCTTTGGTTTGATTTTAAGTGGTATGTCGATCACTGGTTTTATGATGTACGCCGCAAAATTAGTAAATAACAAACCTGTAAAAGCGCGCCAAGCTGCGCCAGTGAATAACGTTCAGGAGGCAAACTAATGGCTCGTTTACAAGCAACTTGGTGGCAACGTAAAAAGTATGTTTTACATGCTGTGGTACTGGCTTTACCTGTATGGTTTATTTATCAGTCATTGAATCCTCAGTTTCCTGCTCTTTGGCAAGAACAACAAGCGGGCGAATTTAAAATCGCTCCAATGCCACTTAATGAAGATGCCCCGTATTCACACCACAATGAGTATGTTAAAGATTTCTTTATCGCCTTTAATCAAGGTGACATAAGCAATGTTCGTCAGGCGTATTTAAATATTGGCCAAGCACCTTTACCACTGACTGAGTTTGCTAAAGATGAAGAAGGCATAATGCATGGCACCAATCATGGCCAGCATGCCCACGCGATAGCCCCTGAAACCATCTCAGCTGATGATAAATTGTGGATCACCATCCAAACTTGGCAAGGCCAACTGCATACCCTCAAATGGGATATTCCCAGCCAGTTTATTACTCAATAACATCCGAAAAGCCACTCACTGAGTGGCTTTTTTGTATCTAAGCTAAATACTAAAGTCCCTTTCAAAATAGTTAAAGGTAAAATTTTTGTTAATTATTTTTACCGATCACCTTTACAAAAGTAATAATATAATAAAGTATTATAAATAGTTTTCATTTGCAGCAATCCTCTTAAGAGAGTTGGTGTTGATCAAAACTCATCCAAGGAGCAGAACACACAAGGAAAGCTCAATAACAATGATTTGGAGACACAATGATACTTTCAAAAAAAGCCCTAGCTGCGCTCAGCTTGGCAGCAACCCTCATACTTCCCAATGCTTATGCGATTGATAATGGCGTATACACCATTAAATCAAAGTACAGTGCTAAGTTTGTTGAAGTAGCCAGCGCGCAAACCAACGATGGTGCGAATGTTAGTCAATGGGCTGACACGAATCACGACACCCAGCGCTGGTTAATCACCAACATAGGTGGCAGCAACTATTCGGTTATTAACTTAAATAGTGGTAAAGCCCTAGAGGTGTTTGACTTCTCGACTGCCGATGGCGGCAATGTGGTGCAATATGAGTACGCTAATCTTGCCAGCCAACACTGGCAAATAAATGATGAAGGTAGCGGCTATTACAGCTTCATTAACGATCACAGTGGTAAGGCACTCGACCTTTATGCTTTTGATGGCAACGATGGCGCAAATATTAGCCAGTGGAGCTACAACGGCAGCGATGCGCAGCAATGGCAGCTAACTAAGCTTGCTAATGTTGAATCAACCCCTTGGGATCCATCAACGACCAATGGCGCTGCAAACCACTGGCCACTAACAGGTAGTTTAGTCACTCACGATCCAACCCTTGGCTATGAAAATGGCACTTGGTGGGTTTTTCAAACAGGACCTGGTATTTACGGAAAATATTCAAGCAACGGTGTTGATTGGAATGATGCCCTACCAATTTTTTCAAATGGTTTAAGCTGGTGGAGTAACTATGTGCCAGATCATGATGGAATTGATGTCTGGGCGCCTGAATTAAAAAGCTACAACGGCCGCAGCTGGCTCTATTATGCTATTTCGACCTTTGGTTCACGTGTCAGTGCTATTGGCCTTACCTCAGCAAGCAGTGTAGCAACCGGTGATTGGCGTGATGATGGTTTAGTCATTAACACGACTAATAGCAATGATTACAACGCTATTGACCCTGATCTTGTGGTGGCAAAAGATGGTGCACCTTGGCTTGCCTTTGGCTCATGGAATTCGGGTATTAAACTAACGCGAATTAACCCTATGACCATGAAACCATTTGGCCAAATCTACTCTTTAGCAAGTCGCTCAGGTGGTATCGAAGCACCTACCATAGTGTATCGCCAAGGTTACTACTATTTGTTTGTGTCGGTTGGCAAATGCTGTGACGGCACGAATAGCACTTACCGCATTGCGTACGGCCGCTCTAGTGACATCCGCGGTCCATACCTAGATAAAAATGGCACCGACATGCTAGCTAGCGGCGGTAGCATTCTTGATGCGGGTAATAGCCAATGGGTAGGTCCAGGTGGACAAGACATTTTAAATACCGATGTGATTGTTCGTCATGCCTATGATGCAGGTGATAATGGCACCCCTAAATTGCTCATCAGCACCCTGAATTGGGATGCGAACGGCTGGCCTAAATACTAGTTCTCCCCACTAAGCGCGTGCAAACGCGCTTTTTACAATCTATCTAAAATACTGCGAATAAAGTCAGAATTAAGAATCTGAGTTACAGCCCCGCTACACCACAAATAGGCACGTTGAATCGGGTAACCTTTAAAAATCCAACGCTTACGCACATGATTAAAGTCGTGCAAATAATCCGCCTTTGTTTGCGGTAACGAGTCATTGGCTAACTTCTGCCACGCCTTATAAACCCCACTCATATCGGCACCACGCATAAAACGCTGTAACCAGCGCGGAAAGCGTGCAAAGCGAATCGCTGACTGAAAATCAATAATGTATGGCTTGCCATCTTTTGAACAAATCACATTTCCCAAATTACGTAAGTCGAGGTGCACCACCCCGCGGCGATGCATTTTTGCGACCAAACGCTCAAACTCTTTAAAGAAATCACTCGGTAAATGCTGCTGTTGCAAGGCAAGCTGGCGAAGTGGCGTGCCTTCAATAAAATCATAAGCAATGGCAATTGATGACAAACGGCAAAAGTTATCGACCACTCCGTCTACGTCTTGCAGGCGTGCCAGCCCTTTGTACTCTTGATTGATAAAAAGCGGCGCGATGGTTTTTCTCACCCACCATGGGCTGTGCTGAAAATCTTTAATAATTAAATCAAATTTCGCGTCTTTATAACGATAAACAATGGCATTGGCAAAGCGGCCTGTGTGAACAACCGACAAACCTTCTGGGCTAAATTGATGAGCTGGAAATTGAGCGTGAAGCTGCGCAAGCAAAGATGATTCAAACATAACAATCCGGACTTGTTAAAATTAAATGCCTAGGCAACTATATTATCAAAATGAACCTTCAGCGACAATGTACCGCTTAGAGAAATTTATGCTTTTAAATTATGAATTGCTCTAAACAACAAGCTTGCGAGTTGCTTTTGCTCATCATCAGAGAAGCCTGTGAGTGCTTTGCGATAGATATCATTTACAGTGGGTAAAATTTCTGGGTAAAGCTGTTGGCCTTTTTCTGTGAGGCATAAAAGAGTTGAACGGCGATCTTCAACTGACTGCTTTTTAGCAACTAAGCCCTTGTCTTCTAAACGAGAAAGTAACCGACTCATGGCACCGCGGTCATACACCATGTGCTCACACACCTCAGCCAAGGTATTTACTTTACCGCGTGCAAGTAGCACAACCACAATGTACTGAGCCGAGGTTAACTCTTTATCCTCTAACGCATTATCAAGATGAGTCACCAGATTTGAACGTAAATAAGAGACTAAGCGACCTAAGTCTTGCACGGGATCTAAATCTTCAATACAGCACTGGCCAATTGATGCAGGTTCTTTCATATTTCCTCTAAAGCGATGAATAGCAATTCATAGACAGTTAATTAGCAAAATAATTCAATCCTATTAGATTGCTTCAACGGCTATGAATAGTGTAGCGTGAAGAAGCGTACTAACTGTCGGGGGCGTTATGCTAACTAAACAACATATTATCAAGTATTTATCTCTTACAATACTGCTACTTCTTTGTTGGCTAGAGCATTATAACCATTTCATTATGCGCTTTATCGACAGCGCCCTTGTACAATCAACCTTAGTGTACGCTTCTTCTCGTACAGTTAATGCTGCTATATCGCTATTGCAATCAGCCGAAGTGGGCATTGGTATTGCGAGTATTCAACCTGCACAACTACTCGACCCAGTAAATGACCTAGCTGAATACATGTCAGATGCTATGCGCCTTGCAATAGGCTCGTTATTTTTACAGCGCATTTTATACACCATTTCTTCTGGGGTTATTTTTAGTGGTGTTTTTACTGTTTCGGTCGTCGCTTACTTTATATGTGAATGGCGTAACTATTTTCCTAACTTACGTCATAAGATTATGGCGAGCTTAATTTTAATTCGCTTTTTAGTGCCTGCTGTGGTGCTTACAACAGGCCTTGTTAGTCAAATATTCTTAGATGAGCAAATAAACCAGCAAAGTGAACTGGTGAGCGAAAAAGTCGAGACGGTGAATAGCAGTGCAAATAATACCTCTGCCCTATCTGCCAAGCTAAAGGCCGAGGTCGATAGTGAAAAACAAACCATCTTAGACAAGCTCTCGCTATTAAATGAGCAGCAGATAAAAAACCACCAGCAAGCGACAGAACTCAAAGTTAAGCTGGCAGAGGTTGATAGCCAAATAGAAGCGATTCAAGCAACTCGCAGCTTGTCTGAGCGACTGACCTTTACTGAGCTTGAACAAGCCAAACCATTACTTGATAAAAAGCAGCAATTAACAGCGCAACTTAATGCAGCACTAAACCAGCAAAGACAGCTGAATCTTGACAAAGACGCCTTAAACGAACAACTAGAAAACCTTAACGCATCACTCAATCATGACCAATCGTCGCAGGTGAGTAAAATTATAGACACCGTCACCTCTGGCATTAGCAATATGGTAGCTGCCGTCGAAGACTTATTTATCGACTTTTTGAATATCTTGTCTCTACTGATTTTAAAACTGTTACTAATGCCGTTGATTTTTTTATACCTGTTCAATAAAGCCTTTAAGGCCATTTGGCAGCGCCGCTTTATGGATGTGGTAATACAAACAAAGCAACTGGCTGTTAATCGCTGATATTTCAGCTAAAGTTATAAACCTAACTCGTTTTTAAAGGATATAAGTATGACTGAGCAACGCCATAACCACATTCCCCAAGAAGCTTTCGATTGGTACGATGAATACGCCCATGGCTTGATGGACCGCCGTACCTTTATGAAAAAGCTAGGTGGCTTAGTCGCTCTTGGTTATTCAATGGCAATGCTAAGTAGCGCTTTACTGCCAAACTATGCATTAGCTGAGCAAGTGTCCTTTAATGACCCTGATATCAAAGCCAGCTATAAAACCTTTGACTCGTTTAAAGGCCATGGCGAAGGTAAAGGTTATTTAGTCGAACCCGCTAACTTAACGGGTAAGCACCCATTAGTGTTAGTGATCCACGAAAACAGAGGCTTAAACCCTTATATTAAAGATGTTGCTCGCCGCCTTGCCAAAGCTGGATTTATTGCCTTTGCGCCAGATGCATTACACCCTCTTGGTGGCTATCCTGGTAATGACGATGAAGGTCGCGCAATGCAGCGCTCTATGGATAAAGAAAAAATCCAACAAGACTTTATTGCCGCAGCTGAATACATAAAAAGACACCCAAATAGTAATGGCAAACTCGGTGCGGTAGGCTTTTGCTTTGGTGGTTATATAGTCAACTACCTAGCAGCAGTTGATAGCAAATTAATTAATGCGGGCGTGCCCTATTACGGCACTCCTGCCGTTAAAGAACTCAGACAAAATATAAAAGCCCCGCTACTTGTACACTTAGCTGAATTTGATAACCGCGTTAATGCAACTTGGCCAGAATACGAGAGCGACTTAAAAGCGCATCAAGTGCCTTACACTATGCATATGTATGAAAAGGCAAACCATGGCTTTCATAACGACTCTACCTCTCGTTATGATGAAAAACAGGCAGAGCTTTCATGGCAGCGCACATTGGCGTTTTTCAATGAGCAATTGATTTAAACAAAGCAATTTCATACACTCTCGAAAAAATTTTAGGCTAGAAAAAAGATGGAATCGCAAGTCAGTTATCGCTTTGACTCACAGCAAACCGCCAATCGGTTTTTAAACAAGCTTAAGCATTGGTCAGTGGCTAAAGTCACTGCGACCCTTTGCCAAGGTGGTTTTGGCGTAAAAATACGCTACGAAGTCGATACCAGTGGTTTTGATTACACCCTTGCGGAGCTTGATGATTTAGCGATGCAACACGAAGGCGAAGAGATTTAATACTCATTTTCTAGACATAAAAAACGGCTAACCTTGGTTAGCCGTTTTTATTAAAGCTGTGCTAATAAAGCCCTACTTATAAATCAAAGCTGCGAGAAATTGACGCAACGATTCGCTCATCTGCATATTCAGAATCAATGCTGGTATTTTCACCTGCAATTTCAATATCAAAGCCCGCATAGCTCGTTTGATACGCTAAACGATAATGCTTGTATGACTTATCACTGCCATCCCAGCTAAACTTATCGCCATCTAATGAGTTAGAAACATCAAAACTAGCACGAAAAGCATGATTTGGTGCAACTTCAAATGTGTGAGCGACCATGTAAATTAAATGGCCTGCACCGGTGCCAAAATAATCCCAGCTATACCACAAGTTAAATTCTACTTGGCCTATACTGCTGTCGTAACCAAATTTCGAATACACCTCTGGATAATTACCATCGCTCGAGTGATCTTCACCATGATACGAGTAGTAGGCAATACCATAATCAACACTAAGAGCATCGGTTAACTCAGCATAGTTACCAAAGTACACATCCCACTCGATGTCGGTGCCTTCGCCAAAATCTACATTTGAAGCCCAAGTACCTAAATACATACCTGAATCTGCAAAGGCATAATCTAAGCTACCCTGAATCGCGGGGTCATTCATGGTTTGGCTTACACCATTGAAGGTGTAATCCGATGCCAATGTAACCGTAGTCGATAAGTCAGCCATGGCTGATGTCGACAGTAATGCCAATGGCAACGCTGCTGCTAATACTGTTTGTCTTGTTGTCATGTTGGTTTCCCTTAGCTAACTGTTTCTATTTTTGTGTAATCTAATTTATTGTCTTTTGGTGAACCTTCGATATTTTTCACTGTTTTTAACTTGCTGTAGCCAATAAACGCAGCACAGCCGAAAAATAACGCAATAACGAGCGCACCAACCCATTGGATCTGTAAAAAGTCGAACTTAAACAACAGGGTTAACAATGAAAGCGCCACCACATTTAAGGCAATATAATTAAATTTACCTAAACGTTTCACCGTTAAGTTTAGATTATCTGTGTATAAACGGATCAAAGAATCAAGTGAGTTGATCACAAACACCACACCAACAAACACCATAGCGATGTTTTTCAGGCCTGCTGTTGCAATACCCGCTTCATGATATTGATACAAAACACTAAACCAGATAGCGATTGGAATAGACGGGAAAATCAACATAGCCGCCAGCACTTGGTAAGTTTTTAAACCACCCACAAAGCGCGAAGTAAATTGACCAATCATGATGCTCCAAGCAAACCACCAAAACAGGTAGAAGGCATGGTAATCATTTAGTGGTAATACAAACTCATTGATGTTGCCAAAGTAACCACCGATCAACGTAAGGTTATCAACAAATGCTGATGTTTGTGCATCAGAACCTACAAAGGCACCGAACCACATAAATGCGATTAAAGCGATAAACAACCAAGTAGTAGAAATACTTAAAAAGCGTACATACTTAATGTCTGTGCTCGAATACACAGCAAAACAAATCGCTGCAAACACCATTAAGTAGAATGTCGGAATAATTGACTCACCATCACCAAGCGACGGCAGGTACCAAGGTAAATTCGACAGCAGTAAAAATGCAGTAAATGCGCATGTACCAATAATAACGATGTTATTAATTAGTCTTACCCAAGCAATTTCAAAGAACTTTACTTTGGGTTCTATTACGCAGAAATAAAAGCACGTAAGGAAATAAAATCCCCAGATCAAGAAGCCCCAAAAGCCAAACTCGATGGCTAATGGATTGGCAAACGCATACTCTGGGCTTGCTTTTATGTCTGCATAACCTGCAAACTCTGTCAGTGGAAACATAATCAAGCCAACATCTAGGCCCGATGTAAATAAAATTGCAATGAACGTAAACGTTCTAACCGGTGTGACGCCAACACACCTAACCGTACCCCATTTAAATAAAATAACCGCAATTGCTAACAGGGTAAAAATGATGCCAGCACTAAGCCAAAAGGTCATAGTTACCCCCCCAAAATAAGTAATAATACTTCATTGTTTCTCCAGTTTTATTCCTCGCATTAACGCACCACAAACAACTCGTGATGCGCGCCACTGCAAGCCCCACAGCCGAAACTGCGGGTGGCCTTATTAGATCTCCGAACTACGCTGCGTTGATTGCCATTGTTTTTCCATGGCAACATCTGCAGTTGATGCCGATAACACAGGCTTACCTAAAATGTGGTCCGCCGCTTTTTCTGCCACCATAATGGTTGGCGCATTTAAATTACCGTTTGGAACGGTTGGGAAGATAGATGAATCCACAACCCGTAAACCTTCGATACCGTGTACTTGAGTTTGCGAGTTAACCACGGCCATCTCATCTTCACCCATCTTGCACGAACATGACGGATGGTAAGCACTCTCAACCGCTTGACGAACAAACGCATCAATTTCTTCATCGCTTTGCACATCTTTACCGGGTTGAATTTCACCATCGCGATATTCATCAAACGCACTTTGCTCAATAATCTCGCGAGTTAGACGTACGCAAGCTCTAAAGCCTTCAATGTCATCTTGATGCTGTAAGTAGTTAAATTGGATCTTAGGCGCAACCTGAGGATCCGCCGACTTAATCGTTACTGCACCACGGCTTTTTGGTTTGTTATGCCCAACATGAACTTGGAAACCATGACCATCAAAGGCACTCTTACCGTCATAACGAATGGCTGCTGGTAAAAAGTGATACTGAATATCTGGCCATTCAACACCCGGTTTTGAGCGAATAAATGCACATGATTCAAAATGGTTAGTCGCCCCTAAACCTGAGCGATTTAATAACCAACGAGCACCAATTAGCCCTTTTGAAACAAGGCCTAATTTGCCGTTTAAAGTAATTGGTTGCTTACACTTATATTGGAAGTAAAACTCCAAGTGATCTTGTAAGTTTTGGCCAACACCTGGTAAGTGATGTTTAACCTCAACCCCCGCTTCGCTCAGGATGTCTTTATCACCAATACCTGATAATTGCAGAATATGCGGTGAACCAATTGGGCCCGCACTTAAAATAACGTCTTTTGCTGCAAATGCTTGCTGCTTAGAGCCAGATACTGAAAACTCAACACCAACGGCTTTTTTGCCTTCTAGCAAAACTTTTTCCACTAAAGCACCGGTGACTAGCGTTAAGTTTTTACGTGACTTAACTGGGTCTAGATACTCACGGCTAGCAGAGCTTCTTACGCCATCTTTAACTGTCATATGCATTGGCCCAAAACCTTCTTGCTGGGCTGCATTGTAGTCATCAGTTTGCGCATAACCTGCTTGTTGGCCCGCTTTGATAAAGGCTTTATAAAGCGGATTAGCCATTTCATTACCGTTATTAACCCCTAATGGGCCGTTATCGCCACGGTAACTGTTACCACCTAAGTAAAATGATTCTGCACGTTTAAAGTACGGTAAGCATGCTTGATAATCCCAACCATTAGCGCCGTGTTGCTGCCACTCATCAAAATCTTTGGCATGACCACGTACATAGACCATGCCGTTAATCGATGATGAGCCACCTAACACCTTACCTCGTGGGCAGTGCATTTGACGGTTATCTAAATATGGCTCTGGCTCGGTATGAAATTGCCATGCATATTTGTCAGTATTCATTGGGATTGATAGCGCGGTAGGCATCTTTATAAAAATGCTTTTATCACTACCACCCGTTTCAAGTAATAACACCTTATTGGAAGGGTCTGCTGATAGTCGGTTTGCCAACACGCAGCCTGCTGAGCCAGCACCGACTATGATGTAATCATAGTTCTGTGTACTCATTAAAATGGACTCTCTATATTGCTCATACCCACATAAATCGATTTAGTTTGGGTATAGTGATCTAAAGTTTCGATACCGTTTTCACGGCCGATACCTGATTGCTTGTAACCACCTACTGGCATTTCAGCTGGTGAATTACCATAGCTGTTTATCCAACAAATACCGGCTTGTAACTGGTGGATAACGCGGTGTGCACGCTGAATATCTTTAGTGAACACGCCTGCGGCTAAGCCTAGGTGGGTATCGTTTGCACGCTGAATAACGTCATCTTCATCATCAAACACCAACACGCTCATTACCGGGCCAAAGATCTCTTCTTTAACTATGGTCATGTCGTCTTTACAGTCGACAAAAACGGTCGGTTCCACAAAGTAGCCGTTTGGCGCAGATACTGGTGATAGTGCCTTACCGCCGGTTAATAAGGTTGCGCCTTCTTGAATACCTTTATCGATATAGCCAAGTACTAGCTCTTGATGCTTTTTAGAGATAAGCGCCCCTAAATTCACCTCAGGATCCATTGGGTCGCCAGCAATAATATTTTGCTCAGTGCGTGTTTTCAGCTCATCAATAAACTGCTGATAAACATTTTTGTGCACATAAATGCGCGTACAGTTAGTGCAGACTTCGCCTTGCGTATAAAAATTACCTAACATTGCCGCACTAACAGCTTGTGATACATCGGCATCATCAAATACTAATAACGGTGACTTACCGCCAAGCTCCATGGTCACATCTTTAAGTGAACCAGCAGCGCTTGCCATTACTTTTTTGCCTGTGCCTACTTCACCAGTGAACGACACTTTTTCAATATTTGGGTTTGCTGTTAACCATTGCCCTACTTCAGCAGCGCCTTGCACAACGTTGAATACGCCAGCAGGTACACCCGCTTCGATGAAAATCTCTGCAAGTTTAATTGCGCCAAGTGGTGTTTCTTCTGAAGGTTTGAAAATAACCGCATTACCCGCAGCCAGTGCCGGGCCTGATTTCCAACAAGCAATTTGCAGAGGGTAGTTCCATGCACCAATACCGGCACAAATACCTAAAGGCTCTTACGTGTGTAGTAAAAGTCATTGCCAACCATTTGTTGCTGACCCACTTGTGCAGGCGCAAGACCAGCAAAATACTCAATTACATCGGCGCCAGTTTCAACATCAACACACTCAGCTTCTTGCCATGGCTTACCCGTATCAAGTACTTCAACTTTTGCCAGTTCATCATTACGTTCGCGTAAGATTGCCACGGCTTTTAATAAAATGCGGCTACGCTCAATTGGCGTCATTGCAGACCACGCTGCAAAGCCTTGTTTTGCGCTTTCGATTGCCGCGTTTTGAATAAACTCATCGGCGATTTCAACGTGATAAATTACTTCATCTGTTGCAGGGTTCTTTACTGCAAAAGTATCGCCAGTTTGATTTTTCAAAAAGTGGCCATTTATAAAATTTTCGTAAACAGGTGTGGTCATTTTAGGCTCCATACTGTTTTATCAGTGAACGAATGTAGTCTTTTACTAATTGCTCACAATGTTCGAATTGATCATGGTCTGACTTACTTAATACGGCTCTTAGCCATAAACCATCGATCATGGCTGCACTTAACTCAGCAGCTAAGTTGGCATCGCTATCGCTCATTAACTGTTTGAATGAGCTTAATAAATTACTAAATAAACGTTTACTATTTACGTTTTGTAAGCGATGCAACTGGGCGTCGTGCATTGAATGCGCCCAAAAGCTCAACCAAGTTTTGGTGTTATTGCTTTGCTGCTGAATGCGTGAAAAGTTTGCTTCAACGATAAACATTAATCGTTGCTCTGGGCTGGTCTGCGGCGTTACTTGATTCAAAAGTGCTTGCTTTAAGCTGGTCAATAAATAACGCACAGTGGCTTCAATTAAGCCCTGCTTACCACCAAAATAATGACTGATAATGCCAGACGATAAGCCTGCCTTTTTACTAATGCTATTTATGGTGGTGCCTTGCAAACCAAGCTCTGCAACCGACTCTATTGTGGCGTCAATTAACTGCTGACGACGAACAGGTTCCATTCCAACTTTCGGCATAATTTTTTATTGATTGAACGTTCAATTAAAATAAAGGTTAAGGTAATGAGCATGGCAATTCAAGGTTGACAAATTGTAAACAACCGCAAAGATACACTCGTAAGTTAAGCTAACTCACTGTTCTTACATTTATTATCCGGAATATAAAAAAGTTTTAAATTTATTCAAAATAAAGCCTAAAAAGTATGAATTTAAGCTGAAATGCGGAAAAAAGAGAAAATTTATTGCTGGCGTATTTTTAATAAAAAAGCGCTTATAAAAGCGCTCATGTTAGGCTAAAAGTTAAGCTAAGTTCATTCGTGGTATTTACGAATAACCGCTATCTTGCCATCTTCGATTTCGAGCACATCCATAATGGTTTGCGTGTATTCAATTTCTTGCTGGTTTTGTGGGTGTATACCTTTAGCGTGATGGGTATAACGCAAAGCAATGGCAGAATCATTAAAAATAAAGGTATCGAGTAAGTTTGCTTGGTATTCAGTGTGCGCCCCAAGGTAAAAAGTCATGCCTTTACGCATCATGGCTTTACCATCTGGTTCTCTTGAATCATCGGTTTGATAAGGTAAGTGTTGATTTGCTACATCGTCAGTTAATAAAGCTAAAAAAGCTTCTAACTCTTTTTTAGTCGCATTAGGTGCTTGTGTTGCAACCATGGTATTAAAGTACTGCTGTGCTAATGCTGTGAGCTCTGGGTTAGTTTGCTTTGCTTGGCTGCTAAATGTGCTTAGCAAGCAAATAGCTAGAAAATAAAGGGGCTTCATCGTTATTCCTTGTGGTTTTAGTTAATGACTAATAATCAAACTACGCACCTAAAATAACGACAAAGCACCGAACTATCAACAATTTAGTTTTAAGCTGTTTGTGGCTTTATGATCTCGCGTTTATCTAAATAGCCGCTGTATCGTGTTGCAATTAACGCCGCTAAACTGATGATAGCGCCAATCCAAGCAGTGTCTTGCAATGAGTAGTTTTCAACGACAACACCACCTAACACTGAACCTAGCGCAATCCCGATATTAAACGCTGCAATGTTTAACCCTGATGCCACATCGACGGCATTGGGTGTAAACTTTTCGGCAAGTTTAACCACATAGACTTGCAGCCCAGGCACATTACCAAACGCAAATGCCCCCCATACAAGTATGGTCAGTACCGCAGCGACTTTAGATTGCATGGTAAAGGTCAGCACTAACAGCACAATACTTAAAGCACTAAAGATAATAGTCAGCGCACTAATGGGGCCTTTTTTATCGGCTAATTTACCGCCGTAAATATTGCCAACAGCAACCGATACCCCATATACCAGCATGATTAAGCTAATAGTGGCTGATGCAAATCCAGTTTGCTGCTCTAAAATTGGCGCTAAATAGGTAAAGGCAGTAAATGTGCCGCCATAACCAAGTATGGTCATCAAATACACCAGTAAAAGCCTAGGTTGCACCATTACTTTTAATTGCTCACTCAAAGTAGCCGGTTTACTTTGCTTTAAGTTGCTAGGAATTAAAAATGTGCTACCAATGAGTGCAATTAAGCCCAGTAAAGACACCACTAAAAAGGTCGCTCGCCAACCAAAGTGCTGACCAATCCAAGTCCCTAATGGCACACCGGTTACTAATGCAACCGTTAACCCCGTAAACATAATCGCAATGGCACTGGCTTCTTTATCTTTACTGACAAGCCCTGTTGCGATGGTTGAACCAATTGAGAAAAACACCCCATGGGCAAGACCTGTTAGAATCCTTGCTGTGATCAAACTGCCATAACTAGGTGCTTGCCAAGCCAGTAAATTACCGATTACAAATAGGCTCATTAAGCTAAGTAATACATGTTTTCGATTCCATCGCCCTGTTAGCGCAGTTAATACTGGCGCCCCCACCGCAACACCCAAAGCATACAAGCTTACAAGTAGCCCGGCACTCGGTAACGAAACAGCTAAATCTTCAGCAATAGTTGGCACTAAGCCGACAATCACAAACTCAGTGGTGCCTATGGCAAACGCACTGAGAGTCAACGCTAGTAATGCTATTGGCATCACATATCCTCTAATTTAATTTTGAAAGTGCGGCTATTGTGGCTAAAATTAAATTTGCAAAAAATAGCAGTAGTGACAAAATACTTTTGTCAAAAATGAAAAGGTAAAACCATGAGCGTGATCTCCAACACCCAAGATTTAGAAGCATTTATTAGCGTGGTTGACACCGGCGGGTTCTCAAGTGCAGCCAATGCCTTAGATGAGCAAGTTGCAAAAATATCACGGGCGGTAACTCGGCTTGAAAAATCATTAAACGTTACCTTATTCAACCGCACCACAAGGCGCATTGAGCTGACCGAAGAAGGTCAGTTATTTTTAGGCTATGCTAGAGAAGCACTCAGTCAGCTTGCACAAGGCGAAGAAGCCTTAAAGCTTCTACACTGCGCCCCATCAGGAAAATTAAGAGTCGATGCCGCAAGTCCCTTTGTGTTTCACCAATTAGCGCCACATTTAAAAGCCTTTAACCAAGCTTATCCTGACATAAAACTTGAGATCACCAGCCACGACAACATTATCGATTTACTTGAGCATAAAACCGATATTGCTATTCGTATTGGCGAGCTTGCTGACTCAAACTTGCATGCGCGCACTTTGGGAGTTAGCAAACTACAGCTCGTTGCCAGCCCGGATTATTTAAAAGCGGCACCGCCATTAAATGAACTAACCGACTTAGCCTCACACCAGCTTATTGGTTTTACCGACGCGCCGCATTTAAATCACTGGCCGCTAACCACGCCTTTAGACCTAAAATTTTCAATCAGTGCATCAAGTGGTGAAACTGTGCGCCAGCTTTGTATTCAAGGTCACGGCATTACCTTGTTATCGGAATTTATGATCAACGAAGATTTAAAAGCAGGTCGTTTAGTAAAAGTGCTCGAAGGCGAGGTACTGAGCCCTAATCGCCGCGAAAAAGTGCATGCGGTGTATTATCAAAACAGTGGTGTTTCATCACGAGTATTAGCGTTTTTAGACTTTATAGCACCCAGGTTAACGCTGTAGTTTTTTGCAATTTTAACAAAAGTGTTTTGTGATTAGTGGCATTAATTTCATAAATAATTTTCGTTATGCTGAAAGCATATTCGCTTTCAAGGAGCCGTAATGAACAAATTATTCGATACCGTACAACTTGCCGGTCACACACTAAAAAACCGCATTGTCATGCCACCAATGACTCGCTCTCGCTCATCACAACCGGGTGATATCGCCAATGAGTTAATGGCCGACTACTATGCACAACGTGCCAGCGCCGGCTTAATTATTAGCGAAGGCACACAAATATCAGCCCTAGGTAAGGGCTATGCTTGGACACCGGGTATTTATACTGCCGAGCAAATTGCTGGCTGGAAAAAAGTAACCGACAAAGTTCATCAAGCTGGTGGCATTATGTTTGCTCAGCTTTGGCATGTTGGCCGCGTATCTCACCCAAGTAACACAGGTGGTGAGCAACCAATTGCGCCATCAGCGATTGCAGCTAAAGACGTCAAAGTTTTTATTGATGAAGATGACAAACCCGATTTTGTTGCCACAGCACAGCCACGCGCAATGAGCCACGACGACATCAAACAGGTTATAAACGAATACCGTCAAGCTGCCCGTAATGCTGTAGATGCAGGGTTTGATGGTATTGAACTTCATGCTGCCAATGGTTACTTAATTAATCAATTTATTGATTCAGAGTCGAACCAACGCACCGATGAATACGGCGGCAGTTTAGAAAACCGCTTACGCTTTTTACAACAAGTGACACAAGCGGTATGTGATGAAATTGGCGCTGAGCGTGTTGGCGTACGCCTTGCTCCACTCACAACACTCAATGGGACGGTCGATGAAAACCCGTTCGAAACCTATATTGGCGCAGCAAAAGTACTCAATAAACTCAACGTTGCTTACCTGCACATTGCCGAAGCTGATTGGGATGATGCGCCTTTAATGGAGCAAAGTTTTAAGCAAGCGCTACGTAAGAACTATGCTGGACTAATGATTTATGCAGGCAAGTACACTGACGAGAAAGCAGAGCAAGCATTAGCCGCAGGCTGGGCTGATTTAATTGGTTTTGGTCGCCCGTTTGTTGCCAACCCAGATCTGCCAGCGCGTATTGAACAAGGCATTGAACTGGCTCAGCATGATCCAGATACCCTATTTGGAGGCGGTGCTAAAGGCTACACTGACTACCCCTTAGCAACGCAATAACGCACTAAAAAAGGTGGCTCGTCAACCAATAGCTCAATACAATAAAGCTGATGTTGGCGAGCGCTCTAAACAACCAAGGAGCAGAGCTAAACTGTATTTGGCTGTACTTGCTTACTAATACCAAAGCGCCCATCACAGTAAACCAAGGAGTAAAAAAGAATAGTGGCTTTAACTTCACTAAACTCACTGCTAAATCGTGCAGCGCCCCACTGACAGCAAAAGTAACAACAACCGCACACCAAACCGGCATAATGTCATTGCAAGGCTTCATTACATACCGAGATAAATAATAGCTCCACACCGGATTCCAATATCGCCAAAACAGATAAAACGAGCTCGCACCCAGCGAGCGTGTCAGCATATTGCGCAGCGAATCTTTATGCCCCAGAGGCACACCTGTTCGTTTTTTAACATATTGAGCAAGGGTAATAGCTGCAGACACTGGCTTTCTCTTTTTACTAATGACTCAATTAGACTACTAAACAGTCAACAAAAGGGATACCAAAACAAGGCTGGAAATTGTAACGGTTTATGAAGCATGCAGCTCTAAGGCAAGTGATGAAGCTGAGCTAAGCACTCAGCTTCATTAAAATCACATCTTACTTTTTACTTTATTAGTTGCTTGGCTGGTGGCTGGGTCGTCTGGCCAAAAATGTTTTGGATAACGCCCTTTCATTTCTTTTTGCACATCGCGGTAACTCGTTTGCCAAAAGTTAGCTAAGTCTTGAGTTAACTGCAGCGGTCGCCTCGCTGGTGATAATAGCTCCATTAATAATGGCAGTTTACCTTGTGCCAGCAAAGGCGTGCTGGTCATGCCATACACTTCTTGCATGCGTACACTGAGCTTCGCAGGGCCATCAAGCTGATAGGTCACTTTTACATTTGAACCACTTGGCACCGTTAATCGCAAGGGGAGGAGTTCATTCAATAAACTTTGCTGCTGCCAATCAAAACAGCTTTTAATTGCTTCGCTGTAATTGAACTTTTTTAATTGCTCAAGGTTTTTAATATCATCCAAATAAGGTGCAAGCCATTGGTTATCGGCAATTAATTCATCATGATTTAAAAGCGGGAATGATTCTGGTAACAGCTTACTTGCCAAACTCATTCGAATAAGTAACTGCTCACTGTCGGGCTGTTCATTAAATAACGAAAAGCCCTGCTTACTAAATAAGTTTAACCACGCTTTAGTGCGTTCGCTCTTATCTAGGGGCTGTTTACTTGGCTGACTCGCTATGGTGATAGCACCGAGCTTGAGCTCATCTTGATGGATAAAGCGCCCTGCTTTTTCATCGTATTCGCAGCGAGTTTGCTCAGCAAATAAATGCGAAAGCTCATCTTCAAGGTCACTTGGCATAAAGGCAACAGCAGCAAAAACACGTTTTCCTTTATGGCCGCCCATATGTGCAATGGCAATATAATCATCGTTATGCCAAAACCCCTCACTTAATTCGGCGCCCGCACCATTGGCAAGTAAATAACCATTACCGCGTTTTTTGGCTAGGCGGTCAGGAAAGGCAAGCGCCACCAGCAGCGACAAGTACTCTGTTTTAAGCTCATTAACCGGCTTGAGTTGCAAGCGCGATAGCCAATATGTTAATTGCTGCTTAAATACTGGATGCGGTTTGCTGTGCTGACTATGTAATGCCAAATTAAGATCAGCAGGCATACTAATTCGGCTTTCAAGCAGTGCCGTTAAATACCCCGCTAATACATAAATACCAGGCATGCGCTGCTCTAGTTGCTTTGCCTTAATGAGCATATGCGAGAGGCGAATATCGGCTCCATAGCTCAGCATTTGGCTACCGAGGGCTGTTAGCTTTTCATTTTCATCAATGGCTTCGAGCATTTTCAAAAGTGCCGTTGCCTGTTTAATCTGCTGGCTACTAGGTGGGTCGAGTAAGCTAAGCTCAGCAAGTGACGCCCCCCACTGCTTTGCCTCTAATAACAAATGACTAATATCACTGGTCAGAATTTCTGGCGCATCATGGCTATTACGGCGCTCAAAAGTTTGTTTAGAGCCTAATCGATACACAACCCCCGGCTCAATTCGCCCAGCACGACCAGCGCGCTGAATGGCAGAAGAACGAGAAATACTTTGCGTAACGAGCTCTGTAACACCGGTTTTTAAATTGAAATTGGCAGCACGGCGTTTGCCGCTATCAACCACAATGCGTATTCCTTCAATGGTCAAACTGGTTTCAGCGACATTGGTGGTTAATACCACTTTGCGTTTACCATGTTTAGCAGGCGCGATAGCAGCTTGTTGCTCGTTTTTATTTTGCTCACCATACAAGCTAAATACTTCGACGCTATCACCTAAATCATTTAAAGACTGCTGAACGCGCATGATTTCACGCTGCCCTGGTAAAAATACTAAAGCACTGCCCGTTTGCTCACTAAGCGCCTGTTTTATTAGTGCAGGTATGTCATCGAGCCAACGGCTTTCGTCTTTAAGTGGAATATACACTTCATCAATGGGGTAGCTTCGTCCTTGTGATGAAATAATCGGACAGCTGAAAAACTCACTGAAACGATCGCCATCTAAGGTTGCCGACATCAGTAAGATTTTTAAATCATCGCGAAGTGCCGCCTGTGTTTCGAGGGCAAATGCCAAAGCCGTATCTGCGGCAATTGAGCGCTCGTGAAACTCATCAAAAATAAGTAAGTCTACATCACTAAGCACTGGGTCATTTTGCAACATACGCGTCAGCATGCCTTCAGTGACAATTTCGAGTTTAGTTGCAGAACTTACTTTTGATTCGCCACGAATGCGTAAGCCGACACTGTCACCGACTTTTTCATTCTGCTGACTTGCCAAATACTGGGAAATATTGCGTGCGGCCAGTCGTCTTGGCTCTAACATAACAATGCGTTTAAAGTGACCTTCGCGCATTAGGGTAAGAGGCAGCCATGTCGATTTACCCGCTCCCGGTGGCGCTTGCAATAAAGCCATTGGGTTACTCTGTAATGTGGTTAACAGGGATTGATAAATATCTTGAACTGGCAGCACGTTAGGTATCTCTTACTTTCTTTTCGCGCATTGTATCAAAAAACTAAAAATTGCGATGGCTATAGGCTTATTTTCTATCTCGGGCTTTAGAAGTGAAAACATTGCATTCTGCCAGTTTAGACTTATTCTTGATTAAACGACCAAACAAAAATCAGAATAAGGAATTAACTTGTTCAGGATTTACACCCGTATTTTAATCACCTTGCTACTTTTAGTTTTCCCGTTTCAAAAAGCGTTTAGTCAGCAAAAAATTACGGTTGCACTTGGCAATACACTACCACCTTGGGTGATGGTTGAAGACAACACAGGTATTATTCCTGACTTACTTCGTGCAACACTCGGTGTTCACGGTTATCAAATACACTTTGTCTACGTTCCCTATGCAAGGCGGATCCCTTTGTATACTGAGAACTTAGTTGATGTTGTGTCTGATATTAATGAAAAAATTATCGAAACCCATCAAATGAGCGGTTACTTTTCAGATATTGCTTACAGCTACGAGAACTTCGCTTTTAGTCTGGCCAAGCAAAACCTGCAGCTTAGCTCTATTGCACAATTAAAACACTTTAGTGTTCTTTCATGGCAAGGTGCAAAAGAATTACTCACACCAGAATATCAAGCAATGGCCAGAGAAAACCCACAATACGCAGAAACCTATGATCAACTTGCACAAGTACAGCTTTTGTATCGAGAGCGCTACGAGGTGATCCAGATGGACGGTAAAATTTTTGATTATTATCGAGCGTTAATTAATATCAATGACGAAATTGATGTCTCTAAACCTGTACAACGATTTGCGTTATTTGGCAAAAATCCCAGTGGCTTTTTATTCCGAGACGAAGCCTTAAGAGACCAGTTTAACGAGAACTTGCGTAAACTAAAATCAACTGAAGAATACACGCGGATAATCAATCGCTATACATCTAAAAGCCACTAAGTATCTAAAAACTAGCGCAACAGAAAATATTACAGGCTGATTCTAAAAACTACGTAGTAATTGCAAACTTTTAAATTCCACTCATTATATGTAAAAGCATAAAACAACTATAAATCAATCAGTTAATAAATTCACCAAGTTGGTACTGCGATTGCTATTACTAAGATGAATGTTTAACAAAGTAAGGAGATTATGATGAACAGCGATCGTTTAGAAGGCAACTGGAAAGAGCTTAAAGGTAAAGCACAACGTAAATGGGGTGACCTTACCGATGATGATTTAGATAAAATTGAAGGTAGCCGTAAAGAGCTGGTTGGTAAACTTCAGCAAAAATACGGTAAATCGAAGGAAGAAGCTGAACGTGAAGTCAGCGACTTTGAAAAAAGCCATTAATTTGAGCAATCAATAAAGCCGCTAATTGCGGCTTTATTTATCAAGCCGGCTCATGCTTCGCTAAATCAACTTCAGCAACCGTTTGATTTTTACCTTGCGATTTAGCGCGGTAAAGTCGTTTATCGGCAATGTTTAAGCAATGATCCATGCTTTCATCAGCAACGCGCACGTACAAGCCAATACTTAAGGTGACATGAAAACGATGCTGACCGCTCGTAAATGGCTTTTCGGCAAGCTTCTTATGGATTTTTTCAGCGACTTTTCTTGCTCTAAGCTCATACCCTGTTGGGATCACAATTAAAAACTCTTCGCCGCCCCAACGGGAAATAACATCGTCTTCTGTGCACACTTCTTTAAAGACATTAGCAAAAAATATCAGCACCTCATCACCCACTTGATGACCGTAGGTATCGTTGATTTGCTTAAAGTTATCAACATCCATCAGCAAGAATACAGCCCCTTCGCCAAAGCGCTTATCTTGCAAGCATTCAGTTGCGAAGCGACGGTTAGCGAGTTCAGTCATCGCATCAGTACGTGCAAGCTTTTGATTAAGCTTAAGCTGTTCCATTAACTGCAAACTGTATTTGTTGCGGTAATATTCGTAGAAGCCGCCCAAAATACATAAAATCGAGAAACACAGCATGACCCGAGTAGGAAAGTAATGACTCGGATATCTGTAATAGCCAAATTGATCGGTAAAGTAGAAAAGCACTGAAATAATGATGGCAAGCAGAATAAGATCGAACGCTCCGCGCCTTAAGCCACGAATAAAAAAGGTCACAGGCGAGACTATAAACAGCCATAACGGCCCTGTGCCATTGCTGCCCCCAGAGACAATTAAAAAACACATCATCGAATAGAGAGCGTACAACATAAGTACTGCTATGGTTTCGTCACGATTTTTAATAACGAAAGGTGAGGCAAACACAAAGCCGCCAATAATCAATAAATAGCTAAGGGCATGGTATCCATCTTGATAGCTGGTGATCGCCATTAAAAACGAAGTGATCGAACCAATAAATGCAAAAACACGTAAAAATCGTGCTTTATCTTTGTCGCTTGCATTCACTGTATCAATCACAATTTCACCTTAGATTTCTTGATCAATCTCAACAATACCAATCCGCAATAATACTTAATCATTTTGAGGGATTAAACCTGTCGCTACCTGCGTTAAAAATTTCTGATTTAGAACAACTAAATAACGAAATTTTTGCCTTGTTATCAACGAGGCTTTATTGCCTCAAAATAGACCACTTTATTAAGCGAATTGGTATAACTTTAACACAAATATTTAAATTAGAAGGAATTTACCAGTATTAAAGCAATTAAAAAGAAAAAAGTATGATTAAAAATGGGCATAAAAAAACGAGCCATGTGAGGCTCGTTTTTAATTTAAACAAAAGCTAATAACTAAAGGTTATTATTCTGGTTCATAGCCTAAATTAGGCGACAACCATCGCTCAGCTTCTGCAAGAGTCATGTTGGTACGCTTAGCGTAATCTTCAACCTGATCTTGTTGAATTTGCGCCACTGCGTAGTACTTAGCTTCAGGGTGAGAGAAATACCAACCAGAAACCGCCGCACCCGGCCACATTGCGTATGAACTTGTTAGTTTCATGCCGATACGCTGTTCGGTATTAAGTAACTGCCAGATTTTCTTCTTCTCTGTATGTTCAGGACAAGCCGGGTAACCTGGCGCTGGGCGAATACCTTGGTAGTTTTCACGAATAAGTTCATCATTCGATAGGTTTTCATCTACCGCATAGCCCCAATACTCTTTACGTACTTGCTCATGTAAGTACTCTGCAAATGCCTCAGCCAAACGGTCTGCAACGGCTTTAACCATGATCTTATTGTAATCATCTTGCTTAGCATCGAAGGCATCGGCAAGGTCGTCTTCTTCAAGACCACCAGTAACCGCAAACGCACCAAAGTAATCTGGGGTGCCTTTTGGCGCAATATAATCAGCTAAACAGTAGTTAGCAAAGTCGGTTTTTTCAGTTTGCTGACGTAAATGACACGATGTAGTTAAAAGCGTTGTACGCGACTCATCGGTGTAAATCTCAATGTCATCCCCTACTCGGTTTGCAGGGAATAAACCAATGACACCTAGAGGTTGTAGTGCACCTGATTGCTCTAGCTCATCAAGCATTGCATTAGCATCTGCGAATAAGCTTTTAGCCTGTTCACCCACAATTTCATCTTCAAGAATACGTGGATACTTACCAGCGATTGACCACGTCATGAAATAAGGTGTCCAGTCGATGTACTGTCTTAAAGTCGCAATCGAAACATCTTTAAATTCAGTCACACCTAGCTTTTTCGGCACAGGTGGTGTGTAGTTGTCCCAATCCAATTTTACTGCGTTGTCACGAGCACGCTGTAAAGTAACTGGTTTTGAGCGTGGCTTTTTACGCGCTTGTTGTTCACGTACTTTTTCATACTCAGCCTTGGTTTTCTCTAAAAATGCCGGCTTTAATTCTTTCGACAATAAATTAGAAACCACACCTACAGCGCGGCTGGCGTTATTGACATAAACCACACCTTTATCATACTGAGGCTCAATTTTAACCGCGGTATGCGCTTTAGAGGTTGTTGCACCACCAATCAGTAGCGGTAATTCAAAACCACGACGGGTCATTTCTTTGGCAACATGCACCATTTCATCAAGGGATGGGGTAATAAGCCCTGATAAACCAATAATATCGGCTTTTTCGTCAATGGCGGTTTGCAAAATTTTCTCTGCAGGCACCATCACACCAAGGTCGATAACCTCGTAGTTATTACATTGCAGTACCACGCCTACGATATTTTTACCAATGTCGTGTACGTCGCCCTTAACGGTTGCCATAACCACTTTACCATTGGTTGCGCCCTCTTCTTTTTCAGCTTCAATGAAAGGGTCAAGATAGGCAACGGCGCGCTTCATTACACGAGCTGACTTAACAACCTGTGGTAAGAACATTTTACCTGCACCGAATAAGTCACCAACGACATTCATGCCGTCCATAAGCGGGCCTTCGATCACTTCGATAGGCTTAGCTTTGCCCTTGCGGCACTCTTCGGTATCTTCATCGATGTATTCGGTAATGCCTTTTACTAGCGCGTGTTCAAGACGCTTTTCAACAGGCCAAGTACGCCATTCTAAATCCTCAACTTTTTCCGCTTGCGCCATACCTGAGTATTTGGGTGCAAGTTCAACTAGTCGCTCACCAGCACCTGGGTCGGTATTGAGGATCACATCTTCCACGGCTTTACGCAGCTCTAAAGGAATATCATCATAAACCGCTAATTGACCCGCATTTACAATGCCCATGTCCATACCCGCTTTAATCGCGTGGTATAAAAACACAGAGTGAATAGCTTCGCGTACTGGGTTATTACCACGGAACGAAAACGACACATTCGATACACCACCCGACACTTTACAGTGCGGTAAGCCTTGCTTAATTCGGCGCGTACCTTCGATAAACTCAACCGCGTAGTTATCGTGCTCTTCAATGCCCGTTGCAACAGCAAAAATGTTTGGGTCAAAAATAATGTCTTCAGGCGGAAAACCAATATCTTCAACAAGAATTTTGTAGCTACGCTGACAAATCTCGAACTTACGATCAGCGGTTTCAGCTTGCCCTGTTTCATCAAACGCCATTACAACTGCTGCGGCACCAAAGCGTTTAATTAGCTTAGCTTGGCGGATGAACGGCTCTTCACCTTCTTTAAGTGAAATTGAGTTTACAATGGCTTTGCCTTGAATACATTTTAAGCCCGCTTCAATCACGTCCCATTTCGATGAGTCGACCATGATCGGTACTTTTGAGATATCTGGCTCTGAGGCAATTAAGTTTAAAAACTTTACCATCGCCGCTTTTGAGTCCAACATGGCTTCATCCATGTTGATATCAATCACTTGCGCGCCATTTTCTACCTGTTCACGGGCAACGTTAAGAGCGGTCTCGTAATCTTCTTCCATGATTAAGCGCTTAAACATAGCCGAACCAGTTACATTGGTACGCTCACCGACGTTAGTAAATACAGCAATTTGGTCAGTCATGTCGGTTTCCTAGTTTAAGTTACACGCTTCAAGGCCCGATAAGCGCATACGCACTTCAAGCTCTGGCAATTGACGTGGCTTAACACCACTCAGACCTTTCGCAAACGCCTTAATATGAGCCGGTGTGGTGCCACAACAACCACCTACAATATTAATAAAGCCAGACTTACCCCAGTCGATAATTTCTTTTGCCATTTCAGGGGCTTCTAAATCATATTCACCAAACTCATTCGGTAAACCGGCATTGGGATGCACCGAGGTAAAGGTTTCGCAAACACGTGATAACTCTTCAACATATTGACGCAGTAAATCAGGGCCAAGGGCACAGTTAAGGCCGATTGATAGCGGTTTAATATGGCGAATTGAGTTATAAAATGCTTCTGTGGTTTGTCCTGATAAAGTACGGCCTGAGGCATCGGTAATGGTGCCTGAGATCATCACAGGTAAACTACGACCAGCTTGCTCGAATGCTTCTTCTACGGCAAACGAAGCCGCTTTAGCATTAAGGGTATCAAAGATGGTTTCTATTAAAATAAGGTCAGCACCACCTTCCATCAGTGCCAGTGTTGACTCAACATACGCAGCCACCAGCTTATCAAAGTTGATATTACGGTAACCCGGGTCGTTTACATCTGGAGAGATAGAGCAGGTTTTTGATGTTGGTCCAAGTACACCGGCTACATAACGCGGTTTGCTAGGATCGTTTGCTTCAAACTCATCACAGACGCTGCGTGCAAGTTTCGCTGATTCGAGGTTGATTTCGCGGCTAAGGCTCGCCATATCGTAATCTTCCATCGAAATAGTCGTGGCATTAAAGGTATTCGTTTCGATGATATCAGCCCCCGCCTCTAAATAGGCACGATGAATATCCGCAATGATTTTTGGCTGAGTCAGGCTTAATAAATCGTTATTACCTTTAATAAGTACATGCCAGTCTTTAAAGCGCTCACCGCGATAATCCTGTTCTTCTAATTTATGTTCTTGGATCATGGTGCCCATCGCGCCATCGAGGATTAAAATTCGCTGTTTCAGCGCCTCGGTTAATTGTTCGCGTTTATTCACTGCATTACTCGGCATAGTTGTTAGTCCTTACATCTTGGCTAACTAAGTTAATATCATACGGTGTAGTTTGGTACACATAATAGTTTAACCAATTCGAAAACAATAAAAAGGCATGGCTTTGCCAGGTCTTCGACGGTTCGTTGTCTGGGTTATCGTCTGGGAAGTAATTTTCTGGCTTAGGCGCATCCGCTGATTTTTCTTGGTCGCGCAAATACTCCCCTTTAAGGGTATGTGCATCGTACTCTGGATGGCCAGTAATATACACTTGGCTGCCTGATTTATTTTTAATTAAGTAGGCACCTACTCGCTCAGAACCAGCTAACACCACCAAATCATCGCAGGCAGTGATCTTGTCGATATCAATATGACCATAGCGAGAGTGTGGCACTAAAAAGGTATCATCAAAACCACGAGTGAGTGCTGCATGGTCAAAATAACTTTTATGGGTAAATACGCCGCTTAATTTATTTGGTTTAAGTTCGCGCTTAAGGCCATAGTGATGATATAGACCCGCATGGGCCGCCCAACACGAAAACAGCGTAGACGTAACATGTTGCTCTGCCCAATCTAAAATAACTTTTAGCTCGTCCCAGTAAGCAACTTCGTCATACTCTAAATGAGCAAGCGGTGCCCCAGTGATAATCATGGCATCGTAGTTATTATCTTTCACTTCTGAAAAATAGCGATAAAACGTATCCATGTGCTGCTCAGAGTGACTACTGGTGCGGTGAGTATCTAAGCGCAACAGCTCAACATTAACTTGTAGCGGTGAATTAGCTAACAAGCGAATAAACTGCACTTCGGTTTCAACCTTGTTTGGCATTAAGTTTAAGATGGCCAAACGCATTGGGCGTATCTCTTGCGTTTTCGCGCGACTTTTTGGCATTACAAACACGTTTTCTTGGCGTAATTTTGCAATGGCTGGCAATTCATCTTTTACTGTAATGGGCATAGCTGGCTCCGAGCATACTTATCTGACTGCTAATTATGAACGGATAGTTAGAAATTTCAACCTCTAGATGTTTAGATGTCCAAACGAAATGATATTTCTGAGTGGTCATTAATTGAAATGTATGGCTTTTTGAGTAAATAACACCTTGATATTAAGCCTATCATAAACGCTGAATTCTGTATTTTGAGGTAGTTTGGGTATACAATACTTGCTGTTAATTTTTATTATAAATTGAAGGCTTCTTTCATGGTGTTACCAGACAAGTTTATATTCTCGATGAGTCGAGTATCTAAGGTTGTGCCACCTAAGCGCACTATCTTAAAAGATATTTCTTTACACTTTTTCCCAGGCGCAAAAATTGGTGTGCTAGGTCTAAACGGTGCAGGTAAATCGACGTTACTGCGCATTATGGCCGGTGTTGACCAAGACTTTGAAGGTGAAGCTCGCCCTCAACCAGGCACTAAAATCGGTTACTTACCGCAAGAACCGCAGCTAGACGAGAACAAAACAGTTCGCGAAACAGTAGAAGAAGCGGTAAGCGAAGTTAAAAATGCATTAAATCGCCTAGATGAAGTATACAACGAGTATGCAATGGACGGCGCTGACTTCGATGCACTTGCGAAAGAGCAAGGCGAACTTGAAGCTATCATCCAAGCACACGATGGTCACAATATCGACAACGTGTTAGAGCGTGCAGCTGATGCATTACGTCTTCCACCTTGGGATGCAAAAATTGAACACCTTTCGGGTGGTGAGCGTCGCCGTGTTGCGATCTGTCGTTTACTACTTGAAAAACCAGATATGCTTATTCTTGACGAACCGACCAACCACTTAGACGCTGAGTCAGTTGCTTGGTTAGAGCGCTTCTTACACGACTACGAAGGTACCGTAGTTGCTGTAACCCACGACCGTTACTTCTTAGATAACGTAGCAGGTTGGATTTTAGAACTTGACCGTGGTGAAGGTATTCCTTGGGAAGGTAACTACTCATCGTGGCTTGAGCAAAAAGATTTACGTTTACAACAAGAACAGAAATCTGAAAAAGCACGTCAAAAATCAATCGCACAAGAACTTGAATGGGTTCGTTCAAATCCGAAAGGCCGTCAAGCTAAGTCTAAAGCACGTATGGCACAGTTCTCTGAGCTACAGCAAAACGATTACCAAAAGCGTAACGAAACGAATGAACTATTCATTCCACCGGGTCCACGCTTAGGTGACCAAGTTATCGAAGTGAAAGGCCTGAAGAAGAGCTTTGGCGATCGCGTATTAATCGATGACCTAAACTTTGCAATGCCGAAAGGCGCTATCGTAGGTATTATCGGTGCCAATGGTGCGGGTAAATCGACGCTATTCAAAATGCTAAGTGGTGAAGAAACGCCAGATAGCGGTGAGATCATTGTTGGTGAAACCGTTGAACTTGCAACGGTTGATCAGTTCCGTGGCGACATGGACGAGAGCAACACGGTTTTCCAAGAAATCTCTAACGGTCAAGACGTATTGAAAATTGGTAACTTTGAATTCCCAAGCCGTGCCTATGTTGGCCGCTTTAACTTCAAAGGTAACGACCAACAAAAATTCGTTAAAGACTTATCAGGTGGTGAGCGAAACCGTTTACACCTAGCTAAGCTATTAAAAGCAGGTGGTAACGTATTACTACTGGATGAGCCAACCAATGACCTAGACGTTGAAACACTACGTGCACTTGAGAACGCTATTTTAGAGTTCCCTGGCTGTGTAATGTGTATCTCGCATGACCGTTGGTTCCTTGACCGTATTGCTACACATATTCTTGATTACCGTGACGAAGGCCAAATTAACTTCTTCGATGGTAACTACACAGAATACGAAGAGTGGTTGAAGAAAACCTTAGGCGCAGAAGCGGCACAACCTAAGCGTATTAAATACAAAAAAATTGGCTAATTAGCTGATACTTAAAAAGCCCCAACTTAGGGGCTTTTTTGTTGCAGTAAGCTTTACTATCACTCACTCCATTATGATCTATACTTATTAATACCAATTCGCTTAATTATGTAGTCAATTTTGAGGCAAGGAAACCTCGTTGATAGCAAGGCAAAAATTTCGTTATTTAGTTATGCTCGGCAATTGCTCCTGCATTGCTCTACCTTCTGCATCCATGCAGTCGTAAATCAGAAGTTTTTAACGCAGTTAGCGACAGGTTTAATCCCTCAAAATGATTAAGTATTATTAAGGATTGGTATACGTTAATAAAGTTGGAGATACAGCTATGAATGAACGCAGAGAGTTTTCGCGGGTATTATTTTATTGCCCTGCGATACTTCGCATTGAAGGTAACGACTATCACTGTCAGTTACTTGATCTATCTTTGCAAGGTGCGCTTATAACTAAAAGTGATTCATTTTTAGTGCCTATTCATAGTAAAGCTGACTTAATCTTTACCCTGCCAGAGTCATCAATCGAGATTAAAATGCAAGTGGAGCTATGTCATGTTGAGCATCAACATGCAGGCCTTCGCTGTGAACATATCGATATTGATAGTATTACTCACTTAAAACGGTTGATTGAGCTAAATCTGGGTGATGAAGCATTATTACATCGCGAGTTAGGCCATTTAATTCACGCGCCAGAGTAAACTTTTATCGGTAGATTCGTTATGCTGTAGCAAATTCAGCTATTCAATGAGCTATGCAGTTAAATCCCCACTTACCCTTGGTGTATCACCCAAATTACTCGTTTAGTTTCGATCCTAACCATCGCTTTGTGATGAGTAAGTTTGCTTATTTATATGAGCATGTACAAAGCCTTGGATTAATAAATGATAACCTAACTCAACCACTGCTCGGCAGCCCTGAGCCTCTTGAATTAGTGCACTGCGAAAACTATATCCACGACCTTTGGCACAATCGATTAGATGAAAAAGCAATGCGCCGCATTGGCTTACCTTGGTCAAAAGAGCTAATGGCACGTACTTTTACCGCTCCTTTGGGCACCTTGCAAACGGCACGTTTAGCACTTAAACATGGTATTGCTTGCCACTTAGCTGGAGGCACTCACCATGCACATACTGATTTTGGTTCGGGCTATTGCATGGTAAACGACCTCGCGTTTACCAGTGAAACCCTGATAAAAAGTGGTGAAGTGACCAATGTACTTATTTTTGACTTAGATGTTCATCAAGGTGATGGTACCGCTGCGATGTTAGCGCATCAGCCTTATGCTTATACCTGCTCTATTCACTGTGAGAAGAATTTTCCGTTTCGCAAATCAGCCAGTGATTTAGACATAGGTTTAGCGCCGAATGTCGCTGATAGTGAATACTTAGGCGTAGTTGACGATACGCTGAGTTATTTATTAAACACCTTAAACCCAGACTTAGTGCTTTATGATGCAGGTGTTGATGTTTGGCAGCAAGATGGTTTAGGGAAACTCGATATAAGCTGGCAAGGGATTGAGCAACGCGACCATTTAGTTCTCAAGCGTTGCCTTGAGCACAATGTGCCTGTCGCAACAGTAATTGGAGGTGGTTATGATAAGGACCATCGCCGTTTAGCGGCTCGTCATGGCATTGTGGTAGAGCAAGCTGCCCGCTTTTAAAAACGATAAAGAAAAAAGGCCCGGAGGAGACTTCCGGGCCTTTGCTACTGTAACATTGGGATATGTTAGCAACTTTTTTCTAAGTTAAAACAAGTAGCTGTGGAGCTACTGAATGGTAATCTAAAGCCATCGCTATGCTCAAAACCGTGATGTTTACAATTGAAAAAGCAAACACTTGGCGCGCCCACCCGCTTACATCAATATTGCGACGATAGCCACGGAGCGCCATTAGCAACCACCAAAAACTCGTTGTACAGGCTACAGCCATAAAGGCTAAACCTGTATAACCACTAATGGTTAATAACATCACAACCAACGCATACACGGCGATATATAAAACAATGTGATGCTTTGCCTTCTCGATCCCCTGCGCTACAGGTAACACGGGAATTCTGGCCGCTTGGTAGTCGTTATAACGAAAGATTGCAATTGCATATGAATGAGGCATTTGCCATAGACTAAACATGACCAATAAAATCACAGCACCGGCATCAAACTGCCCAGTCACGGCACAATAACCCACAACAGGCGGTACTGCGCCAGATAAACTACCTACAAAGGTGCCATACACAGAACGACGTTTCATATATAAGCTGTACACACCTACGTAGATGACGTAACCAAAAGTAGCAAATAAGAGTGCCACTACGTTGGTATACACAGCTAATAAACCGAAACCAATAACACCAAGCACGATGCCATGTGCCATAGCCGCCTTTGCTGACATTTCGCCAGTCACTGTGACGCGTTTGCGAGTGCGCGCCATAGCAACATCAATATCACGATCAATTACGTTATTAATCGCGCATCCTGATGCCACTACTAAAGATAACCCTAGCAAGGTTGCGATCATTAACCATGGGTCAATGTCACCACGAGAGGCTAGCAAGAATCCCCCCGCGACAGAAATCAAATTACCCATGATAATGCCAGGTTTAGTGACATTTAAATAACGTCGAAACACTTCCTCGACTCCTCTAATTTTCAGCACAAACGCAATATTACGAAAGAAACTAGTTAGTAACAGACTGTAAGAACTGGAGACACAACCTCAGACTAACCAGCTCCTTTCGTAAATCTTTTTACCAATTACAAAGTAATTGTTATTAGTACATCATCATGGCGTTCGATTCGTAGATGATCCACACCGACAAACCAACCACCATCACGATGATTAAAGCACTAAAGATAAACGACATTGAACTTGCTTTGCCGTCTTCAGTTTTGAAGTTTAGGTGTAAGAAATATTTCAAATGCACCCAAATTTGCACAATTGCCATGCTCACGATGCACCATACGGTGGTCGTTTTAGAAAACGAACCACTCATTACAGCCCAAAATGGAATAGCCGTTAAAATCACTGACAATACGAAACCAATTAAATAGTCTTTAACGCTGCCATGTGATTGCTCATTATGTGCGTGTACTTCTAAGTTATTAATTACATGTGATTCACTGTGACTCATTACATTGCTCCCATTAAATAAACAACGGTAAATACACAGATCCACACCACATCTAAGAAGTGCCAGAATAAGCTTAAACAACTTAGGCGTGTCACTGTTTGTGGGTTTAAACCACGGCGAATAACTTCAATCATCATTACCGTCATCCAAATTAGACCCGCAGTAACGTGAAGACCGTGTAAGCCCACTAAAGAGAAAAACGATGTTAAAAAGGCACTTTGTTGTGGGCCATTACCGTGTGCAATTAGGTGATGGAATTCATACACTTCCATACCAATGAACACAGCGCCAAAAGCAAAGGTAACCAGCAACCAAGTTAACGTAGCCGCCTTTTTCTGCCCGTGAGCAGAGATCATCGCAAAGCCAAATGTGATACTACTAAGTAGTAGTGCTGCGGTTTCAACCGCCACAAAATCAAGTTCAAAAATGTCTTTACCCGACACACCGCCAGCAGTGTTCATGAACAATACTGCGTAGGTTGCAAAGAATGATGCAAACAGCAGACAGTCAGTCATAAGGTATAGCCAGAAGCCAAATACGGTGTTACCACCTGTATCGTGGTGATCATGGTCATGTGCATCGACATGACCGTGTGCGCCGTTTAAGGTGTCTAGTCCAGCAGGAATGGCACTCATGCATTCACCTCCTTCGTAGCGGCTGTATTGTGAGCCGTTTCTAGTTCAACAATTTCATCTGGTTGCACGTAGTAATCTACATCGCTGGTGTAACAACGCTTGATGAATACAACGATAGCACCCAGTAAACCAAAGGCTGCAAGCCACCAAATGTGCCAAATCATGGCAAAACAGAAGGTTGTTATACCTGCGCTCATTAACACACCTGCCGGTGTATTTTTTGGCATGTGAATTGGGCTATAAGACGCTTCTTGTTTGTAAGCTAGGCCTTTTTCTTTCATGTCTGTCCACGCATCGATGTCATCAATATGTGGGATTTTTGCAAAGTTGTAGTACTGCGGAGGAGAAGCAGATGCCCACTCAAGAGTATGACCATTCCACGGATCGCCCGTTGTATCATCAAGTTGCTCGCGGTTTTTGAAGCTCACTACAAGTTGTACAACTTGGAATAAGATACCGAACAGAATGATTACCGCACCGCCAGCTGCAATGTATAACCAGATATTCCAATCAGGGTTGTTAGTGTGGTTTAAGCGACGTGTCATACCTAAGAAACCAAGTACGTATAACGGCATGAATGCCACGAAGAAACCAATTAACCAACACCAGAAAGACTTTCTGCCCCAGCTTTCATCAAGCTTGAAGCCCATTGCTTTAGGGAACCAGTAAGCAAAACCTGCTAAGTAACCAAATACCGCACCACCAATAATAGTGTTATGGAAGTGAGCGATTAAGAATAAGCTGTTATGTAATACGTAGTCAGCACCTGGAATTGCAAGTAGAACACCCGTCATACCACCGATAGTGAACGTCACCATAAAACCTAAAGTCCAAAGGACAGGCACAGTAATACGTAAACGACCACGATACATAGTGAACAGCCAGTTAAACAACTTAACCCCGGTCGGTACTGCAATAACCATGGTCATAACACCAAAGAAGGCATTAACGTTAGCGCTTGAACCCATCGTAAAGAAGTGATGAAGCCAAACGATGAAACCTAAAATTGAAATTGCACCACTTGCGTAAACCATCGACTTATAACCAAACAGACGTTTACCCGCAAACGTAGAGATTACTTCTGAGAAAATACCAAACGCAGGTAAGATCAGAATGTAAACTTCAGGGTGACCCCATGCCCAGAATAAGTTGATGTACATCATAGCGTTACCGCCAGCCGCATTCGTAAAGAAGTGGAAGTCTAGGTAACGGTCAAGGGTAAGCATTGCCAGTACCGCTGTTAAAATAGGGAACGATGCTGCAACTAAGATATTTGCCCATGTACATGTCCATGTGAAAATTGGCATTTTCATCAATGTCATGCCTGGCGCACGCATCTTAAATACGGTTGCTAAGAAGTTTACCGCTGTTAATAAGGTACCCAAGCCGGATATCTGCAAGGCCCAAATATAGTAATCGACCCCGACACCTGGACTGAATGACAATTCAGACAACGGTGGATATGCAACCCAACCCGTTTTTGCAAACTCACCAAAGAATAATGAGATATTGATAAGAATTGCACCGCCAGCAGTTAACCAAAAGCTAAGGTTATTTAAGAATGGGAATGCAACATCACGAGCACCAATTTGCAGAGGTAAAATGATGTTCATTAAACCAATCATAAACGGCATCGCCATAAAGATGATCATGATCACCCCATGCGCCGTAAAGATTTGGTCATAATGCTCTGGTGGTAAGTAACCACTTGCACCGCCAGTAGCCATTGCTAATTGCAGTCGCATCATAATAGCATCCGCGAAACCACGGAAAAGCATGATAAGCGCAAGAATGATGTACATAACACCTAAACGCTTATGGTCAATTGAGGTGATCCAGTCGTGCCAAATCACGCCCCATTTTTTATATTTTGTTACTAAGCCTGCCACTAACAGACCTAAGACAGCAACGACCGCCATGGTAACCATGATAATTGGTTCATGGTACGGGATTGCGTCTAATGTTAATTTACCTAACAACGACATGATTATTCCTCGTCCTCGCTGTGCTTCTTGTGAGCAGAGTGCTCAGGCATAGCGTGTTGCATTGCAGCGTGTGAGCCATGCGCTTGCATATATTTCATTACGATTGAATGGAACATATCTTTATCTACGCTGGCATAGTATTTAACTGGGTCGTATTCACTTGGTTTTGCAAGCTCAACATAGCTTTGCTTAGTCAGTGCAGAGCCGGTGTTTTTCACTTTGTTAACCCATGCATCGAAATCAGTTTCAGTGGCTGTTGCAATGGCATCGAACTTCATACCAGTGAAACCTGCACCGCTGTAGTTAGCAGAGAAACCTTTAAAAGTACCAGGCTCATCAGCGATTAGGTGAAGCTTTGTTTCCATACCAGCCATTGAGTAAATTTGGCTACCAAGCTGTGGGATGAAAAACGAGTTCATGGTGCTTTCAGAGGTGATCTTGTACTGCACTGGCACATTGGCAGGAAAAACAAGTTCATTTACTGTTGCGATACCTTGCTCTGGATAAATGAATAACCATTTCCAGTTCAAAGAAACAACTTCAACAGTAAGGTGCTTACCTTTACCTTCAAGTGGTTTATATGGGTCAAGTTGTTGTGTTGACTGCCATGTGATCACACCTAAAATCGCAACGATAATGATAGGTATGGTCCAAACTACAGCTTCAATCTTGGTAGAGTGCGCCCACTTTGGAGCGTAAATTTCTTGATCTCGTCCATCACGGTATTTCCATGCAAAATAAATTGTCATGGCAATAACTGGAATTACGACAATCAGCATTAACACCGTAGCTACGATAATTAAATACTTCTCGTCGACACCAATTTGACCTTTTGGATCGAGTACCCCGCCTTTACAGCCAGACAAAGCCAGCACTAAAGACGCTAGAGCAATATTACAAAGGTTTCGAATTGACAAAGGAATATCCTACAACCTAAAAGTTAACACTTGTCGAAATAAGTACACGACGCTTTTCTGCAACAGATGCTACAGATATCCCCTGCTGATTAACGAGCACGACAAATCGACACGCTAAAAAGTGAGGGATTTTAGGTTGGCTGACTGAAATTTGGGCGTAAAAAGCCCACTAGGTGCTTAGTAAAGACAACTTAGTAAACGACTAAAATGGCTGAACTTAAGCAACAAAGCTTAATTACAGACAACCACTTACACGAGGAGGAGCACGACAGCCATGAGCGCTGTGTACTACTAAAGACTTTATCGTTTCACGCGCAGCGAAGGCCGCTTTACGTAAAATGACACCTGCACGACGCGCAGGGAAGAAATGGAAGACCAACCAGCATAGACCAATTAGTAACTGGCAAGACACCACTGGGTAAGCTAAAAAGCTCAAGACATTAAGTAATGGTGTTTCGTATAAAGCACCTTCGCTTAATAAGCTTCTTAGCCCGTGAGCATCTTCTAATGTACCGTTGATTAGCATAGCTGAATTAATCAGCAACAAGGCTAAAACTGACATTAATTCTTTACCAGCAAAAAACGCACGCGCAGCCAATTGCAATCTAGCTAAACTAGACTGTTTGACACCTTGTGACTGATTAATTGCTCGCAAAACTCACGCCTTTTATCGCTTTTACTGCATTTCAGGTAAGTGGCTTACCCTATTTTTAAATGCGGTAACATGATCTTCATCAATAAAGTTTCAGTAATTACTGAAATTTCGATGTGGAGTATAACAAAGTCAACAGACGGTACAAGTAGAATTTCAAGACGCAAGGTTAAGTGTTGTTTATCAATTTGATAACAAAGCGTAAAAAATCAGTCTTTTTTTAAGCTAAGTAATTAAAATTAATACTGTATTTTATATAGCGAAAAGCAATGAAGAAAAAGAAAATAGCATAAAAATAGCGATTTAAAGCATACTTAGTCAGTAGCAATCGAAGCTTTATTACTGAACAAGGATTAGCCAAACAAGTTAAAATATAATATTCTTACAAATATCAAAATAAAGAATAAAAGAGATAATTATGCGCCAATACGCACTCGCCACAGCCCTTTTGGCATTGAGTAATACAACAATTGCAAAAACGATTGAAGATACCGCTGTAGCTGGCTTAGATAAACCTGCGATTTACTACGCCGATATAGAACCCCACTTAAAAAGCGCAGCAAAACACCCAAGCGTTACACTAAAACAAATCGGCACTTCTTTCCAAGGACAGGCACTTAACTCTCTTAAAATCGGCACAGGCCCAATCAAAGTGATGATGTGGAGCCAAATGCACGGCGACGAAAATACAGCAACTGCGGCACTGATGGATTTTTTAAGCTTTATAACCGCAGATGAAAACGCACAATGGCTAGAAAGCTGGCAACAGAAAATAACCCTTCTCATAATCCCTATGGTGAACCCGGATGGCGCTGCTGTTCAAACACGCCATAATGCACAAGGTATTGATTTAAATCGTGATGCAAAAGCTCTTCGCACGAAAGAAGGACAAATACTCATGGCTGCAGCAAATGAATTCAAACCTGACTTCGGCTTTAATTTACATGATCAGAATGCATATTACGGTGCAGGTAAAATGGGAAAACAAGCCTCTATTTCAGTGCTAGCACCTGCCTATAATGAAGCAAGAGAAGTAAATAAAATTCGTGGTGAGGCTATGCAGTTTATTGCTCATTTAGCCAAAACGGTTGAAACCATGATCCCAGGGCACTTGGGGAAGTACAACGACAGTTACTCTTACCGTAGTTTTGGTGATACTTTTTCAGAAAAAGGTATCCGAATTATATTAATTGAATCAGGTGCTTACCCAAACGACCCAAACCGACAAATAGCCCGTAAAGTTAACCGTGTTTTATATAAAAAAACCATTGATTCAATAACTTCGGGAGAGTGGCAAAGCGCTAAAATAGCCCAGTACCACGCCATTCCATTTAACACTAAAGACAATTGGGTAGACTTACTAATAGATGATGTAACTGTAAAGAGTGAGCTAGGTGATTACCAAATAGATATTGCAGTCAATAACAAAGGACAGTCACCCATAATTAAAGAATTGGGTGATATAAGCAGTATCCGTCAAGGTTACACGAGTTTGGATGCAAGCAGCCTAATCTTTAGAACCGGTAACAGTTTTGTTTTAAATGAGTCGTTGACGCTTACAGAAAGTAAATATAAAGCGCTTTTAAAACAAGGGTACAATTGCTTTTCTGGCGACATTAGTATGCTAGATAACGCTACAACATGGCCTGTATACGCGTGCAAAAGTGTATTCACATCAATACCTTCACTTCATGCACCTGCCGCCTTTTTCTTACAAGCAAACGGTAAAAATAAGTACGCTATTTTAGGGGCTGAGTTAATCAATTTAGAATAAACACGATTTGGAAAGACAGGCACTGTTAAAAGTGCCTGCTAAACCTTCAAAGACCTTAGATTATTTGATCTAAAATATTCGTTCCGCAGGCAACCTACCCTATTGGCTTAATACGCAAATAAAAACCAGGATAAAAGGTATAGCTATCTGCGAATGGAAAGTACAAGAGTGCAGCAATAATTTACAAAAATTAAAAGAGATTTATTTTAAAGCTTAGCTAGCAAGTAATAACTTACAGCTTGTTAGGTTACTTCGTCGCTTACGGGCAGTTTTACTGCAATAACGTTCAATAGCCCCAGCTCTACCTGCAGCTCCATGAAATAAATTTTCAAACTGAGTTGTTAGTGTTAACCATTTTTTCGGTTCGAAATTCAGCCTTTCAAGAATAGGAGGTAAATGATGCTCTATATATCCGGGCTTATCCGTACAAATACAACGCCCAGTTTGCTCGACCAGTAACAGGTATGACTTTAACTCAAAAGGTATTCCCT
>NZ_PQCG01000034.1:551283-608390 GCF_002964825.1 Pseudoalteromonas sp. T1lg122
ATTGTTCAGGCGATCTCGCGACCTTTGCACGAACAGGGTTTAAATCAACATAGGCCATGCATGCTAATAGAGCAGGTTCATCAAGGAGCGCCTGGCTTTTGAAACGCCCCTCCCAAAAGTGCCCCGTGCACTCGTCTTCTTTATTTGCACGTCTGGCAATATATTCATTTAGCATTCGCATGAACCAACTAATACTCGAAAGGCGCGCTCTGTATTCAGTAACCTCTTTATTTAAGAAGACTTGTTGACCGTCACTTAACGGCTGACCATGAAGGAATTTTTGACCTAAAGGCGTTGCTTTACTGAGCTTAAACCAACGTAAGAGAATGGCCTTATCCGATAACCTATTTGCTTTTTTATCATCAACATAAAGCACAACATGAGTATGGTTACTCATCACCGCATAAGCGCACACATCAATACAAAACACTTTTGCAAGAAAAAGTAGGCGTTCTTCAACCCACCCTCGACGGTGTTCATATGATTTACCTGTGAGTGCGTCTTCACCACAAAGATAAGCGCGTCTAACGCAACGGGAAACACAATGGTAATACTTGGTGTTCGACAAACAGATTTGCCGCTTCCTTGCTAAAGCCATCGTCCACTCCTTGAACTGATAATTTGAAATGCATTAGCTGTAATTAAAGTGTAGACAAAATCTGTTTTGCCGCAATAATAACTGAACAGTTAAAAGTGACTGTCCGTGTAAATGAGTTTTACTTTTAACATCGTATTCCTTTGTTTCTGCATATATAAAATTTTCGAATATGAATAATTGCTTTACTTTTCGCTCAATGATTTCCTGCTACTTTTAAGTAAAGAATCTAGTTTATGAGGTATAAAGTGAGTACATTTAATTGCGTACTGATCAACCTATTACTTGTTTTTTCGAGCCTTGGGCACGCTGGAACCGGGGTTGCAATTGACCCAGATAAAGCACAAGCCTACACACCCGCTCCTGAAAACATAAAAGCCCGAGAACGTTTTCAAGATAATAAGTTTGGTATCTTTTTACACTGGGGACTGTATAGTCAACTTGGTGGTGTAGGAAGCCCGTATGGAGCCGAGTGGATCATGGAAGACTTACGAATTTCGGGGCCCAAGTATCAACGTTTAGCTGAATTTTTTAACCCAACAGGCTTCGATGCAGAACAGTGGGTTAAGGCGTTTAAAGATGCTGGAGCAAAGTATATTGTTATTACTTCAAAGCATCATGATGGGTTTTCCATGTACGACAGTAAAGTTTCTAATTTTGATATTGTCGATAGTACACCTTATAAAAAAGATCCTATCAAAGAGCTCGCTAACTCGGCTCAAAAACATGGTTTACAACTTTTCTTTTATTATTCACAACTTGATTGGCATCACCCAGATTACTATCCATGGGGTCGAACAGGCCATTACACCAAACGAGAAAAAAGTGGTGATTGGGCAAAATACCTGCAATTTCAAGATGCACAACTAAAAGAGCTTTTAACTCAATATGGGCCAATTGGTGGTATTTGGTTTGATGGTTGGTGGGATCAAGAAGACTCCCACAATTGGGATAACTGGCAACTACAACGCACTTATAAAATGATCCATGAACTACAGCCTGCAACCTTAATCGTAAATAACCACCACAGATTCACTGTTCCAGGTGAGGATTATCAGGGCTTTGAACAACAGCTTCCTACTAATCAAGAACGGTTAGGTAAATTACCATTAGAAATGGCACAAACAATGAACGGTAGCTGGGGATTCAGTTTAACTGATGATAATTACAAAACGACTAAAGAGCTCGTGCAAACCTTAGTAAGTGCCGCTGGAAGAAACGCTAATTATTTACTTAATACAGGCCCAATGCCAAACGGTAAAATCCAACCAGAAAACCTAAAAACCTTTGCCGAAATTGGTCAGTGGCTAAAGGTGTTCGGTAAGAGTATATACGGCACTCGAGGCGGCCCTATTTCCCCGCAAAACTGGGGAGTGAGCACTCATAATAATGAGAGTATTTTTATTCATATACTCAACTGGCAAGCAGATACATTAAGTATAGAACTTGCAACTCCTATCAAGTCTGCAACAAATTTAAAGACCTCAAAACCTATTAACTTTAAACAAGTTGAAGGTGTTATTACGTTAGAAAATTTGACGTTTGATAATGAAGAGTACGTTCAGGTCATTGAGCTAACGTTAAAACCAAATGATTAGCCGCTAAAAAGTTAAAAGTCTCGGTTTAAAAATAAAGATGACTGTCCACATAAAACATATTTAACAGTGACTGTCCTTGTAAAATTTAGGTATTAAAAAAGCGCCTTTGGGCGCTTTTTTTGTGGTTAAAGAATTTGATTCTCTTTCCAGGCTTGTTCTTTTGCCATGCGCTTTTTACGCTTGTCACATGGGTCGTCACAGTCGCAGGCTTTGTCAATTCCAACAGCGCCTAAGCCACCACAACTACTGGCCATAGATTTCTTTTGCACAATCATGCCGACAGCCATCGCTGCCACAATTAAAATAAGTAGACCAAATGTTAGAAGAAAAAGTGACATTGCTTTGCCCCTATCGTCAGCAATTAAATCAAGCCCAATGTATTGGGCTGCATGTATTATAAACTGCTTCTTGCCCTGCTACAAATAAGGTTTAAAAGCGGGGCTAGAATATGTCACTAAGCCATTGTCAGACTTACCAATTAAATACACAGGCAAATCGTGCTCTTCTGCGTATTTCTGCGCACGCTCCATGCCCATCACAGTTAGTGCGGTAGCTAAACCATCGGCTGTCATTGCTGATGGGCTTAATACGGTTACAGATACTAAATCATGACGACTCGGCATGCCTGTCATAGGATCAATTAAGTGGCTATATGTTACACCATCCATTTCGTAAAAAATTCGGTAATCGCCCGATGTCGCAATACCATTGGTACCTGGTTCAATTACTTTATGTACTTTACGAACGCCTGGCTCAGCATCTGGCTGTTCAATTGCAATTTTCCACGTGATGTTGTCTGGCTTAATACCCGATACACGTAACTCACCACCAATCTCAACCATATAATTAGTCAGGCCATGGCTTTCAATCACTTCTGCGACTTTATCAATGCCGTAACCTTTAGCTGTTGCAGAAAATGACAGCTCTAAACCATCAATTGTTTTCATCAAACCCGCATCAGTAAGTTTAAGCTTATCAACGCCAATTTTAGCAACCATTGCAGCCAACTCTTCATCCGTTGGGCGCTTAGTTGGTTTTTTATCTGGGCCAAAGCCCCACAAGTCAATTAGTGGCCCCATAGTGACATCTAACGTTTTTGTTGATTCACCAAGGCGGATTGATTCAGCTACCACATTTCTAAAATCAGCACTAATTGGCATCACCTGCCCTGCTGGTAGTTGATTAAACTGGTTAATTTCTGAATCAGGAATGTAAGTCGACATTGATTGGTTTACATCTTTAAGCACTTGCTTAATTTCAGGATGTAAATCAACACCTGCAAGTTGCGAAGGCTCTGCATACACCTTTATATGATAGGTAGTCCCCATAGTCTTACCTTCAAAATAAAGCTCTTCGGCCTTATCAGCTTGACTGCAGCCAGCCATGAGTAAAGTCATAGTTAGTAGGAAAAAGGCCATCAAGCCTTGGCGATAAAACACTCTATTCATAGCATTCACCTTTTGGATACCACACAATTAGGTATAGAAATAAAAAAGCCTCGTAACACTGAGTGCTACGAGGCCTGTATTCTAACCAAAACTTATTGTTTTGTGTATGGTGTTAGCCACCGAAGTCATCTAATAAGATGTTTTCGTCTTCTACACCAAGATCTTTTAGCATGTTGATAACTGCCGCGTTCATCATTGGAGGACCACACATGTAGAACTCACAATCTTCAGGCGCTTCATGATCTTTCAAGTAGTTTTCATAAAGTACGTTATGGATGAAGCCTGTGTAACCTTCCCAGTTATCTTCTGGTTGTGGATCAGACAGTGCTGTGTGCCATACGAAGTTATCGTTTTCTGCAGCTAAGCCATCAAAATCTTCTACGTAGAACATTTCGCGCTTAGAACGTGCACCATACCAGAAACTCATCTTACGCTTAGATTTTAAACGCTTAAGTTGGTCAAAGATATGTGAACGCATTGGTGCCATACCTGCACCACCACCTACGAATACCATTTCCGCATCTGTGTCTTTCGCGAAGAATTCACCGAATGGACCAGAAATAGTCACTTTATCACCTGCTTTAAGTGACCAAATGTACGAAGACATTTTACCACATGGCAGGCTTAGGTCTCTTGGCGGCGGCGTAGCGATACGCACGTTAAGCATGATGATGCCTTCTTCTTCTGGGTAGTTAGCCATAGAGTATGCACGAATTGTTTCGTCATCTACTTTAGACTCCAGATTGAAGAAACCGAAGTGGTTCCAGTCGCCACGATACTCTTCAGGAATATCGTAATCAGCATATTTAACGTGGTGAGCTGGTGCTTCAATTTGAATATAACCACCTGCACGGAACGGTACTGATTCGCCATCAGGAATACCAAGCTTAAGTTCTTTGATGAACGTTGCTTTGTTATCGTTAGAGATAACAGTACATTCCCACTTCTTAACACCGAAAATTGACTCTTCAAGTTCAATTTCCATGTCGTTTTTAACATTTACCTGACACGCTAAACGACAGCCTTCACGAGCTTCACCTTTAGAGATGTGATCAAGTTCTGTTGGTAAGATATCACCGCCACCTGAATGAATGTGTACACGACACTGACCACAAGAGCCACCGCCACCACACGCAGATGAAACGAAGATACCTGAATCAGCTAGTGCACCTAAAAGCTTGCTACCTGCTGATGTTGTAATAGCTTTTTCTGGGTCGCCATTAATACCGATGGTGATATCGCCGCTTGCTACTAATTTAGATTTAGCACCAATGATAACTAAAACTAAAATAACAACGATAGCGATGAAAACACCAACACCTAAGAAAATCTCATTCATGATTTATCCTCGCTACCTATTAAAGTGAAATACCAGAGAATGACATAAAGCCAAGACCCATAAGACCAACAGTGATGAAAGTAATACCTAAACCACGTAAGCCATCAGGAACGTCTGAGTACTTCATTTTTTCACGGATACCAGCAAGTAAAGTAATTGCTAGTGCCCAGCCCACACCTGAACCGATACCATAAACAACAGACTCGCCGAAGTTATAGTTACGCTCAACCATGAAAGATACCGCACCGAAGATCGCACAGTTAACTGTGATCAGTGGTAAGAAGATACCTAACGCGTTGTAAAGTGCAGGGAAGAACTTATCTAATGCCATTTCAAGAATTTGTACAAGTGCTGCAATAACACCGATGAAAGTCAAGAAACGTAAGAAGCTAAGGTCTGCCTCTGGGTAGCCAAGCCACTCTAATGCACCCGGTGCAAGAACAGCGTGATAAACCAAGTTATTTACTGGTACTGAGATACCTAGTACCACGATAACTGCCACACCTAGGCCGATTGACGTAGTTACTTTCTTTGATACCGCAAGGAAAGTACACATACCTAGGAAGAAGGCTAAAGCTAAGTTTTCGATGAAAACCGCTTTTACAAATAAACTAATATAATGTTCCACTGCTCGCCCCTTCGCTTTTGCTTCTACTTGGTCTTTCTTCACGGTACGAAGTACCCAGATGAATAAACCAATAATGAAGAACGCACTCGGTGGTAAAATCAATAGACCCATTGGTTGATACCAGCCACCGTTTTGTACTAGTGGAATAATATCAACACCGAATAGTGAACCTTTACCGAATAACTCACGGATGAAACCAACAGTTAATAGAACTACTGAGTAGCCTAAACCGTTACCAATACCGTCTAAGAAAGACATTACTGGTGGTGACTTCATTGCGTATGCTTCAGCACGACCCATTACGATACAGTTTGTAATGATTAGACCAACGAATACAGAAAGCTCTTTTGCCGTAGCGTAAGAGAATGCTTGTAGTACTTGGTCAACAACGATTACTAGTGATGCGATGATCGTCATTTGTACGATGATACGTACAGATGAAGGGATCTGGTTACGAATACACGAGATAAAGAAGCTAGAAAACGCAGTTACTAGTGTCAATGCGATTGACATGATTAGTGCATTTTTTAAGCTTGATGTTACCGCTAGCGCAGAACAAATACCAAGTACTTGTAGTGCGATTGGGTTATTTGCGAATACCGGGCCAAATAGGACCGACTTCATTTCTTTTGTATCAGCCATTATTTCAACGCTCCTTCACGTACTTTCGCAAGGAATGGACCAAAGCCATGCTCGCCAGTCCAGAAGTCAACTGTGTGATCAACACCGTTTGAAGTTAATGTTGCACCAGAAAGACCATCGATTTGATGTTCGTTCTTCGCACCGCTCTTCATGATATTGATTGGTAACTCTTTACCTTGCCATTTAGCAGTCCATTGTGGATTTTGGATTTCACCACCTAGACCTGGCGTTTCGTTGTGCTTGTAGAAATTGATGTTTTTAACAGTTTCAGCATCGCTTTCAAGCGCTAGGAAACCATACATTACACCCCAAAGGCCGTAACCTTGGATAGGTAGAATGATTGCATCAATAGAACCATCTTCTTTTTTCGAGATGTATACAGGCGAGTTTTTAGTCATACGCTGAATACCAGCGATATCTTTAATACCCTCTGCTTTTAACGCGAAGCTGATGCTTTGATCGAACTTGCTTTTCTCGAAATCAAATGAGTTAGGATCAACACCTTCTACAAACTCACCTGTGTTCATGTCTACAACGCGAGCTTCGATTTTTGAGTTGAATGTATCAGATACAGAACCTGATACTGCAACACCTGCAGCCGCTAAGATATTACGTTGAATATCTTGTGTTTTGTTAGCTTGCTGTAAAGGACGAAGCTGAACTGAAGCAAACGATACGATTACTGCACACACTAAACATAGTGCAACAACAACGGATAGCGTTTTGCCGATTGATTCGTTATTACTAGACATTACGTGCCAACCTCCGCTTGATATTAGCTTGCACTACAAAGTGATCGAATAATGGTGCAAATAAGTTAGCAAATAAGATTGCTAGCATCATACCTTCTGGGAATGCCGGGTTAACAACACGGATCATTACAACCATAAAGCCGATTAACGCACCGTAAGCGAACTTACCTTTGTCAGTGAATGATGCAGATACTGGGTCTGTTGCCATGAAGAACATACCAAATGCAAAACCACCAAGCACTAAGTGCCAGTGCCAAGGCATAGCAAATACTGCGTTAGTTTCAGAACCAACTGTATTTAGTAAGAATGCCGTTGCAACCATACCTAGGAATACACCTAGTACGATACGCCAAGAAGCGATACGCACATAAATTAGGAATAAACCACCGATTAATAGTGCTAGTGTTGACGTTTCACCTACAGAACCTTGAATGAAACCGTAGAACGCATTCCACCATAGTTCCATGTTGTTGTAATCAAGTGAACCAACCACTGCTTGACCAAGCATAGTCGCACCAGAGAATGAATCTACTGCAGTCCATACTGTGTCACCTGAAATTTGCGCTGGGTATGCGAAGAATAAGAACGCACGACCGGCAAGAGCAGGGTTAAGGAAGTTACGACCTGTACCACCAAAGATTTCTTTAGCGATTACAACACCAAACGTAATACCTAGTGCAACTTGCCATAAAGGAATCGTTGCAGGCAGGATTAGTGCGAATAATACAGATGTTACGAAGAAACCTTCATTTACTTCGTGCTTACGTACTGAAGCAAATAGTACTTCCCAGAAACCACCTACAGCAAACGTTACTGCATAGATAGGTAGGAAGAAACAGGCACCGTAAAACATTTTCGCGCCCCAACCAGATTCAGCAGTTAATTCACCACCGAATAATTGGAACAAACCAACTTGCCATGTGTTAGCTAGTTCAAAACCTTGTGCTAAAGCACCTGCGGCCTGATGACCGATGTTGAACATACCAAAGAACATTGCAGGGAACGTCGCCATCCACACTAAAATCATCATACGTTTTAGGTCGATGTTATCGCGAACGTGTGTTTTGCCTTTATTTACGTAACCAGGCGTATAGAAAATAGTCGCTGCAGCTTCGTAAAGCGCATACCATTTTTCGTGTTTACCACCTGGTTCAAAATGCGGCTCAATATCTTCTAGAAATTTCTTTAAACCCATCTCTCTAGCCTTCCTTCTCGATCGTAGTCAAGCAATCGCGTAGGATTGAACCGTACTCGTATTTACCAGGACAAACGAAGGTACATAATGCTAAATCTTCTTCGTCAAGCTCTAGCGCACCTAACGCAATTGCACCATCAAGATCACGTGCGATTAAATCACGTAATAATAGTGTAGGTAGGATGTCTAAAGGCATAACACGCTCATAGCTACCAATTGGAACCATGGCACGCTTCGAACCACCTGTTGAAGTCGTCATATTAAATAGACGGCTAGGAGTAAGGTGAGATAAGAAGGTACGTGTTACTGAGAACTTGTTAGCACCTGGTGCAATCCAACCGAATAGCTCTTTTTCGCGACCTTCAAGTAATACAGATACTTGAACATGGTAACGACCTAAGAACGCGTGTGGACCTTGAGAAATAGCGCCTGATAATACAGAACCAGAAATTACACGGTTATCACCGTCTTCTAATTCGCCAGCAACTAAATCATCTAAAGATGCACCTAGCTGAGTTTTCACTAAGCGTGGGTTTTTAACACGAGGACCAGCAAGCGAAACTACACGGTCAGTGAAGATTTCACCTGTCAGGAATAAATTACCAAACGCGATTACGTCTTGGTAACCTAAGTGCCAAACCTGCTTACTTGCAGAAACTGGGTCTAAGTTATGAATGTGTGTACCAACAAGACCTGCCGGATGCTTGCCACCAAACTCATGTACTTCTACTTGAGGGATTGATGAGCTAGGCACTTGGCTACCTGCTTGTTTACAAACAAATACTTTGCCGTCAGTTAAACGAGATACCACAGCTAAACCAGCTTCAAATGCTTGAGTGTTCTCAGCAATGATTACTGCAGGATCTGCAGCTAGCGGGTTAGTGTCGATAGCCGTCACAAAGATAGAGCTAGGATTTGCATCCAAAGCAGCTACTCTGCTAAATGGGCGAGCACGTAGTGCTGTCCATTGACCTGACTGAACTAGTACTTCTTTCACTTTTTCACGGTCTAAGCTCGAAAGCTCGTCGGCCTTGAAAGAGTCAAAGGTGATTTGCTCACTGCCATTAACTTCAATAACAACAGATTGCAGCACACGTTTAGCACCACGATTGATTTCTTTAACTACCCCAGAAGCTGGTGCAGTAAATAAGACGCCTGGGTTCTTTTTGTCTTCAAAAAGTACCTGGCCTTTTTTGACTTGGTCATCCACGCGAACATGCATGGTTGGACGCATACCAATATATTCTTCACCTAGCACAGCTACACGTTTGACGGCAGAACCATCATGAATAACTTGCTGAGGTGCGCCCTCTATCGGTAAATCCAGACCTTTTTTTATGTTGATCATACGCACTTGCATTACATTAACGGAAAGAAACTGAAAAATCGTACCAACCACGTCGCTATTTGATATGCTCAAGTCACATTCTAAGTATCAAAGAACAGCTTGTTGAACACCCCAAACAAGCAACGCGGTAAACTCCTCACATATATTACCCGAATTTTAACATCAATCAGGGTGACTATGCGAGAGCAAATATTAAATTTATACGACAGATGTGGTTATTTAGACTGCAAAAACCGTTTGAATAAAATTCAATATAGACCAAAGTGCTATTGATGCAGATTTATTTTCATCCAGAAACAAAAAAGTCGCTTAAAAAAGCGACTTTTTAAAAATAAATTTGTTCAGCGATTAATCGATAAGCTGTGAAATCGCAACATCAGGATTCACATCTTGCTCGTAATCTACACTGTCGATACCAAAACCAAATAAACGTAAAAACTCATTGTGGTAACCCACGTAATCCGTTAATTCGTCAATCGTATCTGTATCTACTGTATCCCAAACATGTTGCACACGAGCTTGAACATCATCTTCTAACTCTTTGTAGTTTTGGAATAAGTGACCACCTTCGTCAAAACGTGGGGTCTCGCCGTAAAGGTTTTCAGTAAATAACGCATGAATTTGCTCAATGGTACCTTCGTATGTGCCGTCTGCTTTCATTACTTTGAATAAAGCAGAGATATATAAAGGCATAATTGGAATTGCCGAGCTTGCTTGTGTCACAACCGCATTTAATGAAGAAACATACGCTTCGCCATTTAAGTCTTTTGTAGACTCTTTGATTGCTTGCGTTGCACGGTCAAGGTCTTCTTTCGCTTTACCAATTGTCGCATGACCGTAAATTGGCCATGTTAATTCTTTACCGATGTAAGTGTAAGCGGTTGTTTTGAAGTTATCAGCTAGTACATCCGCATCTTTTAATGCGTCAATCCACATTTCCCAATCTTCACCGCCCATTACTTTAATTGTATTGTCGATGTCTTCTTGGCTTGCTGCTTCAACGGTTACTTCATCAATCACGCGCTTTGAAGTATTTAAGTTCTTCGTGGTGATATCAGAGCCAATTGGCTTAAGCGTAGATGAGTAAGTTTCGCCTGTATTTGGATCAGTACGACGAGGAGACGCAAGGCTGTAGATAACTAAATCAATTTTACCTAAATCAGCTTTGATAGTATCAATTGCTTTTTGCTTGATTTCGTTAGAAAACGCATCGCCATTGATATTTTTAGACCATAAACCAGCTTCTTCAGCCGCTGCTTGGAAAGCCGCAGTATTGTACCAACCTGCAGAACCTGTTTTACGTTCGCTTCCTTCTTTTTCAAAGAAAATACCTAACGTTTTAGCACCGCCACCAAATGCAGCCGTGATACGTGATGCTAGGCCGTAACCTGTAGACGCACCAATCACTAATACATTCTTAGGTGCATTGCTCAGTGGTCCTTGCGCTTTCACATAATTAATTTGTTCTTGTACGTGCTCAGCACACCCTACTGGATGCGCGTTAGTGCAGATAAATCCACGAATTTTAGGCTTAATGACCATTGATCATCCTATATCTATCACAATAAAAATTAGCGCTAGTTTAAAGGCTAATAGTTAAAATACAGGTCTGATCAGTAAAACTTTTCAGACCCACTTAAATCTTTCGAGCTTAAAACCCCAAGTGACAAGCCTTTTAGAGTGACTGTCCTTCTAACTTTAGGTGACTGTCCCGCTATGTTAGTCGAACTTTGAACCACCTAAGCATTTTGGTGATTCAGGTGCCTGTCCATGTTGTTCACTGAACTTTTCTGGAGCCTTTTAGAGTGACTGTCCTTCTAACTTTTAGGTGACTGTCCTTCAAACTTTGGGTGACTGTCCCGCTAATTTAGTCGAACTTTGAACCACCTAAGCATTTTGGTGATTCAGGTGCCTGTCCATGTTGTTCACTGAACTCTTCTGGAGTAAATGTGTGAATCGCTAATGCATGAATGTGGTTTGCTAATTCATCTTTTAATAGTTCATTAATTTGACGGTGACGGGCAAGTAAACGTTTACCTGCAAATTCTTCACTCACAACCACCACTTTGAAATGCGATTCAGTTCCACGGCTATGCATATGGCTTTCATTGACAACATTCAGGTGTTTACATTCGATACCCGCAGCAAGCTTTTGCTCTATTTGTTGTTGCATTGACATGTGTCATAGACCTTTAATAAGAAAATAATGCCAGCTACTATATCAAGGGCATGAGTCATTTTGCCAATGATTTTATATGATTGAACGAAAGGTAAGGTTAATTCGAGGGTGTTTGAGTCTTTGCTGCTTTGGCAAACTATGCTGGTAATCACGCTGGCTAAAACCATTCATGATTAAACAGCTGCCACTTTGCAGTACAATGCTATGTTGTTCATTATTATGTTTGTGTTTTATTTTAAAAACGCGTTCAGCACCAAGTGAAACTGAAGCGATAGTTGGTTGCTCACCAAGTTCTTTCTCATCGTCACTATGCCAGCCCATACAATCATGACCATCTCGATACAAATTAACTAAAAGCGCATTAAATGGTATCTGCAAAGTTCTTGATAAGCGTATACGCATGGCATCAAGCACCTCTGGCCAAGGCTCAACGATTAACTGTGAACCCGAATAACCATAATTTACGTCCTGATCAGCAATAAAGCATTGCAAACGCGGGATCACATGGCTTTTTCCATATACCTTTATACTTGGTTGCTGCCAATTAAGATGCTGCTGAAGATAGTAAAATAACTCGAGGCTTTTTTGTGCGCTCAATGCATTAGCTTGGTAAGAAAACCCATCAGGCAAATGATTAGGGTTGGCGTTTGGCTGTTGCATGTTAGAATTTACCTATACATTAATACTTTCGTAAAATCATGATGACCACCCAAGCACAGCTCGGTGATAACACCTATACACTAGAACGCTTTCCGTTAGATCAAAAAAATCGCAGTCTTCAAGCGTGGGACTCAGGCGATGAGTACCTTATCGATTACGTACAAGAGCACTATCCAAACGCAAATTCAATTCTAATACTCAATGATAGCTTTGGCGCCCTAGCCTGTGCTTTTAATACATTAACAGTTTATTCAGTTAATGACTCGTATATTGCTCATCAAGCTACCCGTTATAATTTACAGGCCAATGAGTTATCGACAGATTCTTTAACGCAACTGGACTCATTAGCAGCATTACCTAATCAGGTTGATTTAGTGATATTAAAAGTGCCACGCAATTTAGGCTACTTGCAGCATCAACTTGCTGCAATCAGTACTGCTTTACCTGCAGACATCGACGTCATTGCAGGGGGTAAAACGAAAGATATTCATAACTCAACAATTAAGGCTTTTACTCAGTATATTGGGGAAACATCAACGAGTTTAGCCGTTAAAAAATCTCGATTAATCATTAGCAAAACAAGTAACCTTGATAAAAAAGCCCCTTTCCCAGTTAACTGGCCGCTTGAAGGCAGTGAGTTTGAAATTCAAAATCATGCCAATGTATTTTCTCGTGACTCATTAGATATTGGCGCGCGTTTTTTCTTTAACTATTTGCCACAAACAAGTAAAGCTCGCAGCATTATTGATTTAGGTTGTGGTAATGGTGTTGTTGGCTTGATGACTCTCAAACGTTGCCCTAAAGCCCATGTAACCTTCGTTGATGAATCGTATATGGCCGTTGAATCAGCCAAATTAAACGTCACGCACAATCTACCAGAGCAATTAGACCAGTGTGAGTTTGTCCAAAATGATTGCTTAACCGATTTCCAACCTAATTGTGTTGACCTTGTTTTATGTAACCCGCCATTCCACCAAGCGCAAGCGGTCACCGATCATATTGCTTGGCAAATGTTCAAGCAGGCGAAACACACATTAAAGCACGGTGGTGAATTAAGAATTATTGGTAATCGTCATCTAGACTATCATGAAAAGTTAAAACGCATGTTCGGCAATTGTAAGCTATTAGGGTCTAACAAAAAATTTGTCGTATTGAGTGCAACAAAGAATAATTAATGGAGCTAACTAAATGAAAAAACTACTACCTTTATGTGCGGTACTTGCGCTTGCGGCGTGTAGCAACCAACCAAATCAATTAATATTGAATCCGGTTTATCAAGGCGGGAAAATTTCAAATCTTAGTACCAGTGTAAGTACTAGCGTAATTGATTTACGTGGCGACAATGTAACTCTGAAAATCATTGAATCAGATAAAACTAAAACGCTTGCCAGCCCTGGAATTACTGACTCTGTGAAAAGTGCCTTAGACAGTGCGTTAAGCCGTAATGGTGCAAATATATCTAACCTTGCCACAACGCGATTTGAATTAGATATTCACCAGTTGCAAGCTGTGGTTACTGAAAAAATGATGACACATACAAGCGATGCAACGATTGAGTTAGGCTTAAGAGTGATCAGAAACTCAAGCACTTTCAGCAAAGTATACCGAGGTAATGCCAACCTTGAAGGGCCACTTAGTCATGACCGTGCAAAAATAGAAGGTCAGCTGAATAAGTTGACTGAGCAAATAATTACCCGCATTGTATCTGACCCAGAATTAATCGCCTATTTAGAAGGTTAACTATGAAGCGTATTTTTTTACTCAGTTTTATTTTGCTTTTTGCTCACAGTTCATTCGCAGCGACAGAGGGTAAATTCATTCAAAAAGATAACATGTTTCCTCGCGTAGAAATTGTCACGACCCTTGGCAGTATTGTGGTCGAAATGGATCGTTCGCGCGCACCTATCACAGTAAATAACTTTTTGACTTACGTTGCTGATGGTAGCTATCAAGGTAGTGTGTTTCACCGTGTTGAACGTGATGAAGACAACGAGCGTGACTTTGTTATTCAAGGCGGTGGTTACGATAAAGACTATGATGGTCTACATGAAAACGACCCGATTTTTAATGAAAGTGGTAACGGTTTAAAAAATGATATGTATAGCATCGCTATGGCATACCAAGACCGCAAACCACACTCGGGTACACGTCAGTTTTTTTTCAACATGGACGACAACGACCATCTTAACCCTGGTCGAGATTGGGGTTTTGCTGTATTCGGTATGGTAATGGATGGCTACGAGACATTAGACAAAATAATGCGTGTAGAAACTGCATTCAACGAAAAAATTGGTTACAGCTTCGTACCCAAAGATCCTGTTGTTATCTTAAACGTAAAAGTGCTTGACGCTAATAAATAATAAATAGGGGCGCATGCCCCTAAAACTGGCAACACTATGACAAAAACCCTTTCTATTTCAGAGTATTTCTCGTACTTCAAAGATAAACGTTTAATCAATATATTTATCTTTGGTATCAGCAGCGGCTTTCCTTGGGTATTGATTGGCTCTGTTATGTCGGCTTGGCTAAAAGATGAAGGGCTAAGCCGCAGCATGATAGGGTTATTTGGCATCGTGTTTGGCGCGTATAGCATTAACTTTTTATGGTCACCGCTTGTTGACCGTGTAAAGTTACCTGTTTTGTTTAACTGGCTTGGCCAGCGCCGTAGCTGGATTTTACTTTGTCAGTCAGTTATTTTTATTGGCACCTTTTCACTTGCAGGGCTCGATATTAAAGCTAACCTCTGGTTTGCTGCCGCGCTGTGTTTAGTTATTGCAATCGCTTCTGCGACTCAAGATATTGCTATTGATGCATTTCGTATTGATACTTTGGCCGAAAATGAAAGCCATAAAGCCACCGCAGCGGCTGCAATGGCCACCTCCGGTTGGTGGAGCGGCTACGCCCTATTGGGTGCCCTGCCATTTTATATGGCTGACATTCCTTCCATTGATTGGCCGCAAGTTTACTTTTTCTTATATGTAGTGATGCTGCTATTAATGAGCAGCGTATTTTGGGCAAAAGAGCCCGAATCAAATCGCGATGCTGTACAAGCAGAGCTTGAGCAAACCTATCAACAAAAGCTGGCTGGAAGTACGCAGACTCGCTTTGCTAAAGTTATTGCTTGGCTTGCTGTGACCGTTTTTGACCCTTTCAGAACCTTCTTCGCCCGCAATGGCGTAAAAACAGCATTAGCTTTATTAGCCTTTATTTTCTTATTTAAAATCGGTGAAGCGTTTTTAGGGCGAATGTCTATCGTGTTTTATAAAGAAGTGGGCTTTTCAAATAGCGATATTGCGACCTTCTCCAAAGTGGGTACTGCAGTACTCACCATTGCTTTTACTTTTCTAGGAAGCTTATTCAATCAACGCTATGGTATTGTTAAAGGCTTATTTATTAGTGGTATTGCGATGGCAGCCTCAAACTTAGCCTTTGCTTGGATTGCGATTGCAGGTCCTAAACTAAGCTTGTACGCGTTTGCTATTATCGTTGATGGTTTTACTCAAGCTTGGTCACTGGTTGCCATGGTGGCGTTTATATCAATGCTATGCGACAGAGCATTTAGTGCAACCCACTATGCGCTACTTGCTTCGTTAGGTAATTTAGGTAGGACGTTACTTTCAAGCTACAGCGGCGTCGTTATTGATGACTGGTTGGGGGGAAACTGGGCGATGTTCTTTGTACTAACTGCATTGATGGTGATCCCATCACTGGTATTTTTATTCTTAATTCGCCATAAGCTTTATGCGTTAGAAAACAACTATCATCAAAATAATTAACAAATTTGATACGTATGTGATTAAAGTGAGGAAAATGCAAGGGAGGGACTTTAAATAGCGCTTCCTTGCACTATTTGTATTACTTTAAAAGCGGCGTTTCACTTTTAGTAATGAATAATTAAGCGTCTTTAAGTAAGTTAAGACCTTCGTATGGGTCAACTTCTAAAGCATCGCAATAACGCATGAATTCAATTACATCTAAACGACGTTCTTGGTTTTCAATTTTACCAATGAAAGAATGTGGCGTACCTAAAACCTGTGCAAGGCTACGCATTGTGTGACCTTTTTCATGACGCTTAGTTTTAAGCCATTTCGTTAATTTCGAGTTTTCTTCAGAAGAAACTGTTTTACCCATCATAAAATACATCTCCTACTAGATGATTCAAGTTAATAATTTAAGAGTGAAATTTGCCCGTCTCACTCTTGGACACATTATATACTAATAATTTTCAGTTTGAATGATTAATTATACAAATGTCCACCTTTTAGGTATGGACCGTTTTAGTATACAAGTCTAAGTGTAGCTAAAATTAAAGCATGTGCTCTATAGTTAACTGGTTAACTGTACCAAAAAATTGATCAATTGGAAGTCTAACAAGATGAAAGTATCACTTTAAAATCTGCATATTTATGCTTAAAGTGTATGTAAATACTGAAAAAGGTTAAGAAATGTTTCGTATATTATTTTTGTTGCCAATTGTACTATGTGTCGCATGGTACCTATTTTTAAAACAAAATCGTGTACCAATTAAGCAAGGCAAGAAAGGGTTTGTGTATATTTTAATCGCCTCTGCGTTAGTTTTAGGCTTCTTTTTACTGATGATTAAAGTGACCCAACACTAGGGTCACTCATTTTTAATTAATCAGTAACGAATTTACCGATTACCGACGACGGTCTCGCAGCATTAACAAACAAGGCGTAAGTACCAGTGTTAATACTGTGGCAAATGTTAAACCACCCGCAACGGCTGTTGCCAATTGCACCCACCACTGAGTAGATGGCGCACCAAAATCAATATGACGGTTAAATAAGTCAATATTCACTTGCAGTACCATCGGCATTAATCCCAAAATGGTGGTCACAGTCGTTAACAATACTGGCCTTAAACGCTGAGCACCAGTTCGTAAAATCGCATCTTTTGCTGCCAGACCTTGGTTACGTAAAACATTATAAGTATCAATCAGTACTATATTGTTATTAACCACAATACCGGCAAGCGAGATAACCCCAATACCCGACATCACGATACCAAACGGTTGCTGTAATACGATTAAGCCCAAGAATACACCCACAGTTGAAAACAGCACGGCACTTAAAATCAAAAATGCCTGATAGAAGCTATTAAATTGTGTCACCAAAATGATACCCATCACAAACAGAGCAACCACAAAAGCCTGTTCAAGGAAGGCTTCTGATTCATCTTGATCTTCGGTTTCACCGCGCACTTTAATTTTCACGCGCGGGTCTAACCCTTGCTCTTCTAACTGCGCTTGTAAGCGCGGCAACGCTTTGGCAAGTTGTTCACCCGGCTTCATGTCTGCATTAACGGTTACAACGCGCTGAGAATCAACACGGCGGATAGTATCCACTTTAGGAGCTGCTTGGCGCTCAACAAAATGACTAATTGGCACTTGTCCGTGTATGGTTTTTACACGTAACGTTTCAAGACGCCCTAAATCTCGCTTGTCATGAGGAAAGCGTACGCGAATATCAATCTCGTCATCAACATCATCGGGGCGGTATTCCCCTAGTTTTAAACCATTAGTAATAAGCTGAACATTCGCCCCTAGCATACTGGCATCCGCACCAAAACGAGCCGCATCCGAACGATTCAATTTAAGTTGCCACTCAATGCCCGGTTTTGAAGCACTATCATCAACATTTCGAAACGCGCCATCATTTTCGATGGCTTGCCTTACTCGCTTTGCTTCACTATTAAGCACATCAACAAACCGAGAGCTCAGCTCAATACTTAGCGCTTTACCACCACCGGGGCCATTTTCATCTTTACGAAGTTCAATTTCGACACCGGCATAACTTGCCGTGATTTCGTTAACTTGGCTGATTATATCTTCGGCAGGTGGACGCTCATCCCAGTCTTTTAGATTCATTCTAAACGTGCCTACCTGATCTTTACCGCCAGTACGAGCATACAAAGTTTTAATACCTTCCACTTTTAAAATGCGTGACTCAATGTCTTTCATAATCACGTCTTTTTCAAATATAGATAAGTCACTGTAAGAACGTACTTTGATATTAACGCCATTTGGCTCAACATCAGGAAAGAACTCAACGCCTAGCTTAGAGACAGCAAATGCAAAGAATACCAAAATAGAAAACACGATTGCAGCAGCTAGGCTCCACCAAGGGCGCTCTGTTGCATAATCAAGCACTCGAATATAACGCCCAAGCATCCCTTTGATTTGCGTTAAATCGCCGGACTCTGCTAACTCTAAATCCTGTTTTTGCTGTTCAGAGAGCGGCCGTGACTTTCCTATTAATCCACCAATAGTTGGCACAAACACCAATGCCATAAGTAATGACGCAGACAAGGTGGCAATAAGCGTAATCGGCAAGTATTTCATAAACTCGCCCATCATTCCCGGCCAAAATATCAATGGTGCAAAGGCCGCTAATGTCGTTGCCGTAGAAGCGATGATTGGCCACGCCATGCGCTCAGCAGCCAATTTATAAGCAGCCTTGCGTGGTTTGCCTTCACTCATTGCTCTATCTGCAAACTCACTAACAACAATTGCGCCATCCACCAGCATACCGACAGCCATGATGAGTGCAAAAAGCACCACGATATTCACCGTTAAACCAAACACAGAGATCACTAAAATCCCGGTTAAGAATGAGCCCGGAATGGCAATCCCCACTAAGAAGGCGGTGCGCGCGCCAAGTACCGCCACAATAACGATAACCACCAACAATACAGCAGACAGCACATTATTTTGCAGATCAGAGAGCATCATTTTCACGTCTTTTGACATGTCGCCGGTGTAATCAACTCGTATATGATCAGGCCAAATTTTCTTGGCCTCATTCACCACTTTTTTAACTTGATCGACCGTATCAATAATATTTTCGCCAGCACGTTTTTTTACTTCCAGCGAAACCGCGTGGCGGCCATTAATACGTGCGATTGAGGTTGGGTCTTTATACGCTCGACGAATTTTTGCTACGTCCATAAAACGCACCACCCTATCACCAACGACTTTCACGGGTTGCTCCATCACATCTTGAATTGTCTCAAATACCGATGGGATTTTTACAGCAAAGCGTCCTTTACCAGTATCGAGTGTCCCTGCAGCAACTAAGCGGTTGTTATTTGATAGCAGTTGAATGATGTCACTCGGTTCAAGACCATAAGAAATCATCGCAAGTGGATCGACCTCAATTTCGACCATATCTTCGCGGTCACCACCTACATCAACTTCTAATACGCTAGAAATGCTTTCTAGTTCATCTTTAAGATTACGGGCAAGAGTGAGTAAACCTCGCTCTGGCGCATCACCTGACAAGGTTAATGTAATGGTTGGCTGCTCATCTTCCATCAAGATTTCATGAACTTCTGGCTCTTCTGATTCAGAAGGCAGTTTTGCCTTAGCTAAACTAACTTTATCTCGTACATCAGCTAAGGCTTCTTTAGGATCCATACCCGCGATAAACTCAAGGGTCACAGAGGCATGCCCTTCACTTGCCACCGCTGACATTTCTTTTACGCCTTCAATCGAGCGGAGCTCAATCTCCATTGGCCTAACTAATAGCCGCTCAGCATCTTCAGGGGAAATACCGTCATGAATAATCGACACATAAATAAAAGGAATGGTGACATCAGGATTCGCTTCTTTAGGGATGGTTTGATATGTCACCCAGCCCGAGATCAGCAACAAGATGAAAATAGATAAAACTGTACGCGTGTGAGTCAACGACGCTTCGATTAAGTTTTTCATACCTAGTTGCTCGTAGCTTCAGTAAATACAGGCTCTACTTTATCACCGGCACGCACAAAGCCTTGACCGAGGGTAATAACATTCGCTTTCTCACCTAAGCCCCAAAGCCAAACGCCCTGCTCTGTGGTTTTTGCAAGACTTACTGATTTAAACTCAACAATATTGTCGTCATTAACGACTTTTACCCCGATATTCCCTTGTTCGTCTAGCGCCATAAAAGCCGGGCTTAATAACATGGCAGGTTCAGTTGGCAACTCAATATTAAGCTGAGTAGAAAAGCCTGCTTTATATTTCATACCTGGGTTTTCAAATGCCGCTTCAATACGAAATGTATTCGTGCTGTCATCCGCAACAGATGCAATGTAACGAATTCGACCCGGATAGGTTTTGTCATTTAGCACATGAGCAAAGGTAGCTTGCCCAACCTCTAAGCCTTGCACTTCTTTTTGAGTCGCATCGGCTCTGACAATTAAAGGGTCTAAATCAGCGAGCTGTAAAATAGGGTCGCCTATGCCAACATAATCACCAATTTCGACTAAACGTTTGTTGATAACGCCATCAAAAGCAGCACGTACTTCAGTGCGCTCTAGCTTTAATTCAAGGCTTACCAAAGTTGCTTTTGCTTGTTGCAACATAGCTTGTGCTTGCATGGTCAATACTTTGTTTTGTAAACCTTGCTGATTAAGTTTAAGCGCGCCTTCGTATTCAGTTTGATACTGTGCAACTAAGGCTTCTGCTGATGTGATTTGAGCGGCTAAATCAGATTTATCGAGGCGTAAAATAACCTGTTCTTGTTTAACAAACTGACCTTCTTCAACCAATATTTCGAGTACTTGTCCTGCTTGTCTGGCACTGATATTCGCAATTTTGTCAGGCTCTGATTTACCATAAAAGGTCAGGTTTTTATTAATATTCTTAGCAACCAACGGCATCACTTGAACTTTAGGTAATCGCTCTTGGGCATGCTCATCACTTTGCTGTGCTTTTTGATCTGCTTTGCTATCCCCAGATAGCATCCACAGTACAATCACCAAAACAATGGCAATGGCTAAAATATAAGGTTTTTTTTCGATTGTTTTAATTATATTTGGCAACGCAAAATTCCTTCTGATAATGCGTAAAATTTAGCAAAGGCGGGATGTTATGGGAAGTTAAAGCAATAAAAAAGCCACATTAAGTGGCTTTCATAAATAATTCATTAAACGCTGAAGCTGGCTCCGCAACCACAGGTTGTTGTTGCATTCGGGTTATTAACAAAAAAGCGTGCGCCTTCGAGCCCTTCAGTATAGTCAACGGTACCATCGACCAAGTACTGAATACTCATAGGGTCAACAACGAGCGTTACACCATTTTTAACAATTTCTAAATCGCCAGGGTTAGCTTTTTCATCAAAAGTAAAACCATATTGGAAACCTGAGCAACCACCACCTGTTACATAAACACGTAGTTTAAGATCTGGATTCTCTTCTTCTTCGATTAACTGTTTAACTCGAACAGCTGCTGCATCGCTGAACTTGATTGGTAACTCATCTGACATACCAAAACCCTCAAAACCTATAATGGTTGCAATTATCTAATACCCGAGTGTTTTAATCAAGTATCGACAACGAGTCAACTCAATTATAAACAAGCGAACTGGATAACCCATTTGCCTTGGACTAAAGTTAATTTGTACTACATTTAGACTGGCTGATTTTGCACTGAGGGAAGATAATTGTGATAGAGCATTTCAGGCTGCATTTTATAACTGATCAATTAAGCAGTGCGCAGGTCATTCCGGCTGAATACGATTTACTCCTTGTGTTTGCTTCTATTCTTACAGCCGTATTTGCTTCGTATATTTCTTTTTTATTATCAGCTCGCATCAAACACTCCTATCTAAAAAATGAAAGTCAGATCTGGACCATCATGGCGTCGTGTTTTTTAGGTATAGGTATTTGGGGTATGCATTTTGTTGGCATGCTTGCCTACAACTTACCCATCCCGATTGAATACAACATTAGCATTACCTTGATATCAATTTTGCCAAGTGTCTTTGCCAGTTACATCGTCCTATCACCAGCACTACAAACCGACAAAGGGCTACTTTTTAGAAGTGTGCTAATGGGCGCTGGCATTGGCTCGATGCACTTTGTTGGCATGATGGCGATGGTTATGCCTGCCAATATGGCTTATGAGCCTTGGTTATTCTCGTTATCGATTATAGTAGCGGTTGTGTTGTCAGGCCTTGCATTAAAAATTAACGAACTAAGACTTGCCAAAGGGGTTCATCAAACACGGATGAATCTAGTTGTTGCCTTGGTAATGGGCAGTGCAATTTCAGGAATGCATTACATCGGTATGATTTCGATGTCGGTTTTTGAAACTGAATACACCACCTATGTTACAACTCACGACTACTCGACGTTAGCACAACTTATTATCATTATACTGGTGGCATTAAGCCTGTTTGTATTGGGTGTTGTTGAGCTCAGAGCAAGGAGCTTATTATCAGCGAAATTAAAAGCTGTACTAAATACCGTACAAGATGTGGTTATTAGCTTTAATAATGAAGGAAAAATTGAATTTGCAAACCCCGCTGCAATCCATGTATTTGGTTATCAGCCGCATGATTTAATAGGCAAGCATATTCGTACCCTGATCCCTGAAAAATCGTTAGAACTGGATGAGATTCTTCGAGACTCACAGCTTAGCAAAAGGACGGCAGGAAAAAGTAGCAGTCGACTATTGAAAGGACAGCGAGCGAATAAAAAACGATTTCCTATTACGTTAACCATCAGCTCTATTGGTAAAAAAGAGTCAGGACCTTATGTGGCGACGATAAAAGATTTGTCTGATATTCGAAACCAAGAGGCCTTTACGCAAACCATTTTCGATAATTTACCCATCATGTTGTTTGTTAAAGATGCTGAGCATTTAACATTTAGCCATGTCAACAAAGCCGGCGAACAATTACTTGGCAAAAATAAAGACCAACTTATTGGGCTCAATGACTTTGATATTTTCAGTAATGAGCAAGCAGTGAGCTTCGTGCAAACTGACCGCGATGTATTGAAAAGTGATGAGACCCTTACTATAGAGGAAAAGCCAGTTACTATTGATGGCAATACCCATTACTTAAGAACACGAAAACTCACCATTAAAGACAGTAATGGTAAAACGCAGTATTTATTGGACGTTTCTGAAGATGTCACTGAACTAAAACAAGCTAAAACCGAGCTTGAAAACTTACACCAACGCATGGCCATGGCCGCTGATGCGGCCCATATTGGTATTTGGGAGTGGAACTTTGAAACCAATGAACTGATTTGGGATGACTGGATGCACACTTTATTTGAAATTCCAAAATCAGAATTTAAAGGGGACTATTCAGCTTGGGCAAATAGCTTGCACCCAGATGAATATGAAGACGTGACAAACAAGCTAAAACTCGCAATTTTAAATGGCGAAGAGTTCCATGCAGAGTTTCAAATTGTTTTACCTTCTGGCAAAACCCGCTATATCAACGCCGATGGACGAATATACGGCAATAGTATGATTGGCGTTAATTTCGATATCACGAAACGTGTTATGGCAGAGAAAAAAATTAGGCAATTAGCGCAAACAGATCACCTAACAGGTTTAGCGAATCGCAGTGCCCTTGAGCGATTTATCAAGCAAGAATTTGCGCGGGTGGAACGAACAGGCTCTAAAGTTGGCTGCCTGTATTTTGACCTTGATAAATTTAAGCCAATTAACGATACCCACGGTCATGCCACAGGAGACAAAGTACTGGTAGAGGTTGCTAAACGTCTGCAAGACACCGCTCGCAAGACCGATTGCGTTGCACGCATTGGTGGTGATGAGTTCGTGGTTATTGTGACCGACATAGAGAACCAAGTACAAATAAACCGTGCACTATCACGTTTGATCTGCGCAATTAAGGCGCCGATAAAATCAGAGTGTGGTGACTTGCTCGTTGAGGCAAGTGTTGGCTTTGCCCTTTACCCCGACGATGCCCAATCATTTGATGAGTTGCTAAGCATGGCCGATAAACGTATGTATGACCAAAAACATCACTGCTTTAGCTGTAATGTTATTAGCTGTAAATAAGCAAAGAAAAAATGCTATTAAGTTTAAATTAGACGTATACTTATTAAACAATTAATAATAATTCTGTTTCCATGCTTACTCGAATTTTTCCTCTTATCGTACTTGTTTTCAGCTCATTTGCAGCTGCCGATTCTTCGTATCAAGAAACATGGAAAATTACCTCTTTAGAAGCCCCTCCTTATGCAAGTAGTACAATGGCAAATGGCGGCGATGCCATTGCATTATTAAGAGATACGCTTGCTAAAAAATCGATAAACCTTGAGGTTGAATATTTACCTTGGCAAGATGCAATAAAAAAAGCCCAGTTAACTGGCTACCTAGGCTATTACCCTGCTTGGCCCTCTGAAATGATGCCCGGATTTGTTGCCTCACCCACTATTTTAAATTCTCAATTAGCCGTCATTACCACGCAATCTAATCCACAAGATTTTGAAAATATTGAGCAGCTTTTTAGTGAAAATAAAGTCGGCGTTGTTGAGCCTTATATCTATCCAGATGTGGTTGAAAAAGTGATTCAATCCTATGCAGGTAGCATAGTACAAACAGCAAACGATGAAGAACTATTCCACTTGATGCAAACTAAGCAGATTAATTTTGCGATTACTGCACCAAAAGTACTTAACTATTTTGCTGAGCAGCAAAACCTACCAGAGCCCAAAATAGTGAGTCAATTTACCGACTTCCCATTAGTGATTGGCATACGTAATGACGCTGAAAACAAAGCTAAAATTGCCTTACTGAATGATTTATTTGCCGCTAAACAATCTTTAGTGCAAAACTACTCTCGACCAAATAAGTTGTTACTAACCTATATAGACATACCGCGAATAGCCCCTTTTAAAGCGTTTATTGAACAGGTTTATAATGATTTAAATATCAAAACTCAAATGCAAGCAACGCCATCCCGCAGAGGTGTGTTATTACTTAATGCAGGCATTGTTGATGGCGATATCGTGCGTTCAAAAAGCAACCTTAAAAAGTTCGAGAATGTTATTGTCGTAGAACCAAGCCTTGGTATTATCAACTTGGTGCTCCTATGTAGAAAATCGCTGCCATGCGATCGGGATAATTTATACGACCCTCGCAATCGGGTTATGAGTTCGATTGGTGATGTCGAAATCCTCAACGAATTTGATATAAAAGCTGAGATCATGCACAACGAAGACTTAAGTCACACGCTTACCATGCTAAAAAAAGGCCGTGTTGATTTCGCTCTCTACCCTGCGCTCAATAATGATATCAATACCTATAAAAAAGACTTCTCTGTGGTTGTATTAAGGCAAATGGCTGTTAATACCATTATTCATAAAAAACACGCCCCGCTTGTAGATGAATTATCCAACGCCATTCGTGCTCGCTTACCTGAATTAACACAGCAAATTAATCAACACGGCACAGATTAGCTATATTTACCCAAAAAGCGGATAAAATTATAAAATCCCAACGACTTAGTGAATTTGATTTGCTAAACTGCGGCTCAAAAGTGCTGTGAGGAAATATGCATGTGGCTTGAGAGACTGAGACGTCGCCTAGCAAAGCCTAAAACATCTGTGCAATTGTGCTTACTTGGTGTAAGTGCAGGACTAATTGCGGCAGTGTTAATCATATTCTTCCGCCTTACCATCATGTTTTTTCAAAGCTTATTTTTAGATAAGCCTGATGACTTCACAACATTACCGACCTTTGAGCGAATATTACTTCCAGTTGGTGCAGCGCTGTTAATTGCCTTATTTGCGGCGCTTACAGGATTTAAACATTATCGTTTGGGTATTCCGTTTGTAATCCACCGCATTAAAAAACACTATGGCCATATGCCGCTTTACAACACGGTAAACCAATTTGTCGGTGGTGCATTAGCCCTTATTAGTGGTTTTTCGGTCGGTCGAGAAGGCCCATCAGTACACATGGGTGCAACAGGTGCCAGTTTATTGGCCGATAAGTTACATCTTCCACACAATGCCATGCGTACCCTCACTGGATGCGGTGTGGCAGCCGGGATTGCGGCTTCATTTAACACCCCACTTGCTGCCGTTATTTTTGTAATGGAGGTAGTGCTCAGGGAATATAAAGTGCATATTTTCGTGCCCATTATGCTCGCTGCGGTTACCGGTGCATTAGCAACTCAATTTGTATTTGGTGATGCTTCAGAGCTTGCCCTTATAACCATGAATCCATTGAGTGGCTGGCATTACCCATTTTTAATCATATTTGGTATGGCACTTGGTGCTGTTGCTTATGCATTTAACCAAAACTTGATGCTTATAATCCGCACCTTTAAACCGCTAAGTATGTTCCCTCGTCTATTGCTGGCAGGTTTAATCGCGGGCTTAATTGCTTATATGGTTCCCCATGCGATGGGCTCGGGTATGAGCGCTATCACTATTGCCATTGAATCACCAGATGATGTGCAGTTTTTAACAACCATTTTGATTGCCAAATTACTCGCCACCTTATTTGCTATTGGCTTGGGTATCCCTGGCGGGATTATCGGCCCAGTCATTGGGCTTGGGGTATTAATGGGCACCTTAATGGCCTTTTTCGCGCAGTTTATTAGTCCGGGCGTTGATATCACAGGGACTTATAGCATGCTTGGCATGGCGGGATTATTGGCTGCCACATTGCACGCACCACTAGCAGCACTCACTACGGTTATGGAGTTAACCTCAAGCCCAGAGATTATTGTGCCAGCCATGTTGGTGATTTCAACGGCTTATGTCACGGCGTTGCAGTTTTTTGGTAACCGCTCTATTTTTATGCAACAACTCGATTTCCAAGGGCTTGAATATCAAATATCCCCTGCCACAGAAGCCTTACAAAAGGTAGGTGTGATGGATGAAATGGATGAACAGTTCAAACTACTCTACAGTGACGACAAACAACAAATCAAAGAATCGCTCGATGCCCTTGATAGCCAAACACCGCTTATTGTCCATGATGAAGAAAATGGCTATCGCCTTGCAGAATATGATTTAAGTTTGATGTCTGACCAAAACAGTAACATCAAATATGTCAGCCTTGCCGGTCTTAGCAGCCAGGCGACTTTAGCCGATGCTTTTGATTTACTTAAAGATAAACGCAGCGGTGCGGTGTATATTTACAACCTGCTTGATAACCAACAAATTATGGGTCTTTTGCGTTGGGACCAAATCAGACATATCCTTACCATACGCAACAGCTTGTTATAACAATTAAAATGGATGCTTAAATGACTGCGCTATTAGTTTATAAAACCTTCCACGTATTTTTTATGATTGCTTGGTTTGCCGGTATTTTTTACCTGCCACGACTGTTTGTTTACCACGCGATGAGCGAAGAAAAAGCCTGTAACTCAATGCTAAAAGTAATGGAGCGCCGTTTACTGTATTTTGTCACCCCGTTTGCCGTTTTAACACTGGTGTTTGGCGTTTTAACTATTGTTGAATATGGCCGTGATTGGTTTAGATACAGTATGTGGCTGCACTACAAACTCGTATTAGTAATTATTCTTTATATCTATCATGGCTACTGCTTTAAATTACTGGCTGATTTTAAGCATGATCGCAATAAACGCAGCGATCGTTTTTACCGTATTTTTAATGAAGTTCCGGTACTCATCCTTTTAGCTATAGTGGCACTGGCAATTATTAAACCTAACTTATAATTTGCTGCTGTGTACGCTAAAAATTTGCTATAGTACTGCGCAAATTTATGCGGCCTCCCATACCGAGTGCCAGCGCCCTATAAATGTGATTAGGAACAAACCCCATGCTAAGTTTCCAAGGTGAAAATATCCTGTCGGTCAATCAGCTTGATCGAGATTGTATTGAACGTATTTTTGCAGTTGCTAAGAAAATGGAGCCTTATGCTAAAAAGCAAAAGCGCACCAATGTTTTAGAGGGCGCAATTTTAGCGAACTTGTTCTTTGAACCAAGCACGCGTACTCGCGTAAGTTTTGGTACGGCATTTAACTTACTAGGTGGTTTAGTCCGCGAAACAACAGGCATGCAAAGCTCAGCGCTTGCAAAAGGTGAGTCTTTGTATGACACCGCTCGCGTTATCTCAGCGTATGCAGATGCAGTCGCAATGCGCCACCCTGACGCAGGCTCTGTTGCTGAGTTTGCCACCGGGTGTGACGTGCCAGTGATTAATGGCGGTGACGGCCCGAATGAGCACCCAACTCAAGCCTTACTTGACTTATTAACGATTGAACGTGAACTTGGCCGTTTCAACCAAGGTATCGACGGTATGCATATTGCCCTAGTGGGTGATTTAAAATATGGCCGTACTGTGCACTCTTTATCTAAATTACTGTGTCATTATAAAGACGTTAAATTCTCTATGGTGGCACCTGATGGCTTACAAATGCCAGACTACATTTTAGATGCCGTTGATAACGCAGGCCATAAAATTCAAGTTGTTGATAAAATGGAAGGCAATTTGGCGGCCGATATTGTGTATCAAACCCGTATCCAAGAAGAGCGCTTCCCTTCACAAGAAGAAGCTAACAAATACCGTGGTGGTTTCCGTATCAGTCAGGCTATTTACAACGCACACTGTAAGCCAAACTCTGTATTGATGCACCCACTCCCTCGTGACAGCCGTTTAGAGGCAAACGAGCTTGATAACGATTTAAATAGCAACGACAACCTAGCAATTTTCCGCCAAGTACAAAATGGCGTGTTAATTCGCATGGCGTTATTTGCTCTAACCTTAGATGTTGCCGACAAAGTTGAGCAATATGAAGTCGACGTGCCTTGGTTTAGCCGTAAACGTAATAGCTAACTTGCTTCGTTTGGGGCTCGTTGAGCCCTCGCAAACCAACTCATTTAACGTGACAACCCAATAGGACTATTCATGACAATTAGCCAAGATCTTTTTAATCGCGCGCAAGAATCAATCCCAGGCGGTGTAAACTCACCAGTTCGTGCCTTCAATGGCGTTGGCGGTACTCCTTTATTCATCACTAAAGCAGAAGGTCCTTTTACCTTTGATGCTGATGGTAACCGTTATATCGATTACGTTGGTTCATGGGGACCAATGATTATGGGTCATAACCACCCTGCTATCAAACAAGCGGTATTAGAAGCCGTTGAAAATGGCCTAAGCTATGGTGCGCCAACCGAAACTGAAATCTTAATGGCCGAAAAAGTAAAAGAGCTAGTACCATCTATCGAAAAAGTTCGTATGGTAAGCTCAGGGACTGAAGCTACAATGAGTGCGATTCGCTTAGCACGTGGTTTCACTGGCCGTGACAAAATCTTAAAGTTTGAAGGCTGTTACCACGGTCATGCTGACTCACTACTAGTAAAAGCAGGCTCAGGCGCACTGACTATGGGTGTACCTAACTCACCAGGTATTCCTGAAGATTTTGCTAAGCACACCTTAACTGTGTCGTTTAACAACCTTGATGAAGTAAAAGCAATTTTTGCAAAATACGCTGACGAAATCGCTTGTATCATCGTTGAGCCAGTTGCTGGCAACATGAACTGTATTCCACCTGTACCAGGCTTCTTAGAAGGTCTGCGTGAGGTGTGTGATGAATACAAATCTGTGCTTATTTTTGATGAAGTAATGACAGGTTTCCGTGTTGCCTTAGGTGGCGCACAAGCTTACTACAACATCAAACCAGACCTAACGTGTTTAGGTAAAGTAATCGGTGGCGGTATGCCAGTAGGTGCATTTGGCGGTAAGAAAGAAATCATGGATTTCATCGCACCTGTTGGCCCTGTTTATCAAGCGGGTACATTATCAGGCAACCCAATTGCCATGGCAGCAGGCTTAAAGTCACTTGAGCTATTATGTGCTGAAGGCCTACACGATGAACTAGAAGCTAAAAGTAAAGCTATTTGTGAAGGCTTTGAAGCCGCTGCGAAAAAAGCAGGCATTGCACTTACAACAAACTATGCAGGTGGTATGTACGGCTTCTTCTTTACTGATAAAGAAAAAGTAACTAGCTACCAACAAGCGACTGAGTGTGATTTAGAGCGCTTCAAAAAGTTCTTCCACTTAATGCTTGAAGAAGGTGTTTACCTAGCTCCTTCTGCGTTTGAAGCTGGCTTTGTGTGCGCTGAACACTCTGAAAAAGAGATCAACGACACCATTGCAGCTGCAGAGCGCGCATTCGCGAAGCTTTAATCCATTTATTTTTGAACAAAGCCCTCACATGAAAGTGTGAGGGCTTTTTTATTTGAATGAAAAATTCCTATTTATCGGTCTATCTAGTTTCGACTGACAATGTTTCGAGGCAACTGTGAATAGGCTAATTACACCTGCTGTTAATTTAATGGCGCAACTTAAGTACAAACACAAAATAACTTTACTATTTAGTTTATTGGTTTTCCCACTTTGTCTTAGCTTGTTTTTCTTAATAAGCCTTTTAAATCAAAATATTAAAATTTCACAACAACAGTACAAAGGAATTACGAGTTACCGTTTGCTGTTGACACATGTTGTCGATAACAATCAACAAGCAATGCAGAGCTCAGCGCAGCAACTTGGGTATTTAAAAAATGCTAACAATACTGGCAATATTCTGGAGCAAGTATCAATTGAGTCACAATTAGCAGTCAGTCAAAATTTAGCAATCAATTATTTAAATCGCACCCTTGTCACTCACTTACCTGACATAATCTATCACCTGAATGAAACCTATCAGAGCACTGACCAAGTACTAAAACAGGGCCAGTTCACACCTGCAAGTTTTATTACCTTATCCAATCAAATTAAAGCGCTACCGCAACTATCATCGCAATTTAAAGATGCGTTCACGATTGCAATTGAACAAGATAGTAACTTAAAAGAGCAGCTTTCCCCTGCTACTGAGGCACTCATTGAAAACATAACTCAGTTCTCACAACAGCTAACTCAAAAGCTGCTCGAGCCAGATACGATTGAATTGAGCCAAGCACAATTTTTGAGTTTAAAAACCAGCTTAAAAGAAAGTATTGAGCGCTATATAGCAACCACTGAACCCACTCTTATGCGCATCATCAGCGACAAGTTAAGCCAGCAGCAATTCATACTGTATCTAGTTATTGCAGCTGCTCTTTTGTCTTTGATGATTGCCAGTTACTTAATGCTTGGCTTTTATCGGCTCGTTGTTGATACATTAGATCTGTTTTCTAAAACGGCTAACCGCGCAGCACTGGGCGATATATCAGCACGCTTAAACGTAACAGGAAAAGATGAACTAACCACAATTGGTAAAGAATTTAATCATGTACTGGCATCATTTACTTTAATGGTGAATGAAGTTAGACACACAACAAATAGTGTCATAGCAACAACGAATAGCGTTACGAATCATTCTGAAAAAACGAATCAAGATGTACAAGTACAACAGCAAAGAGTTACCACGATTAGCCAATCGTTATCTGAAATGAATCAAGCAGCAGAGCATGTTGAAGTGTCAGCATCACAAGCCATTGAGTTAGCCTCGTCAGCCGCTAAGCAAGTGCAAAAAGGGGCAGATGAAAGTGCACACTTAGCCACACATATGAGTCTTTTACAGCAGGAGTTTAACGAGGGTCTTGCCGCTTTAGCTTTACTAGCGAAAGATAGCCAAGCGATTAGCAGCGTGAGTAATGGTATTAATGAAATTGCCGAGCAAACTAACCTACTTGCATTGAATGCAGCTATTGAAGCAGCTAGAGCCGGTGAGCAAGGCCGTGGCTTTGCCGTAGTCGCAGATGAGGTAAGAACACTTGCAAAACGCACTCAGCAGCAAACTCATGAGATCCATCAAATAATTAATTCGCTTCAGGGGGCAACAAAACTCACCCAAGATAAAATGCAAGCAAGTGTACAGAAGATGGAGCAAGGTTCACAAAGCGCTGAGCACACTAAAGATAACTTATTAGCTGTCGCAGCATCAATGTCTGATATTGGCTTGCAGGGAAAACAAATTGCAGTACAAGTCAGTCAGCAAGGCACTGCCATTCAAAACGCTTTACACCACGCTGAAGACGTCAGAGATCTTGCCAAAGGTACTGAGAAAAGTGCACTAATGGCAATGGATAGCGTACAAAATTTAGCTCAACTTTGTGTTGAGCTAAATAATTCAATGGCCAAGTTTAACGCTGACAATTAGGTCTAGGCTCAAACTCGCTTGCACGAATGGGGAGCTGCACCACTTTGCCACAACCCGGAGGCGCTTGCAGGCCGGTTTCTTCATTAATGAATGCCCAACGAATAGAAGCCGGACGAGTATCTGCTATGGCTTCAGGGTTGAGTGGTTTAAGGTAACGAATGTAAGCTTCTAGTGCGCCAACACTGCCAGTTAAACCTGTGCTCTTGTTATCGTCGCGGCCAATCCATGCAACGGTCACGGTGTTTTGGTCAAAACCGGCAAACCAGCTATCGCGTAATTCGTTACTAGTGCCTGTTTTACCAGCAAGCTGAATCGATGGGAAATGAGCATTTAGGCGTTTAGCCGTGCCATCTTTAGTCACGCGCTTCATTGCATACTTCGTCATGTAAATTGATGCATCATCAAAGCGTTTTTGTGAGCTGACATCATGCTTATAAAGCACTTTACCTACTGAGTCTGTAAGGGCTGAAATAGACGTTAATTCACGGTACTGACCATCTGCGGCAAGGGTTGTATAAAGCTGCGCTACTTCAAAGCTAGATAGCTCAAGTGCACCTAAAAGTAACGACGGGTATTGATCAATACGCCCTTCTACACCTAAACGCTTCAAGGTATCAGCGACTTTATCTACACCAACATCAAGACCCGTGTTAACCGCAGGAATATTAATACTGTTACTAAATGCTTTATAAAGAGGCATAGGGCCGCGGAACTGCTTGTCGAAGTTCTCAGGTTGCCACACTTTACCCTGCTCATTAGTCACTTGCAGCGGTGAGTCATCCACCAATGTGGCAACATTAAACTGACCACTTTCAAACGCAGTTAAATAAACCGCAGGCTTAACCAATGAGCCAATATTACGTTTGGTATCAAGCACACGGTTAAAACCAAAATAACGCACGTCACGGCCTGCAACTAACGCCGATACCCCACCCTTTTCAACGTTAACAGAGATCATCGCCGCCTCAAGTTCTTCGGTATTAGGGCGCTTTTCAAGGTATGGTAGGCTTGCTTCAACCGACTCTTCCATGGCCGTTTGCTTTTGTAAATCAAAATAGGTGAATACTCGAACCCCCGCATCCAACACTTGTTGATCGGGTAATAGACGTTTTAACTCACGGTCAACAAGCTCTAAGTAACCAGGATATGACTTTTGCAGGCTGTCTTTCATTGGTGCAATATCAATAGGGCGCTTTAATGCTGCGCGATATTCACGGGTATCAATTAGCTTATTTTCAACCATTAAACGTAGTACTAGATCACGGCGTTCCATTGCACGTTCACTATAACGACGCGGGTTGTAATATGAAGGACCTTTAACCATAGCCACTAATAGCGCAATTTGGTCGTATTCAAGCTCATCCACAGGCTTTGAAAAATAAAACTCAGCGGCAAGACCCATACCGTGAACACCTTGATTGTAAGACTGACCCAAATACACTTCATTCAGATAGGCTTCTAAAATTTCATCTTTGCTGTAGCGGTAATCTAATATCAAGGCGATAAGCGCTTCATTAAACTTACGCACCAGTGAACGCTCACGGGTAAGGTATATATTCTTTGCTAATTGCTGGGTTAATGTACTGCCCCCTTGCACTGTACGTCCGGCTTTAATATTACTGTATAAAGCACGCATAATTGACCACACAGATACACCATGGTGTTGATAGAAATTACGATCTTCAACCACCAGTAAAGTGTCCTTTAGCATCGGCGGAAATTTATCAAGCGGCACAAACTCGCGGTCTTGCTTTGAGTCATTACCAATACGAGCTATTTGAACAGGCTCTAATCGAGCATTACTTAAACGACGGCCAAATTTATCTTTGATGGTTGCTAATTTCTGCCCTGAAAAACGCAGCTCAATAACGTGTGCATCCTCAAGGCCATCATAAAACTCAAATTCACGACGGTACACTTTAATACTGTTAGCAGATTTAACATACTGACCTGTTCGGCTTAGCTTATTTACAGATGAGTAATTTAAACGGTTTAGCTCCCAAATGACCTCTTGCTGAGATAAATACTGCCCAGGATAAAAGCTCATTGCACGGGCATATACTTGTGCGGGTAACTGCCATTTGTTGCCTTCAAATTGGCGAGTAATTTTTGCATCCAAATAAATAAGATACAGCACCATGGCAATAATGACTGCCATCGTTAATTTCCAAAAAATTGACCAAAGTTTTCGTAGCACGCCCGCTTTCGCTGGTGCTTGCGATGAGCTTGAACGTTTAGCGGTAGTATTTTTTGACGACGCCTTCGGTTTACTAGACGACTTTTTTGCAGGAGTTTTTTTATCAGCCATTGAGTTCGCTATAGGTCAGTTAATTTTACAGGATTACACCGTGAATAGCGTAATTTTAACACCAGTAAAATTAACAGTCACTTAAACTCGTTTAGCGTGTACACAACCAGAGTGAGTGGATCACAGCAGGTATAAAGAAGATAAAGCATAGAATAATGTTAATCACTAAGTCTTTACCCGCACCCGCTTTTAAAAATACCGCAACAGGCGGTAAAAACAGCGAAATTATTATAAGCAAGAGTTTGTTATCCATCGTTTTTCCTTGTTAGTTTGGAATATTAAGCATAGTCAACAAATAGCTATTTCGCCTATCAGAAAAGGCTTATTTAAATGCAAAAAAGCCCTACCTAAGTAGAGCTTTGATTTGAACACACAATGATATTGTTGTGTGCGTGCAATTGCACGCACTGAGATTAGTTACTGCGAACTGATACAAACTCTGGGTAAGCATCGATACCACAGTCATGTTGATCCATACCGTTTAATTCTTCTTCTTCGGTAACACGGATACCCATGGTATTTTTCAGGATTGCCCACACGATTGATGACGCGATGAACACAAATCCTAAGATACATACTAAGCCAATTAATTGATTAACGAAGGTTGCATCTGAGTTTGAAAGTGGCACTAACATGATACCTAATGCACCACATACACCGTGTACAGAGATAGCACCTACTGGGTCATCGATTTTTGCTTTATCAAGAGCAACGATGCTAAATACAACCAGAGAACCACCTAATAAACCAAGTAAACAAGCAAGTAATGGTGTTGGTGATGCTGGCTCTGCTGTAATGGTTACCAGACCTGCTAATGCACCATTCAGAACCATAGTTAAATCTGCTTTACCCCATAACACTTTACATACAAACAGTGCTGCAATTGCGCCACATGCTGCTGCTGCGTTAGTGTTTAAGAAGATTTTACCTACTGCAGTTGCGTTTTCAGCGTCAGATACAAGTAGTTGAGAACCACCATTGAAACCAAACCAACCCATCCAAAGGATTAATGTACCCAATGTTGCTAACGGTAAGTTAGAACCTGGAATTGGGTAGATTTCACCATTTTTGCCGTATTTACCTTTACGAGCACCTAAGAATAGTACGCCCGCTAGCGCTGCAGCAGCACCTGCGCCATGAACGATGGCAGAACCTGCGAAGTCAACAAAGCCCATTGCTGAAAGGAAGCCTGCGCCCCATGTCCAGTAGCCTTCGATTGGGTAGATAAAACCCGTTAAGATAACGGTAAATACTAAGAATGCCCATAGCTTCATACGCTCAGCAACCGCACCAGATACGATTGACATAGCTGTCGCTACGAACACAACTTGGAAGAAAAAATCAGACTCTAAAGAGTGATTTGCATCAGCAGCTTGAGTGCCAATTAATGCACCAAATGAAGGGATAAAACCACCTTCTGCGTTATCAACATACATGATGTTGTAACCCACTAATAAAAACATAGTGCAGGCAATAGAAAATAGTGCAACGTTTTTAGTTAGAATTTCTGTTGTATTTTTTGCACGAACTAAACCTGCTTCAAGCATAGCGAAACCAGCCGCCATCCACATTACTAAAACACCCGACATCAAAAAGTAAAATGTGTCGAGTGAGAACTTCAACTCTACGATAGTGTTTTCCATAATTCCCCCTTAAATTGCTTCTTCATCAAGTTCGCCAGTACGGATACGAACGATTTGGTCTAGGTCGTAAACAAAAATTTTGCCGTCACCAATTTTGCCTGTTGAAGCAATTTTTGTGATGGTTTCAACAACGCGTTGACAATTTTCGCTACGAGTTGCAATTTCAAGTTTGATCTTTGGAATAAAATCGACTTGGTATTCAGCTCCACGATATAGCTCAGTATGACCACGTTGACGGCCAAAGCCTTTAACGTCGACAACTGTCATCCCCTCAATGCCTAAATCAGCCAATGCTTCACGTACATCATCAAGTTTGAATGGCTTTATTATTGCACTAATCATTTTCATAGTGGCCCCCTTCGGACGCTTATTGTTATCCTGTTGGCTTATACAATCCAACCTTTGTGCCACTATTTTTTATTATTTATTTTCAATAAGTTAAAAAACAAATTTGGTTTTTGCACAAAAAAAATGCACCCTAATGGTGCATTTTTTTAACAATTAACCAGCGCTGGTGCAATTAGCACAACTATAGCTTCACTAAGCAGTTCCGATCTTGCTGTTTAGCTTGGTATAGCGCCTTATCAGCAATGCGCATTGCGGCTGTAAGCGATACTTTTTGGAATTGGGTCATACCAATACTCATGGTTAATGAGTAAGGCTCACCATTAATTGAAAAGGCATGACTCGCTAACTGCTCTCTGAAGGTATTGAGCCTTGATTCGGCCTTAGCTAAATCCATATTATGCAGTACCACAGCAAATTCTTCGCCGCCAATTCTCGCTATGGTGAAGTCATCAAATTTAGTCTTTAAAAATGAAGACACTTGTTTTAGTGCCTGATCACCGGCTTCGTGACCAAACTGGTCGTTCACATTTTTAAAGAAGTCGATATCAAGCAAAGCCAGTACGTTTTCTTGCTCAACATTTTTAAGCAGTTTTTCAGCGTATTGATAAAAATAGCGACGATTATGCAAGCCTGTTAAATGGTCGCGGTATGCGCTTTCTTTTATATCTGCTATTAAAGCAAGCTGCTCCATGGTTTGCATAACGCGGCAATGAAACTCTTCATTCATAAACGGCTTAGTTAAAAAGTCGTTTGCGCCGTATTTAATAAAGCGCGCCGATAACCCATGCTTACCAGCACCTGATAAGCCGATAATTGCTAAGTCATCACGGCCGCGGAAATTACGTACCGCTTTAACTAGCTCAAAACCATCCATCGTTGGCATAGCATAGTCAGTAAGTAATAGCTTGATTTCAGGGTCATCTTTAAGTATTTGGAGTGCTTGCTCACCATCTTGGGCATCACGCACATCAAATAATTGCTTTTCGAGCATTTGCTTCATTAAAGTGCGGCTTAGTACTGAGTCATCCGCTACCAGCGCTTTGCTACCATCGTTTCTAAGTAATTGTGCAACAAGTTTTATCGCATAATGGTAGGAGTCGCGGTTATCTTTAACGACATAATCAACCACTCCCAGCTCTAACATTTGCTGGCGAATGTATTCATCAATCTTTGATGTCAGAACAACGGTCGGGATGTTTTTTGATAAGGTGTATTTAGCTACTTCGCCGTTCATCGCATCAGGTAGCGTTAAATCGACTAAAGCCAAGGTGTAATCGTGCTCTGATATTAAAGAGACGCCCTCTTTTAAAGACCACGCAAAGTCGACAGCCACATCTAAATAGTGAGCAGCGAGGTGACGTAACACTTGCTGTACTACTTTACTGTCTTCAACTACTAATACTCTTTGCATTGCAACTTCTCTTTCTTAAGCACGTGTACACAGATTATAAACACGCTAAATATACGTCATTTTTTAATCTAGCTAAATAATTAAGCAAAATATCTTTGCTAAAAAAATGCACTTTTTTGTAATCCGCTCAGCATTTTCGGCTATTTTTCTGTTTAACGGCTAATATTGGTCACTAGTCTCATTAGTTTGTCATCGAGTTGGCTTTACTTTTTAATAGCTGCAATTCGAATAATAAGGAATCAACATGAAACTAGTTAGTTTTATTGGCTTGTCAGTGACAGCACTAACTCTGACCTTCAGCACACCAAGCTTTGCTGATAATGAACGTCGCATCGACGTAGACAGTAAAGTGGTTACTGAGCACAAAGCCCGCATTAATGGTGAACGCTTTTATACACCGCAACCACTGGCACTCAACCAGTATGGGACGAGCAAGGCAATGCTGTCGCAACACTGCAATATACTTATTATACTCGCGATAAAGTAGACGACAGAACAAAACGTCCTCTTGTATTCTCGTTCAACGGCGGCCCTGGCTCTGCCTCTGTGTGGATGCACCTTGCTTATACTGGACCACGTGTATTAAAAATTGATGACGAGGGCTACCCAGTTCAACCTTATGGTGTAAAAGATAACCCTTATTCAATTTTAGATGTGGCTGATATCGTTTATATCAACCCTGTTAATACTGGTTACTCGCGCGTTCTTGAAAACGAGAAGGGTGAACTACCAAGTAAATCCGACCAGCAAAAAATGTTCTTTGGTGTTAACGCAGACATCAAATACTTAGCAGAGTGGCTAAATACCTTTGTTTCGCGCAACGAGCGCTGGCGCTCACCTAAGTTCTTAATTGGTGAGAGCTATGGTACGACTCGTGTTTCGGGTCTTGCTCACGAATTACAAAACCGTCAGTGGATGTATATCAATGGCGTTATTTTAGTATCACCAACTGAAATTGGTATTAAACGTGAGGGCCCTGTAGAAGCTGCAAACCGCTTACCTTACTTTGCGGCAACGGCTTGGTACCACAAAGCACTTAGCGCAGACTTACAAGCAAAAGACTTAGACGAGTTACTTCCTGAAGTTGAACAATTCACAGTGAATAAGTTCTTACCAGCGATTGCTAAAGGTGGTTTCTTACCTGCAGATGAAAAACAAGCCATCATCAAGCAAGCAGCTAAATACGCGGGTTTATCTGAAAAGTTTGTTGAGCAAAACAACTTAGATATTCCAACAAACTTCTTCTGGAAAGAACTATTACGTGAGCGTGGTCAAACGGTTGGTCGTTTAGATTCTCGTTACCTAGGTATCGACAAACGTGATGCAGGTGAGTCTCCTGATTACTGGGCTGAGCTTACGTCATGGTTACACTCATTCACGCCTGCAATTAACTATTACCTTCGTGAAGAGCTTAATTACAAAACAGATATCAAATATAACCTGTTCGGAAATGTGCACCCTTGGGATCGCACAGGCAACAATACTGGTGAAAACTTACGTTTAGCGATGGCACAAAACCCATACTTAAACGTGATGATCCAGTCTGGTTACTACGACGGTGCAACAAACTACTTTGATGCTAAATACACAATGTGGCAGTTAGACCCAAGTGGCAAAATGAAAGACCGCTTAAGCTTTAAAGGCTATCGCAGTGGTCACATGATGTATTTACGTCATGCAGATCTTGAGTCATCAAACAATGACTTACGTGATTTTATCCTTAAATCACTCCCAGTCGAAGGCAAAGCTGCTAAATACTAACCAGCGTATTTGCAAACCAAAATAGAAAAAGCCCGTTTTATACGGGCTTTTGTTTTTCCGCTAATCTTTTTGGGTATATACTCAAGTCATTGATTTAAGGATTTGGATAATCACCTAATGGCAGAAAAATTTCGTGTAATGTTTGCAGGGCTTGAGGCCGGTGTTGAGCAAGCACAAGCAACAGAGCAACTAGCCGCAAAACTAAAAACAACCACTGACAAAGTCGCTGCCCTGTTTGAGCACAAGCCATTATTTGCACCAAGCGAGCAAGACAAAGCGTTAAAGCAAGCTAAGTTATTAGCCAGTGTAGGTATTAAAGCCAAGCTCCAACCAATGAATCAAGCAGCCACCAGCACGCAATCAGCAGATGCCGCAGCACAAACCAAAGAGCGTGAAGAACGCATTTTTGATGCGCTTGATTACATCACCAGTAGCCTTATTCGCCTAGAAGAAAAGCTAGATGACTTAGAGCAACGTTTACCTGAACTTGAGAACAACAGCGTTGTTGATAGCGACGATAGCTGGCAAGAAGATGACCTACTGCTTGAAGAAGAATTAACAGAGCCCGTTAAAAAGCGTTCAAACACCCTACTCTATTCGCTTATTGCGATGGTCATTGTGCTATTGATCATTTTAGGTGTGGTGGAACTTTTTCCTGAACTTTTCTCCTTTTTAGAAAGTTAATACTAATATTGACATGAGCAACACACGAGCAGAAATTAGACAATCCATTCGAAAAAAGCGCAATTCACTGACTGTAGAACAACAAAAAAATGCAGCAATTGCGCTGAAAATGAATTTTACTCAACACTTAAAATCACTAAAAACCACCAAAAATGCCCACATAGGCATTTATTTTAGCAATGACGGAGAATTAGACACCTCATTGTTAATTAAAGAATTATGGATGCAAAAACAGCATTTATACTTACCTATAATTCACCCCTTCAATGGCACAACCTTATACTTTCAGAGGTATGAAGAAAATTCACCCATGACTGCAAATCGCTATGGTATCTTGGAGCCCAAGTTAAATTGCAGTCAAATATGTCCTTTAGACAAGCTTGATATTTTACTTATGCCGTTAGTGGCATTTGATGATCAAGGTAACCGTTTAGGAATGGGCGGTGGGTTTTATGACAAAACGTTGGCTCGGTATTACCAAGAAAACTGGCAAAAACCAATTTTGATTGGTCTTGCCCATCAATGTCAGCATGTGCCGGCATTGCCGATTGAATCATGGGATGTACCGTTAAAACACATTATAACCCCAGAGAAAATCTACCAATGGTAAGCAAACTGTTTGTATACTATAGGCCTTCTCTGACAGCTAACTGAGCACATAATTATGACGCAAGATGAATTAAAAAAAGCCGCTGCCTGGGCAGCTCTCGAGTTTGTAAACAAAAATACCATTGTTGGTGTAGGTACAGGCTCTACAGTAAATCATTTTATTGATGCACTGGGAACTGTAAAAGACACCATTATTGGTGCGGTTTCAAGTTCTGAAGCTTCGACAGAAAAGTTAAAAGCACTGGGTATTGAAGTGTTTGAGCTAAACGAAGTATCAAGTCTTGATGTGTATGTTGATGGCGCAGACGAAATCAACCCACACAATGAAATGATCAAAGGCGGTGGCGCTGCGCTAACTCGTGAAAAAATCGTTTCTGCAGTAGCAAAGCAATTTGTATGTATTGTTGATGAATCAAAAGAAGTTACAACATTAGGCGCATTTCCACTTCCTGTTGAAGTGATCCCAATGGCACGCAGCTATGTAGCACGTGAACTTGTAAAACTTGGCGGTGACCCTGTTTACCGCGAAGGTGTTGTAACAGATAACGGTAACGTCATCTTAGACGTACATAATTTAGATATCAGCAATGCCAAAGAATTAGAGCTAACAATCAACCAGATTGTTGGTGTAGTAACAAACGGCTTATTTGCCCATCGCGGTGCAGATAAAGTCATTATCGGCACCAAAAATGGGCCGCAAATAAAGTAAATAGGAATGAGGATATGAGTAAGGTATCGTTAGCAAAAGACAAAATTAAAATTCTCTTGCTGGAAGGCGTGCACCAAAGTGCTGTAGAAACGCTTAAGCGTAATGGCTACAGCAATATTGATTACGTAAAAACATCCTTACCTGAAGACGAGCTCATTGAGCGCATTAAAGATGTGCACTTTGTAGGCCTTCGTTCTCGCACTCATATTAATGAAGCGGTATTAGAAGCAGCTGAAAAGCTAGTCGCAATCGGCTGCTTCTGTATCGGTACTAACCAAGTCGACCTGCAAGGTGCCCGTGAACGTGGTATTGCGGTATTTAACGCGCCATTCTCAAACACCCGCTCTGTTGCAGAATTAGTACTTGGTGAAATCTTATTACTGCTTCGTGGTATTCCAGAGCGTAATGCCCTAGCACACCGCGGTGGTTGGTTAAAATCAGCCAATGGTTCATTCGAAGCCCGTGGTAAAACACTCGGTATTATTGGTTACGGCCACATTGGTACACAGCTAGGTATCATGGCTGAAAATATCGGTATGAACGTAGAGTTTTACGATATTGAAGATAAGCTAACACTAGGTAATGCAACGCAAGTTCATAACCTAACTCAGTTATTACAACGTGCTGATGTTATAAGCTTACACGTTCCTGAAACGCCGCAAACGAAAAATCTAATCGGTATGGCTGAGCTTGAAGTAATGAAGCAAGGCGCTATTTTAATTAACGCGTCTCGCGGTACTGTTGTTGATATCGATGCACTAGCTGAATCACTCCGTGAGAAAAAGCTGAGCGGCGCTGCAATTGACGTATTCCCTGTAGAGCCAAAATCTAATGATGAAGAATTTGTTTCTCCTCTACGTGGTTTTGATAACGTGATTTTGACGCCACACATTGGTGGTTCAACTCAAGAAGCACAAGAAAATATCGGTATTGAAGTAGCGGGTAAACTTGCTAAGTACTCAGATAATGGTTCAACCATTACTGCGGTTAACTTCCCTGAAGTATCACTACCTGAGCTTGCAAACCGTAGCCGTTTATTACACGTACACCACAACCGTCCGGGTATCCTAACGCAAATTAACCAAGCGTTTGCACAGCACGGTATCAACATCGCAGCTCAATACTTACAAACTGACGAAGCGATTGGTTACGTAGTTATTGATGTCGATACAGATCACTCAGAAGTGGCACTTAAAGAACTAAGTGCTGTTGAAGGTACAATCAGAGCCCGTATCCTTCACTAATCGTTGGCATAACAAATTAATAAAAAGCGCAAACAGTTAAACTGCTTGCGCTTTTTTTGTAGGACAAAACTTTAATATAGCTGTAAGCCTCAAGCTGTCAGCGATAAGCCGATTGTGCATACCTGTTTTAGGGTGCAATACTTTAATGTAGGCGTGAAATTTATTTCGCGCGAGTTATAACTATCATTTTACTTCATGCTTATTTAACCAAACCAGGTCATTTTTGTTATTTCTCAGATATCGACATAATGCATCACTATACTCAAATCAGCTTCGGCTTGAATATTAAGTTTATAACTTCCCATCCTTACTCGCTTCTTCCTTGAAACTAGCTAACATTTGACTTGGTGATTTATCTGAAAGTCCACTTTTCTCTGCTTCAATCAATTTAATACGAATAGCTTCAATTTCAGAAGCTCGCATTTGCTCTTTTCTAATCAAATCTCGAAGTAACTCACTGTCACTCGCATAATTACCAGAAGCGAGCTGTGCTTGCATCCATTTTTCTTGTTGGGCAGTCACAGTGATACTTTTTTTACCATCGCCATAATTTACTCATCTTAAATAGATCAAATCCAGATATAATCCTATTTTATACTACTACAATCAAGCTTAGCTTATTGGTGCTAGTAATCAACTATACCTTTTACTTAACTTCCCCCCTCCTCAAACACACTTCCCTGTGTAAATCACGCCGATGAGTCAGTAAATTTTACTCACCAGTCGCTTGTGTTTCTGCGTCTTTATCTTGGTGTTTTTCGCTTATCATGGCATTTAATTTCTCGCCACCTTTGATGCCAAAATCTAACGTGCGAATTGGGAATGGGATGGTCATGTCAGCTTCGCTTAGCGCGTTTCTTACTGCCACAACAGCCTTGTGACGAACGGTCATGAAATCCGCTTCGCCGGGATATTTAATCCAAAACCAAACCAGTAAGTTGACACTGCTATCACCAAAGCTTTCGGCGTAAACGGCGGTTTCTTCTTGTTTAATCACAAAATCAAACTCATTGATTTTTTTAACAATCACCTCAGCGGCTTGCTCGGGGTCGTCGGCATACGAAATACCCACAGGCACCTCGATACGACGCACACCTAAGGTGCTGTAGTTGCTGAGTATATTTCTAAATAGAATCTTGTTAGGCACTAAGATGAGTTGCCCATAAAAATTCTCAATGAGGGTGTTTCTAAGGTTAATCGCCTTAACGGTACCAAACACGCTTTCGGTGCGGATTACATCCCCTGTTTTGAATGGTTTGCGAATCCCCATAGCAATACCCGCTATAAGGTTCTCTGTCATATCCTGAAAGGCAAAACCAATAGCGAGGCCTACGATACCCGCACCGGCTAGTAATGAGGTGACCGTGCCTCTAAGGCCCAAGAAATCAAGGGCTACAAATAAGCCTACGCATAACACGATAACCTTCACTATCGATGACATTAAGTCGGCGATTTGTGAAGACTCTAACGAACGTCGCAATAGCTTTCTGAGCATTGAACCGACAAGACGCGCCAGCAATGAAAATACAATGGTGATGATCACTGCGACAATGAAATTTGGAATATGGCTTATGATGATATCAACCCAGCCACCGAGCTTTTCTTCTATAAGTTTTTCGGCCTCACCGACGGTTGGTATTTTTAACATGCGACTACCTGATAGATTAAGAAACATAACAGCTGTTTTGCAAAATAAACGCCAGTTTCATACAGGCACAAAAAAGCCGTGCTGGGCACGGCTTTAACATATACTTTAAAACTCAGAAGTTAGTTTTGTTCTTCTCGTAAGAAAACAGGCTCTAACTCTTTTACTGTTGCATCGCTGCTAAAATAATAACCCGCAACGGTGAAATCTTTTAAATCACTTAATTGGGTAATTTTATTTTCAATGATGTAACGCGCCATCATGCCGCGAGCTTTTTTCGCATAAAAGCTGATCACTTTATATTGGCCGTTTTTACAGTCTTTAAAATGTGGGGTGATGATTTGTGCGTTTAATGCTTTTTTATCAACCGCTTTAAAATATTCGTTCGAAGCAAGGTTTACTAAATACTTGCTATCTTGCTCAGCAAGCACAGTATTAAGCTTTTCGGCGATGACACTGCCCCAAAACTGATATAAGTTCTTACCGCGTGGGTTTTCTAATTTAGTGCCCATCTCAAGGCGATAAGCTTGCATTAAATCTAATGGCTTAAGCACACCATAAAGGCCAGACAAAATACGTAAGTTTGACTGTGCGTAATCAAGGTCAGCATCGCTAAGAGTTTGCGCATCTAAACCACCGTATACGTCACCATTAAATGCTAGCACCGCTTGTTTCGCATTATCTTGCGTAAATGGCTGTGACCACTCAGCGAATCGTGCTGCATTTAAACCAGCTAGTTTATCGCTGATTTTCATTAGGCTACCAATTTGAGCTGGTGTTAAATCACGGCAAACTGACATTAACTCTTCGCTGTGCTCGAGTAATTCAGGTTGAGTGAATTTATCGGTCGTGGCTGGTGTTTCGTAATCTAAATTTTTTGCTGGTGAAATAACAGTGATCATACTTAGCTATTGACTTGTAATTTGTTTGATGTCAATTTCAACATTAATTGAATCAAAATGCACGTTTTGTTTCGTCCTGCCTTAATCCGCTGCACTTTCATACATAATGCCTTAGTTTTCCAAATTGAGGACATTTGACCTATTAAACACTGTCATAGTGTTGCAGCATTAAGGCCGCTATAATGGATTTTCTATTAACTTGCTTGGAATGAGGAAAGCAAATGACTTCAGCACTACAAAGGCTTAAACAACATTCATCTATTGTTGCAGATACAGGTGATATCGAAGCTATCAAAAAGCACCAACCAGAAGATGCAACAACAAACCCATCTCTACTTTTAAAAGCCAGTGAAATTGAAGCGTATAAGCCTTATTTAGATAAAGCGTGGCAATATGCCAAAGAAACCGAGCAAGATGCAGCTAAACAACTTGAATTAGCATGTGATTACTTTGCTGTATTAATTGGTAAAGAAATTAGCGAAATCGTTCCGGGTTATATCTCAACAGAAGTTGACGCACGTTTATCATTTGATACCCAAGCGACTATCGACAAAGCACATACGTTACTGAGCCTTTACGAAAAAGAAGGCGTTAGCAAAGATAAAATCCTAATCAAAGTTGCATCAACTTGGGAAGGCATCAAAGCTGCAGAACAGCTTGAAAAAGAAGGCACTAAGTGTAACTTAACGCTATTATTCTCTGAAGCACAAGCTCGCGCATGTGCCGATGCGAATGTATTTTTAATTTCACCTTTTGTTGGCCGTATCCTAGACTGGCACGTTGCTAACGGCATGGAAAAACCAACAGATCCGCTAAACGATCCTGGTGTGCAGTCAGTACGTAGCATTTACGAATTCTACAAACGCCATGATTACAAAACGGTTGTTATGGGTGCAAGCTTCCGTAACACAGGCGAAATCATCGCGCTTACAGGTTGTGATAAGCTAACGATTAGCCCAGCACTTTTAGAAGAGCTTGGCCAATTAACTGATGCACAAGAATACCTACTAGAGAGCGACTTTACTGTTGAAGAAAAACCAGCACCATTAACTGAAAGCCAGTTCCGTTGGTTACACAACCAAGATGCTATGGCAACAGAGAAATTAGCTGAAGGTATCCGCTCTTTTGCTGAAGCTCAAATTGAATTAGAAGCTCGCTTCAAAGCGATGTAATTCGCACGACATCATTTTTTAAAACGCCACCGCTAGGTGGCGTTTTTGTTTCTAAAAAATCTTCATTCATTGATCTATTCATCTATCAATCACAGTTCTGTAACAGTATTGTCACTTTTTTATTCTATTTTTGAGCAGCCTGTGGTATAGGTATTTCCGAGGTTAAAAAAATCAATAGGAGAAGTTCATGGATAGCCTAGACGATATTTTAGAAATATTAGAAGGTCCTAGTACAACAAGAAAGACCTCTCAAAAAAACAAAAAAAGAAAATGGCGCGAAATCGAAGCTTTGAAAGATAAGCACAGACTTCGCAAAGAACTACAGGAGTTAGACTATTTCACTGAAAGCATTGAGCTTGATGAATTAGATTTTTAATTAAAGGCCCGTAAGGGCCTTTTGCATTTTTTCTATAGAATTTGTGGCAATGACCAATTGATTGGTGCTTTATTTTGTTCGGTAAGGATATGATTTACCTTTGAAAAGTGCTGACAACCAAAAAAGCCACGATGAGCAGAAAGCGGTGATGGATGCGGACCTTGGATCACATGATGACGCGAGGTATCAATACGCTTACCCTTTTTCTGAGCATGTGCGCCCCAGAGCACAAACACCACACCGTCGCAGTGCTGATTGATAAGCGCAATCACTGCATCGGTAAATTGCTCCCAACCAAGGTGTTTATGAGAATTAGCCTGACCTTGCTCAACCGTTAGTACAGTGTTGAGTAAAAACACGCCTTGCTCAGCCCAACTTTGCAAATAGCCATGATGAGGTATCTCAAAACCTTCGATATCTGTTGCCAGTTCTTTGTACATGTTTTTCAAAGACGGCGGCAGCTTTTTAACTTCAGGCAATACCGAAAAACACAAGCCATGGGCTTGGCCTTCTCCGTGATAAGGATCTTGCCCTAAAATAACCACTTTGACTTCACTCAGAGGGGTGGCATCAAAAGCTGAGAATACCTGTTCGTCTTTCGGATAAACGCTAACGCCTGCTGCACGTCTATCTGCCACATATTGCAAGGTTTCTTGCATGTAGGGTTTAGCAAGCTCGGTATCTAGAAATGTTTGCCAATCGATCATTTTGAAGCCTGTATTTGCTGACGAGAAACGTCTATTTTACCACACATGTCGGTCAAACCATCAAGCATACGGGTTGTAAAACGGTGCAATAAGTCTGCGTTTACACTAATAAACTGGTTATGTTGCACCGCTGGCAATTCAGGCCATTGTCGCCAATCAATTTTAGGCTGAGGCTTTTTCGATTTTTCATCTGGAATAATCACTACCTCTGGATTGGCAACCAATACATTTTCAATACTAATGCGCGGGTAGTCGGTATCGCTATTAGCAAACACATTATCCGCATGACAAATAGTTAATAGCTGATTGATCCAAGTGTTTCCGCCAACTGTCATCATTGGCTCAGGCCATAATTGATAAAACACCGACACTTTCGGTTTGCCTTCTTGCGCTCTGCGAATAGCATTGAGTTTAGTTTCAAACTGTTTAGCTACTTTATTTGCCTTGGTTTGCAAATGCGTAAGCGTGCCTAGTTTACGGAGTTCATCAGCCACATTATCAACCTGATTTGGGTTGCTGTACGCTACCGGAATACCTAATTTTTCAATGTAAGCGAGATCTTCAGCTTTGTTGCCCGTTTTCCAAGCCAAAACAAGGTCTGGTTTTAACGACAACAGTTTTTCCATGTTTATCCCGTAATAGCCTCCTACCCGTTCGATATCATTCGCTTGCTGAGGAAAGTCTGCATAGTCAACGGTACCCACAATGCGCTCTCCAGCACCAATCGCAAACAAGTTTTCAACGATGTGCGGTGCTAAAGCAACAATACGCTGTGGCTCTTTAATTTCATGAGCCTGAGCCAATGCAGGCAAATAAAATAAAATACCTAAGAGTGCAAACTTGATGGTTCTCATGTTAAAAATCGAACCCTTTTTGCGCTTTTATTCCTGCATCAAAAGCGTGTTTTACGTTTCTGACTTCACTGACTGTATCAGCTAAGTCGGTTAGTTTACGGTGCGCACCACGACCTGTAATAATCACCGATTGCATAGCAGGACGAGAGCTAACGGCTTCTAGCACTTCGTCTAAATCAATATAGCCGTAGGTGATCATATAGGTTATTTCATCTAGCATAACGAGGTTAATTGACTCATCCTTCAGCATTCTTTTTGCTTCTTGCCATGTCACTTGCGCAGCAGCGGTATCTGACTCTTTGTTTTGTGTTTCCCAAGTAAAACCGGTGTTCATAATAACAAATTCAACCCCCGCTTTTTCGAGTAGGTTGCGTTCACCACACTCCCATGTGCCTTTAATAAACTGACATACAGCTGCTTTCATTCCGTGACCTACCGCACGTGCAACAGTACCAAACCCAGAAGTCGATTTCCCTTTACCGTTGCCAGTTATAACCTGAAAAATACCCTGCTCTTTTTGTGCAGCAGCAATCCGTTCGTCGACTTTTTCTTTTACTTTTTGCTGGCGTTGTTGGTGCTTATCTTGATTCTGTTCGCTCATTGTTGTTCCTTATGTCTCTAAATTGAAGTTCTCATAAATATTGATGATTTGTTCAATATCGAGATTCTCTGCTACTACACTAGCTAAACGGTTTAACTGCTGTTCACGGTTTAAGTTAATATCAATCGGCTTAATTTGGCTATTTGGTGCAAGCCAAGTTATTAGCTCAGATACGCCTTCAGGGGTATCGAACAAGCCATGTAAGTAAGTACCTGCTACTTGGTTATCATCACTAATAAAACCATCTACTTTGAATCCACTTGGGTGTTCATTAAAACTCAAAAATGGCTTATCAAGTGCCGGCCCTTGACTAATCCCGGCGTGAATTTCATAACCTGAAATTGCTTTATCGCGATTGTTTAAATGAAGAATGCCAGAGACTTGGCTTAGTACTTTTTGTTGCCCTAATTGCGTTTCAAAGTCAGCAAGTCCGAGTCCTTCAGCACTGCCTAAATTAGACTCCACAGCATATGGATCTGCAAGGTAGTTGCCTAACATCTGCAGCCCACCACATACTCCTAGCACTTTACCGCCATAGCGTAAATGACGTGTTATTTGTTTATGCCAACCTTCATTTTTTAAAAACGCTAAATCGCTCAGTACATTTTTACTGCCCGGAATAATAATCAGATCAACACTTGGAATAGCCTGGGTATGACGTACATACTGTAAATCGATTTCGGGTTGTAATCGCAGTGCATCAAAGTCTGTGTGATTACTAATATGAGGAAGTAGCAGCACTGCTATGCGTAATTGTGGTTTATCGATCTGATTAGTTATAGCAACGGCGTCTTCAGCATCGAGTGCTAAGTCATGTAAATAAGGTAGCACCCCAAGCACTGGTTTATTGGTGTATTGCTCTAACCAATCAAGGCCACTTTGCAATAACGCAATATCCCCCCGAAAACGATTAATCACAAAGCCTTTAACGCGAGCCTGCTCTGACTCAGACAACAAGGCTAACGTTCCGACTAAATGGGCAAACACGCCGCCTTTATCGATATCGGCAATAATGATCACTGGGCAATCAACCGCCTCAGCGTAACCCATATTAGCAATGTCGTTTTCTCGCAGGTTAATTTCTGCGGGGCTCCCAGCACCTTCCACAACCAGTAATTCAAAACGCTCACTTAAGCGCTGCTGCGAAGTAAGAACTGCATCCATCGCCACTTTTTTGTAGTCGTGATAACTGCCCGCTTCCATATTCGACAGCGCTTTACCATGAACGATTACCTGCGCCCCAGTATCACTGTTAGGTTTTAATAAGATAGGGTTAAAATCGACTTCTGCGGGGACTTTTGCGGCCACAGCTTGCAAAGCTTGTGCACGACCTATCTCGCCACCATCTGCGGTTACGGCGCTATTTAGCGCCATATTTTGTGGCTTAAAGGGCGCAACCTTTATGCCTCGCTCTGCAAAGATCCGGCAAAGTGCTGCAACAAGGGTACTTTTACCTGCATCTGAGGTCGTGCCTTGCACCATTATTGTTTTCATCATTGTTCTCTTTTTAAAGTTTGTGCAAGACCTGCAATCACAAACTCAACACGTGCAACTTGGTGTGCTAAGGCTTGATGCAACCAACCAGAATGATCAACAAACTGACGGCTTAATTCACCGAGCGGCACAATGCCATGACCGACTTCATTGCTGACAAAAATCACCTCACCCGGCAATAGCGATAGCACATCGAGTAAGGCCGCTTTTTGCTCAAGCCAAAATGCTTCACCCTGCTGGCATAAGCAATTACTCAACCATAAGGTTAAACAGTCCACTAGAATACAGTTTTCAGCTCGGCTATGTTGTTGTAGTGCTTTAGCCAAATACAAAGGCTCTTCGACAAGTTGCCAATGCTTAGCGCGCTCTGCTTGATGCCTGTTAATTCGGGCTGTCATTTCTTCATCACCCGCATTTGCTGTGGCAATGTAGATAAGCGGCTTGTTTGAATCTGTTGCCAGCTGCTCAGCAAAACGGCTTTTACCGCTGCGAGCACCGCCTAAAATTAAAGTATGTTGTTGGCTCATAATAAACTCACCAAGCAAAGGTAAGTAACAAGCTCAGATACTTGCTGGGCTGCTCCTAAGCAATCGCCGGTGTAGCCTGATAGCTGTTTTTCAAACCAGCGCTTCAATAGTAAGCGAGTAACACAAAGCACACTGATGAGTATTAATAATTGCCCTAAAGTGAAGCCAAAAAACAACCATGCAATTGCTAACACCGCACCGCCTGTTGCTAACAGTATTTGATAACTTTGCGTGCTTAAATGCATCGCAATTGGTTTTACTTTAGATGTGGCGTCCTGACTTACATAGTCCATGTCTGCAATTAAACTTGTTGCGACAACCCGACTTAAGCTTTGCCCTAAAACAAGTGCAATAATCACAGTACTGGTTACTTCACTAAGTGCTACAAGTGTTTGGTACTTAATTAATAAGGCCATCACAAGCGCTGCAGCACCATAGGTACCTAAGCGACTGTCTTTCATAATGCTCAGCTTATCTGCAACGTGCCAACCACCACCAAAGCCATCCCAGACATCAGCTAGGCCATCTTCATGGAATGCCCCTGTGATTATCAAGCTAAACGCCATAACTAACGCGACTGCAATGGCTGCAGGGAATAACCAACTTAGCAGTAAAAAACTCAGCGCTAAAAGTGCACCTAATATCACACCGACCAATGCAAAATAGCGGCTGGCCTGATTGAGTGCCTGACTCGATACTGCAAAGTTTAATTTAACGGGGATACGCGTTAAAAAACTAAGCGCTAGCAAAAATAGCTGAAGCTGACTTGGAATAGAACCAGAAGTGTGTTGTTCAGTGCTCATATCAGACAACTTGCTCAACATTGGCATCGGCAAAACTTGCCATGTCATTATAAAACGCCAAAGATGCTTGCAGTAAAGGTAAAGCAAGCGCAGCCCCGGTGCCCTCTCCTAACCGTAAATCAAGCTGCAATAATGGTGCTGCATGCAAGGCATTGAGCATTGCTTTATGCCCTTGTTCATCAGAGGCATGAGCAAAAATCATGTAATCGCGAGCGTTTGCATTAATGTGAGTTGCAACAAGCGCTGCTGCAGTACAAATAAAGCCATCCACGATCACGGCCATGCCAAGCTCCGCAGCAGCTAAAATAGCACCGGTGATCTGAACAATTTCAAAACCACCTAATGCCGCAAGCGTCATTAATGGGTCGTCAAAATGAGCTTGATGTAATTGAAGGGCTTGCTCAACAACTTTAATTTTTTTAGCGATAACCTCGTCGCTCACACCTGTGCCTTTACCAACACATTGGCTGGCAGGTAAAGACAAAATGGCAGCCATTAATGCCGCAGCACTTGTGGTATTGCCAATGCCCATCTCACCAAAGGCGATGGTATTACAGCCTTGCTCATAGAGTGAATGAACTCGCTGCTTGGCTAATGCAAACCCTTTTTCAACCTGGCTAAGTGACATGGCCATTTCTGTATTCAGTGGTGCAGTGATGTCACCTAAACGCTGGTTATGCACACTTTTATCGTGTGAAGTACTGAGTGTTCCGGCATCAACAACTTCCAGCTGCCAGCCCAGCTGACGGCAAAACACGTTGATCGCTGCGCCTCCTGCTGCAAAGTTTGCCACCATTTGTGATGTAACGCTGCTAGGAGCAATTGACACACCTTGGCTTGCCACACCATGATCGCCCGCAAATACAATTAGAGAAGGGTTTGAAATAACCGGTTTAAAGGCAACTAGCGCCTGCTCACTATCAAGCTGCTTTGAAAAAATAAGCGTTAATTGTTTGGCACAACCTTCAAGCTGACCTAAAGCGCCTAGCGGCTTTGTTTTAAGGTCTATTTTTTGTTGAATTACAGCTGAAAATTGCTGATTAAGAGGCATGATATTAAACATTAGCTACCTGCTCTGTTTACGAAAATAAAGTAAGAATAAAAAGAACACACTACCGATAGCGGCTGTGATCACACCAACAGGTAGTTCTTGGTTATTCAATAGGGTTCGGCATAACACATCGACCCACACCATAAAAATACCACCTACCAAGGATGTCATAACTAAGTTATGGCTGCTGCCTTGCGGCGAAAAGTAGCGCACAATATGTGGTATCATCAGGCCGACAAAACCAACGCCCCCACACATAGCAACAAGCACCGCTGTTATTAATGAACTTAGCAGCAGCATCATGATCCGAAAGCGTTGCACATGAATACCCAAAGTCGCAGCACTTTCATCACCGAGCAGCATTGCATTTAGCCGACGACGAAATGCAATCATCAGCGTCATACAGGCAATAATAACGGCAAATGGCAGCCAAAGAGTGTCCCACTGGGCACGAGAAAAACTGCCCATCGTCCAAAACAAAATGGCGGTGATGGCTTGCGGATCGCTAAAATAAAGCAGCAGACTAGTCAGAGCACTAAATAAAAAAGATAAAGCAACACCAGCGAGTAACATGGCTTCAACTTGGCCAACATGACGACGCCCTGCTATAGCAATAAGCAACAGCATAGAAAGTAAGCTTCCGGCAAATGCAGCAACTGACATACTAAAGCCAAAACTCACACCGGTTAGGGCTATAAAACACACCACACCAAATGAAGCCCCAGAAGAAATACCAAACAAGTAAGGGTCAGCAAGCGGGTTTCGGGTTACGGTCTGCAAAATTAATCCAGCAAGAGCCAGCCCAGATCCCGCTAAAAATGCCAGCACCGTTCTTGGCATACGCAATTGCCAAATAATACGCTGTACAAATTCATCGCTACCTTGACTAAACAAGCCATTAAAAACATCACTCAGTGGCGTATTTGCAGCACCAAAGCTCAGTGCTAAAAAACAACTTATAAGCCCTACGACAACACAGATACTTAAACGTATTGCATCAGTCATTTTGATGCTCCTGTGTCTGATAGCCATAAAAATAAGTGATGTGCGGAATAAACTTATCAGTACTTGATTGCGGGTGAGCAGATACCGCTGCGCAGACCCCAAATACATCACTCAACAGCTGCTCAGTAAGCACCGCTTTTGGTTGCCCCTGACAAACCAAGCGCCCCTCATCAATCACGATGAGTTCATCACATATACTCGCAGCAAGATTTAAGTCATGAAACGAGGCAAGCACAGTCACATCAAGGGACTTTGCTAACTCCATTATTTGAATTTGGTATTTAACATCAAGGTGGCTGGTAGGCTCATCCATGATGAGCAACTTAGGTTGTTGTACGATTGAGCGCGCTATGAGCGCTCTTTGCTTTTCGCCACCAGAGAGCGAATCAAATGCTTGTTCACTGTGATGAGATAAACCAACCTGCTCAATCGCTTGAAAAATACGCTGCTTATCATTGGCAGACGTGCCGCTGAAAAGTCGCTTATGAGGTGTTAAGCCTAGGCTCACCACGTCGAACAGAGACAAATTAAACTGCGATGGAGACTCTTGTAATACCACAGCAACCTGCTTTGCATATTCATCAGCACTGATTTTCCAGATATCTTGACCGCTTAGTAGCACAGCCCCTTGCTGAGGTTTCAAGTAACGATAAAGACAGCGCAACAGGCTTGATTTACCAGCTCCATTAGGGCCGAGTAGACCGATAAACTGCCCAGCGTTTAACTCAAGGTTAATTGATTTAAGTATCGTTTTATTCGCAGTACCCCAACTTAAATCAGACACTGATATTAATGGCGCAGCGCTAAGGCTATTTTGTTGCAAGCTTATTCTCTCTTGGCGAGTAATTGCAACGCACAAGAAAGCACTGGTAAGTACCAGAAAGTGACGTGAGTTGACCCGCTCGATGATTAATTGTTAGTGCTAAGTATCTGGCTGACCATTATTTAGATGGATTACAGTTGCGGGAACAGCTGGAGAATTTCACCCCATTCCATAGCATATGAGTATTATGGCGGGCTAAGTAAATAATTCAATGAATATCGCTCTAGATGGCTAAAAAACAATTTTAGGCCAAGTTTGTCCTTGTTCATCTATATATACATCAACTGTAATTAGCCCAGCATAAGGAATATGAAAAACATTTAAATGTGTGGCTGATTGTTTTGGCATCTGACAAACAATAGCGAGAATTTGTTTAATCACCCCAGCATGGCTAATTACCAATGACTGTTCATGCTTAGATTCACATAATGATTGCAAAAACGTGTGCCACCATGCCTCTACCCGAGCGTAAAAGTCTGCCATAGATTCACCATTAGGTACGTTTACTTGCCAAGGGTGCTGCCAAAAATCACCGATATGAGGTTTACTCGTTTGCAGCCAAAGCTGTTGGTAATCTTGGCCATCCCAATCACCAAAATTAAACTCTTTCAGAGCGTTATTATACTGTACATGCCATGAGTGTTGTTTTGCTAAATAATCAGCGTGGACTAAGCAACGCTTTAGAGGAGAGCTATATATGGCATTTAAATTTATGAGCTCAGCAGAAGCTTGGCGCATTTGCTTAAGGCCAAGCTCTGATAAATCAACATCGATTTGCCCAGAAAGAATTCCAGGCGTAGCTATTTCGCCATGGCGAAGAAAGTAAACTCGTGAAGTAAATGCGTCCATAATGTTCCTCAGTATACCAATAGTGAACGTTAACGCGTTTTAAATACTCTGTCGACTTATGCTAAGGCTGTTATGCTCAGAGAGTTAAGCTAAACGCATTAAACGAACATCAAAATGCAGCACTGCATTTGCGCCAATCTTGCCACCGTTACCTTTTTTACCCCAAGCAAGCTCTGGAGGGATCACAAATTCATAACGAGAGCCGATATTCATTAATAGCAACCCTTCTCTTAACCCTTCAATAGCCTCAGATAAAGCGAATACCTCAGGCATACCCGCTTTATAACTGTCGGCAATAACACTGCCATCTGCAAGCATAATACGTTGATTAATAACCACTGTATCGAACTCTGATATGCATTTTCCTGCAACATCATCAATCACTTTATACATTAAACCCGACGGGCATAGATGCGTATCTGGATGCGATGAGAACTTAGCAATAAATGCTTCACTATTTTTACGATTTAAACCTGAAGAGCCTTTTGACTTGGTCGTTTTCTTACGAGACACAGTAAACCTTAATTGTATTACAAATATAAAACGCTTTATCGCATAACAAGGTAAGTGAAGCAAGTTTGCGAGAGTAAAGTTGCAAGTTAGAGAGGGGAAAGATACGAGTTAGAAAGAGTAAAGTTTGAGGATCTGGCGTAGGTTGGGTAGAGCGCAGCGAAACCCAACACAGAGCTATCAGCTTTCAGCCGTCAGCGTTCAGCCGCACGGTGGGGTTGTTTGGTGCTGCGCCTCCCTCTGCCTAGGCTCTAGGCTCTAGGCTCTAGGCTCTAGGCTCTAGGCTCTAGGCTCTAGGTAAAGTGTACTTGTAGGAATGGCTTTAGCCATGAATATGTTTGTTCTGGTCTGAATTCGGCACTGAAGTGCCTCCTACGGGGATGTTGCTGAGGGAGTCTCGGTACTAAACAACCACACAGTTCAACTGACATCTAACCTCTGATATCTCTGTGTTTCAGCTGACGTCTGACGGCTGAAAGCTGACAGCTCCAGACGCAAAAAAGCCCGACTCTTTCGAATCGGGCTTTCTTTAATTTGGATCCTGGCGATGTCCTACTTTCACATGGCAAATGCCACACTATCATCGGCGCTGTTTCGTTTCACTACTGAGTTCGGCATGGGGTCAGGTGGGTCCAAAACGCTATTGTCACCAAGAAAATTTTTTTCAATTTTCTTATTATTTTTAATTTAAAGTCTTGCGACTGAATTTGGAGCCTGGCGATGTCCTACTTTCACATGGCAAATGCCACACTATCATCGGCGCTGTTTCGTTTCACTACTGAGTTCGGCATGGG
>NZ_PQCG01000035.1:0-468 GCF_002964825.1 Pseudoalteromonas sp. T1lg122
AAGAATGGTGGGTCATGATGGACTTGAACCATCGACCAATGGATTAAAAGTCCACTGCTCTACCAACTGAGCTAATGACCCGCTCTGCTGCTTATTAAAAGCTACGTAAATCCGCCGATATAGAACCATTCAAAGAATGGTGGGTCATGATGGACTTGAACCATCGACCAATGGATTAAAAGTCCACTGCTCTACCAACTGAGCTAATGACCCGCTCTGGTATTAATTGCGTTAATCCGCCGATATAAGACCATTCGAAGAATGGTGGGTCATGATGGACTTGAACCATCGACCAATGGATTAAAAGTCCACTGCTCTACCAACTGAGCTAATGACCCGCTCTGGTATTAAATGCGTCAATCCGCCGATATAAGACCATTCAAAGAATGGTGGGTCATGATGGACTTGAACCATCGACCAATGGATTAAAAGTCCACTGCTCTACCAACTGAGCTAATGACCCGCTCT
>NZ_PQCG01000036.1:0-260 GCF_002964825.1 Pseudoalteromonas sp. T1lg122
CTCTTCAATTAAAAGTTTTTTGTTTGAAGTAAACTTCAAACCATGCTCAATGAATTCTGAATTTTGATATCTTTCGATATCGAATTGACTATGAAGTCACTCAGTTACATTTGAGACTCTAAATTTGTTTGCTCCACTTAGTAAACTAAGCTTCGCTGTTAGAACTCAACCTGTACGAGTGCCCACACAGATGATTGCTTTATATTGTTAAAGAACGTTGCGACGTTGTCGCTAGGGATGCGTATAATACATCCTTAAAT
>NZ_PQCG01000037.1:0-240 GCF_002964825.1 Pseudoalteromonas sp. T1lg122
CAAATAATGATGAGAATACTAAAGTAGATACCGATTAATCATTGCTGATTAACTGGCATATTTTTACTTTTGAAAACTCTTTATAGATACGAATATCTATAAGAATTTTAATATCAGCTTTCCAAATTTTTAAAGAGCATATTAATTAGTTAAACCAAGCGGTTTAGCTAACTAACAATCATCTGTGTGGACACTACGAACAAATAAGTTCTAAATCGTATAAGGAGGTGATCCAGCCCC
>NZ_PQCG01000038.1:0-305 GCF_002964825.1 Pseudoalteromonas sp. T1lg122
TGAATGTGTTTGTTATGGTCTAGATTCGGCACTGAAGTACCTCCTACGGGGTTTGTTGCTGAGGGTGACTCAGTTACCTAACAACCCGGTAGATCAACTGACATCTAATATCTGACGTCTGAGATACGCATCTCGTAGGAATGGCTTTAGCTATGAATGTAGTTGTTAAGGTCTGAATTCGGCACTGAAGTGCCTCCTACGGGGTTTGTTGCTGAGGGAGACTCAGTTACCTAACAACCCGGTAGATCAACTGACATCTAATATCTGACGACTGAGATACGCATCTCGTAGGAATGGCTTTAGCC
>NZ_PQCG01000039.1:0-358 GCF_002964825.1 Pseudoalteromonas sp. T1lg122
GCCCGGGGCCGGACTTGAACCGGCACGCTGTTACCAGCGAGGGATTTTAAATCCCTTGTGTCTACCAATTCCACCACCCGGGCATCGGGTCGCTCGTAAGAGCATGTGGAGTATTATATGGAGGCGGAACCCGGAGTCGAACCGAGGTAGACGGATTTGCAATCCGCTGCATAGCCACTCTGCCATTCCGCCTTATCGCTTCCAAATAATTGGAGCGGCACACGAGGCTCGAACTCGTGACCTCAACCTTGGCAAGGTTGCGCTCTACCAACTGAGCTAGTGCCGCAAATTTGTTTCTGTCAGTAATTTGTCCGTTGGTGCACAACCTTGCGGTTGCGATGATAACGTTCTGGCAACT
>NZ_PQCG01000039.1:647-908 GCF_002964825.1 Pseudoalteromonas sp. T1lg122
TACTATTTAAAGCAAGTGGATAAAGCTAATATGGAGCGGCACACGAGGCTCGAACTCGTGACCTCAACCTTGGCAAGGTTGCGCTCTACCAACTGAGCTAGTGCCGCATCATATTAACTCTAGAGTTAAATAATAATTTTAAAACTACATTTGGTATTGTAGTTAACCACAAAATGGTGCCCGGGGCCGGACTTGAACCGGCACGCTGTTACCAGCGAGGGATTTTAAATCCCTTGTGTCTACCAATTCCACCACCCGGGC
>NZ_PQCG01000009.1:0-2981 GCF_002964825.1 Pseudoalteromonas sp. T1lg122
TATAAAGAGTTTTCAAAAGTAAAAATATGCCAGTTAATCAGCAATGATTAATCGGTATCTACTTTAGTATTCTCATCATTATTTGATGAATTTAACTTCTGGCGAGTTAACAGCTGTCACTAACAAAGACCCGTTTGGGTTGTATGGTTAAGTGACTAAGCGTACACGGTGGATGCCTTGGCAGTTGGAGGCGATGAAGGACGTATTAACTTGCGATAAGCCTAGTCAAGCTAGTAAAAAGCGCTTGAGACTAGGATTTCCGAATGGGGAAACCCACCTGCTTGCAGGTATCTTACACTGAATACATAGGTGTAAGAGGCGAACGCGGAGAACTGAAACATCTAAGTACCCGTAGGAACAGAAATCAACCGAGATTCCGGAAGTAGCGGCGAGCGAAACCGGACCAGCCCTTAAGCTTATTATGTGTTAGTGGAACATTCTGGAAAGTTTGACGATACAGGGTGATAGTCCCGTACACGAAAATGCATCTTAAGTGAAATCGAGTAGGTCGGAGCACGTGAAACTTTGACTGAATATAGGTGGACCATCATCTAAGGCTAAATACTCCCAACTGACCGATAGTGAACCAGTACCGTGAGGGAAAGGCGAAAAGAACCCCTGTGAGGGGAGTGAAATAGAACCTGAAACCGTGTACGTACAAGCAGTAGGAGCCCTTCGAGGGTGACTGCGTACCTTTTGTATAATGGGTCAGCGACTTATATTTTGTAGCGAGGTTAACCGAATAGGGTAGCCGTAGGGAAACCGAGTCTTAACTGGGCGTTGAGTTGCAAGGTATAGACCCGAAACCCGGTGATCTAGCCATGGGCAGGTTGAAGGTTGAGTAACATCAACTGGAGGACCGAACCCACTAACGTTGAAAAGTTAGGGGATGACCTGTGGCTAGGAGTGAAAGGCTAATCAAACCGGGAGATAGCTGGTTCTCCCCGAAATCTATTTAGGTAGAGCCTCGGACGAATACTTACGGGGGTAGAGCACTGTTAAGGCTAGGGGGTCATCCCGACTTACCAACCCTTTGCAAACTCCGAATACCGTAAAGTACTATCCGGGAGACACACGGCGGGTGCTAACGTCCGTCGTGAAGAGGGAAACAACCCAGACCGCCAGCTAAGGTCCCAAAGTCATAGTTAAGTGGGAAACGATGTGGAAAGGCCCAGACAGCCAGGAGGTTGGCTTAGAAGCAGCCATCCTTTAAAGAAAGCGTAATAGCTCACTGGTCGAGTCGGTCTGCGCGGAAGATGTAACGGGGCTAAACTATGCACCGAAGCTGCGGATTCAAACTTTGTTTGAGTGGTAGGGGAGCGTTCTGTAAGCCGTTGAAGGTGTACCGGGAGGTATGCTGGAGGTATCAGAAGTGCGAATGCTGACATGAGTAACGATAATGCGGGTGAAAAACCCGCACGCCGGAAGACCAAGGGTTCCTATCCCATGTTAATCAGGGTAGGGTAAGTCGACCCCTAAGGCGAGGCCGAAAGGCGTAGTCGATGGGAAACGGGTTAATATTCCCGTACTTGGTATAATTGCGATGGGGGGAACGGAGCAGGCTAAACAAGCATGGCGTTGGTTGTCCATGTGAAAGTAAGTAGGTTGGTGACTTAGGAAAATCCGGGTTGCTAAGACTGAGATACGAGACGAGCCACTAAGGTGGTGAAGTTGTTGATGCCATACTTCCAGGAAAAGCCTCTAAGCTTCAGATTATACCGAATCGTACCCCAAACCGACACAGGTGGTCAGGTAGAGAATACTAAGGCGCTTGAGAGAACTCGGGTGAAGGAACTAGGCAAAATTGTACCGTAACTTCGGGAGAAGGTACGCTCCTATCTGTGATGAGACTTGCTCTCTAAGCGGACGGGAGCCGCAGTGACCAGGTGGCTGGGACTGTTTATTAAAAACACAGCACTGTGCAAAATCGCAAGATGACGTATACGGTGTGACACCTGCCCGGTGCCGGAAGGTTAATTGATGGGGTTAGTTTTCGGACGAAGCTCTTGATCGAAGCCCCGGTAAACGGCGGCCGTAACTATAACGGTCCTAAGGTAGCGAAATTCCTTGTCGGGTAAGTTCCGACCTGCACGAATGGTGTAACCATGGCCACGCTGTCTCCACCCGAGACTCAGTGAAATTGAAATCGCAGTGAAGATGCTGTGTACCCGCGGCTAGACGGAAAGACCCCGTGAACCTTTACTACAGCTTGGCACTGAACATTGACCCTACATGTGTAGGATAGGTGGGAGGCTTTGAAGCAGAAACGCTAGTTTTTGTGGAGCCGTCCTTGAAATACCACCCTTGTAGTGTTGATGTTCTAACGTTGGCCCCTAATCGGGGTTACGGACAGTGCCTGGTGGGTAGTTTGACTGGGGCGGTCTCCTCCCAAAGAGTAACGGAGGAGCACGAAGGTTGGCTAAGTACGGTCGGACATCGTACGGTTAGTGTAATGGTAGAAGCCAGCTTAACTGCGAGACAGACACGTCGAGCAGGTACGAAAGTAGGTCATAGTGATCCGGTGGTTCTGAATGGAAGGGCCATCGCTCAACGGATAAAAGGTACTCCGGGGATAACAGGCTGATACCGCCCAAGAGTTCATATCGACGGCGGTGTTTGGCACCTCGATGTCGGCTCATCACATCCTGGGGCTGAAGTCGGTCCAAGGGTATGGCTGTTCGCCATTTAAAGTGGTACGCGAGCTGGGTTTAGAACGTCGTGAGACAGTTCGGTCCCTATCTGCCGTGGGCGTTTGAGAATTGAGAGGGGTTGCTCCTAGTACGAGAGGACCGGAGTGAACGAACCGCTGGTGTTCGGGTTGTCATGCCAATGGCATTGCCCGGTAGCTACGTTCGGAACTGATAAGCGCTGAAAGCATCTAAGCGCGAAGCAGGCCTCGAGATGAGTTCTCACTAGACTTTTAAAGTCTCTGAAGGGCCGTTGAAGACTACAACGTTGATAGGCAGGATGTGGAAGTGGTG
>NZ_PQCG01000010.1:0-127909 GCF_002964825.1 Pseudoalteromonas sp. T1lg122
CGAATTGAGATCAACTGTTTTTTGAAGTTTTTATGAAAAAAATGACTGTTCGCGCAAAATACGAACGAAACGCGTAAAAATAGCACTAAATCACTCGTATTAGGCCTATATAGCCACTGTATTTTATATATATGCCTGTTTTTAACTTCTATAACAGAAGATGTTGCTATTAAAGAATGCGGTGTGATCTTTATCTGTGATCTTAGTTGCTAGGTGCTAGGTGCTAGGTGCTAGGTGCTAGGTGCTAGGTGCTAGGTGCTAGTTGCTTCAAGATTGTATGGTGATGTTTGGGAATTGATAGAGTTAATTTATCGATAGTGAATTTCAGAAAGTAAAAAGCCGAGCATAAGCTCGGCTTTTTGGTGTCTTTACGACTTACTCTGCAGACTGCGCGTCTTCTTGAACTTCTTCGTTTGTCGCTGGGCGACCAACTAGTTCAATATAAGCCATTGGTGCATTATCACCAGCACGGAAGCCACACTTAAGAATACGAGTGTAACCACCAGGACGGTCTGTATTACGTGGACCGATTTCGCTGAATAATTTACCAACTACTTCATTATCACGCGTGCGAGCAAACGCTAAACGGCGGTTTGCTACACTGTCAGTCTTAGCCAGTGTGATTAAAGGTTCAATTACACGGCGCAACTCTTTAGCTTTAGGCAAAGTTGTTTTGATGATTTCATGTTTCACCAAAGAACCAGCCATGTTGCTGAACATCGCTTTGCGATGGCTGCTGTTACGGTTTAATTGACGACCACTCTTACGATGGCGCATGACCCTATCCTTCTAACTAAACTAATATAGTGATTTAGATTATTCAGCTAGGCTTGCAGGCGGCCAATTTTCTAGGCGCATACCTAGAGAAAGACCACGTGAAGCTAGCACGTCTTTAATTTCAGTTAGAGACTTCTTACCTAAGTTAGGCGTTTTAAGAAGCTCAACTTCAGTGCGCTGAACTAAATCACCGATATATTGAATTTGCTCGGCTTTCAAACAGTTTGCTGAACGTACTGTTAGTTCAAGATCATCAACTGGACGAAGTAGAATAGGATCGAATTCTGGCTTCTCTTCTTTCTCTTCTGGCTCAGTTACATCACGTAAATCTACGAATGCATCTAATTGCTCAGCTAAGATAGTAGACGCACGGCGGATCGCTTCTTCAGGATCTAAAGTGCCGTTCGTTTCCATATCAATGATTAACTTGTCTAAGTCTGTACGTTGCTCAACACGGGCTGATTCAACCGAGTACGCAATACGTTCAACTGGGCTGAATGATGCATCAAGCAGCAGACGACCAATTGGACGCTCATCGTCATCAGAGGATAAACGACTAGATGCCGGCACATAACCGCGACCGCGCTCAACACGAATACGCATGCTGATCTCGCTGCTATCTGTCGTAAGGTGACAGATAACGTGATCTGGGTTGGCGATAGTTACATCACCATCGTGCTGAATATCAGCCGCAGTCACAGGGCCTACACCAGATTTAGTCAGGGTCAGAAAAACTTCATCTTTGCCTTCTAAAGTTACTGCTAGACCTTTAAGGTTTAACAGAATTTCAATGATGTCTTCTTGTACGCCCTCTTTCGCGCTGTACTCATGCAATACACCGTCGATTTCTACTTCAGTTACTGCACATCCAGGCATAGATGATAACAGTATACGGCGTAAGGCATTACCCAAAGTGTGACCGAAGCCACGCTCTAATGGTTCTAAAACTACTTTAGAACGCGTAGGGTTGATAGCGTCGATATCGACTAACCTTGGTTTTAGGAATTCGGTAACAGAACCCTGCATTTTATCCTCTCTTAACTCTTAACTTTACTTAGAGTAAAGTTCGACGATTAGTTGTTCGTTAATGTCCGCAGACAGATCTGAACGCTCAGGTAGGCGCTTGAAGCTACCTTCCATTTTCTTACCGTCAACTTCAACCCAAGTCGGCTTTTCACGTTGCTCAGCCAACTCTAGAGCAGCGATGATACGTGCTTGTGTTTTTGACTTCTCACGAATTACAACAGTATCTTCTGGAGTAATTACGTATGAAGGGATGTTCACTACACGACCATTAACTAAAATCGCTTTGTGGCTAACTAACTGACGTGCTTCAGCGCGTGTGCTAGCAAAACCCATGCGATATACAACATTGTCTAAACGTTGCTCTAAAAGCTGTAACAAGTTTTCACCTGTATTACCTTTAAGGCGAGCAGCTTCTTTGTAGTAGTTACGGAATTGCTTTTCTAATACACCGTAGATACGACGTACTTTTTGCTTTTCACGTAACTGTAAACCGTAATCAGATAAGCGACCTTTACGAGCGCCGTGCTGACCAGGTGCAGTCTCAAGTTTACACTTAGAGTCGATAGCTCTTACGCCGCTTTTAAGGAACAGGTCAGTACCTTCACGACGACTCAGCTTGAGCTTAGGGCCCAAATATCTTGCCATGTTATTTCTCCTAACCTATTGTTAAACGCGACGTTTCTTCGGTGGACGACAACCGTTATGAGGGATTGGCGTCACGTCAGTGATGTTGGTGATACGGTAACCAGCAGCATTCAAAGCACGTACAGCAGATTCACGACCTGGACCTGGACCTTTAATGAAAACTTCTAGATTTTTTAAACCGTATTCTTGAGCAGCAGTACCTGCACGCTCTGCAGCAACCTGAGCCGCGAATGGAGTAGATTTACGTGAACCACGGAAACCTGAACCACCTGCTGTTGCCCAAGATAGTGCATTACCTTGACGGTCGGTAATTGTTACAATAGTGTTGTTGAAAGAAGCATGAACGTGAGCCATACCATCAGCAACTTGCTTTTTAACCTTCTTACGACGAATTGGTGCTTTAGCCATAATCTACCCCACCTTATTTCTTGATAGGCTTGCGAGGACCCTTACGAGTACGCGCGTTAGTCTTAGTACGTTGACCACGTAGTGGTAACGAACGACGGTGACGTAGGCCACGGAAACAACCAAGGTCCATAAGGCGCTTGATATTTAATGTAACTTCACGACGAAGGTCACCTTCTACAGTGTACTTGCCAACTGCTTCACGCAATACGTCAAGTGTTTCGTCTGAAAGTTCACCGATTTTTGTGGTCTCGGCGATACCAGTCGCTGCTAAGATAGCCTTAGAGCGAGTCTTACCTATGCCATAAATAGCAGTTAAACCGATAACTGCATGTTTATGATCAGGGACGTTAATGCCAGCGATACGGGCCACTAACACATCTCCTATATTTGAATTTGGTTATCATCTGTTTGAAAAGCCCGTAAGGATACTCAAACGAAGACCAAATCACAACTAAAAACACAGGCCGAGTGAATAACTCAGCCTGCACGACTGTTTAATTAGCCTTGCCTTTGCTTGTGCTTAGGCTCACTGCAAATTACGCGTACTACACCAGCACGTTTAATAACTTTACAGTTACGGCATATTTTCTTAACGGAAGCACGTACTTTCATTGCTCAACTCCGTAAAATGACCTTATCGGCCGTAGCCTTTAAGGTTTGCTTTTTTCAGCACAGAATCATACTGATGTGACATCAGATGCGTCTGTACTTGTGCCATAAAGTCCATGATTACAACAACGATAATCAAAATTGATGTACCGCCGAAATAGAATGGCGTTTGCCATGCCATAGTCATGAATTCGGGCACCAGACAGATAAAGGTTATATACAAAGCACCTGCCAATGTCAGGCGTGTCATCACTTTATCAATGTATTTAGATGTCTGCTCACCTGGACGAATACCTGGGATAAATGCGCCAGATTTTTTCAGGTTATCTGCTGTTTCACGCGGGTTAAATACCAACGCGGTGTAGAAAAAGCAGAAGAAGATAATAGCCGCAGCTAAAACCATCGCATATAAAGGCTGACCTGGAGTCAACGTTGTAGCGATTGCTTGTAGCACATCAGCGACCGGACCTTCACCCTGGCCGAACCAGCTTGCAATTGTACCAGGGAACAGAATTATACTGCTAGCAAAGATTGGTGGAATAACACCCGCCATGTTTACTTTCAGTGGTAAGTGCGTGCTTTGAGCTGCAAATACCTGACGACCTTGTTGACGCTTCGCATAGTTAACGACGATACGACGTTGACCACGCTCGAAGAATACAACTAGGTAAGTAACAGCGAATACGATTACAGCAATCAATAACAGTACAAGTACATTCAGATCACCTTGGCGCGCCATTTCGGCTGTCGAACCAATAGCAGACGGCAGGTTAGCTACGATACCAACAAAAATCAGAACTGAAATACCGTTACCGATACCGCGTTCTGTAATTTGCTCGCCCAACCACATTAGGAACATAGTACCTGTTACTAAACTCACTACAGCAGTGAAGTAGAAACCGATACCAGGGTTAACAACTAACCCGTCCATCATGCTCGGTAAGCTGGTAGCAATACCGATTGATTGGATAGTAGCAAGCACAAGCGTGCCGTAGCGTGTGTACTGGCTAATTTTCTTACGCCCTTGCTCACCTTCTTTCTTAAGCTCTATAAACGGCGGATACATATGCGTTAATAGTTGCGTAATAATCGAAGCCGAGATGTACGGCATAATACCCAGTGCTAACACTGAAGCGCGCTCAAGCGCACCACCGCTGAACATGTTAAACATTTCAACAATGGTGCCCTTTTGTTGCTCGAAGAAATCGGCAAGTACAGCGGCGTCAATCCCAGGGATCGGCACGAATGAACCTAGACGGTAAATAATGATAGCACCTAATACAAATAGTAATCGACGCTTCAATTCCGAAAGCCCACTTTGTGCACTTTTCATATCTTGACCTGGTTTAGCCATTAGTACTTCCTTAGTCTTCTACCTTGCCTCCGGCAGCTTCGATAGCTTCGCGAGCACCTTTAGTCACTTTAAGACCTTTAACGGTAACTGCGCGTGAAACTTCGCCAGATTTTACTACTTTAACGAACTGGATGTTCTTTTTAACTAGACCAGCTGCTTGTAACGCGTTTACGTCTACTACATCGCCTTCAACTTTAGCGATTTCAAAAAGGTTAACTTCAGTAGATACTAATGATTTACGTGAAGTGAAACCAAATTTAGGTAGACGACGTTGCATAGGCATTTGACCGCCTTCGAAACCAACGCGTACTTTACCGCCAGAACGTGATTTTTGACCTTTATGACCACGGCCACCAGTCTTACCAAGACCAGAACCGATACCACGACCTAGACGTTTCTTTTCAGTTTTTGCACCAGCAGCAGGTGAAAGTGTATTCAAACGCATCGAATTAACCCTCAACCTTTACCATGTAAGAAACTTGGTTAATCATACCACGCACACATGCTGTGTCTTCTAACTCAACAGTGTGATTGATACGACGTAGACCAAGACCACGTAATGTAGCTTTATGCTTCGGTAAACGACCGATAGAGCTCTTTACTTGTGTTACTTTAACAGTTTTATTAGCCATGGTTTACCCCGTGATTTCGTCAACGCTAAGACCACGTTTAGCAGCGATAGCTTCTGGAGAGTTCATGTTCTCAAGAGCAGCAATCGTTGCACGAACGATGTTGATCGGGTTAGTTGAACCGTATGCTTTTGACAGTACGTTCTGTACACCAGTTACTTCTAGTACTGCACGCATCGCACCACCGGCGATGATACCTGTACCTTCAGAAGCAGGCTGCATGTATACTTTAGAACCCGCGTGGCGACCCTTGATTGGGTGCTGTAGCGTGTTGCCGTTTAGTTCTACGCTGATCATGTTGCGACGTGCTTTTTCCATTGCTTTTTGAATAGCAGCTGGAACTTCACGTGCTTTACCATAACCAAAACCTACTTTACCTGCGCCGTCACCAACTACAGTTAGTGCAGTGAAGCTAAAGATACGACCACCTTTAACCACTTTAGACACACGGTTTACCGCGATTAGCTTTTCAGCCAAATCAGGCTGTTGTTGCTTTGCTTCTACGTTAGCCATTGTCTACTCCTAGAATTGCAGACCGGCTTCACGCGCTGCATCAGCAAGCGCCTTCACACGGCCGTGATATTTAAAGCCACTGCGATCAAAAGCAATCTTTTCGATGCCTTTGTCAGCTGCACGTTCAGCAACCGCTTTACCAACTGCTTGAGCAGCTGCAACGTTACCTGTGCCTTTAACTGTTTCGCTAATTGCTTTTTCAACAGTAGAAGCAGCAGCCAGTACAGTACCCTCAGCAGTAACTACTTGAGCGTAAATGTGACGTGGCGTGCGGTGGATAACAAGACGCGTTGTGCCTTGTTCAATGTAATTTCTACGAGTGCGTTTAGCACGACGTAGACGAGCTGTTTTTTTATCCATCGTCTTACCTTACTTCTTCTTAGCCTCTTTACGGCGTACATTCTCGTCCGCGTAACGAACACCTTTACCTTTATAAGGCTCAGGTTTACGGTATGCACGGATGTTAGCAGCTGTTTGACCAACTAACTGCTTGTCTACGCCCTTAACTAGAACTTCTGTTTGGCTTGGTGTTTCAATCGTAATACCTTCTGGTACTTCGAAATTAACTGGGTGTGAGAAACCAAGAGTTAAGTCTAATACTTTGCCCTTAGCTGCTGCACGGTAACCAACACCTACTAACTGAAGTTTCTTCTCGTAACCTTCATGCGTACCAACAACCATGTTGTTGATAAGAGCGCGAGCAGTACCTGCTTGTGCCCATGCATTGACTACGCCTTCACGAGGTAAAGTTGTAATAACGTTGTCGTTAACTTGTACTTCAACAGCGTCGTTGATAGTGCGAGTTAATTCACCGTTTTTGCCTTTAACTGTGATTTCCTGGCCTTTTAATGTAACTTCTACACCGGCAGGAACATTGATTGGTGCCTTTGCTATGCGAGACATAGTTCCCCTCCGATTAAGCTACAAAGCCAATGATCTCACCACCAACGCCGGCACTACGTGCTGCGCGGTCTGTCATTAGGCCTTTAGAAGTTGATACGATAGCGATACCAAGACCACCCATTACCTTTGGTAATTCGTCACGTTTCTTATAGATACGTAGACCAGGGCGGCTAACACGCTGGATATTTTCAATAACAGCTTTGCCTTCGAAATATTTTAATTCGATAGAAAGCTCAGGCTTCGCTTCACCGCTTACAGCGTAATCTGCGATATAACCTTCATCTTTTAATACTTTAGCTACTGCTACTTTCAGTTTTGAAGTTGGCATCGTTACTGATACTTTCTTCGCTGACTGACCGTTACGGATACGTGTAAACAAATCCGCAATAGGATCTTGCAAGCTCATAGTCTTACTCCCGTGATACTATTACCAGCTAGCCTTTTTAAGGCCAGGAATTTCACCGCGCATAGCTGCTTCGCGAACTTTGATACGGCTCATGCCGAATTTGCGAAGGTAACCGTGTGGGCGGCCCGTAACGTTACAACGATTACGTTGACGTGAAGGGCTAGAATCACGTGGTAAAGCTTGTAGCTTTAATACCGCGTCCCAACGATCATCGTCAGATGTTTTCACATCGCTGATGATAGCTTTTAGTGCCGCACGCTTTTCAGCGAACTGAGCAACTAATTTAGTGCGCTTTGCTTCGCGCGCTTTCATAGAATTCTTTGCCATAACCCTACCCTTATTTCTTGAATGGGAAGTTAAACGCTTCTAACAACGCACGGCCTTCATCATCTGTTTTCGCAGAAGTAGTGATAGTGATATCAAGACCACGTACACGGTCTACTTTATCATAATCGATTTCTGGGAAGATGATTTGCTCACGTACGCCCATGCTGTAGTTACCACGTCCATCGAAAGACTTAGCACTTACACCACGGAAGTCACGGATACGTGGGATAGCGATTGAAACCAAACGCTCAAAAAAGTCCCACATACGCTCGCCACGTAGGGTTACTTTACAACCAATTGGGTAACCTTCACGCACTTTGAAGCCAGCAACTGATTTGCGTGCTTTAGTGATTAGAGGTTTCTGACCAGAGATTGCTTCTAGATCCGCAACAGCGTTATCTAGGATCTTCTTGTCAGCTAGAGCTTCGCCCACACCCATGTTTAATGTGATCTTTTCGATCTGAGGGACTTGCATGACAGAGCTGAAACCAAACTTCTCTTGAAGCTCAGCAACTACTTTGTCTTTGTATAATTCATGCAGTTTCGCCATCATTCTACTCCAACTATTAGATAGTTTTACCAGTAGATTTAAAGATACGTAATTTCTTACCATCTTCAATCTTGAAACCTACACGATCTGCTTTACCCGTTTCCGAGTTGTAGATCGCAACGTTTGATACGTCGATAGACGCTTCTTTCTCAACAATACCGCCAGCTTGGTTCAACTGAGGAACAGGCTTTTGGTGCTTCTTGATTAAGTTGATGCCTTCGACAAATACTCGACCAGATTCAGCAACAACTGAAAGCACTTTACCGCGCTTACCTTTGTCTTTGCCTGCTAGTACGATTACTTCGTCATCACGACGGATTTTTGCTGCCATGATAGACTCCTTATAGTACTTCTGGTGCTAGTGAAACGATTTTCATGAACTTTTCAGTACGAAGTTCACGAGTCACAGGGCCGAAGATACGAGTACCAATTGGCTGTAAGTTATCGTTTAAGATAACAGCCGCATTGCTATCGAAACGGATCAAAGAACCGTCCGGACGACGAACGCCTTTTTTAGTACGCACAACTACCGCGTTTTTAACATCACCTTTCTTCACTTTACCGCGAGGAATAGCTTCTTTTACAGAAACTTTGATGATATCGCCAACCGCTGCGTAGCGACGGTGCGAACCGCCAAGGACTTTAATACACTGCACTTTGCGAGCGCCGCTGTTATCAGCAACGTCCAGCTGAGTTTGCATTTGGATCATGTTAATGACCTCCGGTGTAGAAATTACAACACGCCTTAATTTTGTTTAAAATCAAGACATTTCGGTTAAATTCCACTCAAAAAACAAGCAAGTTGTCTCTTAAGGGCGGGCAATTGTAGCAGCAATGGCAAGGAAGTGGTAGGTTATTTTTTAATTAATTTGGAATTAATCGCAATGCCTGCATTGAGGAATTACAGCAGCTTGCTGGTTTGTTATTGATTATAAAACAAACAGGGCGCAAATGCGCCCTGTTTTAGTATTTAATTAAATTTTAATTAATTACCAAATAGACCTTTTAATTTGTCTTTAATTTTATCTTTAGCTTTTTCTTTCACTTCTTCTTTCGCCGCATCACTAACATCTAAGCTATAGCCAACATCATGAAATGGACCTTTGATACGCAGTGGAATTTTAAAGCCTGTGCTGTCATCGGTCGTGCCTTGACCTTCGATTGAATCAACAATACCTGTCACTAAACGGTAATCAACAGTCGTCATTGGTAAATCAACCTTACCTGAACCAGTAATACGGACAAGCGGGCTAAGTAGCGACAAGTCTTTATTTTCACCTACACCATTAGTGAATACAAAACTGCCCTTCAATGCCGAGAAGTCTGTTTGCTGTGAGTTATCAAAGCCAGTATCTAACCCTTCAGATACTGCACTTAAGTTACCTTTTATAAGCTCTTTTGCTTTACGAACCATCTCTGCGATGTTGGCACCTTTTACCGCACCATCTGCAAACTCAAAGCCTAACTTACCATTTAATGCATTAATAAAGCTCTTTTGACTTTGACCTGTGGTCGTAAGATCCCAGTTTAGAGAGCCTTTACCCATCAACTTATCGAAACCAGCTGCATCAGTCAGTAATGGCTGTGCATCAATTTTATCTAAAGCAAAGTTGGTACTAATTTTATACGGTGTTTGCTTGGCATTGACGGTGATCACACCTTTACCATTGCCTTCATAAGCAACAAACTTATCTAGGCTGATTTTAGCCACTGCATTTTTTAGGTTCACCGTTAACTGGTTTTCACCAAGAGTAATATCATTTGCTTTTAAGCCACTTGAACGCACGACTACATTTGCATCCAATGCATTTAAGCCGCTCATGTCAATTGCAGTATCATCCCAAACAATTGGCTGTGCAGGCGCATCTGCTGCAGGCTCTGCTTGTTCTTCTTTAGCTACGCCCTCCGGTAAGTAAGGGTTTAAATCAAGCATCCCTAAATCAATATCGGCATTTACAGCTAAACGGTCACCAAGCTTAATATCGCTTTTACCTTTAATTTGCAGCTCATCTAGCGTGGCTAGTAGCTCAGTAAGCTTAAACTGCTGTCCTTTTAGGTGCATTGAACCTTTTACATTAAAGGCATTAAACGCATTTTCTTTTGCATTAAGCTCTACACCTTGCCAGCTCGCAATGTTTTTAACAGAGTCACCACTAACAGAAAGAAGCCCTTGCACATCATTACCCATTTCTGCAATTGCACCTTTAAAGTTCAAGTCGACTAAGCGAGAATCAACCTCAGTGCTGACATTAAAGGTTTCGCCTTCAATTGCTTTTACCGGTGTATCTAGCGTGACATCTAAGTTAAAGCGCTCACCCATATAGGTAATACCGCCTTTTAACTCTAAGGTCTTACGAAGAGAAGGTAATAAGATGGCTAACTCTAAATCGCTTATCTGTTGTTTTGCCCCGGTTTTACCGTCTAGATAAGTAAAAGTACCGCCATAGATTGCCACTTCACCAAGCTCGATATCAAAGTTATCTGGTAAGTTAACTGCGCTAGAACTCTTTTGCTGCTCTGTCTGTGGTTGCTCAGCAACCGCATCAAATAATTGCCAGTTTGCTTTACCATTTTTATCGGTTTCTAACAAAATCGTTGGTTCGTTAATCACAAATTTATCTAGCTTAAACTCACCGCCAAATAACGACATCCAAGGGATACGAATAGCAAGTTGTTGCATGCTCGCCATATCTTTTTGCGAGCCCGTTTGCATATTGGCAAAGTGCACATCATTCAATTCGAGTTTTAATGATGGAAATACCGACAACTTTTTATCGCCGTTAATAGTCAGACTACGACCTGTGGTTTGTTCTACTTGCTCCGATACTTTATTAAATATCGCGTCTGTAGGTATGAGAAATGGTGCTGCGACTACCAATGCAATCAGTAATACGAAGATGACACCAACGATTTTCAGTAAGGTTTTCATAATCATCCTTAAAAATGGGCAAACAATGTTCATATCATAGCGGGAGTTAGGCGCAAATGCATTGCCCAACACATAAAAAGGTTCGTAAACAAGCTTAGGTACAAGAATATGAATCAGCGCTGAAACTTTTTGATACCTACAGGTTACAAAAAAAACTTGACCACATGATACCCTAGGGTTACATTGATACCTATAGGTTACATTTGAGTTGAAAATAAAAGGAAACGATTATGTCTAAGCAAGATATCAAAACGGAAGAAAAGTTTATGAGTCATAACGCATGGTTTTCAATATTCATGGGGGTCACGTTATTAATTATTAGTGTTTACCCAATGCTCAAGCAAACATCAGTGCCTTTACTGTTTATTGGTGGTGCCGCATTTATTGGTTCATTCTTTATGTTTGTAATTAGAGGTGGATTTACATGGAAACTTGGCTATCGCCTTACATATAAGGATGAATTTTTAAATACGGTTGATACCATCGCTTATAAACATGTTGTGCTTGGATTACTTTTTAGCATGGGGGCTATTTTTTTATTAGCTGATGAACTTGCTTTAAATGTATCTCATAGCATGATGGCCACATTTTACCTTGCCTTGATGTGTTTGATATATGGCGTATCAATTATTTGGCAAAGTAGAGACTAGGTGTAAAAGTGCAAAATAATATCGCTAAATTCCGTAAAGATAAGGGGTTATCGCAGCAAGAACTTGCTGATGCCATTGCAGTATCACGTAAAACCATTAGCACAGTTGAAACAGGCCGCTTTATACCCTCGGTGATTATCGCGTTAAAAATTGCTGCTCACTTTGAGCTCAGTGTTGAACAATTATTTACACTCGATGACAATGATTAATTAACCACGTCAGACGCAATCTTACTTATAAATTATCAGTAAGATTGCATCATTTCATTACTTCGGTATGATGCACGCCCCTGTTGTTTTTGCACCCTGTGTACTAAAATTAAACAACCCAATTTAGTCAAAACTGGAGTATCGATTAAGCATGAAGAAACTGCTTATTTCACCGTCAAAAATGGCGCTTGGCGAGCAAGAAAGTCAAATTTATCAAAACATCCTCAAGCAAGCCTCTGATATCAGCTTAAACCTAATGGCAGTTAAAGTAGAAAATCACCCTGAAGACTTTTTAGGTTGGTGCTATGAGCTATTAAGTGCAAGCCGCGATCGCATTAACTACGATCTGTTAGAAGATAAGCAATTACCGACACTTAAAAAACTTCATGACTTATTAATTTCTGCAATCAGCTTTTTGCAGCTAAAAACACTAAGGGTTGCGCCATGGCCTGTTATCGCAGGCTTCATCGAACAGCATAAAGAACTGATAGCGCTTGATGAGCAACTACGCTTGGCTAATTACCTTGCAGCAATTAAATCGCAATCACTCAAAGAAATGATCCCTGAAGACCGTTTAGCGTTTTCAGGTAAACACAGTGCTTCACTAGACCCAAGCAGCTATAACTTCGACGTTGAATGGTTTGCTTCTACCAAGAACGCAAAAGGTTTCCACCAAATGTTGAGTGATTTACCTGGCGCATTTGATGAAGCGCTTGCACACATTCCACTCGAGGGTGAAGTAACGCAAGAACATTATCAGCATTTTATGGTTGCTTACTTCATGGCATTTAATGGCAGCGATGAAAAACCAACGCTTGCTCCTGCTACTCGCTTACTTGCGATGCGCCGACCTGACGTGTTTACACCAATCGTAAATAGTAAGCTCGATGCTCTTTGTGCGGCATTAGGCATTACTAAGCTTAATAACCGCGATTTTGAGCGCTACTGGCAAGATGTTGTCGAAGCCATTCATAGTATGCCTTGGTTCAAAATGGCCAACGCAGCAAATGAGCTTGAACACTCTCTGGTTGAAATCAAAGCCCTATTACCGAGCTTCTTTTATTATGCAGATAAAAGTACCGCTGATAACTCAAACTATATTAAGTTGTTAAACAAACCTAAGAGTACCACGAGCTCAGCAGGTAAAAAGACCGTACGCCGTGGCAAAGAATCAGCTGAGATACTGGTAGACCGTGCACTAGCAAGCGATGATATCCCTGAACATATCAAAGCTAAGCGCGATTCAATCATCAGTGAAGTTGAAAAAGGCCGCAGCGTCGAAGAAACAATTAGTCTAATGCGTGCAATTTTCGGCTAAGTCACTCTCAAATAAGCAAAACCCGGTTGCTTCGCAATTGTGCAATCGGGTTATTTATTGCACCACACGTGTGCGCATGAATAATTCAAATAACCACCCCTTCCAAAATTAAACAAGCTTAAAAGTCTGTTTTTAAAGCGTTTAAGCATAAAATATCCCATACAAAATGAACTTGGCACAACCAGTGCAATATCGTATCCAGACAACACATAGAAAATGTCCTCAAATAATAACCAGACTGCAATCTGAAATGGGACAAAATCAACATAACAACAGGATACAGAAACATGCTAAAACTAAAAAAAACGGTCGCAGCAAGCGCCCTTGCGCTATTAACTTTGAGCTCAACATATAGCTATGCAGAAGTCACAGCAAACGCTGCGGCAACTTCAAACTACTTATGGCGTGGTCAAGAGCAAGGCGGTGGTGATGCTGCAATCCAGGGTGGTATCGACTACGCAAGTGAATCTGGCTTTTATGCAGGTACTTGGGTGTCGAATGCTAGCTGGGCTGACGACATGACTTACGAGCTAGACCTTTATGCTGGTTTTGGCGGTGAAATCAATGAAACCTTTAGCTACGATGTTGGCTACATTTATTATGCATACCCAGATGCAGCATCTTACACAGATGCAGACTTCTCAGAAATCTACGGTAGCATTAGCATGGGTAGCTTCACCTTTGGTGCAGCAATACTAGCAACATCAGCAGCAAGCGGTGACGGTACAGATTTTGGTGATTCACTTTATTTAAATGCTGACTACAGCTTCCCAGTTGGTAGTACCGGTGCAGAAATGGCCCTTCATTTAGGTCATTACTCAGGGGATTTCATTGGTGATGATGACATCATCGACTACGGCGTTTCAGTGTCGAAAGACGGCTTTACTTTCGGTCTTTCAGACAATGACATCGATGGTTCAGATGTAAAAGTGTACGTCGCTTACGCGGTTGACTTCACTTTATAAAGAATGTGTTACTTGCTGCAACACGAAGGGCCGTAAGGCCCTTTTCTCATTTTGGGCTGTACGTTAAGGCACACTATGACCAGTTGAGCCTTGCCAAATGCGATACCATTGTTCACGGTTCATTGTAAGCTGCTTAGCTTCAACCGCTGATTTAACACGCTCAATATTCCCCGTACCGAGTACCACAGACGGTGCACTTGGGTGCATTAACAGCCAAGCATAAACAACTTGATCAATGGCTGTCGCGCCAATTTCAGCACCAACCTGCTCTAGCACTGCACGTAAACGTACCGCTTTTTCATCATCACTTGAGAATATACGACCCCCAGCTAATGGTGACCAAAGCATAGGTTTGATATCGAGCAATTGGCATTGGTCTAAGCTGCCATCATCAAGCGCTTTCATTTCGTAAGGAGAAAACTCAATTTGATTGGTCACAAGCTCAAAGTCTAAACGCGACTGCAACAGGCTAAGTTGCGATGGCGTAAAATTAGATACACCAAAGTCAAGCACATCACCATTTGCTTTTAGGGTATTAAATGCTTGTGCCATTTCATCGGCGTTCATTAAGTAATCAGGGCGATGGATAAGTAATACATCTAAACGATCAGTGTTGAAGTTTTTAAGTGACTGCTGTGCTGAGGCAATTATATGCGCGGCACTTGAATCATAATGGTTTGCTTTGCCTTGCAATCCTAGGCTTGCAAACGCAGGCTTGATACCACACTTAGTGATTATTTTGATTTCATCACGAATACTTGGTTTTAGTTTAAGTGCTTTACCAAATTCGGCTTCACAACCGTATTCACCGTAGATGTCAGCATGATCGGTATGTGACACCCCCATCTCTATTGCATTTTCTAAAAAACTTAAGCATTGCTGTGGCGTTATCTGCCAATCTAACAAGCGCCAGAATCCTAATACCAACTCATCAATACAACGACCTTTGCTATTCACCATAACGACCTACTATTCCTAATAAATTCGACTCAAATTAATCCTTAAACCATATCACAGATTTACTAATCACAGCTGTTAACATACAGTTACAAAACAAATTGCTAATTTGTTACTAAACAGGATATTTTAGTACCTAAAAACAAATGTTATAAAACAAGGAATAAAAAATGAAATCATCAAATGTCATGACTGCTTTGGTTGATATTTTTATCAGCCCGAGCAAAGCTTTTAATGGCTTAAAAGAAGCAAAAGGTTGGTCTTTTGTTGCCTTTATCTTACTTGCCGGCATTCTCGCTGCCAGCATGTTTGCTTTTTACAATAAAGCTGACCCGCAATTTTTAATCGATCAACAAGTCGCTGTTGCCAGTGTAGATGCCACTATTGCAGAACAAAAAATGATTCGCCAAAGCATGGAGCAAACCATTGATTTGCAAGTTTGGTTTGCAATGTTTGGTGGCATTATTGGTCTAGCTGTTATCAATGCCCTGATGGCAGGCTATTACCTATTTGTATCGAAGCAAGACCCAGAAGCTAATTATGGTTATGGGGCTTGGTACGGCTTTGGTGTGTGGACTATGATGCCAATGATTATCTCAAGCCTTGGTTTACTCATCTTAGTATTAACTGCAAGTACTGACCAAATATCACAATCATTATTTAACTATGCTTCAATTAACCAACTTTTGATTGGCTTAGAAATTGGCCACCCATTTTACACCTTACTTGAAAGTCTCAATATCTTTTCTATTTGGGGCATTTTCATCGCAGCTATCGGTTTGAAGAGTTGGACTAATTTCACTTTCAATAAAGCGCTACTGTTTGCAGCCCTACCAAGTATTGTTATTTACGGTATTTGGACTGTAATCGCGCTCGTTTAATTCTGCTTTGAGCGGCAATATGCCGCTCTTAACATCAAGGAAGTAACATGAAAAAAGCCATTATAATTGGCCTCGCTGTTACAGCATTTGTCGCTTTACTAATCTCAAAACAAGTCACCGGCAATAAAGATGCACCAGAAATGCATATTGCAGAAGTTGAACAAGGCAATATTGCCGATTCAATTTTAGCCTCTGGTAACCTAGTCTTTAATACCCAAGTGCAACTGCGCTCAGAAGTGACAGGCCGTGTAGCTAAAGTGTTTGTCGAGGAAGGTGAAAGTGTCACTGAGGGCGATATTTTAATGCGCCTAGATACGACCGCGTTTGAATCTGAAGTTGCCCGCAACAAAGCCGTGCTTCGCGCGACCGAAATCGACATTAAGCATAGCGAAACCCGATTAAAAAATATCGAGCGTCAATTAAGCCGCCAAAAAGAGCTTTATGAAGTTGGCCTTGCTGGCCAAGAAGTGTATGAAAACCTACAAAATGCCCGCGATTTAGCAAAAATAGATATTGAAGCAAAACGTGAAGCTTACAACCAAGCCCAAGCATCATTATTGATTGCTGAAGACCGTTTAAATAAAAGCGTGTTTCGCGCTCCAATGAGTGGCCTACTTGCTTCGGTAAATATTAAAGAAGGTGAAACCGTTATTGCGGGAACAACCAACATTATTGGCTCAGACTTGATGCTAGTAGCCGATCCAAGCGCAATATTAGCCGAACTTCGAGTGGATGAAACCGATATCGCCGGTATCAAATTAGACCAACATGCAGATATCTATGCCGCCGCTTACCCAAATCAACCTTTTACTGGCAAAGTAATAAACATTGGCACATCAGCAAAAAATCAAGCCGGTTCACAAGGCTTATCATTTAAAGTCAAAGTACTACTTGATGCCACTGACCGCCAGCTATATGCCGGAATGAGTTGCCGCGCAGAAATCGCCACGAGCATTGCCGAAAATGGCTTAAAACTCCCCATCGAAGCCATTCAAAAAGAGGATGATAGCTACTTTGTCTGGAAGCTTAATACAGATAACACAGTAACTAAAACACCTGTTACGGTAGGTATTTCTTCAGATATCGAACAAGCGCTAACCAGTGGAGTTTCTCAGGGAGATCGTATTGTTATCGGCCCTGCTAGACCACTTAGTTCACTTAAAGAGGGTGATACGGTAGCCGTTAGAAACAGCCCTGAAAAAGGTGCTAAATAATGTCTGCGGTGATCAAGCTCAGCAATATCAATAAACAATACAAAATGGGCGAACAAGTTTTCAAAGCCCTTGATGATATTAATATTGAAATTGCTCAAAATGAGTATGTTGCCATTATTGGCCCTTCGGGTTCAGGTAAATCAACCCTGATGAACTTGCTTGGCTGTTTAGATACTCCCACCAGTGGTGACTACTATTTAAAAGATAAGTTAGTAAAGCGCATGACCGAAACGGAGCTTGCTCACCAACGTAATGAAAGTGTTGGCTTTATTTTTCAAAGTTTCAATTTATTACCACGAGCATCCGCTCTTGAAAATGTTATGCAGCCTTTGGTGTATCGATTTATCTCTGCCAAAGAGCGAAAACAACAAGCGCTCGAATCATTACAACGGGTCGGCCTTGGCGATAAGGTCAATCATCTTTCGAGCCAGCTTTCTGGTGGCCAACGTCAACGTGTCGCTATTGCTCGCGCTCTAGTTACTAAACCCCACATTCTACTTGGTGATGAGCCTACCGGTAACCTAGATAGTAAAACCACCACTGAGATCATGGCGCTGTTTGATGAGCTTCATAACGAAGGGCACACCATTATTTTGGTTACTCACGAACAAGATATTGCTGATCACTGCCAACGGGTTATTCGTTTGGTTGATGGCAAGGTTGTCAGTGATACCCGAAAAGGTGAAGGAGCAAGGCAACATGTTTAAATCTGCTATCGCTGTAATGGAAGGAACAAAAGCCGCATTGATGGCAATAAAAGCCAATGCAATGCGCAGTGCCCTTACCTGCTTGGGCATTATTATTGGAGTTGCTGCGGTTGTGACCGTGGTGGCAGTAATGCAAGGGTTTACCAAACAAATTAATGATCAGCTTGCTGATATGTCTCCCGATGTCACCAATATCAAACCTTACACAAGTATGGAAAAAGAAATGGTGGGGCAACAAGCAAAGCTGACTTACAACGACTTTTTAACTCTAAAAGCACGCGTTAAAGAAGCCGAAACTTTTACTGCACTGATGTTTACTTGGCGCTTTTCTGGCGCAGCTGAGTATGGCAATAAAAGCCATGCTTCTCGGGTAATGGGCACCGAGCAAGACTACCAAAAAGCTTACCGCACCTACCCAGAACTCGGCCGATTTATTCGCGCAGAAGATGATGAAAAACGGCGTCGAGTGGCATTTATCGGCCCTTCAATTATCGAAAAGCTTAACCTACCTGAAAACCCTGTAGGTGAATATATCAAACTCGGTGGTGAGTGGTTTCGCATTATTGGTGTTGCTGAAAAACAAGGTAGTTTATTAGGTTTTGACCAAGACGATTACATCAATATTCCGATAAGTACCATGAGTGCATTAGAAGGCGGCAGTGTTGATACCAATGTACAAATGATGTTTCGGTTGAAAGACGATGCTAACGAAGCGCAAGTACTGGGTAAAATTCGCCGCATCTTACGTCAATTACATAAACTGAAAGACGGTGAAGATGACGACTTTGAATTTGAAACAGCTGAAAAAGCCCGTGCTAATATCGATAAATTTACCGGAAGTGCTACCGCAATTACCGCGGGGATAGTGGGTATTAGCCTGGTAGTTGGTGGTATTGGTGTGATGAATATCATGCTGGTCTCGGTAACAGAGCGTACACGTGTGATTGGTACTTTAAAAGCATTAGGGGCAACACCAGGCTTTATAATGCTGCAATTTTTAGTTGAAGCGGTGGTGCTATCACTGTTTGGTGGTTTAATTGGTTTAGCGATAGGGTATGGTGCCGCGGCACTGATTTCGTTATCAGTGCCGAGCATGCCAGATGCCTACATACCGGGTTGGGCGATTATGCTGTCATTTGGCTTTACTTCATTGATTGGTATTGTATTTGGCTTAGCGCCCGCTATTAAAGCGGCACGCTTAAACCCAATTGATGCACTGCGTTATGAGTAACTAGTCTGGCTTGTAAGGTACTTGGGCACAGCTTATTTCAACTGTTTTTGGGTACCAAATAGGCCCAACTTGGTTTACTGCAACTTCAGCTAGACCATTTGTGAACGACTTATAAGTGTGAATGGTTTGCCACTCTGAATTTGGGCACTCCTCAGATAAGTCGACTGGCTTTGAACCTTCGTAAAGCGCCGCGGCAAAGTTATGATGCCATTGCTCTGTTGCAGGTGCTTTATTAGCTTGAACGGCACTACCGTTATCAAAATAGATATTTGTGCAACCACTTAAGGTTGCCATTAACACAGTTGTTACTAGTAGGTTTTTCATAGTTGTTGCTCCTGTGCTTGTTGCTCACACCATACTTTTACTGTGTGAGGAGCATAAATTCCGAGTGTAACGAGTCCTAATGCGCCATCAGCGAATGTTTGTTGCGATTGCATTTGGGCAACTTTTTTATCTTGGCAAATAGCCTTTACATCAACGCGCTCTTCACCAACGAGGCCCCACAAAAAGAATGGGCGGCTATCTTGGTAATCAGCTTTAGTGGCTAATTTATTGGTTGTTTTTTCTGGCACTATGGTGACTGATGAACACGCTGTCACCGATAAGGCAAGCAGCATACAGGCCATTTGTTTCATGAGTAGTTCCTTTGTCTGAGTTGTTAAGCTCAGTAAGTATAAGAATATGAGTACTCATTTTGGGTAAGAAAGCGTATAGAAATTGTAGAAAATACTACAGTTTCTAACATTTAGCCTTTGAACTAAACTGAGGCTTACAACGACTAACTCTCAAGGAAAGTAACTAAAGGTTATTATGACGGCATATCTGCGTATATTTTTATTACTTGTGTGTTTTAGTGTGCTGTCTTGGTATAGCTTTTCAAGCGATCCTAGCTCTGATGAGCAACAAGGTATCACCAAAACCGCTGAGAACCTTGCTAATTGCCAACAGCAGTTAGCACAAAGTCGCATGCAAACTTACGCAGAACATTATATTTTGCCCTATCAGTTTAAGTTATTGAGTTGGAATATTTACAAGGCACAAATAGATGGCTTACTCACCGATTTGCAAAACCTAAATGCCGATGCTGATATTGTGTTACTGCAAGAAGCTATCGAAGAACCTGCACTTACAAAGCTCAAACCCTATTGGCGCTTTGCTAAAGGCTATAAGAGCGGCGGCGTGCAATCTGGGGTTATGACACTCAGCCGCTGGCCCGCCGCAGTACATTGTACACTCACCCATAAAGAGCCTTGGCTACGTAGTCCAAAAGCGACCAATATTGTGGAGTATGCGCTGCCAAATCAACAGTTATTACTGAGTATAAACCTGCATGCCATTAACTTTACGATGGGTGTTAGTGACTTTAAACAACAGCTCGACGATGCCGCCGCTATTATGCGAATGCATAAAGGCCCTATCGTATTTGCTGGTGATCTCAATACCTGGAGTGATGAGCGCCAAGCCTTATTACAGCAAACATTAACCCAGCTAGGTTTACACGAAGCTATTTATTTAAATGATAAACGCACCAAAGCATTTGGATTAGCACTTGACCAAGTATGGGTGCGCGGTGTCAAAATAGAGACAACTATAGTGCCTGAGCTTGTAAGCTCAGATCATAATCCAATAATTGCAACCCTAACCATAGAGCAAAAAGTACAGTGAAAGTAACAATGAAAGGATATTGGTTAATCGCATTAATGTTATTGAGCATTAGCCAATTCAGTGATGCAGCAACCCCAGAACAAGAGATAAATCACCTCATTGATTTTGTCGCTAAAAGCGATGCCGTATTTATTCGCAACGGCACCGAGCACTCAAGCCAAGATGCTGCCGAACACCTTGCTATGAAGTATCGAAAAGCGACCCGCTATGCAAAAACGGCCGAAAAATTTATCGAAAATTTGGCGAGTAAAAGCTCATGGAGCGGTAAGCCCTATAAAGTAAGACTCAGCAATGGGTCGTTACTCAATGCAAAAGATTGGTTGAGCAATGAATTAAAAGAGTACCGCCGAAACCAACATATTCATAATTAAAATCATCAACACACAAGAAGCGAAAAGCCATGCAAGAACACAAAAATCAGCCTCTCAATGACTTTATTGAGTACCCTCATGACGAGATGCTAAAACGCGCCGAAGAGTTTTTAGCCGTGAGTCAGCGTCGCCACAGTATTCGCAGCTTTAGCGATCGCCCAGTGCCAAAAGAAATTATCGAAACCTGTATTAAAGCGGCAGGCACTGCACCGAGTGGTGCCAATCATCAACCTTGGCACTTTGTAGCAATACACAGCAGCGATGTGAAAAAACAAATTCGTGAAGCCGCTGAAAAACTAGAGCGCTCATTTTATGAAGGTCGCGCAGGTGAAGAATGGTTAGATGCCTTAAAACCACTTGGCACCGATGCCAGTAAGCCCTACCTTGAGCATGCACCTTGGCTAATTGCCGTGTTTAGTCAAAAGAAAGGCGGTATTTCTGCCGATGACAAAAATACCAATTACTATGTTCATGAATCTGTTGGCCTAGCAACCGGCTTTTTAATTCAAGCACTACACAGAGCTGGCCTTGCTACCCTTACGCATACACCAAAACCAATGAGCTTTTTAACCGAAATTTGTGGTCGTGATAAAGATAATGAGCGCCCTTACATGCTGCTAATTGCAGGCTACCCAGGCACAGATGCAACCATCCCTGAGCATGCCTTAGTGAAAAAGTCGCTGGACGAAATAGCGACCTTTATTTAGCTTTAAAATCAACAGCCAGCACATCACCCGGGTTTAAACCTGAAACGATGTGCTGCTTACCATCGAGCATTTCGCCAAGGCGCACATAGCGACGCACTATCTGATTATTTTCAAGTAAATAGACCATACTCAATTGGCCATATTGCTGCACCCAGCTTGACTCAATCAACACCCCTTTTTCAGTGGCGAGTGGTAATTGTAATTGCGCATAAAGACCAGGCATTAACCCAGTTTGGGCATCTGTTTCTAAACGAATTTCCATACTACGCGCAGCACTATCAGCAACGGGCACAATTTCTGTCACTGTGGCAGGCATTGACGTAGATAAAGCAGGTAATTTGACCGTTAGAGTTTGCCCAACATTCAACTTAATTGCTTGTTGTTCTCTGACATTAAATGCTAATTGCAATTGTTGTGGGTTATACAGCGCGAGTAATGGCGTGCCAGGAGTTGCGGTATCGCCAGGCTCTGCAAAACGCTCAACCACAACACCTGAAATCGGCGCTTTAATTTGCGTAAAACTCAGTGCAACTTGCGCTTGTGTTTGCTGCTGTTTAGCAATCGCTAGGTTCGCAGTTAAATTATCGAACCTTGCTTTTGCATCGTCGTATTCGCTAACAGATACCAAACCTTGCTTGTATAAATCGTTAATACGCTTAAGTTGTTTCTCTGCTTGAGTCAGCGACGCATTAATTGCATTTATTTGTGCTTCGCTTTGAGCAAGCCCAGCTTTAAAGTCATCTTGCTGCAAGGTAATTAACACATCACCCTGTTTTACAGTATCGCCAGCGCGTACATTTAAACGCTCAACTTGTGCCATAACCCGTGATGAAATTTGCGTATTTTGTTTTGCAATCACGGTGCCCGGTACAACTTCATCACGCGCAATATCTGCCAGTGTCACTGTCACTAACTGACCAGTGTAATCATTTGCTGATGGGTTTTTCATGCCTGCAGCTTGCTTATCAGAGAAACTGCCCGCCATGTAAAGTACCGCCACAATGATCACAGATAACGCGATGATTGAACCAATAAGTTTCGATTTACCCTGCATGAGCTTGTTCCTCTTTGGCTGCATCCTTTGCAAACACTAAATAATAAACCAATGGCACAACAAATAATGAGAACAATGTTGATGCCACAATACCAAAAATAATTGCGATCGCTAGACCGCTAAATACCGGGTCTAGGGTGATCACCAAGTTACCTAATAAGGTGGTTCCCGCAGTCAGTAACACAGGGCGCATACGCACCGTACCTGCGGCAATCAAAGCCTGTTTAATTGCCATACCTTGGCCGCGAGCTTGATTAATAAACTCAACTAAAATAAGTGAGTTACGAACCACAATACCAGCAAGTGCAATCATGCCAATCATGGCTGTTGCAGTGAATAACACCGGCTCAGGAGCACCAGCAATGCTGCGCTCTCCAAATTGATTTAATAGCCAAAAGCCCGGCATGATCCCTATTACGGTTAATGGAATAGCCGACATGATAATCAGTGACAAACTCGCAGAGTTTGTTTGAATGCGTAAGATGATGAAAATGGCTGTTAGCGCAAATGCAAAGGCAATACCCATGTCTCTGAATACATCAATGGTAATTCGCCATTCGCCTTCACCACTAAAGGTCACGTCAGTGCCAACAGGTAATTGCCAAGCTTGGCTACCGCCATTATTGAAAAAGTGCCTACTTTGCCAATCAGTTTGGTTAAATTCGTCAGCGCTAATACCTAAGTCGGCATTGACGTCAGCAATAATTTCAGCGGGTGTACGGCCATTTAGCTCAGCCATTACATACACAACATTACGCTGATCTTTACGCATAATTGGCTTGGCAACATCTTGATGCTGAAATTCACCTAACTCAGATAGCGCCACCAGCGGACGTGGTGCACTTTGTAGCCCAAATTCATCACTGGTTTTTGCAAGTTCCCTATCACCACGAACTTGTAATGCCAGCAATTGAGCAAATTGGTTACGATCTTGATAAGGCAGTTGTAACTTTATATCGACAGGGTCTGTTTCGCCGCTAACATATAACACCCCAACATTTTGTCCATGTGAGGCAATGGCTAAGGTCTGGGCAATATCTTGCGTAGACACCGCCGACAATGACGCTTTACTTTTATCGGTAACAAAACGCTGTAAGGGCGCATTGGCAGCAATACTGGTATCAACTTCAACCACATGCGGCTCTTGTTTTAACCTTGCAGCAACAGCAAGGGCTGCTTGATAGTGCGTGTCTGTATCAACAAATGGCTCACTGTAAACTTCAGCCACTAAGGTACTTAAAACCGGCGGACCCGGTGGCACTTCAACCACTTTAATTACAATGCCATCGGTTGCCAGTGGCGCTAATGCGGCACGCAAGCGCATGACCACGCCATGAGATTGATGATCACGCTCAGTTTTATCGAGCAGTAATACTCTGAGCTCAGCTAAATTAGCAGCTTCACGTCGATAATAACCACGCACCATACCATTAAAGTCCATGCTTGATGGCTGACCAACGTAGGCTGCCGCCTCACTTACTTCATTTAATTGCCAAGTGATGGTTTGTACTTGTCGAGTGAAAGCGGCGGTTTGCTCAAGGCTTGTACCTTCTGGCATATCGATTAAAACTTGCAACTCGTTTTTATTATCAAACGGTAATAGCTTTAAAGGCACTGCACGCATTACGGGTAACATGGCACTGGCGACAAACAAGGCTAATGTAGTCCATAAAACGAGTTTGGCGCGGCCTTTAGACTCAAGTAATGGTGATAATATGCGCTCATATAAGCCATGCTGATTGGCATCAAGTTGTACGCTGTCATCGACTGGCGCTTTAAGTAGTTTCATTGCCAACCAAGGCGTAACAAAAAATGCCACTATGGTCGAAACCATTACACTAATTGGCACATTAAATGCCATTGGTGCCATGTACGGCCCCATCATGCCAGTGATAAACGCAAGTGGGATGAACGCCACCATAATGGTTAATGTAGACATAAACAGCGCCACACGAATTTCGCTCATGGCATCAACTATGCGTTGTTTTTTATCGCCTTTGTGGGTTAAAAAACGACTTATGTTGTCTATCCCAGTAATTGGATCATCAACTAATAACCCCAAAGAAAGTATTAGTGCAAATAGTGTGACTCGGTTAATTGTATAACCAAAGGCAAAATCAAGTGTCAGGGTGATGCCGTAGCAAATAGGCACCGCTAAACCAACCACAATTGCTGGTCGCCAACCTAAAAATACGCCAACAAAAATAACCACGGTAAATACCGCAAACACTAAGCTTGAGGTAAGGTTATTTACTTTCTCGTTCGCGGTTTGACCATAGTCACGCAGTACGGTGTAGCCCACTTCATCTGGCAATAGATTAGCCGATAAAGTGTCCATCATGCTGTGCACTTCGTTGGCCACAGCGACCGCATTGGTGCCAGCTTGCTTAGCGACACTAATAGTCACTAAAGGAAGTTGTTGCTGGTTATCTGATTGAGCCAGCCATTGATAGCTTTGTGCTTCGCTTGGACCATCACTCACTTCGGCGACATCACTTAGGTAAACACTCTTACCGTTTACCACGTTGACAACAAGCCGTTCTATCGCAGATTGAGAGCGTAAAACATCCCCCACTTGTAAAGCAATTTGCTGCTTACCTTCAACAACACTGCCCACGTTCACCAATTGATTAGATGCGCTAAGCGCATAATACACATCGGTTAGGGTTGTTTGGTGTGCAGCAAGAGCACTTGCATCAAGGTTAATCGTTAATTGACGAGTTCGACCAGCAATCACTTTCACTTCGCTGGTGTTTTCGATGCGCTGTAAACTGTTAGCGATTTCGTTGGCAAAACGAGTTAGTTGATAGTCATCGTAAAGTTTTGGATCTTTACTAAATAAGCCCAGCATCACAATGGGCACATCGTTCACTTCAACCGGACGTATTTGCCATGAGCTGATCACTGACGCCATCGTGTGTTGATAGCTATAGAGTTTAGCGTAAGTGTCGAGAATGGCTTGCTCACGATCGTGACCGACTTCAAAGCGAAGAGTAACGACAGCAGCATTACTTTGTGTGGTCGAGTAAATATGCTCAACGCCCGTTAACTGCGCCAATAACTTCTCCAATGGTTCAGTTACCAGCCTAGCTACTTCTGGCGCTTCAACGTTTGGTGCTGCCACATATATATCAAGCATCGGAACCACAATTTGCGGTTCCTCTTCACGCGGGGTTTGCTTTAATGCCATTAAGCCAAGCAGCACCGACATAATAAAAATAATAACGGGAAGGCGGCCGCTCAAGCTGTTTTTTACTGCATTATCGATAGCATTCATTGCTTAACTACCTTTTGCAAAATAAACCATGAAGGGTTTCAAGGATTGCCATAACACTTTTATCGACCACGCGATAATAGATAGTTTGGCTTTCACGTCGAGTCGCGACGATCTGAGCTTTTCTCAGCGCCGCTAAGTGTTGCGATAATGCTGACTGCGCCAACGGCACAGCTTCGTTTAATTCGCTCACGCTCATTTCACCATCTTGCAGCGAACATAAGATCATCAAGCGATTTTTATTCGCCAATATCTTTAGCATTTGCTCTGCTTGCTCCACATTGTCGGCCATAGCCGCAAAATCGATGTTCATAATCACACTACTCTATATTCTTAAAATACCGCTAAAGTATAGAATGATATATTAGAAAAGTCTAATATTAGAATTTACTAATGTAGCATTATCTAATATATTAAATACATCACTCTGTTATCGAGGTCTTATTATGAAACTAAATGACGCGCTTCGCCTAATTGCTGGTGTAATGATCTGTATTTCATTGTTGCTACAACAGTTTCACAGTCCGCTGTGGATTTGGTTTACGGTATTTATTGCTCTAAACTTAATTCAATCGGCATTCACTAAGTGGTGCCCAATGATCACTATTTTACGCAAACTTGGCATGGAGGATTAGTATGCTGACACCAATTCCTGACTTAATGAAAATTGTTGCCCCAAACCAGCGCCGTATTAGCGCTGACCAAGCAAAACAAGAATTAAGCGAAAACCATGGTTTATTAATAGACGTACGTGAGCCTGCTGAACACGCAACTAAAGCAGCAACAGGTGCCATTAATATCCCACGCGGTGTACTTGAAATGAAATTAATGGAAATTGAAAAAGATCCTGCAAGACCCATTTACTTACACTGTGCAAGTAGTGCCCGCGCCACACTAAGTGCCGAAGCACTGACTCGTGTTGGCTACGAAAATGTCACAGTAATCACCTGTAATGCAGAACAAATCTGTCAGGTTTTCTAACGCTTTTCATCTAATAGCGTAACTAACATTTGCTCAATGTTTTTTACGCTATACGTAAGTGAACGCAGCAATTCTAACTGACTATCTTCAGCTTGATGCTCAGGTTTTGCACTGCTGCTTTGAGTCATCTCATCTTTTTGCTTCAAGATTGCTTCGCGAAACGCCTCTGCATCAACCACTCCGAGCAATGATACCAATGCCCCTTGCCCTGATTGACCCGCCGTTTCAAAGCTCAGTCGATAAAGGCCAAATTGACGCATTAATGGGCCTTGGCTAAGTGCCACATCGGTTATTTTTTCAAGTGGGATCGATTTCTCTTCTTTAAAGAAGACACCACGTTTTACCACTAACTTACGCGTTAACAACGTGGCTGACATCGCCGCTAAAATACGCCCTGCCACCAGCCAGATTATTAACGCAACAATGGGAATGAAAGGGATACCTACCATACTAATCACACAGGTAAAAATACCCAGTAATAACCAATACTGTTTTACTTTTGGATCAAAGCTGGCACTCAATAAACTGGTTTCTGTCATCATAGGCTCCTTGATAGAGAGTTATGACAATATACAAACTTTTCATTAAACACAAAAAAAGCCGAGCAAAAGCCCGGCTTAAGGGTACTGCAGGGAAAGCTATTCCACTGCTTCAACCGTCACTGTTAATTTACTCAGATCAGGTCCTTGCACTGTAAAACGATAATCGCCAGCAGCTGCAATACTCAGGGCGATATTGGCGCCAACGGCTTCTAATAAAGCGGCTTCGCCAAGTACAGCAACAGGGGCATCACCACTGCCGCCATAATCTACGGTACTCCAATCTTCAGAAGCGACTTTGAACTCATAGTCACCAGCTTCTAAAGTCATGGTGGTACTGTACATCGCATCACCAGCATAAATTAGTGGGTTATCTGTGCCCCAACCATTAACGCTTCCGCGTAAGTACACCTGAGTTGCGCCAAACATTTCTGCATTAAATACACTCATGAGTGGCTCTTCAAGGTTACTGGCATCAAACACAAACTGATATTGACCATCGCTTGCAATATCCATTGTCATGTTTGCACCTTTTACTGCGAGCAGTTTTTCTGTACCCACAGTGACTGCCGCGCTACTTTCACCTGAGCCATAATCCACCGTGCTCCAGTCACTTGAAGCCACTTTGAATTCATAGCTACCCGCGGTTAACTGTTTAGTGAAAGTGTAAATACCTTTACCTTGATACATCAGCTCGTCACTGGTACCCCAATCATTTAAGCTACCGCGTACATAAATTGCAGTGCCAACAAATGGCTCTTCGTTATAAACCTTAAGTACTGGGTTATCGGTGTCTGTGGCATCGAATGAGAACACATAAACAGCATCCATTGCCGCCGTAAAGATCATATTGGCACCACTACGTGTTAGCGGCTCATCTTCACCTTCGATCACCTCAGCAACATCAGCAGAAAGCGCACCAAAATCAACGGTAGACCAATCTTCTGAAGCCACTTTAAACTCATAACTACCCGCTGTTAAAGGAATCGCAATTTTGTACTCGCCATTACCCACATATTCAAAGCTATTTGCCGTACCCCAGTCGTTTAACGAGCCACGAACATAAACTGTTGTGCTACCAAATGGCACAATATCTGGCGCCCCCACAGTCGCATCGGCACTTAGGCCTTCGCCTTGAGCATCACCTTGTGGTTTCACAAACACAGCAACAGTATATGGCGGAACATTAAAGGTACCTTCGCCCTCACCAGCTATAAAGCTTGCCGCTGACATACTAGAGTCAACACTCGCTTTTAAAACAGGATGAAGCTCAAAACCCGCAGCCGTTGATACCGTATGCGATAAGCTTTGCTCAGTGCCGTTCATCACCACGACAATGGCATCGTATTGGCTATCTAGGTCAGTTAAACCAACGCCATCATCGATACTCATCACGACTAAGCCTTGCTGTTGACGCTTACCAATATTGTGGAAGCCAACGCGGTCTAAGATATCTTGCTCTGTGGTTAAACTAAATAATGGGCTGGCACTACGAATTGCTAAGAACTCAGTAAACATATTACTTGCGTACTCAATGTCGCTAGCCATCGCTTGCGCATTCGTATTTGCTGAAATAGGTGCTATTTCACCCCACTTCGCTTGGTTATCTTGCGCAGGCGGTAAACCTACATTCCAGTTGTTGGTTTCTTTACTGAAATCAACAAAGTTGAACCAATCACCAGAATCATAGCTGTTACGATCCATTGATTTAGAACGCAGCATATCAGCACCCATTTGCATAAATGGAATACCTTGGCTCATCAGCGGCATAGCTAAAGCCATATTGTGAACACGCACACGATCTTCAATACTTAAGTTAGTGCCATGTTTATATTGCAGCTGATCCCATAGTGTTTCGTTATCATGCTTAGAGACATAGTTAATGCTGTCAGCTGGATCGAGTGCATAAGCCGCAGGCTGACCACCCCAACTAAAGCTACTGCCTTTTGCTGAATTACCTTTAAAGTCTTTAAGAATGTAGTTTTGTAAGTTACCTGCCAGTGATAAACGCAACGTATCTTGCTCAGATAAATTGCCATCTGTGGCATTATTACTAAAGAACGCACCGCCGCGAATTGCCTCACGGATACGGTCATTAAAGGTACCTACTTCAGTGCCTGCCATATCCATTTGTTTAGCTTGCACAAATAAACGGTTATCTGCGACTTCACCAAAGTTCCACCCTTCACCGTAAAAGTAGGTATCAGGGTCAACCGCTTGTACTGCACTAAGCGCGGTCATAATTGATGCTTTTGGCATATGCCCCATCACATCAAAGCGGAAGCTATCGTAACCAAAATCACGAGCTAGAATCACCATAGAATCAGCAACAAACTTATCCATCATGACATGTTCTGTTGCTGTATTTTCACAACAGGTTGAGCGCTCGATATCGCCTGATGTTTCGTTATATCTGTGGTAGTAACCTGGTACCAGTTTATCGAAGACTGATTTATCCCAAACACCTGATGAGGCCGTGTGGTTATAAACAACATCAAGCACGACACGTAAACCAATTTCTTGTAAAGACTGGATCATCGCACGCGTTTCTTTGACTCGTGCAATACCTTCAGGTGATGAAGCGTAAGAGCCTTCAGGCGCAATAAAATGATGCGGATCATAACCCCAGTTAAAGCTATCAACACCACGCATTGCATTAGCAAGTGCTTGAGCATCATCAGAGCCAGGTAGGTATGACGCCATTAAATCAACTATCAATGCACTCTTATCTTCGGTTTTACATGCATCGGCATCATCGTCAATGCGGCTACATAAATCACCTAAGGTCGCAGTGATATCAACACGCTGACTGTCATCTTCATCTATAGTGCCAATATCTGTCAGTGGCAGTAAATGGAAATGGGTTAAACCATTATCTGCTAGCTTTTTAAGATGTTGCATTGGTGCGCTATCAAGCTCAGTAAACGCAAGATACTTACCACGGTTTGCTTCACTGACTGTTTCATCACGCACACTAAAATCACGCACATGACCTTCATAAATTACCGCTTGCTCAGGGTAATCAATCGTTGGCACCATACGCTCATCCCAGCCAGTCGGTTTAGTATCTTCATCATCAAGGTTAATTAGTTGGCTATATAAACCATTGGTTGAAACGTTTAATGAATAAGGATCTGTGCTCCATAAGCTTTCAATTTTCTTAGTCGTCGGATGATAAACATCAAACATGAAACGGTAGTAATGGCGATCGTGACTGATATCGACATTGCTAGACCAAATACCCGTTGCGCTATCAAAGGTCATAGCAAGTTGTTCAAGCTCTGTTTTATTAGCATCATAAAGCGCTAGTTTCATATTGCTTGCAGTTGGTGCCCATACCGACACATCAATGCCATTATTGGCGTAATGCACACCTAGTTGTGCTTCATTAGCGTCACTTTCGCCACTGGTGTATAAGTCATCGAGGGCTTTAGCGGTTTGCACATAAGTGGCTTCAATAAGCTTGCCATCAGCATCATAGCCCGCAACAACTAATTGTTGTTTAATAAGCTCTTTTGCAGCGGCTGCATCCCAGCTACCTTGGTACGCATTCCATCCAGCAAGGTGTGGTACTTTAGCGATTTGCTCATCGCTTAAAGATGTCGATGTAAGCTCAACCACTTGACCATTTAGCTCACCGGTATCTTCATCGACAGCTAAATCAGCACTGCTTGAAGAGTGTAATTTAATGATACTTGTCAGCTCATTACTTGGCTGATAAATCACAGTAGATAAATCAATCCAATGCGCTGAGGCACCAGAAATACTCACTGGACGCTCACCTAAGCTTATAATTGGATATTCAAATACTGATGGTTCACCATGAATGGTAAAGTTCATACGTTGGAACTTTTCATCGTCCTGCATCAATGGCATTTTTAAATCGACATCACCAAACGCTTTGCCAGACCCTTCTGTGCCAATATGCACGATAAAGTTAGCACACTCGTTGTAACCCTCTTTTAGTTTTACAATCCAGTACGCGCCATAGTTAGGATCAATACCATCGTATTCATGACCATTGGCCCAATCAGTGGCATCAAACGGCGCTGCGTACGAATCACAGTCATCGTTATTCCATGAGTGTAATCGATAGCCTTCGTAGGCATCATCACTGGTGCGGTTATAGAATAAGATGGCTTCGTCATCTGCAGGGAAAACCACAGGATCAGGCAAAGTGGGATCAGCGCCTACTACGCAGCTCTCATTATTCTCATCGGGTACCGTTGGTGCCGGACAACTAATCGGTGGCGGATCAACACACTCAGTCCCTGCTTCATTGGGAACTTGCGGGACACTACAGGTCAATAATACTTGTCCTGAATCTATATCGTTACTTGCGCCACCACCACATGCAGCTAGCAATACCATGCTACATGCAATCAGTAAGCGGCTAAAATTAGCTATTATTTTCATATTTTTATCTCCAACTTACTGATCAATGGTTATAGGTAAAACCTAGATAAAACTGACGACCAAAAAATTGCGTGGTGCCTGTTTTACTGGTTGTTCCAAAGTAGCTTTGTGTTGGTTCATCGGTTAAGTTATTCACTTGTAATAACATGCCGAATGAATCTGTGAACTGATACGATGTTTGGAAATCGATAACCGTTTCCGCATCAAAGTTCACCACTTGCTCATTGACAGCAACTTGCTCTGAAACGAAATCATCGCGATAACGCACATTCAAACGTGTTTCAAAGTTTTCATAGCTGTAAAAAAGTGTGCCGTTAAAAACATTGTTTGAAAGGCCAGGTAAGTCTTGCGATACAGAATCGCCACCTAAATCGGTGATAGATTGCACTTCGCTCTCGGTATATGAGTAACTGGCGTTAATACCTAGGCCTTCAAACGGTGAGGGTAAGAAAGAGAAAACTTGCGTATAGGCAAGCTCAATACCGCGAATATAACCGCCTTTGGCATTGTTAACCGCAGTAGTGTACACACCATTTGTGGTTTCATTTGCTCACCACTGACAGGGTCAACAATGTATTCTGGTACGTTAAAACCATTACCCTTAAAGTCAAAGTTCTCTATAGCTACCGTATCTATGAATGAGTCGATATTCTTATAAAATGCAGCAACTACCAGTGCACCATCGGTGTCTTCAAAGTATTGCTCGTAGGAGATATCGTACTGATCAGCATAGAAAGGTTTTAAGAATGGGTTATTGGTACTTGAACCGTTAATTTCGCCGTCATTGTTAACCGATGCACTGGCATCACCCGCTAAACGGTTAATCGGAGCACGCGCCATCACTTTTGCCGCAGCAAAACGAATTTGTGTCGCGTCACTCACTTTAAAGTTCAGGTTTAATGAAGGCAGGTAGTCAGTGTATTTAATGCCTAACACGCTTGGTGCATAAAGGTCGTTAACAATGCCATTGTCATCGACAATATATTGCGCACCGAGTTGTGGATTGCCACCGACGTTTTCGAGTACCGTCGCTGATTGATCAGTATCTACACGGCGAATACCAATATTACCTGTGACTGGCAGCTTGCCAATTTCGGTATCAATGTTAAGCATCAGATAGGCTGACACCACTTCTTCATACACTGAACCACTTTGTAACATGGTCCATGAGTAGTTAGTGGTATAGCCTTGTGCATCTGGCTCACCATCACCATCTAAATCAACAACACCATCGGCATTACCCCAGGTTTGTACTGGTTGCGGAATACCATTTGGGAACCATGCGTTGAGTGCTTTATCTAAATCTATCGCTAAATATGATGGGAAATAGCTAAACTCGCCTTGCCAATCGACTACTGTAGTCATGTCATCAGTAAGACGAAGCGGTGGTTGAGTCGAGGAGAATGCACCGTCGTTACCGTATTCAAATACAGAGCGATTATTGCTGTACTCACGGTCTGAATAACGAGCACCAAATTCAATTGAGCTAAACCAGTTATTCTCTAACTCATATTTAAAATCGAGTCGAAATGCTTTTACTTCATCTTCATTTTCATACGGATAAATACCGTATTTACTCACCATAACTCGGTCAATATCGCTAAATGCGTCTGCTTGGTTAAAGCCGACATCAGGCAAATTTAAGCCGTTCAATTGATAGTTAAGCGATACATTGGTATCGAACACTGGGTTCTCAACGGTAGCATCTTCTGCTACCAATGCCCAAAGTAAACCATTACGGAAATTACTCTTCGCACGTGATAGCGACACATCAGCATTGACGTTCAAACGCTCAGTAATTTGCCAATCGGCATTAATGCCGTAGCTGTCTACTTCATCAAAGTCTTGGTTATCATCATTAACGATTTCAACACGGGTAAAGCTATTTGATGTGCGGTTAATCGCACCACCAATCACCGCATTACCGTCAAGTACTGGATTAGCATACACCGCAGACGGACCACCAAACTTAACCCGAAAACCACGGGCAAATGATTCGCTATCAAAACGCGATAAAAACGCATCCCCTTTTAGTTTAAAGTTATCGGTTGGCGCCCATTCAATTGAGGTTAAATAACCATTACGGGTTTCTTCACCACCTAAATGCTGAAGCTCAAACCCTTCACTGATGTATTCATTAGCAGGGTTATCAGCTGGGCCATCGGTATCATTGGCCAGCCCATCAACATCTTTATTACCGTTATAAGCAAAACCGATAAATTGCGTCGCCACACTCGGCTGGAATAAGCGCGCGTAACCTAGTGCGACACCTAGCGTATCGTCAAGAAACTTGCCTTGGTAAGAAAAACTAATACGGTCGCCATATTCGGTGGCATCAAATACCTCTGAGGCACGGTCGTTATACATACCGCGCACATTCGCGGTAAATTTGTGTTGCTGATCATTATCCAAAGGGCTTGCTGTTTGTAGCTCGACTGTACCCGCGACGCCCCCTTCAATGAGCGATGCCTTAGGCGACTTGAAGACCGCCGCTGAGCTGATTAACTCAGACGGATATTGGTCAAACTCAATACTACGGCTACCACTGGTAGATACTTGCTCACGACCATTTAATGTCGAAAAAACAAAGCCACCAGATAAACCGCGAATGTTGATTTCGGCAGCTTGACCACCGGTACGTACCGCCGAGATCCCCGGTAGACGTGTTAATGCATCAGCCATAGATACATCAGGTAATGCCCCTAAATCATCGGCTGAAAGTTGCTCAGAGACAGTGTCGCTAAAGCGTTTTTGATTTAATGATTGAATTAAGCTGCGACTAAAGCCGCGCACTTCGATTACTTCAAGCTCAGGATCGATTTCCTTTGCTGATGTGCGTTCTTCTTCCGTCGCCGCCATTGCACTGTTTGCCGCTACTAAAGCTAGCATAAGCGCACTTAGCTTGAATTTCCCCATTGGATTTCCACCCTGTTGTCGTTGGAGGTGTTGTATTTGTGGTTATTGTTGTTGTCAAAAAACAACCAATAAAGTGTAACCAAAAGGTAAATATTGTGTGATGAATACGTATGCAATAGGAGCTTACTGGGGAGAGCAGCGATCACAACCCTTTTTTATTAGTGATGGAATCGCAATATAGAGGGATTTATAGGGTAATAACGACGCGAACAGCTAAGGCAATAAAGATCACCCCTAGCAATTTTTCGAGCCATGGATTCGTCTTGGTAAAGCCAAAACGCTTTTTTGATATGTCGGTTAACAGTGCAACAAGTAGATACCAGCCAGTATCAAGCACAAATACCGTTAAACACATGATTAACCCAACTTGCAAAGTCAGGTTCTCAGGGTCAATAAATTGCGAAAACAGCGCTAAAAAGAACACCGCTAGTTTTGGATTTAAAAAGGCAATGGCAAAGCCGTCTTGCAGCGCGCTGCGAGGGCTCGGCTTAGTTTGCTCAACATTCAGTGTTTGCGAGCTGGGTTTAGCTAACAGAATACGAATACCCAAATATGCGAGATAGGCTGCACCGCCATAGACCAGCACTTGATAAAGCGTTGGTAACTGAGTCATCAGCGCACCTAAACCTAGTAACGAGGCACACGCATAAAAACCAACCCCAATACCATGGCTTAACGCCGCCAACATGCCGTTCTTCATACCGCCATGTAAACTGTGTTTTAAAACCACAGCTAAACTCGGCCCCGGCGACATTGCCCCCATCACGCAAATTAAAACTAAACTCAACCACTCAGTTAGTGTCATTATTCGTTATTCTCGATTAGTAATAAAACGGATGTTATCTGACCATAAACCCCAGTGGCAGTGGTGATTGTTTTCACTTGCCAACCAGCTTGGCCTAATTCGAACACCCGTTGATTTAATGCATCAATATCGATGCCGCCGAAAAAGCGCTTCTTTTTAAACTCAACTACTTTTTGCATGTTAGTCCATCAGTTGGTATTCAAAGTCATAATGATGAATACCCGATTCAATTCGAATTGCCATTTTACCAGAAAGACCTTCAAGCTCTCCTGCGCCTGAGTCTGGCACCACTTCTAAAATCAATCGGTCAGCACCTTTATCCATGGTGCCAAAATGTTGCAGCACAAAACTGCCTTGTTTACCTTCTAAACTACCAACAACTTGTTCTATCGCTACATAACCTGCACTACCTTGAGTTGCAGTTATGGCACTGAGCATTTCGCCTTGGCTTGTTGCTTCTAAAGGACCTGAAAACTGTTTATCAATCGACATGCGTCCTAAATTTACGCCATCTTTACCTGTTGCATAGCCACCAATTGGGTTTAATTTTACGGTGAATTGACCACTGATCGTTGTAGATTCCATACTAATCCCTTAATAACTGTTGAATTTTAGAGCATTGATAACCATATCTATACCCTATTCACCAACAAGAATCTAGCATGTCTAACAACAAAGAAAAGGCCGCATTTAGTAGCCTGTTACCGATTTTAGCTTTTATAAAACCTTATAAATGGGTGGTGTTTGCAGCCCTTGGCGCCTTGTTGCTTACGGCCGGTGTTAACTTATCACTCGGACAAGGCGTTAAATTTGTTATCGACCATGGCTTTATTGCAGGCTCGCAAGCTCAGCTTCAACAAGCGGTGATGGTGTTGATTGGTTTGATTAGCTTATTAGCAGTAGGTACTTTTTGTCGCTTTTATTTAATGTCGTGGATTGGTGAGCGAGTCAGTAACGATATCCGTAAAGCCGTGTTTGATCGCATCGTTACATTACACCCGAGCTACTTTGAAGAAAACCGCAGCGGCGAGCTGATGTCGCGCCTGACCACCGACACCACCTTGTTGCAATCTATCATTGGCTCCTCTTTTTCGATGGCATTACGCAGTAGCTTAATGCTAATTGGTGGCTTGGCAATGCTACTTATCACCAACCTAAAGCTAACCCTTGTGGTTGTTGCCTGCGTACCTGTGGTACTACTGCCGATGATGATTTTTGGCCGAAAAGTGAGAAAGCTGGCAAGCTCAAGCCAAGATGCCATTGCCGATATCAGCACCTATGCCGGTGAGATCATTCAAAATATCAAAGTCGTGCAAAGTTATAGTCACGAAGAGCGTGAAAAAGCAGCATTTAGCGAAGAAACCAACAAGGCGTTTCAAGTAGCGAAGAGCCGTATCAAACAGCGCTCGTTTTTGATTGCAGCGGTTATATTTCTGACCTTTAGTGCTATTAGCGTGATGCTGTGGGTTGGTGGCAGCGACGTATTAGCTGGCACCATGACTGGTGGTGAGCTCGGTGCTTTTGTGTTCTATGCAATTATGGTGGCAATGTCTGTAGCAACGGTTGCCGAAGTGTACGGTGAGTTACAAAGAGCAGCAGGTGCAGCTGCACGATTGTTAGAGCTACTCGCCGTTGAAAGCATGATCAAAAGTCCAGATACAAATCATGATGCACAACTTGAGGAAAACAAACTTAATCACCCTGCTATCGAGTTTAATGAGGTGTCTTTTCATTACCCTTCAAGGCCAGATAAAGCCGCTTTAAATGCGCTTAATTTACAAGTAAAACAAGGGCAAACTGTTGCGATTGTTGGCCCGTCAGGAGCTGGTAAAACAACGCTGTTTGAATTACTACAGCGCTTTTATGACCCAAGCTCTGGGAGTATTTCGCTGGCAGGAATAAACATAAAAGCACTCTCTCTTGATTGCTTACGCCAGCAAATGGGAATGGTGGCGCAAAACCCAATTTTATTTAGCTCAGACGTAATGCACAACATACGTTATGGCAACCCAAGCGCCAGCGACGAGCAAGTATATGCGGCGGCCAAATATGCCCATGCTGATGAGTTTATTAATCAACTCCCTGATGGTTATCACAGCTTTTTAGGGGAGCAAGGTGTTAGGCTTTCAGGTGGGCAAAAACAACGCATAGTATTAGCGCGCGCAATATTAAAAGACCCTGCAATTTTGCTGCTTGATGAAGCAACCAGTGCACTCGACGCACAAAGTGAATTTCATGTACAAGCCGCTCTTGAGCATCTAATGAAAGACAGAACAACACTGATCATTGCCCATCGTTTAGCAACGGTTAAACACGCCGATGTGATTGTTGTGATGGATAAAGGAGAAATTATTGCAACGGGTACGCATCAGCAATTGTTTGAAACTAATCCATTGTATAAACAATTGTGCGAATTACAGTTTAATCGAGATTAAGAAGAGAAATGTCAGGTTTGAAAGGGCATATCAAACCTGTCCACAAATCTAGATGTAATATCTAACCTTGTGTATTCGGTACGATTTGAATTTCTACACGGCGGTTTAAAGCTCGACCATTTGCTGAGTCATTGCTCGCTACAGGGCGTGTTTCACCATAACCTCGTGTGCTGATACGTGCAGACATAATCTGATGATTAACTAAGTAATCTTTTACGCTTTGCGCACGTTGTTGAGATAGCGTCATATTGTAGCTATCTTTACCTGTGCTGTCGGTATGACCTTCAACGCTTAAGTAAGTTTTTTCGTATTTATTCATTACTTTAGCAATCGCATCTAAGGTGCTATGAAAACCCGACGAAATATAAGATTGGTCAGTTGCAAAGGTAATGTTAGATGGCATGACTAAACGAATATTGTCGCCTTCACGAACCACTTCAACACCTGAACCTGCTAGCTCATCGCGAAATGCTTCTTCTTGCTTATCCATATAATCACCAACAGCGGCACCCGCTAATGCACCAATAGCCGCACCAATAAAGATACGTTTATCGTCGTGGTCGCCAGTTGCTTTACCTAGCACGGCACCTGTTGCAGCACCAATCGCTGCGCCTTTACCTGTATTAGTTGTCTCACAACCTGTTAATAGAACGGCTAAAACGCCCACTGTTAAAACTGATTTTGTAAAAGTCATGTGTCTCTCCATGGCAATTATTCAAATTGAATTGTTTACAATTATGAATCAGTTTCTATGAACAAGCGATGAAGAAAAGATTACTTATCAAGTGCTACAGCAGTAACTGGAGGTAAGTTATACCCTTTAACCAGCTCGGTTAAGCGGCCATTGAGAACTAATGTATTGAGGCGGTCTTGAATTTTATCTGCCAGCTCTGAGCGTGCAAACTGTTTACTTAAAGCAATGTGGCCATAAATAACATCTTTATAGCGATAAGGCATTTTTACGATTTCTTGTGAAGGTCGCTGCAAAAATACAGAGGCGTGATCAGCTGTGGTTTCAACAGCAATTACCAGCTCAACACGGCTTTTTAACAACATATCAAACGCATTATGCTCGCTTAACGCTTCAACTTTAGTGAGTTTTTTATCATTATCGAAACGAGGAAAATGCGCAGCGCCTCGCATTACCGCAATGCGCTTACCAATTAAGTCTTGATAGTTGTTGATTTCAAGTCCACTGTCAGCTCTGGCATAAAACACAAAAGAAGATGACAGCATCATGTATGGTGGAGTAAGAAACTGCATTTTATGCTCACGCGCTTCTGTACGAATAAGCCCGCCCATTACATCTAGCTCATTTTGCTCGAGCATTTTTAAACAACGAGAAAACGGGCAAGCGACATATTCAAGCTTGATTGGTAAGGTACGCTGCATTTCACGCATAATATCCACTATTGCGCCACTGACTTTACCATCTTCAGAGACCATGCCATAAGGAGGCGCATGATCAACCGCCACCACAACCTTTTCAAACGCGGTTGCAAGTGCAAAGCTGCTGCAAACTAATAACAATAAGCTGGTAATATAGCGTTTCATAGTGATACTCATAACAACGTTCACTTGTTCTTTATATTGTAGACGCGCTTGTGTCATAAAAACCACAAAAATGTCATACAATTTTGTCATAATAGAAACAATCACCCATTAACGGCAAAGCAATGTTACTCGTTATCTTTAAGCAATTCTTTTTATTAGGCTGTATGAGTTTTGGCGGTCCTGCGGCACACCTTGGTTATTTTAAGCGCCACTTTGTTGATAACTTAAAATGGCTTAGTGCTGAGCGCTATGCGCAATTGATTAGCCTAAGCCAAGCATTACCTGGGCCTGGTTCAAGCCAAGTTAGTTTTGCGATGGGGGTTGAAAAAGGGGGCATTTTAGGCGGCCTATGTGCTTTTATTGGTTTTACACTGCCCTCATTTTTGATTATGTTTTTTCTAGCTCTCAGTGCTCACCAATTTGGTGATATTTACTTTGCAGTGATTGCCGGGCTTAAACTCTTTGCTGTGGTCATTGTTGCAGATGCAACCTACAGCATGGCAATGAGCTTTTGCAAAAACCATTTACACAAGCTTATCGCGGTATTGAGCACGATTGCACTCATTGTGTTCTCAGAGCTATCAAGCCAGATTCTCGTACTCATTATTGCTGCAACTTTGGGCTGGTTTTATCCTCAGCTTAAACTGCCAGAGAACCAAGAACATAAACCATTAACAGTCGCTTGGGTACCGCTTGGTTTATTTACCACCTTGTTACTAATTAGCTTTTTACCTTTGGGTGAATGGTTTTCTGTGTTTGCCCCATTTTACCAAACTGGTGCTATGGTTTTTGGTGGCGGCCACGTTGTGTTACCCGTTTTACAAGCGGGTGTACCGAGTCTTGACACTGAGCAGTTTTTATCTGCCTATGCCAGTGCTCAAGCCATACCTGGGCCAATGTTCACAATCGCCACATACTTAGGCGCACAAGTGTCGCCAAACACGCCACTCATAGGTGCGATTGTCGCTACGGCACTTATCTTCTTACCGGGATTTTTGTTGATGTTAGCGTTTATGAAAAGCTGGCTACAATTGGCGGATAAACCTCGCTTTGCGGGCAGCATTGCAGCGTTAAATGCGGCCGTGGTGGGCTTTTTAGCCGCTGCTCTTTATTCACCTATTTGGCAATCAGCAGTGCAAAATCTGTGGCAAGTAGCTTTAGTTATTGCAGCATTTACGTGGCTAAGAATGGCAAAGCCACCTATTTGGTGGCTATTGTTAGGTTTCATTGCAATCAGCTTACTGATTGCTCAGCTTTAAGCTTTTTCGCGGGGCGGATTCGTTACCTTGATACTCGGTTTTAAGCCTATTTGAGGCTCACTAGCCGTTAACTGCCCAGTGACACTTTGATAAGGTCGAAGCGCAAAAATTGGCAACACGGCAAGAAGATGATCCATGATCTCTGCTTGCAAATGCTCGTATGAGATCCAGCGTTTATCTTCACTAAAGCAATAAAACTCAATGGGTAAACCATGATTGATTGGTTGTAGCTCACGTACCATTAGGGTTAAATCACGATTAATTTTTTCGTGTTGTTTTAAGTAACCTTCGGCATAGCGGCGAAATAAACCTAGATTAGTAACTGGATCAGGCAAAGCCGTTACTTTGATATAGTCATGCAATGGAATAGCAGCATTTATTTGCTCACGAAACGCATCATCAACCAAACGAATACTATTCATATCAATGTTTAAAGAACGTTTGATACGGCGACCACCCGACTCTTGCATTCCACGCCAGTTCTTAAATGACCCAGCAACTAACATGTAGGTTGGAATAGTTGTGATAGTGTTATCCCAGTTGCGTACTTTTACCGTGTTTAAACCCAGGTCAATCACCTCACCATCGGCACCATAGCTGTCGACTTGGATCCAATCGCCATAGGTCACTAAACGATTAGCTGCAATTTGAATGCTGGCAACAAAACCCAAAATGGTGTCTTTAAATACGAGTAAAGTCACCGCCGCTATCGCACCAAAGCCAGACAAAATATAAGTTGGTGACTTTTCTAGCAAAATACTCACAATAAGGATGGCGCAAACCATAAAGGTGATAAGTTTTACAACTTGGATCAAACCCTGAATCGGAATATCACGGGCAAAATCAAGTTGGTTATAGATGCCACCAGCAATGCTCACGACACTACTTAAAATGAAGCCACCATAAATGATCAGCGCAACTTGCCCCACCGTTTTTAGTACTAACGCAGCGACATCATGAACAGGATAAACATAATCGAAGGTTGCTAAATACAGTACGCAGCACAATATCCCCGCGAAACGGCGGTTTAGTTTATTGAGCATGGGTGTTAGCGCACCGATGCGCTCAGGAGATAAACGTGTAACAACCTTTTGAATGCCCGGCAGTAATAAGCGGCGGGTAAACATATAGATTATTAGTAATGAGCCAACACCAATCGCTGTAGCCGTTAATGCGCTTATTAGCGTCGCGTCGGGCATTGATTCAAACCAAGGCATCACCAACTCTTGCAGGTGAGTTTGCTTCATGGCGCTTCAACCTCTTTATTGATGGTAGCAAGGTATTCAGCTTGCTGGGTTTGATGATAAGTTAGTAGCTGAGCATCTTTTTGCAACCATAACTCATTAATATGTTGCTGAAAAGCCGTTCTAAATGCACGGTCATGCTGATAATCACCAATCATCTCTGCGCTAATTGCTTGTACATGCATTTCAACTTTGATCACGTTGAGACGACCACGCATCAGATTACGACAAATATGGTCGCCTTCGCCTTGGTAAATAATCGAGGTATTTAATAATGCATCAAACTGCTCACCTAACACCTCAAGAGCAAATGCAATACCGCCCGCTTTAGGCTTTAAAAGGTAAGTGAACGGGCTGTTTTGCTTTTTGTGTTTTTGGCACGTAAAGCGTGTGCCTTCAACAAAGTTGATAATGGTAGTTGGATGATTACGAAAGTCGCGGCAACTGCGTTTGGTACGCTCTACATCGAGTCCTTTCAGCTTAGGATTTTTTGCCAGTTGCGCTTTGCTAACACGCTTCATAAAAGGCATGCCCATCGCCCATGCGCCGGTGCCAATAAATGGCACATATTTTAATTCATCTTTTAGGAAGAACTTTGGCGCGGGTAAAACATCAATCGCACTTAAAACAACAATATCTAGCCAGCTCATATGATTAGAGATAAGTAAGTACCAACCATCTGTGCTGACTTTGCCTTTAATATCAACATCAATTGTAGGGCAACCTAGCCACAGAGCTAAACGATTACCCTTACACCAACCGCGATAAGCCACATGAAGAATATCGCTAACCACTTTAAATGGCAGTAATAATTTAAGCACACCAAGGAGCAGCACAAGCGTGCCCCAGATAATTACATTAGCAAACAAGACAATGCTCACTAGAACGCCTGTTAACCAATTAGGTAAAAATTTCTTTAACATATGTGTGCTCTCGACTGCATAAGCAATTCTACTGCGATTTTGCTTCTAACTCGGCTAGTTGCTGATTTTTTTCATTCCAAATGCGATTTAACTCAGCTTGAAAGTTAACTCTAAACTCTGCATCACCAGTGTAATCACCGATTAAATTAGGGCTTACTTCCATCACCTCGACTAGCACTTCGACCTGTTTTACTCGACCACTGGCGAAGTCCACAAAGCTAGGAATACCATCAGGGTAATGAATAGTGACATTAACCACTTTTGAAATTTGCTCACCCATTGCTTGCATAACAAACGCAACCCCACCTGCTTTTGGCTTTAATAAGTGTTCAAAAGGGCTGTTTTGGCGTGAGTGTTTTTGCTCTGTAAAACGCGTACCTTCAACAAAGTTAACGATGCTCACTGGCATTTCTTTAAACTTTTCACAGGCTTTACGCGTGGTTTCTAAGTCTTTACCACGCAATTTAGGGTTTTTCTTTAACTGGGCTTTACTCGTGCGAGTCATAAATGGGAAATCCAACGCCCACCAAGCAAGGCCTAAAAAAGGAACGTAGATTAGCTCTTTCTTCAAGAAAAAGTTTAAAAACGGAATACGACGATTAAATACGCGTTGCATTACAACAATATCTACCCAGCTTTGATGATTTGCGATCACCAAGTACCAGTCTTTCGCTTTTAGTTGCTCAAGACCTGTTACGTTCAGCTTATATGAAGCAAATATGTTTTGGTTGATGTTATTGCAACTCACCCACATAGTGGCGCATTGCTTAGCAATCCAACTCATTAATTTTTGCAGAGGCTTAATTGGGATCAGTTTAATCACGCCACAAATAAAGATGGGCACAAACCAAAAAAGTGTATTGAGGGTGTAAAATATAAAACTGAACACACAACGGATCATGGACATTACTACTTATTCCTTTAATGCTTAATCTTCAAAATACGTGTAGCCAGCAAGGCCTGCATTTAGTTCTGACAAATATTGTGCCTTAGATTGCTCATCAATTGCCAGTGAGTTAACCCGTTTTGCAAAGTTTTCAGCAAGAATGTCGCTATCATAATCAACAAACTTTAATACGTCCTTAACGCTGTCACCTTTAATGGCATTGGTCAGCTGGTAACCTGCGTCAGTGAGTTCAACATGTACTGAATCTGTGTCACCGAACAGGTTATGTAAATCACCTAAAATTTCTTGATACGCACCCACTAAGAACATCGCAATGTGATATTGCTGACCTTGTTTGTATTCAGGAATAGGTAAACTGCTCTCAATACCTGTACCTTCAACATAGTTACGAATTTGTCCATCAGAGTCACAAGTAATGTCTTGAATAATGGCACGCTGCGTTAATGGCTGATGAAGGTTTTCTACTGGCATTACTGGGAATAACTGCTGAATACCCCAGACATCAGGCAGTGATTGGAATAAAGAGAAATTAACAAACAGCTTGTCGGCCAGTTTTTCATTCAAATCGTCTAGCACTTCACGGTGGGCACGGGCATTTTCGCTAAGAGATGCACGAACACGGTGTAAAATGGTGAAATACAGCTGCTCGAGCTTCGCCCATTCAAGCATAGTGAGTAGACCATGCACATATTGGTCATGGGCTTCACTGAATAAATGCATTGCATCATGATAAATTTCCAGCGCCATACGCGGTGTTAAACGCTGTAAACACTGCCACATTTCATCTAGCACCAATACGCTGTCAGCCTCAGGCGCCGTTGGATTTGCATGATTAGGCGCACGCTCAACATCAATCACATCTGTAATTAATACTGCGTGGTGCGCTGTTAACGCACGACCTGACTCAGTAATAATCGCAGGGTGTTTAAGGTCATGTTGCTGACACACTTCAGCAAACGCATTCACTACATTACGGGCATACTCTTCAACACTGTAGTTCATTGAACACGAACTGCGCGAACCAGACCCTTCGTAATCAACACCTAAACCGCCACCTACATCCACTGTATTAAGTGGTACACCTAACTGCGTTAGCTCAGCAAAGTGACGAGCACATTCACGCAGTGCACGGTGAATATCACGGATATTGGCTATTTGAGAGCCAATATGGAAATGCACTAATTGCATTAAATGGAGCTTATTACGTGACTTAAGTAGCTCAACAGCAGAAAGTACTTGGCCTGCAGTTAAACCAAATTTGCCTTTTTCACCACCGGTGTTTTGCCATTTACCTTTACCTACCGAGTTTAAGCGAATGCGAATACCGATTGATGGCTCAATACCTAAGTCATCAATTTCAGCCAATAAGGTAGTTAGTTCAGACAGTTTTTCTACAACAATATGAACCTTATGGCCCATGCCTTGACCGATACAGGCTAAACGTAAAAACTCACTGTCTTTGTAGCCATTACAAACAATGGTAATTGGCTCTTGTGCTACACCTAAAATCGCCATAAGCTCAGGTTTTGAGCCGGCTTCAAGGCCCACTAAACCACTTGGGTGAGCAAGTAATTTACTTACTACAGAACGTTGCTGGTTAACTTTGATTGGGTATACACAGGTATAACTACCTTGATATTCACGGGCATTGCGCGCCTTAGTAAATGCACTAGTCAGCGTCTCGACACGATTTTGTAAGATATCAGTAAAACGCACCAAAACAGGTAAGGTAAGACCTTGCTTTTTAAATTGCTCAGTAAGTTCAGATAAAGACACCGCAGCTTTAGTTTGATCGCCATCTGGATAAGCTACCAACTCACCTTGTGCGTTAATGTCAAAATAACCGTCGCTCCAATGAGCAACATTGTATGTTTCGCGTGCTTTGTCTAAACCCCAAGTCATGGCAATGTCTTCTGTAATTTCGTTAAATATAAACGCACATTTTAATACGCTAGGGCTGACCACGCTAACAAAAATTGCGCTATATGCCAAAGTGATAAAAAATATTCGCTATACTGATTAAAATTTGATTGAGCAATTGGCCAAGCACTGGCAGAATTGCACCCCTTTTTTACCATTAACCAAAAGTGTATAAGCAAGATGGCTAATTTAGATCAAAACAACTGGTTCACTGAAATTAGTGACCGTGATGGTAGCGCCTTTTCACTACGCATTACTAAAAAGCTTGATGAACAGCAATCGCCATTTCAAAAAGTAGAAATGTACGAGACAACTGACTTCGGTAATCTAATGATTATTGACGGTTGTACTATGGTAAGTAGCCGTGAAAACTTTTTTTATCACGAGATGATCAGCCACCCTGCAATGCTTGCACACCCAAATCCGAAAAACGTTGTGATTATTGGTGGTGGTGACTGTGGTACTTTACGCGAAGTATTAAAACATCCAGGTGTTGAAAGCGTAACGCAAATCGATATCGACGAAGTTGTGACGCAAATGTCACTTAAATACTTCCCTGAGCTATGTGAATCAAACCAAGATCCTCGCGCTACAGTAATGTTTGACGACGGTATTAAATACATGCGTGAAGCGGCTCCTGAATCAATCGATGTAGTCATTGTCGATGGTACAGATCCAGTTGGTCCGGGCGAAGGTTTATTCAACCACGCTTTCTATACTAGCTGTTTAACTGCACTTCGCCCTGGTGGCATCTTAATTCAGCAAAGTGAATCTCCACTTATGCATATGCCACTATTAGTAGAAATGCGTGATGCAATGACAGAAGTGGGTTTTGTTGACCTACAAACGTTGCCTTTCCCGCAACCAATTTACCCAAGTGGCTTATGGTCAGTCACGCTTGCTCGTAAATCTGAAGCGTTTGCTGGTTTTCGTGAAGATGATGCAAATACACTCGCGCAAAGCACAGAATACTACAATGCAGGTATTCACCACGGTGCATTAGCAACACCAAATTATATGAAACGTGCTTTTGAGAAAAAGTAAGCGTTTTAGCTAGATACAAAAAAGGGCTCATTGAGCCCTTTTTTATTAGCTTTAATTACACTTTAAATCGATTCACTAAATGATTTAGCTCATTCGTGAGTTGGTTCATGCGATTAGCCACTTCTTGTGTTGAACTTGCTAAACCGCCCCCTTGTTGGGTTTGATCGTTTAAGTCTGATAAGTTTTGGCTAATTTCATCTGCTACAGCAGTTTGCTCTTCAGTCGCTTGCGCTGTCTGCATCGCCATATCATTTACTTTAATTGATGACTCTTGCATTGAATTAAGCACATCATTGGTTTGTGTGAATGACTCAACCGCTTCATCGGCGTAACGCTTACCACTATTAATAGCTTGCAGTGACTGCTCAACACTGCTTGCAAACTGCTCAACCATAGTTTGAATATCATTGGTGCTCTCTTGCGTACGAGTTGCAAGTGTTCGTACTTCGTCCGCAACGACCGCAAAACCACGCCCTTGTTCTCCGGCACGAGCCGCTTCAATTGCCGCATTGAGTGCAAGTAAGTTAGTTTGCTCGGCAATAGCACGAATAACTTCAAGCACTTTGGCAATATTGTCTGAGCTTTGTTGTAACTCAGTTGAACGCTGACTGGCATGCTCCATGTTGTCTGACAAAGCAATAATTTTACGGCTTGAGTTATCAACCGCAGCTAAACCTTGTTTAGCAAGCTGCTGTGAATTATCAGCTTCGTGAGATGAGTTTTGCGCAACATTGGCCACTTCGCGACTTGCTACACTCATTTCGTGTACAGCGCTAACTATCGACTCAGACGCTTGGCTGAGCTTTTGGTTTACTTGGTGGTTTTGATTTGCAAAGTTATCTAAATCATTACCTAGATTATGCAGCTCTTTCGCTTGCTCTAAAATGTCTTTGATTAACTGCTGCAGATTATCTAAAAAGCGATTAAATGCAGTAGCCAACTCGGCAAATTCATCTTGCGTTTTAACATTGATACGACCTGTTAAATCGCCATCTCCAGAGGCTATTTCGTTAATTCGCTCTGTGACAAAGTTAATTTGTTTTGTAAGCTGACGCGGCACAAAATAACTAAACCAACCAGCCACTGCCAGAACCACAGCAATCATCACCATTAGCATCACTTTAAAGCCCATCACTTTATCCATTAGCTTTTCAGTTTCTGCTTGAGAGGTCTTTTCGGCGACTTCACCGGCTTTGTCTAAAATATCACGAAGCGCCGAAAAGCTTTGCTCAGACGCTTGTTGTTGCGCAGCATTTGCGGGGTTATTGATGTAAGCTGTTGACGCTGTATACCAAGTATCAAACGCGCCATCAAAGTTACGAAACTGACCCGCAATCTCAGAGTATGGCGACATATAAGATAAGTATTGCTTAAAACGGTCTTTCACTTGATCGGCATTGTCTTGGTGATCAGTAAGCTGGCCTTTATCGCCTTTCATTTGGGTAACCAATTGTAGCTCTGCGACTTTAGCTTGGTATAGGTCTCGGTCAGCATTAACAACCACAGAGACCGCATTTAAGAAACGCTCTGATTGTGCATCAATCGCTTCTTTTTGAAGGTTAATTAGATAGGTATAGCCTGCAATTAAAATGACGATAGCAATGCCGAGCAGCACAATAGGCAAAGAACTTTTGACGCGAATGCTTTGTAACTTCATACATTATCCTAATTCAAATTCTAATCAGCACGTTCATTAGAATGTTAGTAGAAAAACTAAAAAAGTGTATGAAATTAAAAGTGCCAACTCGCTGAAAATTGCAATTGCTGCTGCGAGTTATGCTCATTGAATCCCATACCGGGTCTATTTTGAGCGTCACTGCTCAGCACTGAATATTCAGCACCTACTTGCCACTTGGTTGACAGTTGATAACGCCAACTTGCGGTTAAAGCTTCTCCACGACTTTGGTTAGGATCAAATTGCCAATCATCATGATCGCTAACCTTAAAATAATCATACCTAATTGTGAGACGATGCTGGTCTAACTTGTGGCTTAATAGAACAAAGTGACTATAAAAATCATTGTCTACACCACGATTTTTGCCCATTGCAGTTTTGCCATCGAGTATCTGCACTATGACACGCGTTTGGCTGTTAAATTTATACAACCACGCCGCACTTAAAAAACGTGTATCCCATGCATATTGACCAGTACGAGTATTCAACGCACCTGGATCGCCATTGTTATCATAATAATAAACACGTAACTGCGATTTCTTTTGATAATCCCAGTGTGCACCAAAATAATAGCCAAAGCGCCCATCTACTTCTTCGAAAGGCTCAACATGCTCAGCTTGCTTATCTAACTGCGTCCATTCAAAAGAATGTGGAACAGCAAAATCGATTTGTTCGTTAAAGGTGGTTTGCCGGTCATGCATAGCAAATCCTCGCCATGACAGGAGTGTTCCGGCAGGGTCGTTACCTTTAAAAACCGAAGCAAAGCCCTCAAAGGTATGATCACTTCTAAATTGTCGACCAGGGCGCTTAATGCTTGCCTCTAAACCAAAAGCGCGCACCTCTTCGCCAATCCAGGTATTAATTGCAGAATTAGTGTAGTTATAAGGTGACATCCAGCCATTTTGCGGGTTTTCAAGTGACATTTTCGGATAAAAGCCACCGGCTTTCACTGCCCATTTGTAACGACTTGCCGTGAGCGGTTGATATTGTAAATAGGCCTGACTAAAGCCAACGGTTAGTTCAGGATCAGGATGAGCATTAAGCACAGTGTGTGCAGACCAATCACTCGTTAACTCAAAACGACTACTCAGCATAGCTTGGGATATCACAACACCATCATGCTCTTGGTCATAACGGTATAAGCCAATTCCTTTGCGCTGATAGCTCGTTAGTTGGTCACCACGCACAGCCGAAACCGTTACCAGCCCATCATGCTCAGCAAATGCCACTGCAGGCAACCCAAAAACACTCGCCAATGCTAAGGCTTGCCATTTATTCATAATCATCAAACTCGTCGCTGCTTAGTTCTAGTTTTGGTAATAAGGCTTGTTTTAACTGATAACTCAACGGCTTCGCATTGCTCGTCATCTCGATGGTTTCCGGTGTGCTGATATCGTTAAAGCGATCATGCCAAACGGCCAAAGTAAACGTCCCATCGGGTAAGTTTAGATCAACCATGCCTTGCTCATCCGTTTGCCCATAAATCCCACCATCGACGACCACAATGTAACCCAGCATCCAGTCATGAATATTACAACCAAGCTCAACAACTCCCGTTTGTGCAAAGTTAATCGGTTGCTCTGGTTTATCGTGGTAAAGCTTTAACTCAAATTGTTTTGTTTTAGAAAATGAATAAACGTGGTGCATGATTGAATCAAGGTTAGGAAACTCAACATTAGCCCCTTGCGGTACTGCCAATACATGAGGCACAAAGGCACGCTTTTTTTGGCTCATTGTGTAATGGCTATCAGGAGCAGCTAGTTGTTTTGAACCTTTAATCCAAACCACGGCATTTTTGACAGGCTGATTCTGCTTATCCACTATTTGTATTTGCTGTGCCAATAAACTTTGGCTAAACAATAGTAGTAGCAACAGGGTTATTCTTATCATTTTGCTAAACCTTTTTCAGTGCTGGGCTTGATATCGCGACGTTCACTTTGTTGAATACGTATGCAGATCCCTCGTATTAACCGGCAAGTCACTTTATGCTTTAAGGATATATGTGAATACGTGACAACAATCCATAACCATAAGCCGCCAAGGAACAACAATGCGATTAACTGCCTTAATGTTAGCAGCCTTTTCAGGTACTTGCCTAGCACAAACCACAACCGTCAGCTCACCTGATGGGCAGATCAAAGTAACCATTTCTGATGAACAACACACACCTAGCTACGAAATCAGCTTTGCAGGTAAACAGGTCATCGCTAACTCAGCGTTAGGCCTTGTTTTTAAACAACAACCAGCAATGAGCGAAGGTTACAAAATTAGCGGCCAAACCACTGATTCTGTAAAAAGTAGCTGGGAGCAACCTTGGGGTGAACGCCAAACTGTGGTTGATAACCATAACGAAGTTGCTGTTACTTTTAAAAAGCCACAACCACAAGGTGGCACGTTCACAGTACGCTTTCGCGCTTTTAATGATGGTGTAGGCTTTCGATACGAATTACCAAAGCAAGCAGGCTATGATGATGTAGAAATCACCAAAGAGCTGACTGAATTCGCTATTACAGACTCATCAGATGCAACGGCATGGTGGATACCTGCGCGTGGTTGGAACCGTTATGAGTATGTTTATAACACCACGCCACTACATAAAGCTGCACTTGTGCACACACCATTTACTTTAAAAAATAAAGAGGGTGTGCATATCAGTATTCACGAAGCTGCCCTTGTTGATTATGCAGGCATGGTATTAAATCAACGCCGTGATGGTACTTTCCAAGCTGATTTAACACCTTGGTCAGATGGTGTCGCGGTTAAAAAGCACGGCGCATTTAATACTCCTTGGCGTACAATTCAAATTGGCGATGAAGCTGTTGATTTAATCAACTCAGATATCATCTTAAATCTAAACGAACCAAATAAACTGGGCGATGTATCTTGGGTTAAACCGGGTAAATACGTAGGTATTTGGTGGGGTATGCACATCAATGAAAATACTTGGGGTAGCGGTAAAATTCATGGTGCAACCACTGCAAACACAAAATATTACATGGACTTCGCAGCTAAATATGGCTTCGATGGTGTGCTAGTCGAAGGCTGGAATATTGGCTGGGATGGTGACTGGTTCTATAACGGTGATGTTTTTAGCTTTACGCAACCTTATGACGACTTTGATATCGAAGAGCTGACACGTTACGGTAAAGAAAAAGGCGTGCAACTTATTGGTCACCACGAAACGTCGGGCAACGTAACAAACTACCGCAACCAAATGGAAGGCGCATTTGAGTTATATGAAAAATCAAATGTAAGCCAAGTTAAAACAGGTTATGTCGCCGACGGTGGCAATATCAAGCGCATCGATGAAAATGGCATTGTACGCAAAGAGTGGCACGATGGTCAGTTCATGGTAAACGAGTACCTATACAACGTGAAACTTGCTGCTAAACATAAGATTAGTATCAATACGCATGAGCCAGTAAAAGACACCGGTCTACGTCGTACATACCCGAACTGGATTGCCCGTGAAGGTGCTCGTGGCCAAGAGTTTAACGCATGGGGTACACCGCCGAACCCACCTGAGCACATTCCAATGCTTGCTTTCACGCGTATGCTTGCAGGCCCTATGGACTTCACGCCAGGTATTTTTGATATGAGCTTTAACGGTTTAGGTGCCGATACCAACCGTCCGCAAACAACCCTAGCGAAGCAATTAGCGCTATATGTTGTAATGTACAGCCCAATTCAAATGGCCGCAGATTTACCTCGTAACTACTTAGCGAAGCCTGATGCATTCCAGTTTATTCAGGATGTACCGACTGATTGGCAACAAAGTATTGCATTACAAGGCGAAGTTGGCGATTACGTTGTGTTTGCACGTAAAGAACGCAAGCGTGATCAATACTCAGGTAACGACTGGTATTTAGGCGCAGTTACAGACGAAAAAGCCCGCACTTTAGAAGTGAAGTTAGACTTCTTAGATAAAGGTAAAAAGTTTGAAGCGCAAATCTACCGCGACGGTGACAAAGCTGAATGGGTAAATAACCCTTACGACTTAAAAGTAGAAAAACGCATAGTGACTGCTGATGATAAGCTAACGTTAAAGCTTGCCACCAGCGGCGGCACAGCGATTCGTTTTAAAGCAATCTAAGCTAAAAGCTGTAAGTTTTAAGCTTTACGTAAAAAAGAGCGCGGCATTTGATGTCGCGCTTTTTTATGGCAATAAAAAAGCAGCCTACTCGGGCTGCTTGAAACTTATAGCTTAAGGCTTAAAGCTAAATACTTTTAAAACGGTAAATAAATCTGGGCACTGAGGCCACCTTCTGGGCGATTAAGTAGCTGCACTCGGCCGCCGTGCATATCGACAATACGTTTAATTATCGCAAGACCTAAGCCACTGCCTTCACTACCACGTGCCGCATCACCTTGTTTGAACGGTTCAAATACGGTTTCAAGTTCGCTTTCAGGGATCCCCGGGCCGTGATCATTAACCACCACCATGGCAAACTTTTTATTACTGCTCACGCGAGTTTCGACCTCGATATCACCATCTGAATAGCGAATTGCGTTTTCAATCATATTAGTAACAACACGCTTTATTGCTACCATACTCACCGGCACTTCACCTAAGCTTGGGTTTTCTTTGAAGGTAATGGTGCGATTATGCTTTTGCTCAGCCTCAACGACCTCTGAAACAATCGCGTTTAAATCTTCTAACTCAAGTTCTTCACGTTTGTGATGACGTAAGTATTCAATGAATTGGTCGATAATCGCGTTCATGTCTTCAATGTCATGAATGATCCCTTCTCGCAGGTAATCTTCATCGTCCGACATCATTTCAGTGGCTAAGCGAATACGTGTAAGCGGCGTGCGCAAGTCATGAGAAACACCTGCCATTAATAATCGACGGTCGTTCTCAAGGGCAGCAATCCCCCGTGACATTTGGTTAAACGCACGGGTTACTTCAATCACTTCAGTAGAGCCTTGCTCTTCTAGCTTGGTAGAAAAGTCACCCACACCGACTTTAACAGCCGCTTGTTGCAGTGCTTTCAAAGGTCTATTTAGATGACGCGCGAATAACCACCCACCGAGTACACTTAAAAAACCAATACTCGATAAATAGAAGGTTAGAAACTTTAGGTTGTTTTCTTGCAGGCCAGTGAGCGGCACGCGCACCCAATAACCCGGAGCTTGAGGGGCTTCAACCCAATAAACAAGTGGATCGGTCTGACTAATGCGTACCCGAGCAGAACCATTTAGCTCTTTCGACATACTGCGCGACAGCATAGAATACTCGCGAGTTTCAGCAAGCCCCTCACTCATGGCTTGGCGCTGCGTCATCACTTCTATGCCGGTGATCTCAAAAAACTTGTCAGAGGCTTCTTTGCTAACCTCAACCCCCTCTTCCCATTCAATAAACACGGTTTTCACCTGTTTCGATAGGATCAAGTTAACTTGCTCTATGGTGGGTTTAACAACATAAAAACTGACAGTGATATAAGAGACAATTTGATTGATTAACAGCAGGGCCGCAACCAAAAATACCGTTTGTCCAAACGCACTACGTGGAAACATGCCCATTACTGTTATTTTTCACCATCTGGCACAAATACGTAGCCTAAGCCCCATACTGTTTGGATATAACGAGGATTTGCCGCATCCACTTCAATCATACGACGTAAGCGCGATACCTGAACATCAATACTACGCTCTAGCGCACTGTAGTCACGACCACGTGCTAAATTCATTAGCTTGTCGCGACTAAGCGGTTCACGAGGATGTGTTACCAACGCTTTTAATACTGCAAACTCACCACTGGTTAACGACATTGTTTTGTCACCATGACTCATTTCGCGGGTCGCAAGGTTAAGAGTAAACTCACCAAAGCTAATTTCGTTTTCTTCGGCAGCTGGGGCACCCGGCACTTCTTTAGCACGACGACGTAAAATTGCTTTGATACGCGCGAGTAATTCACGTGGATTGAATGGTTTAGGAATGTAATCATCTGCACCGAGCTCTAAACCAATGATGCGGTCTACTTCATCGCCTTTCGCTGTGAGCATAACAATAGGAATGTCATTTTCTTTTTGACGTAAACGACGGCAAATTGAAAGACCATCTTCACCTGGTAACATTAAATCTAATACAATCAAGTGGAAGTTTTCGCGCTCTAATAAGCGATCCATTTGCTCTGAATTTGCTGCTGTACGAACAATAAAACCTTGTTCTACAAGGTAACGCTCTAGCAAACTGCGTAAGCGCATATCATCATCAACAACCAATACTTTTGTTGTTTCGTGTCCCATAACTTTCATTCTTTTTGTAATATGTTACTTCTTAATATAAATGAAAAAGTTAAGAATAAAAAACGAATTACGCGCTTAGATTGTTACTGAACATTTCAAAATCCCACTCGACAAAGGGTATACTTTGCAGCTGGTTTTCTTTTTTGGCTAAGTAAAATGGCAAAGACAAATTTAATAACCCGTGAAGGGTATCAACAATTACAACAAGAACATGATTACTTATGGCATGAAAAGCGCCCAGAAATTACCAAAATTGTTACTTGGGCGGCAAGCCTGGGCGATCGTTCTGAAAACGCCGATTATCAGTTTAATAAACGTGTTTTACGACAAATCGACCGCCGTGTACGCTATCTTCGTAAACGTATGCCAGATCTTAAAATCATTGATTACAATCCACAGCAAGCGGGTAAAGTTTTCTTTGGCGCTTGGGTCGAAATTGAGAATGAACAAGGTGAAACTAAGCGTTTTCGTATTGTCGGGCCTGACGAAATTTACGAACGTAAAGACTACATTTCTATTGATGCACCGATGGCTCGAGCGCTACTTGGTAAACAGGTGGATGATGACTTTTCGGTGATGACGCCTGAAGGTGCAAAGGAGTGGTTCATCAATGAAATAACGTATCCAGATGCAAAATAATTTTTCCCAGAAAATTCAGAAAGCGTTAATTAGTGATTGTTTAGTCTAAAAATGTGATCTATAACTAAAGGTACTCAAGATAAATCATTACTTGAGGTTTAGAAGGTAGTAACTATGTCAAACGCAATACAACGCATAATAAGTAATGCCATTGTATTCGCACTTTTAATGAGTGTGAGTTTGATATCTTATGCCAGCGACATAGAAAGCCATTCAGACAGTGTTACGCCAACCGCTCATTTTATTGCGTGTGATAGTGCAGAGCCTGCCAACGTAGACACCGACCTCGACAAACATACTGCTGCGTTCATCGCTGATGTAGCCCAACCACTGCCAGATGCACGTGTTGTTTTGTATGTTAATGCTTGTTCTAAGGCGTCTGTTTATAGCGCGCACCAGCGAGGGCCACCTGTTTTTTAATTAACTCAAATTTTTCTATTTCAGTTTTATTAAAATGTATGGTGACCAAAATGAATAATTTCAAAGAATTACGTCTTCAAGATATCTCTAATGGCGCATTATCTAATGCAGTGAATGAAGTTGAGCCAACACTCGATCTCACTTCTCCAGCTTTAAAAGTACTTAACAGCTTTACGCAAAAAGACCCACTACGCGCTCATTACGGCACTACCATTGTTGATGCGTTAAAACAAACGAATAGCTGTTGCTCAGATTTTATTTTAGTTGTTGATAACGAAGATAAACTACTCGGTATTACCTCTAGTGCAGACTTACAAAGCTCAAAAATTATGATTCTTGCGCAGCGTTTAAACTTACATCGTGACGAAATCACCTTGCATGATGTGATGACTCCTCTAGGCAATTTAGCGGGTGTGAGCCTGCAAAGTATCAGCTACGCGTGTATTGGTGATGCGCTACAAACAATGGAGCACCAAGGTATGATGTTCCTACTGGTAACCAGTGCTAAACAAGAAATTTGTGGTTTGATTTCAGCCCGTGAAATCGCTAAAAAATTACATATCCCTGTTAATATCAACCCAATCGCTAATGGCTTTAGCGAAGTATTACAACAGGTAGATCACCCACACTAAGCGTTAAAAACTGCATTGTGTAAGACTATTTTTGCAGGCCTTAAAAGCAGTGCTTTTAAGGCCTTCTTATTGTGATATTATTCAGGCAATTAATCTTCAGTTTTACTGATTTTCTATTTTTAAAAAGGTTTATGCATGAGCAATATCTCTGCACGCTTAGCGACCGAGCTAAATGCCCAGCAATCACAAGTTGTTGCTGCAATCAAATTACTTGATGAAGGTGCCACAGTCCCTTTTATCGCCCGTTATCGTAAAGAAGTGACTGGTGGTCTAGACGACACCCAATTACGTTTACTTGAGCAGCGTCTATCTTATTTACGTGAATTAGAAGAACGCCGCAGCTTTATCCTTGCTACTATCGAAGAGCAAGGTAAGTTAACTGCCGAGCTAAGTGCTGACATTAATAGTGCTGACAGTAAAACTGAGCTTGAAGACTTATATCTGCCTTTCAAACCAAAACGCCGTACGAAAGGACAAGTAGCCATTGAAGCAGGTATTGAACCGCTTGCTGATGCACTATTTAACGACCCTAGCCTCGACCCAGAACAACACGCGACTGATTACATTAACGCAGAGGCAGGCTTTGCTGATACAAAAGCGGTACTCGATGGCGCTAAATTTATTTTGATGGAGCGTTTTGCAGAAGACGCCAAACTACTTGCTAAATTCCGCAGCCACATTGCTCAGCATGGTCAAATTGAAAGTACTGTAATCGCTGGCCAAGAAAATGAAGGGGCTAAGTACCGCGACTACTTTGAGCATCAAGAACCACTGAAAAAAGTACCATCACACCGTGCACTTGCTATGCTGCGTGCTCGTAATGAAGGCGTATTACAACTTAGTATCAACCCTGAGCCAAGTGCTGAAAATCCGGCACAAGTGTGTGCACAAATGATTGCCGATCATTACCGCTTAGATGTTAGCAACTCGGCAGCAAGCAGTTGGTTAATGGGCGTAGTGCAATGGGCATGGAAAATTAAGTTAAGTCTGCATCTTGAGAATGAATTTTTAGGTGCAATGCGTGAAAAAGCAGAAACCGGCGCCATTGATGTTTTTGCGAAGAACTTAAAAGACTTATTAATGGCTGCACCTGCAGGTCCACGAACTACGTTAGGCCTTGATCCTGGTTTACGTACTGGTTGTAAAATTGCCGTTGTTGACAGCACAGGTAAGCTATTAACAACACAAACTATTTTCCCGCATGCACCGCAAAACCACTGGGAAAAATCACTTCGTACTTTAGAACAACTATGCCGCCAGCATAAAGTTGAGCTAATCGCTATTGGTAATGGTACGGCTTCACGTGAATCTGACAAGTTAGTTGCAGAGCTGATCAAAGCGAACAGTGAGCTTAAGCTAAATAAAATTATGGTTAGTGAAGCCGGTGCATCTGTTTATTCAGCGTCTGAGTTTGCAGCTAATGAATTCCCAAACCTTGATGTTTCACTACGTGGCGCAGTATCTATTGCGCGTCGCCTTCAAGATCCACTTGCTGAGCTGGTAAAAATTGAGCCTAAATCAATCGGTGTAGGTCAGTATCAGCACGATGTATCGCAAAGCCAACTTGGTCAAACGCTAACATCAGTCGTTGAAGACTGTGTAAACTCAGTGGGTGTAGACTTAAATATGGCGTCGGTACCACTATTGACTCGCGTATCTGGCTTAAACAAAACATTAGCGCAAAATATTGTTAGCTACCGTGATGCGAATGGCTCATTTAGCAAACGCTCTGAACTTAAAAAAGTTGAACGCTTAGGTCCAAAAGCCTTTGAACAAGCGGCCGGTTTCTTACGTATCAGCACAGGCTCAGATCCTCTCGATAACTCGTCAGTTCACCCTGAAGCCTACCCTGTTGTTAAGCGTATCTGCGAGAAGAACAGCTTAGATGTAAATAGCCTAATTGGTAATTCTGACATTCTAAACAAGCTCGTTGCGAACGATTACACAGACGAAAAGTTTGGTTTACCAACCGTTACCGATATTATCAAAGAGCTTGATAAGCCGGGTCGTGACCCGCGCCCTGAGTTTAAAACAGCTGAGTTTAAGGCCGGTGTTGAAACCATTAACGACCTAAAACCAGGTATGATTTTAGAAGGTGTCGTGTCTAACGTTGCTAACTTTGGTGCCTTCGTTGATGTGGGCGTACACCAAGACGGGTTAGTGCATATTTCTGCAATTACTAACAAGTTTATCTCTGATCCGCGTGAAGTGGTTAAAGCTGGCGATATTGTTAAAGTAAAAGTCGTTGAGGTAGATGCTGCGCGTAAACGTATTAGCTTTACCATGCGTTTAGACGATGATGTTGATACCAGCAACAAAGCCGCACCCGCTAGCAAACCTAAGCCGGCTGCTAAAGCGAAAAGTGCACCTAAGCAAAAACGCGAATTTGGCAATGTTGCCATGGGTAATGCCTTTGCAGATGCATTTGCCAATGCAAAAGTGAAAAAATAATACCAGTTCACTTAATCAAACTGGTATCAATCGATAATAAAAAACCGCGTGAGTGTAAACTTACGCGGTTTTTTATTTGTATAACAACTTACTTAATCAAATACGTTGCTATGAAAGGCTCATGAGCTGAGCCTTTATCGCTATTACTTACGACGACGAAGTGCAAGTAATGGCAGCAGTAACACTATAAAGTGACCTAATGAGCCGCTTGAAGAGCTCTTAGCTTTCGCTTCAGTTTCTGGTGTTACTTGTGAAGCGTATTCACAGCTACCATCATCTTCATTCGCTGTCGCATCATAGTTAGTTGCTGCAGCATCAGTACAACCAAGCTCTACACCATCAGATTCAACCATAAGTAAGAACTCTTTACTTACTTTGTCTGCTGGGTTTGCTTTATCTTGCACTGTGACAGTCACCATTGTTTCACCATGGAAATGTGCATCAGGGATTAGGTTAAACGACATTCCGTCAACTTCAGCCGTTACATTCTCACCCGTTACCACTAATTCATTTGGCGACTGATCTGCATCAACAACCATCACATCAACACCATCGATACGGCCATTTTCAGCTACCGTCATATCAGCAATGTCGCTCATTTTCAGGTTGCTTTGCACACCGATAGAGTGCATTAACGACCCACCTTCTTGGCTACCAAGTTGGTAATCAAGAGTGATATCTTGCACTGAACCTTTCGCATCAGGCATAACCGTAGCAGTAAAGTTAAACTCAACTTCACTTTGCTCTGGGCCGACATAATCAAAACAGATCACTAAGTCATCTTGTAAGATCTTGCCAAGGTCGTCATAACCAATCACATTGCTTAATGCACCCTCTTTAAAGCCAGCCGTTGTTGAATAAACACTATCGCCACCTTCAATAAAGATGGTTCCTTCGTCAACATCAGCGCCTAGGTTATCGTAAGCAAAGATAGCTTCGAACATACCTTCATGGTCATCAATACCACTACGCAAAATCACTTCGTAGTCGAACGTGTCACCGGTATTTTTATCAGTCACATTATCGAATTCCATGAATACGAGATCACCTAAGTCAGGACGCTCTTCTTTGTATTGAGAAGCAATCGTTAGGCCTGTTGGATCGGTCGGATGGCGAAGGTTTTCGATTTCAAACGAACCACGCCAGAATGGTGCCAATGCTTCAACTAAGAAACCAGGACCACGGTGCGCACTCATCATCCACCAGATAGGTGTGAACTGCATTGCTCCTGTTGGGTGTAAACGTACTTCGTTATTATTTACTTGATTGTAAATTTCAAACTTCGCACCATTTTTATAGAATAACCAATCGATTGGAACATCAAAGAACACATTTGAACCACCTTCATACCAAGCAGCTTCAGGTTGAATGCGGAAATCACCCCATAAATCGATATATCCTCCTGTCGAGAATTCATCAATCATTGGCGTTTTACACATTTCGTTAGTGATGTTGTTGGTTACCACATAATCACGTTGTACGTTACGTGTTGCGTCTTGTGTACCTTGAATTGTCAGAGTATTGCCTTCAACGATTAACGAAGCAGCCACCGACTCATTATTTGAAGTTAGTGTTTGTGGCCAAACTTGCATGCCCTCAGGAATCGTCAATGACAATGAATAGTCACGCGCTTTTGATTCATAGTTGGCTTTAAGTTTTACATTAACGTTAACTAGGTCCATAGCCCGAGCCGTGTCTTGGTCAACATTTAGTGTGAGTGCTTCGGCATCACGCTTTAAGTTAACCGATGTAAAACCGAGGGTGCCTTCAGCACCTTCAGCATTACCTAATGCAAAGCCGCCATAGTAAACATCATTCGGTTGCGCTTCAGGTAGGTCCCAATTTACCGCAATTTCATAGTTACCATTGCCGCTGTGCTGCTGTGGCGCTGATACACTGAATTCACCGGTATTTTGCTCTTTAACAATCGCATAATGTGTAACGGTTTGATAACCAACATCACGTAAACCTGCTAGAGCTGCGGTCGCAAACCAATATTTACCAGGCTTAGGATCGATAATGTTACAGTAGTTATCTTCAACACTACTTGAAGAGTAACAAATCATCTCTTCATTAAGTGCTTTGATCAGTGCTGTAGAATCTTCCGAAATCTCTTCATCAGACACCATGAATGAGCCACTTTCATTAGCATCATAACCCACTATTAAGTGTGCTTTTTTCATTTGCCAACGAGGTTCAACAAGGTCTGCCAAATCTGTAGTTTGTTCGGTAGATGCAACTTTAACCATTAAGCGTTTTGTACCTTCTGGTACTTCAAACGATTGAATATCCCACGCTTTTTCAACGCGGTCTTTCGTCACGTAAGGTGCAACACCTAAGATATTTGCAGTAACTTCAGTTGGTTTTACAAGACCATAATAAGTCGGCGTAAACTCACTGTAGCTATCGGTATTAACAACGATTGATTCTGATGCACTGGCACGTGCCATATCGATATCAACCATAGTTGGTAGCTCATCAATAACATTCTTAGCAACCAATGTGAAATGAGCGTCTGGTAAGTCGCCGTCAGTGTTCTTAAATAGCACTTTGCCGTTGAACCAAGCATCTTTATTTAAGATGTTATCCCAAGGCGCACCCTCTTCAACGGGATCAAGTTTAGACTCGATGATATTTGGCAACTTCATAGTAACCATTACATCTTGTGTCTCCCCTGCTTTCAGCGTGAAGTTACTTGGTGTTACGCTAACTTCTACACCAAAGCTTTCGTCTTCACCCTCAACAGCCCAACCATAAGCAGTTGCATCCCAAGTACCATCTTTTGTTGCCTTTACAGTACGCATCCATGAACATTCAAGCTCACAGTCTTTGTTCACTAAAGAAGGTAAATTCAACCACTCAACTAAACCACCGTTACGAGGGTTAGCATTATGGTAGTTTTCAATAGTCTCATCCATGATAAGACCTGCATTTGCAGCTTGTGCTACGTCAATTGCACCGCCACCAGCCATAAAGTTGTAATATGGGTCAATTAAAGTCACACCGTTAGAAATACGTACTTTATTTGCAGTCATCATTAGTGCTGATTGAATTTCTGCTGGCGTCCAATCTGGGTGCATTTGCATCAATAGCGTCATTGCGCCGGTAACATGTGGCGTAGCCATTGAGGTACCGCTCATGAAAGTCCAATCTGATGCACTTGGGTAAGCTGTAAATGGTTGGTCATCAGCATTCGCAGCATAAATATCAACACCCGGTGCAGTCACGTCCGGAACAAGGTTATTGATGTAATAACTTGGTCCCATAGAACTAAAGATAGCAAGCTGATTACCCGCTTCTGCATCAAATGAATAGTTATTTTCTGGCTCGCCAATCGTCGCAATAGCAGCACCACCAGAATTAGCATTCACCCAGTTACGAATTGTGTAACGAGCACTTGCTGGTAAGTGAATACCCGGGATCACGTAGTTATCAGCAACAATACTCTCTGCCGAACTAATGTTTTGTAAAATGAAGCCACCTGCTCCACCTGCAGCAACGTTCTTGGCTTTATCAACACGCGCAATGTCACCACGTAAACATACTACAATTTGGTCAGCCGTAAACGTGCCTGCAGGGAAAGGTGCGTTACAGCTTGCAGCATCGTAACCATCACTTTCATTAGGGTCGTCGTATTTTTCAGCAAGAACAACTTCGCCAGTAATACCGCCAGAGAAACTCTTACCTGTGTACTCACCAGCATAAGGCGTGCGAGTGCCTTGGAAGTTATTAATGGTTTTAACACCTAAATCCATCACGCGGTCATGGGTTGATGCACCAACAGTGGTTACCCAAGGTGATGTATGATCCGCTGAAATATAATAAGGACCCGAGTTACCCGCTGCCGCTGCCACTGAAATGCCCGCTTCGCGCGCACTTAAGAAAGCCATTTCCATTGGATCTTCCCATGGGAAGCTTTCGCTACCACCAATTGAGAAGTTAATAGCATCGACACCATCTTCAATCGCATCTTCAAATGCAGATAAAATTGCTGATTCAGGACAGCCTGAGTATAGATCGCCAGAACGGCCAGCATAACAAACTTGGTACGAAATGATATGCGCACGCGGTGCCACACCGCTGGTGCTTTCAAACGTGAATGGTAAGTTTTCACCATCACTGACTTTCTCACCGGTTGCAGCTTGAAGTGGCGTGTTTTCTATGTAGTTACCCGCCGTGGTACTCGCTGTGTGAGAGCCGTGACCATTGTAATCTTCACCATTTTCAGCACGACGATCAGCTCGGGCAAATTGATAATCCGCATTCATCGCTGTGACTTCTGGATAAGAGCGAACACCAATCAGCTTGTCATTACATAGCTCAGGTTCTTCTTCACAGTCACCTAAAAAGTTACCGGCACCTAATGGATTTTTTTTGCTGTACTCTTCGTCGCTTGCAAATGCCGGGTGGTCTGTATTGATACCAGTATCAATAATACCGACAACCATACCTTCACCTTTAACACCAACCGATGAAGCAGGTGTTGAACCCTGCCATAATTGGTCTGCGCCAATAAACTCAGGACCGCGGTCTGTGCGTAATTCAAAAATACGGTTAGGAGTAATACGCTTTACGCCTGATTGCGTCGCAAGAAGCTCTGCATCAGCTTGTGTCATTTCAACAACAACCGCGTTATTTGCAAGGGTAAATTGCTTTTTAATCGCAATATTGGCACCCATTGCACGCGCCTTACTTAATACTGTTGATTGACGCTGTTTTAAAAAGCTTTGATACGCGCGCACGCTTTGCGAAGCTGTATCAATGCGCTCTTTTACCATTAAAGAACGTGACTCTGTAATGGCTGTAGCGCTGAAGCCTTGAATATCACCTTGATAACTTGCTACAGGTTCATCATGCATTTGTACAATGTATGTTTGAATACCTGTCACCCCATCTTGAGGTTGAAAAACATGTTCCGGCTGCTGACTTTGGTAATGCTGATTTAAGCGCTGAGCACTCCCCTTTAATAAGCTTGGATGATCTTCGATTTGTTTTTCTTGTTGATAATTCGCGATATCTTCCGCTGTAAATGTTGGCTGATAAAAGCCTTTATCTGACACTTTGTTAAAGCCTGGCTCTGCCGCAGCATAGCCTGTAGCACCGACGTACAATGCTGTAAGTACGGCAACTGAGCTTTTCTTCAAGTGTGTGATTTTCTTATTGCAAGGTTGCATATGATTCCCACTGATTTAATTCTAAACAGCTCATAAATTACTTGAGCTGACACACTAAATTATTTAGCAGGCAAACATATACAGAGGGGGTTTTGCATGGTCAAACCGAGTCGTACACAGTTAGGATACAAAATTAACAGCAAATAAACATAATAGTGTTAATAACAAACGCTTTGCGGGATATTTATACAAAATGTAGCATTTTGTAGAGAATGCGATTACAGAAACAAAAAATGGGGAAGGGAAAGCAGCTAGAGAAAAACTTCTCTAGCCGCTAACTAGTTAGAAATTGTAACGAACTGCCAGTGAGATATCTGAGTAATCATTTGCATCACGATAGCTTGCGCTGACAAGCCAAGCTGGCGTGAAGGCATAGTTTGCACCTACATGAAATACTGCATTATTTTCGCTCTCTTCATCATGTAAACGCTCGTAGCCAACGCCTCCATTGATCTCAAATGAATCAGTTAATAAGTGCCTGATTTGTACGTTAGCAGATAAAATATCTGCAGTTTCTGAATCTGAGTAGCTATCTGAGTAACTTTCAAGTACATAATCTTGATATGTTTCTTCCACTGAAAAACTTGAATCCACCTCAAATTTAAGCTGACCAATTTTTGCTGAGAAATCAAGGTTAGTGCGATCAGAAAGAGAGTAGATATAGCCTAGGCCTAGCTCAAAGCGAGTAATATCAAGGTCGACTTTGCCTAAATATGAAATTTGAGATTCACCAATCAAATTGCCAAATGAATCATAGACGTTATAGCCATCGTAGTAGCTTGATTCTTTATCGTCATCCGAAGCTGTTGAGTAGTGTCCTAATACAAACCAATTCTCAGCAAATTGCTTACTAAAATTAATACCAATACCTGAAAGAGAAAAATCGTTTAGCTCATCAATTTCTGTCTTTTTATATCCAGCTTCAACATAGTCATAGCTTAATGGTGAAGTGTTTTCTGCCATTACTGTTGTCGAGGCAAGTGATAATGCGCAAGCAAGAAGAGTGTATTTCATTGTTTAATCATCCTAATTATAAATCGGGCACAATCTACCAAAGGAAGACAAACCCACAATAGAAACAACATTCATTTTTGTAGGCTAAATGTAAGAAATTGTTATAAAAATTCGATTAAAAACTTAATTAACTGAGCTATTTTGAGGTAATAAAACCTCGTTAAGAATAGGTTTAACCCACTAAATGATGAATTATTAATGTGAATTAGTATGGGCTTAAATAAAAGCAGAGAACTGATTTTGATTAGCTGGAGAGGTTGCTGCTTGATAAAAATTAGCGATACGTGCGGCGCGCTCATCGACTTCTACATCACGCTTTGCTGTTTTTGTTTCGCTACTTTGAGCTGCGCTATCTTCAGCATACTCATTATGAATTTTAAATGTTGATTTGCCTGAATCAGCATCGTCATCATCAGATTGATTGGCAAGCTCAGCCTGCGCTGCAACGAGTTTTTGTGTGGCATCTGCGGCAATAGAGCGATCTGCACCTGATGGTTCTTCAGGGGCGAGCGCTGCTGCACGCACTGTTTTCATTTTTTCGATTGTGGCTTGCGGGTCACCGTTGATTTCAGCAACATCAATTTGTACCTCGCCGCCCACAGCATAGTTTGTACCATCAGGGCCGCGCTGATACTCATAGCTTGGTGAGCCAGCATATTGCCCCCCGACTGTTGCATGCGCTTGTTCATGAATACGCACTTCGGTATCGCGGGCTTTTAGCTCTTTAATTTGCTCAGCGTCTTGTTGCTCTTGCTCAGCAACCTTTTGCTCTTTTTGCTGTTCTTGCTTAGCTTCTTGTTGCTCTTGTTCTGATTGCTCAGGCTCGCCTTGCTCGCTACCTTGTTGGCGCTCTTCAATCACTTTGTCTTCAGCAAGACGACCTTTAGCATCATAAGTACCCGCATCAGTACCTGGTTGTTTTGCTTTATCACCATCACTCAGCGTTTTATTTTCAGCGTTACTTGGCTTTGCAGCAGCAGGTGGCGGGATCACTTCACGTAACTGATTATCACGGCGAGCACTTTCGGTGTGCACATTCGCCGTGTTGATATTAATCGAAGGAAACGGAGTGACGATATTCATAAGTACTAAACTTTGATATCAATTAATGTACCCAGCACTTCATCAGCAGTCTGAATCGTGTTGATATTAGCTTTGGCATTAAACTCTTCAACTTTTAAATTAACAAGCGACTCATCGATTGGGGCAGGTTGTGAAACTGGCGGAGTTACAGCTTCATTTGGTGTTGCCGCTTGTAATTGGCGTTGTTGAGCTAATTGGGCATCATCTTGCTGATCAATTGAGGCACGGCTAATCTCAGCGCTTGCCTTTTCGATACCTTGGCTTGCACGGTTATAACCTTCTACCGCATTATTAAAAACAGAACTGATTGGCATAACACCCTCCAACAGTGAGATCTACCCGTCAAGTATCGCTCATAAAACGAGCAAAATAAAGCTAAATCCCACGATTTTTCTGGCCTCTCAGAGAGGCTGGCTTAACACATTGATTTCAGTGCTGATATAAATGCCGCTTTATGAGAAATAAAAGGCGCATGTGACGCCTTATCTAAAACCTCATATTCAAACTGAGGCTGTAAGGCATGCATTTTTTCAATCGCACGATAAGGAACTAATGAATCTAAGCGCCCAAAAATACCTCTTACTGGCACGGTAAGTTTCGCGAAAAGCTCACGTAAATCATCTTGCTGTAAAATATCTAAACCTGCACTTAGAGCTTGCTCTTGTGGTGCTGGGTATTGGTTTAAAAGTGCTTTAAGTTGCTTAATATCATCCCGCGCTGATTCACTGCCCATTGCTTGTATCGCCAAAAACCGTTCTATCGTTTTTTCTCTGTGGCTAACCAGCTGATCTTTAAATGCGTTCAATACGTCAGGTTTGATACCCGGCCATTCGTCGGTTTGGGCAAAAAATGGGGTTGAGGCGACCAACACAACCTTTGCTACTTTGTCAGGCCAATGTGCTGCAATATACAAGGCAAAAAGCCCCCCTAACGACCAGCCAACAAGAATAGACTGATCATTGAGCTGTGTACTTAGTTGCTCAGCTGCAGCATGCAAAGTGTAAGGTGTGGGAATTGACTGCGCATTACCAAAACCAGGTAAATCAAGGCAACGGACTTCACCATCATGAAAAAACTCAAGCTCAGGTTTGATCACTTGCCAAACCCCTTGGTTCATTCCCCAGCCATGTAATAACACCATATCATTTTGCATATTTTGTATTTCCCAACCACACTTAGCGCTCATAATAGCGTTTAAAGGAATGAATGCAATGTCTCGCTTCTCTCATGCCTTAAAACTAGGACTTGAGGCACTATTCCCCAACTTTTGCATTAGCTGCCAAAATCACATACAAGCTAATCAAGCTTTGTGTCAGCATTGTTTAGATGACCTTAATTTATTTGACCTTACACGCCACCCAAACCTGTTACACAGGCCAGATATCTGTGATGCATTTCCTGATAGCCAATTTGATCATTTAATTGCCTGTGCGTGGTATCAAGCACCTTTTAAACTTTGGCTCAAGCAATTGAAATTTAACGACCAGCAGTTTTTTCGTGTGGCACTTACACAAGTGATAGACAAACAGTTGCAAATAGCTCGTCAGGTTAATGTAACTTGGCCCGATCTTTTTATTGTGCTGCCACTTCATAATCAGCGCTTTTTAGCACGCGGCTTTAATCAGGTCAGTCAAACTTGGTTACCTGTTTTAAAAAGCCAGCAATGTAGTGTTAGCGCTGCTCTTTTCAAGCAAAAAGCAACCAAAGCGCAATCACAGTTAAGTAAAGCGAAAAGAGTTAAAAACCTACAAAATGCGTTTGTTTGTCAGCAAGATTTAACGGGAAAAACGGTGGCAATTATTGATGATGTGATGACCTCTGGCGCAACCATAAATGCTGCGACAGAAGCCATAAAAAATGCAGGAGCTAAGCAAGTATGGGCTATGCTCACTTGCCTAACAGGATTAGGTAACCTGCATTATGATTAATTATTATTATTTATCACCAGAGGCATGAAACGCATTACCAAAAAATAAGGCATTGCTCAGTAATCGGCTCGTGCCATACCAGTAACCACGGAACACTGGGTTATCAGTCATACCTATCACGCTGCCTTTGCCATATGAATGCGCAATGAGACCTGCCGCACCGGCGACTTGCTCTACGTTTACGTCATCAGTAAAGCCAGCTAAAAGCGGTTTATCTGTGTAAGTAAGTACGTTAACAAATGGGGCATCTGACTTCTCAAGTAGCCAAGTGCTATTCTTAAACACAGGTAATGTATTACGATTCAGCGAATAGGTAAGTGGATGAGATAAATCCACTGAGGTATTAAAAATAGCCCCTGCAATACGCTGACGGCCTGCTAAGTCATCTTTATCGGCATAGCTAAGCCCTGTTGTATCAAAGGCACTGGCTACATCACGGCGAGATAAGTAATTAGCTTTTAGTAGCTGCTGATCAGCTAAGAACTTCGCCCCCCCTTTGTGCCCCCAAATAACGCCGCCTTTACGAACCCACGACTTAATAGCCACTTTCGTTGCATCATCAAGACGGTTGTAATTACCGTGCGCAAGAATGATATGACTATAGTTTTCAAGGTCGATACCATCTAAGCGGTTCATTTCGATAATGCTTGGCGCTGTACCAACAAAGCGATCTAAGTAGTACCATACCTCACCAAGCTCATACTGGCTGGTACCTTCACCACCCACGAGTAACACTTTTGGTGCTTTTACTACGGCCATTGAACGAGAACCTAAATCGGCACCTTTCACCGTTAAGCCTGAGCTAATGGGTGTAATTTCAATACCAAATTCATTTTGTGCTTGGTTTAAATAACTCACCCAGTTGCTGTCAGTTTGCAGACCCGCAGGAAGCAAAATACTGCCAGCTGCAAAAGCAATCTCACCTGATGGTGTTTTTGCTGTGAGTGGGCTTAACGCCACGCGCGCTTTTACACCTTGTTCGAGTAAACTATTTAGCATTTTTGGCGCGAGATAATCATCCCACTTAAATGCGTACGCATAGCTTTGCGGTAATGCTGCAAAGCTTGATTTAACACTTTGCTGCCAAGGCATTTTGGCAAGATTTAAGCCCCAATTGCTGCTTACTTTTGCAAATTCTAGATTGAAGGCATGAGCTAGTGTCCAGCCCGATACATCATAAAACGTGTTATCAACAAAGCGCTGTTGCTCACTGAAAATCGCTTTAATTAAACGAAATTGTGGCTGTGCTAATGGCACATAATAGCTCTGTTCAGAAAAGCTTTGACCGTTTACTTTTAACGGCTCTTCTAACATGTATGCATTGATTTGATGTTGTCTAAGTAAATCAAGGAAGTATTGCATGCGGCTGTGATCCGCGCCGCCTTTAATAACATAACCTTTAAAGTCTTCATCACCAGCAAGATCAACTGCTTTGTTGTAAAATTTTGCTTGATAATCAAGTAAGTCTGTACGGTTATCAATCGCCGCTTGGAACGTTGATAGGCTAGTTAATAACTGATTTTTAATCGTAAACGGGAAGCTTAGCGGTCCGTTGATCGTTTCTTGTAAGTGACCACGCGAGCTCGCTTGTTCAAATAAGATGCCTACACCACCATTTACGTCTGGGTAAGTTGAGCCCTTACCATAGTAAAAGTCATCGAAGCTTTCTTCAGTAAAATAAAGCGCATTGTGCTCATCAAGTGTTTTCGCATGATAGTTTGCAATTGCTTTGGTTAGCGTGACATTTTCTTCAGGTGTGATTGGGTGCTTGCGAGTTGGGATCCCCGGCTGGAAGAAAAACGTGCTATTAGGGCCCATTTCATGGAAGTCTGTTAGGATATTTGGCTTCCATTGATGAAATTGAGCAATACGTGCGCGTGATTCAGGGTGCTGTAACAACAACCAGTCACGGTTTAAGTCAAACAAATAATGGTTAGTACGGCTGCTCGGCCAACTTTCAATATGCTCGCGAGTTTCTGGATCTGACGATAACTTCATACCACGGTTGCTGTTAGCCCAATTAGCAAAACGCGCTAACCCGTCTGGGTTTAGTGATGGGTCGAGTAAAATAACCGTATTATTAAGTAACGCATCGATTTCTGGTCCCTGTGCTGCTGCAAGGTAATAAGCAACGAGTAATGATGCATTGCTGCCTGATGATTCATTACCATGCACACTATAGCCCATCCATACAACCGCAGGCTGTTTGCTTGAGTCACTCGCCCCACCATTTAAGCGAGCTAAGTGCGCCTTGCGAATTTGCTCCACTTGACCCAGCTTATCTGGCGCTGTGATAGTTAACATCACCAGTGGGCGCTGCTCATGAGTACGACCAATCACTTTAAAGTTCATTCGGTCGCTTTTTTCGGCCAAAATTTGCATATATTGCACAAGCTGATCGTGACGTACATGCCACTCACCGACTTCGTAACCTAACACCTGTTCAGGGGTTGGAATACTTGGGTCAAATTTCACATCTTGTTCAAAGTAATAAGAAAGAGGTTTTGCTAATGCGCTAACGCTCACTAGCATGGTTAATATTGTTATTATTAAACGCATAGATAGCACCCGTAATTATTTGATGTTTTAACGCTACCATTCGATAAAATAGATGCAACTTTTTACGCTCAACACTGGCGACAACACGATGAGCGGAGTATGATAGGCAGTATCCGAGTAATTTAGTCAAGTATAGTCCGTTTTATGATCTCTATTTCTGAATCTGCACAATCTCATTTTGCTAAACTTTTAGCAGACCAAGCTGAACAAACGAACATCCGTGTGTTTGTAGTAAACCCAGGTACTTCGCAGGCTGAGTGTGGTGTTTCTTACTGCCCAGAAGACGCCGTTGAAGCGACTGATATTCGTCTACCATTTAATGGTTTTGATGCCATTGTTGATGCAGAAAGCGCCCCTTTCTTAGAAGAAGCTGAAATCGATTTTGTAACAGACAAAATGGGTACTCAGTTAACGCTTAAAGCGCCAAACGCAAAAGCACGCAAATTAAGCGACGATGCATCACTACAAGAGCGTGTACAACACATGCTTGAAACAGAAGTGAACCCACAGCTTGCAAACCACGGCGGCCAAGTTAGCCTAGTAGAAATTACAGCTGACGGTATCGCGGTACTGCAATTTGGTGGTGGTTGTAACGGTTGTTCAATGATTGATGTCACGCTTAAAGAAGGCATCGAAAAAGAAATGATCGCCAAGTTTGATGAAATCAATGGTGTAAGAGACATTACTGATCACCAATCTGGTGAGCACTCTTACTACTAACGGTATCTAAGCATGCTTAAAAAGTGGGTATTTCGCTTAGGTAGCGACCCCAAATTAAGCTTAAAACGCTTTCTTCGCGGCCTAGCACTGTTTGTGCTGGCCGTGATTTTTATTGCCATAGGTTACTATGGGCCTGCACTATTTCAGTTAATTGGCCTGATTATTTTAGCTCTCGCTTTATTCTTGGCAGGTTGGGGCTATTTAGGTATTTTTGCCAACCGTTTTGCACAGGTTTTAGAGCGCTCATCCCCAAAAGATCACGACCCCGATCTTTGGAAATAAATCTTCAGCGATAATTTACTCTAATAATTGCTGGTTGTTGACGATTCTACGGTAGCGAAACCACAGCGTTAATCCACGCATCAGCATAAAGCTCGTCATCGCAAACCATAAACCATGATTTTGCCAACTACTCACTAGCCAAAACAGCCCAAAAAAGCCCACCACAGCACTAAATAGCATGGTGTTACGCATGTCTTTAGCACGGGTTAAACCGACAAATACGCCATCAAATAAGAAACAACCCATCGCCGCAATAGGCAATATAATCACCCAAGGCAAGTAAACCGTTGCAAGGCTAATAACTTCGGGCACATCGGTCAGTAAGCGAATAATTGCCTCGCCAAATAATAAAAATATAAGGCTATAAAACAGCGCAAATAACCCACCCCAAAACAGGCTTAATTTCACCCATAACTGTATGTGTTGGCTACTGTGTTCACCTTTGGCCTTTCCAACCTTTGCCTCACTCGCATAAGCAATACCATCAAGTGCAAAGCTCACCAACATTAAAAAGTTTAGCAATACCGCATTAGCCGCTAAGGTTGTTTCACCGATACGCGCGCCATAAAAAGTCATAAAGCTAAAACACAGTTGGAGTGCCAGTGAGCGAATAAAAATGTCGCGATTTAAGCTCACTAAATCAAGCAACTTAGCAACACTCAACCAGGCTTTCACGGCAAGGTTAACACCTTGTTTTTTCGCAAGTTGAGTAACGAGCATAAGTGCAAAACCGAGGGCGATATAATCAGCAATTAAAGACGCCCACGCAGCTCCAGCCACACCCCAATCAAGAAACACCACAAAATAAATATCGAGTACAATATTGGTTATATTGGTGATAAGTAATAAATAAAACGGCCCTCGACCATAATGCACCCCCAACATCCAACCAAGTAAAACCAAATTACATAAAGCAGCAGGTGCACTAAAAATACGAATCGAAAAATAGCTATTTGCTTGTTCTAAAACAGCTTCATTGGCATTTGATAAATATGCCATTAAGGATTGAATAGGTATACTCAGCGCAATTAAGAGCAGCGCAACCGCTGTCGCTAGTAACAAGCTGCGCTTTAATAGCTCGGCAAGTAAGGTGTGATCGTGTTTACCATAAGCCTGTGCAACCAAGCCTGTGGTACTCATGCGCAAAAAGCCCGCTAGCCAAAATAATAACGAGATAACTGCTGAACCGAGCGCTATACCAGCCAAATAGTGAGCGCTTCCTAAGTGGCCGATTACAGCAGTATCAACTAAACCTAACATTGGCACGGTAATATTTGATAAAATCATCGGACCGGCTAATAACAGTAAACTTTTATGGTGTGCCTTATGACGTTTAAGAAAATGTTTCATGTAGTATTTGCAGTCCTGTTAGGTTTATCTTTGCGTGCCCATGGCGCAGTCATTCTACAGTATCATCACGTCAGTGAAACCCTTCCAGCGGTAACCAGCGTCAGCAGCGAAACATTCACTGAGCACATGCAATATTTACACGATCACAAGTTTACGGTTATTCCATTAAACGAGCTTATTGCCTCACTACAAGCAGGCCAACCGCTAACAGATAAAACGGTCGCAATTACCTTCGACGATGGCTACAAAAACAATTATGAAGAAGCAGCGCCTATCTTAGAAAAGTTTGGCTACCCGTATACTATTTTCGTAAATCCTGAGCTTATTGATGAAGGCAAAAGCTATGTGATGACGTGGCAGCAATTAAAAGAGCTAGCAAATAAAGGGGCGTTAATTAGCAACCACACGCAAATTCATAATTACTTGCATCGCAAACAGCCGGGCGAGAGTGAAGAAGCATGGCTTGCTCGTACTAAGGAAGACATTTTATCTGCCCAGCAGCGCATTAAAGAAGAAATTGGCCATGATTACAAATACCTTGCTTACCCTTATGGCGAATTTAATAATGCATTGCAGCAGTTAGTTAAATCACTTGGATATGTTGGCATCGGACAGCATTCAGGTGCTGTAGGTATCCACTCTGACTTTACTCGATTACCACGCTTTCCGGCATCAGGGTTTTACTCAAAGCTTGATACGCTTGCTACTAAACTCGACTCTCAAGCCTTCACTATCAAACAGCTTACCTACTCAGACAGCGTGACAGACGAAAACCCACCTAGTTTAACGATGCAATTTGATATGCAGGACTTCCATAAAAGTCAGTTTGCTTGTTATGTCTCAGGCATTGGTCAAGCTGATTTAACCTGGCTTAGTAAAGATACGGTGAAGATCACCTCACCTGAAAAACTGAAAAAAGGCCGCTCTCGCTTTAACTGCACGGCCCCTTCTATTGCGATGAAAGGCAGTTATTACTGGTTCTCACAACCTTGGGTTATTGTACCTTAACCGCTTGTTTTAGCATTTGTGCTGTCACTTTATCAAGGCGAACCACTTCATTAGCCGCATTGAGTTCTACTGCGGCTTTTGGCATTCCCCACACCACCGACGATAATTCATCTTGCGCGATGGTGTAAGCTCCTGCTTGATTTAATGCCAATAAGCCTTGTGCGCCATCACTGCCCATACCGGTCAATAACGCCGCTACTGTCGCTTTAGGGCAAGCAACAACGAGGGAGTTAAATAGCACATCGACTGCTGGGCGATGGCGATTAACCAACTCACTCGAATCAAGCTGGCAAAACAGGCCTCCGGCTTTTTTCACCACACTTAAATGCTGATCCCCCGGTGCAATATACGCCCATCCCGGTTGCAGCTTATCGCCATGTTCAGCTTCTTTAACGTTTATTTTGCACGTTCTATCCATGCGCATCGCAAACGAGGTACTAAAAACCGGCGGAATATGCTGAGTAATCACAATCGGTGGGCAATTTTCTGGCATGCGCACGAGTACTTCTTTAATTGCCTCGGTGCCACCCGTCGAAGCCCCAATGGCTAGTACGCTATTGGCCTTAAATTGCAATGTAGCTAAGGCGCTGTCGTCTTCAACTTTTAATTCTTTAAAGGCGCGTATTCTGGCACCTGCGGCAGTGCGAACTTTTTGATGAAGTAAATGCGCATAGCGTTGCAGGTTTTCTGTGACATTGATGGTTGGCTTAGCAATAAAATCAACAGCACCAATTTCAAGGGCTTCCAATGTGATGGGTGAGCCTTTTTGAGTCAGTGTTGAAATCATTACCACTGGCATAGGTCGCAGGCGCATCAAGTTTTTTAAAAAGCTTAATCCATCCATTTTTGGCATTTCGATATCCAGTGTTAAGACATCGGGATTAAGGCGCTTAATTAAATCTCGGGCTTGATAAGGGTCTTCTGCCGCACCAACGACTTGAATGTCTTGCGCTTGCTCGAGAACTTCCTTGAGTAAACCACGGATCAAAGCAGAATCATCAACTATGAGTACTTTGATCATATGCTCTCCTAAAATAATTCAATATCCGTTTCTGCATCTTGCTGCTCAATATCGTGTAAGTATTTAATTTCACGTTTTTCGAGTTTATCAGAGTGCAATTCACGCATTTTTTTGACCTGAGCCTTGCCTGTTTGCGGATCAAACATCACCTTACGTGGCCAAGGTCCGCCAACATCATGGGATACTAAATCTAAACCCTCTTCAAGTACATAGGCATTTGCAAAACGAATGTTGCCAACACCAATATCTGTCATTGAACGGATAATCTTCCCTCCGCCAAACAGTTTCACTTTGAGATTGCGTCTAGAAGCACCATTTTTTAGGATTTCATTGATCAAGTATTCCATTGCCCAGTTACCATAACGGCAATTAAGGCTATGTGCGTTGCTAGGATCAACGCCTTTTTCTGCTGGCAGCATAAAGTGATTCATACCACCAATGCCTAAACCTTCATCGTAAATGCACGCAGCAATACATGAACCTAGCACCGTTGTAATTAGTTCATCAGACTTGGAAACATAAAACTCACCCGGCAATACTTTGGCAACCACTTTGTGGCGCTTGCCATCCCAAAACCGCTTAACGTGATCAAAACCGGGAAGTACAGGTTTAAAATGACTACTCATAGACCACCTTTTTGATAGATAGTTTGGCCTAAATTCTTAAACTCTTTGTGATCCTTACCGAGGGTTTCTGAATGCCCTAAAAATAAGTGACCAGACTCGGTCAGTATGTCGTAATAACGTTTAAACAAAGTATCTTTTGTCGGTTTATCAAAATAGATCACTACATTGCGGCAAAAAATAACATCAAATGGCCCTTGCATTGGCCAGTTCTGTAATAAGTTTAGACGTTTAAAGAAAATATTCTTTTGCAGCTCAGGTTTTACTTTATACAACTGACCATCGTGACTTTTTAAAAACCAGCGTTTCAGATGACTTTGGTCTAAACCATTCACATTGGCAGCGGTATAGGTGCCGCCTTGTGCTTTAGCAAGTACATTTGAATCTAAGTCGGTCGCTAAAATTTTCACATCCCAATCAGATGGAAATAAACCGCTTAAGGTCATGGCAATGGTATAAGGCTCTTCGCCCGTTGAGCAACCGGCAGACCACACCCGCACGCGCTTTTGCTTGGCATTACTAACCAATAGCTTTGGCACTATGGTATTTTTTAGATAACTAAAATGATGTGGCTCGCGAAAAAAAGAAGTCAAGTTAGTGGTGATAGCATTGATAAACTCACTAAACTCTTGCTCTTTGTGCTCTTCAAGAAAGTCTAAATATTCTTTAAAGTTCTTCAGTTTATGGTGGCGTATTCGCCTTGCTAAACGCGAGTAAACCATCTCGCGTTTATGCTCAGCTAAAACAATGCCGCAAGCATCGTATACTTGTGAGGAAATAGCTTTAAAGTCACTATCCGTTAGTAGAAACTCTTTCATGTGCCTGACCCTGCAGCTTTAGCATTAGATGCAATTAACTAGTTAGAATTAAATTGGGAAGAGTTTAAAACTCTTCCCACTCATCACTAGGGTCAACAAAGTTATTGCCTTTTGGTGCTGAGCGCACTGGTGAGCTCGGCTTTTTAGCTGCTGGCGCCGAACTTGCGCGGCTAGTAATATCCATCTCGTTATTTGACAACGAGAAGAAGTTTAACAAGCGACGCATATCATTAGCTTGCTCAGCCATTGATTCGCCTGCAGCAGAGGCTTCTTCAACCAAAGCAGCATTTTGCTGGGTCATTTCATCCATTTGAGCAATGGCTTTATTAACCTGCTCAATACCAGAGCTTTGCTCTTCAGAAGCTTGGGCAATATCAGAAATCATTGCTGTTACTTTTTGTACAGCAGTGACAATCTCTTGTAATGTTGAACCTGATTCATTAACTAGTAATGTACCATCTTCAACTTTGCCAACACTGTCTCGGATCAATTCTTTGATTTCTTTTGCTGCGGCTGCTGAACGTTGCGCTAAGTTACGAACCTCACCTGCAACAACTGCGAATCCACGACCTTGCTCACCAGCTCGTGCAGCTTCGACTGCCGCATTCAGCGCAAGTAGATTTGTTTGGAAGGCAATTTCATCAATAACACTGATGATGTCTGCAATCTTCTTACTTGATTCATTAATTGCCGACATACTGGTTACAGCGCGATTTACAACTTCACCACCTTTTTGTGCTTTAGTACGTGTTTCTTCAGCTAGTTCATTCACTTCTTTTGCGTTATCAGCATTTTGACGAACCGTACTGGTCATCTCTTCCATGCTTGATGCTGTTTCTTCAAGTGATGAAGCCTGCTCTTCAGTACGTTGACTTAAATCAGCATTACCTTGTGAGATTTCTTCTGCACCACTGGCCACCAACGTTGCTGAGGTATTAATACGATTAATCACTTCAGTAAGCTTATCAGCCGTGGCATTTGCATCACGTTTTAGCTTATCGAATGAACCTTGATAGTCTTGCTCAATACGTTTTGATAAGTCACCGTTCGCCATAGCATCAAGCATATTGCCTGTGTCTTTTACTGCATCATCAACGATGCTGACAAGGCTATTTAAGCCCTGCGCTAGACGTAAGAAGAAACCTTGTTTACCCGCTTCTTCAACACGGGCTTCTAAGTCACCACTCCCCGCAGCAGCAACAAGGCCAGCAATTTCTTTTTCAATCGCCACTTCAGCCGTTCTGTCTTCCCATTCAACGACCGTACCAATACGTTCGTTCTCAGGGGTAAAAATAGGGTTTGCGACCAAACCAAAAGTACGACCGCCAACTTGAATTTCAGTGCTGTAAGTACTGCTTAGCTTAGCAAGCATATTGCGTTGATGAGCTGGATTCTTGTGGAATACATCGATATTTTGACCCACTAGATTATTACTGTTGAAGTTAGGTAAATCTTTGCGTAGATCACTTTCAGCAATCTTCATCATATTCAGAACCGCTTCGTTCATGTAAATGATGTTGTTCTCAGCGTCAGCAATCATGGTATTGGTTGCCACACGGTCTAACGCGCGTCGAACACGAAGATTTTCTTCTGCTTCACGTTTTTCCGCTTCAGCTTTATTTACGCTATCAGTAATATCTTGCCACTCAACAATAGTACCTAATCGCTTACCAGATGCGCTCACCCAAGGTGTCGCAATCAAGCTAAAAATAAGCCCTGCCAAACGCAATGTGGTTTTGTATGGTTCAGATAATGTTTTTAGTAATTCACGTTGATGCGATGGCTGTTTATGAAAATCATCAACGCACGTGCCCACTAAATTTGCCACAGAAAAGCTAGGTAGCACTTTTTGTAGCGTTGATTCACGAGCTTGCAGCATTTGCTTTACTTGCTCATTAACGAAAATAATTTTTAAATCGTTATCGGCAATCATCACATTTGCTTGGCATACGCGCAGCGCATTTGATAAATCAGCATCACGTTTTGACTGACGTTCAAGTTCTTTTTGAGGTGTGATGTCTGTAGCAAATTTGATAACTTTAGTGACATTACCATTGCTATCAATAATTGGGTTATAGGTGCCTTGGATCCAAACTTGTTTGCCATTTTTACCGACACGCTTGAATTCATCAGTGAAGAACTCTCCGCTGCGTAATCGCTGCCAAAACTGTTGATATTCTGGGCTTTGCGACTCTTTTTCAGCAACAAACATAGAGTGGTGTTGCCCTTGAATTTCTTCGAGTCGGTAACCCATGGTGTTTAAGAAATTAGCATTGGCAGTAATGATCTGCCCCGACGGTTGAAACTCAATCATCGCTTGTGACTTTTTAAGCGCCGCAATAACTAAATCATTTTCCGACTCAACATTTTTAGGACTGCTAAACCATCCCATACCCTTCACCTTCTTGTTAATCTACCCAGTTAAATGTCCATTGTTTTTTGTAGGTCAAGTAATGCGACCATTTTCTCACCCACATTGACTAAACCCGCAACAAATTGCGCGTTGTCTGAGTCAGACAAATGTGGCACCGCCTTCGCTTCATGCTCAGCAATGCTATAGACATCCGAGACGGCATCAACTGCGATGCCCATAATTTTACATGCGTTTTCAAGTTTTACTTTTAGTACGATGACAACGGTTAACGGTCCGTATTCGATGGCTGAAATACCAAAACGAAGTCTTAAATCAATAATCGGCACTATGGTGCCGCGCAGATTGATAACCCCTTTGACGAAATCCGGTGAGTTAGGGATCACCGTAATTTCTTCCCAACTGCGAATTTCTTGCACCGTTAAAATATCAACACCGTACTCTTCTTCAGCCATGAAGAAGGTTAAAAACTGTTTTACATCTTGATCTTGTTCAAGATTGAGCTTGTGATGCAGGTCGTCGTGCTGTGCAATCATGACGCCTCCAAATTTGCTTTTGATTCAATAATCAATTCCTGGCTCCCAGGCTTTCTAAGTCCAGATAATTTGATCAAACCGCTAATATCTACAATCAATGAGACACGACCATCACCTAAAATTGTCGCCCCTGAGACACCATCAACTTTTTGATAATTGGCCTCTAAGCTTTTGATTACTACTTGCTGTTGCGACAATAAGTCATCAACTAATAAACCTACTTTTTGATTGTCACTTTCAACGACAACCAACAAGGTTTTATCAAGCGTTTCAATCGCCCCTTTATGATTGAAAATATTGTAAAGCCTTAAGATAGGGATATATTCATCACGTAAGCGCAGCACATCTAAGTCTTTGCCCACTCGACTCACTTTACTAATATCGATTTGCAATGACTCAATTATCGAAATCAGCGGAATGATATAAGTGTGCTCAGCAATCCGGACTAATTGCCCATCTAAGATAGCCAGCGTTAGCGGGAGACGAATGGTAAATGTCGAACCCACGCCTGGTGCAGAAGCCACTTCAACAGAGCCGCTTAGTGCTTCGATATTGCGCCTTACAACATCCATACCAACGCCACGACCCGATAAGTCGCTTACTTGATCGGCTGTAGAAAATCCTGGTAAGAAAATAAGCTCATTGATTTCGTTATCAGACAAATCATCGGTTTCTGAAATTAGGCCGTTTTTAATCGCCTTTTCACGGATCTTAGTGGTATTCAGGCCCTGACCGTCATCCATAATCTCGATAACAATATTGCCGCCTTGATGGAACGCATTCAAAGTCACAGTACCAACCGGGTTTTTACCCGCTGCAACGCGTTTATCAACGGTTTCTAAGCCATGGTCTAGGGAATTTCTCACTAGATGCACCATAGGATCAGACAGTTTCTCCATCACGGTTTTATCTAATTCGGTTTGTTCACCAAGTAACTTTAGCTCGACTTGTTTATCAAGCTTTTGTGAGATATCGCGTACTAAGCGTGGAAAGCGACTAAACACAAAGCTGATTGGCAACATACGGATACGCATGACATTTTCTTGTAAGTCACGGGTATTATGTGCCAGTTGTGCTAAGCCTTCTTGTAACGAGGCGATAGTTGCTTCAGTGATCTCTTGCTCACCCAATTGACTTAACATCGCTTGGGTGATCACTAATTCACCTACCATGTTGATCAATGAATCAACTTTGTCGATACCAACCCTAATTGAAGTTGATTCGGCATTTGCCGTGGCAGCTTTAACTGGCGCTGGCTTTTTAGGATCTATCGCAGCTTTAACTACAGCAGGCTCAGCCTCTTGCGCTGGCGCAGCCTCTTCAGCAACAGTTTCAACAGCTACATCCTCTTCATCACCAAACAAACCACCGCATAGGGTGATAGTGATATCAGCGTCATCTTCAACCCATTCGAAAATTTCTTCGATGCAGCTTTGTTCTTTATCAGTGGTTAAGAAAAAGCGCCACGACAGAAAACAATCTTCAGGGGCAAGGTTCGTAATATCTGGCACATCATCTTGAAAGGCTTGTGTTTCAAGTTCTCCCAATTCTGCTAATTCACTGATCATGTACAGTGGTTCATTACCGGTTTTAAATAAATGGTGGTGTGGTTTGAAATCGATTTGGTAGGTATTAAAACTGCTTTCGCGAACAGTTTCTGGTGCTTGCTCTGGTGCTTTACTTGCAGCACGCATACCGAGAATTTCTTCGAACTTAACGCGCAGTTCATCCGCTTCTGTTAGGTCAGGTTGCTGCTCAGCTTGTAAAGCTCTAAGCAGCGCACGTAAACAGTCGACTGATTTTAGGAGTAAATTAACATGCTCAGCAGTAAGATCGCGGGAGCCTTCACGGATTTGATCTAACAGCGTTTCGAGAACATGAGTAAAATCTGCAACAGAACTAAAACCAAAAGTACCGCTACCCCCTTTAATTGAATGCGCGGCGCGAAAAATTGTATTTATGGTCTCTAAGTCTTCTTCGCCAGGCACTAAGTTTAATAACTCAGCCTCCATAGCATCGAGTCCTTCGAAGCTTTCTTCAAAGAATACTTCAAAAAATTGGCTTAGATCTATACTCATGCCCCGCTCCTATTATTAGCGAATCACTTTTTTCAATACCGCTAACAATTGCTCAGGATTAAATGGCTTAACAATCCAGCCCGTAGCCCCAGCAGCTTTACCTTCAGACTTTTTATCTAATCCTGATTCTGTGGTCAGCATTAGTAAAGGTGTGAACTTATAATTAGGTAAGCTACGTAATTCACGAATAAGGGTAATGCCATCCATTACCGGCATATTCACATCAGAAATAACAGCATCAAAGCTTTGTTGTTTTGCAATATTTAATGCTTCACTGCCGTCTTTCGCTTCTGTCACATCAAAACCTGCTTTTTTAAGCGTAAAACCAACCATTTGGCGCATAGATGCAGAATCATCTACTGCTAAAATTCTTTTCATAAAAACCTCTTAATTGGCATTCTCAAGCACAAGATAATGGCTCAAGCCCAAACTATTAATTGCCTGTTGCAACGGCTTGCTTTCGCCAACCCAAATAATTTTGTGTTGCACCGAAAGCAAATGCTTCTGTAATGCACATAAAAGCTGAATTGATGCTGTGTCAGCACGGGTCACTTCACTGATATCCAGACAGATATCATCATTTGCTGACAACTCTTGGAGCAAATCTTGATGGAGTGTTTCGACCTGAGTAATAGCTAATTCAGTAGGGAGCTTTAACATTACTTATACTTTCCCTGCTTTAAACAATTCATAACAAAAGCTTAGACTGACTAAATAAAAATGCCATAATTTGAATCAAAAAATAGTAAAATTTTTTAGTAGCTTAGCCATTTATATCAAAAAAGGAAGCATTTCTTTTATTGAAAATGAGTCCTCTTACCAAGAAAAATTACTTAGTGTAATAATCTGCTATTTTTTTGAACTCTTCAGTCAAAGTTGTGGCATTGATTAATGGCACACTGCCTTGTTTAAATTCAGGCTTAAAAATCGCACGAACCGCACCTTCGCCATCAACCATAACCACAGATGCACTGTGATCAACGGCATATTCCTGCTCATCACTGTCGTTAATCGCATAAATTAAGCCAAGCTCTCTAACAAATGGAAAAAGCTGTTTATGTGGACCTGATACCGCAAGAAACGCTGGGTTAAAGTAATCAATGTAAGCTTTTCGCTTTTCGGTTGTATCACGCTTTGGATCTACTGCAACAAACCACACTTGCACTTTATAGTCTTGGCTCAGCTGCTTTTGCACCGCAGTTAGCTTAGCCAACGTCATCGGGCAAATATCTGGACAACTGGTGTAGCCTAAAAAGACTAAATTCCAATGCCCCATAAATTGGCTGTTATCAGCAGGCTCACCATGTTGATCGGTTAACAAAAACGGGCTAATCGGCTTTGCTTGCTCATAAACCAGCGCCTCAACTTCAGGAGCGGTATTACTTTTGCCACATCCTGCTGCAAACAACACCGCACTAAAACATAAAAAAGCGACGATTCGCGTCATAAAACTAACCATTTATCAATGAATAAGGCGATAAAGAGTAGCATTAAATGCACGATTGAAAAACGAAATAAATCCATTGCAGTATCATCTTTTGGGGCAATTTTTAGTTTTAACGCTTTATAAATAAATATCGCATTTAAAACACTCGCACCAAGCAAGTAAATCAGCCCTGACATGCCAATTAAATAAGGCAGCACACACACTAGGGCAAGTAAAATGCTATAGCCAACGACGCAAGTTTTACAAAACTCAATACCATGAGTAACAGGCAACATTGGAATTTTGGCACGCTCGTAATCACTTTTACGCGCTATCGCTAAAGCCCAAAAATGCGGCGGGGTCCAAGTAAATATAATCATCACTAACAGCCAAGGAGCGGCAGCCATGTGGCCTGTTTCAGACACCCACCCTAACAGCGGCGGCATCGCACCCGCTAAGCCCCCAATCACAATATTTTGTGGAGTAGCACGCTTTAAAAACGACGTGTATATAAAAGCATAGCCGACGAGTGCAAATAAAGTCAGAATTGCCGTGAGTGTATTAGCCCACACCATAAGCATAATGAAACCTAGCACGCCAATAACAGCTGCAAAGCTCAATGCATGCTGTTTACTGAGCCGACCTTTAGCCACAGGACGGTGTCGAGTACGTGCCATTTTGCTGTCGATTTCACTATCTACTACATGATTGATCACGGCAGCAGCGGCCGATAACAAACCAATACCCAACAAACTTGCAAGCTGCACAAACACGCCTCGTCCTACATCAGGCGCCAAAGCTAATCCAACCCATGCCGTTAGCACGAGCATCGCCACCACTTTAAATTTACTGATCGCTAAATAATCTTTCAGTAATTCTGAACTTTGGCTCAAAAAAGACTTTTCTGTACTTAATAATAGTGCCATCACAGCCTCCTAGGTTCTTACTTTTAAGTGGAAGCATAGTCGTACCATGCTAAGCAGTAATAGTGCTGCCATTAAATTATGTGCAAGCGCAACACCTAACGGGAAATGCCAATGCACAACGGCAAGGCCTAAACAAATTTGGCATAGCAAAGCGACTAAGACCGTTACCGTGCAGTGCTTAATTTTTCGTGAGTAACATCGTGAATAAATGCGCCACATGATTAACGCTAATACTACACAGGTAACCAGTGCCCAAATACGGTGTAGAAGATGAATAGACATACGCGCTTGCTGCGATAACACACCATATTCATAGGTACTATGCTCAAGCGGTAATTGAAACACGCTCTTTAAAGAAAACGGTTGCCCGTAGCTACACAGCGGTAAACCATTACAGTGTGGAGCGGCATAATTTGCAGCAAGCCAACCACCCAAGGCGATTTGCAGCACAAGTACCACCAACCCCACCAGAGCTAAACGATAATAGGGCTTTGCACCGCTATCACGACTTGCAATAGGCTCTGTAGTGAGGCGTAAATACAGCAGAAACACCAAAGATAAAATACTAAAGCCGCCAAGCAAGTGCCCCATAACAACCAAGGGCTGAAGGTTCATGGTTACTGTCCACATACCTAGAGCAGCCTGAAACACAACCAACAATAAAAGTGCTAAAGGCAGTTTAACCGGTGTTGCTGGGTATTGGCGTTTTAACCAGGCAAAAATAAACAAGGCTAAAATAAGTAAACCGAGGGCACCGGCAAAATAGCGATGGATCATTTCTTTCCACGCTTTTGCGGCTTCAAACATCATATCAGGGTAGTTTTGTTCAACATGTAATAAAGCACTTTCATGTTTTGGTACAGTCAAAAAACCGTAGCAACCTGGCCAATCAGGACAACCAAGCCCTGCATCACTGAGACGAGTGTAAGCACCAAGCCCCACAACCAGAATTGAGAAGAAACACGTAATTAAGACAAGGTATTTATAATTTTTATACATCTTTATCCCCTTACTGAGGTTTAGCTCGAACGCGCATAGTTAAGTAATTTTTTTAAATCTTTCAGTAAGCCTTTTTGAATGAGTCTGTTTTGTTCGGGCTCAGCAGTGTAAGGGTAATGCAGCACCACCAATCCCATGTGATCAACCAAGTATAAGTCTCCCGCTTTCAGTTCAGGATTTGCCGCTAAAAGACGCCAACTTGCTGATACTTGCTGTTGATTTGTCAGTACAGCAACATCCACTTTTTGCTGATTTTTACCTAACGCGACATACAAGTTATCGAGACTCGCAAGCTGGCTTTCACACACAGCTCGGCACTCTTTGGGGTAGTTGAGCGCTATAGTCCATTGTTTGGGCTCACCGTGTTGCCAATCTGCTAATTTCACTTCTTCGTTTAAAAGCTCACCGTAATTACTTGAACCACTCGGTAACCAGTCGAGTTTTAGTGCTGCATATGCCAGTGCCAGCGGCACAAAACAACAAAGCGCAAATAAACTAAGTGGGTTTATTTTCATAACCTCTCCTTCTCATCGCAAAATAAGCAATTACGACACACGCTAAACCAATTAACAGCCATTGCACGGCATAGGCGTAGTGTTTATCAGGCCCCATCACGACACTTTTATAATGCGGGGTTGCGATACCATCTGCTTCATTACGATAACCAATAAAACCTTGTACTGGCTCTGCCAACTGAGCACTAAAAATCGCTAAATCAATACCTTGAATACGCTTTGGCCAGCCTTGTTCTGCACCAATTTGATCTGCTAGCGTAAAGCCTTTTAAGTTGCCTTGCTTTAATTGCACAGTAGCAGCAAACGTGGCTGTGCTTGGCCATGCAACTACTGGTAACTGGTTTCGATCTTGAGGGGCTTTAAGCCAGCCAAAATTAACGATTAATGGTGCTTTTTCACCTGCAATTGTTACCGCTGCCAGTAAGTCATAGCCCACTTGCCCTTGATAAATTTGATTATCTAGCAACCAGTAATGCTGTTTATTTACCTCGCCAGAAACCTTTACTTGCAAGCCTGTTTTATTCAAATCTGATGGCAAGCTTTGCAGTGCTTGCCAGTTCATAACTCCTTGCTCTTTAGAAACGGCTAACTGACTTAATTGCTGCTGCTTTTGTTCGCCTCGCTGGTATTGCCAAACACTGAGTCGTAAACAAATAAGCACTGCAAGTACCACAACGCAAATTGCGATAATTGAGCTAAGCTTTTGTTTACGCCACAAAATCAACTGCATTTGGAAGACCTAACATGATTAAAATCATCATTGTGTTGTTATTGTTATATATCGTGTTCAACCTATTTAGAGCCTTGTTTGTGATGATGTCAGCAAAAGAGCACTCAAAGCCCATGTCTCATTATTTAGGTCGTCGAGTGCTGTTTTCGGGTGTTGTACTGTTCATCATCATTGCAGCCTTAAAACTGGGTTTAATTCAAACCAACCCGTCACCCATTCACAAAGCTACAGCACGTACACAAATACAAATAAACACAGCCACACCACATCTACAAAGTGCCAATACCAAGCAGCTGCCTGAAAAGCAAAGTGCTTATCACTCGTGAAGTGGCCTTTAAAAATTCGCAGTAATACAACTAACAGTATGATGGTACCCAAGGTCACGTGCATTCCGTGGAAACCGGTTAACAAGAAGAAGGTATTACCATAAACCCCCGCATCTAAGGTCAAACCTAGATCTTGATAGGCATGCATATATTCATAGGCTTGCAGGCCTAAGAAAATGGCTCCCAGAACGACCGTCATCGATAAAAATACCTTTAGAGCGCCGCGCTTATTGTTTTCCATAGCAACATGGGCAAAATGAATTGTGACCGATGAGGTAAGTAGAATCAGCGTATTGATCAGGGGTAGACCTTGCCAGCCCATAGCCTGTGTGGTCTCGCCCGCTGGCGTAGTTAATAGCGGCCACACTGCGTCGAAGGTAGGCCATAGCACTTCGTTGGTCATGGCATTATTGCCAGCGCCACCAAGCCAAGGCACTGAAATCATACGGGCATAAAAGAGAGCGCCAAAAAACGCCATGAAAAACATCACTTCAGAAAAAATAAACCAGCTCATACCCTGTCTAAATGAACGGTCCATTTGTGCTGAGTAAAGCCCTTGGTGAGACTCTTCAATAACATTTTTAAACCAGCTAAATAGCATATAAAACAAGATAGCTAGGCCCAGATATAAAACATACTGCGCACCACTGGCCTCACTGCTTGCTTGCATCACAGTTAAACCGGCACCAACAGCAATTAAAAACATTGCGATGGCGCCAACTATTGGCCAAGGGCTTTGTGCTGGAACATAATATTTTTCGTAATTTTGATTCATTTTGTTTGCTCCCAATTAGCAATTAGCTTGGCGGCTTTTAATCGTTTTTAGCCACAATCTGCCCGCTAATATCAAACATGGTGTACGACAATGTCAGTTCCTCAACATCGTCGGGTAATTCAGTATCAACATAAAACAGCAAGGTAAATTCAACTTCTTCACCTGCCTTTAAAGGTTGTTGATCAAAACAAAAACAGGCAATTTTATGTAAGTACTTGGCCGCTTTTCCCGGTGATACTGATGGAATTGCTTGCATGACTTTGTCTTCATTACTGGTGTTTTTTGCTGAGAACTTAACTTCTCGCATTGCGCCTGGTTGCACCGATACGCTGTACTGCTCAGACTGCACCTTAAATGGAGCGCCACTTTGAGCATGCGTCGTAAAACTGACATCAACTTGGCGTTGTGTATTTATTGTTTCACTTGCGCTCGCTTGCTCAAGAGATGGCTTACCGTTTAATCCTGTAACATCGCAAAACACGTCATAAAGCGGCACCAGAGCGAAAGCAAATGCGAACATGAGTAAGCATGTGATCAGCAATTTCTTTAGCAAAGGTGCATGGTTCATTACTTGATCTCCGGCGGTGTTTCAAAGGTATGATAAGGCGCAGGAGAATCAACCTCCCATTCCAGACCTTCGGCACCTTCCCATACTTTGGCAGGTGCTTTTTCGCCCCCTCTGGCGCACTTAAATACCACCAGCACAAATAACAGTTGCGATAGCCCAAATGCAAAGCCACCAATACTGATAATGGCGTTAAAATCAGCAAACTGCAGAGCATAGTCAGGAATGCGACGTGGCATACCCGCAAGACCAACAAAATGCATAGGGAAGAACAATACGTTGACACTAATTAGCGATAGCCAGAAATGCCATTTCGCTAGTGTTTCGTTGTACATGTTGCCTGTCCATTTTGGTAGCCAGTAATAAGCTCCCGCCATAATTGAGAACACGGCGCCTGTTACTAACACATAATGGAAATGTGCCACCACAAAGTAGGTATCGTGATACTGGAAGTCAGCCGGAGTAATCGCGAGCATCAAGCCAGAGAAACCACCCAAAGTGAACAACACGATAAAGGCGATGGCAAACATCATCGGAATTTCAAAACTAATTGAGCCGCGCCACATAGTAGCCACCCAATTAAACACCTTAACCCCTGTGGGTACCGAAATGAGCATGGTTGCGTACATGAAGAATAGCTCACCGGCTACAGGCATCCCGGTAGTGAACATATGGTGTGCCCATACAATAAAACTCAAAAGAGCAATCGATGAGGTTGCATACACCATAGAAGCGTAGCCAAATAACTTTTTGCGTGAAAAGGTTGGCACAATAGTCGAAATAATACCAAAGGCCGGCAAAATCATGATGTACACTTCAGGGTGACCGAAGAACCAGAAGATGTGCTGGAACATCACGGGGTCGCCCCCTCCCGCGGCATCAAAAAAGCTCGTTGCAAAGTATTTATCGGTCAACACCATTGTGACCGCCCCTGCTAAAACAGGCATTACAGCAATTAACAAAAATGCGGTGATTAACCAAGTCCAGACAAACAGTGGCAGTTTCATCCACGTCATACCCGGCGCTCTTAGATTGACGATAGTCACGATAACGTTAATCGCCCCCATAATTGAGCTGATACCCATGATATGTACGGCAAATACAAAAAGTGCAGTGTTATCGTTACTGTAAGTGGTGGAAAGTGGTGCGTAGAATGTCCAGCCAAATGCAGGACCGCCCCCCGGCATGAGTAAAGAAGCTAGCAGGATTAAAAATGCGAAAGGTAATATCCAAAAGCTCCAGTTGTTCATGCGCGGCAGCGCCATATCAGGTGCACCAATCATCATAGGCACCATCCAGTTAGCAAGCCCAGTAAATGCGGGCATAACAGCACCAAACACCATGATCAAACCATGTACCGTGGTCATTTGGTTAAAAAAGTGCGGATCGACTAACTGTAATCCTGGCTGAAATAGTTCAGCGCGGATCACCATAGCCATCGCTCCACCAATCAAGAACATGGTAAGAGAAAAGATCAGGTATAAACTCCCAATGTCTTTATGATTGGTAGTGTAAAGCCAACGCTTAAACCCTTTCGCAGGATGATGATGGTCGTGATGCGCATGCCCAGTTGCTTGCTCATTAATAACGTTACTCATTATTTCGCCTCCGCTGCTGCATCAATCGCGGCTTGAATTTGACTCGGTTGGATCACATCGCCTGTATCATTACCCCATGCATTTCGCTTATAGGTAATAACCGCAGCAAGTTGCTTAATTGAAAGCTGCTTATCAAACGCTTGCATCGCCGTACCAGGGCGGCCATGTAACACAACATCAATGTGGTCTTTCACATCACCCAACACGATTGGGCTGCCTTTCAACGCAGGAAACACGCCTGGCAACCCCATACCTGTTGGCTGATGACAAGCAGCACAACTAGCCATGTAGACTTGCTCACCCAAGGTCATGAGCTCTTCTTTAGGTAATGTTTGATCGAGTAAAGCTGCATCAGCGGCTGCTGCATTGGCTTTTTCTTGTTTGGCATCAGCAAGCCAATTAGCAAACTCATCTTCAGGAAGGGCTTTCACTACAACAGGCATAAAGCCATGATCTTTACCGCATAACTCTGCGCATTGACCACGATACACACCCGGCTCGTTAATACGTGTCCACGCTTCATTAATAAATCCTGGATTTGCGTCCTTTTTGACCGCAAAGTCAGGCACCCACCACGAATGAATCACATCGTCTGAGGTCATTAAAAAGCGAACTTTTTTATTGATAGGCAGTACCAAGGGTTTATCAACTTCAAGCAAATAATGCTCAGTTTTTTCTGCTTGGTTGTCTATTTGGTCTTTCGGTGTAGCTAGAATTGAGTAGTAGGCAATATCTTCACCCATGTACTCGTAATGCCATTTCCATTGCGAGCCAGTCACTTTAATTGTGATATCGGCTTTAGAGGCATCTTCCATAGCAATGAGGGTTTTTGTTGCAGGCACAGCCATCGCGATTAATATAACAAACGGAATGGCAGTCCAAAGTATTTCAACTTTTGTACTTTCATGAAATTGGGCTGGCTTAGCCCCTTTAGATTTACGGTGGTGTATTAAAGCCCAAAACATCACCGCAAAAACGATGATGCCAATCACACAACAGATAATAAATATCGTCATGTGTAACTCATAAACATTATTACTTATATCAGTCACCCCTTTACGCATATTGAATTGGCTGTTTGCCAATGCAAATTGCACAGGTGCGAGTAATATAAGCCACAAGGCGTAACGCAGTTTACCCATGTGACGGCTCCTTTAAATGCTATTGCAAGACGCAAAGCGAAAAGGCGTTACAGCAAGGTGCCCATTCGTATTTTTATTGTTTAGAGCGAATTCGTATCATCACGACGCAATGAAATGATACAAGCCCGTTGTATTACTCCCTGACACGTTTAGGTGTGTCAATTTCGTAAATAGGTGTTAATACAATGTACTAACCAATTAGTTAAAAAATGAGCAATAAGCAAGTTTTAGTGATAATAAATGTTTATTTTGGTGCAAAAATAACAACTATAATCAGCGCGTTATTTAATGTTTAGGCGTACAAACAAAATACAAAAAGAGAGGGAAACTGCGCCATATAAGGCTTTAAATGATGAGTAAGGATTCACAAATCCTAATTAAGTAGCAAAATTTCGATGGTGCACCAAATTAAGTCAATTTAATGCACCAAGTTGGGAACACTTACATCCAGTCAGCGTTTCGAATAACCCCTACCGCTAATCCTTCGATATTGAACGATTCGTGCTCTAGGTCAACTTCAATAGGTGAAAACTCTTCGTTCTCTGCGTGTAAAAATACTTTTCGGCCAGCTTTTTCTAAACGCTTAACAGTCACGTCTTCATCAACTCGTGCAACAACAACTTGGCCATTTTCAGCAACTTGTGTTCTATGTACTGCAAGTAAATCACCGTCCATGATGCCAATGTCTTTCATACTCATGCCATTTACACGCAGTAAGAAATCAGCGGCAGGCTTAAATAACGACGGATCAACTTGGCAATGGCTTTCAACATGCTCTTGGGCCAAAATGGGTTCGCCCGCTGCAACACGGCCAATTAAAGGTAAACCTAATTGCTCTGGTTCATCTTCTTCGATTAATTGAATACCACGACTCGCCCCAGGCTTCATTTTGATCATGCCTTTTTTTGCCAGTGCTTTTAGGTGCTCTTCAGCGGCGTTGGCACTTTTAAAACCCAATGTTTGAGCTATTTCAGCACGCGTTGGTGGCATGCCTGTATCTTTAATAAAGACTTTAATGAGTTCTAAAATTTGCGATTGGCGTTTAGTTAATGGGCGCATACAACTGGTTTTCCATACAGTACATTTAACTGTGAGTATATACAGTTATCTGAAAATCGCAAATTTAATTAATACCGTCATATTGCTACAAAACTTACATTGAACCTCACTCTAAGATGCCATAAGGTATTAGCTTTAATTAGCAGGCTAAGGAAACACAATGAGCATTTGGCACCACCCAATCACGCTAGAGCTATGTAAAGAATTGGAGCAAGGGATCACCGGGCAAGGCACTTTAATGAAAACCATGGGCATTGAAGTGACAGAAATTGGCGATGACTATTTAGTGGCGACGATGCCTGCCATCCCAGAACATCATAACCCTATGGGCATGGTACATGGCGGAGCAAACGTTGTGTTAGCCGAGACAGTGGCAAGCTATGCAGCCAACTTTGTGGTTGATTTCAATAAATTCTACGCTGTTGGCCAAGAGATTAATGCCAACCATATGAAAGCATCACGTAAGGGAGTTTTAACTGCAACGGCTAGACCGCTGCATTTAGGAAAGCGCACCTCTGTTTGGGATATTAAAATTACCAATGCCGCAGGAGAGCTATGCTGCGTATCAAGAATGACCGCAGCGGTAGTAGAGCGCTAAATTCGACCTATTTTTCAACAGGATAAATAGTAATTTCAATCCCTGCGCCAATTGCTGAGATACGTAACAAGGTATCGGCATGCAGGGGTTGATTAAAGCATTTTGGCGAATTACCTGATTCAAAACCTATATCAAATGTTCGTTTTGAGCACGATAACCACTGTTTTAATGCATTGCGCGAGCAAGACTCAATAAGCTCGCAAAGCTGGTTAATCGCTTTATCTGGAGAGCTGATATCTGCGGTTGCTTCAATCCGTGCTAGTTGGCGGTATTCATCTTGGTCATAATGTAAAACCATGGCGTTTTTCTTCAAATCAGCAACAAGCGCACTAATATCGTGCTTTGATTCAAGCTCCAGATCTACATTTAAAAATTGAATTTCCGACATACTCTCGTTTTTACCCTCTATTGATATCGACTGAAACTTTAACTCAGTTTTGTATATATACCAAATCTAGAATACAGTTAATGCGACATTATGCCGCATTGGCAATACAGTTAAACAACTTAAAATAGCACCCATACAACAATAATAACGGGGTAATAATGAATAAACGCATGTTCAAGTATGCTCGTAAAGGGCATAAATGGCTTGGCTACTTGCTCGCTTTACAGATCTTCTTTTGGCTCTTAGGTGGGCTGGTAATGAGCTCATTACCGCTTGAAAAAGTGCATGGCAAACATTTGGCTAATCGCAGTTTAAGTAGCCCATTTATAGTGTCAGACTACCCTACTTCGATTGATAAAATAACCGCGCAATTTGAGCAAATCGAAGGTATTAAATATAGCCATTTTTTAAACACCCCGATTATAGAAGTCACCACCCCTCTCGGTGTCTTCAATTTTGATGGTAGAACGGGTGATAAAATGCCTACTCCAAATGAAGCTCAAATCATTGAAAATGCACAAGCTCATCTGCTTATTGATGCTAACATGACTCAAGCTCAGCTATTACCAAATGGGCCAAGAGAAGTCGGTCACAAAGCCAATGTTTGGCAAGTAAGCTTTGATGATTGGCTAACAACCACCTTATATCTAGATAGCCTAACCGGTAAGGTTATTACTGTGCGCAGCACCCTGTGGCGCATTTTCGACTTTTTCTGGATGCTGCACATTATGGATTATGATGAGCGAGAAAACTTTAACAATCCATTGCTTATCAGCTTCTCAGCCACCAGCGTGCTGTTTTGTATAACTGGGATTATTTTGTTACTGCAAAACATTCGTTTAAAGCGTAAAAAACCAGCTATACGTGCTGGTCAATCAAAATAGGATTGCCGTCTGGGTCGGTGATAATAAAACTCGCGTCACCGGCCTTTTGTATCTCTAACCCCTGTTGCTGAAAACGTGTCGCTAATTGCTCAAAGGTTGCAAACTCAGTCAGCGCCTCAGCGTTTTGATCCCATCCGGGGTTAAATGTCAGCATGGTTTTATCAAACATACCTTGGAACAAACCAATTAAATGTTCACCGTTTTTCATGATCAACCAATGTTGCTCAATCTCCCCAGCAAACTCTTTAAAACCTAGCTTTTCATAAAACTGCTTTGAAGCATGGATATCTTTTACATTTAAACTCACAGAAAAGGCACCTAATAACATAGTTGTAATTCCTTTAATAAAAACGGCCTAACAACTATAGCTGAGTTGAAATACTTTTCCTTTTTAGAATAGTCACTCTAAAATAACCGTTCCTGTAGTTCACTCATGTGATGGATATGCGTTTAATTTCTTTTGCTGTACTGTGCTTTTTAATCAACTTTTCTGCTTCTGCTGAGCAATTTTCTAGCTTTTCGAGCGCCAAAAAACACCTTATAAAATCGCTGCCTGAAAATAGCAAAAGCTTATATTGTGGCTGCGACATAAAGCGACAAGGTAAAAAGCTGGTACCCGATCCAGATTCATGTGGCTATATTCCACGCAATGCCATCACCCGAGCCGGTAACGAAAATGCCCGAGCAAAAAGAATAGAATGGGAGCATATTGTGCCAGCCTGGGAATTTGGCCATCAATTACAATGCTGGCAAGATGGCGGTCGTAAAAACTGCGTAAAGGTCAGTGAAAAATTTCGTCAAATGGAGGCCGACATAAATAACCTTGCCCCCGCAATTGGCGAGATAAATGCAGACCGTTCAAACTTTCGCTATGGGATGGTGACAACATCAAGTGCAAGTTACGGTGCTTGCCCAATAAAAATCGATTTTAAACAACGTGTATTTGAGCCGCCAATTTATGCAAGAAAGCAAATAGCCGATACCTATTTCTATATGCAAAAAACCTATGGCTTAAAGATATCTGACAAACAACGCAAACTGTTTGAATCATGGCAAAAGCTTGAAATAGCTGAAATAAGCAACCGTAAGTCCCTGTAATTATTTGCACATTTTTTTACATGCAGGGTTAAACAACTGGTTGCTTTAAAAGTAAGTAATTGTTAGTTTTTAAACAATTCATACAAGAAAGGAAGCACCCATGTTTAAAAATACCAAACTCGCTTTAGCTGTCTTCTTAGCGGCTTCAGGCATGTCTTTATCTGGCTGTGGCGGCGGTGGCTCATCAAGCAATACCGATACGACTAATCCGCCACCAACAACGACAGAACCCACTTGGACAGCTGGCACCTTTGCCGCATCAAGTGAATTTAAAGATCAGTGCGCCGTACCGCGTACTGGTAATGATCCGTATAACGATAATCAACCTTACCCAGATACCGCTGGCTCTGAGTTTACTGAGAAGATGTGGCTACGTTCATGGAGTGATGAAACCTATCTTTGGTACGATGAAATAGAAGATAACGACCCAGATAACTTCAGCTCTGTCGCCGCTTATTTTGATCAATTAAAAACCTTCGAAACAACAGACTCAGGAGCTTATAAAGACAATTTTCACTTTAGTGTGCCAACTGAAGACTATTTTCAAGAGTCTCAATCAGGCGTAGTTTCAGGCTATGGAATCAACTGGGCTTTAATTAGTGGCACACCTCCTCGTGACTTACGAGTTGCTTATTTAGAAGATGACTCCCCTGCCGCTAATGCAGGCTTACAACGAGGCGATCGCGTTATTTTAGTGGATGGTGTCAGTATTGATACAAATACGGAATCAGGTATTGATACATTAAATGAAGCTTTATTTGGGCCAACCGCTGGCGATACACATACCTTCAAGGTAATTAGTAATGATGAGACAGAAAAAACATTCTCTTTAGTGGCTGGTAATATCACCCAAACACCGGTACAGAATGTCGATACTATTACCACAGAAGGTGGCACTAAAGTGGGCTACATGCAGTTTAACAGCCATATAAGTATTGCTCAGCCTGAGCTGATAAGTGCTGTGAATAAGTTCAAAGCCGACAATATTGACGAGCTTGTCATCGACCTTAGATACAATGGTGGTGGCTTATTAGCGCTTTCATCACAACTTGCCTATATGATCGCTGGGCCTGCCAATACGAGTGACTATTTTTACTATCAGATCATTGAAAATGACAAACAGACCGAGAGCGATCCATACCCGTTTATTGATGTTGAAATCGATTATTCTACTTTCGAGGGAACGAATAACACGCTCCCTGACTTAAACTTATCGAAAGTCTATGTACTCAGTACAGCAAACACTTGTTCGGCATCAGAAGCCCTAATCAATGGCTTAAATGGTATTGATGCTGAAGTTATATTAATTGGCGGGACAACGTGTGGTAAACCATATGGTTTTACCCCAACACATAACTGTGCGACGACTTACTATACAATTCAGTTTACTGGTACCAATTACAAGGGCTTTGGTGAATACTCAGACGGCTTAGTACCGACTCCTACACCACAATTTGCTGCCGATGTAAAAGGCTGTGAGCTTGATGACGACTTTAATCACCAGTTAGGTGATAGTGACGAAACACTATTGAGTGCAGCACTTTATCATATCGAAAATGGTAGTTGTCCAGTGGTAGCCCAAAGTGTCACAGCTAAGCAAGCGACAACCTCAACTTATAAAGCTGATGAAACAGGTATTGCACTTAAAGCCAATACCACACTTTACAAAAATAATATGGATTTAACCCGTCCACTGCTAGCTAAGGAAGGTGATAATGAATAAAGCACTGTTATTAACCTGCACCTTACTGGCAAGCATAGCTGGCTGTAAAAGTACTCAAGCGGAGCAACCGCAAAATGCCACGCTTGTTCGGGTAAACCCGGGAGTGATTACTGAGCTACAGCAGGCTATTCAATCAGCTAAAGGCGGTGCACTGGTCACCTTAGCCGATGATGTGTTTACTAAGAGCGCAGAGTTACTGATTGATCACGGCACCAACAAAGGACCTGATGGTCTGCCAATTATGGGCGCCCATTCAATTCCTTCTGAGAAGTTTGTGTTGCAAAAAGCAGGTGAGCAATGCCTGCTTTACTACCCCAAAAAAGAGCTCCGTATTCCACTTCCTAATGTAGAGTGCGAAGTTAACTAACAAAAAGGCGCAGCTCAAGCTGCGCCTTTTACATCATAGGCTTTGGTGAGGGCCAAATACCTCATAATGAATACGCTCACTTGCAACCCCAATACTTAGCAGTTGCTCTTTTATCATTGCCATAAAGGCGATTGGGCCACACAGGTAAAAGTCACCTTTACTAATTGGTAAGCTGTCAGCAATGTCGTTTACATCCATCAAGCCCGCAAAATCACCCCCTTTGCCATCTTTAAACCAGGTAACACAATGTAATGAAGCGTGCGCGTTTTGTTGCTTTATTAAGTACTCTTTAAAGGCAAACTGCGTCTCACTGTCGCAAGCATGTAGGTAATGGATTGACTGGTTAGGGTGATTACTTAATAGTGTTTCTAGCATCGCCATCATTGGGGTTTGACCAACTCCCGCTGAAATCAATACAACAGGCGAGTCAATTTCGCGAAGCACAAAGTCGCCTGCGGGTGGGTAAATTTCTACCTCTTCCCCCTCAGTTAAGCTGTGTAGGTAGTTAGATACCAAGCCTTCTTTTTTCACGCTAATACGGTAATTACAACCATTACTTTGCTGCGATAAAGAGTATTGCCTCACTTGCGTTAAATCACTGTTTGCAGGCGTTACTTTAATCCCTAAATATTGGCCAGGTAAATACGCCACTACAGGTTTTGCATCAGCAGGCGTTAATGTGAAACTACAAATTTGCGATGATTCCATACGTTTTTCTGTAATAGTGAAAGTACGGGTACCAAACCATCCTCCCGGCGCCTTTTTGGTTTTTTGATATAACGACATCTCCTCGTTGATACACACATCCGCTAATAATGAATAGGCTTCACGCCATGCATACTCGACCTCAGGGGTAAATTGTTCTGGCAATAACTCTTTTAAAGTCGCAATCAAATGTCCACCAACAATGGGATAATGCTCTGGCAAAATATGGTAACTGGTGTGTTTATGATTAATGCGCGCAAGCGCACCTTTTAACACTGCCAAGTTATCAATATTTGCCGCGTAAGCAGCTAAGGCATTAAACAGCGCAAATTGCTGAGAGCCCGATTGCTGATGTGTCATATTAAAAATATTTTTAAGCTCAGGGTTGTAGCTAAACATACGATCATAAAAATACTCAGTCACTTGAGGGCCTGCTTGTGCAAGTAAAGGCAAAGTACTTTTAACAATCTGGATCGTTTTTTCAGATAACATAGTTTTTCCTATTGGAGAGATTAACCGCGGCGACCATCAACACGACGATTCACTAAGATGGGCGCACAATGAAATAAAAATAAGCTAAAGCCAGCAACCCACAGCAACGACTTAACTGCCATGCAAGGTGATGACCTAAATAAATGGGAAGTAACGAGCGTACAATGGCAGCTAACGCAATGAGTATAAATGCCAAACTAATGTACGCAGGGGCTTGTAATGCACGCCCTGTGTGACCGTGAGAGACACGAACCATCATGGCGATGATCATCACACCTATGGTGCCAACAGTGATCAGATGAAGCGCGTCTTTGAATAAGATAATAGGGCTAAAATAGCTCAGCGCGATGAGTATTAAACCCACCGATAAAGCCCAATAAGCCACGTGTAATGACCATAGCAAAGGCACTTTTAAAATCCCTTTATGCCACCACAAAACACACCGAGCCCCATGTAAACAAGCAAGCCAAGCAAAGATCCAGCCGGTACTCATTGCGCTAAAAAATAGCTGACTCATAAAGAACCACGCAATGGCGAAAAATGAGCTAACAACGACTAATTTATCGAGTTTGGGGGTGCTAACTTGTTCACTTAAATTAAGACCGCGTGCGGTAAAAAATGGCACAACTCGCCCAGCCACAACACCAACTAGCAGTGTCATGATAAGTACAGCGGTATCAACAACCCCCAGTGCCAGCGACATTTTATTAAGTACAACTAAGCTCAAAAAAATCACATTGAGCGCACAGAGCAAAGATGCGATGACAACAAATAAGTAGTTATGGCTGCTTTTTGCCTGTATTAGCATGTCAGCTAGAATAATAATTCCAGCTAGCCACCAAACGAGTTGTAGCGCACTAACAATATAAAGGTTTAGCTGCTCGAACCCTGCAATCTCAATAAAAAAACTAAGCCTTGCAGCAAGCCAAATCATGCTAAGCAAACAAAGCTTAATACCACTTACACTCGCCACACCTGTCCATGTTTGTGCGGCGGTTAGCAAAAAGCCCATGGCAACCACGCCTGCAAAGCCAAACAGCATTTCGTGAGCATGCCAAAGCGTTGCGGGCATTGTTAGGTGCCACTGTGCATAGCCCGCCAAGATTAAAAACCAGTAACTCATAGCAAATACAGCTAAGGCACCTGCCGCCAAGAAAAAAGGCCGAAATGCTAATGCCCATAACGGCCACTGGCTGAGTTGATAAAATTTGATCTTAGTTGGCATAGGTTCAGTTAAATTAATGACTTTCATTCGTGCTCTCAGCGTTTAATTTCCCCAGCTATTGCACAGTTCAAGCCAAAAATAAAAACCATTAAATATCAATCTATTAAATTTTGACACTTGATAAATAAGTCAAAATGACACATCATTAAAAACATCAATAAAACACATTCAGGTCAAATTGACATGATACTCAAAAAATCCCTTCTTGATGTTGCACTTGCACTTACCAAAGCAAGCTGTGTTGATCATAATTTCAGTTATCTGTTGAGTTGCATTAATGATTGGCTTGAATGTGATGCAGTTGCCTTATTATTGAAACAAGGCGATGTGTTAAAGCCCGTAGCCCTACATGGATTGTCGGACGATACGTTAGGAAGACGCTTTAAAATAGCGGAGCATCCGCGCTTATTTGAAATATGCCGTGGCAGTGAACCGCTAAAATTTGCCAAAGATTGTGGCCTACCCGATCCCTACGATGGTTTATTACAAAGCCAACATGGAGACTTTCCTGTTCATGCCTGCATGGGCGTGCCGCTGCTGAGCAGCAAAGACAACAACGAACTATTGGGTGTTTTGACCTTTGATAGTTTAGATGAACATGCCTTTGACGCTTTAGCAATGAACGAGCTCAATCAACTAAAACAGCTAGCTGCAGGCTATGTTGAGCATGCCCTAACCTTGCAGCATTTTATGCAACACGCACAGCACAGCCATCAAGTTGCACAGCAGCTTAACCTTGAGGCACTAACACGAGAAGGTGTCGAAATTATTGGTAATAGCCAAGCAATGCAGACCCTTAAAAATGATATCCAGCTCGTAGCTGCCTCAGAATTTAGTGTATTAATACAAGGTGATACAGGCGTCGGTAAAGAACTCGTTGCGCGCAATATCCATTTAAACTCAAAACGCCGTGACATGCCGTTGATCCACTTAAACTGCGCATCGTTACCAGAGAACTTAGCCGAAAGTGAATTTTTTGGTCACAGTAAAGGCGCATTTACTGGCGCACATACTGCGCGTCAAGGTAAGTTTCAACTCGCCGATGGCGGCACGCTATTTTTAGATGAAATCGGCGAACTTCCGCTTGCCATGCAAAGTAAGTTATTGCGCGTTTTACAAAGTGGTGAAGTACAAACGGTGGGGGAAGATCAAAGCCGTTATGTTGATGTCAGAGTGATTGCAGCAACCAATCGCGATTTAAAACAAGAAGTCGCTGCGGGGCGCTTTCGTGCAGATCTTTATCACCGGTTAAGCGTTTACCCATTGCATGTTGCACCACTAAAAGAGCGCGATAACGATGTTATTTTATTGGCAGGTTTTTTTATTGAGCAAACATCTAAAAAACTGGCAATTAAGCAACTTAAACTTAGTAGCGATACACAGTTACTGCTGCGTCAATATGATTGGCCAGGCAATGTGAGAGAGCTTGAACATGTGATCAGTCGCGCAGCACTCAAAGCCAAACAACAGCAATGGCAACAAAGCATCGTCACAATCGAGCCTGAGCATTGTGATATCGCTAACACGACCGTTGCTGCCCCAAGCCCTGTTGCAGTTAACGAACAAAAAACCACTCGCTTATCGTTGAAAGAGGCAACTGATGCTTTTAGTTATCAATTGATTATGCAACAACTTGAATTACACAACCTAAACTGGGCAGCCACAGCACGCAGCTTAAGTGTTGATAGAGCCAACCTTGTGCGCCTAGCCAAACGGCTAGGCATTAGTGTTAAAAAGTCTGTTTAAGCTTTTAAATCTTTAAAATACGCTTTTAAAAGCTGACTAAATGCTTGTACTTTGGCTGTGCGATGCACCAAGTGATGCGTCACCAGCCAAAGATCTGTTGGCCAGTTTAGCTCTTTAGGAAGCACTGGCAGCAGATCAGGGTATTGGCTTGCCACTTCATGCTGTAAACCACCAATTCCTAAGCCTCTCACAATCGCCCGTGTTGCTTCTGATGTTTCAGATACCCGTAACTTAATTTGCGAAGGTTCAATGTGTTGATCAACCCATGCAAAATAAGGCACTTTACCGTTGTAGCCAGCCACCCCTGAAACAAAACTATGCTGCTGCAACTGCTCAATGTTTTTTGGCATGCCATACTTTTCAATATAACTTTTAGAGGCATAAAACCCTGACGAAAGTTCAGCTAAATGCTGGGCAATATAGTCGCCTTCATCAGGCCGAGGGCCCGCTCGCACGGCAATGTGCGCCTGACCGTGATCAAGACGTAAGCGGTTTTGATCAAGAATAACTTCGAGCTGCACTTGCGGGTGCAGGTTTTGAAACTGCTCGCAGACATCACTAAGCACATCAATAAAACCACTGACCGTGGTTAATAATAAACTGCCTCGCAGTTGGCTATCAGCGGCAATAATATCGTTGTGAAGTTTTTCAAGTTCAGCGTTAATCGATTTTGCAGTCGCAAACAACTTAGCGCCAATTTCTGTCACTGTATAGCCACGGGCATGACGGTGGAATAACCGCGCATCAAGGTTATCTTCTAAATTGTTGATTCTTCTAAGCACTGTGCTGTGATGAACACCTAACGATTCGGCAGCAGCGGTTAACGTGCCGAGCCTTGCCACCTCATAAGCGACTTTTACATCTTGCCAATCATCAAATTGAATCGCCATAACGGCTCCTTGTGTGCATATACGCACATAAGTTTTGCGTTTATTTGGCTTTTCTGCAAGCTGTTTTTTGCTACAGTGAGTACATCAACAGTGAAGCTTAAAAAAGGAAGCCATCATGACAGCACCAAAAATTATTGCCCTAGCAGGCAGCCTACGTAAAGACAGCTTTAATCAAAAACTGATTAATGAAGCTGCACGCTTCGCCCTCGAAAGTGGTGCTGAAGTAGAAGTGATTAAATTAAGTGATTTAGACTTACCATTATTTGATGAAGATATTGAAGCGCAAGGTACACCTGCTGGCGCACAATTATTAAAAGATAAGCTTCGCGCAGCTGACGGTATTTTATTAGCAAGCCCAGAATATAATGGCTCAATTACAGCACCACTTAAAAACGCAATCGATTGGGCATCTCGTACAGAGCAAGGTGCAGTGCCTGCTTTTCGAAATAAAGTTACTGCTCTTTATGCATCATCACCGGGTGGTTTAGGTGGCTTACGTGGTTTAAATCACGTACGTGATATTTTATCGGGTATTGGTAGCTTAGTACTTGCAGATCAACTAGCAGTGCCTGCTATCCACACTAAATTAGATGAACAAGGCCGCATCAGCGATGCTGATACAGCCGATAAAGTTGCCAGCCTTGCCCAGCAACTTGTGAGCGTAGCGAGCAAATTAAATAAGTAATATAAGGGCGTGTTGACCTTTTATGATTAATTTTGCAGCAGTGTGTTTGGTATTTAGGCAAGGCAGAGCCTATGTAGTGTGGTTGTTCCACATAAATAGGCGAAAACGCAGCATCAATGCCAAACACGCGCTGCCCTTCGGGTTCTTCCTAGGGGCGATTAACTCTTTGTTGCTCGATTTTTACTTAGCCCACTAGGTTACAAATCTCGCGCCGCGATTAAATCGCCCCTAGAGTGAACAAATTTTAATCCACAAAGGTCAACACGCCCTAGCTTAGCTTTGTCGCTGCTAGCTTAGCAGCGATAAAGTCTTCATGAGTTACATACAACAAGCTTGCGACGCGGCGAATAACCATTTCTTCATGCTTATCTAAATTGCCATCTGCGTAGGCTAATCGCCACAACAGTTCGATGATATCAATACGCTGCTCGGCGCTACACTGGGCATTAATTTGCTTTGAAAACTGAAAATAATCTATTGCATCATCTAGGCTTTGCGATGCACTTGCAACTAACTCTTGAACCTCTTCCTCGTTAAGCGAGAAATACTTCTTTAAGGTCTCATTCAGGGTCTGTTGCTCATCATCTTGTAACTCATTATCTGCACGCATAACCTCAATCAATAACGCAGCAACGGCGGTTTTTAGGTCATGCTCAGTAATGCTAGATTGGGTATCATTCAGCGCTGAAAACAGCTGTTTTATTTTATTGAGCATCACATTTTCCCTTTTTGGGTGTTAGACTACATGTAAGACATAACGTTACCTTAGTTTGACTATGGATGCTAATTCAGGTTCAACATCATGATGAAACAAGGTATTAATCACATGGAGTTAAGTGTTTATGAGTGAAGTGAGAAGTACACAAGCACTATTAATCAGCGCCGTTTTAATGTTAGCGGGGTGCAGTAATGCGCAGGCAGCAAAAGGCGAAACCGAAAAACTCTATGACTTTGACGAAAAAGTCCATTACTACCAAACTAAATTGGCCGACGGCCGCTACCATCTCGAAATTCAGTCTGACGACTACAAGCACTTTCGCAATCAAAGCGTATTTTTACTGCGCCATGCAAACCGCTTATGTAGAGACAAACCATTTATGCTAAGAGTGACTGATGGGGTGCAGGAGTACGAACGTTATCCAACTAAACCACGCGCCTATCAGCCACCTTTAACGGTTGTTCTACAGTGTGAAGACGAAGCTAAATAGTACTAGTCTTCATATCCCCACGGCGCGCTTGGCGGCGTGATAGGTTTTGTTAAGTCAAAATCAACGCGAAACTCACGTCCTTCACGCACTAAGCGATACGTAAATTGCTTTGGATAAATATACATTTGCCACGTGTTACCCATTGATTGGGGAATACCTTGGCTCACAAACAATTCTTTTGAGTATTGATCAGCCGGGAACGACTGCGCGTTAGCAAAACCCGCATCAAGGGTATGGCCACCATACATGGTTGATTTATCATCGCTGCCATCTTTATGACGATGGTCATGCTTTAAACTAAGTCCACTGCCTGTTTTTGTGATGATCCAAGTACGAGATGCATCATCCCCCACATGAAATGGCACTTGTAACTCACGCTCGTTACAACGACGTACATGCATTACTAACTTTTTGCCCGCAAACGAACTCGGACCAGCAGCATTATCAACGCTCACTTTACCTTCGTAAGCTTTACCGCAATGGGCAGCAATATTATCAAAAAAGCCATCATGGCTTGGAATTGACACTAACGGTGCAGGTCGCGCAGCCGCTACTGATGATGCAGCTACGAGCATCGATGCCACTAAATATTTCATGGTGTGTTCCCTAAATAAAATTTCAGCCTAGCCTAATAGCTTAATAGCCGTAAAGAAAACAATTACGATAAAAAACAAAAAAACGCGGCCTTGGCCGCGTTTAGGTTCACATGGAAAAAACAGGTTATTGCCAAGGGCGTTCTGCTGCAAGTTGCTGCTCAAAGGCATCAATTTGGCTGTTAAGTGTTTCAGTCACACCGATAAAGTCTAAGCCGCTTAATAAACGCTCTTTAATGTCATGGCGAATATCAAAGTGAATAGTGTCAAACTTATCGCTACGAAGTTGTTGGTTTTCTAAATCAACTTCGATATGAATATCATCATGCTGTTCACTCAGCACAAATAATTGCTCAAGTGTTTCTGCTGGTAATGCGATAGCAAGCATTTGGTTATTGCCGCAGTTATTAAAGAAAATATCTGCAAAGCTTTCCGCTAAAATAACTTCAAAACCATATTGCTTTAATGCCCATGGCGCGTGCTCACGCGATGAACCACAACCAAAATTGTCTCGAGTTAAAAGAATTTGCGCACCTTGGTAACAAGGACGGTTCAAAATAAACTCAGGGTTTGGCTCGCCGTTATCTAGATAACGCCAATCGTAGAAAAGCGCCGCATCAAAGCCATCACGGCTGGTCGAAGTTAAAAACTGCTTTGGAATAATTTGGTCAGTATCAACATTGTTTTTATCTAACGGGGCCATTAAGCCACTAAAAAATACGCTCATTAGGCTTCTCCTCTGATATCAACAAAACGACCATGAATTGCCGCTGCCGCAGCCATTGCTGGGCTCACTAAGTGAGTGCGGCCACCGCGACCTTGGCGACCTTCAAAGTTACGATTTGATGTCGACGCACAGCGTTTGCCGGCTTCTAATCTGTCGTCATTCATTGCTAAGCACATTGAACAACCTGGCTCACGCCATTCAAAGCCAGCTGCTTTGAAGATATCTGCAAGACCTTCGTCTTCGGCTTGTTTTTTTACAAGGCCAGAACCAGGAACAATCAGCGCTTCAACACCCGCTGCAACCTGCTTACCTTCAACAATTTGCGCAGCAGCACGTAAATCTTCAATTCGGCTATTTGTACATGAGCCAATAAATACGGTATCTACAGTCGCAGAAGACAATTTATCACCGGCTTTTAAACCCATATATTTTAGTGCACTACGAATCGCATCAGCTTTGATTAAATCTGGTTCTTGCTCAGGATCAGGAATACATTCATCTACGCCAATCACTTGCTCAGGGCTGGTACCCCAAGTAATTTGCGGTTGAATATCAGCGGCCTCTAATTCAACAACATGATCAAACTCTGCGCCTTCATCAGTTTTTAGTGTTTGCCAGTAGGCAACGGCACTATCAAAGTCAGCACCTTGTGGTGCAAATGGGCGACCTTTTAAATAATCATAAGTTGTTTGATCTGGTGCGATTAAACCCGCTTTTGCGCCCATTTCAATACTCATATTACAAAGCGTCATACGCGCTTCCATAGACAGCGCTTCGATCCCTTCACCACAAAATTCAGCAACATAGCCAGTACCACCCGCAGTGCCTAATTTACCAATCACAGCCATGATTAAATCTTTGGCAGTAACGGTTGGGCGCAGGCGACCATTTATTTGAATTTTTAATGACTTGGCTTTTTTCTGCTGCAGTGTTTGAGTGGCTAGAACATGCTCAACTTCTGAAGTACCAATACCGTGCGCTAGTGCACCAAATGCACCATGGGTAGAGGTATGGCTGTCACCACACACTATGGTTGTGCCCGGTAAGGTAATGCCCTGCTCAGGCCCCATTACATGCACAATACCTTGATTAATCGAATTTAAATCATAAAGTTGAATACCAAACTCTTTACAGTTTGCATCCAGTGCCATTAATTGATTTTTCGACACTTCACTCGCAGCATCTAATGAGCGACTTTTTGTTGAAACGTTATGGTCCATAGTCGCAAAGGTTTTTTCTGGGCAACGTACTTTGCGGTTTTTCTCACGTAAGCCAGCAAAGGCTTGCGGCGAAGTAACTTCATGAACTAGGTGACGGTCGATATAAAGTAAATCAGTTTGATCATTTATGCTGGCGACTACATGAGCTTGCCAAATTTTATCGTATAAGGTTTGGGCCACTTGCTATTCCCTCATTTTAGTTACGCTGAGTGACGAGCTCAGCGCAAACAATTTTTAATTAAATACGTGCCACAATTGCCGCAGCAACATCACTAGTGGTGTACCCTGCATTTGGGTAGATATCTGGCGTACCAACACCTGCTTCAACCGCTTCTGCTACCGCTTTTTCAATCGTACGAGCCGCTTCATCTTGCCCTAGAGAATAACGCAGCATAAGCGCAGCACTTAAAATTTGTGCGATAGGGTTTGCAACCCCTTTGCCAGCGATATCTGGTGCTGAGCCACCAGCAGGTTCATATAAACCAAAGCCAGACTGATTTAAACTCGCTGATGGTAATAAGCCCATAGAGCCGGTGATCATCGCGCACTCATCAGACAGAATGTCGCCAAATAAGTTATCGCAAAGTAATACATCAAACTGACTTGGCTGTTTAACTAACTGCATCGCCGCGTTATCAACATAAATGTAGTCAAGGCTCACTTCTGGGTAGTCTTTACTCACTTCAGTGACCACTTCACGCCAAAGTACACTTGACGCTAATACATTCGCTTTATCAACCGAAGTAACATGATTACTACGCAACTTAGCAGCTTCAAATGCAAAGCGTGCGATGCGCTCAATTTCTTTACGTGAATATGTTTGGGTATCGAAAGCAACTTCTTGTTCCCCTTCGCCACTGCGGCCTTTTTCACCGAAATAAATACCACCGGTTAGCTCACGAACACATAAGATATCAAAGCCTTGTGCACTGATATCTGCACGTAGCGGTGATGCAGCACTTAGTGCTGGTAATAATTGTGCTGGGCGTAAATTACAGAACAAACCAAAATGCTTACGTAGTGGCAATAGTGAAGCTCGCTCAGGTTGCTCATTCGGTGGTAAGTTTTCCCACTTAGGGCCGCCTACCGAGCCAAATAAAATCGCATCGGCATTTTCGCAGGCACTCAGTGTGCTTTGCGGCAGTGCCTGACCAAATTCATCAATGGCTGCACCACCAATTGCGTGGTGATGACGAGTCAAAGTAAAACCAAATTTTTCGCTCACAGCATCCAAGACGGTTTCTGCTGCTGCCATAACTTCTGGACCAATCCCGTCGCCTGCTAATACTGCGATACTGTAATTCGATTGACTCATCCTGCTTTCCTCTGTTGTTTTAAATCAGACACTTTTTGTGCACGATAAATTAAGTTATAAACGCGGATCATGGCGCGTACTGACGCTTCTACCACATCCGCTGCAATGCCCGCGCCGTGATATGGGCGACCATCGTATTTAGCGATAATATTCACTTGCCCTAGCGAGCTGGCACCTTGGCCTGTTGCTTCTAGGTTGTATTCAATCATCTCAACTGACATACCCGTTAAGCGCTCAATTGCTAAGAATGATGCTTCTACAGGGCCATTCCCTGTTGCGGCCTCTTGCTTAGACTCGCCATCAATTGTCATGCCGATTGTTGAACTCGCCACCGATTGTGAGTTAGACGTCGAGTTAACAAACTCAAGTTGGTACTTTTCGTCTTTATCTTTGATTTGATTAAAGTAAATCATCGCTTCTAAGTCGTAGTCATACACAGTGCCTTTTTGGTCTGCTAATGCTAAGAAACTCTCATATAAGCTATCCATATCGTAATCAGATTTTTGATAGCCTAACTCTTCTAAACGATGCTCAATAACATGACGACCTGAACGCGAAGTCATGTTTAATTGGTTATTAGGTACACCGACACTTTCTGGCGACATTATTTCGTAAGTGTTTTGGGCTTTTAATACGCCGTCTTGGTGGATCCCTGAACTGTGTGCAAAGGCATTTTCACCAACAATTGCTTTGTTTGGTTGTACTGGCATATTACAAATCTTCGCGACTTGACGCGAAGCACGGTAAATTTCTTCACTGCGAATATCGGTATGCACTTTTAAGTGGTCTTCACGCATCTTCATGATCATCGCCACTTCTTCAAGCGAACAGTTACCTGCGCGCTCACCAATGCCATTTATTGTACATTCGATTTGGCGAGCACCGGCTTGTACTGCAGCGATTGAGTTAGCAACCGCTAAACCTAAATCGTTATGGCAATGCACGCTTAAACGCGCCTTGTCGATATTTGGTACATTGTTCATTAAGTGGTGGATCATCGCAGCGTATTCGTCTGGCGTTACATAGCCTACGGTGTCAGGTAAGTTGATAGTTGATGCACCGGCATCAATAGCACTTTCAACGATACGGCATAAATCCCAATGCGGTGTACGACCTGCATCTTCACACGAAAACTCAACGTCATCGGTGTAGTTACGCGCAAGTTTAATCGACTTAACAGCCATCGCTGTTGCATCGTCTAAGCTCATACGTAATTTGTGCTCAAGGTGTAATGGGCTGGTTGCAATAAATGTATGAATACGGCCCTGCTCTGCCGGGCGAAGTGCTTCACCACATGCTTCAATATCTTTTGCTACAGCACGTGCTAAGCCACAAATAATCGGCCCTTTCACTTCAGTCGCAATGCGCTGTACAGAGCGAAAATCTGCCGGGCTAGATACCGGAAAACCCACTTCCATTACATCCACATTTAAGCGGCTAATGGTATGCGCAAGTTGAATTTTGTCGTCTTCGGTTAGGCTTGCTTTTAATGCTTGCTCACCATCACGTAACGTTGTGTCAAAAATCCAAACCTTATCTTTCATAAACTGTCCTCGTTCCCAATGACCCATTAGCGAGATAAAAAAAACCCCGCGGTTGCGGGGTTTTTTAATGTTCTACAAATGCAAATACACTAAGCCCCGCTCACTGATTTAAGCAGTAAGAGGTTTAGTTTTAATGTAATTGAATGTGTAATTTGCATCTTAATTTACTAAATGTGTGTTCAGTGGCTATATTTTTAACATTCAAAAAACCTGCTTGCAAGCATAATTTTTCCACAAAATCGATTTTTAAATCGCGTTACTGAAATTAAAAATCCATAAAAGCACACTTTAAAGGTTAATTAAACCCAACTAAATGCATTGAACGTTTAAAGTTTCGGAAGGTAAAGCTTCTATTGCTTAGATTAACTTTTAAATGTGATAGTTATCACATACACATAAAGTAACAGTATGAGGAAAAAATCTAATTATTTAGTGAGGTAATCTAAAAACATCATTGATTCTCACGCCATTGCGCTTGCCCTGAGCCAAGTTCATGTAATACACGGCCAATTCTATTCCTTTCAGAGCGCGCATTAGTTAACCAAACCTTAATCTCGCCAGTTTCTCCCATACCAATAATCAAGTAGGGGGTTATATTTTTTTCTATCTCTTCTGTGCTTACCCATGAATATGCAGGTAAGTTTTTAGCTAATTTATATCCTGCTTTATCTATGGCCACTTCACCGTAGTAAATTCTATTTTCTGATTTATCGAGCCACTCAACCGCCACTTTTTCGGGGAATTTTTGCCCATAAACACCGGCCATTGCACCTGCCGTAGCTCGGCAACACGACATTGCACCTGCAGGGACACTCCACCGCCCATCAAATTCTATTAATGTCGCAAAAATATCATTACCTTCATCAGTTGAGCCAGATACGACCATGTAATCTATTTTTCCCGTTGTCGAGCAACCTACCAGTAACAAAGCACATGCAATTGAGATAAGTGGTTTTATAAACTTGTCCATCGTTGCCAAGTGCATTTTTATTTATTCTCACGCCATTGCGCTTGCCCTGAGCCTAGTTCATGTAATACTCGCCCTGTGAACCCTGCTGAAGGTGTATTTGATATCCACACTTTTATTTCACCTGTCTCACCCATGCCAATAATTAGATAGGGAAAAATCTCGTCCTCAACTTCACCTGTGTAATAACTAAAATTAGGTAAGTTTTTAGCTAATTTATACCCTGCCTTATCTATGGCCACTTCACCGTAATAAATTCTATTTTCTGATTTATCAAGCCACTCAACTACCACTTTTTCTGGGAATTTTTGGTCATATACACCACTTGTTTTGCCTGCACTTTCCCAACAACAACCGAGGCTTCCCATAGGAATCCCCCAATTATCATCAAAAGTAATTGCCTGCACCCAAATTTGGTTACCTTTTTCTGTTGCACCTCCTGCAACCATGTAATCTATTTTCCCGTTGACGAGCAACCGGCTAAAAGCAAAGCACATACAATTGAGATGAGTGGTTTTATAAACTTGTCCATAGTCGGTTTTTATTTATTCTCGCGCCATTGCGCTTGCCCAGAGCCAAGTTCATGTAATACACGACCAACCCTATTCATTTCTGAGCTTGTATTTGATAACCAAACCTTAATCTCGCCAGTTTCTCCCATACCAATAATCAAGTAAGGGGTTATATTTGTTTCTATCTCTCCTGTGCTTACCCATGTATAAGCAGGTAAGGTTTTAGCTAATTTATACCCAGCCTTATCTATGGCTACTTCACCGTAATAAATTCTATTTTCTGATTTATCGAGCCACTCAACTACCACTTTTTCTGGGAATTTTTGGTCGTATACACCACTTGTTTTGCCTGCACTTTCCCAACAACAACCGAGGCTTCCCATAGGAACCCCCCAACTATCATCAAAAGTAATTGCCTGCACCCAAATTTGGTTACCTTTTTGTGTCGCACCTCCTGCAACCATGTAATCTATTTTTCCCGTTGACGAACAACCGGCCAAAAACAAAGCACATGCAATTGAGATGAGTGGTTTTATAAACTTGTCCATAGTAACTAAATGCATTTTTAATTATTCTCGCGCCATTGCGCTTGCCCTGAGCCAAGTTCATGTAATACACGGCCTGTGAACCCTGCTGAAGGTGTATTTGATATCCACACTTTTATTTCACCGGTCTCACCCATACCAATAATTAAATAAGGTTTTACATCGTTAAAAACTTTACCTGTGTGCGCAGTGAATGGGGGTAAGTTTTTAGCTAATTTATATCCCGCCTTATCTATGGCCACTTCACCGTAATAAATTCTATTTTCTGATTTATCGAGCCATTCAACCGCCACTTTTTCCGGGAATTTTTGGTCGTACAAACTGACTGTACCACCAGCCTCAGCATAACAACACTCAATTGCTCCTGATGGTATGCCCCATGTATCATCAAATACCACTGAGCGCCCCCAAATAGCATTCCCATTCTCAGTGCCTACGCCTGCTACCATGTAATCTATTTTTCCCGTTGACGAGCAACCGGCTAAAAACAAAGCACATGCAATTGAGATGAGTGGTTTTATAAACTTGTCCATAGTCGGTTTTTATTTATTCTCGCGCCATTGCGCTTGCCCAGAGCCAAGTTCATGTAATACACGGCCTGTGAATCCTGCTGAAGGTGTATTTGATATCCACACTTTTATTTCACCTGTCTCACCCATGCCAATAATTAGGTAGGGAAAAATCTCGTCCTCAACTTCACCTGTGTAATAACTAAAATTAGGTAAGTTTTTAGCTAATTTATACCCCACCTTATCTATGGCCACTTCACCGTAGTAAATTCTATTTTCTGATTTATCGAGCCATTCAACTTCAACTTTTTCCGGGAATTTTTGCTCATAAACTCCGGCCATTGCACCTGCCGTAGCTCGGCAACACGACATTGCACCTGCAGGGACACTCCACCGCTCATCAAATTTTACTAATGTAGCAAAAATATCATTACCTTCATCAGTTGAGCCAGATACGACCATATAATCTATTTTTCCCGTTGACGAGCAACCGGCTAAAAACAAAGCATATACAATTGAGATGAGTGGTTTTATAAACTTGTCCATAGTCGGTATCCATTTATTAGTTGTGATTGCCATTGTGAGCTTGTTTCAGCTTGACTTGGCTGGTTATAAAAAAGCTCGCGCTGTTGGTTTTTGGTGGTAAATTCTGCTTCTTCTTCGGGGCCGTGAGCTATCGCATCAATCGTTGCCGCGTATTTAACACTATGGTGAATGTAGTCTTTGTATAAAGCATGCCAGGCATCACTTTGCGGGCCAAAACTGCGCGCTGTATCTACAAGCGATTTAAGCTCGCTTGGTAAAACATAAGGAAAAGCCTGACCATCGGCTTGCTTGCGGTTGGCAAGCTCTGCTAGGTTTTGCAACGGCACCCCTTGATTTACAGCCGTTTCGTGCATTAGCGCTAAACTATAATGCGGTAGAATATTACTTAATTTACGGCGCCAATACGGCCTGTAGCTGGTGTAAATTGTATTTTCTGATTTATTCCAAATTCGCTTTGGTTGTCGGTTTATTCTTGGCCGGCTTGCTTTAAATTGAATATTAATTGTTGGCCAATAATATTTTTGTTCAAGTGACTGTTTAAGCTGTACGAGTTCTTTGTCGTGCTCTGGCTCACCGGCTTGGCCCGCAATATACTGCCGAGGGTAAAGAATGCTCGTTTCAACGGGGCCATAACCGCCACCTATATCTGAGTGCACGCCAGGCAGCTCAATTTCTTTGTGGTTTTCTGATAGCTGCTTATTACTATTGAGTAATGAGCTAAGAGGGAATTTATCGCGCTTTTCATCAAACGCAGCTAAGTGCATCACATACCCGGCACTGCTGCTCGCTAAATTTAAATTAACGGGGTAGTCAAGTTCGTCATCGGCGTAAAACTCACTGTGGTTGTTATCGCCATCGCCGCCAATAGATGCAACACTATCAAATAAGCCCACAAAACGAATAACAGGCTTAATGCCGCCCCAATAATTTGGCTTATGTTGATAAATTGCATTGACCTGATTAACAAACGCTCGGGCTTGGGCTGCACCTCGGCTAAAGCCAAATACATCAATTAAAGCGATGCTAATGTGCTCAAAATTACTGTTCCTTATAAAACGGTTCAATGATATTAAAGATTTTTTTATGCGCTCATCAAAACTAAACGCCAAGCCCATATCTAGTGTTGAGTCTTTTTTATTCGCTTTAGTGCCTATCCCTTCGGCATAATACCGAGATTTATAGGTTTGAAATGGATATAACTCAAACAACTTAACAACATTCGTGGGCTCTTTGCTGTCTGTTGAGTCTTGTATGTCGTTAAAACGGTTATTACCTGTGCCATCAAAAAACACCCCAAAGCAAGGCGGTTCGGCAAGTAAGGTGAGTTCTACATGGCCTTTCGGTAAAATTTTATGTTGAAGTAGTTGCGGGCCGCCCTTACTACCAATATTGAATGACTTTACCGTGTTTGAATTAAAATAGTCTGCAAATTGCTGCTCATTAACAAGAGTAAACTCGGCCTTACCAGCAACAATTGCTTTGAGTGTATAAGGTGTATCTTGCGACAGGTTATTAAAACGGTAGTGCTGCGCTGCTTGTTTTTCAACTACGACCTTGTTGCCTTGTGAAAATAGCTGTATTTCTACATCAACATCGCCCAGTACTTTTACAATAATATGCTTTGTTGTTGCACCCGCACCGGTATTAATAACAAGTGTATTAACAAGGTTTACTGCCATTGGCATTGCTTGGCTCATTACTTATGCTCCGTATACGTCAACAAGACGACGTTTAGTAATAGGCCCTGCTATGCCATCAACTTGCAACTGCTGTGCAAGCTGAAAAGCTTTAACACCTGTTTGTGTTTTTGATCCATTAATTCCATCAACCTTCCCACAATCAAACCCAAGTAAATTGCAACGCCCTTGCACTCCTGACAAGGTTTCAATAGGGTCTAAGTGCCCAACTTGAATAGCAAAACTCTTTGTTGGTGTGGTGTCTTCGTCATTGAGATATAAATCTACTTGCCCTGTAAGCGTTTCATTTTCGGTGAGCTCTACTTCAATTAAGCCATCTTCTGCTATGACGGTATCAATTGTTTGCCCTGCGATATTCAGTACAATGCGCTTTCCCGTAATTTGCTCGCCATTTTCGTAAGCTAGTTTTAAACGAAAGAATTCTTTTTCATCACGCACCATAAAAGAGTTTTTACTACCTGTTTTCAGTGGCATGAATTTTTCAACTTTTGCTGGAATAGCAATTACGTCGCCGGGGTAAATTTGGTTAGGTTCAGGCCTTAATGAACGAAACTCAGCATTAAGCGGATGCAAGTAAAGACCATTAGAGGTTCTAAACCCATATTGACGAGCAATGCGTAGCAAGGTTTCGCCTTGCGACACAGTATGTTGTAAGGTCATAAATTATATCCTTATAAATTTATTCATTACGGGAAGGGCTGGCCACCTGCCAGTCTTTGTCATCTAACTCATGAAAACTTATTTTAGCATTTTCAAAGTCAGGACCTGATACGTGGGCATAACCCTTACTATCTAATACTCCACTGACTACATGCCCATTACGCAAGCGAATTTTATAGCCCATGTTTGCCTGTGGGTTACCTGCTTGATCAAGCAATTCAATTTCATATTCTTGTGTTGGTTGAAGCACTGTAAAAGAGGTGGTTTCCACAAGACCTGACGCACTCACAGTGACAGCATAAACACCTGGCTTCACAACAAAATAATGCTGCCAAAACGATATTTCATCTGGGCGCTTTTTTTCTAATTGCAATGTAATTTGACCATTTGTAGGCCCTTGCCAAACTATATCTATACTGCGGCAATTACTGCAGGAGCCTTCTATATTTAATTTCCAACCATTGGGAACTATCAATCCAGTACCTACCGGTGCGGGCTTAGCACGACTAAACCCCAAATTGTAATCATAAATAAGGTTCGCATTTTTATAGCCTGTATATTGTTGAGCTAACATTTCTACCGTTTCAGATGCTTGGAGCACATGGGTTGTAAAATTTTGCCGAACTTGGTGAGATGCTTTTAACTCTACCTTACTATTTGCAACAGGCTTATAAAGAGCTAACGTAGGTTGAAATTGCTGAGTTGCTGTTGGGCGGATAACACGACGAGTATAAGTTATGTGTTGATCTATCCTGTTGGGTTGTCCCTCACAGCCATTGCTTTGTAATAGCCTAGCTTGTTGATCTCTTAAATCAGCTGATGTTGCATTGCTAGCAGCCTCTGAGCTATGGTTCTTTGAAATAGTGGCGCTTTTTGGGTATAGCGCAATTCGGCTATAGACATGGCGAAACTGACTGTAGGGAACTCGCTTCCAACCATTTTGGTTAATCCAAAACTGGCAGCGTTTGTCATCTCGAAATTGTGAGACCTGATGAGCGTCTAATACGCCAAACAAGTTATCTTGAATTTTCTTTTGCACATGTTTCGGTAACGAGTATAACAAACTGCGGCTCAGCTCCCGAAAGCTTGGGCTGTTTTTTACCGTTGTTTCTTCACTCTGTTCTAAAAAATGGGCATGAGTATCATTCACCGGATCCTTGGTGAGCATATGCGTCCTCGCTATTTATTCATTTTGTGGCGTAACTGACTATTTAGAATTCAGTTACTGATTTAAACAAAAAACGATACACAAAATGGGAACAAAAATCCACCATGCTTTAGGCTGTTTTTTCTACACTACCTTTACTATCACGGCCATACAAAGTGGCACCGCGAGCAATATAGCGTAATTGCCAGATCAAGCGTTCAACCAGTTCTTCACGTTGTGTCCCTTCAATATCGAGGGCTTCGGCACCGGCGTTAAATACTAAAGTCACCATGGCTTCGGCTTGAATATATGCATGAGTTGGGTCGCACGGAGTTTCGCTTTCAAGGTAATGCGCAAGCTCTAAAATGAAATGTTTAATTTCACGAGCAACCGCAGCGCGAAATGCTTTTGAAGTTCCTGAGCGCTCACGCAATAACAATCTAAATTGGTTGCTCGAGTTATCGATAAACTCCATAAAGGTCACGATTGATGTCGTGATCACACTACCGCCGCTCTCAATACGGCGACGCGCTTGGCGCATAAGTTGGCGAAGTGTCAAACCGGCTTCATCAACCATGGTCAAACCGAGCTCATTCATGTCTTTAAAGTGGCGGTAAAAAGAGGTGGGGGCAATCCCTGCTTCACGGGCAACTTCACGCAAACTTAAATTAGAAAAACTATGATCGGCACTCAATTGATTGAATGCAGCTTCGATTAGTGCTTGTCGTGTTTTTTGTTTCTGTTGCGCTCTAACACCCGACATGGAAACTCCCAGCGTGAACTTTTAATGATTTTTCGGTTAATGAGACAGTCTAATACTTGACGCGGAGAGAATGAAACACTATTTTAGCGTACAACTGTACGCCGAGATTTATTCAGATGAAAAAACCACCGATTATTTGGACCAATGTGCTATTTTTTAGCCTTACATTTTTGGCCGCGATCACCCTTGTTCCTTGGTATGGCTTTAGCTACGGATACACCAGTACACAGTGGATAGCCTTTGTTGGCTGTATGTTCTACGCCGGACTTTCTATTACTGCAGGTTATCACCGCTTGTGGGCACACAAAGCCTATGATGTGCATCCTGTTATTGAAGTGATTTTTGCCTTAGGTGGTGCTTTTGCATTACAAAATAGCGCCTTGCACTGGAGTAGCGATCACCGTATTCACCATGGTCAAGTTGATGATCCAATCAAAGACCCTTACGCCGCTACTAATGGCTTTTGGTATAGCCACATCGGTTGGATGCTGCGCGATTATCAAGGCGAGCAATACGGTAACTACAGTAACTGCCGTGACTTACAAAAAAACAAAGTCGTTATGTGGCAACACCGTCACTATATGAAGTTAGTCGTCGCGACTAATTTTGGTATTCCTTTACTACTTGGTTTAATGCTTGGCGATGTATGGGGCATGTTATTATTGGTTGGTTTACTGCGCTTAGTATTGAGCCAGCACTTTACCTTTTTTATCAACTCGCTGGCGCATATCTGGGGCTCACGTCCATACACAGAAAAAAACACTGCCCGTGATAATGGCTTTTTAGCGCTATTCACATACGGTGAAGGCTATCATAACTTCCACCACATTTTTGCTAGCGACTATCGCAATGGCATTAAGTGGTATCACTATGATCCAACTAAATGGATGATCCGCTCTTTAGCGGCAATCGGTCTTGCTTCAAAATTAAAGCGCACACCGATTGAGCGAATCGAAAAAGCCAAAGCAGAAACCTTGATGAGTAAGACCCAAGGTCGCCTTGCAAAATTGCCTTTAGCGCAAGATAAGCTTACATTATTACAATCTGAGTACGATTTACTGCTGAAAAAACTGCAACACTTCTGTGCCTTGCAAAGGCGCGTGTTAGAAATCAAACGTAATAAAATGATGAAACAGTGTGAAAAATCAGCATTAATGACACAATATCACGAGCTTGAAGCCGCTTGGGAAAACCAAAAGCAGGCTTGGCTTGCACTAAATGCGAGGTTGTTAAAAGCCTCTTTTAGTTAACATAGGAGCGGCTGTGGCCAAACAACAAGTAAAGCAAAAAGATACTCCATCTTATCAATATGATGCGATCATCATAGGTACAGGTCCTGGCGGTGAAGGTACCGCCATGAACCTATCTAAAAGTAACAAAAAAGTCGCTGTTATTGAGCGTCAAGAAGCAGTAGGTGGCGGTTGTGTGCACTGGGGTACTATCCCGTCAAAAGCATTACGTCACTCTGTAAGTCGTTATATTGAATATAAAGCAAACCCGCTATTTAATATTAGTGAGCGCCCTAACCGCTTAACTTTCCCAGATATTTTGCGCCACGCAAGTAACGTCATCTCAAAGCAATCTAATTTACGTAGCAGCTTTTATGAACGTAACCGCATTCATATGTATCAAGGTGATGCTGAGTTTATTGATAAACACACCATTAAAGTAACGCACCTAGACGGTTCATTTGAAACGCTTACTGCACAAACAATCGTTATTGCTACTGGCTCGCGCCCTTATCGTCCACCGGGTGTAGACTTTAAACATCCACGTATTTACGACAGCGATACCATTTTAGGCCTTGAAGATGACCCTCATCGTGTGCTCATTTATGGTGCTGGTGTAATTGGTTGTGAGTATGCCTCTATTTTTAAAGGTTTAGGCGCCAAGGTTGACCTAGTGAATACCCGTGACCGCCTACTTGCCTTTATGGATGCAGAAATTTCAGATGCTCTGAGCTATCACTTTTGGAATAGCGGCATTGTTATTCGTCATAATGAAGAGTTTGATCGCGTAGAAACTCGCGATGATTGTGTGGTAATGCACTTAAAATCAGGTAAGCGCGTAAAAGCTGACTGTATTTTATTTGCCAATGGCCGTACGGGTAACACAGACACATTAAACCTTGAAGCTGTTGGCCTAAAAGCGGATGGTCGTGGTCAGCTTAAGGTGAACGAAACTTACCAAACAGAAGTCGACAACATTTATGCTGTGGGTGATGTCATTGGTTACCCAAGCCTTGCCAGTGCAGCATTTGACCAAGGCCGTATTGCAGCCGATGCGATTGCATGTGGTAATTGCGATGAAAAGCTGATCATTGATATCCCAGCAGGTATTTATACAATCCCTGAAATGAGCTCAGTGGGTAAAACCGAGCAAGAGTTAACTGCTGCAAAAGTCCCTTACGAGGTAGGCCGTGCTCAATTTAAGCATTTAGCGCGTGCGCAAATTGCAGGCACTGAGGTGGGTAGCTTAAAGATTTTATTCCATGTTGATACCAAAGAAGTACTGGGTGTGCACTGCTTCGGTGAGCGTGCCTCTGAAATAGTTCACATCGGTCAAGCTATTATGGAACAAAAGAACGGCGGTAATAACATTGATTACTTTGTAAATACCACGTTCAACTACCCGACTATGGCTGAAGCCTATCGCGTAGCTGCATTAAATGGTTTAAATCGTTTGTTTAAGTAAATAAAAAAAGCCCGCTTAATGCGGGCTTTTTTATGACTAGCTTTTGCTTATTTGTGGTATTTACCACTGAATTCATGAACGGCGTTGATAAATACACCTGCATTTTCTGGGTCTACATCTGGTGTAATACCGTGACCTAGGTTAAATACATGGCCAGAACCTGTACCAAAGTCTTCTAGGATAGTGGCAACTTCTTGGCGAATGCGCTCAGGCGTACCATGCAGCATTGCTGGGTCCATGTTACCTTGCAGCGCTACTTTATCGCCAACACGACGCTTTGCATCACCGATGTTAATAGTCCAGTCTAGACCTACTGCATCACAGCCTGTTGCTGCAATTGCTTCAATCCACTGACCACCATTTTTAGTAAATAACGTCACTGGTACTTTACGGCCATCATGTTCGCGAATTAAGCCATCAACAATCTTGTGCATGTATTGTAATGAAAACTCATTGTAATCACGTGGGCTTAATACACCGCCCCATGAGTCAAATACCATTAACGATTGCGCGCCCGCTTTAACTTGCGCGTTTAAATAGTCGATTACTGAGTCCGCTAACTTATCAAGTAATAGGTGCAGTGTTTGTGGTTCTGCAAAGGCCATTTTCTTGATTTTACCGAATGTTTTGCTGCTACCACCTTCAACCATGTAAGTAGCAAGTGTCCAAGGTGAACCAGAGAAACCAATTAGCGGTACTTCACCTTTTAATTCGCGGCGAATCGTACTTACCGCATTCATTACATAACCAAGCTCATCAGTTGGATCGATTTTTGGGATTTTTTTAACATCTGCTAATGAAGAAATCGGACGTTCGAATTTCGGGCCCTCACCTGTTTCAAAGTAAAGACCTAAGCCCATAGCATCAGGAATAGTTAAAATATCACTGAATAGAATTGCAGCATCAAGCGGATAACGACGTAATGGCTGTAACGTTACTTCACAAGCAAGTTCAGCGTTTTTACATAAACTCATAAAGTCGCCTGCTTGGGCACGTGTAGCACGGTATTCAGGTAAATAACGGCCAGCTTGGCGCATCATCCATACCGGTGTGACATCAACAGGTTGCTTTTGTAGTGCACGTAAATAACGATCGTTTTTTAATTCGCTCATGCGTATAGAATCCTAGAACTGAATGAAATTGAGCAGATTGTATCACCATATTGCGCGTCTCACTATGGATAGATAATCAAGGCTAGATATAGATCATGTTTTTTAAGCCAACCTAAGCCTATAGTGTGTTTTTTGAGCGAAAACAAAATAAATTTAAAACTTTCTATTAATAAATTTGCAACATACAAAAAAGCTTGGTATAACCTATCCCGCGTTAACAAAAACAATAATAAAAATCTTATAACAATAAGAACAACAATCTTCCCATAATAATAAGAACGCTTGTTTTAACAAGTCTTAGAAAAAGAATTAAACCACCAATTTTGGTGGTTTTTTCTTTTCTAAATCAGCAAATTACAACTCCTCCGCTTAGATAAAAATTGCAAAATTAATACTAGTAGTTTTGAATCAATTCCCATACACTGCAATGAGAGCAAAAAAAAGTCCACTCTAAAAACAAGGTTATTTTTTGGCCTACTCAGCGCTGAAAAGTATGTCTTTAGAATGACTTTTACAATCTGTTGCAATTAGACACTAAGAATTTAGTTGATCTTTGTGTCATATTTCCTTTTTATATATACAAAGGAAAACCTACTCAGCGAGGAGATGAAATATGCTGACGCGTTTGGAAAAAGCTCAACAAAAATGGGGTGGTAGTCACTCTGTAATCGACAAATGGCTCACAGAACGTCAAGAGCTGCTTGTGTTGTTCTGCCGTATTGCAGGCTTTTCACCGTACGAAAAGAAAGATCACGCCCTTCCTGATCAACTGCAAATTCAAAACTTTTGCCAAATTCTGATGGATTACCTTTCTGCTGGCCATTTCGAAATTTACGACGACATTGCCAAAGCGTGTGAAGAAAAAGGTCCTGAAAGCCAAAAGCTGGCTAATGCCTTATACCCGCGCATTTCTGAAACCACAGATGTAGCACTCGACTTTAACGACAAATACGCAGAAGTTGACAAAGATGACTTGCTTGATGAGTTTGATAAAGATTTATCAACATTAGGTGAAGCGCTTGAATTACGCTTTGAATTAGAAGATGAGTTAATCGATAACCTTTATTCTAATCACACCAGCTAACAGCTTAGTTGCACAGCAGAGAAACACTCTCTGCTGAAAAACACCTTTTTTGCCTGCCTAAAAAGAATCATCTATTCCATTCGTAACAAATATTTGAAATATTTTCTTCAATGCGATACTCATACTATAAAAACATGAGGCTCGCTATGAATAAACGGTCATTTTTAAAGTCACTTTCAATCCTTGCTGCTGGCGCAAGTATAACATCAGCTCCTTTAATGGCTGCTCAGAATAGCAGTACCCAAACATTAATTAAGCCAAAAGCGCTGGAAAAAGGCGGCACAATTGGTGTGTGTAGCCCGTCAGCTGCCACTGCTGAACAGGCTGATATCATACTAGCAAAAGGCGTTATAGAGGCGCTGGGTTACAAGGCTAAGCTTGCACCAAACATTTTAGCAAGACGCGGTCATTTAGCTGGCACTGATGTAATGCGAGCCGGCGATTTAAACAGTTTATTCAGTGACAAAGAGGTTGATGCCATTTTGTGTTTACGTGGCGGTTCAGGCGCTGCCCGTATTTTACCTTTGCTCGACTACGCAATGATCCGTAACAACCCAAAACCTCTGATGGGCTATTCGGACATTACCGCTCTACACAATGCACTACTCTCTCAAGCTGGGCTAATCAGCTTCCATGGCCCAAATGCATCGAGTGACTGGAACCCGTTTCATGTCGCGCAATTTAAGAACATGTTCGAAGCGCGTAAGTTGATGCATTTCCAAAACTTACCAAAAGCCGATGATGAGCTTGTTAACACTCAGTACCTGACCCAAACGATCACATCAGGTAAAGCCTCTGGACGATTAATCGGCGGTAACTTAACGGTACTGACAGCCCTTGCAGGATCGAATTATTTACCTGACTTTAATGGCGCAATTTTATTTTTAGAAGATATCGACGAAGCGCCGTATCGAATTGACAGAATGATGAGCACACTCAAACTCATGGGCGCACTTGATAAAATTGCGGGCTTTGTGTTTGGCGATTGTAATGACTGTAAGCCTGGCCGTGGTTATGGCTCTTTAACCCTTGACGATATTTTTGCAGATTATATAAAACCGCTGGAAATTCCTGCTTATCGTGGAGCTATGATTGGCCATATTAAGCGCCAATTTATCTTGCCTGTTGGCACTTTGGTTGAGCTTGATGCTGATAGTGGCACATTAAAAATGAAAGAAACGGCATTTAGTTAATAAACTTCATGCGTAAAAAAAGGGCCAATCGGCCCTTTTTTATTGAGTTTAATATTACTCAGCTGGTACAGCTTTGTCATCGCTTTGGATTTCAAGTAATTCTACTTCGAAAACAAGCGTTGAGTTAGCTGGGATCTTACCAAGATCACGCTCGCCATATGCAAGTTCAGATGGAATAGTGAACTTGTACTTAGAGCCAACTGGCATTAATTGTAAACCTTCAGTCCAACCTGGGATCACACGATTAAGTGGGAACGTAGTTGGTTCGTTACGTGAGTAAGAGCTATCGAACTCAGTACCGTCTAATAAAGTGCCTTTGTAGTGTACTTTAACAACGTCAGTTGCTACTGGCTTTTCGCCTTCACCTTCAGTGATCACTTCGTACTGTAGGCCAGATTCAGTTACTGTCACGCCTTCTTTCTTCGCGTTTTCAGCTAGGAATTTTTCGCCTTCAGCTTTGCTCTTCTCAGCTTCTACTTTCGCTTTTTCTTGTTGTTTAGTGCGAATGCTTTGGTCAAGCGCCGTTAACACTTCACGAATTTTTTCGTCATCAAGTTTAGCGTTACCCGCTAGCGCGTCTTCAAAACCACGCTTAAGAAGCGCTTCGTCTAGTTCAACACCTAACGCTTTTTTATCAGCAAGGTCTTGGTTTAAGAAGTTACCAACAGACGCACCAATACCGTATGCTTGTTGCTGAGCTTCAGTCTCTAGTTTAACTTCAACTTGCTGTTCTTTTTTTGCTTCCTGATTACAAGCTGTAAGCGCTAAAACTGACGCTGCAATCAATGACAATTTAATCGTCTTTCTCATTTTATATCTCCGACACACTTTGCAGTTGTCAATTATTGTATTATTACTAGTTAAAGATTAACGACCTACATGGTAGGCTGCTTGTCTAATAACTAATGTCATGCTTATGCATGATCAGCGATTAGACTAACAACCTAGGCCTTCAACGAGACCTAGTCTAACCTCTCAATCACTAAGAGTTAAGGGGAAATACTCGTAATATGTCGATATTTCGTACTTTTTTGTATCTGCTCAGCCTTTGCTTAGTTGTAGCGTGCTCTGAGCAACATGAGCAATCAACTGCACGCTATGAGCATGCGGCTAAAGGTGCCTTCGCCAGTGCGCTGTCGCACGATGGCAAATACAGCTTAATCTCATCAATACACCATGGGGTCGCACTGTGGGATAATCAACAACAGGTGCTAAAATACCAATGGTTTCAACAACAAAATCAAGATAGCTTGGTTCATACTGTTGCTATCTCTTACGACAATAGCCATGCAGTTACCGCTGAAAAGTCCACCTTTGCAGTGTGGGACATTGCCACGGGCAACAACACGGGTTATTACAAAATACACGCCTCAACAATTCGAGATATCGCGATAAGTAACCAAGGGCGCAGTGTGTTATATGGCCGCGCCGACGGTGTAGTCGTTTACCTCGACTTAGAGAGTGGCAGACGCATAGAGTTCCTTGGCCACCAAGAAAAAGTCAATGTTGTTGACCTTTCACCTAACGGCCACTACGCCATAAGCGGCTCAAATGACTATGTAGCTTACTTTTGGGACACTCGCACAGGGCAAGTGATCCATCGCTTTAACCACCCAAGTCGCGTTACTCAAGTTGCCCTTGATCCACAAGGTCGATACGCATTTACCGCAGACAGTATGAAGCAAGCAAATGTATGGCAACTGACTACAGGTGATCTTGTTAGCAAACTGGCGTATATTGCGCGTCAGAAAATTTTTACCGCCGTCCGTTTTAATGATGAGGGCACTTTACTTGCAACAGGTTCACCCAATCGATTGGTCGATTTATGGCAGCTAGAGTCAGGTAAAAAGTTACATACGTGGCAAGTGATTCCTCGAGAAGGAAGCCGCCCGAAATCAGCCGTGGTGTTAGATGTTGCGTTTACTGATAACAACCAAGCGTTATTAACCGAAAGCTCCAGCGGATTCGCTGAAAGTTTTAATCTAAGAGAATCAAATGAATACAATTGAACATCGTTTAATGGAACTTGAAGCAAAAGTCGCTTTTCAAGATGAAACAATTGAAATATTGAATGATGAGCTTAAAGCGCACCAACAGCAGCTGGCAAAAATGAAACGCCAGACTGAGTTACTTGCAGAAAAGATTAAAGAAGCGCAGCAGCCTTCTTTAATGTCACAGCTTCAAGAGCCGCCTCCACCTCATTATTAATCAGGTGAATAGAGCCGGGTATTAATCGCCCGGCTTGAACACACCAATCACTTGTTCGAATTGACGCGTTGAGGCCTGAACTGCCTGCTCTGGTTGCGTCATTTTGTGACCACACTGTACGCACTCCACTTTTTCCACATCATGTTCTTTATAAAGCATCATGGTATCCATGGCCTTACATTCAGGGCACGATGCTCCAGCAATAAAGCGTTTTCTTTGTCTCATAGATGATCTCCCGTGGCATGTAGGCGGCTATTTTAGCCTAATAATTCTCTGTTTGATACGATTGCGAAGGCTAATGTGATCCGTGTTATGATAGCGGCAATTTAATCAGTGCTGTGCAAGTAAACATTCATGATCCAAATTTCAGACATCGAACTTCTACGTGGTGGTAACGCCTTACTAAAAGGGGCTTCTGCCACCTTATTCCCAGAGCATAAAGTCGGCCTTGTGGGCGCTAATGGCTGTGGTAAATCAACGCTGTTCGCGCTACTAAAGTCTGAATTGCAACTCGATGCCGGCGAATGCCAAATTCCTAAAGACTGGTCAATTGCCTCTGTAAAGCAAGAAACACCTGCGCTCGAAATCAGTGCCCTCGATTATGTATTACAAGGTCATCCTGAATATTACGCGCTAAGAATTGCACTTCGCGAAGCTGAGCAAAATAACGACGGCGATGCGCAGGCAAAAGCACATATTGGCCTAGAACATATTCAAGGTTATAGCATTGAAGCAAAAGCTGGTGAGCTATTACACGGTTTAGGTTTTAGTAATGAGCAAATAGACAACCCAGTGAGTGCCTTTTCTGGTGGTTGGCGTATGCGCTTAAACTTAGCACAAGCACTTATTCGTGATGCCGATTTATTACTGCTGGATGAGCCAACCAACCACTTAGATCTCGATGCGGTTTACTGGTTAGAACGTTTTTTACGAGCCTACACAGGCACTCTAGTGCTTATCTCCCATGACCGAGAGTTCTTAGATGCCGTAGTTGACCAAATTTGGCACATAGACGCACAAAAAATAAATGTTTATAAAGGCAATTACTCACAATTCGAACGCCAAAAAGCAGAGCGATTATTACAACAACAAGCGATGTTCGAAAAGCAACAAGAACAAATTGCTCACCTAGAAAAGTTCATTACGCGCTTTAAAGCAAAAGCTAGTAAGGCTAAGCAAGCACAAAGCCGCGTAAAAGCCCTAGAGCGGATGGAAAAGTTAGCCCCAGCCCATGTTGACTCACCTTTTGATTTTGAGTTTGCCGAGCCAACAGCGCTACCAAACCCGTTAATGACCCTCGACCAAGCCAAAGCAGGCTATGGCGACACCACCATTTTACACAGCATTAAGCTAAACCTTGTGCCGGGTAGCCGTATTGCGCTGCTTGGCCGAAATGGTGCGGGTAAATCAACACTGATTAAATTATTAGCTGGCGATTTGCAACCTCAAGCAGGTGAAGTATTTCAGCATCAGGGCTTAAATATTGGTTACTTTGCGCAGCATCAGCTTGAGTCACTTGATTTAAAAGCCAGTGCAGTGACCCATTTACAACGTTTAAATCCACAAGCTCCTGAGCAATCATTGCGTGACTTTTTAGGCGGCTTTGCATTCTTTGGCGATAAAGCACTTGAACCAGTTGCGCCATTTTCTGGCGGTGAAAAAGCCCGTTTAGTACTAGCAATGCTGGTATATCAAAAGCCAAACCTACTGTTACTGGATGAGCCAACCAACCACCTAGATTTAGAAATGCGTCATGCCTTAGTGATGGCGCTACAAGGCTTCGAAGGCGCTATGGTGACCGTATCGCACGACCGTCACATGCTTAAAAACACCGCTGATGAGTATTACCTCGTTGATAACGGCGAAGTAACACAGTTTGGTTATGACCTTGATGCCTATTACCAATGGCTACTGAATGCCAATAAAGAAGCCGCTAAAAGCCCTGAAGACAATGCACCTAAAGCACATTCAAGCGTTAACCGCAAAGAGCAAAAGCGCTTAGAAGCTGAGTTCAGAAAGTCAGTGCAACCATTGAAAAAGCAAATCGAAAAGCTGGAAAAGCAACTTGATAAGTACTCTACAGAGCTTGGAGAAATCGAAAACGCACTTGCCGACAATGATTTATACAGTGATGAGAATAAAGCAAAACTGACAGAGCTACTCACTAAGCAAGCAAGCTTAACCCCAAAGCTTAATAACGTTGAAGAAGAGCTGCTTATGGCACTTGAAGAGCTTGAAGAAAAAGAGCAGGCCTTTGCCGATGAAACCGCTTAACAGCGAACAGTTTTGGCAGTTTGCATGTCAGCTTTACAGCAAAGACGGCATGCAAACCAAGCTACTAGGCTATCAAGACCAGCAAGGCAAAAATGTAAACCTGTGCCTGCTGCTTTATTATCTTGATTCTTTAGAGCTGGCTGTAACCCCCTCTCAACTGAGTGAGCTTGAATTGTGCATTGCTACATTTGATCAACAGGCTTTACAGCCCCTAAGAGCCACACGCGCCTACCTTAAAACCATTCAAGCCGAGATTTCAGACTACCCCACCATTCGCAAAGAGCTACTTAGCGCAGAATTAAAACTCGAAAAAAAGCAGCAACAATTACTGATACACACAGCGAATACCATGATATTCACTCAGCGCACAAATGCTGAAAACATAAGGCTTTATGTTGGAAGTGAGTTAGCGAGTTAGCGAGTTAGCGAGAGTAAAGTTTAAAGAGTCTAGCTCAAGCCTAATTGTAAGAATGGTTCTAATTCGGCACTAAAGTGCCTCCTACGGGATTTAATTTCTGAGTGAGACACTGAACTTAACAACCCCATCAGTCTAATCTGACGTCTGACAGCTGATAGCTTTCTACAGACATTAAAAAAGGCCGCCTAGGCGACCTTTTTATAAGCTGTGAAGCTCTATCTGTTGATATTACTCAACGATAGTTGCAACAACACCAGCA
>NZ_PQCG01000011.1:0-1244 GCF_002964825.1 Pseudoalteromonas sp. T1lg122
CATTAAAAAAGGCCGCCTAGGCGACCTTTTTATAAGCTGTGAAGCTCTATCTGTTGATATTACTCAACGATAGTTGCAACAACACCAGCACCAACTGTACGGCCACCTTCACGGATAGCGAAGCGTAAACCTTCGTCCATCGCGATTGGGCAGATTAACTCTACAGTCATCTTGATGTTGTCACCAGGCATTACCATTTCTACGCCTTCTGGTAACTGTACGTCACCTGTTACGTCAGTTGTACGGAAGTAGAACTGTGGACGGTAACCTTTGAAGAAAGGAGTGTGACGACCACCTTCATCTTTAGAAAGTACGTATACTTCTGAAGTGAATTTAGTGTGTGGCTTGATTGAACCAGGCTTACAAAGTACTTGACCACGCTCAACGTCTTCACGCTTAGTACCACGTAGTAGTGCACCGATGTTCTCACCCGCACGACCTTCGTCTAGAAGCTTACGGAACATCTCAACACCTGTACAAGTTGTCTTCGTAGTTTCTTTGATACCTACGATTTCAACTTCGTCATTCACGTTGATGATACCAGCTTCAACACGGCCAGTTACAACAGTACCACGACCTTGGATTGAGAATACGTCTTCGATAGGCATGATGAATGGCTTATCGATGTCACGCTCTGGCTCTGGGATGTATGAATCTAGCGCTTCTGCTAGTTCAATGATTTTCGCTTCCCATTGCTCTTCGCCTTCTAGTGCTTTAAGAGCAGAACCTTGGATTAGAGGTAAGTCGTCACCTGGGAAATCGTACTCAGAAAGAAGTTCACGAACTTCCATTTCTACTAGCTCAAGTAGCTCTTCGTCATCAACCATGTCACATTTGTTCATGAATACGATGATGTAAGGTACGCCAACCTGACGAGAAAGTAGGATGTGCTCACGAGTTTGTGGCATAGGACCGTCAGTCGCAGCAACTACTAGGATTGCGCCGTCCATTTGAGCAGCACCAGTGATCATGTTTTTAACATAATCGGCGTGTCCTGGACAGTCTACGTGTGCGTAGTGACGAGTTGGAGTATCGTACTCAACGTGTGAAGTTGAGATTGTGATACCACGCTCACGCTCTTCTGGAGCGTTATCGATTGATGCGAAGTCTTTAGCTTGACCACCGTATGCTTTCGCAAGTACGTTTGTGATTGCTGCTGTTAGAGTTGTTTTACCGTGGTCAACGTGGCCGATTGTACCAACGTTTACGTGCGGTTTTACGCGTTCAAACTTTTCTTTTGCCAT
>NZ_PQCG01000012.1:0-428 GCF_002964825.1 Pseudoalteromonas sp. T1lg122
ATTGTTTGGGTCTGTAGCTCAGTTGGTTAGAGCGCACCCCTGATAAGGGTGAGGTCGGTAGTTCAAATCTACTCAGACCCACCACTTCTTTGAAGTGGCAACTAAACAGTAAGTACCAGCATATGTGGGGCTATAGCTCAGCTGGGAGAGCGCCTGCCTTGCACGCAGGAGGTCAGCAGTTCGATCCTGCTTAGCTCCACCACTTTTACTCCTTAAAAATAAACATTCTTAATCAGGTAATAAACTGCTTGAGAATAGAGTGTGTTTAATTTTGAGAAGTTTATTCTCTTGCTCTTTAAAAATTTGGAAAGCTGATATTAAAATTCTTATAGATACTTGTATCTATAAAGAGTTTTCAAAAGTAAAAATATGCCAGTTAATCAGCAATGATTAATCGGTATCTACTTTAGTATTCTCATCATTATTTG
>NZ_PQCG01000013.1:0-355 GCF_002964825.1 Pseudoalteromonas sp. T1lg122
TAGATATTAGAAGTTAGATATTAGAAGTTAGATATTAGAAGTTAGATATTAGAAGTTAGATATTAGAAGTTAGATATTAGAAGTTAGATAGTAGAAGTTAGATATTAGAAGTTAGATATTAGAAGTTAGATATTAGAAGTTAGATAGTAGAAGTTAGATAGTAGAAGTTAGATAGTAGAAGTTAGATAGTAGAAGTTAGATAGTAGAAGTTAGATAGTAGAAGTGATTGTTATATGTGGTGGGTCGTACTGGACTTGAATCATCGAGCCTGTGTTTTGTAAAGAGTGGCGATGCTTTTGAAAACTAGAGATAAAATAAGGAGGTTTTATATGTGGTGGGTCGTACTGGACTTGAA
>NZ_PQCG01000014.1:0-228 GCF_002964825.1 Pseudoalteromonas sp. T1lg122
GTTCTTTAACAATATAAAGCAATCATCTGTGTGGGCACTCGTACAGATTGAGTTCTAACAGCGAAGCTTAGTTTACTAAGTGGAGCAAACAAATTTAGAGTCTCAATTTCTTATGAGTGACTATATAGTCAATTTATACAGAATTCATTGAGCACGAAACTTCGGTTTCAAAAAACTTTTAATTGAAGAGTTTGATCATGGCTCAGATTGAACGCTGGCGGCAGGCCT
>NZ_PQCG01000016.1:0-551 GCF_002964825.1 Pseudoalteromonas sp. T1lg122
GATGATTGTTAGTTAGCTAAACCGCTTGGTTTATCTAATTAATATGCTCTTTAAAAATTTGGAAAGCTGATATTAAAATTCTTATAGATACTTGTATCTATAAAGAGTTTTCAAAAGTAAAAAATATGCCAGTTAATCAGCAATGATTAATCGGTATCTACTTTAGTATTCTCATCATTATTTGATGATAGCTGTGACGTTACTTACAGAAGAAGCACCGGCTAACTCCGTGCCAGCAGCCGCGGTAATACGGAGGGTGCGAGCGTTAATCGGAATTACTGGGCGTAAAGCGTACGCAGGCGGTTTGTTAAGCGAGATGTGAAAGCCCCGGGCTCAACCTGGGAACTGCATTTCGAACTGGCAAACTAGAGTGTGATAGAGGGTGGTAGAATTTCAGGTGTAGCGGTGAAATGCGTAGAGATCTGAAGGAATACCGATGGCGAAGGCAGCCACCTGGGTCAACACTGACGCTCATGTACGAAAGCGTGGGGAGCAAACAGGATTAGATACCCTGGTAGTCCACGCCGTAAACGATGTCTACTAGAAGCTCG
>NZ_PQCG01000017.1:0-414 GCF_002964825.1 Pseudoalteromonas sp. T1lg122
CTTGTGCGGGCCCCCGGCAATTCATTTGAGTTTTAACCTTGCGGCCGTACTCCCCAGGCGGTCTACTTAATGCGTTAGCTTTGAAAAACAGTTCCGAGGAACCGAGCTTCTAGTAGACATCGTTTACGGCGTGGACTACCAGGGTATCTAATCCTGTTTGCTCCCCACGCTTTCGTACATGAGCGTCAGTGTAAATAATGGTGGAGAGATAGGGATTTGAACCCTAGAGGGGCTACAAACCCCTGCCGGTTTTCAAGACCGGTGCATTCGACCACTCTGCCATCTCTCCGAATGCGAAAACCTACTCGCTTACGCCAGTAGTAAAAATAATGGTGGAGAGATAGGGATTTGAACCCTAGAGGGGCTACAAACCCCTGCCGGTTTTCAAGACCGGTGCATTCGACCACTCTGCCA
>NZ_PQCG01000018.1:0-466 GCF_002964825.1 Pseudoalteromonas sp. T1lg122
GCTGTTAGAACTCAATCTGTACGAGTGCCCACACAGATGATTGCTTTATATTGTTAAAGAACGTTTGAGATACTTTTGCGTCTCAAGGGCTGTGCATTCTACGCAAGCCGTTATTTTTGTCAACACTTAATTTTGAGAAAAGTTTATTTTTTCAAAACTCAGTCTTACTTGACTCAACCAACTCGTCGTTTTGCTTTTCTGTAAGCAGTCCGCCGTGTCGGTGGATGCGCATTATAGGGAGATCCGAATTGAGATCAACTGTTTTTTGAAGTAATTCCGATTAACGCTCGCACCCTCCGTATTACCGCGGCTGCTGGCACGGAGTTAGCCGGTGCTTCTTCTGTAAGTAACGTCACAGCTAGCCAATATTAGTGACTAACCTTTCCTCCTTACTGAAAGTGCTTTACAACCCGAAGGCCTTCTTCACACACGCGGCATGGCTGCATCAGGCTTGCGCCCATTGTGC
>NZ_PQCG01000002.1:0-241 GCF_002964825.1 Pseudoalteromonas sp. T1lg122
AACGTTCTTTAACAATATAAAGCAATCATCTGTGTGGGCACTCGTACAGATTGAGTTCTAACAGCAGAACTACTTCGGTAGGGACGCAAACAAATTTAGAGTCTCAATTGAACTGAGTGACCAACGGAAACAAGTTTACTTGTTTCAGCACAGTCAATTCGATATCGAAAGATATCAAAATTCAGAATTCATTGAGCATGGTTTGAAGTTTACTTCAAACAAAAAACTTTTAATTGAAGAG
>NZ_PQCG01000019.1:0-365 GCF_002964825.1 Pseudoalteromonas sp. T1lg122
ATTCTGATTAGGTGGCATAAGGTATTTAAAAGTACATTCTTATGTCAACGATTCTTAAATGGCGAATTACTAACACAAGCCGAACTCGTTGCGGTTAATGCCAGAGTTAATTTATATCGAGAACGACTCAGCAGTATTAGTTGGTTTATGCGTGTGCTTAATGAGAGCATTGCACGAAAAGCGAATCTAGAAGATGGATGCAAAGGGCGGTTTTGGGAAGGTCGCTTTAAATCACAAGCTTTACTTGATGAAGCAGCACTTGCCGCTTGCCTTGCGTATGTTGACCTAAACCCTGTAAGAGCAAAAGTGGCTGATTTACCCGAAGATTCTGACTACACCAGTATTAAATCTAGAATTAATGCAGC
>NZ_PQCG01000020.1:0-586 GCF_002964825.1 Pseudoalteromonas sp. T1lg122
GCACAATGGGCGCAAGCCTGATGCAGCCATGCCGCGTGTGTGAAGAAGGCCTTCGGGTTGTAAAGCACTTTCAGTAAGGAGGAAAGGTTAAGTGTTAATAGCACTTAGCTGTGACGTTACTTACAGAAGAAGCACCGGCTAACTCCGTGCCAGCAGCCGCGGTAATACGGAGGGTGCGAGCGTTAATCGGAATTACCCTCAGCAACAAACCCCTGTAGGAGGCACTTCAGTGCCGAATCTAGACCATAACAAACACATTCATGGCTAAATAGTTAGCGAGTTACAAGTTAGCAAAGGTAAAGTTGAACTGTTGGTTTGTTTAGTACAGAGTCACCCTCAGCAACAAACTCCGTAGGGGACTTCAGTGCCAAATAGACAAGAGAAGTCAGATAATACACTGACGCTCATGTACGAAAGCGTGGGGAGCAAACAGGATTAGATACCCTGGTAGTCCACGCCGTAAACGATGTCTACTAGAAGCTCGACTCTTCGGAGTTGTTTTTCAAAGCTAACGCATTAAGTAGACCGCCTGGGGAGTACGGCCGCAAGGTTAAAACTCAAATGAATTGACGGGGGCCCGCACAAG
>NZ_PQCG01000003.1:0-61066 GCF_002964825.1 Pseudoalteromonas sp. T1lg122
TGATTGCTTTATATTGTTAAAGAACGTTGCGACGTTGTCGCTAGGGATGCGTATAATACATCCTTAAATTTTCGAGTCAACACTTAATTTCAAACTTTCTTTCGATTATTTGAAACCGAAGTTTCACTTAACTCTCTGCTACGTTGTTCAGCGCCTTTCGTTGCTGCCCGCCGTGTCAGTGGGGTCGCATTATAGGGAGATGGATTTTTTACGCAAGCACTTTTTTCAATAAAATTTAAAAAAACGTACTGTTCGCTCAGCTTTTGAACTAAACACCCTAAAACTGGCTGTTTAGCAGTCAATTTAGCTCTGTTTTGGTGTATTTATTTGCTTCGCTGTTACACTAGACTGAGCGCATTTTTAAATTAAAAGGTGAATTTATGACTATCCGTTCTTATAAAGGGATCACTCCGACATACGATAATAGTGTTTATATTGATGAGTCATCGGTTTTAGTCGGTGATATTACGCTTGGTAAAGATTCAAGTGTATGGCCTCTTGTTGCTGCGCGAGGTGATGTTAACTATATACGTATTGGTGAACGTACAAACATTCAAGACGGCAGTGTTTTACATTTAACCCGAGCTTCTAAGTCAAACCCCGATGGTTACCCTCTTATTATTGGTGATGACGTCACTGTCGGTCATAAAGTTATGTTACACGGCTGCCAACTAGGTAATCGTATACTTGTTGGGATGGGTGCGATTGTGATGGACAACGCAATTGTTGAAGATGATGTGATCATTGGTGGTGGTTCATTAGTACCACCTAACAAGCGTTTAGAGTCTGGTTACCTTTATGTCGGTAGCCCTGTTAAACAGGCTCGCCCTTTAACAGAGCAAGAGCGCGCCTTTTTAAAAATCTCTGCTGATAATTATGTTCAGCTTAAAGATGAATACTTAGCTGAGGGCTAAAACACCTCGGTTAATTCGATTTGTCCTGCCGAGTTATACTGCTCATCTTCGATCAGTTGCTCGGCGAGTTCTTCGTAATCGAAACGATAAGATTCAAAGTAATTAACCGCACTGCTTTGATCAGCAAAATCATATTTGCTGGTATCAATAACACACTCCACCATCAAGCCACTTACTTGGGCAAAAAACACCAACTGCTTTTCTTCTGGCTTAAATTCGAGTCTGTCTATAAATTGGATAGCTTGATTCACGCAATTTCTCCTGCTTTAAGCGCGCTAACAACGGGAATGATTTCTGGCATTTTATTGCGCCATACAAAATAAGCTTGCGCTGCTTGACCAACTAGCATGCCACAACCATCAAGTGTTAAACATGTTGGGTTAATCAACTTTACCCAACTGATAAATGCGGTATCGTCATTTGCGTAAAACATATCGTAAGCGCACTGACACTTAGCAACGTGCTCTTCAGCTATACCAGGCAGGTCTCCCGTTACGCTACTTGAGGTTGAATTAATTACCACATCATAGTTGTTTGCTGGGATATCATTTAAAGCAAAGCCCTGCACATCAATTTCACCATTAAAATGACTTGCTAGCGCCTTTGCTTTTTCGGCGGTACGGTTGGCTATTGTTAAACTTTCGATTTGCTCATTCAATAATGGCTGAATGACGCCTCGCGCCGCACCACCGGCGCCAATAAGAAGTACTCGCTGCCCTTTTAAGGTGACATTATTGGCTAAAAGATCTTTAACAAGCCCTACACCATCGGTGTTATCCCCCAGTAGGCTACCATCTTCGAGTTGTTTAATCGTGTTTACTGCTCCGGCTATTTTCGCTTGCTCTGTAAGTTCATCGACCATGGCAAATGCTTGCTCTTTAAATGGCAAGGTGACATTAGCCCCTTTACCACCCGCAGCGAAAAACTCAGCGACAGTTTTTTCAAATGCATCTGTTGGTGCTAAAATGGCGCTGTATTGTATTTGCTCGTTTAATGATGCAGCAAATTGTGCGTGTATTGCGGGTGATTTCGAATGTTTTATTGGATTTCCAAAAACCGCGTATTTGTCCATAGTGAAGCAACCTCTTCGCCCTGTAGAGCTTTATTAATATTATGATTAAACGACTTTTTTCTAAATCGAAACCAACGCCTGAAACGCCTACCCCAGAAAAAACACCTTACGAAATTATTGGCGGTGAAGCAGGAGCTCGAGCAATTGCAAATCGATTTTACGACATAATGGCCACAGATGAATACGCCAAACCATTATATGATATGCATCCTCAGCCTTTAGATAGAATTCGCCAAGTATTCTTTGAGTTTTTATCTGGCTGGCTGGGCGGCCCTGACCTATTCGTTGAAAAATATGGTCACCCAATGCTAAGAAAGCGTCACATGCCTTTCCCTATTGATCAAGACCTACGTGACCAATGGATGCATTGTATGAATAAAACGCTTGATATCGAGATTGATAACCCACTCCTGCGTGAAGGGTTAAGACAATCGTTATCGCAACTCGCCAGCCATATGATCAATCAAAACTAACGAAGCTTTGCGCTATATCAATGTACGCTTTTTCTAAATAAAGATAATAAATTTTCCTTAATTTAGAAAAAGCGTCGTCAAATGAAGTCTATCCAATTTAAAATTTATGCCTTGTTGGCTCTGACAGGCGTATTGGTGCTGTTTGCCAGTATATTCAGCAGCGCCCAGCAGCAGCATGAATTAGCGCAAGATACCGTTGAAAGTAACATAAAACTGCTTGCCGATAATTATTTTGACTCTATTAATACCATGATGCTAACTGGCACCATGGCTAATCGCGAAATTCTGAGTACTAAATTAAGAAGCCATCCTAATATTGCAGATGCTCATATCATTCGTAGTCCAATCGTTAATAAAATTTATGGGCCAGGAAATGCCAACCAAGTTGCGACTAACGATGCTGAGCGAAAAGCACTAACAGGCACTGAAGCACTATTTATTGATAATCAAAATAGTACGATGACTTATCTTAAGCCTATGTTTGCTCGCAGTGACTATAAAGGAACAAACTGCTTAGGCTGCCATCAAGCACAAGAAGGCGATGTGTTAGGTGTAGTGAAAATTAGTTATTCGTTGGCTGATATTGAGCAAGAAGTATCGCAAAACACCTTAATGAACACGCTACTACTAACGGCTATTTTCATTACTGCATTTTCACTACTGGCTGTGATGTTTAGAAAAATATTCATCAAACGCTTAAAAGTCATTAGCCATACTATGCACTTGGCAACCACCAATAAAGATTTAAGCCTCACGATAGACGACAATAATAATGACGAGCTTAGCTCTCTCGCCACCAGCTTTAATCACATGATAGGCGCGTTTAAAGATAATATTGCCCAAGTCTCCCATTCTTCTAAGGTATTGATCCACTCTGCCGAAAGCATTTATGCCTCAGCGGATGCCACCGAGCAAGCGATTTTAAAGCAAAAGCAAGGGACAGATTCGGTCGCTGCCGCTATCAACGAATTAGAAAGCTCATCAAGCGAAGTTAAAAACACCACCCATTTTGCGTCTGAGAAATCTGAGCATAGTAATCAACTTGCGCAGCAAAGCTTACATGTTGCTGAGCACACTGAGCAAAGTATTAATCAACTTGCGGCAGATGTTAGAGCAGCAGCTGAGCAAGTAAGTCAACTACAAACGCAAACGTTAGACGTTGGCAAAGTACTCGAGGTGATCAGTAGCATTGCCGAGCAAACTAACTTACTTGCACTTAATGCTGCGATTGAGGCAGCTCGTGCTGGTGAAGCTGGCCGAGGTTTTGCTGTGGTAGCCGATGAAGTACGTACTTTAGCAACACGCACCCATGACTCAACCGACGAAATTCGCCGCACTATCGATAAACTACAAGCTGAAGCTGCACAAACCGTTAATACGATGAATAACTCTTGTGAAGAAGCAGACGAAAGAGCAGTTCAAGTTAAGCAAGTTGCTAAAGCTCTGCGTGATATTTCTTCACAAATGAGCGAAATAAACCAACTTAACGTGCAAATCGCTGATGCCACCGAACAGCAAAACCTCGCGGCTGAAGAAATTAATCAAAGCGTTATAGCAATTAGTGACAATGCCGAGCACTCATTGGTTGATGCCCATGAAAACCAAAAAGTCAGTGAAGAGCTGTTGTCGTTAGCTCGTTCACTGGATGAGCAAGTAAGACGCTTCAAATTAAGCTAAATTGCGCACTTTTCGTGCAACTGCTAGAGTTGTTATATACATTTCATAGTAAATAAGGATGTTTAAATGAAATTTATAACAACTCTTTTAGTCTGCATTGGAATTATTGCGGCGTTACTATTTACCTATCAGCACAGCGTGAATGATACTGCTGATCAACTAAGCACGATTGATCAATATATTTATCAGGATGATATTCAACAGATTGCTCAATCTCTTATCAGTCAAGATAAAACCTCACAGAGCGATAAACATGAACAAAGCATTGTTGATGGTTTTGATAAGCTTATTCAGCACCCTGAATATTTTGAGGTGAAACTTGATTTCTATGCCTGTGATATTAGTCAATGCTTAACTCAGGTTAGTGCCCCCATTGATACACCATCTGATAAGTTAGAGATATTAAAAGCAGAAGTGCTATTTAGTGTCTTGGCAGAGCTGCCTAACAGTGACAGTGTCGCCACCCTCGTAGAGGGTGACAACACAATGTTTGTTCGAGTGGTTTCAATACTCGATTAAAGCTGCCACTGGCGTGCAACTAAATCTGATTCTTTGCTGTTTAACCAATCTTGTGGGCGTAAATAGTACTGATACAGCTTAGCTTCTGGGCTATCTGCAGCAGGTACATAGTTATACTCCCAACGTGCTAATGGTGGCATCGACATTAAAATTGACTCTGTACGCCCACCGGTTTGTAAGCCAAATAATGTGCCGCGGTCCCAAACAAGATTAAACTCAACATAACGACCACGACGATACAGTTGGAAATCGCGTTGCTGTTCGGTTGTCGGCGTGTCTTTACGGCGCTCAATAATAGGAAGGTAAGCATCTAAATAGCCATTTCCTACCGCCTGCATAAAGGCAAAGCTTTGTTCAAAGCCGAGCTCATTTAAATCATCAAAGAATAAGCCACCAACACCACGTGTTTCGCTGCGGTGTTTTAAATAAAAGTATTCATCACACCAGTTTTTATATTTGTCGTATACCGCTACACCGAATGGCTGACACAGATCGCTTGCCACTTGATGCCAATGTTGTACATCTTCAAATACAGGGTAGTAAGGTGTTAAATCAAAACCACCGCCAAACCACCAAATTGGCTCTTCACCTTCTTTTTCGGCAATGAAGAAACGCACATTGGCGTGACTCGTTGGAATATGTGGATTATTCGGATGGATCACTAATGACACACCACATGCATGAAAACTACGACCTGCGAGCTCAGGGCGATGCGCTGTTGCAGATGCTGGCATTGACGCGCCAAATACATGCGAGTAGTTTACCCCACCCTGTTCGATGACATTACCACCTTGGATAACACGAGTACGACCACCGCCGCCTTCTGCACGTTGCCAATTATCTTCAACAAATTTTGCTTTGCCATCGGCACTTTCAAGGCCCTGACAAATTGTATCTTGTAAGGCCATTAAATAGGTTTTAACTTGTTCGAGTAGCTCGCTTTGCATGTTTATCCTCTAAATACTTTGCCGGTCGCAGCGTCTTTGATCACACTTGGTTGGCTGTTGCCGCCCAGCGGCTCATCAACATAAAAATCTACCGTATCAGCAAATTCGCTTTTTGCTTGAGCGATAGTCATTACCGTTTCTTGACCGGTTAAGTTTGCACTTGTTGAAACCAACGGTTTACCAAATTGCTGACACAGGGCTTTTACTGTTGGGTGATCAGTTACACGCACAGCAATAGTATCAAACTGACCCGTTAACCACTTTGGCGTTTCTTTTGCTGCTGGCATCACCCAAGTGATAGCACCTGGCCATTGTGAAAAGATATCAGCACGTTTATCCATCGGGATTTTGGCATCATCTACATACTTTAATAACTGGCCATAATTGTCAGCAATTAAAATTAAGCCTTTTTCTACAGGGCGTTGCTTGATGGCTAAAAGCTTTTCAACCGCAGCTTGGTTATCAGGATCGCAACCAAGACCAAAAACAGCTTCGGTTGGGTAAACAATCACACCGCCTTGCTGCAAAGCGTCAATTGCATTGGCTGGTTGTGCAACAGGATCAGACAAAGAAACTCTCCTAAATAAACAAATTACAAGTGCATTAAGATTCGACTAACTTATGCATACACGACTTCTGCGGGCATTGTAACACAACACCTGAGGCAGTTTTCTTTTCGGTCATAATTGGGCACTGACAGGCAGGACACTCGGTCGCCACAGGTTTATGATTAAGCGTATATTTACAGCGTGGATAGCCATCACAAGAATAAAAGGTTTTGCCAAACTTATTACTACGCGCAACCAGCTGGCCTTTTTTGCATTTCGGGCAAGCAGGTAATTGGGGGGCATCGTCAGGTTCTTCATCATGTGCAATATAGTGGCACTCGGGATAGCCAGTACACCCAATAAACATGCCGTAGCGGCCATTTTTAATTACCAATGGCTTGCCACACTCTGGGCAGGCACTGTCTTCGAGCACCTTTATTTGTTGGCTATCATGATGAGCTAATGGGCGGATGTAATCACACTTAGGGTAACTGGCACAGCCTAAAAACGGCCCTGACTTTGAGTTGCGCATAACCAATTCAGAACCGCATTTAGGGCAAACCTCATACTCTTTTTCGAGTGCATGTTTATCTGCAGAAAAAAGAGAATGGTCGATTTTACTCATAAGATTCCTGTGGGGTTGGCTAATTTTCGCCTAATATACCCAAACTCAACAAAGATACAAGCAAAGTCGAATTAATGTAATACATCGGCTGGCTCGTCAAATATTAAGTCTTCCATTTGTGCATAAGCTTGCTCTGACCCTGGTACATTAAATAACACCATAAGCACCACCCACTTTAGATCTTCCAAAGAAATAAATGGTTTATCAAGAGCGCAAAGTCTATCTATCACCATTTCGCGGGTTACAGTGTTAATCACACCAATTTGCTCGATAAACATTAAAAAGCCGCGACACTCAACACTTAACATTTGGCATTCACTATCAGTGTAAATACGCATGGCATGTTGTGGCTGGGCATTAAGGTACGGGTAGATATCGCTTTGTTGTAAGTCAGCAAGTTGCTCTAGCCAATCAAGGGCTTTGTAGATTTCAGGTTTATTGAAGCCAGCACGAACTAACTCATCGGTAAGTTCGTTCTCTTCAGTAAAGATTTCAGCTTCACTATGGATATAGTTTTCAAAAAGATACATGAGGATGTCAAACATGTTTATGTCCTCCAAGTCTTATATAACCATCTAGTACTCGTTCGATTTTATCTGCGAGCTCTAGGTCGAGTAACCGAGCTTGTACTTCGTCTACAGGTAATTGGCTGCGCTGTGTAATTTGGTCAACACTTGTTACCTCATACCCTATACTTTTGAACACTGGGCAGTCGGGTTCATCTGCTATAGGCTGTTCTATACTATATAGACTGTTTTCACAGAAAAAGCTCACTTCATCAAGAATATCACTAATATTTTCTGTCAATTTAGCGCCTTGCTTAATTAAAAAATGACTTGCCTCTGAAAGTGGGCTTTTTATCGAACCCGGCACAGCAAACACGTCTTTATTTTGCTCAAGTGCATAGCGTACGGTAACCAAAGAGCCACTTTTAATTTGCGCTTCGACAATCAACACACCTAATGATAATCCAGAGATAATACGATTTCGGCGAGGAAAATTAGCAGCATTAGCAGCGGTGCCAGGCAAGAACTCAGAAACCAATAAACCCCGCTCTGCCACTTGTTTAATGAGCAAACTATGGCGTTTGGGATAAGCAATATCGATACCCGTACCTAGTACGGCAATGGTCTTGCCTGATCCAGCTAATGCGCCTTTATGGGCAGCACCATCAATACCCATAGCCATACCCGATGTCACTGTCATACCTACAACAGATAATTGATGAGCAAATTCAGCGGCTATTTCAAGACCTGTAGGAGTGGCATTACGACTACCGACAATTGCTATTTGTGGTGACAGTAATAGCTCTGTGTTACCTAAACAAAACAATAAAATAGGTGCGCTGGCTATTTGTTTGAGTAAAGGCGGATAGCTGCTATCAAAATAGCTTATGACTTTGATTTTAAGTCTTGCTATCTGCTCTTGGTAGTGGGCGACTAATTGCCAGTCGGTATTAACTAAGTTATCAGCTTGGCTTTGTGATAAGCCCAGCTGCTGAAGCTCTAAACTGGATAACGAAAATAGCTTATCCAATGGCTGTTTTTGACTTAATGCAATAAGACTTTTGATCCCAAGCCCTTTACATAAATAAAAGGCAAGCCAATGGGATAGCTTGCCTGAAACCTGTGTCATGCTCCCTCCTTAGAGCGCCCAAATTGTGAGTTAGTTTATAACTGCATAATCTCCAACTCGGATCGGGTGCTGATTCTTCACAATCAATGCATAGCTAACGTTGTCATATACCTTAAACACCATTAACTCACCGACTTTTTCCTTTGGCATGTGCCATACATTACTGTCTTCATCGCTTTCAATTCCTAACACATCATTTGCATCAGTCATAAACTTCTCAAGACTGTTAGAATCTTCGCGATAACGAGGACCATTGCGGCCGTCATACACTTCAGGTGATTGACGCTGAATATCGAGTACAAAACCCGGTTTCACTTGGTCTGAACCTAAGTTTAGTACAACAATATCCATGGTACTAAATTCACGCATTTCATTAGCTGACGCGATAATAGTGCCATCTAAAGCCGTTTCAGGACGTTTCATAGTGAAATAGGCTGGCAACATTTGCCCTTCCATCGCAGGCATTAAAAAGTCATGCGGCTTAATTTCTTGTTTTACCAGCTCAACTTTCACTGAGGCAGGCACGCCATTTGCCACATCACCGCTTCTAAATGAACGAACAATCGCTACTAATTCAGCTTTATTCGCCAGTACTTCATTGGTATTTGGATCGACAAGGTCGTTTCCTTTACGGTATACGCCATAAGCCTCGTTAAGTGTTAAATCACCTTTAACGTAAAGCGTATGACCCATAGTATTCATTTTGGTATTAACACTGGCACCGAGAATATACGGTTTTTCTGCAATAATATCGGCGCTAATCGCTTGTTCATAACTCAAATATGGACGTAACAATTCCAATGGCAACGTCGGCACAGCCTGCTTACCTTTTGGTGTAATTCGCCCTTCAGGAGAGAGTTTTTTATAACGCGCATTTTTAACTAAACGAGGATTTCCGTCTTTATCGTAAATTAAAGTGAGCGCATCACCCGGGTATATTAAATGCGGATTCGCAATTTGTGGGTTCATCTGCCACAAATCAGGCCATTGCCAAGGTTCGTCAAGATATACGCCCGAGATATCCCAAAGCGTGTCGCCTTTTTTGACAACGTATTGTTTTGGTGCATCTTTTTTTATTGTTAAAACATCAGCAGCTACCGGAAAAGCACTGCTAATGGCTAACAAAGCCGCAACTAGTGGGTATCTCATTTGGCTTCCTTGAGTTGTTTTTAGATTATTATCGACCAAAACCTGTTAAAGGTGAACACGAATGGCTAAAATAAGAGCATACAATACCCTAAATGAATCACAAGTGTAAAAGGTAACTATGGCTAGGTTAGAAGTTTTAAGATTTCCGGATGAGCGTTTACGTACAATCGCGAAAGAAGTACCAGAAGTAAACGATGACGTTCGTCAAATCGTCAAAGACATGCTTGAAACCATGTATGACGAAAACGGTATCGGCTTAGCAGCGACGCAAGTAGATATCCACCAGCGAATTGTGGTGATCGACGTATCTGAAGAGCGCGACCAACCGTTAGTATTAATCAACCCAGAAATCACCAAAAAAGATGGCTCAACGGTGAGTGAAGAAGGCTGTTTATCTGTTCCTTACTCATACGCAAAAGTTGACCGCGCAGAAACTGTCACGGTTAAAGCGCTTAATGAAAATGGTGAAGAATTCAGCCTAGACGCTGACGAGCTATTAGCAATTTGTATTCAGCATGAGCTTGATCACCTTAAAGGCACCCTATTTATTGATTATCTATCGCCTTTAAAGCGCCAACGTATCCGTAAAAAGCTTGAGAAAGAAGCAAAGCTGGCTGCTAAATAATTAGTTAATCAATAGGAATATCTGTGACACAACCATTACGCATTATTTTTGCTGGTACGCCGGACTTCGCTGCGCGCCATTTACAAGCACTGATTGACTCAGAGCACGACGTTGTTGGTGTATATAGCCAACCAGACCGCCCAGCGGGCCGCGGTAAAAAGCTAAAAGCCAGTGAAGTTAAAGAACTTGCACTTGCTCATGACTTACCAGTTTATCAACCGCAATCACTAAAATCAGATGACGCACTTGCAGAGCTTACCAGATTGAACGCCGATATTATGATTGTGGTGGCGTACGGCTTACTGTTACCAAAAGCAATTTTAGATGCACCGCGCTTAGGCTGCTTAAACGTGCATGGCTCAATTTTACCGCGCTGGCGTGGTGCTGCACCGATCCAACGTGCTATTTGGGCTGGTGACAATGAGACCGGTGTAACAATAATGCAAATGGATGAAGGTTTAGATACCGGCGATATGCTGCATATCAGCCGTTGCGCGATTGATAGCACAGAAACCAGTAGCTCTTTATACGATAAGCTAGCTGCATTGGGTCCTGATGCACTGATCAATACTATCAATCGTCTTGCTGCAGGTGAAATCACCCCAGAAAAGCAAGATGATGCACTGGCAAATTACGCTAAAAAGCTATCAAAAGACGAAGCAAACATTGATTGGTCAATGGATGCTGCGCAAATTGAGCGTAATATCCGCGCTTTTAATCCATGGCCTGTTTGCTTTACTGAAATGGCAGGACAAACGGTAAAAATTTGGCAAGCAGAGGTTGTATCGCAAACTGCACAAGCCGGTAAAATCATTGCTGCTGATAAGCAAGGTATTACCGTTGGCTGTGGGCAAGATGCACTTAAAATCACCCTTCTTCAACCACAAGGTAAAAAACCAATGGCAGTGAGTGACTTTTTAAATGGTCGCAGTGATTGGGTTGAACCTGGCTCAGTATTAGGTCAAAGCAATGAGTAATGTAAGAGCACTTGCTGCTGAAACCCTTTACAACGTGGTCGATAAAGGCGCGTCGTTGAATCAAGAGCTGCCTTTTGCAAGCCAAGGATTATCGCCGAAAGATAAAGCCTTACTACAACAAATTTGCTACGGTGTGCTGCGCTATTTACCTAGCCTAGAAAATTATTGCCAGCAACTTTTAGATCAACCACTAAAAGGCAAACGCCGTATTTTCCAGTTTTTATTGTATGTGGGTATTTACCAACTTCAGCATATGCGTGTACCGCCTCATGCAGCAATCAGCGAAACAGTTAATGCGCTTCAGCAAATGCGTGCACTGGGTTTAAAAGGCCTGATCAACGCGATTTTACGCAGTTTCCAACGTGAACAAGCTGAGCTTGAAGAAAAAGCAAAGCAAATTCCTGTTTGCAAATTTAACCACCCAGGTTGGTTTATCAAACAAGTTACTGCAGCTTATCCTGATAACTGGCAAGAAATTCTTGAAGCGAATCAGCTACAAGCACCTATGTGGTTACGTGTAAACCAAGCGCAATACAGCACCCAAGAATACAGCGAAATGCTTAAAGCAAATGATATTGAGCATACCCTTAATGCTGATTTTCCTGATGGTATTAAACTAGCTAAACCGTGTGATGTGTACGCATTACCAGAATTTGATACCGGTGCCTGCTCTGTTCAAGATGCCGCGGCACAATTAGCAGCACGCTTTTTAGATCCACAAAATGATGATGTCATTTTAGATGCGTGTGCAGCGCCAGGTGGTAAAACGTGCCATATCCTAGAGCTTGCCGATGCCGACGTATTAGCACTTGATAGCGACAGCGAGCGCCTAGAGCGTGTTAAACAAAACTTAGTTCGTATTGGTTTAGCTGCCGATTTACAATGTGCCGATGCTTCACAACCTCACATCTGGTGGGATGAGCAGCAATTCGACCGTATCTTGCTTGATGTGCCTTGTTCAGCTACTGGCGTGATCCGTCGTCACCCTGACATTAAATGGTTACGTCGTGCATCTGATATTGAAGATCTGGCTAATTTACAAGGCGATATCCTAAATAGCATCTGGCCTCTACTTAAGCCAGGTGGTACGTTAGTTTATGCGACCTGCTCTGTATTACCGCAAGAGAACCAGCAACAAGTTGCCAAGTTTCTTGCCAATAATCCAAGTGCTGAACACATACCTTTGCATGAAAACGACACCCCTACGTTACCTGGTCTGCAATTACTACCTGGTGAAAGTGACGGTTTCTATTATGCAAAGCTAGTTAAAAAACACTAATAAGAACAAGCTATGAAAATAATCATACTCGGTGCCGGACAAGTTGGTGGCACACTGGCAGAAAACCTCGTAGGTGAGCAAAATGAGATCACCGTTGTCGATATCGACGGTAACCGTTTGCGAGAGCTACAAGATAAGTACGACTTACAAGGTGTTACTGGCCACAGTGCGCATCCCGATGTATTGCGTCGCGCAGGCGCAGAAGACGCCGATATGATTATTGCCGTAACCAGTTCAGATGAAGTGAACATGGTTGCTTGCCAAGTAGCTTATAGTATTTTTAACACGCCAACTAAAATTGCCCGTATTCGCTCAGAACAATACTTAAAGTACCGTGAAAAGTTATTTCATAACGATGACTTACCTGTTGACCACTACATAGCTCCAGAAGCGCTGGTAACTAAGTATATTCGTCGCTTAATCGACTATCCGGGTGCTTTACAGGTATTACAATTTGCCGATGGCATGTTATCGCTGGTTGCGGTGAAAGCCTATTACGGTGGTTTGCTGGTGGGTTATGCACTTTCAGCCTTGAAAGAGCACATCCCGAATGTCGAAACCCGGGTAGCGGCTATTTATCGTCAAGGTAAAGCGATTAAACCGCTTGGTACAACCGTTATCGAAGCGGACGATGAAGTGTTCTTTATCGCTGCAACAAAGCATATTCGAGCAGTCATGAATGAGCTGCAAAAGCTCGAACGTTCATACAAAAAGATCATGATTGCGGGTGGTGGTAATATCGGTGCAGGCCTTGCGCGTTCACTTGAGAAAAACCACAGCGTTAAGCTGCTTGAGCGCAATAAAGAGCGCGCAGCACAGCTCTCTGAAATGCTTGATAACACGGTTGTGTTTTGTGGCGATGCTTCTGATCAAGAGCTGTTATCTGAAGAACATATTGAACAAGTGGATGTATTCATCGCAGTGACTAACGACGATGAAGCAAACATTATGTCTGCGATGCTGGCAAAGCGTATGGGCGCACAAAAAACCATGGTGCTTATTCAGCGTGGCGCTTATGTTGACCTAGTACAAGGCGGTGAAATTGATATTGCTATTTCACCTCAGCAAGCCACTATCTCGGCGCTGCTAACACACGTACGTCGTGGTGACATTGTTAACGTTTATTCATTACGTAAGGGCGCAGCAGAAGCCATTGAGGCTGTCGCTCACGGTGATGAGCATACTTCTAAAGTTGTTGGCCGAGCTATTGCTGATATTAAGCTACCAGCTGGAACAACCATTGGTGCAATTGTGCGTAACGATGATGTACTGATTGCCCATGACGATACCATTATTCAGTCGGGTGACCATGTCATCATGTTCTTGATTGATAAAAAGCATATTACGGTTGTAGAAAAACTATTCCAAGTAAGTGCTATCTTCTTGTAAACGAAAAAAGCAGCCATGACAGCTGCTTTACGACTCTTGAAGTGAAAGTACCTAACTTTTCTAAAAGATTCTATTGAATTTGAGCGAATTCTTCTTTTGAAAGTTCGCCATTACCATCGCTATCTAGCTCTGGAAATAACTTTTCAAGCTGCATATTTGCAGACGCTTCTTCTTTACTGATCACACCATCACCGTCAGTATCGAACGTTGCAAAGCTTACGCCTTGTGCAAAGGCTGCTGATGACGTTGCTAGTGCTAAAATTGCGATTGTTGTGCTTAACTGTTTCATAATAACTACCTTAAATTTGAAAAGAGTGAAATCCGTTTCTGAGATCCCTGTTTAGTGGAAATTGGTATAACTACGTATTAATTCAGTTATTCGGCTTCAGAGAACTCAGCTTCTGTAAGAACGCCGTCGCCATTCACGTCTAATGTTTTAAACTGCGACATAATTTTTGCGTCAACGGCTGCTTCACTTTTGCTAACCACGCCGTTACCGTCTACGTCTAAGGTGTCAAAATCAGTTGCTGCAAAAGCTGCTGAAGAAGATGCTAGTGCGATTAAAGCTAATGTTTTGTTTACTGTTTTCATAATCATATTCCTTCAATTTTAAGAGTGTTAGCTGATCACACTTCCAGTGTTGTCCTTTGTCATGGATTCCCTTATCCATTTAGGCTGTCTTTGGCAGCTCAGAACTAATCAGCTAAATAAACTGGTTTTGCTTAATCACATTAAGCTTTTGAAAATTCTTGTTTCGATAACTCACCGTTACCGTCAGTGTCTAATTCAGTGAATTTGCTCATTAGCTCTGCATCTACCGATGCTTCGCTTTGGCTGATAACACCATTGCCATCAACATCTAGAGTATCGAAATCACTCATCGCAAACGCTGCAGATGAAGATACAAGTGCCATAAGTGCTAGTGTTTTATTTACTGTGTTCATAATGTCATTCCTTCAAAGTGTGTTGTCTTGAGTTAGAAGTCCTTTTCAGTGTGTCCTTACAATGAAATTAAGCTTTTGAGTACTCTTGTTTAGACAGCTCACCGTTGCCGTCTGTATCAAGCTCTTTGAATTGGCTCATTAACGTTTCGCTTACTGATGCTTCGCTTTTGCTGATTGCGCCATCACCATTAACATCCAATGTGTCAAAGTCAGCGGCAAACGCTGCAGATGAAGTTGCAAGAGCTACAAGTGCTAAAGTTTTGTGTAACGTTTTCATAATCACTATTCCTTCAATGTTGTCTCAACTGTGATAAAGGATATGTTCCTGAATCAGTTTTTCTCTGTGTTCGCTAAGACTATTTCAACTTCGATGCCAAAGTTAAAAATAACAACAAAATCATATAGTTGAGTTGAAGAATCGATATTTTCAGGAAAATAGCCCGATTTATTTGTTGCTGTTTTGCAACAAGCTCAATGGTTGGTTTTACGCTTCTTTTAAAATCAATGACTTATGAAGTATAAAATGGAGACAATAGTGATTTATTTGGATTAAAAAACAGAGAAATTAGGAATTTGAAAATAAACTCTATCTGAACAACAAAACTTAAAGAAAAAAATCGAAATTAATTTAATAAATAAAACATTGATTTAATTGGTTATTTTGATTTGTTTATAAATTAATTTTGATATCTATAGGTTTAAATCGAGGAAAATAGCCATTTTGTTGCAAAATGGCGAATTGGCATTAGCTATCCAATACTGAAAGGTCAATTAGGTGCTCTTTCATAAACGCTTTCATTTCATCTTCACTGGTATCAAGCTGCACACCGAGCATAAAACCACCCGCTCTTTTGCGTACGCTGCATACTGTGCCATTAAACTCTCGTTTGCTCAGTGTGATTTGGCCACTTTGCCCTTTCAAAGCGCTTAAATCCTCATTGCTATTAATATCAAACTGAACCCCTGTGAGTGAAATATCTTTAATTAGCCCAGCCAGTTTTTGCTCTGCAATCACTAAATTTGCCGGGAATAACGTAGGAATACGCGCTTCACTACGCAAACTAAACAGCTGTACTTGCTGAGGAAAGTCGAGAAAAATTAAGCGATGCGGATGCGATGCCAAGGCGTTTATTTGCTGACGAAAAGCAATCACTTGCCCACCGCCCGCTTCAAGTACAGCCCGTATAACAACCATCACCCCATCTTTGATGAAATCACTGCCATTCGCTAAACGCTTTGCGGATGGATAATTGATTATGATGTACTGATCATTCATCAATCCTATGAATTCTGTTTTTACGCGTTTGCTGTCGGTTGGTGTGGTAATTTCAACATCCACCAAGCTACCTGCAGGGATACAGGTGAGCTTTTCAAGATTACGTTGTTTTTGAGTTTTTGGCACAGTAATGCCTCCACTTCTAGATAATCACCTTACTATGGTTAGCCTCGCCAGAAGGTTGGCGTAAACAACACTAATAAGGTGAATATTTCTAAACGACCAAATACCATCGCAATAGTAAGTAGCCATTTTGCCGTATCAGAAATCGCCCCGTAATGCGCTGCGACTTCACCTAAACCTGGACCTAAATTATTTAAACATGCTGCCGTTGCCGAGAACGCACTGATGTTATCCATGCCGGTGCCCATCAGCGCCAACATGATAATGACAAACACCAAAGCATACGCCGAGAAGAAGCCCCAAACGGCTTCAACAACTTTATCTGGGAGTGCTTTTCGGCCTAATTTAATTGAGTAAATAGCCCTCGGGTGCACAAGACGATTAAGCTCACGAATACCTTGCAAGTAAAGTAAGAACACCCGTACAACCTTCATACCACCACCGGTAGAGCCGGCACAGCCGCCAATAAAGCTTGAAAAAATAAGTAAAATAGGTAGGAACAGTGGCCATGCTGAGAAATTGTCAGTAGCAAAGCCCGCAGTGGTACTCATTGATACCGCTTGGAACATAGCTTGGTCGAGAGTCTCATCACCATCGGCATAAATATTATTTGAAGACAGTACAGTAAAACAAACAATGACCAATGCTAATTGAATCAATAAAAACACTTTAAATTCAGGGTCGCGTAAATAAACACGAAGACTGCGCGACGATACCGCAGCATAGTGAAGCGAAAAGTTAATAGCAGCAATTAATAAGAACACGACACAGATAAAGTTAATTAATGGGCTATCAAACTGCCCCATTGATGCGTCGTAAGTAGAAAAGCCACCAATCGCAATTGTTGAGAATGAATGACAGATTGCATCAAACCAATCCATTCCTGCAGCCCAGTACGCAAGCGTACAAGCTATCGTCAGTGATACATAGATATACCAAAGGTGCTTTGCGGTATCGGCAATACGCGGCGTCATTTTCGAGTCTTTAACCGGACCAGGCGTTTCTGCACGGTATAGCTGCATACCACCGACACCTAGCATGGGCAGTACCGCGACCGCGAGTACGATGATCCCCATACCGCCTAACCATTGCAATTGCTGGCGATAAAAAAGCACTGATTTAGGTAGATATTCTATCCCCGTAAGTACGGTAGCCCCTGTCGTTGTAAGCCCTGAAAAGGCCTCAAATACGGAGTCAGCTAAGGAAAGATTAGGCTCTTGTAAGAACACTAAAGGCACCGCAGCGAAGGTGCCTAGTACCAGCCAGAACAAGACCACAATCAAGAAGCCTTCTCGGGCTTTAAGGTCACCATGCTCATGACGGTTTGGATAATAAGCCGCTAAACCAATCACAACACTAAAGATAAAAGCGAGAACGAATGGCACACCACCACCGTCTTTGTAGATCAAAGACACCAGCGCCGGAGGCACCATAGTGATACTAAATAACGCCACCAGCTGGCCGAGAATTTTTATTATGGTACGAAATTGCATCTAGGCGTATCGCTTTCTTATTAATTGTTTAGCTAATACAGTTTATTGTCTTACAGGCTTAATTGTAAGTAAACGGAATGTATTATTTTTACATTTCAAACTTTTCTGACTTTTAGGCTCACTGCACCGTGAGTCAATTCATGAACATCATGAATAGCTTGCTCGGCTTGTCGACTATCGATCTCAATTTTCCAGGCAATATTCTCTGCAAACTGTTTATCGATATTAAGCACTTGATACTGGCTTTTTAATAATTGTTCAATTGCACCCTGTGCGCTGTAATCACTTTGACCTACCAGTTCAACACTCGGTACCTTGGTAATGGTTTTAAGCTCACGCATGGCATTATTTAAACTACCGCCGTAAGCCCGCACAAGCCCACCAGTGCCGAGTTTAATACCGCCAAAATAACGAGTTACCACCGCTGTTATTTCACCAATACCAGAGCCTGTTAATACATTAAGCATGGGTTTACCTGCTGTGCCATTGGGTTCACCATCATCAGAAAAACCATACACATGACTACCACCAGGGTTTCCTGCAACATGAGCCCAGCAATTATGACGAGCATCACTGTATTTCTCTTGGATTTCTTTGATAAAGGCTTTCGCCGAGGTTAGATCTGGCGTGTGGGCAATATGCACAATAAACGTGCTTTTTTTAATTTCTTCTTGGTAAAAAACCGGTTCAGCCGGGTATTGGTATTCAGACATAATTGCTTATCTAAAAAAATGGGGCCTATTGGCCCCGATATTCACTAACCTTCACCATTAATCTAAGTGTAGATCACGGGTCATGTTTTCTAGGCTATCTTCATGAACGATGATGTTATCTTCAATACGGATACCGCCAAATGGCTTAAGCGCTTCAACCTTTTCCCAGTTAATGAACTGTTTGTTGTCTGTTTGCGCAAGGTCGCCTAATAACGAGTCGATGAAGTATAAACCAGGTTCAATAGTAAATACTTGGTTCTTTTCGATTAAACGCGTACAGCGAAGGAACGGATGGCCTTCAGGTGGCGCCTGATGAGTACCTTTATCATCAGCCATAAAACCACCCATATCATGAACTTGTAAACCTAAGTGATGGCCAAGACCATGCGGGAAGAAGGTTGAACTAATACCACGTTCAACAATTTCAGCGGCTGGTAATTTCACAATATTAAAGTCGCTAAGCACTTGCGCTACACGTTGGTGGCAATCTAAATGTAATTCACCATATAACAAGCCAGGCTTTAATGCTTTTCCTAAAGCAATTTGATGCTCAGTCATGACCTTAATTAGATCGCTAAATTCGCCCGACTTTTTGAAGTCATAAGTACGTGTAATATCAGCAGCATAGCCGTTAAAGTTTGCACCAGCATCAATCAAGAAAGAGCGATGTGTTTGCGGCACTTTTGGCTCAAAATGAGTGTAGTGTAAAATTGCACAGTTTTCATTGAGCGCAACGATATTGCCGTAAGGCATCTCGTTTTCGCTTTGACGGGTAGCCATAAGATAAGCTTGTTGAATATCAAACTCTGAGCCACCAGCAAAAAATGTGTCACGTGCTGCTTTATGGCCCTCTACCGCAATACGGTTTGCTTGGCGTAAACATTCAAGCTCATACTGTGTTTTATAAGCACGGTGAAAATGCAAGTAGTTCATAACAGGTTCTGGGTTCATAATGCTAAAGCCCAGCGCTTGCGCTACTTCTAAATACTCACCAATGTAGGCGTAATTTGCTTTGTCATAAGGAAGTAATTTTTCGACCTGATCTGGCTGTACTAATAATTCAATATCAAAATACTCAGCCCAAAAATCACGCGGCTCATCAGGCACTTTATGCCAAAAATCCACTGGACGATAAAAAATAAGCTTAGGTTTAGATACACCATCAACCACAATCCAACAATGAGGGTTGTCGATCACTGGTAACCACGCTTTAAATTGCGGATTCACTTTAAACGGATAATACATGTCATCTAAAAACTGACGCTTAGCCTGACCTGAGTGAATTACTAACCCTTCTAAACCTTCGCGCTCTGTAATTGTGCGAGTACGTTGTTGCAAGGTTGCAATATGTTCGGCGTATAACACCGCTAATTTATCCATAGTAAACCCATCTTTAGTAAATTTAACTTGTTAGCAGTCTATCATAGTCCTGTACCATCCCCCAACTGAGGGGATAGTACATGCAGTGAAGCTTAACCACCCATCGACATATCAAGAATTGGCGCTAGAACATTGCCGTCGCGACCGAGTCGAGTATGGTATACCTGTCTGTAAGCAAACACGTTTTTAACGTAGTTACGTGTTTCTGTGAAAGGAATTAATTCGATCCACAGCTCGGCAGGCATTGGCTGTTCAGGTAACCAGCGTTTAATACGATGATAACCTGCATTATATGAGGCTGTAGCCAGGATCTCATTGCCATGATTTTTCTTTTTCAAATACTGTAGATACTCGGTACCAAGTCGAATATTAGTACGTGGCTGATACAGCTGCTTACGTGTTACCGTACTCTTATTCATATATTTGGCTGTGCTTGGTAGTAGCTGCATTAAACCATGCGCATTAGCATGAGAGCGAGCATCAGGTGCAAAAGAACTTTCTCTACGCGAAATAGCGATGCTCCATGCAACATCAATATGGCTGCGACTACTATACGTGGCAAACACATCTTTAAACGCAAATGGGAAGCGTAAGTCGACATAATCCCACTCTTTTATCTGCGCTAAGGTGTAGATAGTGCTGTCGTACCAATCGAGATCAGCCGCTAAAATTGAGGCTGCGAGCTTTTCCTCTTTAGTTGAGGTGTCTGTTAGGTAATTCCATTCACGGCGCGCTGAGGTAAAACGCTCAAGTTCATATAAAGCACGAGCACGTTTAAAGCCTGGAGCATTGGCTACTTCTAACTTTAATTGATTGCTAATGCTGATATCTTTATTGTTTAAACTAACCGGAATACCTAATCGTGCTGAAGCTAAAAAGCCATAATAATCACGCTCTTTTGCCACTGTTTGCCAAATAGCACGCGCGCGCTCTACTTCACCGCGCTGGTTTAAGCTATACGCTAACCAATATTGCTGACCAAGGCTGAGATTTTCTTTACCAGTAAAAAACGCCACAATGCCTGACCAATCTTGTCTTTCAAGCATATTTGCTAACTGCCACTGCATTAGCTTGCTCGTTTGACGGTCTTTAGGCACTTTATTCAGCCAAAAACGCGCTTGTTGATGACCATTAGATGCAAGCGACAACGCAAAACTATAATAAACATCTGCTTTTTGCTCGTCTGTGTAATTAAACATGGTTTCGAGCTTTTCCCATGCACGTAATGCAAGGTCATTATCTCGCCACACTAAACGCTTCACACCGTAAAGGGCAATTTGCCCCTCTTTAGCCGACTTTTTCTTATAACGATAAAGCCCGGCTGCTGCACTTGGGTCTTTGCGAACTGTTAAATATAAGTCAGCTAAATATTGCTCGCTTTGAGGCAATAACGTTTTTAAATAAGGAATTAAGCTTGATGTGCCGCCCTCTGCCGCTAAGCTAATACGTTGCCAAATACGATCTTGCGTTTGGTAACCCTTCTTCTTCCAGAGTGAAAACAACTTATCACACTCTTTAGGTTGTGATTTTCCTACCACCCACAAATCACTAACTTGGTTCATGATGGCTTTTTCAGGTGCCCCTAAGTCTAATTGAAAACTTAAATAAGGACAGGTCAATTCGTTGTTGCTCGTTTCGCGATAGTTACGAATATAAGCCGCTTTCTTGTTGTACTTTTTCAAGTATTCAAGCCAGGCTTTACGCACCGGCCACTCAAGCGGTGTATTTTGATAAATATTGAGAAAGTTTTCGATCTCTGTTTGGTGATTTAAGCTTGGATTACGTTGCCAAAACGCCTTTTCGACATAAGGCTTTAACGGGTGATCGAGCCCGTTAATTGCATTTTTCATGTCTTGATAATCACCGTAACGCGCCTTTTTTTCTGCTTTTAAAAAAGCGTCATGTTTATCGTTGGCTTCAGCTGCAAAAAAAGGAAAAATTAATGCGGCAGCTGTCCAACCAAAGAGTTGTTTTTTCATGATGACCTTTAACAAAAATTAAAGAATTAATAACAAAAAACTTCTCCTACACCTTAGCACCAAACCAGCTATATTTTAACCAATCGCGATAAAGCGCAGTAAATTTTTCGTTGCATTTTCATTTTAAAGCAAGCACACTGATTGAAATGCAAACTCATCGTACCAGTCTTAGTTAATTAACTAGGGAGAATAATAATGTTATATAAAAGCGATTCATTTGAAGTTGCTTTCATCAAGGACAACATCGCCGAGTTTAAGTTCTGTGCCGACGGTTCAGTAAACAAACTTTCGCAGCAAACCTTGCAAGATTGCGCTTTAGCATTAAAAGAATTGGCAACAAACTCAGATATCAAAGGCATGGTGTTCACCAGCGATAAAGATCATTTCATTATCGGCGCCGACATTTTCGAATTTTTACCTACATTCACTAAACCTCAAGAAGAACTTGTTGCATGGATCAAAAATGCAACTGACGTTTTTGACGCTATTGAAGATTTACCTTTCCCAACGTTAAGTGCTGTAAACGGCATGGCGCTTGGTGGTGGATGTGAGTGGGCACTTGCTACCGATTATCGCGTTGGTAGTACTGATGCTAAAATTGGCCTACCTGAAGTTAAATTAGGCATTATGCCTGGTTTTGGTGGCACTGTTCGCCTTCCGCGCCTGATTGGCGCTGATAATGCGATGACGTGGATCACCACTGGCAAAGAAAACCGTGCTGCGGATGCACTTAAAGTTGGTGCGCTTGACGCGGTAGTTAGTGCTGACAAACTTTTAGAGTCAAGCATATCAACACTTGAACAAGCAATTGCTGGCAAGCTAGATTGGCAAGCAAAACGACAAGTAAAATTACAGCCACTGAAAATGAACCGTGTTGAGCAAGGCATGAGCTTTGCGATGGCGGAAGGTATGGTAATGGGTCAGACAAAAGGTCATTACCCAGCACCCGTTATGGCAGTAAGAACAATTAAAGCAGCTGCAAATTGTGAACGCGCTGAAGCAATGGCGATTGAAAACGCTAACTTTGCTAAATTAGCAGCAACAAGCGAAGCAGCAGCACAAACAGGTATTTTCTTAGCTGACCAATACATTAAAGGTAAAGCGAAGAAGCAAGCTAAGCACAGTGAACTTGAAATTAAACAAGCCGCTGTATTAGGTGCAGGTATTATGGGCGGCGGTATTGCTTATCAGTCTGCTTATAAAGGCACACCTATTATCATGAAAGACATCAACCAAGATGCACTTGATTTAGGTATGGGCGAAGCTTCTAAGCTACTTGGTAAAAAAGTACAACGTGGCCATATGGCGATGGAAAAGATGGTTGCTACATTAGGCAAGATCAAACCGACGCTTAACGATGCAGACTTACAAAGTGCTGATATTGTTGTTGAAGCCGTGGTTGAAAACCCTAAAGTGAAGCAAGCCGTTCTTGCAGGTCTTGAAAAAGACTTACCAGCGGGCACTATCCTAACTTCAAATACCTCAACAATTCGTATTGACGAGTTAGCATCTGCACTTGAAAAACCAGAAAACTTCTGTGGTATGCACTTTTTTAATCCAGTGCCAAAAATGCCATTAGTAGAAATCATTCGCGGTGAAAAAACATCAGAAGCAACAATTAATGCGGTTGTTGATTACGCTTTAAAACTTGGTAAATCACCAATCGTTGTAAACGACTGCCCTGGTTTCTTTGTAAACCGCGTATTATTCCCTTACTTTGCAGGCTTCAGCAAACTTGTTGTTGAAGGTGCTGACTTCGCGAAAGTTGATAAAGTAATGGAAAATGTATTTGGTTGGCCTATGGGCCCTGCCTACCTTCTTGATGTTGTAGGTATCGATACGGCTTACCACTGTACTGGCGTAATGGCCGATGGTTTCCCTGAGCGTATGGCTCGTCAAGATAAAGACCCTGTTACTGTATTTGCAAACGAAAAACGTTTTGGTCAGAAAAATGGTTCTGGTTTCTACCAATATGCACCAGACCGCCGTGGTCGCCTTAAAAAGGCACAAGATGCTACAGCAACTGAGTTACTAAGTGCCATCACTGATGCGCCTAAAGATTTTGATAAACAAGAAATCATTGACCGTTGTATGATCCCTATGATCAACGAAGTACTACTTTGTTTACAAGAAGGTATCGTGGCGTCTCCACAAGAAGCTGACATGGCGCTAATTTACGGCATTGGTTTCCCTCCATTTAGAGGCGGTGCATTCCGTTACTTAGATCAAACTGGTTTAGCGAACTTTGTTGCAACAGCAGACAAGTACGCTCACTTAGGTGCGATTTACCAAGTATCTGATGAAACTCGCAAGTGGGCCGAAGAAGGCCGTGTATTCTATAAGGTGGAAGGATAAGAAACATGAATAATCCAGTAATCGTAGATTGTATCCGCACACCAATGGGTCGTTCTAAGAACGGCGTATTCAAAAACAAGCGTGCGGAAGATTTAAGTGCTCACTTAATGAAAGGTTTGTTAGACCGTAACCCAGCCGTTGATCCAGCATCAATTGATGATATTTACTGGGGCTGTGTACAACAGACTTTAGAGCAAGGTTTTAACATTGCTCGTAACGCAGCACTACTCGCCGGTATTCCGCATTCAGTGCCAGCAGTAACGGTTAACCGTTTATGTGGCTCATCAATGCAGGCATTACACGATGCAGCACGCGCTATTATGACTGGCGCTGGTGATACCTATATCATTGGTGGTGTTGAGCACATGGGTCACGTACCTATGACTCACGGTAATGATTTTCACCCTGGTTTATCAACGTCTGTAGCACAAGCTGCCGGCGTAATGGGTTTAACTGCAGAGTACCTTGCAACGCTGCACGGCATTAGCCGCCAGCAACAAGACGAGTTTGCTTACCGTTCACATCAACGTGCACACGCGGCAACTGTTGAAGGTCGTTTCCGTCGTGAAATCCTGCCAATGGAAGGTCATGATGCAGATGGTTCTTTAATCTTAGTTGAAGACGATGAAGTAATCCGTCCAGAAACAACTGTAGAAGGTTTATCGCAACTACGCCCTGTATTCAATCCAGCATCAGGTAGCGTAACGGCAGGTACTTCTTCTGCACTTTCTGACGGCGCGTCAGCAATGCTTGTAATGAGCGAAGAAAAAGCAAAAGAACTTGGTTTACCAATTCGTGCGCGTATTAAATCAATGGCTGTTGCAGGTTGCGATCCATCAATCATGGGTTACGGCCCTGTTCCTGCATCGCAAAAAGCACTTCAACAAGCAGGTATCACTATTGACGATATCGATGTTGCAGAGCTTAACGAAGCATTCGCAGCACAATCTCTACCAGTATTAAAAGACCTAGGTCTGATGGACGTGGTAGATGAGAAAGTTAACCTAAATGGTGGTGCAATTGCACTTGGTCACCCACTTGGTTGTTCTGGTTCACGTATTAGCACAACGCTTGTTCACCTAATGGAAGACAAGAACGCTAAATACGGTCTAGCAACTATGTGTATTGGTTTAGGCCAAGGTATTGCAACTGTATTTGAGCGAGTAGAATAACGAGCTCACGCCAAACATCTTGGTGATAAAAAGGCGCACTGAATTGCTCAGTGCGCCTTTTTTATTTGCTTTGCTTTCACTTATTGAAACTGGCGGCAATAGAAAGTTAAAATAGCCGCTTATTAATTGTCTCTTTCATCCAAAAGGTCAGCCATGAGTTTTGATAATCCCGATCACCAATTAGATGCACTTGGCCTACGTTGTCCAGAACCTGTGATGATGGTGCGTGGTGCAGTACGTAAAATGAAAGATGGCGAAACCTTACTTATCATCGCCGATGACCCATCAACCACCCGTGATATCCCAAGCTTTTGTACCTTTATGGATCACACACTTGTGGCTAAAGATGTAGAACAAGCACCGTATCGATACTTGGTGAAGAAAGGGTTGTAACAACGAGTTTCGAGTTAATCAATTAAAATTAAAAGTGAGCATTTTTCAATATTAAACGCTCACTCGATCGGCTTAAAGCTGACAGCTTAAAGCTATTTCTTCGTTACTGTCACTTTTGGTTGATTACTATTGCGGTAATCAAAGCTCACTACATACACACCTTTTGCAGCGGGTTTAAAGCTGAAATAATTGTAGATGGTATTACAGTCGGCATTGGCGGCTTGGCCTAGAACTAATGATTGCCCTGCTGGGTCCATATCACTGTAACCACAGTTATAGCCTTCGCTAAAATCAGCATCTGCTACTTTGAATTCATAAACCTTACCAGGCGTTGAAAACTTAACCTCGGTTTGGAATATACCCGGTGCAACTTGCTCTAATTGATACTGAGGTTCGGCATCCCACAAAGTAAAGTCACCACGTAAATACATAGTACGGTCGAGGTCTTTGCTTGGCAGAATATCGTCAATGCTTGGCATTTGCATTTGGCTAGAACAGGCAGTTAATAAGCCTGCTAATGCTAAAGTAATTACACGTTTCATTACTGTTCCTTATGCTACAAAAAAGCCAGCACAGAGCTGGCTTTTATCAATTGGCTACTGCTTACTTCTGAAGTACAGAAATATCAGCAATATCTAAAAACAGACGGCTTAGCTGGCTTAATAATGCTAAACGGTTTTGTTTAACCGCTTCATCATCTGCCATTACCATGACGTTATCAAAGAAGTTATCAACACTCTCACGGATACCCGCAAGTTGTGATAATGCTTCTTGGTAATCGCCATTTGCATATAAAGGTGCAAGCTCAGTTGCGAACTTAGCAACGTGTGACGCTAATACTTTTTCTGCTTCATCGCTTAATAGGCTCTCATTCACATCACCTTGTGTTGTGATGTCATTTTTAGCCAAGATATTGCTTACACGTTTATTTGCTGCTGCAAGCGCTTCTGCTGCGTCTAATGTACGGAAGTGACTTACCGCTTTAACACGACGGTCGAAATCAACTGGTTTAGTTGGACGACGTGCTAACACAGCTTGGATCACATCAACTTCGATACCTTCATCTTGGTACCATGCGCGGAAACGACCTAGCATAAACTCAAACACATCTGTTGATACGTTTAAGTTAGTTAGCTTTTCACCGAATAAAGTTTGTGACTTAGCAACAAGATCTAAGATATCTAGCGGTAATGATTTTTCAACCATGATGCGTAATGCACCAATTGCTGCACGGCGAAGTGCAAATGGGTCTTTGTCACCTTTTGGCGCTTGACCAATACCAAAAATACCCACCAGCGTATCAAACTTATCAGCAATTGCTACAGCACAGCTGATCACATTTGCTGGTAAGTTATCGCCCGCAAAGCGTGGCATATATTGTTCGTTTTGCGCAAGTGCTACTTCTTCAGCTTCACCGTCGTGACGAGCGTAATGCATACCCATTACACCTTGTATGTCGGTAAACTCCATGACCATTTCGGTCATTAAATCTGTTTTGCTTAACAAGCCAGCTCGCTTAGCCAACTCGGCATCCGCACCTAATTGCTCAGCAATGTAACCTGCAAGTTCACTAATACGCTCAGATTTATCTTTCAGCGTACCAAGTTGCTTTTGGAATAAAACGGTATCTAGCGACTCTAAACGGCTCTCTAGCGTTTTCTTCTTATCGGTTTCGTAGAAGAACTGCGCATCAGCTAAACGAGGACGAACAACTTTTTCGTTACCGGCAATGACCACGCTTGGATCTTTACTTTCGATATTAGAAACAAATAGGAACTTGTTAAGTAAGTTGCCATCTTGGTCTAATAGCGGGAAGTACTTTTGGTCGTCCTTCATGGTATAAATAAGTGCTTCTGAAGGAACAGCTAAGAATGCTTCTTCAAAAGTGGCAGTTAGTGTAACAGGCCATTCAACTAGAGATGTTACTTCTTCTAGTAAGTCTTCATCCATCGCTACTTTTGCATTTACAGCGCTAGCAGCAGCTTCAATCTGTTCGCGAATTTGTGCTTTACGCGCTGCAAAGTCAGCAATAACATAAGCTGATTTAAGCACCTCAAACACATCATCAGCATGGTTGATTGTTACTTTTTCTGGATGATGGAAACGGTGACCTTGTAATTGGTTGCCAACTTGCTTACCAAGGATTTCGCCTTCGATCAGCGTGCTACCAAATAAAATAGTCGCTGTGTGCACAGGGCGAATAAATTGTGTTTTACTCGCACCCCAACGCATTGGTTTTGGGATAGGTAATTTAGCAAGTGCCTTGTTTACCGCATCGCTCATAAGTGCAGTTGTTGATTGACCTTCTACTTGTGCTTTATGTAATAACCAAGCACCTTTATCTGTTTCAATCGTTTCTGCATCGCTTACATCGATACCACAACCACGTGCCCAACCCATTGCTGCTTTAGTTGGATTACCATCGGCATCAAATGCAGCTGCTACAGCAGGACCGCGCTTTTCTACTACCTTGTCACTTTGCTTTGCTTCAAGCGCAGTCACACGTAAACCTAAACGGCGTGGAGACGCGTACCAGTTAACACCTTGATGTGCTAGTTCTAAGCTTGCAAGTTCTGCTGTTAAGTTCTCAGCAAATGACTCAGCAAGTTTACGAAGTGCTTTCGGTGGCAACTCTTCTGTGCCAATTTCTACTAATAAATTTTCTGCTGACATGCTAATTCTTAATCCTTACAAAGCGGGAAACCAAGTGCTTCACGGGCATCATAGTAACTTTGTGCACACGCTTTAGATAAAGCACGAACACGTAAGATATAACGTTGACGTTCAGTTACTGAGATAGCGTGACGTGCATCTAATAAGTTAAATGCATGTGATGCTTTCATTACTTGCTCATAGGCTGGTAATGGTAAGCCTGCTTCGATTAGTTTTTCGCTTTCTTTTTCACAGTGATCAAACTGTGCAAATAAGAACTCAACATCTGCTTGTTCGAAGTTATAAGCAGATTGCTCAACTTCGTTTTGATGGAATACATCGCCGTATGTTACACGACCCATAGGACCGTCTGCCCATACTAGGTCATATATGCTATCTACGCCCTGAATGTACATTGCTAAACGCTCAAGACCATATGTGATCTCACCTGTTACTGGTGAGCACTCTAGACCACCTACTTGTTGGAAGTAAGTGAACTGAGTCACTTCCATGCCGTTTAACCAGATTTCCCAACCTAGACCCCAAGCACCTAATGTTGGCGACTCCCAGTTGTCTTCTACGAAGCGAACTTCATCAGTGAGCGTATCGATACCAACAGCAGCTAAAGAGCCTAAATAGAGCTCCTGGATGTTCTCTGGTGATGGTTTTAATACTACTTGGAATTGGTAGTAATGTTGTAAGCGGTTTGGGTTTTCACCATAGCGACCATCAGTTGGACGACGGCATGGTTGAACATACGCGCTCGACATTGGCTCTGGGCCAATCGACTTTAAGAATGTTAAAGGATGAAATGTCCCTGCTCCCACTTCCATATCGAGTGGTTGAGCAATCACACAGCCTTGCTGTGCCCAATAGTCCTGTAAAGCCAGGATCAAACCTTGGAAGGTTTTAACGTCATATTTTTGCATATTTGGCTTATAGTATCTGGTGCGTTTAGTCTGAAAATTGCTCTCAGTATACCTTGTGTGCAGTAAGGTTTTAAGCAGTTTGTGCTTTTTCAGTAATAAAAAAAGGAGCCCGTTGGCTCCTTTTTTAAATATCAATTTTAACTTTATACGTCTAAGTTAACTACGCGTAGTGCATTCGTTTCAATGAAGTCACGACGAGGTTCAACTTGGTCACCCATTAATGTCGCGAACAATTGGTCAGCTGCAACAGCATCTTCAATTGTCACTTTCAACATACGACGTGCATCTGGGTCCATGGTGGTTTCCCAAAGCTGATCTGGGTTCATCTCACCTAATCCTTTATAGCGTTGAATGTATAGTCCACGCTTAGATTCAGTAATTAACCACTCTAACGCATCCACAAAGTTATCAACAGGCTGAGTTTTCTCACCGCGTTGAATGTATGCACCCGCTTCAATTAGGTTAGCGATGTTCGCACCCGTTGCAGCAATACGTTTATAGTCACGTGATGTGATGAAGTCATGGTTTAATACATGAGCCTTATCAACACCGTGCTGACGGATATTCACAACTGGATAATACAAGTTGCGCTCAGTATCATGCTCTGTGCTTGCGTGGAAGATAGTTGCATCTTCGTCACGTGCAATTAAGTCATCAACTAAGGTGTTAGTCCACTCTTTAACTTTTGCTTCATTTGATAAATCAGCTTCAGTTAATTCGCTTTGATAGATTAAGCGTTCCATTACCGTGTTCGGGTATTTACGTTTTAAACGCTCAATTACTTTAACAGTGCTTTGATAATCGTGAACAATCGTTTCTAACGCTTCACCTTCAAGTGCAGATGCACCTTCACTTGTATAAAGTGCAGCATTGTTTAATGCTAATGATGTTAAGTAATCAACTAGCGCTGGGTCATCTTTGATGTAGCGCTCTTGCTTACCTTTTTTCACTTTATATAGTGGTGGCTGTGCAATATAAATAAAGCCTTTTTCTACAATCTCTGGCATTTGACGGTAGAAGAAAGTCAGCAATAAAGTACGAATGTGAGAACCATCCACGTCCGCATCGGTCATGATAATGATGCGATGGTAACGTAGTTTTTCTGGGTCATATTCATCACGACCAATACCACAACCTAGCGCGGTGATAAGAGTTGCTACTTCTTGAGAAGAAAGCATCTTATCAAAACGTGCTTTTTCTACGTTAAGAATCTTACCTTTAAGTGGCAAAATTGCTTGGTTTTTACGGTTACGACCCTGCTTAGCTGAACCACCTGCAGAGTCACCCTCCACTATGTATAGTTCAGAAAGTGCTGGATCTTTTTCTTGGCAGTCAGCCAGTTTACCCGGTAAACCGGCTAAATCCATTGCACCTTTACGGCGAGTCATTTCACGCGCTTTACGTGCAGCTTCACGAGCACGTGCTGCATCAATAATTTTGCCAACAACTGTTTTTGCATCAACCGGGTTCTCTAATAAGAACTCTGTTAGTTTTTCTGCCATTGCTTGTTCTACAGCAGACTTAACTTCACTTGATACTAGTTTATCTTTCGTTTGTGATGAGAACTTAGGATCAGGAACTTTAACACTGACAACAGCCGTTAAGCCTTCACGAGCGTCATCACCCGTTGCATTACTGGTTGTTTTCGCTTTTTTATTAAAGCCTTCTTTTTCCATGTAGTTATTTAGCGTACGCGTTAATGCAGCTCTAAAACCAGCTAAGTGCGTACCACCATCACGTTGTGGAATGTTGTTTGTGAAACAGTAAATGCTTTCTTGGAAACCATCGTTCCACTGCATTGATACTTCAACACTGATACCGTCTTCTTCACGCTCATGGGTAAAGTGGAAAACACTTTTATGTACTGGTGTTTTATTACGGTTTAAGTATTCAACGAACGCCTGAATACCACCTTCATATTTAAAGTGGTCTGTTTTCGTTTCTTCGCGCTCATCTGTAAGAATAATGCTTACACCTGAGTTTAAGAACGAAAGTTCACGTAAACGTTTTGCTAGAATGTCGTAATGAAAGTTTAAGTCAGTGAATGTTTCACCACTTGGCCAAAAACGTAATTCAGTACCCGTATCACTTGCTTCACCAATCACTGCCAATGGTGCATCTGGCACACCCATTGTATATGTTTGCTGATGAAGTTTACCTTCACGACGAATTGTTAACTGTAGTTTTTCAGATAGAGCGTTTACTACTGAAACACCTACACCGTGTAAGCCACCTGATACTTTATATGAGTTATCATCGAACTTACCACCAGCGTGAAGTACCGTCATGATAACTTCAGCCGCTGATACACCTTCTTCTTCATGAATAGATGTAGGGATACCACGACCGTTATCTCTTACAGAGACAGAACCGTCTAAGTGAATCGTTACAAAAATATCATCACAATGACCAGCTAAGGCTTCATCGATAGAGTTATCAACAACCTCAAACACCATGTGGTGTAGGCCTGTACCGTCATCGGTGTCCCCTATATACATTCCTGGACGCTTTCTTACTGCGTCTAATCCTTTAAGTACTTTAATACTCGACGAATCGTAATTCTCAGACATGGTTAATCCCACTTATCTTGTTATTAGGTTGCCATGTTTCACGTGGAACATTTTTAGTTCTCGTTGCATGGGTTCCACCACAGCAGAAATACTTTCAGATAAAATTGATGAGATAAAAAGCTGCGAATCGCAATGAGTCAAAAGCTGACCCACTTTTTCTTTTGTATCTTCACCTAACTCTGAAGGTAAGTCATCTATTAGCAATATAGATTGCTTATCTGTTTCTGACTCAATTAAGCTATTTTGCGTTACTTTTAACGCATAAAGCAAGAGCTTCAATTGACCGCGAGAAAATGTATTTTCTACACTGTTACCAGAAACACTAAAACTAAAATCAGCTTTATGCGGACCTTTACTTGTGAAACCTTGTTTGGCATCACGTTCAAAGCTTTGCTCAAGCGCCTCTGAGAGCGTTTCACTCTCTTTCCAGCCCGCATGAAAGTTAATTTCTAAATCGCTTACAAGCGTTAATTCTGCACACATTTTATCAAAAAACTGCTGCTTAAACCTACTTATATACGCGATTCTTAAATTATTTATTTGCTCAGCTAGTCTAACAAATTCTTTGTCCCAAAACTTGATCTGTTCGAAATAATCTCTTGGTTTACTTCTTAATAAAGCATTACGTTGTTTAAGTACTTTATTAAAGGACTGCCATAAATAAAAAAAGTCATGTTCCACGTGGAACAATCCTAAATCAAGAAATTTTCTACGCTCTTTTGGGCCACCAAAAAACAATGAATAGCTTTCTGGCGTAATCACCTGCACAGGTACTAGCTGGGCTAATTCAGAAATTTTACGGCTCGTTTTTCCCTGAATCTTTAAAGATGTTTCACCCGCTTGGTTCTTACTAATTCCAATCGGAATAGACAAATCGTGTAGTGCTTTGCGACCATGTATCACAAACTTGTCTTGTTGATGCTGGATGATATTTTTATGTTTGGCGGTACGAATGATTTACCATGAGAAAGGAAATAAATCGCCTCAAGGAGACTAGTTTTACCGCTGCCATTTTCGCCATAGATAATGTTTATGCCATTAACCGGCTCAAGTGTCAGCGCCTCAATATTCCGAAAATTATTGAGGCTTAAATGACTTAAACTCATACAAGCTTATAGGCGCATCGGCATAACAACGTACATAGCTTCTTCGTCACCCGCACCTTCAATTAGCGCACTGCTATTTGAATCAGCAAGTGTGAAAACAACATCTTCTGTTTTTAATGTATTTAGTACATCAAGCACGTAAGAAACGTTAAAGCCAATTTCAAGTTCGCCGCCCTGGTACATTACCTCAACAACCTCTTCGGCTTGCTCTTGCTCAGGGTTGTTAGCAGTAATTTTTAGTAAACCTTCAGATAGGTTTAATCGTACACCACGGAATTTTTCATTCGATAAAATAGACACACGCTGAAAAGCACTGCGCAACCATTCGCGGTTAGCAGTAATAATTTTATCACCACCACGCGGTAATACTCGACGATAGTCAGGGAAACGACCATCCACCAGCTTACTGGTAAACGTAAATTCAGTATCAATAATACGAATATGGTTAGCACCAAATTGAATGGTAACTAATTCATCATCAGCCACCATAAGGCGCATAATTTCTTGCACACCTTTACGTGGAATAATTAACTGACGTTGTGTATTTAAAGATTGTGGTAATTGCTTTTGTGCAATTGCCAAACGGTGACCATCTGTAGCCACTGTTTTAATGTCTGCGTTATCAACTTCAAATGACATACCGTTTAAGTAATAACGTACGTCTTGATTAGCCATAGAGAAATGTGTGCTTTCTAAAAGCTTACGTAACTCTAGTCGTGTTAGTTGAAACTCTACTTCACCATCCCATTGCTCTAGATTAGGAAAATCCTCAGCCGCAAGTGTCGTCAAAGAGAAACGGCTTTTACCACTGGTAAGTAGTAACTGATGATCTTGGCTACTTAATGTAAGGTCTGAGCCATCAGGTAAACTTTTACAAATATCGAGTAACTTTTTAGCTGGTAAAGTTAGTTTTGTATCAGTGGTATCTTCACCAACAAACACACTCGCTACTAATTCAATTTCAAGATCAGTACCTGTCATCGAAAGTTGCCCGTTTTCAACAACTAACAGAACGTTCGATAAAATCGGTAAGGTGTGCTTACGCTCGATCGCACCAGACACTTGAACTAAAGGTTTTAAAAATTGCTCTCTTGATATTGTTATTTGCATAATAAAGTCGGCCTTAAGATGACAAGGTTCTTATTAAGTTTTGATAATCTTCTTTCACTTCGTGGCTTTCATCACGGAGTGATTTAACTTTACGACAAGCGTGTAATACTGTTGTGTGATCGCGACCGCCAAAGGCGTCGCCAATCTCAGGTAAACTGTGATTTGTAAGTTCTTTTGATAATGCCATGGCCACTTGGCGTGGTCTTGCTACTGAACGACTACGACGTTTAGAGAGTAAATCTGACACACGAATACGGTAATACTCAGCAACAGTGCGTTGAATATTATCTATCGTTACCAGTTTATCTTGCAGTGCAAGTAAATCACGTAGGGCTTCTTTTACAAAATCGATCGAAATTGGACGACCAGTAAAGTTTGCATTAGCAATAACACGGTTTAACGCCCCTTCTAATTCACGTACATTTGAGCGCAATTTTTTCGCGATAAAAAAGGCCACTTCGTGAGGTAAATTGATTTTACTTTGTTGGGCTTTTTTCATCAAAATGGCAACACGTGTTTCAAGTTCTGGCGGCTCAATAGCAATGGTTAAGCCCCAGCCAAAACGTGATTTAAGGCGATCTTCAACCCCTTCTATCTCTTTAGGATAGCGGTCTGAAGTTAAGATAATCTGTTGATTTCCTTCAAGTAAAGCGTTGAAGGTATGAAAGAACTCTTCTTGTGAGCGCTCTTTATTAGCGAAAAATTGAATGTCATCGATCATCAATGCATCAACACTTCGGTAATAACGTTTAAACTCTTCGATGGCATTATTTTGCAGTGCTTTAACCATGTCTTGCACAAATCGCTCTGAGTGCATGTAGACAATTTTCGCGTCTGGCTTATTAGCCATAATACCGTTACCAACAGCGTGTAATAAGTGAGTTTTACCTAAGCCCGTACCACCATATATAAATACAGGGTTAAATGCCGAACCTGGGTTATCTGCAACTTGAGTCGCTGCGGCTTTTGCTAATTGGTTTGATTTACCTTCAACAAAGCTATCAAAGGTATAATTTTCTTTAATGTTTGATTTATAACCTGATTTTGGAGCAGGCTCTACCGCTGCTTTTTCAGGTTTTGGCTGTTGCTTTTCGGTAGTATGTTGCGCACTCACTGGTGCACTTGCTTCCGATGCAGCCGGAGCTGATGCCGCTTGAGCATTTAAAATGGGTTTACTACCTACATCAAAACGTAACTCTGGTGCTTCATCACCACAAATTTCAACGAGTAGTTCATTAATACGGTTTAAATACTTTTCTCTCACCCAATCTAAAACGAAACGATTAGGTGCATATATAGTCAACGTATCTTCGGTACTTTCTGCTTGAAGTGGTCTTACCCACATACTGAATTGCTGTGAAGGCAATTCATCTTGCAATACATATAAACAACTTTGCCAAACCGACAGATACACAGTCAAACTCCCAGAGATTTAATTTTTATTCCCGTTCATCTTTAATGATGGAAAATCAAACATTTATTGCTAATCTTTGACCAACTTTCTTGGCCCAGACCGACTATTATGAAGGTACTTTATCCACAAGTACAAGATTGATTTTTATGAAAAATATGATCTCGGCAACATAAAACATTAAAATATTGATTTTAAAGAAAATTATTTTTTAAGCTCGAACAGTGATCATAACAAATTTAGACGCAGATCGCGATCAAATTCTACGATCGAATTGGCTTTTCCCAAGCTTTTATTCACTTTTTATACAGAGGCTGTGGAAAACTTCTTATTTATGATGATCCTATATGATCACGTAAAAGGATCCTTTATAATTACTACCTCTGCAGCGTTTTAATGATTGACTTTTGCTGTCTTCATCTATAATATCTCGCGCTCGCAATGGCACCTGTGCCAGGATCGCGACCTGCATAGGATGTTTTAACCTTAACCGATCGGATGGAATTGTTATGAAAAGAACTTTTCAACCTAGCGTTTTAAAACGCAAACGTACACACGGTTTCCGTGCTCGTATGGCAACAGCAAATGGCCGTAAAGTATTAGCTCGTCGTCGTGCTAAAGGCCGTAAAGTTCTTTCTGCTTAATATATAAGTGGAAGACTTTAGCTTCAGCAGGGAGTTACGTCTGTTAACTCCCTCGCATTACTCTCGAATCTTTAATGAACCAGCACGCGCTGCGACTCCTTTTTTTACCCTATTAGCTAAACGCAATGACCAAACTAATCCTCGATTAGGTCTTACGGTCGCAAAAAAACGCGTTAAAAAAGCCTGCCAACGTAATCGAATCAAACGACTTGCTCGCGAAAGTTTTCGTTTAAATCAACACAAACTCGATAACATTGATATTGTGCTTATGGTTAAAAGTGGTATTGATGAGCAGTCAAACGACGAGCTAACAAAACAACTTAATAAATTGTGGCGAAAAATTAACGAACGCTGCAAGCCTGGTGCACCAAAACCACCACCTTTCAAAAAACGCCCGAATAAATCAGCTAAATCTAATAAACAAGCCTGATAGCAATAGAATTACAGGCTTAATTAAGGTATCTTTAGCTCACCTTTTAATCATGCATTTAAAATTCTACGATAGGAATTTAAATTCATGGTATCCATTGACTAAATTAACGCAGGGGCTGACACATCATGAGGTTACTTAAACCACTTGTTGCTATTCCAAAGCGCTGTTTAGTCATGCTAATACGCGGCTATCAAAAATGGATAAGCCCACTATTAGGCCCGCATTGTCGTTTTAACCCAACCTGCTCTAGTTATGCTATTCAAGCAATTAATTTGCATGGAAGTGTAAAAGGCAGTTGGTTAGCTGTTAAACGCATATTAAAATGCCACCCTTTACATGCTGGTGGGGATGATCCCGTACCGGCAAAAAATCATATTAACCACCAACACGAGAAATAAGAGCTGTTATGGAATCGCAACGCACGTTTTTATTAATCGGCTTGATGCTTGTGTCGTTTTTATTATTTCAAGAATGGAATAACGACTACAACGCACCAAAAGCTGATCCAAGTGCCACAACACAAACACTAGGCGCAACTACACCAGAATCTGATGACTTTATTCCAGCATCATCTGACGGTGAAGTGCCAGCTGCTACTACAGCAAAGCGCTCAGTTATCGATGTAACAACTGATGTATTCACTGTTAAAATTGACACCCGTGGTGGTGACATTATTGAAGCAGACTTACTTCAGTACGAAGAGACAAAAGGCAGTGATACTCCTTACATGCTACTTGGTGTGTTTGACGGTAAACAATACTTCTCACAAAGCGGCTTAATTGGTTTAAATGGCCCAGATGCGACTGTTGAAGGCCGTCCGGTTTATAAAACCACACAAAAAGCATTCACTTTAAATGGTGATGAGCTGCGTGTTCCACTTGAGTTTACTGACAGCAAAGGTGTGACGTTTACTAAAACCTATATATTCAAAAAAGGCGACTACGCTGTAGGTTTAGAGTACACAGTAAACAACGTTACAGCTGACCCAATTCAAGTTCAGTTATACACGCAAGTAAAACGCACTGTACAAGACAAAGGTAGCTTAGTAGATCAAAACTACTTAGGTGCAGCATACGGTACTGAAGAAGAGCCATACGAAAAGTACAGCTTCTCAGACATGGCTGATAAAAACCTTAACATCACCACTGCTGGTGGCTACATTGCATTTATCCAGCACTACTTTGTAAGTGCCTGGGTACCTCAGCAAGACCAACAAAATACCCTTTACAGCAAGTTAGTTGCTGGTAATGCGGCAATTATTGGTACTAAAGGTGAAGCAGTTAACGTACAAGCTGGTACGCAAGCAACACTTAGCTCAACTTACTACATGGGCCCGAAAGAGTCTGATGTACTAGAAGCAATTCACCCAGACTTAGACCTAACAGTAGACTATGGTTGGTTATGGTTTATCTCACAACCATTATTCGTACTACTTAAGTGGTTACACAGCATCCTAGGTAACTGGGGTCTAGCTATCATTGCAATCACGGTTATCGTTAAAACGGCAATGTACCCGCTTACTAAAGCACAATACACGTCAATGGCGAAGATGCGTGCACTACAGCCTAAAATGGCTGCGCTAAAAGAGAAGTATGGTGATGACCGTCAAAAATTCGGTCAAGCGATGATGGAAATGTACCGCAAAGAAAAAGTAAACCCTATGGGTGGCTGTTTCCCGCTGTTACTACAAATGCCAATCTTCTTAGCATTATTCTACGTATTCTTAGAATCAACAGAGCTACGTCATGCTGAATTCATTTTATGGCTAAATGACTTATCAGCAATGGACCCATACTACGTATTACCTGTTTTATTTGGTTTAAGTATGTTCATCACTCAAAAGCTGCAACCTATGACGGTTACTGACCCTATGCAGCAAAAAATGATGACCTTTATGCCAGTTGTATTCTCTATTTTCTTCTTGTGGTTCCCATCTGGCCTAGTACTTTACTGGTTAGTATCGAACCTTATCTCAATCGCACAGATGCTGATCATCTACCGCGGTATGGAGAAAAAAGGTATTAAGGTAAGAGGCTAAACTCTTAACCCAACAAAAAAGGCGCTAACTGCGCCTTTTTTAATGTCTGAACATGGCTAACCAAGAATGGGAGAATAAACCCGATTCGGCACACTGCGCTCAGTAAAGCTCAAACTCGTTATTAGTAGCGAAGCAACCACCAAACCGATTGCAATCCCCCCAGATACTCCAAGCCACTTTACAGCCGTTGTTTTACGTTTAACTCTAAGCCAACTCATATAGATGCCAGCAGCACTAACAAAGCTCATCAACGTACCAAACAATCCCCAAATAAGTTTAGTTCCGACTCCTGCAAAGTTACCAAAGTGCAATGGATCAGCGGTATCTGAGATCCGGGCTACAATCGGTAACTCTTCTCCTTTTTGTATACCTAGTGACTCACCCGAGCTTGGTTTTAAATAAACACGGTTAGCACGAAGGCGCAGTAAAATATCATCGTTATATCCACGCACTTCAATAGGCTGATCCGCTTTATTAGGATAGCGGATATAGCGAATATCAAGGCTCGGAAACGCCTGCTTAGCTGCCTCATATGCTGCAGTTAAACTAATTGGCGATAGATACTTTTCAATACGTTGTTTTTTAAAGTCACTTACCGCTTGTGGTAAAGAAACTGTGTGCGGCACTTTAGCGGTTTGCAGCCCATGTTCGACTAAATACCAAATCCCAGTAATGGCCATCACCGTAATAAACCATAAACTCCAAAGCCCAAACAGTTTGTGCCAATCAGCCCAACTACTGCGCTTATCAAGGCAAAGCGCAGCAGGCTTTTTCATAAAGCCTTGCCACCAGCGCCGATACACATAAAAACTCGAGACCAATAAAATAACGAGTAACACACTCAAACTAGTGACGATTAATTTACCCGTCCAGCCCATCGACAAGTTCATATGCCAGTTACGTAAAAACCGCGATATCCGCGCCCATTCTCCTTCACCGAGTAAGCGACCCGTTGCAGCATCTAAATAAACAAAACGAAATGAATCACCGACTTTAAGGGCCGCCTCAGTGGCAAGGTAATCTTGTTTATGACGTTGGATATAAAGTAATTGAGCTTGCGGATAATGCTTATTAAGAGTGTTTTCGAGAGCTGAGTAGTTAGTAGAGGTAGAAGAACTTAAAGCACGGTACTTAGCGTCTGTTAAGTACTCGAGTTCATGACTTAACGTAGCGAGTGTCCCCGATACGCAGGTAACAAAAAGCAGGACTCCAACAAAGAGTCCTGCCCAAGAATGTAAGTTAAACCAACTTTTAGCGTTCACACGCCACCATTAAAAACTGTATTTAGCACTTAAATAGACACGACGTGGCTCACCAGGAAAGTGCCCTGTTCGCTCGATAAAGCCACTGCTTGCGTATTCTTTATCAAACACGTTCTTAACTGATAACTGCCATTGCCAGTTATTAATGGTTGTTTGCCACGCCATGTTGTAAATCGTATAAGGTTTAACGCGTTGACCGCCTAAACTTAGCTGTTCATCAACATAATCTAAACCAGCAGAAATAGATGACGATAAGCGAGGTAACTCATAGCGTGTCCATATGCCTAAAGTATTTTGCGGTGCGTTGGCAAATTTATCACTATCAGGTATTTGATTGGTAATACTGTCGTTTGCTTTAGTAATACGGGTATCATTATAAGCATAGCTTGCAGTAACTACCCAGCGCTCAGTGATGTCACCAACCACTTCAAGTTCAAAACCTTTACTTTGCACTTCACCAATAGCAACTAAATCATCAACGCCGTCACCGGCAACATCACCTAATAAGCTAGGCTGCAGGATGTTTTCGCGAACAATATCATACGCCGCCATATTAACAGCAAGTGTGTCTTCTAATAGCTTGGTTCTTAAACCTAACTCGTTGATACGACTAGTTTCAGGCGAGAATGGGCCGCCCTTTGCTGATTCCTGATTACTGGCACTTTGCGGCACAAAGCCAGTGCCATGTAACGCATAAGGGAAGAACATATTGTTAATGTTATAGCTGGTACCAATACGGTAAGTGAGGTCGCTATCAGAAAACTCGGTTTGATTTAACAGATCTTTATCTTCAAAACGGTCATATCTTAAGCCAGCTGTCACACTCCAATTAGCGGTGATATCAAGTTGGTCTTGTAAGTACGCACCAAAGCGCGTGCTATTTGTTTTCCCAAGCCTTGGAGTAATACTATCAAGGTCATAGTCATCAGCAGACGTTAAACCATATTCAGGATTGTTAAGATCAAGTCCTGGTACTGGGCCACCTTTACTTTGTTGCGTAGCTGTACGGTAAACACTTTCAAAATCATGTTCATACCAATCACTACCAAACAGCACTTGATGCTGCATGTTGGCAAATGCAAACTCCGCAATTGCATTAGCTGTTAAGCTAAAGCCTTCGTTCTCACGGACTTGATCACGAAACTCTCGATGACTCCAATCAACAATTCCATCACCGTCAGTATCTACCAGACCTCTTGGCTCATGGTAGTTTTGCACTTCTTTGTTATCAAAATAACGTGCTGTGACATCTGTGCGCCAAACATCATTAAAATCATGTTTTAAAGTCGCCTGATAAACATGCGCTTCTACATTTTGAAAGTCTGTTGCCTCGTTATGGTTCCAGCTTATATCAGTTAAAAAATTGCCGTTATCATCAGCCGGGACACCACGTAAACGCGCCCCACCTAATTCTTGTTCTATATAGGTATACTGAGTGGTTAATTCTGTTGCATTGTTTATAAGCCACGTATAACCAAGATCAACAATGGTATTATCGCTGCTAGTATTAGCACGAAATGGTTTTTCAGTATCACGGTAGATGCCAACGCGATAAGCATGGTTATCAAGTGATTCACTCAATGCTCCTGTGCTTTCTAATGCGCCACTGAAGAAGTCATCATTCCCCACTTCAACTTCAATACTGTGCTCACTGGTGAATTTAGGCTTCTTAGTCACATAGTTAATAATACCGCCCGGATTACCACTACCGTATATAGCACCAGCAGGTCCTTTTAACACCGCAACTTGTTCGATATTAAATAATTGCGGAACAGCAAAGCCATTGAAAGGGTCGCCCTTTACGCCATCGTATAAAATCTCATCTTGGCGAAAACCACGGAATGTCACGCCTGAATAACTAAAGGCATTAACACCAGCAATATTGCTATAAAGATCGGTAATTTGGCGAGCAGCCTGATCATTAATCAGCTCCTGCGGTAAAATTTGAATTGACTGAGGTATTTTTTCTAACGGTGTATTAGTACGAGTAGCAAAACTTGACTCTGTTGGGCGATATAAAGAAAACGCACGGCCAACAACTTCAATTTTTTCGATCTCTTTAGAATCATTTTGATCAGTAGAAACTTCAGTTTGCGAATGAGCAATACCTGAAAAACCCGCAGCAAGAGCAATAAAAACAGCAGAAAGACGCATAGTAAAAAGGGACAAGGTTAATAATGCGCAACATGTTAATGAATATAATTATCATTTGCAATGGTCGTTTATTATTAATTAAAGCTAAATAAAGTATTACTAATATCAGCTAACTACTACTTCATTCGCTAAACAGCTATTCGCATGAAATTAAGCCATAGGTTACAATAGAGCCAGCATTCATTCTTTTATTGGCAATATTTCATCGCATGATTAATCAAGACACAATTGCAGCACAAGCGACCGCACCAGGACGTGGTGGGGTTGGTATTATTCGCGTCTCTGGCAGCTTAGCTAAAACAGTGGCAGAACAGATTATTGGCCGTTGTCCTAAGACACGTTACGCAGACTATGTGCCATTTAAAAGCTTGAGCGGTGAACAGCTTGACCAAGGTATTGCTATTTACTTTCAAGGGCCAAATTCATTTACCGGCGAAGACGTACTAGAACTACAAGGTCATGGCGGCCCTGTCGTACTTGATATGCTATTAAAAGAAATTAGCCAAATTGACGGTGTACGTTTAGCAAAACCAGGTGAGTTCTCTGAGCGCGCATTTATGAATGACAAGCTTGATTTAACCCAAGCAGAGGCAATTGCCGATTTAATCAATGCAACCAGTGAACAAGCAGCCAAAAGCGCCCTTCAATCATTGCAAGGTGAATTCTCTAAGCACATCGAAACGCTGGTGGAGAAAGTCATTCATCTACGTATGTATGTTGAAGCCGCGATTGATTTTCCTGATGAAGAAATCGACTTCTTATCAGACGGTAAAGTAGCAGCAGATCTCGATGCCATTATTGATCAACTCGATAATGTCACTCAGCAAGCTAAACAAGGTAGCATCATGCGTGAAGGTATGCGTGTTGTTATTGCGGGTCGCCCTAACGCTGGTAAATCAAGCCTACTCAATGCATTAGCTGGCCGTGATGCTGCTATCGTTACCGAAATAGCCGGTACAACACGTGACGTATTACGTGAACATATCCACATTGACGGCATGCCACTACATATTATTGATACCGCAGGCCTGCGTGAAAGCCCAGATAAAGTAGAACAAATTGGTATTGAGCGCGCATGGGAAGAAATCAACCAAGCCGATCGCGTACTATTTATGTTAGACGGCACAGACACAGCAGCCACCGACCCTCATGATATTTGGCCTGAGTTTATGGCTAAGCTACCAGAGGGTATGGGCGTGACAGTGATCCGAAATAAAGCCGATATTTCCGGTGAAAATGTCGGTATGGATGAACATGAACAATATCCGGTGATCCGTTTAAGTGCTAAAAATGCAGAAGGTATAGAGTTAGTTCGTACTCACTTAAAGGCATGTATTGGTTTCCAAGGAGCTACTGAAGGTGGCTTTATGGCACGTCGTCGTCACTTAGATGCACTAGATCATGCAGCCTATCATTTAAACACGGGTAAAGAGCAATTAGAGATGCATATTGCTGGCGAGATCCTTGCTGAAGAATTACGCCTAACTCAACAGTTCTTAAATGAGATAACGGGTGAATTTACCTCTGATGACCTACTAGGGAAAATCTTTAGTTCGTTCTGTATCGGTAAATAGTTTCCGGACATCAATATTATAAAAAAGAGTCGCAAGACTCTTTTTTTGTTTTTAATCCAGCATTCAATTATCGGTTCAGGGCCGAAACCAGCCAGTATTAAATGCAATTTCAATTAGTCTAGCGATGTCATTAAACGGAGGACATCATGGACAAATATCAACTCTTTCACCAATTACACCACCAGCCAACAGGTTTTGTACTCGCTAATGCGTGGGATCTAAGTTCTGCCCAATTCATTCAAACTGCGGGTGCTAAAGCCGTCGCAACAACCAGCTGGGGCATTGCAGCCAGTTTAGGTTTAGCCGATGGTGAGAACATCTCTTTTAAAACTCAATTAGCGCTGGTTAAAAGCTTAACCGAACACTTAAATATTCCACTCTCTGTCGATATAGAGTCAGGCTACAGTAACGATCCGCAGCAAATTAGCCAAAACGTTTTAGCGTTAGCAAGATTAGGGGTTATTGGTATCAACATAGAAGACTCAGACAAAGACACTAACGCACTAAGATCTATCGAACAGCAATGCACTATTATTAGTGAGATAAAGAAAGTACTTAACGAAAATAGCTTCGGTCGTTTATTTATAAACGCCAGAACCGATACCTACTTTCTAAGTGAATCCCCTTTTCAAGCAACATTAAAGCGCGCAAAAGCGTATCAAGATGCAGGAGCAGATGGTCTGTTTGTACCCGGTCTCACTAACATAGAGCAAATAACCAGCTTAGCAAACGCGATAGATATTCCACTAAATGTGATGGCAATGAATAATTTTAACTCAGCAAAAGCGGCTTTTGCTGGTGGCGCAAAACGCTTCTCACTGGGTAATTCTCTCTATGATCTAGTCGGTAATACGATAAAAACCAGTTTAACTCAGATCGAAAATTAACTTAGCGAGCTAAAAAATCAGATCAAAACAGCTTTTAAGATCGAATTTAGCTAAAAATGTTATCCACATTTGGGGCTTTTTTAGATCTAAAGGCTGATTTGATCATAAAAAAACGCAGAAATTTAAATTTATTTGTCATCAACAGCCATTTTTCACCGTTAATTTTCTTTAAAACAGCTCTTATAGGCACTTATTTAGCATTTTTTCGATCTGTTTTATTGATCGCAAATTGCAAACCGATCGTTATCAACAAGCGATCTATCCACAAAACGATCATAACCCGAACTTTACCTTGATCTAAAAATAAAAGCGCTTACACACAATTAAAGATCAACAACTTAGCAAAGTTATACACTTTCCAATATTTAGCTTGATCAGAACTTTCCCCAAATTTATTAACAGCTTGATCAAAGGGTTTAATTTATTATGATATTTAAAAAACCATTAAAAACAGTACTTTAAAATTATTATTAAATTAAAGCCTGTATTTTGAGCTTAAAAACTTATTCAGATCGTAATTCAACGCTTTACTCACACCCTAACTTCGTTATCATGTGGCCACTTATTTAATTACATGATCAAACACATGCAATCAGTAAATATCATTGTTGGCAGCCAAATGGGATCTGCTGAATACGTAGCAGAGCAACTAGCAGAAGCCCTTGAACAACAAGGGATCCAAGTGCAGCTTCATGAACAGCCTGTGTTTGATGATATTGATCAGCAAGATACTATTTGGTTGATGTGTACATCGACATATGGTGCGGGAGACTACCCTGAGAACCTACTGCCATTTGTTGAATCTATTAACCAACAATCTGATCTTAAAGGATTAAAGTACAGTGTGATCGGTCTAGGTGACACTAGCTACGACACCTATAACTATGCAGGCCGTAATCTTGATGAGTTATTAGCGAGTAAAGGCGCAAGCCGCGTCGCAGAACGCTTAGAGCTCAATATTCTTGATGAAGCATTACCAGAAGACACAGCTTTAGCCTGGTTACCAAGCTGGATCGAGTCAGTAGGACTCAATTAAGCCGATCAGCATTGATCGTCGTTATAAAAGTTACCCACAATTTACTGATAATTTAGATCGGATTGTGGATAAACACTGATCTAACTGCGATTTTAAGCTAGTTTATCCCTTGGATAAGATCCAATCGATATTGCCCTGTGAATAAATAGCCCTTTTGATCAAAGCTTGTACGCGGGAAGATCCGATCATATTAACACCTTTAGATCTGCTTTAAGATCATGTTTTAAATAGCAAAGCAGACATTATCAACAGATCTGCTGAGTACTAATAGTAAAAACAACAAAAGATCTCTTTAAAAGATCCTTTATATTATTAGAGATCACCCACTTAGATCTTGAGCACTGTTTAATCATTTATCTTCTCTAAATTTCTAGGTAGAATACGCTCCCTTTACAAAGTTTTGCTGGTCGATTAAGTAGGATCCCATAAATGATTTTTCACGAACGTTTTGATGTTATTGTTGTAGGTGGTGGACATGCAGGTACTGAAGCTGCATTAGCATCTGCTCGCATGGGCATGAATACCCTATTGCTAACTCATAATATGGATACCCTTGGTCAAATGTCTTGTAACCCGGCAATTGGCGGTATTGGTAAAGGCCATTTAGTTAAAGAGATCGATGCACTTGGTGGTGCTATGGCTCAGGCTATCGATAAAGGCGGTATTCAATTTCGTACTTTAAACTCATCTAAAGGCCCTGCTGTACGTGCTACACGTGCACAAGCAGACCGTGCTTTGTATAAAGCAGCTATCCAACATACATTACAACATCAAGAGAATTTAAAGATCTTCCAACAATCATGTGATGATCTGATTGTTGAAGGTGATCGTGTAATGGGTGTTGTAACCCAAATGGGTCTTCGTTTTAGCGCGCCTTCAGTTGTACTTACAGTCGGTACTTTCTTAGGCGGCCAGATCCATATTGGTTTAGAGAATTACAAAGGCGGTCGTGCTGGCGATCCACCTTCAATTGCTCTAGCACAGCGTTTACGTGAATTACCGTTCCGTGTTGATCGCTTAAAAACAGGCACGCCACCTCGTATTGATGCGCGTACTGTTGATTTTAGCAAGATGCAAGAACAGCCAGGTGATACCCCTACTCCAGTATTCTCGTTTATGGGTAAACAATCGGATCACCCACAGCAGATCCCGTGTTACATCACTTATACAAATGAAAAAACACATGATGTGATCCGCAATAACCTGCATCGCTCACCTATGTACTCAGGTGTTATCGAAGGGATTGGTCCACGTTACTGCCCTTCAATTGAAGATAAGATTGTACGTTTTGCTGATAAAGACAAACATCAAATCTTTGTTGAGCCAGAAGGCTTAACATCATACGAATTATATCCAAATGGTATCTCAACAAGTTTACCGTTTGATGTTCAACTTGAAATTGTGCAATCAATCACTGGTTTTGAAAATGCACATATTTGTCGCCCTGGTTATGCGATTGAATATGACTTCTTTGATCCACGCGACTTAAAGCAATCATTAGAAACCAAATTTATTGACGGTTTATTCTTTGCTGGTCAAATCAATGGTACAACTGGTTACGAAGAAGCGGGCGCGCAAGGTCTAATTGCGGGTATGAACGCAGCACTTCAAGTACAAGGTAAAGAATCTTGGACACCACGCCGTGATGAAGCATACACAGGTGTACTCATTGACGACCTAGCAACATTAGGTACTAAAGAACCGTACCGTATGTTTACTAGCCGTGCTGAATACCGTTTATTACTTCGTGAAGATAATGCCGACATCCGTTTAACTGCTAAAGGCCGTGAACTAGGCTTAGTTGATGATGCTCGTTGGGCTGCATTTAACGAAAAAATGGAAATCATCGAAAAAGAAACGCAACGCTTAAAAGAAACGTGGATCCATAAAGATCATGTTGCTGTAGAACAAGTAAATGCGTTACTTAAGACCCCATTGACGCGTGAGGCAAGCCTTGAAGATCTGATCCGTCGTCCTGAAATTCGTTATAACGACTTAATGGCAATTGATGGCTTAGGTTCAGAGTTTGATAATCAAGCTGCACTTGAGCAAGTTGAGATCCACACTAAGTACGCAGGTTATATTGCCCGTCAACAAGACGAGATCAATAAACAACTGCGTCATGAGCAAACTGTTTTACCAAAAGACTTTGATTATTCAACTGTTTCTGGTTTATCAAATGAAGTTGTAGCTAAGCTTACGGATAGTCGTCCAGACACAATTGGCCAAGCGTCGCGTATTTCAGGTATCACCCCTGCTGCTATTTCGCTATTATTAGTCTATCTGAAAAAGCAAGGCTTACTACGCAAAACAGCGTAGTTGGTAAGGAATACAGTGTTACAACAACAATTAACGTCACTGTTAGCGCAAACTGATATTGCGCTAACAGAAAAACAGCAACAACAGCTTGTGCAATATGTTGAATTATTAGACAAGTGGAACAAAGCGTATAATTTAACCTCTGTTCGTTTACCTGAAGAAATGATGATTAAGCATATTATGGATAGCTTAGTTGTTGCACCTCACCTTAAAGGCAAACATTACATTGATGTTGGTACAGGTCCTGGTTTACCGGGTATCGTATTAGCCATTGCTTTACCTGACACGCAATTTATTTTGTTAGATAGTTTAGGTAAACGTGTGCGCTTTTTGATGCAAGTAAAACATGCACTTGGCCTTGAAAATGTAACCCCAGTGCAGTCTAGAGTTGAAGAATATCAACCAAGTGTTAAATTAGATGGTGTATTAAGTCGTGCATTCGCCTCTTTACAAGATATGGTTGACTGGTGTGCGCACTTGATTGATCATTCAGGTAAATTTATCGCTTTAAAAGGCGTATTTCCGAGCGAAGAACTAGACTCATTACCTAAAGGTATTAAGTTTGACGAAAAAATCAGCTTGGAAGTACCTGAGTTAGATGCGCAAAGACATCTAATCATTCTATCTAAAGACTAGGGATCAGAGCACTGTGGCAAAAGTCATCGCATTAGCAAACCAAAAAGGTGGTGTTGGTAAAACAACCACCGCTGTGAATCTCGCGGCATCGATGGCCGCGACGAAGCGTAAAGTGTTATTAATCGATCTTGATCCGCAAGGAAACGCGACCATGGGTAGCGGTGTCGATAAATACGGTGATGTTGCGACTATTTACGATTTATTGATTGAAGAAACCCCTATCGAGGAGGTGATCAATAAAGAGACCTCAGGTGAGTATCACTTAATTGCTGCTAATGGCGATGTGACTGCCGCTGAAGTAAAGCTAATGGAATTGTTTGCTCGCGAAGTGCGTTTACGTAATGCGCTAGAAAAAATTCAAGACCAATACGACTTCATTTTTATCGACTGCCCGCCTTCACTAAACATGCTGACTGTGAATGCGATGGCTGCAGCTGATTCAATTTTAGTTCCGATGCAATGTGAGTATTATGCCCTTGAAGGTTTAACCGCATTAATGGATACCATTACGCAACTTTCTAAGTTAGTAAATCCAGCGTTAACAATTGAAGGGATTTTGCGCACCATGTATGATCCGCGCAATCGCCTTGCAAATGATGTATCTGAACAACTAAAACAACATTTTGGCGATAAAGTTTATCGTACCGTTATCCCACGTAATGTCCGTTTAGCAGAAGCGCCGAGTTTTGGTGCCCCTGCCATGTATTATGACCGTGCATCTAGTGGTGCTAAAGCATACTTAGCCCTAGCCGGTGAAATGTTACGTAGAAAAGAGAAAACATCTTCAGCAGTAGCCTAACTTCGAGGTAAAAAAATAACATGTCTGCTAAAAAACGCGGTTTAGGCCGAGGACTCGACGCTTTATTAAGTTCATCAAAACCTGCCCCTAGTGCAAATAATCAGCAACAAGCAACCGCAGCAACTGAGCAAGTCTCTGATGTGGTTGCCGAGCAAAGTAAAGGTGAGCTGCAAAAGTTAGCGATTGAGTTTTTACAATCGGGTAAATATCAACCGCGTAAAGACATGTCAGAAGAAGCGCTAGAAGAATTAGCGAGCTCAATTCGTGCCCAAGGTATCATTCAGCCGATTGTTGTGCGCCAAATTGGTGCAGACAAATATGAAATCATCGCGGGTGAACGTCGTTGGCGTGCTGCTCAATTAGCCAAATTAGACACTGTGCCGTGTATTATCAAAGATGTGCCTGATGAAGCGGCAGTTGCTATCGCGCTAATTGAAAATATTCAACGTGAAGACCTAAATGCGATGGAAGAAGCGATTGCACTGAATCGCTTACTCAACGAATTTGAATTAACTCACCAACAAGTTGCCGAGGCCGTAGGTAAATCTCGTACCACTGTGACTAATTTACTACGTCTGAATAATCTTAACGAAGATGTTAAAATTTTGTTAGAGCATGGCGACATTGAAATGGGCCATGCACGCTGTTTATTAGCACTTGAAGGTGAAGCGCAGTCAGACGCTGCACGTTTCGCAGTTGCTAAAGCTTTAACCGTTCGTGAAACCGAAAAGTTAGTGCGTTCTATTTTAGAACCAGCGCCTAAAAAAGAACAGCAAGAAAAAGACCCTGATGTCAAACAGTTAGAGCAAAAGCTCGCTGAAAATTTGGGCGCAAAAGTCGAAATTAACTACAATAAAAAAGGTAAAGGCAAGCTGGTTATTTCGTATACAAGTCTAGATGAGTTAGATGGCATTTTAAGCCGTATAAATTAAGACTATTCCCGTCATTAATTAATAACATGTCCAAAAAGAGACATTTGTGGTGATTTTGCACTACAAAGGCTCAACTCAAGTTGCAAAACTGGTAGGAATCAGTATAATTTCGCCAGTTTTCATACCCTGACAACGATAGTTCTAAAGGTTAACAAAACGTGACTAATAGGTTAGCAAAGCCATATAGGCTTGCCGCATTCAGATTAATTTGTCTTCAGGGTATCGTAGCGCTCATTGCTGCAGTAATTGTTTTTATAGGTTGGGGAGCCAACGCCGGTCAGTCAGCGCTTGCTGGCGGAGTTGTCGCAGTACTCCCTAATCTGGTTTTTACCCTCTATGCATTCCGTTATATGGGTGCAAGTAAGGTAAAACAAGTGTTTGCTTCGTTTAAACGCGGCAAAGGACTAAAATTTTTGCTTACAATCGTTTTGTTTGTACTGGTATTTAAGCTTTTTCCGGTAGTTCATCTACCTTTTTTCAGCTGCTTTATACTTGTGATGTTTTTTGGATTGTTTGCACCGGTTTTTTTTAAACATTAACTTTTGGGATATAACATGGCTGCAGGTGAAGAGCTAACTCTTACGGGTTACATCAAGCACCACCTTACCAACGGTCAGGTGCGTCTAACCGACGACCCTAACAATTGGTGGATGGTACTTAATGTCGATACCCTTGCATGGTCAATCGGTTTAGGATTGGTTTTCCTATGGATTTTCAAACGTGCTGCGAATAAAGCAACGATTGGTGTTCCTGGTAAACTTCAATGCTTTGTCGAAATGATCGTTGAATTCGTTGATCAAAACGTGAAAGACACCTTTCACGGTCGAAGCAAACTAATTGCCCCGCTTGCCCTTACGATTTTTGTATGGGTTTTCTTAATGAACTTAATGGATTTAATTCCAGTAGACTTCTTACCAATTGCAGCATCGCTGATCAATGGTGAGTCTTGGGATGTAATCTCTAGCGGTCAATCACACACTTACATGAAAGTAGTACCAACCACTGACCTTAACTTAACAATGGCGTTAGGCTTAGGTGTGTTTGCGTTAATCATCTTCTACTCGATTCGTGTGAAAGGCGTAATGGGTTTTGTAAAAGAACTTACATTACAACCATTTAGCGCTAAGAACCCAGTAGTTCAAGCTTTATTCATTCCAGTAAACTTGTTACTAGAATTAGTAACCTTGTTTGCTAAGCCAATTTCATTGGCACTACGTTTATTTGGTAACTTATACGCAGGTGAGCTTATCTTCATCCTGATCGGCGCAATTGGTTTATTCCAATTACCACTGCACTTCGTATGGGCTGTATTCCACATTCTCGTAATCGTATTGCAAGCATTTATCTTTATGATGCTAACAATTGTATACCTGAGCATGGCATCTACTGATCACTAATCGTAGCGCTTGTTCAATAAAGATTTTTTTACTTTAACTTTAATCATTTAAAATTATATTGGAGACAATAATGGAACTTGTAATCGGCCTTAAATATATCGCTGTTGCTTTACTAATTGGTTTTGGTGCTTTAGGTACTGCGATCGGTTTCGGTAACCTTGGTGGTAAATTCCTAGAGTCAGCGGCTCGTCAACCTGAGCTTGCACCACAACTTCAAGTTAAAATGTTCATCGTAGCGGGTCTTATCGATGCTATCGCGATGATCGGTGTAGGTATCGGTCTATACATGTTGTTCGCACTTTAATATTGAAAATACTTTTACGCGATCAACAATTGACTAAGGAGGAGTGGTTGTGAGTTTAAACCTTACTCTACTCGGCGAATTAATAGCATTTATTGTTTTTGTATGGTTCTGCATGAAGTTCGTGTGGCCACCACTAAACGGTGCTATTGAAGCTCGCCAGAAAAAAATTGAAGATGGTTTAGCTGCATCTGATAAAGCTGAAAAAGATCTTGAGCTTGCTCGTAAAAAAGCAACTGAAGAGCTTAAAGAAGCTAAATCACAAGCTGCTGATATCATCGAGCAAGCTAAAAAGCGTGCCACGCAAATCGTTGATGAAGAGACTACTCGTGGTCACGAAGAGCGTGAAAAAATTATTGCTCAAGGTCATTCTGAAATCGAAGCTGAGCGTAACCGTGTTAAAGAAGAATTGCGTAAGCAAGTTGCTTCATTAGCGGTTATCGGTGCCGAGAAGATCTTAGAGCGCGAAATCAATGAAGCCGCACATAGTGACATCGTTGAAAAACTCGTCGCTGAGCTTTAATAGGAGGGTATGAGCATGTCTGAATTGACTACAATCGCTCGCCCATACGCTAAAGCGGCTTTTGAATTTGCCGTTGATAAAGGTACTGTTGAAAGCTGGAACGAAATGTTGTTTTTTGCTGGTGAAGTGGCAAAGAACGAGCAAATCGCTCAGTTTCTTTCAGGAAGTGCCTCTGCTGAAAAGCAATCAGAAATTATTATTTCTGTTTGTGCAGAGCAACTCAACGAAAATGGTCAGAACTTAGTAAAAGTGATGGCTGAAAATGGACGTTTAACGGCACTACCAGCTGTTGCTGAACTATTCGCTGAATTTAAAGCGGACTACGACAAATTAATCGACGTAGATGTAGTTTCTGCAACAACGCTTACTGCTGAGCAGCAAGCATCTCTGGTAGCGGCATTAGAAAAACGTTTCGCACGCAAAGTTAAGCTGAATTGTAGTGTTGACGAAACTATTGTTGGTGGTCTTGTAATCAAGGCTGGTGACACTGTAATCGACGGCACTGTACGCGGTAAATTAAACCGCCTAGCTACTACACTACAATCGTAATTGGGAAGAAGAGCATGCAACTTAATTCCACTGAAATTTCAGATCTGATCAAACAACGTATTGAGCAGTTCGAAGTTGTAAGTGAAGCTCGTAACGAAGGTACTATCGTATCTGTTACTGACGGTATCATCCGCATCCACGGTCTTGCTGACTGTATGCAAGGTGAGATGATTGAGCTTCCAGGCAACCGTTTCGCTATCGCACTAAACCTTGAGCGTGACTCAGTAGGTGCTGTAGTAATGGGTCCTTACGCAGACCTTAAAGAAGGCGTAAAAGTACAATCAACTGGTCGTATCCTAGAGGTTCCTGTTGGTCGTGGTCTACTTGGTCGTGTTGTTAACACACTAGGTGCTCCTATCGACGGTAAAGGCGCTTTAGCTAACGATGGTTATGAGCCAGTAGAAAAAATCGCACCAGGCGTTATCGAACGTCAATCAGTAGATGAGCCAGTTCAAACTGGTTATAAATCTATCGATGCGATGATCCCAGTAGGTCGTGGTCAGCGTGAGCTTGTTATCGGTGACCGCCAAACTGGTAAAACTGCATTAGCAATCGATGCAATCATCAACCAAAAAGGTACAGGCGTTAAGTGTGTGTACGTTGCAGTTGGTCAAAAAGCATCTACAATCGCTAACGTAGTACGTAAATTAGAAGAGCACGGTGCACTTGAAAACACAATCGTTGTTGTTGCATCTGCTTCTGAATCTGCGGCACTTCAGTACCTAGCACCATTCGCTGGTTGTACTATGGGTGAATACTTCCGTGACCGTGGTGAAGACGCGCTAATCGTATATGATGATTTATCTAAGCAAGCTGTTGCTTACCGTCAAATCTCATTACTACTTAAGCGTCCACCAGGTCGTGAAGCATACCCAGGTGACGTATTCTACCTTCACTCACGTCTTCTAGAGCGTGCATCACGTGTAAACGCTGATTACGTTGAGAAGTTCACTAATGGTGAAGTGAAAGGTAAAACTGGTTCATTGACGGCATTGCCAATCATTGAAACTCAAGGCGGCGACGTTTCTGCGTTCGTACCGACAAACGTTATCTCTATCACCGACGGTCAGATCTTCTTAGAAACTGACTTATTCAACTCAGGTATCCGTCCAGCTGTTAACGCTGGTATCTCGGTATCTCGTGTTGGTGGTGCAGCGCAAACTAAAATCGTTAAGAAACTAGGTGGTGGTATCCGTCTAGCGTTAGCTCAGTACCGTGAATTAGCTGCGTTCTCGCAGTTCGCGTCTGACCTTGACGATGCAACACGTGCTCAATTAGAGCATGGTGAGCGCGTAACAGAGCTAATGAAGCAGAAACAGTACGCACCAATGTCTGTTGCTGAAATGTCTCTGTCGCTATTTGCTGCTGAAAAAGGCTACCTAAAAGACATCGAAATCGCGAAAATCGGTGACTTTGAAGCTGGCTTAATTTCTTATGCAAACAGCACATACGCAGAGCTAATGGCTCAAATCAATGAAACTGGTAACTACAACGCTGAGATTGAAGCTCAACTTAAAGAACTTCTAGAGAAGTTCAAGTCGACGCAAACTTGGTAATTTAGTTATGAATGGTGAGCTTTAGGCAACTAAAGCCCACCTGATTCGGAGAGAGAGTCATGGCCAGCGGAAAAGAGATTAAAAGCAAGATCGGGAGTATCAAGAATACTCAAAAGATCACCAGCGCAATGGAAATGGTTGCTGCGTCTAAAATGAAAAAGGCGCAAGAACGTGTGGCTTCAAGCCGTCCATACGCTGAAAACTTACGCGAAGTAATCGGTCGTGTTGCTCAAGCAAATCTTGATTTTACTCACCCGTTCTTAGTTGAGCGTGAAGTAAAACGAGTTGGTTATATTGTTGTCTCTACTGACCGTGGTCTTTGTGGTGGCTTGAACTCTAACGAGTTCAAAAAAGTTGCCCTAGACGTGAAAGCGTGGAAAGAAAAAGGCGTTGAAGCTGAGTTCGCTACTTTAGGTAGCAAAGCAGCTGGCTTTTTCCAACGTTTCGGCGGTAAGTTACTCGCTAAAAAAGCGAGCTTGGGAGATACACCTTCAGTACAAGACGTTATCGGTCCTGTAAAAATTATGCTTGATGCATATTCTGAAGGCAAAATTGACCGCTTATACGTAGTATTTAACAAATTCGTTAATACTATGAAGCAAGAACCAACAATCGATCAGTTACTCCCTTTGCCAAAAGCTGAAGAAGAAGTATCTCAACATTCTTGGGATTACTTATATGAGCCAAACCCAGAAGCGATTTTAGAAGCTCTGTTAGTACGCTTTATTGAGTCTCAAGTATACCAAGGTGTAGTTGAGAACGCTGCCTCTGAACAGGCTGCCCGTATGGTTGCAATGAAAGCTGCAACTGATAACGCAGGCGACCTTATGGATGAGTTACAGCTTGTTTATAACAAGGCTCGTCAAGCTGCAATCACACAAGAAATCAGTGAGATTGTTGGCGGTTCGGCAGCAGTTTAACGCTTCGGCAAAGTTTAATGAGAGGAATAGACATGAGTTTAGGTAAGGTCGTCCAAATTATCGGCGCCGTTGTGGACATCGAGTTTCCACAAGACAACGTGCCAGCCGTATATGACGCACTAAAAGTAACAGATGGCGACTTAGCAGGTTTAACTTTAGAAGTTCAACAACAGCTAGGTGGCGGTGTGGTACGTGGTATCGCACTTGGTACTACTGACGGTTTACGTCGTGGTACAGCAGTAGAAGGTACAGGTCAGCCAATCCACGTTCCAGTAGGTACGAAGACACTAGGTCGTATCATGGACGTATTAGGTAACCCTATTGATGAAGCTGGTCCAATTGGTGAAGAAGAGCGTATGTCTATTCACCGTGAAGCACCTTCTTACGAAGATCAATCAAATTCAGTAGAACTTTTAGAGACTGGTATCAAGGTAATCGACCTTGTATGTCCATTCGCTAAAGGTGGTAAAGTTGGTCTATTCGGTGGTGCCGGTGTAGGTAAAACCGTAAACATGATGGAACTTATCCGTAACATCGCAATCGAGCACAGCGGTTACTCAGTATTCGCAGGTGTTGGTGAGCGTACTCGTGAGGGTAACGATTTCTACCATGAGATGAACGACTCAAACGTACTAGACAAAGTATCTCTAGTATACGGTCAGATGAATGAGCCACCGGGTAACCGTTTACGCGTAGCGTTAACAGGTCTTACTATGGCTGAGAAGTTCCGTGACGAAGGTCGTGACGTTCTTTTCTTCGTTGATAACATCTACCGTTATACTCTAGCGGGTACAGAAGTATCAGCACTTCTAGGTCGTATGCCTTCAGCAGTAGGTTACCAACCAACTCTTGCTGAAGAAATGGGTGTACTTCAAGAGCGTATCGCATCTACTAAGACTGGTTCAATCACTTCAATCCAAGCGGTATACGTACCTGCGGATGACTTAACTGACCCATCTCCAGCAACAACGTTTGCTCACTTAGATGCAACAGTAGTACTTTCACGTGATATCGCTTCACTTGGTATCTACCCAGCGGTAGACCCACTTGATTCATCTTCACGTCAACTTGATCCATTAGTAATCGGTCAAGAGCACTACGATACAGCGCGTGGCGTTCAAACAGTTCTTCAACGTTATAAAGAACTTAAAGACATCATCGCAATCCTAGGTATGGACGAGCTTTCTGATGAAGATAAGCAAGTTGTATCTCGTGCACGTAAAATCCAGCGTTTCCTATCTCAGCCGTTCTTCGTTGCTGAAGTATTCACAGGTTCACCGGGTAAATACGTGTCACTTAAAGACACAATTGCTGGCTTCAAAGGTATCTTAAACGGTGAGTTTGATGATATGCCAGAGCAAGCGTTCTACATGGTTGGCTCTATTGAAGAAGCTCAAGAAAAAGCCAAAAGCATGTAATTAGGAGGGTAGTATGGCGGCTATGACTGTACATCTTGACGTAGTAAGCGCAGAAGAGAGTTTATTCTCTGGTCTGGTAGAATCTATTCAAGTAAGTGGTACTGAAGGTGACCTAGGTGTTAACTATGGTCACGCTCCATTATTAACTGCCCTAAAACCTGGTATGGTACGTTTAGTTAAGCAATTTGGTCACGAAGACGTGATGTATGTTGCTGGCGGTACGCTAGAAGTTCAACCTAATCGCATTACGATTCTTGCAGACACTGCAGTTCGTGGTGAAGATCTAGATGAACAAGCAGCTGAAAAAGCTAAACGTGATGCTGAAGAGCAAATGTCGAACACGTCAGTTGCTGAGTTAGATTATCAACAAGCTGCTGTGCAGCTTGCTGAAGCAATCGCTCAACTTCGCGTAATCCAACAATTACGTAAAAAGTAAGCCTACTCGGTTTTCAAAAAGCCCACTTAACGTGGGCTTTTTTGTGCCCGAAATTCACTGCATAACACCCTATTCTGATTATTGTACTTATATCCTGCACTATTCCCCGCTACAATGTGTGTATTGAAACTGAACTGAGCTTTCATCTGAAGTTCTTTCCTATTAACTAGGTTTGAGTATTTGCACATGACGTGACTTGCGCAACTTTACATGTTTATCGCTTAATTCATTTCGCTCAACTAAAACAAAGAAAGAAGGATATTGTTTTAATGTCTCTGACTACCGTTATTCTTGCTGCGGGTAAAGGCACCCGTATGCGCTCTGCACTCCCTAAGGTATTACACAAAGTTGCTGGTAAACCTATGGTGCAGCACGTTATTGATAATGCTACCGCTCTCGGCGCTCGTGAAACAAACCTGGTTTATGGCCATGGCCGTGAACAGTTACAAACAGCCCTATCGCACAACCAAGTAAACTGGGTATTACAAGAAGAACAACTCGGTACCGGTCATGCAGTTGCTGTTGCTAAAGAGCACATTGCCGATGATGACACCGTATTAATTCTCTATGGTGATGTGCCACTAACGAAACGTGCCACTTTAGAAAAGTTACTTGCTGTGACACCTAAAAAAGGCCTAGCAGTATTAACGGTTACCTTAGATGACCCATCAGGTTATGGCCGTATGCTTCGTGAAAATGGCAAGCTTGTCGGTATCATTGAACAAAAAGATGCCTCTGCTGAGCAACTTGCAATTAAAGAAATTAATACCGGCATCATGGCTGCGAATGGTGAATTACTAAAACGTTGGTTAGGTAACTTATCTAACAACAACGCACAAGGCGAATACTACCTAACAGATATCGTTGCAATGGCACATAGTGAAGGAGTTGAAATTACCTCTGCTCAGCCTGAGCATCCAATGGAAGTTGAAGGTGCTAATAATCGCGTACAACTTTCAGCGCTTGAACGTGCATACCAAGCATGGCAAGCAGAAGAGCTAATGCTAAACGGCGCAACACTTGCTGATCCTGCTCGTATTGATGTACGTGGTGAAGTAACGACTGGCGAAGATGTACTGATCGACGTTAATGTTATCTTCGAAGGCAAAGTAACAATCGGCAATAATGTTCAAATTGGCCCTAACTGCGTACTTAAAGATTGTACTATCGGCGATAACGTTATTATTAAAGCGAACTCATTAGTTGAAGAAGCCAGTGTTGCTGCTAAATGTACTTTAGGCCCATATGCTCGCCTTCGTCCTGGCGCGATAATGGAAGAAGACTCACACATTGGCAACTTCGTCGAAATGAAAAAGACTCGCTTAGGTAAAGGATCTAAAGCGAATCATCTTACTTATTTAGGTGACACTGAAGTTGGCGAAAAAGTTAATATTGGCGCTGGTACTATTACTTGTAACTATGATGGCGTAAATAAATCAAAAACCATTATCGGTGATAATGCCTTTATCGGTTCTAACTCATCACTGGTAGCCCCAGTGAATATTGGTGCAATGGCAACAGTTGGCGCAGGTTCGGTTATTACTAATACAGTTGAAGACGAACAGCTTGCAGTCGCTCGTGGTAAACAGCGTAACCTAACCGGTTGGAAGCGCCCAACTAAAAAGTAGTGAGCTACCCTACTAATTTATAAATAAAAAGCGAGTTTATACTCGCTTTTTTTGTGGCTGCAGTTTGTTCTCATAAAAGTGCCATATAGTTGTAATGCCTGCGTGTTGTAATTGCGTTAATACAATACGAAGGAAAAATAATAATGTTAAAAAGATCAATTATTGCGCTATCACTTTTAACCATTCTTACTGGTTGTTCATTAGACGGTGACGACGGCAAAGACGGCTTACAAGGTGAACAAGGTCCTGCAGGGCTAGACGGGACTAATGGTTCTGATGGAACCAATGGTACTGACGGAGCAAACGGTACAGATGCAAACGCTGCATTAAGTATTAATCTTATTGGCCGCGCAGTGCTGAACGCAGAAAGCCCTGAAGGTGCTGCAGAGATTGTCGCTTATCAAGCATCTAAAAAAAGAATTTTTGCTATCAATAGTTCAGGTGATTCTGCGGTCGTTAATATTATTAAAGCAGATAGTTTTGACCGTACAGCTTTAGTAAAAGATAACGAAGGTGTTATAAACGGCACTAACTTAGTACCAGAGATCACCCTTGCACTGAATGAAAACAGTGCTGGCGACGCAAACAGCATCGCTATTGATGCTAATAATGAACTTCTTGCGGTAGCAATGGCTGCAGATAACACCGGTGATGCAGGTTTAATTGCATTTTATGATATTAGTGGCGATCAGCCTCAATTTATTAAGAATGTATCTGTTGGTGCCCTACCCGACATGGTGACGTTTAGCCATGACGGCAATAAAGTATTGGTTGCAAATGAAGGCGAACCTAATGGTGATTACAGTGTTGACCCTGAGGGTTCAATTAGCATCATTAACATCACAAATGGTGTAATTGCAGATACTGCTATTAGCTTAACGTTTACTGCTTATAACGATAAACAAGCAGAACTTGAAGAGTTAGGAATTGTGTTTGCGAATCCGACTGGCCGTACAATCAACGGCAAGCTAATAAATACAACCGTTGCTATGGACTTAGAGCCTGAATACATCAGTGTTTCTAAAGACGATAAGTTTGCCTACGTTACACTGCAAGAAAATAACGCCCTTGCTATCGTTAATCTTGAAGACAATAGCCTAGAGCTTAAAGGGTTAGGTTTTAAAGATTGGTCTAATTTATTGATTGACGCATCAGATAAAGACGGTGGCGTTAATTTTAAATCATACCCAGGCCTCTATGGCATGTATCAACCTGATACGATTTCAAGCTTTACCTGGAAAGGTGCAAACTTCATTGTTACTGCCAATGAAGGTGATGCACAAGAATATTTCTTTAACACAACCGACGAGGCTGATTGTTTAGCAAAAGGTGGTTTAGATTACGATAAAGATGACGGCTGTTTATCATATATAGATGAGACCAGAGCGAAAGACTTAACTCTAGCAAGTAATTTTGATTACCTTAACAATGACAATAATGATATTGGCCGTTTAAAAGTGACCACTGTTAAAGGTGATGAAGATAATGATGGTGAATACGAGTCACTCTATGCATACGGCGCTCGCTCTTTTACTATCTGGGATAGTAACGGCATGGTGGTTTTTGATTCAGGCGATCAAATCTCACGTATTACCGCTTCAGTCCACGGAGCAGCATTTAACAATAACGAAGATGAAAATGCCGGTGATAGTCGCTCTGATGACAAAGGTGCAGAGCCAGAAGCATTAGCACTGGGTACAATTGGTGAGCGTACATTTGCATTTATTGGTCTAGAGCGTATGGGCGGCATCATGGTGTTTGATATCACTAATCCATACAACGTGACATTCCAAGACTACTTTTTTAATCGTGGTTTAGAAGCCGATGCAGATATAACAGGTGATCTTGCTCCTGAAGGTATGGCATTCATACCTGCAGAGCAAAGTGCAACGAATGAAGCATTGCTCGTTGTTGGCAATGAAATTTCGGGTTCAATCGCTGTTTGGGAAATTTCTACTAACTAATCCCACCCATAAAGTTAAAAAGCGACATAGCTAATTTAAAGCATGTCGCTTTTTCTACACCATTTCATCCTCAAAAAATGACTGCTTTTTAAGCTAAAATCCCTCTGTAGCCCTTTATTTGTATGGTTATTGTACTAATTTGAAAATAATCAAAAAAACCTTCAAAAAGTGCTTGCGTTAATTCTTCGCATCCCTATAATGCGCATCCACTGACACGGCGGGCAG
>NZ_PQCG01000003.1:61076-61418 GCF_002964825.1 Pseudoalteromonas sp. T1lg122
GAAAGTTTAAAATTAAGTGTTGACTCAAAAGTTTAAGGATGTATTATACGCATCCCTAGCGACAACGTCGCAACGTTCTTTAACAATATAAAGCAATCATCTGTGTGGGCACTCGTACAGATTGAGTTCTAACAGCAGAACTACTTCGGTAGGGACGCAAACAAATTTAGAGTCTCAATTGAACTGAGTGACCAACGGAAACAAGTTTACTTGTTTCAGTACAGTCAATTCGATATCGAAAGATATCAAAATTCAGAATTCATTGAGCACGAAACTTCGGTTTCAAAAAACTTTTAATTGAAGAGTTTGATCATGGCTCAGATTGAACGCTGGCGGCAGGCC
>NZ_PQCG01000021.1:0-612 GCF_002964825.1 Pseudoalteromonas sp. T1lg122
ATCAAGAACATGGTGCGGAAGGAGAGACTTGAACTCTCACAACCGAAGTTACTGGAACCTAAATCCAGCGCGTCTACCAATTCCGCCACTCCCGCATCATTCGTACTAAAAGTACTGGTAGTTATTTTAAACTCTTCATTGAGCGCAGCTTTAACTCCTGCAGAGCCATTCTAAAAGAAGAATGGTGGCTAAGACGGGATTTGAACCTGTGACCCCATCATTATGAGTGATGTGCTCTAACCAACTGAGCTACTTAGCCATTGTGGCTGGGATACCAGGATTTGAACCTGGGAATGGCAGGATCAAAACCTGCTGCCTTACCGCTTGGCGATATCCCAACAAAAGCTTGATAGTTTTAGTTCTCATCAAGAACATGGTGCGGAAGGAGAGACTTGAACTCTCACAACCGAAGTTACTGGAACCTAAATCCAGCGCGTCTACCAATTCCGCCACTCCCGCATCATTCGTACTAATGTACTGGTAGTTATTTTAGACTCTTCATTGAGTATTCTTTGTCACTTTGAGAAAGTGGCTGGGATACCAGGATTTGAACCTGGGAATGGCAGGATCAAAACCTGCTGCCTTACCGCTTGGCGATATCCCAACAAAGAA
>NZ_PQCG01000022.1:0-272 GCF_002964825.1 Pseudoalteromonas sp. T1lg122
CAAACAATGTCTTCGTAAGGTAAGTAAAACGGTTTTCTAAATAAGGTATGCGGAGTTTTTACAAGGCCAGTATGGCGATTAAAGTAAAAATTATCTCGGTGCGCTAATATAGCGCGGTGTTTTAAAATGAATAAACCCAAACTAAAGAACGTCACATAGATTGAGGCCATCACCCAGAAATACTCAAACCCATTCGCAATTAACGCTATGATATGAAAAAAGAAAACCATTAAAGCGAGACTCGTACAACCGAAACCAAGAATAGTAAATAA
>NZ_PQCG01000023.1:0-93205 GCF_002964825.1 Pseudoalteromonas sp. T1lg122
CCTGTACTAATTACCCGTGAGGCTTAACCATACAACGCCAAACGCGTTTTATGACAGCGTAACAGACAGAAGTTAAGAAACTAAAGTAGACATTTACTTGATATCAGAATTCCAAATTTATTAATTTGCTCAAAAGAGCGAATTAAAACCAAATTTGCTTGGTGACAATAGCGTTTTGGACCCACCTGACCCCATGCCGAACTCAGTAGTGAAACGAAACAGCGCCGATGATAGTGTGGCATTTGCCATGTGAAAGTAGGACATCGCCAGGCTCCAAATTAAAGAAAGCCCGATTCGAAAGAGTCGGGCTTTTTTGCGTTTTAGCTGTCAGCTTTCAGCCATCAGCCAGGTAGGTTGGGTAGAGCGCAGCGAAACCCAACGTCAGTTAGCGAGTGGCTAGTTAGCAAGGGTAAAGTTGAACTGTAGGGGGGTTGTTAAGTACAGAGTCACCCTCACTAACAACCCCATGTAGGAGGCACTTCAGTGCCGAATAGACAAGAGATATCAGACGTCAGATATTAGAGGTCAGTTGAGCTGTGGGGTTGTTTAGTACAGAGTCACCCTCAGCAACAAACCCCGTAGGAGGCACTTCAGTGCCGAATAGACAGGAGACATCAGACGTCAGATAGTAGATGTCAGTTGATCTGTGGGGTTGTTTAGTAAAGAGTCACCCTCAGCATCAAACCCCGTAGGAGGTACTTCAGTGCCGAATCTAGACCATAACAAACACATTCACGGCTAAAGCCATTCCTACAAGTAAACTTTACCTAGAACCTAGAGTAGAGGAAGACTCAGCACCAAACACCTCTACCGCGCGGCTGATCGCTGACGGCTGAAAGCTGATAGCTCTGTGATGTGTTGGGTTTCGCTGCGCTCTACCCAACCTACGCCAGACCTTAAAACTTTCCCCTCGCTAACTTTACTCTCGCTAACTTATGTAACCTACCACCCAATTTACCCTTTGTTGCAATTTTAATCTTGGTTTAGCACTTGAGCTATGTAAAACTATTTGCGTTTTTAAACCACAATCAGGTGACATGAATGTCTCAAATAAAAGCTTGGAAACTTATTAGCCTGTTTTGTTTGGTAAGCTTGCTTATGGGCTGTGAGTCGAAAGAAGAGCAGCTGAAACAAACAATACAACAATCCATAGAAAAAGCTGAAGTTGAATTAAATCAACTTGGTACAGCGCTTGATAATGGCTCTTTGCGTAATGCGACGATACTTAAACAATACGGACAAGTGCTTGCTGAGCAGCAGCCGCAACTTTCTGAGATCGCGCGAGTAATTAGTCTTGATGCTACTCGTGAAGGGGCTATTTATTCAGGTCTTACACAACGCTTAGCTGAGGTTAAGTCTACTTATCTAATACCCCCTTATGAAGATACCCTTCATCAACTTGATCTTATTCGTGATGCTGCCAAACCGTCTTTATTTCAGGATGCGCTGACAGATCCTATCAATATGCTTGCCGATATGTCGCAAGGCTCACTAGCGCGGGTTGGTGCAATTAGTGAAGCTGCTGAAGGTGAAAGTGTTGGTAACCAGTTAGTTGGTAACCCTAACTATGGGCAATGGCAAACAAATAGCAGCGGTACCAGTTTTTGGGTTTGGTACGGTATGTATCGCATGTTGGGCGATGTATTCGACCGAGTTGAATATGGTCGCTGGAGCCGTCATAGAAAGTATAGCTATTACAATGACTATGGCCGTTATCGTTATTCAAGCCCAAAACAGATTAAAGCACAACAAACGGTAGAGACGCGTACTCGACAGTCTTATCAACGCCAAGGTAAACAATTCACTAGTCCGTATGCCACTAAGCGCAGTGGTGCATCTGGATTAAGCCGTAGCAGCTATACGCCGCCACGCACACGCAGTAGCTATGCTTCTAGCAGTAGTTACAGTAAAAGCTCTGGGTCATTACGCAACAGCTCGAGCAGAACATCACGTGGCATTAGCCGCGGTAAGTAGTGAAAAGAATAACCACCGGAGTTACAACACATGTATGAATTTAATGGAATAACAACTTGGTCGTTGCAAGCTTTAGCAATCGACTTTGCAATCATTATCGCTTTATTTGTCAGCCTAAAATTTATCAAAGGCTGGGTATCTAACTTACACGCTAATGATGAAATAACTGAGCGTGATAATTTTGCTTTTGGTATTAGCTTTGCGGCAGGACTTGTGGCATTGGCTATTGTTCTAAGTGGCGTGAGCAGCGGCTCATTTGCACCAACCTTGCAACAAGAAGCATTACAAATGCTTGGATATGGTGTGATGGCGATTGTACTTATTAAGCTAGGTCATTTCTTCCAAGACAAGGTAGCGCTTCGTAAAGTGAGTCTGCACGACGAAATCGTTAAAGGTAATGCGACTGCTGCATTGATTGATTTTGGTCATGTAGTAAGTGTGGCTATCGTTATTCGCTCAGCTTTATTTTGGGTGGCAACTGAAGGTTGGCATGGTATTCCAATTGTGATCGCAGCTTTTGCGATTGGCAGCATTGCGATGCTACTGATCAGTCAATATCGCGTGCAGTTATTCAAACGTACTAATCGCAGTGGCGATTGTTTACAACAAGCGGTTATTGACGGCAACTTAGCTGTGGGTATTCGTTACGCTGGCTTTTTAGTGGGCAGTGCATTGGCATTAACTGCTGCATCAGGTATTGCTCCTTATGCTGCTGACAACATTGTAGCTAGTTTAGGTTACTGGGCATTAAGTGCAGCTGTGAGTTTGGTGGCTTTCATTTTACTACACTTAGTGACTATCAAAATCATCCTATCTGGTTGTGATATTTCAGACGAAGTGAACCGCCAGAAGAACGTGGGTGTAGCTGCTATCTCTGCAGCAATCTCATTTGCGATTGGGTCGACTATGGCAACCTTGTTAGGTGCCTAATTAAGTGTCTACTACAACAAGCGCCCCAAGTAGAGCTCATCTACTTGGGCATGATTTCCTATTAATAACTGTTATGGCCGTACTCGCTGGGTGCGGCCTTATTTATGAATACCTGCTATCTCATTATGCTGGTCGTGTATTAGGCTCGGTCGAGAGTGCCATATATGCCATGATTGGCACCATGATTGTCGCTATGGGTATCGGTGCCTTTTTAGCGCGATGGTTTAAAGATGCGTTTACTGCCTTTGCTTGGCTTGAGAGCATAATTGCTTTGGTCGGCATGGGCTGTATTTTAGCGATAGCGAGTGTAATCGCTGTCAGTTATTCATTGCCGCATATCTTCTCCGAAATATTTAACCTGCCTGCAGATACGGTACTTAATGGTTACGTGTTTGAAAGGCTGCAAGAATGGTCTCGTTTTTTACCTTATGTGTTTGGTCTATTACTTGGGCTATTAATTGGTATGGAGATCCCGTTAATTGCGCGTATTCGCCAGCAAGTCTATGGGCGCTTTTTAGAGAACAATGCGGGCACCATTTACGGGGCTGATTATATCGGTGCCGGTATAGGTGCTGCGATTTGGGTGAGCATTATGCTCGCGATGCCAATTATGCAAGCAGCAGCGTGGACAGCGTTATTTAATATTATTGCCGGCCTCGTATTTTTATGGCGCTATCATCAACACGTTCGCTTCGCTAAGTTACTGTTAGTTTGCCATGTACTGTTGTTGGTGTTTTTTGCGTTTGTGCTCGTGCTTGGCACTAACTGGATGAAAAATCTAAGCAATGTTTTATACAAAGATAAAGTCATCTACTCGCAAGCAACTAAGTATCAGCATTTGGTGTTAACTGAGCGTTTGAGTCGCAATCAGCCCAATGCAATTACTGATCTTTACCTCAATGGTCGTTTACAGTTCTCAAGTGTGGATGAGCAAATTTATCATTCAATGCTTGTCTATCCTGCTATGTTGGCCTCAAATCGCCATGACCGCGTGTTGATCATCGGTGGCGGTGACGGGCTTGCATTACGTGATGTTTTGAAGTGGCCAGTAGAGCATGTCACTCTGGTTGACTTAGATGGTCAGCTGTTAAACTTATTTGGTAATGATGTTGGCGACTATGATGCGCCAGAGAAAATCAGAACACGTTTAACAGCGCTAAATAAACATTCTATGAGCGACCCTCGTGCTGATATTCGCATTGCAGATGCCTTTTTAGAGGTCGAAGCAATGCTGGCAAAAGGCGAGCGCTTTGACACTATTTTAATTGACCTACCAGACCCTAATCACCCTGATCTCAATAAGATGTACAGTGACTATTTTTACAATCATGTACGTCAGTTATTGGCACCTGACGGGGCTGTGGCTGTGCAATCAACATCCCCTTATCATGCGAAGAAAGCATTTTTGAGTATTGCTAAAACAATGAAAGCTGCGGGTTTTGGTTATGTTGAGCAATACCAACAAAATATTCCTTCGTTTGGTCAATGGGGTTGGACAATCGCGACTACCGCTGGCAAATCAGCAAGTCAGCGAATTCGTGAAACTAACGAATTACCCGTGCCATCTCGTTGGGTAAGCAAAGAATATTTATTGGCTTCTTTTGTGTTTCCGAATCATTTTTTTGAACAAGTAAACACGATTGAAGTCAATAGATTAGGTTCTGGAACCTTATATGATTATTACCGCCAAGCGTGGCAAGTTGAAACCGAATTGTACAAAAATTGATATTTTATAGTTGACATAATATGTCGGCTATGCAAATCTTAACTCAGACATAATATGTCAAAACGTAAAAAGGTGAGACATGGAATTAAATGAACTATCAATCAAACTGGCTTCTTTTGAAACAGAAGGTGTGAGCTTTGAGTCTTTCTTGATTGCCAACGAAGGTGAGCAAGATGTGTTACAAGTTATCGTCGATGGGAATGATGAGTTACCTATCTTTGTTACTCAAACAGAAGAGCAATTACTGTGTATTAGCTACCTGTTTGCTGAAGACGAAGTACAAGCAGATATGCGTAATGAGTTAAACGAAACGTTACTACGTTTAAATGTACCAATCCCATTAAGCGCATTTGCAAAAATTGATGATAAATACGCTATTTTTGGCGCGTTATCGGTTAATTCATCGTTTGATGATATTACCCATGAGTTGGTAACACTGGCAGACAATGCGATTGATGCACTTGAAGCCGTGACCATTTATTTAAACGATTAATTAGCAATTTCTGGAGTTAAGATTATGAGTATTTTAAAGAAACTATTTACAGCTGTACGTGGTGGCGCTCGTGAAGCAGGACAAGCAATTGTTGATGCAAACGGTATCCGTATCTTTGAACAAGAAATTGCTGATGCACAAAATGCCCTACAACGTGCTAAGAAAAGCCTGACTGAAGTAATGGCAAAAGAGATGCAAACGAAGCGTAAAATTAGCGCACTAGATGCATCAATTGCTGAACATGAAGCGTATGCAGGCCAAGCACTTGAAAAAGGTAACGAAGCTCTTGCATTAGAAATCGCAGAAAAAATCGGTGATTTTGAAGCTGAAAAAGCAGAGAACGAAGAAGTGTTAGCTGGTTTTAGTAACCACATTGTGCAACTAAAGCAGCAAGTTAAAGAAGCTGAAAAGTCGATTAAAGAAAACCAACGTCAATTAACAATGGTTAAAACGACTGAAAGTGTGCAGCAAGCAACAATGGCTGTAAACAGCACGCTAAATACGAATAGCTCATCAATGACATCAGCACGTGAGTCTCTAGAGCGTATTAAGCAGCGTCAGCAAGACCGCCAAGACCAGTTAGGTGCGGCTAAGCAATTAGAAGCTGACACTAACGGCGATGATTTAAAAGCGAAAATGGCTGAAGCGGGTATTGGTGATACGAGCCCGAAAAGCGCGGATATTTTGGCGCGTATTAAAGCAAAGCAAAATAGCTAATCTGTTAGCGGAAAAACAAAAGGTAACCCACGCACTGGGTTACCTTTTTTGCTTCAACAAGGAGTCAGCCAATGTTTAACTTTTTCAAATCTAAAAAAGCCCCAGAGCGTCAGCTTACTGATCCAAGCCAATTACTTGTTGGTGATATGCTAACAGTGATTGATTCGTTCGCTTACCCAAGCTGGTTAAAAGGACAGACACTGCGTGTTATTGATGTGCAAACGTATCAGTATCAGCGTAGTGCAGAGTATGAGTTGGTACTCGAAAGCGAATCTGGCCAAGTGGTGTTTTTGCAAATTGAGTCAGATGACGGTGAACAGTGGGCAAACTTTGCGATCAAAATTCAACGCGATGATGTTGATGAGATTTTTACCCTTGATGAGTTTGCTCGTATTTTTGATGAAGACGAATTAACGGCAATTAATGTACAAAATAGTCCAGAGCGTTTTAGTCACTTTTTAGCATCGAGCTATAAACAATCAGAAGCACCTTATGTGTGTTATTTCCATAATAAGGACTACCGTAATAAGCCTTTACCTCGATATGAAGATGAAGGTGGTGAGCCGTGTGAAATGATCTGTTTAAGCTCTGACGATGAATCGCATAGTCTAAATATTGAGATCTGGGAAGGCGGTGAGACAGAAGTATCACTGACGTTAACTAGACCAATTAGCGATATTGTTGACTTATTTCCTGGGGATGCCAAGTGAGTGATGCAAAAGCCAAATGGCAGCGTCAGGAGCAAGCTGTTAGAGCCACACAAATGGCATTTGATTTAAGCTCTGAAGTGCAAAAATCAATTAAAAAGCAAGCCATTGACCAAGAGCTTACGCCATCAGATATGATCCGTAAGATTTTGGAGCTCGACGTTAAGTCGAAAAAAACCAGACAACGCTTATCGTTTAACTTAAATGATGAAGAGATTGCCTTATTGGCTGAGCGGTTTGGTGTTGCTGCTGATGATAAACGTGCTGTGAAACAGCGAGTGGCAGAATTACTCATTGCACACAGCAAAAAAAGCTAGGGTTTTGCCTTTACTTCTTTAAGCCCTTACACTGAGACTAGTTGTTTTAAAGAAGTGGCATGACTGTGGATATTATTTTACTTGCGTATTTAGTTATTTTTGCATTATTTGGCACTGCAGCAAGTTACTTTGTTCGCTACATTTATGCTTATTGGGTGCATAATACAATGCAAGTAAAGTACATTTATAAGGCCGGGATTTGTATCATCAGCGTGGTGATAGTATCCGGCCTTATTGCATTGTTTACTTAATTTCGATTGCTTGGCACTGTTGTGAAATACACAGCGATTGTACAGGCAGAACTGGTGAGCAATCGTTAACGGTTAATGCTTGATCAGATGACTTTTCAGCCGCTGTAATTCGCTCTGCAAGTTGCTCTGCTTGCTCTTGTGTGTTGTTCAACGTTGAATAAACCACATAGCGACTTGGGCCACCACATGCCCGCTCACCAACTTCTAACACCTTACATTGAAAACTCGCAGTACAGCTATTATTGCTAACGATATCGTTCAGCTGATCATTTAAATCACCTAGATCAACGCGCGCAGAGCTACCCGACGTTGTTGTTTCGCAACCGCTTAAAGCAATGCTTGCTAACACAGTTGTGGTGATGAAAAGTTTCTTGAAAGTCGATGAACGAACCATTATTGCTTATTCCTTAGTATACACTTGCCGCTGAGCCTTCGATTCTAACACAAGTATTCTCAGAACACTGCGCACCTGGTGCGGTTAGATGCTGACAAATACTCATCATGTCGTTTGCTGCGTTAAATTGCTTTTCAAGGGCGGTAATATCTTTTGCAAGTTTTTCAACCTCAGCCGTGTCAGCTGTTTTGGTTGAATAAACAATGAAGCTACTTGGGCCGCCACAAGCACGACTACCAACAGGTAATACTTTACATTGGCTGCTGTTGTCACAGCTTGGATCATCGATTAATTGTTTAAGTTGCTCATGGGCAGAGCTAATAGTGGCTTTATCTGGGGCTGCTTTGGTCACTTCCTCAGCGTTTTTTATTTCAACGGCTTTTGGTGCCTCGACAAGTTTATTGCTGGTTGCCGTTGATTCGGCTTGCTCATTAGTTGCAGCGTCCGAGCACGCAGTTAATAACACAGGAAATAAAATTGCCAATAGTGGATAGCGCATAACATACCTAAAAATCGTTGAATAAGTACTCACTATCATACACATTGCTCAAAGTGGAGCAATAAAAACGTTAGCTTTCAGTAAGTAGCTCTGTATTCACAGAGCTACAATAAGATAAAAGTTTTACAGCTATCTGCAATAAATAGGTATTACAAACCACCTTGGGTTAGTTTGGCTGGGTTCAGTAACTCGCTCAGTTCTTCGCGCGAAATATCCGTATGCTCAGCAGCAACATCAATAATAGGTCGACCTTCTTGATAAGCTAATTTGGCAATTTTTGCAGCTTTGCTATAGCCGATCACCGGATTTAGTGCAGTAACCAGAATTGGGTTTTTAGCGAGCGCTTTATCAACATTGCTTTGGTTTACTTTAAAGCTGGCAATCGCTTTATCTGCCAGTGCTTCACTGCTATTCGCCAGCAGTTCGATACTTTGCAAAATGTTTAAGGCAATCACAGGTAGCATTACATTAAGCTCAAAGTTACCCGCTTGACCAGCCACTGTAATGGTAGCGTCATTGCCAATTACTTGTGCGCTGACCATCGCTGCCGCTTCAGGGATCACAGGGTTTACTTTACCCGGCATAATTGATGAACCTGGCTGTAGAGCTTCAAGTTCAATTTCACCAAGACCTGCAAGTGGGCCTGAGTTCATCCAGCGTAAGTCATTGGCTATTTTCATTTGTGCGACAGCAAGTACCTTTAGCTGACCTGACAGCGCAACAATGGCATCTTGTGAACCGATGTTATAAAAGAAGTTTTTGCTTGGGCTAAAGCGAATACCCACATTCTCACTCAAGTGTTGGCAAAACTCACCGGCAAACGCTGGATCGGCATTAATACCTGTACCAACTGCTGTGCCACCTTGTGCAAGTTCACAAACTCGCTCAAGAGCTTGGCGAATACCAGCCATTGCATGATCCACTTGTAACTGCCATGCCGCCAGTGTTTGTGCAAAACTCACGGGCATTGCATCCATTAAATGAGTGCGACCGGTTTTAACAATATGGCCTACTTCGGCTTGTTTGCTTTGTAGGCTTTGACTGAGTTTATCGAGTTTAGGAAACAGCTCATAAATGATGTTAATAGCGCTACTTACAGCAATCGCAGTGGGGATCACATCATTTGAGCTTTGCCCCATGTTCACATCATCGTTGGGGTGAATGGTTTCCCCTGCAAATTGGCTCGCCAGCGTTGCAATGACTTCATTGGCATTCATATTTGAGCTAGTGCCAGAGCCTGTTTGAAATACATCAACCGGAAACTCTGAAAAATGTTTACCGTCGATGACCTCTTGGCATGCTTGCTCAATGGCTTTGGCTTTACCTTGGCTCAAATGGCCTAAAGCAGCATTACTTTGAGCGGCAGCTTGCTTAATGTAGGCGAGGGCGGTGATAAATTGCTTAGGCATGGCTAAGCCACTAATTTGAAAATTGTTGATAGCGCGTTGCGTTTGAGCTTGATACAAAGCATTCGCAGGGACTTGTAGCTCACCCATGCTATCTGATTCGGTTCTAAATTGGCTCATAAACACTCCTAAATCGGGTTAAATTCTTGGCTGAGAAGGCACGCTTCTCGCTCCAAACTGAAATACTTTTCAATACAGTTATGAGTTTTGTAGTAACGCTTTAGCGCAAGTTGCGGTTTATAAAGCTGAGCCAAACATTGTTTACGAATTGCATTATGCACTAATGAATCACACATCTTTTCAAGTAGTTCATGAAAGGTGCGTCTTAGATACAGCTCTTGCAAAATAAAGTTGTGATGCTTTTCGTAATAGCGTGCAATGTTTAAACCCGCTTCAACATAGTTCGCAACAAGTGCAGGGGCATGTAGCCCAGGTCTTTGGCAAACACATTTCATTTGCCGCTGATAATGGAGCATAGCATTGTGAGAGTGCATAGAAAAACCGATTAACTGTAATGATAATTGTTATCATTACAGTTAATCGGTTTTAGTGCAAGTCTTATGTAATGAAGCTAAGACTGAATGGATTAACTGTGTGTGATTAATTGTAGCCGAGAATAAAAATCTGGTCTGTTTCATGTTTTTTCGGCGCCTGTACATTTTCTTTGTTACATTGAGAAAGAAGATCGATCACGGTTGCTCTGTCGTCACAACTTGTTAAGGCGGCTTTTTCGCTTTCAGCACGTTCGCTGGCTGCAAGTGCTGCATCTACAGCGGTGTAGGGTGAGATATACATAATATTGCTCCTATTGGTTAACTCACTTAGGAAATAGCATAAGCTGTACCAATATTTATCAATAAATTTAACTTGTTGAAAATAATGGTTTTATATTTTTAACTAATAAATTCACCGCGACTTTATTATTTATTTTTGCTTTACTGTTGTGCACTAATTACCAAACATGGTGCACTAATTTGTATGGATAAACCCTTCTCTCAAGCCTGTGAAAACAACAAATTACCTATTTTAAACGTATTAGAAGCGTTCTTTTCTGATGTGACGGATGTATTAGAAGTCGGCTCAGGTACTGGGCAACATAGTGTGCATTTTGCAACGCATTTAGCACATTTGCAGTGGCATTGTAGTGATCGCGAGGTTAATCACCCGGGGATTTTACAATGGCATCAAGAAGCTGCATTAACTAACTTGCATGCGCCACTGACACTCGACCTTAATGATCCTTGGCCGGTTGAAACAGTGAATGCAATTTTCACTGCGAATACAATGCACATTATTAGCTGGCCACTGGTGGAGCGCTTTTTCCAAGGTGTAGCAAAGCATTTAGCGCCAAAAGGAAAATTGTGTATTTATGGACCATTTAAATACCAAGGTAAGTATACCAGTGCCAGTAATGCAGAATTCGATGCTTTTTTAAAACAGCAAGATGCACATAGTGCAATCCGTGATTTTGAAGCGATTTGCCAACTTGCAGAGCAAGCTGGCTTAACCTTTGTTGAAGATGTGCAAATGCCAGCGAATAACCAATTATTGCTGTTTAAAAGGCAGTAAGCTTTCGCATTGGGCTTTATAGAGCGCCATATGTTGGCGTTCTCTAGTAATAAAATCGCTAATGGCAGCTGCAAACTCAGTGTGCTGAATATGATGCAATGAATAGGTATTTACGGGCTTAAAACCGCGGCTTATTTTATGCTCACCTTGCGCGCCAGAATGGAACTGCTTAAGTTTATTGGTAATGCAGTACTCAATGCCTTGGTAATAGCAAAGCTCAAAGTGCAAACTATCAAGCTCATAATTTGTTCCCCAGTATCGACCATATAAACAGTTCTGATCTTTAAAACTGAGTGTGGCGGCAATCACTTCTCCTTGATACTTAGCGAACATTAATACCAGTTTGTCGGCCATGCTTTGCTGTAATAACTCAAAAAAGGCGGTATTCAAATAACCATTGTGGCCTGAGCGCTTCAAATAGGTTTGGCGGTAAAAATGACTAAATTTCTGCATATGCTGTTTGTTGATGTCAGCGCCTTCGAGCCATTCTATGGTTATCTGTTGTTCAGCTATTTTAGCGCGTTCTTTTTTGAGCGATTTACGTTTTCTTGCGGTGAGTGAAGCTAAAAAGTCCTCAAAGTCATTATAGCCTTCATTAAACCACTGAAACTGCACGCCATGACGTTGCATTACGGTGTCGCTAGTTAATACTGTCGCTTGTTGCTGGTGGCAAAAATTTATATGCCAACCTGACCAGTCTAATTGCGCTGCCGTTGCTGTGAGTATGTGCTGAATATACGCATAGACTTCAGCGGGTTTATTGTGATTTATACTAATTCGTTGCCCTGCAATAGGTGTGAAGGGTACGCCACACAGCCATTTAGGGTAATACTCTAGGCCATGTTGTTGATAGGCTTCAGCCCAAGCCCAGTCAAATACATATTCACCATAAGAGTGGTGTTTTAAATACCCGGGTAGTAGGGCTATGACTTGTTCTTGCTGGTAAATTGCTAGGTGCATGGGTTGCCAGCCCGACTCTTCACTCACACAGCCTGCTTGTTCTAAAGCAGCTAAAAAAGCGTGTTCTGTTAAGGGCGTATCATCAAAAAATGATTGCCAAAGGGCTGCATCAATCTCGCTTATTTGATTAAACCAGCGGTGGCTAAACTCACTCATTGTGCAGCCGATTCAATATCTTTGATGAAACCGTTGATATGCATAGCAAGCTTATCGAAATAAGGATTAAACGTGAGTCGTGCAAAGGGCTTGTGCGCTTGTAAATTTTCGGCTGTGCGCTCACCCATCACAACGTCTTTTTGGTATTTGCAGGCTGTATAAAGCGTGTCGTCATCTAAGTAGCTTCCGCAATTGCGATACAAAGCTTTACGACCGTAGTAAGGGTTGCTGGGTTTATTAACAATACCAATGTGTGACATCCCTTTGATTTTTTTACAGTCATCGGTGTCGCAGTCATCACGAATTATTTGGTAATCAGCTGGAAAGCTAGCTGGGATGTTTTTGTCATCCCCATAGTATACAAGGCGATCAAGCTGATTATTCTTGCGCGTTTTTGGGTCGTGCAGCTTAGTTAAAATCTTAAAGGTTGCTTGGTTATCTATTGTGGTGTCAATATCACTAAAGGTACTAAATATCGCTACATTAGGCAGTTGGCGATGACGTAGTTCATCAAGGCTAATACGGCTCATTGCTTCGTGACTAGCTGAGGCAGCACTAAATGGAAACGACTCATACTTGGCAAAATCAAGGTCCGCATCTTTATCAATCCAATTCACAAATGGAATCGCATCGACCCATTTCGCCAGCCAACCGTTTTTATTGTGTGGCTCGCTTGCGGGTGAAAACAACATAGCAGCCGTAATTTTATTATCGACCGGGCCTTGAGTTAAGTAATCAATAACCAGTGCAGCACCGGTTGAGTAGCCCCCTAATATCACCTGATCAAAGTCTTTTAATGTGCGCTCAATAGCATATACGCTAGCCTTTTGCCAATCATCGGCATCGATGTCTCTAAGTGCTGCAGGAGCAGTACCATGCCCAGGTAGTAAAATTGTTCGCACCGTATAACCTTGCTGATAATACACCTGTGCAAGGTCGTGATAGGTAAAGGGTGAATCGGTTAAACCGTGGATCAAGAGCACGGCTTTACGGCTGTTGGCGTGTTTAAGTTCAAATGGGCTTATTAAATCAGCAACAGTCGCGTTAGCTGGTCGAGCGCCTTGTGCAACAAGCTGCTGATAGGTGTCGGTGTAAACAGGGCATGGCAAACTAGCACGCGGATTTTCGCTACTAATTTGCAGGTACGCAGCGGTTAAATAGTCACTAAATGCTTGCTCGACATTATAGCTAAAGGTGCTATGGCTGCGTGGTAATGGCTCTCTAAATAGCCCTTCGCGCTTACTTTTCATCATTAGTGCTTGGTCTTCAAGCTGAGTAAGGCAGGTTTGTTGCTGTGCCATTAATGGGCTGCTAAATAGTCCACTGATGGCCCAAGAAAGAGCAACTAAGTTGATGAATTTCATATTTTAAGCATCCTTTTAAAGCCTGTTTTTAGCTTATCGAGTTATGTTTTATTTGCAAGCAAGCTGCGTCAAGCGAGCGGTAAATGACGCTTAGTGAACGCTTGTTTTAAAACCACCGTCGACTCGATGTTAGCAATACAATCAATACTACCTAATTTATGTTTCACAAAGCTTTCATAGCTTTCTAAATCAGCGGCAATAATCTTGAGTAGATAATCATAACTGCCTGAAATAACAGAGCACTCAAGCACATGTTCAAGCTTCTCAACCTGCTGCTCAAATTGCTCAGCAGCGGCAACAGAGTTTTGGTTTAAGCGAACAAAGGCATACACAGACACATTTAAATCAACGGCTTTAGGATTGATGGCAGCATGATAACCGCTGATCACATTTGCTGATTCGAGCTTTTTAATGCGGCGAAGGCAAGGGGTATCTGACAGGCTAACAGACTGGGCCAGCTCCGAGACAGAAGTTCTTGCATTGTCTTGTAGAGCATTAAGTAGTTGTTGGTCTTTTTTGTCTAATTTCATTTTAATTTGAGTGATTTTCACTAATCTAGGTGGATTCTAGTCTATATTTTGGCGATTAGCACTCATTGAACTCTGTTAACATTATCGCAATATAATTATTTTGGAGTGAGCCTGTGACTGAGAACACCAAGGCATTTGATAGCTGGCTTCGCACCCGTTTTGTTGAAATCAACAGCGAATTAGAAAAACTATATTGGCAACAAGACGATAAAGCGAATGTAGAGGGTGTCGGTGAGCACCTTAAACGTCAATTAGAGCAAGAGGGTAATGAGCATATTTGTGCTTTACTGGCTGAGGGCAATACCGATGAAGGCTTTGATAACGCCTTCGATTTATTAGGTAATGTTGGTTTGTATATGGCGGCATGCCGTCGACATGAAATCACTGAGCCTTCTCGTGAAACAAGCTCACCGCTTGTTGAAGCCTCTGCGTTGGCAATGCACATCGGTGCATCTATTGGTGTAACCCCGCGATTTGCAACGGCGCATTTAACCACCCACAATAAAGCGGTTGATGGTTTGTATAAGCGCTTTACTGACCTTGAAGATGAGAAAATCTTTGTCGATTACAACACCAAGGGCATTTTAGCGTATAAGCGCGCGGCAGATGCTTTATTAAAAATTCAGCCGTTAGGGATATCGCACCCTATCACGGCTGATTTACTGGCAGTAGCAAAACAAGCGCTGCTTGATGTGATTGATTCGAATAATGCGCTATATAACAAGCTCGACACAGACCGTTTTTTCTATTGTGTACGTCCGTATTACAAGCCGTACCGAGTAGGTAAAGAGGTATATCGAGGTGCGAATGCCGGTGATTTTGCGGGCATTAATGTCATCGATTTATTACTTGGTCTTTGCTTTGCTAATGAACCTAGTTACTCGCAAATGCTGGTGGATAAATTCTTGTATATGATGCCTGAAGATCAGCAGATCCTGCGTGAGAGCATGCGTATGACAAGTATTATGGATGACTTCTTAGCGGCAGAAGCTGAGCGCGATAGTGAATGGTTACAAACTAACTTAAAGCTGTTCATTCAAGTGTGTAAACTGCATGGTGATACTGCCATTGGCCATCATAATCAATTGGTCAGTAAATATATTGCGCAGCCTTCACAGCAAATGCAGCAACAACATATGGATAAAGTCACAGCCAGTGGGCCGCCTTTGCATGTGTTACTAAACTCACTAGAGCAGTTGCGTGATCGCCGTGCGGCAGCAAAGCGGGATGATATTCGCACTCGTTTCGATGACTTAACTAAGTTAAAACAGTGGATTAAGTAATGAACAAAAACGATTTTGTAATTCCACAAGGCAGCTATTTGCTTAACCACTCTGTTGGGCGACCATTAAAATCTGCTGAGCAGCATTTTCATCAGCAGTTTTTTGCCGCTTGGCAAAATGAAAATAAAGAACCATGGCAACAGTGGCTGCAAGGTGTCGAGGCATTTACGAGTAGTCTCGCTAAATTATTTAACTCGCACAGTGAGCTATTTTGCCCACAAGTTAACTTATCGAGTGGTTTAACTAAGCTTTTGATGTCGCACCCGCGACTTCAACAAGAAAATTGCAAAGTGTTGATGGCAGAAAGTGATTTTCCAAGCATGGGTTTTGCAATGCAAAAAGCCCTACCTGAAAGTGCTGAAATCGTGTTTATTGATAAGCATGAAGACTTAGCCGATGCGCAGGTTTGGCAGTCATATTTAGCGAATAATGATATTGATTTAGTCTTTATTAGCCATGTTTATTCAAACACGGGTCAGCAAGCGCCTATTCATGAAATTATAAATATCGCGAAACAACACAACACATTGAGCTTACTTGATGTTGCGCAGTCTGCAGGTATTTTAGAGGTCGACTTAACTAAGCTAGATGCCGACTTTATGTTGGGCTCGAGTGTCAAATGGCTATGTGGTGGACCGGGTGCTGCTTATTTATGGGTTAACAGCAAGCAGCTATCACTTTGTCAGCCACAAGATGTTGGCTGGTTTTCTCATCAAAATCCGTTTGAGTTTGATATTAAGCACTTTGCTTATCATCAAACCGCGTTGCGCTTTTGGGGTGGCACACCCTCAGTTGCACCTTATATTTTGGCTTCGCATAGTATTAATTACTTTGCTGATCTTGGTATTGAGAAAGTACGCGCTCATAACTTAGCAATGCTCGCGCAGTTTCATGATCAATTAGCTGATTATATGCGTTCACCAATACAGGCTGACAAATGTTCTGGAACGGCCATTATGCATTTTGGCGAGCAACAAGCCGCTGTCAAAGCTGCGCTTATTGCAGCGAATATTGCGGTTGATGAACGTCACTTAGGTTTAAGAGTTTCAGCTCATATTTATAATGATCAGCAGGATATTGATAAATTTATCAAGACTGTGAAAAGCGCTTTAAATTAAGTGCTTGTCGGGCCTTTGCTTTGACGGAACGCCAGTGCGTCATTGGTTTTTCGGGGACCAGCGCTAAAATTTGCTCAAAGTCGATGTCATCAATACTAACTTCGTTACTGTGGGCAAACATAATTCGTTTTGGTTGCAGCGCTTTTAGCATCAACAAAGAGTTTAAATACAGCTTTGGGTAAAAAACAGGAAAGGGTGGCACAAGCTGCCCTTTTACTTTGACCAATAAATCAGCAATGTAAATTCGCTCGCTAGGAATATGATACAGACTAATATCTCGGTCTGTATGACCTGGGCTATGCAGTGCTTGCCAATCGTCAAAGCCCGGTAGGGTTGCATCTGTGGCAAGGTAATAATCTGCATCTAAATGGCGGCTGTACCAAAGATTGTGGCGTTTTTTATTTAACCTACCGGCGACCCACCAAGCCAAAGCGATATCGGTTAAATGCATTAAAAAACCATCAATGCCTCTATACCATTGCCCAGGGGCGTTCGACGTAGCTATTTTGCCACCGCTTAACTTTCTTAATGCATGCGCTCCACCGGCATGATCGGGGTGCATATGGGTGACTACTATCAGTTTTAAGTCTGTGATGGGGCGCTTGAGTTGCTCGGTAATATAGTCAAATACAGTATTCACATCAGCACGGCAACACCCATCAAGCAGCATCAATTTATCTGGATATTCAACCAAATAGATATTTTGAATATAACCTTCGAGCGTGTGAATTTGCAAAACGATTGATCCCTAAACTTAATCAGCAAACCAGTTATATCATGTCTGACCAGTTTTAGTAAGCTAGACTAATTGGGCTGGCTGTTTTGCTCAGTTAGCTGTTTCTTGCCTTCTTCTAACTGTGCTACCTGTTTTTCGAGGATGGTGATTTGGCTTTTATAATAAGCGTTAATACGCTCACTTTGTTTGCTGATAGCATCTTCAATAGAAGGCGCACCTAACCTGTTTGCGGCATCTTGCGTCATATTATTGAGTTTATCGATGCGTTCACTTTGTTGTTTTTGTAGTTCTTTGATTTCTAACTGAAGGCGGTCTATTTCGCGATCGGCTTTTTGAATTTTTAAATAATCCTCAACACTTAAGTCCGCTGGCTTTTGTGGATTTGGCGGCTGCTCTGTGGCTGGGGGTTGGTTAGTTGCTGGTGGCGGTGCAATTTTCACGATTACTGCGTCTTTACCACAAGGCTGCTCTGTAAAGGTGGCAACCCCGTCAATCATGCACTTATAAATAGTGGCCTGACTGTTGGCGCTGGCAAATAGGGCAAGAGTAAAAAATGCAAAACGAAACATAGCATCACTTTGTGTAGCAAATAGATACATAGCATGCATGAAATATAATGAAGTGTGCAAGGTTTCGGGCATAAAAAAACCGCTTAAAAGCGGTTTTTAATAATAAAATGGTGGAGAAGGAGGGATTCGAACCCTCGATAGAGCTACAAACCCTATACTCCCTTAGCAGGGGAGCGCCTTCGGCCACTCGGCCACCTCTCCAGCGCATAATTCTGATTGTAATTTGCTGAAATAAATCAACAAATAAAAATAAGTGGTGGAGAGATAGGGATTTGAACCCTAGAGGGGCTACAAACCCCTGCCGGTTTTCAAGACCGGTGCATTCGACCACTCTGCCATCTCTCCACATCGTGATGCGAGAATAATACTTAGCTGAATCGGCTGTGTAAATAGGAAAAAGTTTGTTTGCTTGTTTTTTGAGCGTAAAGAGGGTGTTTTTTGTAAAAAGGTTTAATTATTTGCTGTTTTTAACTTAAAAGAAGGGGGTTGGGGCAGTAAACGGAGGAGCTAAAGAAGGATCTTCGTTAGTGGTTGGGTGTTTACTGCACCGATAAAGTAACCATGGTTGGGGATTACTTGTGTTGTACTGCGCCGCCAAGAGCTAACTTTTTGCCGTAGCGATTTAGTTTTGCCAACATTTTTGCTTTGCGGTTTGTTGGTTTTACGGCAACATGAGCTGCAGCGTTTTGGTTTAATGTATTAATTGGGTTCATTACTTTGCTCCGGGTTGTGTTTGGTTGAAAACGTGAGTATTTTGCAACCAAACTGGACAAAAATAAAACGATAAAAATTGAGTCTGTCGGATAACTTTTTCTAATCTGAAAGCCTTTTATTAACATGGGGTTAAGTTTTTAAATACACATTGCTCTGCATGCTTATGCAATTGCATTTGCGTTGAAGTGTAAGTAAATAAAGGTTTTTAGCTTTTGGTGTTTTTATTTATGCGTTTTTAGAGTGAGAAAGTGATTAATTATTCAGATTAATATAATTTGAACGAGCGTGGTGTTTTTGCCATGCAAGAAAAGAAGTAACCGTTGATGTTGATAATAATAAAGCCAAGTGACAAAAAAAATCATAAAAACAGTGTTGATTGGCTACTAAAAGAATGTAAAAAAAGACAGATTGAGCCTGAATTGTATTTAACCACAGGCAAGTTTGAGAATGATTGCGCTGATATTGCGCTTTTGGCTAAAAACCAGACTCAAGTTGTGGTGATTGGTGGTGATGGGACGCTGCATTTAGCCGTTAATGCATTAATGACGAGTCGCTGTTCTATCGCGTTAATTCCAGCAGGCACAGGAAATGATTTTGCTCGTGGCTTTGCGTGTAAACAACAGGCTTGGTATGACGCTGTTTTTAATAGCCGTACAGAATTAATCGATGTTGGACAAATCAATCAACGCTATTTTATTAATGTGGCGGGAATAGGTTTTGACGCTGAAGTCGTGACTAAACTAAATAAAGCCGGAAGTTTTAGCTCGTTTGGCTACACTTGGCAGGGCATCAAACAGCTATTTTCATTTCGGGCACGATCACTTCAGGGTGAGTTTAATGGTAAAGCACTCAACTACAGTAATTTAGCGACGATTTTTGCTAATCATCATTACTTTGGTGGTGGCTTAAAGATTGCCCCTCGGGCAAAGTTAAATGATGGTCAGCTTGATTGCTACTGCATGCCAGCTGGCGGTTTATTGAAAAACCTGCTCAGCTTTTTGTATTTACTGCTCGTAAAGCATCATAGTTTGCACGCGCTGGAATATACCCGTTTAACGACTGCCGAGATCACCACGAAAGGACTGGCTATAGAAGCCGATGGTGAGCTCGTTGGTTTTACTCCGGCTAAAGTTAAGATTCACAAACAAGCACTTCGTTTTCATGTGCCATAAAAAAGCGCCGGCAAAATTTGCCAGCGCTTGGTGTTAGAGGCGACATAGTCACTTCTAACTGGGGATGGAGCTTTTTTGCTGTAGGTTACGTGCAGCAAAAAATGCTTTAATTTGTCGAGTTGGAGTTAGCACGATAGCATTTCCGAATAACACCAAGCTAAATCCCATAAAGGTATTCGCTTGCCATTCGAATCCTTCAAATAAGGTGCTTAAAACCACTGCAACCAGCGGGAACAATACGATTACATAGCTTGCTCGCTCAGGGCCGATATTTTTAAGTAGCGCGAAGTAACAAGCAAATGCGATTACGGTACCAAATACTGCTAAATAGAAGAGCGATACCCAATAACTGGTTGGGGCATTCAATGTCAGCTCAACGTCGCTTACTAAAACATAAGCAGCTAGCCCTAAAGCGCTGTACAACATGCCCCAGGCATTGCCCTGAAGTACGCCAATATTACGCTGAGAGTTTCGAACGCTGACCATATTTCCCAATGAAGCCACAAAGGTCCCAGACAGCGCAAGTAGTAACCCGACCAACGCACCATTACTCAAGTCGAATTGCTGAATTTGTGGCCAAAACAAGCTGGCAATACCCATTACGCCAAGTAGTGCGCCAAAGTAAATTCGTTTTGCAATTGGCTTGGCGAAGAACAAGCGGGTGTTAATAATGTTCATTAATAGCAACATCGAAAAGGCAATTGAGGCCATTGCTGAGGTGAGATAGTTCTGCGCCCAATACAGCACTAAATAATTTAAACCAAAGTTAAATAAAGCCAATAATGCAAAAAATCCGTGATCACGCAGTGAATATTGCATAGGGAGTTTTTTTACCAGCACAAAGGCCCACATTAAAATGGCTGCAATGGCAAAGCGATAAAATAAAGAGACCTCAACAGCGACATCACCCAGTTGAAACTCAATAGCTAGCCAAGTCGATCCCCAGATCAATACTGTAGCAAGGTAGAGAGCGGCGCTTTTCATAGTTAGTACCTAAAAATTGAAAGTATGTTCATTTTAGTTCGCTTCTGTATACTTAACATATACAGAAAACTAGAAATGCAACCTATACAGTTTGGTGGGCTATGTCACAAGTTATCAGTCGTAGTAACAGTGAGTTCTTATATCAACAAGTTATTCAGCTAGTTAGAGATCTTTGCTTGCAAGGCTCGTTATTACCAGGTGAAAAATTACCTTCACTCAGAAAAATGGCAGACAAGCTCAACATTAGTATTCCGACGGTAAAACAAGCTTATCAATTACTTGAAGGACAGGGGCTAATTGAAGCCAGAGAAAAGTCAGGTTACTTTTTAAAGTCTTCACAATTAAATCAGTCGCGGCCAAAGCGAGTCAGGCTGAGTCGAGAACCTACCACAGTCAACAAACAAGGCTTAATAGAACAAGTATATAGTGCTATCCACAAAGCTAATGTGGTGCCATTTGGTATTGCCAATCCTGTGGCTGCTGCACCGACAGATAAAGCATTGGCAAGAACCATGCGTCGGGTAATGACACTCGCTGGGGCATCGGCAATTAATTACGGTCCGATGGATGGCTTTGCACCACTTAAAAAACAACTCATTCATCGTTATTTAGACTTCGGCATTGGGGTTGATAGCGATGAATTAGTGATCACCAATGGCGCTCAAGAGGCGTTGGCGATAGCCCTTAAGTGTGTCGCTAAACCCGGAGATGTTATTGCTATCGAGTCGCCTTGCTATTTTGGCATTATCGAATTAATCGAAAGCTTAGGCTTAAAGGCACTGGAAATACCGCTGTGTCCTGATGAAGGAATATGGCTAGATGATTTGGCTCAAGCACTCGATGAGCATGATATAAAAGCCTGTGTATTTTCTACCTCATTAAATAACCCGGTTGGCAGCTTTATGCCTGATGCCAAGCGTGAACAATTGGTGGCACTTTTGGAGCAGCGCGACGTGGTGCTTATTGAGGATGATGTTTATGGCGACTTACATTTTACAGCCAAGCGTGCGACGCCTGCACAGGCCTATTCAAAAAAGGGCTTAGTGATCACCTGCGCGTCGTTTTCAAAAACAGCTGCCCCCAGTTACCGCATAGGTTGGATCATTGCCGGTAAGTTTGCAGAACAAGCAAGACGGCATAAACGCGCGCTTAGTTGCTCTGCGCCACTTATAAACCAGTGGACCTTGTATGAGTTTATAGCCAGCGGAGAGTACGACCGTAACATTCGTTTGCTTAGACAGCGCTTAAGCACCAACAAAGAGCGCATGATTTGGTGCCTGCAGCAATATATGCCAAATTGTGCGCGTATTAGTAACCCGCAAGGGGGCTGTGTTATCTGGGTTGACCTTGGTAGCCAATATGATGCGGTAAAGTTATTCCATTTGGCACTAGAGGCGGGGATCAGCATTACACCAGGGTTGATATTCTCAGCGGGTAAAAAGTACCGTAGCTGTTTTCGTTTAAGTTATGGCTTGCCTTGGTCTGAAAACTTAGAGCAGGCGATTAAAACGTTATCGCAACTGACTGTGTTGGCCAAAAAATAAAAAAGCGCAGAGCAAGCTCTGCGCGAAAGGACCAAGTTTTTGGTTCAGGGATGTTAATTCGTCAATTACTCTGCGTTCTGTTTGAAAGTAAATAGTTGGTACTCTCTTAGCTCTGGTACTAGCGCCACTAACTCTTGTTCTTTGTGAGCGATATCTGCAAAGCTGCCGCATAATGCATCTGCGCGCTCTTCCAGTTGAGCTGCCTGTGTTTCTACACGCGCTTCGATTTGTGCGCCCATGTTTTCCATACGTTGTTCAAATTCATCCATGTCGCCACCTGAGCCTAAAAGCTCAGAACCTAGCGCCACTAAAATACTGCCCATTGATTGCATCATGGCTGACTCGACTGCTGATTCGATTTGCTCATCAAATTGGTCTTCAAAGTTTTGGCCAAATTTTTCGAAATTTTGCTGACCCATGGTGAACGCACCTTGCTGATAGAAAGCGTTTTGCACTTCTACGCTGATATCGTCCATTAATTCTGAAATGTCGTTTAGGCCGTCAATATTGAAGGCTTTTGACACCTCTTCTATTGCTACGCCTGCGATTTTTACGCCATCAAGTGCAATATTTGCTACTTCAGGAAGTTGGCTGCGTAAGCTGTCTGAGTAATCTGCAATTGCTTGCTGTTGTGAAGCATCAAGCGATACGCTTTGACCATCGATATACAAAGTGTGCTGATCGATGATTTTCATTGTGCGATTATCGGCTGTGTATACTTCTAACTCGCTAGGTGTGATGCGTACATCATTTTTAAATTCAACATCACATTGCTCACCGCTGAATGAAATATTTGTATCATTATCGTTATGAGCCATTGCGCTGGTAGCGATAAATAAAGAACTTACTAACAATAACTTTTTCATTTTTTTCTTTCCTGTTTGAAATGACACAAACACATAATCAATTAAGATGCCAAAGTTAATAATTTCATATATTTCAAATTGTTGTGTTATTTTGGCTGTTTTTACTAAAGTGATAAAAATAAAGTTTTAACCACTTTTTAGTCAAATTAACTAAAAAATACACGAGCATAAATGTGTTTTATCGAAACGATAAAAAACTCTCACTTTTCAGAAATCGAATTTAGCGCTATTTATTCACAATATTGACATATGGCCTATTTAGCATGGGTATATGGCTTTATTTTGGTGGTTTTTTAGATACTAAATTACTACTGAGCTTTTTAATCTTTGCCAATTCATCGAGCAAATTTTAATCTCCTGAATTGGTCTCAAACACTTTATGGAGTGGGTTGTGGGTAAGACATTTAGTTATGACGCGCTAGATGACGATTTTGTTGAAGACGAGTACGAAATGGTCGGGCGTAATCAACACGACAAGAAAAAGCAACGCGTTAAGAAGAAGTTGGAAGACTATCTTGAACAAAAACGCTTGCGTAGAAACTTAGGCGATGACGACTTTGACGAGTACTTGAACGACTAAGCATAAATTTAGATAAAGAGGCAATTTGCCTCTTTATTGCTTTAAGACATTGCTACTTGCTAAGTGCAGTAACAATGTCTGACTCGAGCTGCTCAGGTTTTGTTAGTGGCGCATATCGCTTAATGGCTTTGCCGTCTTTACCAATTAAAAACTTGGTGAAGTTCCATTTTATTTTGCGGGTAATAAAGCCCGGCAACTCTGATTTTAGGTATCTAAAGACAGGGTGAGCGTGTTCGCCATTCACATCGACTTTGCTCATCATTAAAAAGCTAACGCCATAGTTAATAAGGCAGCCTTCTTTAATTTCCTTCGCATCCCCAGGCTCTTGTTTACCAAATTGGTTACAAGGAAAGCCAATTATTACTAAGCCTTGCTCATGATATTTTTCATGCAGTGCTTGTAAGCCTTCATATTGTGGAGTGAAGCCACATTTACTTGCAGTGTTCACAACAAGTACGACCTTGTTTTCAAAATCAGAAAAGTCAACGGTTTGGCCTTGCAGGCTGGTAGCAGAGAGTTGGTGAAATTCGCTCATAGTGATAACTTTTTATTATTGTTGCAGTGATTCTAACGTGCTTGGCATTTTTCTAAAAGGGTAAATTTTAATCAGCAAATGCATTGGTTAAGTGTTCTATTAGTAAACGTACACGAAACGGTAATAGATCTTTTCTTGGGTAGACTAACCAAGATGCATTATCACCAACCTGAAACTCATCCAGAATACTAACCAATTGGCCATTTTTTAAGTAAGGCTCCACAATATCTAACGCTAAGTGGGCGATGCCAACTCCAGCTACAGCAGCATTTAAAATTGCCTGTGGGTGGTTACTGCGCCAATTACCATCAATACGAACTTCTTTGATTTCTTCGTCAATATTAAATCGCCAACGTTTTCGCATGGTGATTAAGCAATTATGTTCAGCCAGATCGTAAGGTGTTTTGAGGGGAGTGTGGTTGGCTAAATATTCTGGGCTAGCAACAAGTGTCATAGCACGCTTACATAACGGGCGGGCAATTAAGTTCGAGTCTTGCATCCTGCCAAAGCGGATAGCTAAGTCAAAGCCTTCTTCAACTAAATTGACGTTGCGGCTATTAAAGTCGAGATCGACTTCTACCTCAGGATAACGCTTTACGAACTCAGCCACTTTCGGTGCAACTTGGTTTGCCACAAACTCGCCTGCTCCTGTGATGCGAATTAGCCCTTTGGGTTGACGTTGTTCACCTTGTAATTGATTGTTTGCATCGATTAACTCTTGGCGAATTGCTTTTAATTTTACTGCGTATTCACGGCCTGCATCGGTAAGACTTATTTTGCGAGTGGTGCGTTGAAATAACACCGAGCCTAAACGGTTTTCAAGTTGTTGTATTTGCCGGCTAATATGTGAAGTTGATACTTCCATAGCCTTTGCTGCATGAGTAAAGCTGCCGTGCTCAACAACATATAAAAATTCCTCTAAGCCTTGCCACATTATCTTGTACCCTAGAATGCCTCAGTAAATTAATAGCAGTTTAGGCTGTTTATTGTTGCATGTCTGCAAAAGTGATTATCAATTTTCTGGCTTTATCCCTATATAAAAACAACTACAATAGTCGAGTCACTGATTAATACTCACAAATATAAGGGAGTAAGCATGTTAAATTTTAGCTTTGAGAATCCAACCAAAATTCATTTTGGTGAGCAACAAATTAAAGAAATTCAAAATGAGATCCCAAAAAATGCCAAGGTGCTTGTTACTTATGGTGGCGGTAGCATCAAGAAAAACGGTGTTTATGATCAAGTTAAAGCCGCATTAAGTGAGCATACTTGGTTTGAATTTGCGGGTATTGAGCCAAACCCAAGTTACCAAACATGTATGAAAGCGGTAGAGCTGGTTAAAGAGCAGCAAATTGACTATATCTTAGCTGTAGGCGGTGGTTCAGTGGTGGATGGTAGTAAATTTATTGCCGCTGCGGCAGAATTTACTGGCGAACCATGGGATATTTTAGCAAAAGGCGCTGAAGTTAAATCTGCAGTAGCACTTGGCGTTGTACTGACATTACCTGCAACTGGCTCAGAATCAAACACGTTCAGTGTTGTATCAAACTTAGAAACGCAAGACAAACTGCCGTTTGCCAGTGAGTTTGTGCGTCCTCGTTTTGCAGTTCTTGATCCTGCAGTGACATTCTCATTACCTGAGCGTCAGGTAACGAATGGTATTGTGGATGCGTTTGTGCACACGATGGAGCAATACTTAACATATGATGTGGGTGCCAAATTACAAGACCGCTTTGCTGAGGGGATTTTAATGACCCTTATCGAAGAAGGGCCAAAAGCATTCTCTGAGCCTGATAACTATCAAGTGCGTGCGAATATTATGTGGTCAGCAACTATGGCATTAAATGGTTTGATTGGTGCAGGTGTACCACAAGACTGGGCAACCCACATGATTGGCCACGAAATGACTGCGGTGTATGGCTTGGACCACGCACAAACATTAGCGATTGTATTACCGCGTATGATGGCAGAGCAAAAAGACACGAAGCGTGGCAAGCTATTACAATACGCAGAGCGAGTGTTAGGTCTTGATATCAGCGATGAAGATGCGGCGATTGATAACGCCATTGCTGCAACAGAAGCATTTTTCCATAGTGTTAAAATGCCAACTCGTTTAAGCGATTATAAGCTAGATGAAAGTGTTGCAGATAAACTTGTTGCGCAGCTTGAGCGCCATGGTATGACGGCGCTTGGTGAGCGTGAGCAAGTTACACTTGAAAAAAGCCGCGCGATTTTACTAGCGAGCGTTTAACTTAAGATTATAAATAATCCCATCCCTGCCAGTGTTGTGTAGTATATGTTGTGCGTCTTATAAGCCACGATAACAGATACGATAGCAGCACTTAGGTAGGGATTTTGCCAATCTAGATTTATCCCTTCGTCATTAATAAACACAATGGGCACCCAAATTGCGGTGAGTACTGCTGGGGCGCTAAAACTTAAGAATTGCTGCATTTTGGGGCCGACTTTAAACGGTAATGCACGGTGCAAAAATAAGTAACGTGTGAAGAAGGTGATACACGCCATTAATAAAATGGTGGTCATCATTGTGTATGCTCCACTTTTGCCTGCCAGCGACTAATTAGGTAACCCACTGTCATAGCGATAAGAGCCGCAGTGACAAGCCAAAGTTGAAAGCCCTGATTTTTTAATAGCGTTGCAACAACGCCAGCGGTGATTACAGTAGCCAGTGTTGCAAGGTTCTTTACACCCGGAATAACTAAAGCAATAAACGTGGCTGCGATGGCGAAATCAAGCCCTAGGTGTGTTAAATCGGGGAGGAGGCTTCCTGCGACAATACCAAGCAGGGTCCAGATATTCCAGGCAATATAAAAACTAAACCCGGCACTGAGTGCATAAATAAGGCGCACTTTTGTGCGATAGGCTTTGCGATGATGCGAAAAAGCAAATAATTCATCCGTCAATACAAAACTCACAGGCAGGCGCCAACGAAAGGGTTGATCAATGACTTTGTGACGAATAGCTAAACCATATAAAAAGTGCCGTGAGCTAATAATGAGTGTGGTAAATAAGATAGTTAAAAGCGGGGTATTGCCGGCCATTAATTCAATCGCAACGAGTTGTGCTGAGCCTGCAAATACCAACAACGACATAGCTTGTGTTTCTAAAGCACTGAAGCCATTTTGAACAGCTAACGAACCACATAAAATCCCCCAAGGTAACACCGCAAGGCATAAGGGGAGCATGTCGAAAAATCCTTTTAGCAAGGCTCTTATTGTTGATTTATGCATCTTATCGCTCATGTTTGTTGTTATGGCTCAGATCAAAACGGCTGAAATAGAGGTGTGTCAAAATAACTGAAGTTTGCAATAATGTATAGCCGAACCCGTTGCTGAAATTTCATATCTGCAAGTTATAAGCGTCTTTTAAAGGGAAAGTTACAATGTCTAAAGTTAAAGTATGGGATGGCTTTATAAGAAGCTTCCATTGGTTATTAGTTGCGGCCATCGCAACACTCTATTTTAGTGCTGAAGAAGGTATGTTGGAGCTGCACTTTGCTGCAGGCTACTTTACCTTGGCGCTTATTATTACACGCCTTGTTTGGGGCCTTGTTGGTAGCAAAACGGCAAAACTCTCTGCACTTATTCATTCGCCTGTTGCGGCAATAAAATCGTTTAAAAGCAGTGAGCATAAGGCGGGTCATGGTGCGGCGGGTAGTTATATGGTGATCGCTTTCTTTGTTTTGCTTATTGTGCAGTTAACCTCGGGCTTAATGACTAGTGACGATATTTTAACGGATGGCCCGCTGGTGGCGCATGTATCAACAGACACCGTAGAGCTTGCTGGTTGGTTGCACCATCTAAACTTTGATATTTTGTTGTATGCCATAGTGTTACATATTCTGGCGATTGTGATTTACCGTATCAAGGGTAAGAACTTAGTAAAACCCATGCTAACGGGCAGTAGCGATCAGGTATCGGTCACTGAGCCAGTCACTAAATCACCCGTACTCGCTTTTATTATTTTTGCAGTATGCTTAGTGGTGTTATTTACGACGTGGGGCGCAGAGCCGCTCAGCTATTTGCTTGGGTAGCAACTTCAAAACATGAAAAAAGGCGCTAATAAGCGCCTTTTTAGTTTAAATGATTACTAGACTAGTCTTTGAAAGACTTATGGCAATCTTTACAACCTTTAGCCCATGCGCCAAATGCTTTACCAATTACTTTTTGGTCGCCACTTTGTGCAGCTACTGCTAGCTCATCAGCATATTGTTGGAAAGCGACTGCTTTTTTCATGAAGGTTTCGTTGTCGCTCCAAACAGCTGCAAGTGCAGATGTATCACCTTTATCGGAACCCGCTACAAAAGCTTCCCAAGGCATTTTTGATAATGCCGCTGCATTGTTTGCACGCTTTTGAAAACGTTCTGCATCAAAAGGTACTTTTCCTTTTAGCATATCGCCCATGTCACCAATTTGTACGCGGATCATTGAAAATGCTGCCTGACGATACTCGATTGCATCGCTTGGTTCTTCAAATACAGAATTTGCTGATGCGCCCAGTGCCATTGTTGAAAGCATTGCACCTAGTACTAATTGTTTTAATTTCATTCCTTTTGCCCCTTAAGATGTCATAAAAGTAAACTAACTGAGTTGTATCTTAGCCCAATATAATATTCAAGTGTATTGCGGTTAATCTTAATTAATCATTAATATCAATATCGGCGAAGATCATACCGCGGCGCATGCTTCTTGTTGCTAAGAAAACCTCGCCTAATAAAGATAAAAAACCACAAATCAACAGTGCCATAGCAGCCACAAAACAGCTAGCAATCGTCACGCTTAAATTAATTGATTGAATGTGTGATAAGAATAAGCACATGACCACGGCGCACACCAATAAAGCACTGAGTACACTCAGACTAAATGCAATATGAATGCAGCGTGAGCGTTTTAACAGTGCTCTTAACTCTGTTGTCAGCGACTTATTGAAGTCTTCATCGGTACTGACTTTAAGCTTACGCTCTAACTGTCTCGCTCGATCGGTAATACGCGCTAAGCGGTTTGAAAGCACGCCTAACGTTGCTGCAATACCGGTAATTAAAAAGACCGGTGCAACAGCAGTTTGAATCACTTTTGCCATAGTAAGAATGTTGATTACTTCTGAATTCATTTAACCGTACTCTATTTATTAAAACTCAATACATGATGTTCATTTACAAATGTTTACAACTCTAGCTTGCATGTTTAAACCTCAAAAAAACATATGCTTACAGCTGTTTTGTTGTTCGGTTGCGCACTGAATGTAACGCTAATGTAACGGAAATGTTGTTCTTGTTTGGGTTTCCGTTTTATATTGGGACTGAAACGTAGTTTCAATCACTATTTAGACGATAACATAACATATCCCAGGGGAACCCATGTCTAATAATCTAATAAAAAGAACTGCAGTTGCTTTGGCTGTAACCAGTGCAATGTGCGCTAGTGCACAAGCTAATGACTTTTCTAAATATAATCTTGCCGGTAAAAAATTAATTAAATCGAGCGCCGTCACTAAAAAAGAACAGAAAGCTCATCGTGAAGCGACAAGCTGGCTAGTAAAATTAAATGCTCCAGCAACAATTAATGCGAAAACAATGGGTGCAGATGTAGCATCGATTCAAGCGCAAGCAAAAGTAGCGCAAGCAAACGTAGAACAAGCTATTAATAGCATGGATTTACCAGTACAAGTTGTTGCTAAAACATCAACATTAGTAAGTTCAATCGTAGTGAATGGTAACAAGCAAGATGTTGCTAAGTTACTATCGAATTCTCAAGTTGAGGGCATTTACCCAGTATACGATTATGAGTTGCATGTTGCTGACAGCGCTGACTATATTGAAGCAACGCCTTTAGTTTCTAATGGTTTAGCAACAGGTGAAGGTGTTCGTGTTGCTGTACTTGATACAGGTATTGACTACACTCACACTGCTTTTGGCGGTGCGGGTACAGATGAAGCATATGCTGCAGCGATTGCTGACCCTGCTTCTGTAGATTGGCCACAAGGTAAGGTATTAGGCGGCTACGACTTTATTAATGATGATGCTGACCCTATCGATGTGACAACTAACCACGGTACACACGTTTCTCACTCTGTGAACGGTATCGCGCCAAACGTAGATTTATTCGTTTACTCTGTGTGTAATAGTGGCTGTCCAGGTCTTGCGCAATTATTAGCACTTGAAAGCGCAATGGATCCGAATGGTGACGGTGATATGAGCGACCGTGTTGACGTTGTAAATATGTCACTAGGTGGTGATTACGGTGATATTGCCAACGATGCTGTAGGTCTATTCATCAACCAAGCAGTTAAGCTTGGCACAAACGTTGTTATCTCTGCTGGTAATGACGGTGCATACCCGTTCATCGTTGGTGGTCCAAGTACAACTGAAAACGCTCTTTCAGTAGGTGCAATGACTCACCCTACAGGTGAAGAATCAGTTGGTAGTGGTACAGTTAATGGTGAAGAAGCGATTGTACAACCAGCCAGCTTCGGTCCACAAACCGCATTCAGTTACACCAGTGACAACCTTGAGCTAGTTTACCCTGACGCAAACCAAACAGCATGTGAAGCGTTTGCTGATGATGTTGATTTCACAGGTAAAGGCGTAATTCTTGACCGTGGTGCGTGTAACTTCAGTGCGAAAGTATATTACGCACAAGAAAAAGGCGCAGTATTTGTTATTATCGCAAACAACACTGATGATGGTACGCCAGCACCTATGGGTGGTTCTGAGCCACTTGTTACAATTCCTTCAGTAGGCGTAACATTTGCAGCAGGTACGGCGCTTAAAGCGGGCGGTACATTTAATTTAACGGTTGAGCGTCTTGTTATGTCTGGTGCGATTGCAGACTTCACATCGCGTGGTCCTTCAATGGGCGGTCTGTTAAAACCAGAAATTACTGCACCAGGTGTTAACATCATGACTGCTCATCCGGGTCTTGGTGATGGTCTTACAGGCGCAACGGGTACATCATTCTCTGGTCCTATCACAGCAGGTGCGGTGAGCTTATTGAAAGAAGCGCTACCAGAGCGTAACGCGTTTGAAATCAAAGCGACGTTAATGAACACTGCAAACCTAAATGTGACTATGGAGCCATTAGCAATCAACCCTGATGCTGAGCTTGCACCAATTAGTTACATCGGTGCGGGTCTTGTTGATGTAAACAAAGCGGCTAACTTACCAGTTGCAGCGTGGGCTGCAGATACTAAACAAGCAGCACTTTCGTTTGGTTTAGTGAATGCATCAGAAACCGTTGAGCTAACTAAAACAGTTCAAGTTAAGAACTTCTCTAACGAAGATAAAGTGTACACGCTTTCTCTTGAACAACGTTATGCAGATGATGTTGAGCGTGGTTCATTCGCTCTTGATTACCCAGAGTCAATCACAGTGCCTGCAGGTCAAACAATGTCATTCGACGTAACTGCGACAATTGATCCTGCAACGTTACCAGAGTGGACATTAACGGATGACAATATCGGCTCACAAGATGCAACGGCTGATTTAACTAACCTAGAACTTGATGGTGCGTTAATCTTCTCTGAAGGTAGTGATGAAGCATTCCACCTTGTTTATCACGTATTACCAAAAGCAAATGCAGCAATGAGCTTCATGCCTGTGGTAACAGATAATGGTGTTGCACATGAAGTGACAAATACAGGTGCTGTAGCACTTGAGCCAGTGTTCGCGCCAACAGTAATGACTGATGATGTTGATGAAGACCAACGCTTTGACTTAGTGGGTGCGTCAATCGAAACGTTTGCTGTATCAACTGAAATCTGTGAAAGCGGTTTTGTGACATTAACGACGCTTGTTCTAAATGAAGGTATTACACACTCTTATGTGGGTGGCTTCATGGCTGACTTCGATATGGACCAAGATGGCGAATACGATGTAACGGTACAAAATGGTAAGTTAGAATGGTTCTACGATGTTGAGCCAGGCACAGCAATTACCTTTACACACGGTTACGGTAGCGCGTCTGGTTTCTTAGACAATGTTTACCAAATCATCGGTAATAACCACCTGACAATGCAAAGCTGTATTGAAGCATTTGGTCTAACTGCTGAAGATATGGGTAAAGCGAGTGCAAGCATTCGTTTCCGTACAGAAGAAGAAACATGGACGCCAATTGCATCAGGTGAAGGTGATGTTGCAATGGGTACTTACACATTCACTGATGCATCAAGCGATGTATATGCAATGCTTGTTGATGACGCTGGTGAAGTGGTTAGTTCAATTGAACCAGGTGCTTCAGCGACATTATACAATGCAGGTGAAGATTTCATGATCCTTTCAGACTCAGGTTCTAAAGCATATGCTGCAACACCTGAATCTGATTCAAACACTCCACCAGTTGTTGCTGATGCTGAGTTCTCAGTAAATGAAAATGCAGAAAACGGTACGGTAATTGGTACCTTAGAAGCAACTTACGGTGCTGACTTAGCAAGCCCTGTAACTGAGTTTATCGTAATTAGCTCAACGTCAACGGCTGTGTCAGTAACATCTTCAGGTGATGTTGTAGTTATGAATCAAGACGTACTTGATTATGACGCTGGTTTAACATCAATTGAGCTTGAAGTTGTTGCAACTGACAGATCAGGTAATGTTTCAGAGTCTGCGATGGTAACTGTTACAGTTAACAACCTAGCTGATGAAGCATCTGAGAACCAGTTGTAGTTGAAGAGCCGAAGAAGAAATCTTCTTCAGGTTCACTAGCATGGTTAACATTACTTGCTGCACCGTTCGCATTTATGCGTCGTCGTAAGCAAAAGTAATTACTTGATAAGTAATTGATAAAAGGGAGCTTCGGCTCCCTTTTTACATTGCTTCACAAAGGCTACTTATATATTGCAGTTTTTTTACTTATATTGGAGACGGAATAATAAAAACGAACACAGGAATCCCATGAAAGTTGGCCATTCACTTTGCCTTGCGGCACTCTCTTTAGCTGTTCTATCAGCGTGTAATAAAGTCCCAGATAATAAAGAACAAGCTGTTATTACAGAGCAAGTTCAGATTGCAGCACCCGTCGCCAAAAAAATACCTCATGAAATGACCATTCATGGTGACACACGTATCGATAACTACTATTGGATGCGTGATGATGAACGCAAAGATGCCGCTGTTATTGCTCATTTGAATGCTGAAAATGCGTATGTTGAAAGTAAACTGGCACATACTCAAACGCTACAAAACACCCTATTCGAAGAGCTTAAAGGGCGTATTGAGAAAGATGACGATACCGTACCGACAAAAAAAGGGGAATATTACTACTTCTCACAAACGCGCGGTGATGACGAATACCCGGTTTATGTGCGCAGCAAAGATAGCCTAGGAGAAGATAAGCAGGTTATTTTAAATGTGAATGAGCTTGCTAAAAATCATGACTATTTTGCCGTAACCGGTTTAGCTGTGAGCCCAAATGGCAATTTGCTTGCTTATGGTGAAGATACCGTGAGTCGCCGTATTTACACAATTAAAGTAAAAGATTTAACCACAGGTAAAATGCTCACAGAAAGCCTTGAAGGCACAGAAGGTGATGTCGTGTGGGCGAATGACAACAAAACCTTTTACTACATCAAAAAAGACCTACAAACGCTGTTAGGCTACCAAGTATATCGCCATACGCTAGGCACCCCGCAAGCTGACGATGAACTCGTTTACGAAGAGGAAAACACTAGTTATTACACCGGTATTTACAAGAGCAAAGACCAACAAGAGATCTATATTAGTCATGGTAGCACCAGTGCATCTGGCGTCTCGGTTATTGATGCTAATGATGTCAAAGCAATGCCAAAACGTTTTATTGAACGCGAAGCAGGGCTTGAATATGACATCAAAAAGTTAGGCGATTGGTATTACATTGTTACTAATTTAAATGCAGTTAACTTTCAACTTATGAAAGTGCACCGCGATAAAGCGCATGATAAAGCGCAATGGCAAACGCTAATTGCTGGTCGTGATAACGTAAAGCTTGAAGGCATCGAGTTATTTAACAATCATTTGGTATACGAAGAGCGAGAAATGGGGCAAACCCGTATCACTATTCGTGACCTTCGTAACCAACAAGAGCAAGTCGTAGCGTTTAATGACCCAACTTATATGGTCTTTAGTTATGGTAATGGTGAGTTAGATAACCCTAACTTACGTGTTTACTATTCAAGTATGACGACGCCAGGCAGCAGCTACGATATCAACCTAGAAAGTGGCGAAAAAACCCTGCTTAAACAGCGTAAAGTGTTAGGTGATTTTAATCCTGACAATTATGCCTCTGAGCGAGTTTACGTGACCACCCGAGATGGTGTCGATGTTCCTGTGAGCCTTGTTTATCGTAAAGACAAGTTCAAAAAAGACGGCTCGAATCCGCTTATGCAATATGGTTATGGTTCGTATGGTGCGACCATGGATCCGAGCTTTTCTAGCTCTCGATTAAGCTTACTTGATCGTGGTTTTGTGTTTGCGATTGCGCATATCCGTGGCTCACAAATGCTGGGTCGTCCTTGGTACGAAGACGGCAAGTTGCTGAAAAAACAAAACACCTTTAATGACTTTGTTGATGTGACTAAATCATTAGCAGCTCAAAAGTATGGTGATAAGGATAATATCTTTGCCATGGGTGGCAGTGCAGGTGGCTTACTAATGGGGGCTGTTGTGAATCAAGCGCCTGATCTTTATAAAGGGGTGATTGCAGCAGTGCCTTTTGTTGATGTAGTCACGACCATGTTAGATGCCAGCTTACCACTGACAACGAATGAGTATGACGAGTGGGGCAACCCGAATGATAAAGTCTATTACGATTACATGCTGTCATATTCGCCGTATGACCAAGTTAAGAAGCAGGCTTACCCAAATATGTTAGTCACCACCGGCTTACACGACTCTCAAGTTCAGTATTTTGAGCCTGCAAAATGGGTTGCTAAGCTACGTGAATATAAAACCGATGATAACTTGCTGCTGTTCAAAACCGACATGGAAGCAGGGCACGGTGGTGCTTCTGGGCGCTTTAAAAGCTTGCAAGATACCGCTTTATATTACGCCTTTATGCTCGATTTAGCGGGTATCGAAAAATAATAACAACACAGGCATCCGTGATTAAGCGGATGCCTGCATTGCTAAATTAAAACGAAATTCACTGCCTTTTCCTAGGGTACTTTTTACGTTTATTTCACTATCCATTAGGGTGAGCAGTTGCTTACAAATAGCAAGTCCCAAGCCTGTTGAGCCTCGTTTTATACTATTACGTGCTTGATAATGAGGTTCGAAAATCGCATTGAGTTCATCCTCATGAATACCAACCCCGGTATCAGACACTGCCACGTATAACTGATCACTTTGCTGGCTAACTTTAACGGCTATTTCACCGCCATTTGGGGTGTGCCGAATGGCATTTTCGATTAAGTTTGTAAGCACCCGCTCTAATTTTGCAATATCTGCTGTCACGGTAAAATCGCAAATTTCGGGAATAACCTTGAGCGAAATACCTGCTGATTGCGCTGTTAGAGCAAGCTTTGCCACACAATCATAAATCAACTCGCCCAAATTAAAGGTCTCGGATTGTATTTTCACTTGGCCGCACTCTAAATTAGCCAGCTCAAAAATTTGTTCAATCAGCTGTTTTAGTTGCTGGCAGTTATCCATTGCAAGGTTGAGATAATGACGTTGCTCAGGCTCGTTTAAGTGGCTATCCGGTTTATTGATCACCTCCAAAAAGCCGTGCAGTGAAGAGAGTGGCGTACGTAAATCGTGTGATAAATGAGTGAGCAACTCTCGGCGTTGCTTATCAGCGTGCTGTAATGACTTAAATTGCTCATCAATACGCGCCAGCATGGCATTGACGCCTTTGCTTAAATTGCCAATTTCATCATCAGCTGTATAGCTAGAGTCCAATGACATTTTGGTTAGGCTGTAGTTAGCCGCTTCTATTTTATTAAGCTCTTTATTGAGTTTTTTGAGCGGTAAGGTGAAAAACCGAAATAACAGCAACATCGCAATAAAGAGCGCAACTAAGGCGGCTATAAACCACATTGCGGCAAGCCAAAGGTTATCATTGGCTTTAATGTTTTTAAGGGTTGTATCGTAAGCTTGCCCGCCAATTATCACGTACAAATAGCCTTGCAGTTGTTGCTGATTATAAACTGGTGCGGTCGAAAAAATTTTTACGCCATCCTTGCTACGTGGATCGTCACCATAAATTGGCGTGGCAGTGGGGTTGTCGAGTAGCTGCTGTATTGGGCTTAAGTTTATTTGTTGCCTCACGACTTGCCCTGGTTTAGCTGAATAAGTCAGTAAATGACCTTCTGGGTCTACAAAATAAAACTCAAATGCAGGACCAAGTATCATCAGCGTGTGAAATAAGTTTTCTAGTGCCTTATAGTCATACACACCTTGCTGGATCAGTGGGTTATCATGCACTAAATGCTCGGCTAATTGAAGGTGCAAGTTTTGCTGAGCATGGTGTACCGAGCTTTGCTCTAATTGCTTACTCCAATTTAAAACCAGTGCGCACAACAGGCTAAAAATAAGCACTAATGACCAAGCGAGTTTTTGATAAAGCGTCATTGATTTCATTAGTTTGCACTCAATTGACCGGGGTTTAATTTATAGCCTACACCCCAAACTGTTTCGATAAAATTGGCTGGGTGATGTTGCTCAAACTTACTGCGTAAACGGTTTATATGGGAATTAACCGTATGCTCGTAGCCGCTGTGTTGATAGCCCCATACTTGGTCTAGTAGCTGCTGGCGGCTAAAAACATGGTTTGGATGTTTAGCAAAATAGACCAGTAAATCGAATTCGGTGGCGGTTAAGTTAATTGCTTGGTCAGCTAAAAATGCTTGGTGGCTGGCAAATTCAATGTGTAGCTCTCCAAGTTGAATTGCCGCTTGAGCGCTATCTTCATGGTGTGATTGAGCTGCTATAAGTTGTGACCTATGCCGTAATTGCGTTTTTATTCGTGCTTGTAACTCTCTAGCGAAGAACGGCTTGCAAATGTAATCATCAGCGCCCATTTCCAGACCAATCACTCTGTCCATATCGCTACTGAGTGCGGTCAGTAAAATAACGGCAATACTTGGGTAGTGCTCTTTAATTTTGCGACATAAGCTCAAGCCATCCATTTGTGGCAGGTTAATATCAAGCAGTACTAAGCCATAACTTGAGCTGGCAAGCTTCTTTATTGCAGTTTCTGCGCTCGAGGCTTCATCAATATGTAAGTTTAGGCAGTGCAATTGTGTGCTGATAAGTTGGCGGATTGCTCTATCATCTTCGACGATTAATAATTTTTCTTGGCGCATGGCTCACTCCAAATCACAGAGGCACATCCTTATGACCTTCTGTGTAAGGAGTGCGATTATTATTGCGTCCGCGTTATCGTGATCCGAGCAACCGGGTTATCAAACTTATGCTGGCTGGTGAGCACTGAGTTTGTCAGGCCATCATCTTGACTAACCACACCTGGGTGCATTGCAACACGGTTAATATCGTCACGCATTTCGTTGTAGCCTTCGCCTGAGTCGGCAGGGCCTGGGATCGTGCCTTGTGCTTCAGAGTTAGCCTCTGTGCCTGCATCATAGGCAAAACTAGTGCGAGACAGTGACTCATTAACCGCTAACGAAGACACGTCTATTGCATTAAGACCGGTAAACGCGTCATTTGTATTCACCAACATGGTCGCTAAGCTGATTTTTAATGAATCAAGCTGCTCAGTACTCAGCATTAAAGTGACTTGCTCACCTGGAGGGAGTGGACTCTCAGCTGAGCTTGAGGCCATAGCAAAATCAGTTGCTAATAATTCACTGTTATCTCCTCCTTCAGCCATTAATTCGAGCGCAGCAGAAGCTGGTTCACCTATTTGCCAAAGCATACCCTCAGAGTGAGCAATGGCTGCAATCGGTGACAATGGTTGGGCATTGGTTAAATTCGTAACTTGTACTGTAAATTCATAGCTCATAACGGGCATTACAGGATCTGTTACTTCCACCTCGTTATTATCTGAATCCCCACAGGCCGCAAGGCTGGCACTCAATGCGAGGATAATTAAGCTTTTTGAAAAGCGCATAATAACCTCCTATTTAACCGTAACTGTGAGCATCGCAACTGGATTTAACCATCTGTGTACGGTGTTATCGAGGTCACTTATCCCCGCTTCTAAATCGTCGTCGCCTAAGTTACCCGGATGAATATGCACCATCATATTCGTTTCGCTACTGGTGACGCCGCTGCCATTCATACCCGCATTGCCACCCGGTGCAGCAGGAATACCTGGCGTGCCCGGCATGCCTGAGCCTTCAACAACAAGCTCATCATTGGCTTCGGTGCCCGCATCATAGGCATTGAGATAAACAGTGTAGGTACCAGCTTCTGTTGGGATCATCCAACTATCTAAACCTACAAAGCCATCATTGGTAGGCAGTAGCATGGCTGTTAGAGATAAGTAGTTATTGCCATCCTTGGTGGATAAGCTCGCCATCGTTGAGCTTGCTGGTGCCAGTAAACCTTCAGCTGGATTGGCAACCATGTCGCTGTTTGCGGCTGTGGCTTCAGTCATTAATGGCTCGAGATTGCCACCTTCAGCCATAGTTTGTAGGGCTGTAGAAGCAGGCATAGCAACGCTGAAAAGTTTGCTATCACTGTTATGAGCTGTAATGAGGATAGGGGTAAAGTGTAAACCTTGCGTGAGGTTAGTTAGTTTTATATCAAGCTCAGCAGCTTGGCTTGCAAGGCTGGTTACTGCGCATGCAGCGAACAAAGTTAAAGGTAAAGCTTTCATATGAGATTCCTGTTTTTGATGATTCAAAACCAGTATCGAATAGCAATATCCAGAAACTCTCACAAAGTTATCACATTTTTATCACAGCGTTGATTACAGTCTTTAGTGTTGGTTTGGAGTATCAAATTTAATCAATTTAGCTAGGGTAAAAGGTCATTACAGTTTATAGTAGAGAGACAAACAGACCCATAACAAGGAATTTAAAATGGATGATAATCAAAAAGTTGAAATAATTGTGGCAGATAAAGAGCAGCGCACGTGGGCAATGTTTTGTCACTTAAGTGCCTTAGCAGGCTTGCTTTTCCCGTTCGGCTCAGTGATTGGACCTTTGATTGTTTGGCTTGTAAAAAAAGAAGAAATGCCACTTGTAGCTGAGCATGGACGCAAGTCATTAAACTTTCAATTAACCATGATGATCGCCTACATTGTCTGCTTTATGCTGATGTTTGTTGTCGTTGGTGTCATTCTTTTGCCATTGGTTGCGCTATTCTCATTGATTATGGTGGTCGTATCGGCGATTAAAGCCAACGATGGTAAAGAAGTAAACTACCCAATGGCGATAGAATTTATAAAGTAAACTAATTGCCATATACTTAAAGCTCAGCCATTTGCTGAGCTTTTTTATGTGATGTTTATGGCCTACTTATCGTTATTTCTCAGCGCGTTTATTTCCGCAACCTTATTACCTAGCTCTTCAGAATTAGTGATGACAGCTATGATAGCCAGTGGTGACTATCTACTTTGGTTGTTATGGCTAAGTGCAACCGTGGGCAATGTACTTGGGAGTTGTGTGAATTATTGGCTGGGCACGCAGGTTATGCGATTTAAAGACCGTAAATGGTTTCCTGTTTCACAAAACTCGATAGACAAAGCCGAACAGCAATTTAATAAGTACGGTGTTTACAGTTTGTTGTTTGCTTGGCTGCCTATTGTCGGCGACCCTTTAACGGTTGTTGGCGGAATTTTTAGGGTTAAGTTTTCAATCTTTTTGTTACTCGTGACCCTAGGCAAAGGCGCACGTTATTTAGCTGTGCTTGCCTTTGCGGTAGGGCTTGATAAATTCTTATTCTAGCTTTTTTGCCAATCAAGGGTCAGTGATACTGAATCAGCAAAGCGCAGCGCATGAGGTTTATCGACGCGTACTTTGGCATAGTGAACACTTTGATGCTGGTGGCAAATTGCTAAAATTTCAGCAACCAATTTTTCTAACAGCAAAAAGTGGCCTTCTTCGACAAGGCTGATCACTTCTTTAGTAATAGTCTTGTAGTTTAGCGCTTTATCGACTGCGTCAGTTTCACAAGCTTGATCAGCGGGGTAGTGAATTTCTAAATTAATCACTACATCTTGCTTTTTCTCACGTTCCTCAGGGTTAAAACCTATAAATGTTCGTAGCCTGAGGTTAGTAACATTAATAATTGCGTTGGCCATCATTACCCTCTAACTAGTTGTAAAAACTCGTTACGGGTTTTTGGATCGGCTCTGAAGTTACCTAACATAACCGATGTACGCATGCTTGAGTTTTGCTTTTCAACGCCGCGCATCATCATACACATGTGTTTTGCTTCAACGATTACGCCAACACCTTTCGCGCCAGTTACTTCTTCAACTGCTTTAGCAATTTGATGGGTTAATTGTTCTTGAATTTGGAAACGACGCGCATACATGTCAACAATTCGCGCAAACTTAGATAAACCAAGTACTTTGCCGTTAGGGATATAAGCGATATGACAGCGGCCAACAAATGGCAGCAAGTGATGCTCACACATAGAGTAAAGCTCAATGTCTTGAATCAATACCATATCATCGGCATCTGAAGTGAATACCGCATTATTGGTGATCTCGTCTAACGTTTGACGATAACCCTTAGTTAGGTATTCCATTGCTTTTGCTGCGCGTTTTGGTGTGTCGAGTAGTCCTTCACGAGCAGGATCTTCACCCACTGCGCTAATTATTTGTTGGTAACTGTTTTTTAAATCATCGTGCATAGCTTTCTCAGTAATTCGTTATTTTAAATGTCTGCCACCATCAACAGGCATAGAGCGACCTGTGATGTAGTGACTGTTTAGTAATAGTTCTACGCTGTTAATAATCTCGGCGCAGCCGGGCTCAATGCCCATTAGCGATTTCTTTAATGTTTTTGCTTTGTATTCGTCGCTATCGTGCTCGTTAAAAATGATAAGCGAGGGAGCGATAGCATTCACTTTAATGGCTGGTGCAAATTTAGCGGCAAACGACTTGGTTAAATTATCAAGCGCCGCTTTACTTGCTGCATAAGCAAGGTGCTTAGGGCTACCTTTTTCAACCACATAATCGGTTAGGTGAATAATATCTGCGGCTTGGCCACTGTTTTGCTGATAATGCAGCAACAAATCAGAAGCTGCTAGATTAATTAAATAAGGCGCTTTGGCGTGAATACGCATCATGTTATCAAACAGGTCTGCGTAATCGTGGTTATTTTCCTCACAATCCCAGCTAGACGCATTATGGATAATTGCTTTGAGCTGATTGGTATGGGTTTTTAATTCTTCGATAAAATGCCCGATAGCTTGGTCACTATTAAAATCGGCATGAAGACAAGTAGCACCTTTTCCTGCAAGCACATCTATTGCTGCATGGCGGGTACGATAAGTGACTATGATTTCTTGCCCTTGCGCTAAAAAGTGCTCGGCCAGAGCGAGTCCAATACGTTGGCCTGCGCCAGTAATTAATATGGGCGATGACATAAACTAATATAAAACCTTAGATTTTTAATACGAAATGTAATGTATTTAATGGCTATAACTGTAACAACTATAAACCAAATTACAGAACTATTTCATCTTTACTGCAATCATGTTGCCAAACTTTCTACGCGATACTGTCAAACATAGATCAGTTGCTCGGTTTTCTGTCTCAGGCATAATAGCCATACTTGATGCTTTTCTTTTTCACTATGTTTGCTGTCATAAAATCATTTAGCTGGCTACGGACTGTGCCATGGCTATTTATAATCGCTGTTTACAGTACTTTATTGCTTTCGCAAGGGCCTGCTAATGCGGTGAGTAATTTTGTGGCGCAATTGAGTATTGCTGCAACGATGGCCGTTGGCTCATTTGTTGCTGGTGGCACGGCTCTAGGAGGCGGTGCGGTAGCGTTTCCGGTAATGACCAAACTATTAGCAATTGAACCTGCGACAGCGAAAGTGTTCTCTCTTGCTATCCAAAGCTTTGGTATGACAGCAGCAGCTTTAACAATTATTTTTAGCCGTATCCCTTACTACAAACAAGTGGTGTTAATCGCGACGCCAATGGCTATTTTAGGCGCTGTATTGAGTTTATTGTTCATTGCTGATCATTTACCAAGGTTAGCGGTGAAAGGGGTCTTTAGCGCACTATTATTATGTTTTGCGTTGACCTTGGCATGGCGTATTTATCGCCGAGCTCAGCATATTTGTAGCCAAACAAAGATTATTGTGAATAAAACGCGGGTCGCGTTGATTGCAACGCTGGGTGGTGTTGCATCAGGGTTGGTAGGGTCGGGCGCCGATATTGCTATTTTTGCGCTGTTAGTTATTGCATATAACGCGAATATCCAACGTGCAACGGCAACCACGGTGATCATTATGGCTGTGACGTCTGTCGTTGCAAGTATCGTGAATTATTTTTACCTCGAGACAATTAACTCACAAATTCAAGCCTACTTATTAGCTGCAATTCCTGTTGTGGTGCTTGGCGCACCGCTTGGTGCTTATGTGTGTGCAAAAGTGAAAAGCGGGCAACTCATTAGCTTTTTATTGCTACTCATTGCCCTCGAGGTGTCATTTACGATTTATGAATTGCTGAGTGTTGTTTAAAGCGCATCGTAAACAGTTGGGATCGCTTGGCGCTTATGCTGAGTACGTAAGTAAATGCCAGTCAGCTTTTCTTCAACTTCACTACTGACGTCTTTACCTTCTAAGAAATCATCAATTTGATCGTAAGTGAGGCCAAGCGCTTCTTCGTCAGTCAGGCCTGGGCGATCACATTCTAAATCGGCAGTCGGGGCTTTATGCACAAGTACTGCTGGCGCACCTAAGTGCTCAGCAAGTGCACGAACTTGACGTTTTGATAAACCAAATAGGGGGGCTAAATCACACGCTCCGTCACCAAATTTTGTGTAAAAACCAGTGATGTTCTCTGCACTGTGATCGGTACCAACAACTAACCCTTGGCAGAAGCCGGCAATTTCATATTGTGCAACCATGCGCTGGCGTGCTTTTACATTACCTTTGATAAAGTCGATTTTAGCTTGTTCTGGCAATTCGGCGCCACCACCAACAACCGCGGCCATTGCTTGTTCATGCATGCCATCGACAGCCGCTTTGATGTTAACCGTCATACGTTTACTCGGTTGAATAAAATCAACGGCTAGTTGTGCTTCGTCTTCGTCTGCTTGTACGCCGTAAGGTAAGCGCACAGCAATAAATTGATATTCGTTGGTGTTATGTTCTTGGTTTAATTCATCCACCGCTAATTGGCATAAACGGCCGCAGGTTGATGAGTCAACACCGCCACTGATCCCTAATACAAGTGAGCGAGAGTGCGCAGCAATAAGTCGGCTTTTAAGAAAGTTAACACGACGGGTGATTTCCGCTTTTACATCAATAGTTGGTTGGACTTTCATTTCCGCCAGAATGTCGGCACGCATGGTAGAGCTCCTATTTTTCGTTGTGGTTGTCAGCGTTTTGAGGGAACCCCTTTATAAAGGGGTAGAATTACATTATGTTACGGGCGCGGTTTTTATTAAAGACCTAAATGCGCTTTTATTGCGTTAATTTGCTGCTTAAGATCTTCGATTTCGCTTCGTAATTGTTGCACTTCACTACTGTTATCCTGCATCGGCTCGTTACTTGCCATGTCTTCAGTAATGCTGTCTGGGTCAACAAACAAGTGCATGTAGCGGCTCTCTCGCTTGCCTGGCTCTCGTGCTAAGCGCGCAACATGCTCTTGCTCTATAAGTGCATTTAATGCGGCTTCGACTTCATTGACGTTACTGAACTCAGCGAGGCGGTTGCTGCGAGTTCTCAGTTCGCCTGGTGTTTGCGGGCCACGTAACAGTAACAAACAAATTATGGCTCGTTGCTGCTCAGTAAATTGCAAACTGCCAAATTCGGTATTACAAAAGCGGTGAGCGTATTTATTTACACGACCTGATAGCCCTTCATCAACCGTCACTAAGCGTGATGCAACAAGCTCATCGAGTGTATCTTGGACTTGCGCTTCAGTGAGAGACAATACTGGCTCACGGTTAGATTTTTGATTACATGCATTAGTCAGTGAGTTTAAAGATAATGGATAATGTTCGGGTGTTGTACTTTGCTTTTCGAGTAAACAGCCAATAACACGTTGTTGAATTGATGATAATTGCATGGTTTTACTCTCTTTCTTTATTCTTCAGTGGTTAGCCACACTGTTAACTTTTTATTGAGCGAGTCAAATTTTAGGGGTTTGGTAACATAGTCGTTCATACCTGCGTTTAAACAACGCTCTTTGTCACCTTGCATCGCATTTGCAGTGAGTGCGACGATATTAACTCCCTGATGAGCTGCGCCTGCTTCACCTGCCCGAATGGCTCGTGTTGCTTGGTAACCATCCATTTCTGGCATTTGGCAATCCATTAACACTAATTGATAGGGGCTTTGTTCTCGGCTTGAAAGTTTTGCAATCGCTTCAAGGCCATTTTCGGCAATATCAAAACTAATGCCTGCTTGTTTTAGCAACGAACCTGCCACCATCTGATTTACTTTATTATCTTCAACCAGCAACACTTGCGACTCAGCGCTACCGCTGTTTGTCATCACTTTGGTAATTAGGGTTTCTTTATTAACCTGCTGCTGTTCAATGTACTTGTCGTTCGCAAGAGCATTAAATAAATCAGACTGCGTTAATGGTTTAAAGATAATACTCTCAACTTTTAAGGTTTGTCTTGTTTGTTTTTCTGTTAGGCTCATAGGCGCCATTAAAATACGCTTGCAGCTGGTGGCATTGAAGTAGTTTAAGAACTCTTTCTGCAATTCTTTAGTAGCACTGTTATAAAACTTATAATCTATTAGAATTGCATCGCAGCCCTTATTATCAGGCATGGCTGCGCGATTTAATAAGCTTGGCATATCGCTGTAAGTTTCTACCTCAGCTCCCCACAACTGCAATTGCTTTTTGGCGATATTGCTGCTGAGCTTACAGCTATCAGCAATTAAGATATGTTTTTTATCAATAATATGACTTGGCTCTGGCGCATGTTTCGTGTGATCACGTTTAACCTTTACTGAGAAATTAAAGGTGCTGCCTTCTCCGTATGAGCTAACGACACTGACATCTCCAGCCATCAACTGACAAAGCTGTTTTACAATTGCAAGGCCAAGCCCCGTACCGCCGTATTGACGGGTGGTAGAGGCATCTGCTTGCGTGAATGAGTCAAATAAAGTGGCTTGTTTTTCAGGTTTAATGCCCACTCCCGAATCAATAACAGAGCAGTTCAAGAATAATTCTTCATTGCTAGTTTCGAGCTTGGCGATAACAATTATCTCACCATCTTTTGTGAATTTAACCGCATTGCTCACTAGGTTATTGATGATTTGCCTAATCCGATTGGGGTCACTGATAATAAACCCGTGATGAAGATTCGTTGTATCAAGCAGTAGTTTGGTATTGTTCTGTTCAGCCTTAATAGCAAACGATTCGATTGTGTCGCCTAGTAATTTAGACACGTTGAAGCTGACATTTTCAATATCGAGTTTACCAGCCTCAATTTTAGAGAAATCTAAAATATCATTAATGATATGCAGTAAAGACTCTGCTGATGATTGCGCAAGTTCAAGATGGTGGTTTTGTTGGCTATCTAGCTTGCTTTGTTTAATGATATTGAGCATGCCGATCACGCCATTCATCGGGGTGCGGATCTCATGACTCATACTCGCTAAAAATTCACTTTTGGCTTTTACGGCTTGTTCTGCAGCTTCTTTTGCTTGAACGAGTTGTTGTTCGGTCTCTATACGACGTTGGCTGGCATGCAAACTACCAATGAGTGCGGCAACGGCAATTAAAAAGCTTTCTTCATTTTTACTCCAATGCCTACGTGTAAAGCATTTTTCAGCGCACACCACCCCCATGCTTTTACTCCCTGTGGGAATAATCACCGTTAACATTGAGCGTATATTAAACCAATCTAGGTAATTGCTACGAAGATCACTTGTCAGAGGGTGTTGCTGGGCATCGCTGGCATTAATTACTGCGTGATTATTAATGGCATCAAAATAGTTTTGAAATTCAATTTGTTGCAACGATATGGCTTCATTAAATTCGGGTTGGCTCTGATCGTGAATGGCAAAGGTGTTGAGCGATTGTCGATCGTCACTGAATAGCCAGATACTGGCGCGATCTATATCAAATGCATGACAAATGGCTTGCACAATAACATGCTTGGAGAGGTTAAGATTACCTGTCAGTACCGCATCATTGACGGTGAGAGACGCTAAAATCTCGTTATGTAAGGCGATTTTGTTATTTTCGAGCTCAACACGTTTACGGGTATCAATATTTTGCAGTGAGCCAAAAAGTTTTATACAACGACCATTTTTGTGTTCGGCTTCACCATGTAGCAGCACCCAAATTTCATCACCTTCTGCAGTGATGATCTCAACTTGTGTTTCAAAACTTTCACCATACTTGATTGCGCGCTCGTTCAAACGGCGAATTTTATCGCGGCTTTCGCCAGCTTTGAAATGGGTAAAGTTAGCAGGCCACTCAGGTTGAACATTCAGTGGAAACTTAAATATTTGCTTGGTCATATCTGACCAATACACGGTTTTTGTTTCAAGGTTAAATGACCATGCACCCACTTTGGCAAGGCTACTCATGGTTTCTAACATGCGTTCGCTTTTGTACTGCCTTTCAACCATGCGCAAAAAGAATAGTGAAGCACAAGCAAACAAAATGCAGAACAAAATAATGGCGAATCTTAGAGGCCAAACAGCAGAGCTTGGTGGCTGCCAGCCAGATTTTGGCGAGGCATACATGCGCCACTCACCACCGGGCAGGTTTATCGTAAAGCTCAGAGGTTTTGTGTTAAGTATATCTTCTGAGCCATAGAAAAAATCGCCTTGTAAACCGCGACCACCACGGCCTTGCAGTGCAACATCATAATGCTGGCTAAGCGCAATCAAACCCGAATTGCTATAGATTTTATTTACATCGAGTACGACCGAGAGGAGCCCCCAAAAAGTGTTCTCAGGAGGAATGAACACCGGCATTCTTGCTATCAGCGCTTGGCCTCCTTGTACAAGCTCCAAAGGGCCTGCCATAACAATACGATTTTCATCTCGAGCTCTAATCGCATCATCACGCTGTGCTGGGTTTTCTAAAAAGTTTAGCCCGATGGATTTTTCGTTACCTGTGAGAGGATAAGTCATCTGGATAATCATATCAGGCGCTGCACCGATGTTTCTAAGTTCTGAAGAGGTTGCGAATAAGGGCGCGGCTATTTGCTCATAGCGAGCTTGGTCTAAATTGGGTTCGGCAGCAACGGCAACGGCAAGGCCCCTAACAAGTTGAATGTTAGATACTAAGGTGGCTTCGAGCTCTGCACGATAGGCGCTGATTTTTGCAAGCTCCTGCGCCCGAAAAGCATCTTTCTCACGGCTGTAATTAATTTGGTCGATGACGAGGCCAATTACCACCACACAGGCGAGTGAAACCCAGAAGGCTAGCTTCAGTTTTTGCAGCTTTTTATTATCTGTTTCGGTGGCTAGCGGCATGAGAAATATCGGGTTTTATACTTTCTACCTACTATAGACAATTTCTGTGGCAATTAACAATGAACAGCTAGCTAGAGTATTAATTTTAATTATTTGTATCGCAACACTATTCTTTCACAAAACTCAGGTTAATATAGTGTTACTTTAGCGCAAGGATAATTGGCATGTTTAAGATAATCAAATGGTTACTCATAGGTTTGTTCGTGGTGGTGTTACTCGCAACCGGGCTTGTTTATGGCGTATTAAACTTAAGTTTACCGGCCCTTGATGGGCGTGGTAAAAGTGACGCTATTGCGCAGTCTGTCAAGATCGAGCGAGACACGTTGGGGCAAGCTGTTATTCATGCCGAAAACCGTTTAGATGCGGCCTATGCATTAGGCTTTGCGCATGGTCAGGACCGATTCTTTCAGATGGATTTACTGCGCCGCAATGCTGCTGGCGAACTCAGCGAGCTATTTGGTAAAGCTGCTATAGGGCTTGATAAAAAAATGCGCTTTCATCAGTTGCGTAAACGTAGTCAGATTGCGGTTGCACAGTTACCCGCTAAAGATAAAGCGCTATTAAAAGCGTATGCGAATGGGGTCAATGAAGGCCATGCACAAGTTGGCTATGATAGTTTTGAGTATTTACTCACTGGCGCTGAAGCCAAGCCTTGGCAAAGTGAAGACAGCTTGCTAATCATTTTTAGCATGTACCTTGATTTGCAATCGACGACGTTTCAGCGTGACAAAGCATTGATCGAAATCGAAGATTTATATGGCAAGGAGATGGTTGACTTTATTACGCAGCCTAGCCTCTATCAAGCTGCACTCGATAACAGCCAATTAGCGCCTTATGACGGCGGTATTCCTCATCTTAAAGACGCTCAATGGGCTATGACAGAGATTGCCGACCGAAAAGAACTTGGCAGTAATAACTGGGCTGTAACTGGGCAGCTAACTGAAACCGGTGCAGCCATGCTGTCTGACGATATGCACTTATCATTTGCAGTGCCAATCATTTGGTACCGTGCTCAGCTTAATTACCCTCTCAATGGCGAAATGCAACAAATCACTGGTGTGTCTTTACCAGGCGCTCCTGCCATTGTTGTTGGGACCAATAATAAAATTGCGTGGGGATTCACTAACGGTTATTTAGATACAGCGGATTGGGTCGCACTTGAGAGTAAAGAGAAAACCTGGCAAATAGATGAACCAATTTTACTCAATGACGGCAACAGCGAAAATTACGCTTTAACCATGAGCGAGTACGGCCCGGTTAAAGAAATTAACGGCAAACCTTATGCGCTAAGTTGGGTTGCTCACCATGAGTATGCGGTTGATATGGAATTACTTAAACTTGAGCAAGCAAACACTGTTGACGATGCATTAGCACTTGCTTCTGAGGTGGGAATTCCTGTACAAAATTTAATGGTCGTTGATGATAAAGGTAATGCAGCTTGGAAGAATATGGGGGCTGTGCCTGCCCGTAAAGTTCCGCATCAATTAGCTGTTTCAGAGCAAGCGTATCCTGCAGCATGGCATGATAACGAAACGCAGCGTCCATTTGTCAAAAATCCAGAAAGTGGCCGATTATGGACAGGCAACTCACGAGTCGTTTCAGCAGAGGATGATCAGCGCTTTGGTAATGGTGGTTATGCAATGGGGGCTCGCTCGGCACAAATTCGCGATCGCCTATTTGAAAAGCAGCAGTTTAACGAACACGATTTTTACGACATACAACATGATAACGAAGCGCGTTTCTTAACGGCTTGGCATAAACTGCTGGTCAAACAGCTTAGCACTGCAGGCGATAAATATGCGCTGTATTTAAAAGAGCTAAATAATTGGCAGGCGTGTGCTTGTAGCGACTCAATTGGCTACACCTTAGTAAAACGCTACCGCAGTGAAGTGATTAATGGCTTATTTAGCCCGTTAGAGAATAAGCTAAAAGCTCTCGATAGTAGCTTAAAACCGATAAAACGAGACTTAGAGCCCGCAGTTTGGCAGCTTATCGAAGCCCAGCCTCAGGCATGGTTAAACCCTGAGTATGCAAACTGGCAACAGCAAATGATAGGAGCCTTTGATCGCGTTATCACTAAACTAACCGAGCAATACGGTAACAACCCGCACAGCTGGGAGTGGGGCAAGGTTAACGAATTAGTGATTGAGCACCCATTTGCCAAGCAAATACCCGCATTGAAAAGCTTACTGAATATGCCAACAGCGCCAGGATTTGGTGATACCTTTATGCCTTCGGTGCAAGGACGTAGCTTTGGTGCTTCGCAGCGCTTTATTGTCCAACCTGGGCACTTAGATAAAGCAATTATGGCTATTCCGGGAGGGCAGTCGGGGCACCCATTGTCAGAGTTTTACCGCGCAGGATTTAATGATTATGTCAGTAATGGTTTAACGCCATTATTGCCACAAGAGATTGCCCACAGTATCACTATCGATGCGGTTAATTAACCGCATCAGCATCTTTAAAAGCAGGGTGTTGGCCTTTGGCAACGGTTGTTTGGTTGCGCCCTGCATGCTTACTTTTATACAGCGCCTCATCGGCGTGCTGTAGCATTTTTTCTATTGAAGCGAGCGGTTGCCATTCAATAAGCCCAAAACTCATGGTGACATTGAGATCAGGAAACTCGTGATGCGCCTCTAATTCGGCGATTTTTAAACGTAGCGCTTCAATTTTTGCAAAGGCTTGTTTTGCATCTGTATTGGTTAATAAAATTAAAAACTCTTCACCCCCCCAACGTACCGCAATATCGTCATCATCAATAAATTGGCGAATGAGCCTTGCGACATTAATGAGCACCGTATCACCTTTTTCGTGGCCGTAATTGTCATTAATATTTTTAAATTTATCGATGTCAGCCATAACAATGCAAAGGTTGCTCTCAAGCTCGATGCTTTTTTGATGTGCAGCAGTAATCAGCTTTTTTGCAAAACGGCGGTTATAGAGTTTAGTGAGTGGGTCGCGAGCGGCCATGTCGGTTAACTCAACCCGTTGTGACAAGGTGATTTCTCTAATTAGACCCATGCCGTAGACCATAGGTAAGCCAGCAATAATGATGTTGATCACATTCACGTGTGGGAGGAGTTCAGGGTAAGCAAAACTGTACTGAACATCTGCAAAAAATACATACAGCAGGGCGAATGTCGCAATCATCATTAGGCTATAAAAAGCAGCGCGTTTAAAGGTTAATTGATAATCGATCATTAAAATACAAGACACTGTCCACAAGTAAAATTGAAAGCCTGCACCTAAGCCTAGGGTGGCGCAGACAATCACTGCATGAATAATTACTTCTAGACAAAATACTCTGAGTGCTAGCGAAGTCAGTCCTTGCTTAATTAAGAAGATACCGCTGGCCCAAGCAAACACGCTCAAAATATTAACTAACGCAAGCATGTTCGCCCCTATGTGGGCAAATGCGGGGATCAGCAAAGCATGAACAATTAGCGCAAAGTATGCGATTTTGGAAATAATCAGAAATTTAACGTGTTCAATTTCTTCTAAGCCAGATTGCTTTGATTGTTTTAATAAATGTTTGATCAATCCAACCTCTAATACACATGGAAGTAGCATAATTATAGATTAAAAGCTGAACAATGCAGGTTTATAATTGCTCGCTTTTGCTTTGTAAACTTAGGTAGGTTCTGTTTATGAATGAGGCTAAGCGTTTGTTCACATCGAGTTTGCTAAGCTTAGGGCTTGGCAGAGTTTGCAATTGATGCCACTCTAGTTAAAGCAAATCAAGAAACATTCTGACTCAATGTTTGCTGTGATTATTCTCTCGTGCCTAAAAAAGGAGTATCTATGCCGGCGGAAAAAACGCATTTAGCGATCTGTAATCTCACTAAAGAACAGTATCCACAAATCAAAACTCTGATGGATCAAGCCTATCCAGGGCTTGGTGGGGCTTGGCCTAGCCACACTATTTTTAGGCTGATAGACCAGTTTCCGGAAGGGCAAATAGGCATCGTCGATGATGGTGTCTTGGTGGGCATCGCCTTGAGTGTGCAGGTAGATTACGCGCGCTTTTCTAACCCTCATACCTACGAAGACATTGTTGATGGTCACGACCGAGTATTTAGTGACCCTGAGGGTGATGCACTTTATGGTTTGGATGTGGTTATTTCATCGACTCATCGAGGGATGCGACTTGGCAGACGTTTATACGATGCACGAAAAGAGCTGTGCCGTCAGTATAACTTACGCGCTATTTTAGCGGGTGGGCGAATTCCGCGATATTACAATCACAGTGCAGAGATGTCTCCGATGGAGTACATCGAAAAAGTTGACCACAAAGAGCTTTACGATCCGATTCTAAGCTTTCAGCTATCTAATGATTTTCAAGTTAAACGTTTACTTAAAAAGTATCTTCCTGAAGATCAGGAATCCGTTGGTTATGCCACTTTACTAGAGTGGAATAATATTATGTTTGAGCCCACTGATACGGTACTTGAGTCGACTAAATCAATTGTGCGTGTCGGTGCTGTACAGTGGCAAATGCGCTGTGTTGAGTCTGTGGAAGAACTGCTCAAGCAGGTGGAATATTTTGTTGATACGGTGTCTGACTATAAAAGTGACTTTATTCTGTTTCCGGAATTTTTCAATGCTCCATTAATGGGGCTCACTGAGCAAAGTAATCAAACGGAAGCAATTCGCTATCTGGCCGAATACACAGAAACATTCCGTGATGCGATGTCGCGCATGGCGGTTGAATACAATGCCAATATTATCACCGGCTCAATGCCGCTCGCAGAAGATGACAAGATTTATAATGTCAGCTATTTGTGCCACCGTAGCGGTAAAATTGATGAGCAGCGCAAAATTCATATTACGCCCCATGAGCAAAATGACTGGGTGATCCAAGGCGGTGACAAAATTGCGGTATTTGAAACGGATGCGGGTCGTGTCGGTATTCAAATTTGTTACGATGTTGAGTTCCCTGAGCTGTCGCGTATTCTCGCTAAGCAAGGGCTGGATATTTTGTTCGTGCCATTTTGGACGGATACTAAAAACAGTTACTTACGTGTTCGTCATTGTGCGCAAGCACGTGCAATCGAAAATGAATGTTATGTTGTGATTGCAGGCTCGGTTGGTAACCTACCAGAGGTAGAAAGTTTAGATGTACAGTACTCACAATCGGCAGTGCTTACCCCATCTGATTTCTCATTCCCGCATGATGCGACCTTGAATGAAGCAACACCGAATACCGAAATGCTGTTATTCAGTGATTTAGATATGGATAAACTGAAAATTCTTCACAGTGAAGGTACGGTAAGAAACTTAAAAGACCGCCGTGAAGATTTGTATGACGTGATCTTGAAAAAGCGAGATCAATAATGGCGTGGTTGTATTTAATTGTCGCAGGTCTGTTAGAAATTGGCTGGCCTGTTGGCCTTAAGATGTCTCAACAGGCAGACAGCCGCTGGTTAGGCATTGCAATAGCCGTCGCCTTTATGGTCGCTAGTGGCTTTATGTTGTGGTTGGCGCAGAAGGATATTCCGATGGGGACATCCTATGCTGTATGGACAGGGATCGGTGCAGCGGGCACTTTCTTGGTCGGTATTTTATTTTATGGTGATGCCGCCACATTTGGCCGCATTGCCGGAGTACTGCTGATAATTAGCGGAGTGATAACGCTCAAAATTAGTCATTAAAAAAGCGGCAATAGCCGCTTTTTTAATGACTAGAAACGCACCTAATTGGGTAGCATTACCAGAATGGCTGCCAGTGCAATTAACACAAGCCCCGCCGTGTCTTGGCGTTTTAGCGGTTGTTTTAACCAAAGAATCGATACCAAAATGGTAAAGAATACTTCTATCTGCCCCAATGTTTTTACATAAGCAACATGCTGCAAGCTCATGGCGCTAAACCAACCAATAGAACCTAAACAGCTACAAACACTAACAGCGGTCGTGGTGCCTTTGTGATGCCACATTTTCTTAAATGTATCGCGCTCTTTTAATGCAATATACACGCACAGCATCAGTGTTTGTAAGCTAATTATCAGCACTAACACCCAAGCTGCTGAGTGTGGAAAAGTCAGTCCTGAATTTAAACTTGCCTCACGGATCCATGACGATGAAAGAGCAAATGAAGTACCACAGGCAAGCCCAAGCAGTGCGGTGCCCAAATTAAAGTGTTTAACATTCGCGATGCCACTTAATAGCAATACCGCAATTGCACCAATAAATACGCCAACCCAACCTAGCAATGACAGTGCTGAGCCAAAGAACATTACACCTAAAATCGCCGCCATCAGTGCTTCACTTTTGGCAAGCCCTGCGCCGACTGCAAAGTTATTCATTTTAAACAGTTTTACCATCAAACCAGTGGCAACGATTTGGACGATACTGGCACCAACAATGTAGCCAATAAAAGCGAGATTAAAATCAGGAAGTGCGGCGTCTTGATACTGATAAAGTGCAAATAAATACAAGGCAGCAATTGGGCTGGCAACGATAAAGCGAGCAAGTGTTACCCCGGCAACACTCACAGTTACACTGAGTTTACTTTGCAGAGCGTTGCGCCACGACTGCATAAATGCCGCAAAAATAGTTAAGAAAATCCAAGTCATATTGAAAATAAATTAATGAGGAGAGGCAATTAGAGTAACAAAACCAAAGTATGAGAGCATTAGCTTATCGACCAACTTGAGAAAAACTCAGCTGTGACAATATGCCGCAGGGCTTTTATGCTGTCATTAGGCTATAGTGACAATGATGCTATTGCTAGCCGCTGCTGTTTTAAGTAGCGGCTTTTTTTTGTTTGCGGTAGGGTGAGCTATTACAGTTAAAAGATAAGGAAATACCATGACCACATTGATTATCTGCGCACTCATCGCAGTGCTCATACCTTATTTAGCTAAAGCCCCCGTGGCTTTTGCACAAAATAAGTTGTCAGGCTATGACAATAAACATCCGCGTGAACAACAAGCTAAACTAACAGGCTTTGGTGCTCGAGCATTGGCTGCACATCAAAATAGCTTTGAGTCACTAATTATTTTTGCGGTCGCGCTGGCAGTTGTAATAGGTAGCAATAATGTCTATCAGGTGACAGAAACCTTAGCGATTATGCATGTTATCGCCCGCGTGTTGTATTGTATTTTCTACTACATAAACCAAGATATTCTGCGCTCATTAGTCTGGCTAGTGGGGTATGTCTGTGCTGTGGCGATGATTGCTGTTTGCCTCTAGTCACAAGCCAATGAGTAAAAACCATAAAGCAAGCGGCTTAAATAAGGCGCTTGCTTTAGGGTCTTAAGTGGTTACTTTTACTTAGAGCTAACTTTAATTTTCTCTATTAAATCCTTTGCTTGATAGTTTTCATCTAAGGCAAAGTCGAGTTGCACTAAGGCATTTTTAAAGCCAGATTCAGACGGCGCATATTGCCATTGTTTTAAGGCTCTTTTCGCTTCTCGATTGAAAACACCTTCAGGCTCTGCGCTCACCACACTAACATTGCTGGTGGCGCCGCTTGGTAAAATATCGTATTTCAAAACGACTGAACCGCTAATACCTTGCTCTGCCGCTTGAATTGGGTATATCGGCTCTACGCGCATTACCGCTTGATAGTCTTTTGTCTTTTCAACGGACATCGGCTGTTTTGCAATGGCAAAACTGCTAAGCATGCCCATTGTAAAAATAACTAACGCTGTTTTTGCAATAAATGAGCTGTTGTCGATCTGCTTGATCTGATTTAGACGTTGTAACATGGTGTTTTTATCTCCGTATTGTGAATAAGCCATTAAGCCTGTTCTGCTAAAGCTTGCACAGTGCACTAATGCCTTACTGTATAAAATTCGTTGTTCAGTTGATTTATTTTTGAGTACTTGCTCATCACATGAAAGCTCTTGAATGCGGCGCAGACTTGCATAACCAAGCCAAGCGACAGGGTTAAACCACAACAAAATAGTGGCACATAAAGCGATGGCATTAATTAGGTTATCTTTGCGTTTAATATGCACTGATTCATGCTCTAAAATAAGTGCTAAAGCATGGCTGTTGTAATGGCTTTGGTAGTTTGTTGGCAGCACTAGCTTGGTGTTTATAACCCCTACAACCATTGGTGAACTCACCTGATTACTTTGGTACAAGCGCATGCTTTGGTTGCTGTGCTGATCAAGGGTAATTGGCGCTAATTGCAGTTTTGCTAGAAAACGGTAATGAAAATATACGGCAGTGATCAGCAGTGCGGCACTAATAAAGCCATAAATAGCAAACCAAGTGAGCGTAAACTGCGGCATTATTGCTGTGTTTGGCGTGATAGTCAGCTTACTGATAAAGTCGTTTTGAATTGGCTTTAAGTGCTCTGGTAGGTTCGCTAACAATAAACTAATTGGTAAAAGCGCCCACAGTGTATAAACCAAGCGCGCCGATAGCTGGCTTAGTAACTTTCGCTCTAGCAGCAATAAAAACATAATTGCAGATGAGATCAAAAGTTGTTGATCTAACAACCAATTAAAAAATGCATCTAACATAACAACGCCTTATTTTTGCTGTTTTTCCCAATCATCGATAACCTTTTTCAGCTCATCAATATCATGTTGTGAGAGTTGCTCTGATTTAGCAAAGCCACTCACCAGCGGCGCAATTCGGCCATTAAAAAAGCGTTCAATAAAGCTTTGGCTTTCTTTTAATGTGTATTCTTCACGAGCAATGCAAGGGGTGTAGTTATATTGGCGACCTTGTTTCTCGAAGCTTAGTGCGCCTTTTTTAACTAAACGGCTTAATAGCGTTTTAATGGTTTTTTCGTGCCATTCTTTATCGTCACTTAAACGCACAATTACTTCACTAGCCGTGGCTGGGTAGCCAAGCCATACCGCATCTAATACTTCAAATTCAGCTTTAGAAAGTTCAATCATTTTTATGCCTACAGATGTAATCTTTAATTTAAGATTACACGCGTAATCAAATAATGCAAACTTTTTTGTTAGAGAACGTCACTTTTTTTGATACTGACTATCTGCCCTTCGGGCAAATTCAGCGTGGTGAGTGACAGTTTTGCGATATCTGTGCGGTACAGGTCGATGACTTTGTAGCCACAAAAACGTGCCATTTTACGTATTTGCCGGTTTAAACCTTGCTTTAAGACGATGCAAAACTGTGTTTCGGTGACTTGAGTCACCTCACAAGGAAGGGTTATTTGTTTATCTACAGGCACACCGTTTGCCATTTTTTTACAAAAATCACTATCAAGAGGTTTATCTACGGTGACTAAATAGCGCTTGGGTTGGTGGTAATCAGGGTGGATCAGTTGATTACAAAACTCACCGTCATTAGTCAAAATTAACAACCCACGAGAGTCCTTGTCGAGCCGGCCAATTGGGTAAACGCGAGTAGTTTTAGGCAGGCTATGAATAAGGCTTGTTGGGTCGTCAGCATTTAATTTGCAATCTATACCAACAGGCTTGTGATATGCAAAGTAGGTGAGTGGCGCTTTAGCTGAAATTTTTTCGCCAAGTACAATTACATCATCGTGCTCATTAACGTGATCTATGTGATTTGCAGCACGGCCATTTACTGTTACCTCACCTTGATCTATCAAGCGTGATGCTTGCTTTCGAGAACAAACACCTGCATGGGCAATAAATTTAGCAAGTCGTACTTTTTCTAGCATGAGTGATTTTTGTACAGTTAATTTGATCACAGTATATCAAACCCGCGTATAAGAAGTACTACATACAAAAGGGGTTCGACATGGCAATTAAGTTATCTGAACTTGCAGCGCACCAACCACTGCAAAAGGTTATCCTTCATTCGTTGGAAATGGCACTGTATCAGGTGTCTGTGGTGATCAATAACGTTGAATATTATGTCACTGATGAGCAAGGTGAGTTTATTCGCGATATTAGCCCGTTGCACATTCAAAAGCGCCTCGATCACTTAAGTTATGGTGATATGGTTTTACGCCACACCAGTGCTTATGATGAGATGTGTGGTCAGCCCGAAAAGCTGGCCAGCAACATGCTTGAAGTACCCTATGGTAAGAACCACTTATACTGATTAACGATATAAGCGTATACTGAGTCATAACATTTTATATACCCAAACCACCTCAAGATGCGAGTTTCAGTTGGAATTAAATGCGATTTAGGCAAGGCATTGATTGCAAGTAATAGTGTTTCTATTGTTAAAATCAATAACGCAGTATAAATTGCATTTAAACCAACCCTTTGGGCGCTTCACAGGCACTTACTCTCATCGTTGTTACTTCTTAAAAGGGACTGCCATTCTTGCAAAGTAACGCCTTGATATTAAGCACCTGTGAAACGCTGAATTCTGCATCTTGAGGTGGCTTGGGTATATATACTATGTATCAATTAAAAAGTGATGACTCAGCTGATCTCAACAACCAGCTAAGAGAACAAATTGTTGCTTTCAACGCCGTGCATTTTAATGCCGAGCGTATTCCCGTTGGATTTAAATTCGTTAATAAACAAAACACTGTTGTTGCTGGTATTCATGGCCAGGTATTTGGAAATTGGCTGCTTATTAGTTGGCTATGGTGTGATGATAAGACGCGTGGTAAAGGGCTTGCGACACGATTACTCGCTGAATTAGAGTGTAAAGCTAAAGCGCTTGGTGCAAACACCGCACAACTTGATACGCTCGATTTCCAAGCTAAACCCTTTTACGAAAACAACGGCTACCAAGTCAAATATGAAATGCGTAACTACCCACTCGACGGCTGCCGTTATTTTATGGAAAAAAGCCTTTAAATATCAGCTTTTACTCACTTCGCTTTAAGCACGTCTTGCTCGGTAAAAGTAACACCTAAGAAAGGTGTTGCTTCTGGGGCAAGCATGAAAGTGCGGATGTTCATGTGGTCTTGCCCTTCAGGATTGTGTAATACGTCATCACGATAAAACGCGCCAAAGCAATCTAGGGTGTTTTGTTTACTTAGTTGATTAAGCTTTGCAAAGGCAAAAATTTTACACGAACCATTATTTTCATTAGCCGCACTTAACAGCCCATGATTATTAAAAGCGCTTGGGGTAAAGTCATAATTGTTGTCTATGACCGCCATGGTGTCGGTAAATTCAATTTGTTGTGGTGAGTTTGCTAATGTTGCCAGGAAATCGTTCAGAGTCATTGCTTGTCCTTAAAAATTGTTCTTTATCAACTCTAACTCATTCACTTGCTGATTGATATTAAACTTAAAATTCTCTAAAAAGTTCATACCAAGCAAGCCATAGCCAACATGATTTTCTATTACCAACACTTCAAAATTACGAATACGTTGTTGTCCGACTTGAAACGACTCGAGTTGATAACGCTGCGCTTCAACAACGCCATTAGCTGTGTTTACTTCTAGTGTGCCAAGGTAATTGGCAGGACTATTCAGCGAGTTTAATTGCGTTTGATTTATGACTGTAAAGCTCGCGCCCGTGTCGATCATCAACTCGGTTTCGATATCATCGTTGATAATACTGTTCACTAAATAGTGTGAACCTCGAGCGGTTAATTTTATAACTTCAACTCCTGCGAGGGCTTGTTGAATCAACAGATGTAACTGCTCAGCTTGCTGTTTGTATTCATGATCTTCAGGCAGTTGATCTAGGGTTATTTGGCTCGCGACATAATCTTCTAAATGATAGTTAGCTAATGCATGATTATATAAGTAATGCGCGTTACCTGGCGCGTAATCAAGCCACTGTTGACTGCTATTCAGCAATGCCTGCCATTGTTGCGCCGCACTAAGTTCATCAATATAGGATGTGCTTAGCTCGTCTATTTGTTTGTTAAGTTGTTGCTTATCATTGCTGTCTAACTGGTTGCTAAGAGCCAGTAAATTGATAATACCTTGTTGGGTATCACCTTGTGCGATTAAACGCTTAGCTTCAAGTTCAAGCATGGTGACATCGTAAGGGTGACTATTTAAAAAGGCCGTTAAAAATTGCTCACTTAAGGTGAATTTTTGATGGGAAAGCCATGTCTCAAGTTGTTGTTGCCAAATTTGTTTAAGTTGCCTTGCATAGCGAGGTTCATTAACAAGCAATTGGGTGTACTCGGCCACCGCTTTGTCGAATAATTGGTTGCTAAATAGCGCAACAGCTTGTTGAAAATGGGCTGGTAAAACCGCGCTTTTCTTGACTATGGGAGTGGTTGCTACAGTCTCAATTTGTTTTGGCTTCACGGGGTTAAACAGCTGCCAAATAAAGTATCCGTTTAAGCTAAGAGAACATAGCAATAATAATTTAAGAAAAGCATTCATCCGTTTTGCCCAATCATTTAATCTTTGTTGTTTACTTACTCAGCATAAAACAAATTTTTGAAAGTCGTTACTTTTTAACTAAATGATTGAGCGCCATGATATTGCTTATTTCAATATCAGCTAACCCTTGATAACGATATTGCGTTGCTTGGTTATTAAGCCAAACGCTTTGGCAGCCGGCATTATTTGCGCCTTGCACATCAGTATCTAGGCTATCGCCAATGTGCAAAATTTCCTTGTGAGGCACCTTTAAGTGTTTGGCTGCGCTATCAAATAAGGCGCTATGCGGCTTCGCTTTTCCGTGTGGGCCTGCTTGTAAAACTAACTCAAACACGCCATTAAGGTTAAACTTTTCTACTTCAACATTACCATTGGTGATGGCGATGAGGCGGTAGTGTTTACTGAGATTAGTAAGTAATTCAAGTACTTCATCAGTCACGTTTATTTGACTGCGGGCATCAGCGAATGCCTGATAAGCATTTTCGGCATGCAACTGAGCTTGCTCTGCTGAAAAACCCAGATCGGTCATGGCATAGTGTAATGCTGCTTGTCGCCAGCGTGTAACGTCATCAATTAAAGTTGCATCATGTTTTAAAGCACACTCGCGGCATGTTAACCAGTAGCTCATGCTATCGGTGGGCCATTGTTCTAGCGCTTCGAGGTAATCAGCTTGTGCTTGCAAGGCTGACTTTATGATCGGATGGTTGTTGTAAAGTGTGTCGTCTAAATCAAAACTTAAAACAGAAACTGGCGATAGGGCACGGTTAAATCGGATCATAATGACAAGGGTTTACTCTGAAGTTGAGCGCTTTTTAGCGCGTGGATGGGTGTTATCGTACACTTTAGCTAAATGCTGAAAATCTAAATGCGTATAAACTTGAGTTGCAGACAAACTACTGTGTCCTAACAGTTCTTGTACGGCACGCAGATCCCCTGATGATTCTAAGATATGTGATGCAAACGAGTGGCGCAATTTATGCGGATGCACTTGCGAGCTGATCCCTTGCTTAATTCCCCATTCTTGCATCCGTAAGCGAACTTGGCGTACGGAAATTCGCTTTTTTTGGCTGCTAACAAACACGGCTATTTCATCAGGATGTGCAAATTGAGGGCGAATTTTCAGCCATGCTTTTAATGCACTGAGCGCTTTGCTGCCTACAGGTAATAAACGTTCTTTGTTACCTTTACCACGGACTAAAATTTCGCCTTCAGTCGGGTTTATATCTTGTAAGTTAGCACCAACTAACTCGCTAATACGCAGACCCGAAGAATACATTAATTCCATCATAGCTTTGTCACGAATAGCTAAAGGCTCATCATCTGGCAGTTCTAGTAGCTTAGCCATTTGATCTACGTCTAAATTTTTGGGTAAAGGCTTGGAAAATTTAGGCCCTTTAATGGCCTCTGCCGGATTGTGATAATGTGCCTGACTGGCTATATTTTTGGCTTTTAAGAATTTATATAAACTGCGAATACAACTTAGTTTTAAACTGATTGTGCGACCACTTAATTGTTTGCTGCGCATTTGCATGCTGTAACGGCGAATATGCTCACCTTGAACAGCAAACCAGTCTTCACATAGTTTACTAAAGTACAAAGCTGCGAAGCCTAGCTGGCTAGTATATTGGTTTACTGTGTGCGCTGAGTATTGTTTTTCGTAGCGTAAGTAGTCTGCAAATAGTTGGATGGGTGTTCGCCAAGCATCACTTAATTCATCAATGTCTGGCGTCGTCACATCGCTCATGCAAGTTCCAATAAGCGCAGTTGCAATGAGCGCACAAACTCAAGGACAAAAAAGCTGTCTTTTGCCGGTTCGAAGTGATTTACGTCATCACTACCAAACGCCAAAATTGCCACAGGGTGTTTCGTGTTACCAATTAGATATAAAGCAGTCGATTGAGTCGTGTCTGAAAACAGTAAGTCTCTTTCTTGTTGGCTTACTCGACCCAAGTAAATGCCGTCGTTTTGCAGGCGATGAGCAATTAATTCATCAAACTTTTTATCGTACTTAACTAAGTGGCATTCGTTAATGGATGGGTTCGTGCAGATAATATTGCGCAAGTTGCTAGCCAGTGTCGTAAAGTCGTAGTTAGTCCATAACTGACGATGACAGTCGCTAAATAAGCGGTAAATTAACTCGTTTTCTTTTGCTTGTTCAACGAGCTGCTCAATCTTATTTTTTAATAACGTATTGTGTTCACGTAATTGGCGCTGTTGAATATGCACCAAAGACGTTGCTCCCGCCGTTTGCTGTTGTAGTTCAACTTCAGCGAGCACATCAGGGTTTTTAATAAAAAAATCAGGGTGTGCTTTTAAATATTCAGCAATTTGTTGTTCTGTTAGTTTGCTCATAGTGCCACTTGTCCATCAAAAACATGCTCAGCAGGGCCTGTCATTCGTACAGGGTGGCCTTCGCCTTGCCAACGTACTTGTAAACTGCCGCCGGGCAAGTCAACTTGTACGGTAGTAGCAAGTTTATTCTGAATTTGACCAACCACGACCGCAGCACAGGCACCTGTACCACAGGCTAAGGTTTCACTAACGCCACGTTCCCACACTCTTAGTTTAATGTGATCTTGCGAAATTACCTGCATAAAACCAACATTTGCGCGTTGTGGAAAGCGTTCATGATTTTCAAGCAGTGGGCCTAAGGTGGTGACTTCTGCGGTATGAATGTCATCAACTTCTAACACGCAATGCGGGTTACCCATCGATACTGCGCCACTAAATACCGTATGTTCTTCCGTGCGAAGAATATAGGTCAGCTCACGCTTGCTGGCTTTTAATGGGATTTTGTTCGGTTCAAAATTGGGATGGCCCATATTTACCGTTACTTGACCATCTTTCTCTATATAAAGCGTGAGGTTACCAGACTTTGTTGAAACCGAGATTTTATGCTTATTGGTTAGGCCTTTCATACGTACAAAGCGGGCGAAACAGCGCGCACCGTTGCCGCACTGTTCAACTTCGTTACCATCGGCATTGAAAATACGATAATGAAAATCGAGATCAGGAGAGTAAGGGGCTTCAACCATAAGCAGTTGATCGAAGCCAATGCCGAAATGGCGATCTGCCAGCTTCTTTATTTGATCACGTGATAAAAAAACATTTTGAGTAATGTTATCAATAACGACAAAGTCATTACCTAGGCCGTGCATTTTTGAAAAATTAACTAACATAACGCTCTAATTCGGGTTTGCTCTGAGCTAATCATGCCACAGAGCAGGGCGGTTATAAAAACGTTTATGGTAAAATTTTCTCACCTTGCCAAAGGCTTTCTAAGGTTTCGCGTTGGCGAATTAAATGGCTTTGCTGACCATCCACCATAATCTCTGCAACACGCGGGCGTGAGTTGTAGTTTGAGCTCATTGTGAAACCATATGCGCCAGCGCTGCGCTGCGCTAAAAGGTCACCGGCTTGAAGTGCAAGCTCACGGTCTTTGCCTAAAAAGTCGCCGGTTTCACAGACTGGGCCGACAATGTCGTAGTTGTAAGTAGGCGTATCATCTGCGCGAGGTTCAACTGGCACAATACTTTGCCAAGCTTGATACAGTGATGGACGCAACATATCGTTCATGCCTGCATCAACAATAGCAAAGAACTTATCTTGGTTTTGTTTAATAAACTCAACTTTAGTAACTAAAATACCTGCGTTGGCTGCAATCGCACGACCAGGTTCAAAAATAAGTTCTAAATCTTGGTAGTCTGCTAATCGAGCGGTAATTTTATCAACATACTCGCTTGGATGAGGAGGCGTTTCGCCATTATAAGGCACGCCAAGACCACCACCGATATCTAGGTGAGTTAGCTTGATGCCAACCGCTTTTAACTCTTCGATAAGAGTCAGTACTTTTTCAAGTGCTGCTAAGAAAGGTTTTATTTCCGTTAGCTGCGAACCGATGTGGCAATCTACACCGGTAATTTTTAAACCGGGTAATGATGCTGCATGTTGATACACAGTCACCGCAGTTTGAATATCAATACCAAACTTATTCTCTTTTAAGCCGGTTGAGATATAAGGGTGCGTTTTTGCATCTATATCTGGGTTTACGCGAATCGAAATCGGTGCCACTAAGTTAAGATCCGTTGCCACTTTTGAAATACGCTCAAGCTCAGCCACTGACTCAACGTTAAAACACTTGATCCCCAATTCAAGTGCATAGGCAATTTCGTCAGCGGTTTTTGCAACGCCAGAAAACACAACCTTACTTGCGTCTCCGCCTGCTTGGATAACACGCGCAAGCTCACCTTTTGAAACGATGTCAAAACCTGAACCAAGTCGCGCTAAAATATTCAGCACGGCAATATTTGAGTTGGCTTTTACGGCATAGCACACCAAGCTCTTATGCGACTGAGCAGCGTCTGCAAATGCTAAATAATGACGTTCAAAGGTTTTGCGAGAATAGATATAACAAGGCGTACCATATTGTTCGGCAAGCTCTTTGACAGCGATGTCTTCAGCGAACAGCTGATTATTATTGTAGTTAAAAAAGTCCATCTATTGGTCCTGTTTTTGCTCTGGTTGTTCGGATGGATCAGCTTGTGGCTGAGACTTTGCAGGCGGCTTAGTATCATCTGGCAGATAAAGAGCACCACTTTGTCCGCAACCTGCTAGGGTTAGTAGAAGGGCGCTTAGAGGTAAAATGGTTTTTAATTTTTGGCTATGAGTCTCTTTCATTAGATTAATACGGTTGCTGGCTTTATAATCGCAGAGTAACAGAATATTTAAAAAATGCAGCTATTCGCGGATGAATTTATTCCTGTTACACTTGATGTACACAATCTGCCCCCAGATCTAGGCTTAAAGCCAGTTAAAGGACACTAAAATGACTGATCATGAATACCACACACTAGCCGATGCATTAATGCTAACTATTGAAGAGCAAATCGATGAATGTGATGCCGATTTAGACTATGAATCAGCGTCAGGTATTTTAGAAATCATCTTTCCTGATCGCAGTAAAATAGTGATCAACAAGCAAGCACCATTACACCAAGTTTGGGTAGCGACTAAATTTAACGGTCACCATTTTGAACTACGCGACGATAAGTGGATTGATAACCGCTCAGGTGCAGAGTTTTGGCAATTTATGTGTGATGCAGCAACTCGCCAAGCAGGTCAAACAATTGAATGGCGTTCTGAACTATGAGTTTAGAGTTTGTTGAATATCCAGCGCAAGGTGATCACAAAGCAACGGTTATCTGGCTACATGGTTTAGGTGATTCAGGTGATGGTTTTGCGCCCGTTGCACCGCAACTTGCTTTACCAAAAGAGCTTGGTGTGCGTTTTGTGTTTCCACATGCGCCAGTGCAACCGGTCACCTTAAATGGTGGGATGGCAATGCGCTCTTGGTACGACATTAAATCAATGGATTTAGATAAGCGTGCTGATGAGCAAGGAGTGCGTGAATCTGCTGCAAAAGTGGCTGCAATTATTGACCAAGAAATTGCAAAAGGTATCGCTCCTAACAAAATTATTCTTGCCGGTTTTTCGCAAGGGGGTGTGGTATCGCTGCACTTAGCGCCACGTCTAGATTATAAATTAGCGGGTGTAATGGCACTTTCAACCTACATGTGTGTGCCTGCAAAATTAGCCGATGAAGCCAAGCAGCAGGGGTTAAATATTTTTATGGCACATGGTCGATTTGACGATGTGGTACCGCATAGCGCAGGCAGAAAGCATTTGACGTGCTTAGCGCAAATAACATGGAAGTAAGCTGGCAAGACTATCCGATGGCGCACCAAGTTTGTGGTGAAGAACTAATGGCTATTCGAGAGTGGTTAATTGCTCGCTTGAGTTAATTTTTGGTTTTAGAGGCCAACATGACAAAGAAACTTGTAATTACAGCAAATATGAATACCGTTGAACCGGTTAACTCAGCGCCGACGGCAGTGACCTATCAATGGCATTGGCGACGCATCTTTATGGTTAGCAGTGTTATCTTAGTTGCGCTGGCTATATTAGTGTATAGCTTTATTGGCGCTGTAAATGCAGAGCAATCACCGCAAGATGAGCCGCAATCAGAGTTTGCAAATGCTGAGCTACAAGCGCCTTTGAATGACGCTGAGCAAGAAGAGCCAAAAGAAATCGTCGCACCGTCTATGAATGAGCAAACACCGCTGGCTGATAACACAGAAACAGCTAAAGCAGAGGTTGTGAGCTCAAACATTGTAGAACCTGAGGTTACGACAGTAGAGGCTGAGATCGACAGTGAACAGGTTGTTGACGCGCAACAACCGGAAACATCAGCGGTCACTCTTGATGAAGAGCCACTCCAAACAGAACAGCAAGCAGAGATTGCTGCAGCGCCCGATGCTCAGCAGCAGTTTTCACAGTCAGCACATATTGCCAGTGTCGCAATTGGCGCTAAAATAGACACAGATAAAGTAAGCCGCGCAGTATTAACTACCGATGTTGTTGATCGAGAACCAGTAAACGTTCTTAAAAACGATGTAAAATTAGCGCAAATTAGCAATAGCCTGAGCTTTTTTAGCGAGCTTAGAAATATGCAAGGGCAAACTGTTCGTCATCAATGGTATTACCAAGATCAACAGCTTGCTTCAATTGAATTAGCGGTAAGTAGCCCACGTTTTCGTACTTATTCAACGAAAAACATCATGCCAGAGCAATTGGGTGATTGGCGTGTTGAAGTTATTGACGCAGAGGGCAACTTACTGGCCCAAAAAGAATTTAGAATTTTAGCTGAGTAATATTTAGTATCAGCCTGATAATTAATTGGATTTTTCATGACACAGACAACAAAACTAGTTCGTATCGCTACCCGTAAAAGTGCACTTGCTTTATGGCAGGCAGAATTTGTAAAAGCTCAATTAGAGCACTTCCATGACGACGTAACGGTAGAGTTGGTTCCTATGTCGACGCAAGGCGATATTATCCTTGATACGCCACTGGCAAAGATTGGTGGTAAAGGCTTATTCGTAAAAGAGCTTGAGCAAGCCATGCTAGATGGCCGTGCAGATATTGCGGTGCATTCAATGAAAGATGTGCCTGTTGAGTTTCCTGAAGGCCTAGCATTACACACTATTTGTGAACGTGAAGACCCACGCGATGCGTTTGTATCAAACAACTACAAAAGCTTAGATGAGTTACCACAAGGTGCTATTGTTGGTACATCAAGCTTACGCCGCCAATGCCAAATTCGCGAAGCTCGCCCAGATTTAGACATTCGTGATTTACGCGGTAATGTTAATACGCGTTTAGCAAAACTAGATGATGGTCAATATGATGCAATCATTCTAGCTGCAGCGGGTCTAATTCGTTTAGAAATGCCTGAGCGTATTACAGCTTTTATCGAGCCAGAAGTATCATTACCTGCAAATGGTCAAGGTGCTGTGGGTATTGAGTGCCGTATTGATGACGAAGTAACAAAAGCATTATTAGCGCCACTCGAACATACTGAAACTCGTATTCGTGTTAATGCCGAGCGTGCTATGAATCGCCGTTTAGAAGGTGGTTGCCAAGTGCCAATTGGTGCATTTGCATTGGTTGAGGGTGAGCAAGTTCATTTACGTGGTTTAGTGGGCGCTATTGATGGCAGCCAAATGCTACGTGATGAAGTGACAGGTCCAGTGGCTGACGCAGAGCAGTTAGGTATTACACTTGCTGAAAAGTTACTTGAGCAAGGTGCTGATAAAATTTTAGCTGAAGTATATAGAGACGCTTAATATGCATATTTTGATAACTCGTCCAGAAGGAAAAGGCACTGAGCTTGCTCTTGAGCTTCAGCAGGCGGGTTATCAAACAACCCTGTGTCCAGTCCTTACCTTAGATTATCTCACTGTTAATAGTAGTGAACTCGCACCGCTAGAAAATGCCGATAAAATCATTTTTATCTCGCAAGATGCCGTGCATGCCTTGTTAAAACTCACACCAACCATCAACAAAGCAGCGCAACTTTATGCGGTCGGTCAGCAAACTGCTGATGCGGTTTATGAAGCCTTTGGGCGTCGTGCTGCAGTACCCAAACAGCATGATTCAGAAGGTTTGCTTGAATTAAAAACGCTGCAAGATGTTGAGCTAAGTAACATTGTTTTAGTGAAAGGTGAAGGCGGGCGCACGACCATAGCAAAAACTTTAAAACAACGTGGTGCTTTGTTAAATCAGTTGGTTGTTTACAAGCGGAGCGCAATTGAGAGCGAACCGGGCAAGTGGATGGACCACTGGCAAACAATTGATGTAGAAGGTATAGTCATTACCAGTAATGCAGCGGTGGATGCCATTTTTAATGGCTTAAATGAGCCTCAGCGTGCATGGTTGAAAGAGCGGAAATTTTTCGTTGCCAGTGAGCGTATCGCTGACTATTTAAAGCAACAAAATGTCGCAAGAACACAGATACATATTGCTGCAGGGGCGAGCGATAGCGCTATGTTCACCTGCATTAATCAGCAAGGTAGCAAAATGAGTGAAGCAGAATCAAAACAACCCGCAAAAGCAGTGACTGCACAGCCAGAGAAAAAAGCGCAAACAACGGCAAATAGTGGGGCGAAAGCGCCTGTGCAAGCTAAAAAAGGCATCAGCAAAACAGGTAGCTTAGCGTTACTTATTTCACTTTTAGTGGCTTCTGCGGTTGGCTATGAGTTTTATCACAAATTATATAGCGATCAGCAATCGGCTGTAGCATTAACTGAGCTGACAGATGAAAACCTACGCTTACAGCAGCAAATTGATGCATTAAAAAGCGCACAGCAAACATTACAACATTCACTTTATAACAGTGAGCAAAAGGTCACTGATGCGCTGAATGAAAGTGCTGAGCAAACTCAGCAGCAATTACAAGCGGCTTTAAAGCGCGCCGAGCAGCAAACTTTCACGCTTAATCCGCAAGAAGTCACAAGCCTGCAACGTATGGCCGAATTTAAATTATGGGCTGAGCACGATTATCAAGGGGCTGCAGCTGTGTTATCGCGCTTAGATAGCTTGCTTGCAGAACACCCAGGTACAGGGGCTATTCGCCAAGCAATTCACCAAGATTTACAAACCTTGAATGCCATAGAGCCTGTTGCTGTTGAAGCAATTTATTTGAAACTGCATGGCATTAATCAAAAAGTGGATGAACTTCTATTTAATGCTATTTCTCTACCTGAAGAAGTCGTCAAAGAAGACCCAAATCAACTAAGTGAAAATGTCAGTGAGTGGCGTCAGAACCTTGCTAAGTCATGGCAGCAGTTTAAAGACTTCTTTGTTACAGTGCGCACACGTGAAGATATGGTTATCGCACCATTTTTAAGTGAACAAGAGCGTCACTTAGTAAAACAACGTCTGAGTTTATACTTAGCTCAAGCGCAAGATGCGGTATTAAGTAAGCAAAGCAGTGTGTATTTTAGTGCTGTTGATGCTGCACATAGCTTGGTAAAAGATTACTTTAAGCAAGATGATGCACAAACAAAAGCGGCATTAAAAAGCCTTGCTGAGCTTTCTAAAGAGCAACTCGATTTTAGCCCAAAAGTGTCACTGCAAAGTACTGAGCAGGTGAAGGAGTGGGCACAATGATCCGCTTTTTATTAATCATTATTGCAATTGCAGGCTGCTTGGGGATAGCCCCCTTTTTTATAGACCAAAAAGGTTATGTCTTAATTGCCTTTAATAAAACGACCATTGAAGGCACTATTTGGGGCATCACAGCACTTTTAATATTAGCATTTGCCGCACTGTTTTTGCTTTATAAGCTTTGTCGTTACGTAATGTCTTTATATAGCCATACACGCCATGGTTTTTTTGCGCGCAGTGAAGAGCGTAAACAAGCGGCTATTGAGCAAGGTGTATGGAGCTTAATCAATAACGATTATGCACAGCTGGAGCTTGCTCTTGATAACAATAGCGTGGCAGAAAAGTGGAGCGATGTACGTTACGCGCTTCTTGCTAAAGCAGCACTCGCAAACAATGACAGCGAAAGAGCAATTAGCTTTCTTGATAAAATAAGCCAAGATAAGCAGCTAAAAGTCGCTAATTTATGGATCGCCAGTGGCGAAACCAGCACTATTTTTGCTGACCTAAAAGCCTTAGCTGAGCGTAAAAAAGCCACTCGTTTAGAGCTTAAGATGTATGCCCATGTTTTAGTGCAAGAGCAAAAGTGGGCAGCATTAAATGACTTTATGCCGCGTTTATTACGTAAAAAAGCACTTTCTGAGCAAGAGTGGCAACAACTGTTTGACGGTTACTTTGCAGCGCAGTCAAACGCGGATTTATCTGAACGATATGAGCAATTAGCCAAAAACCTGAAACCATATGCTGAGGTAAGCTATTTAGCAGCGATGGCAAAAGCAGGTGAGTTAAACAAAATTGAGCTAAGCTTAATTAAAATGATCAAAAAACCGCTGCAGCATAAAGACTTAGCACGTATTTTACGTACTAGTAGCGCTGGCGATGCACTCAAGCTACAAGCAAGCTTGCAAGATGTATTGAAAAAAGACACCGAGAATACAGATTTGCTACTAGCTCTTGCGTGTTTAGCGAATGCTCATGGTGAATATGACTTAGCTGCGCGAGTGTTTGATAAAGCGCTTAATGCAAATAATCGCCATGCCTATTTGCAGCAAGCGGTACTCAGTTATAGTAAAAGTGCCCAGCCAGAAAAAGCATTGGTACTCTATCAATAATTTTACTCCAGGCAGCAAAGGAGCGATGGCTTGAAGAACTTATTTACACTGACAATAAGTATTGCACTAGCTTACTTTCTTACAGGGTATTTAAGTAATTCTTTGCTGGCGATTGATGGTTATGCGGTTGCTGCATGGCCGCCTTCTGGTATTGCGCTTGCCAGTATCTTGCTACTTCGAAATCGAGCCCTACCAGGAGTTTTGCTAGGGGCGCTCTTTGTAAACCTCATTCACCTTGATAAAGCTACCGATATTTTCCATTGGCAAATGATGCTGCAGGCTATTGGTGTAACAACTGCATCAACATTCCAAGCTTGGCTTGCCTATTACATTATTATTCATGTCGCTAAGCGCCCGATTGAATTATCGTCATTAAAGCAAAGTGTGCTTGGTTTAATGATTGGTGGCCCTCTGTGTAGCTTGATTGCGGCTTCAATTGGCACAGGCTTGCTGGTCATTAATAATGTTATTCCGAGTTATGCGGCACTTAATAATTTTATTGCATGGTGGATTGGCGACAGTATTGGGGTGCTGATTTTCACGCCATTAGTGTTAGCTGCATTTAGTTACCATCATACCCGCCAGCGACTACAAATTATTGTGCCGTCGCTATTAATCTATATGGTTATTTGTGTCAGTTTTTATGGTGCAGCCAGTGTAAAAAAAGACAAAGACTTACAACGCCAGCAAGCCAAAGTTAGTGCGATTCATACTAATCTTGAACACCAAGTTGATGAAATTAAGTCGCACCTAGCCTTACTCGCCACTTTTTTTGCTAGTAGTGACGTAGTTGATTTTGATGAGTTTAAGCGCTTTACAGCAAGACAAATGCAATACAGCGAAGAAATCCTTGCTCTTGAGTGGGCGCCTAAAGTTATTCACTCACAACTAAACAACTATCAAAACTTATTGCGTGATGAATTGGGCGCTGATTACTACGTGAAAGAAAAAAATGCTGCTGGGCAGTGGCAGCCAGTGAGTCAGCGAGCTGTGTATTTTCCGGTGCAATATATTCACCCATTAGCAGGGAACGAACCCGCGCAAGGTTTTGATTTGGCCTCAAACGAATTACGCAAACAAGCATTAACAGACTCTCGATTAATTAAAAATGTTACCGTCAGTGAGCCTATTACCCTGATGCAAGGTGATGGCAACGAAAAGGGCGTTTTATTCTTCAACCCTGTCTATTCAGACATTAATCACCAAGTCGGGTTTAGAGGTTATGTTGTTGCAGTGGTCAATTTAGAAGTGTTAGCACAAACACTTAACTTTAATCAGAACACAGAGATTGATGCCAGCTTCTATGATGTTACCGACGGCAGTAACCCAGTCGAAATTTATAACCCCCAACGTGTTGGCACAACGGCCATTGCGAGCTTTAACTTTATTATTGGTGAGCGTGTATGGCAGGTGAAATTATGGGAGTCAGTAGCACAATCATCATGGCTGCCTTATTGGCTGGCGCAAATAGTGGGTATGCTGTTTGTTTGGTTATTGATCACTTTTTTGATTTCAGTAACCGGCACAAATATTCAAATTCGTCAGCAGGTCGCGAAACAAACTCAAAGCCTTCGCGAAGAAAAACTAAAAGCCGATAAAGCCAGCCAAATTAAAAGTGAGTTCTTGGCAAATATGAGCCATGAAATACGCACGCCTATTAATGGTATTAAGGGGTTGCATTATTTAGCGATGCAAGAGCAAGACTGGCAACAAGCTCGTGGTTATATTGATCAAGCAGATGGTGCATTGAATGTACTATTACGGGTAATAAATGATGTTTTAGATTTTTCTAAAATTGAAGCTGGGCGATTGGAGCTACATCAAGAACCCATAGATGTGAATGCGTTGGTTAGTGAGCTGACTAACTTATTGCAGTTTGAACTTAACTCTCGCTCGTTAGAATTTAGTGTTGAGTTTGATGCATCTGAACACTTACTGCTCCACACCGACCCAATTCGTTTAAAACAAATATTGTTGAATCTGTTAAATAATGCGGTGAAGTTCACCCAAGAGGGTACGATTACATTACGTATTTGGCAGCAGGGCGAATTTACTTACTTTAGTGTTATTGATACGGGTATCGGCATCAGTAAAGAGGCACAACAGCGCCTGTTTAAACCATTCTCACAAGCCGATAGCTCAACCTCTCGTCGCTTTGGCGGGACAGGTTTAGGCTTGAGTATTTGTCAAAAACTCATTGTTATGATGGGAGGCGAGATAAGCCTCAGTAGCACTGAAGGGCAAGGATCAACATTTACAATTTCGCTGCCATTTGAATCACCTCTTGAAGAGGTCGTTCATAGTGACGATGAGTTAGCAGATATCGATGTGACTGCTGTGTCATTTGCCGATGATGCAATTCTATTGGTTGAAGATAATCCATTGAATCAACATGTGGCGAGTTCGATTTTAAAAACTAAAGGCTGCCAACCTGATATCGCGAAAGATGGCCATGAGGCTATTAAGATGATCAGTGAAAAAAGCTATGACCTTGTGCTCATGGATATTCAAATGCCGAATATGGATGGCTTACAAGCGACCAAGGTTATTCGCAATGAATTACTGATAACCGATTTACCGATCATTGGCTTATCGGCAAATGCCCATGATGATGACCTTAAGAAAGGCTTAGCCAGTGGTATGAATGGTTATTTAACTAAACCAATTGATGCTGATAAACTTTTTAAAACCTTGTGGCATTTTTTGCATAATGATAGCAGCCATTAAAGCAGACATTTGACCTCAAAAAAGTAAATAAAATCATCTAAACTTGAAATATCGCCGTGGGTACGTATGATCCGCGCAAATTTACTGAACCTGAGTGCTAATTATGATCAATAACAAACTCCCTTTGCTTGATATTCACCGTCATCTAGATGGTAATGTTCGCCCACAAACGATCTTAGACCTTGGTCGTCAGTTTAATCTTGAATTACCTGCTGATAACATTGAAGCGCTTATTCCGCACGTACAGGTTATCGACCCTGAGCCAAATTTAGTGGCGTTTTTACAAAAGCTAGATTGGGGTGTAAAAGTACTGGGTGATTACGATGCTTGTCGTCGTATTGCTATCGAAAATGTTGAAGATGCGATTGCCCAAAACCTCGATTACGTTGAGCTTCGTTTTAGTCCATATTATATGGCGCAAAGCCAAGGCCTACATCCGCAAGGTGTTGTCGAAGCGGTGGTTGATGGTGTTAAAAGTGCGTGTCAAAACGCGCCAATCAAAGCCAACTTAATCGGCATTATGTCGCGTACATATGGCACTAAAATCTGTCAGCAAGAGCTTGATGCGCTACTAGCTTTTAAAAATGATTTAGTTGCGGTTGATTTAGCTGGCGATGAAATTGGCTTTCCGGGCGAGTTATTTGTTGATCACTTTAAGCAAGTACACGATGCATACTTAGCAGCCACTATTCATGCAGGTGAAGCGCGAGGCAGCGAAAGTATTTGGCAAGCAATTAACGAGCTTGGTGCAACGCGTATTGGTCATGGTGTAAAAGCGATTGAAGATACTGCGCTAATGGATTATTTACGTGATAAGCGCATTGGTATTGAGTCTTGCTTAACCAGTAACATCCAAACTAGTACTGTTGCTGAGCTTGCTAAACACCCGTTAAAAACCTTTTTAGACCATGGTATTTTGGCATCAATTAATACCGATGATCCGGCAGTTGAAGGTATTGAAATAGCCTATGAGTATCAAGTAGCAGCACCTGCGGCAGGTTTAAGCCCAGCCGATATGGAAAAAGCGCAAGCTAATGCGCTTGAAATTGCTTATTTAAGCGATGCTGATAAAGCGGCTTTAAAACAGTTAGCTGCTAATCGTTAAGCAGCTAACTCGTCATCCTATACTTGGTGCTCTTGGCATGAAACGTAGTTTTCATATAATGCCTTGAGCACGTCACCTCGGCTGATCATGCCAACAACCTTACCACCCTCGATAACTGGGTAATTCTTTGGCTTACCCGTTTTCATGGCATCAGCCAACTCAATGATATTTTGATCGCTACTCACGGTAACAACATCGGTGCGCATGAGTTGTTTTACCTTTACCACGCCATCGCAGAAATAACTGTTTTGCATAAGCGGCTGCAGCAGCTCTTGTTCAGAAATAAAGCCGACTAGGCTTTTGTTATCATCAAATACCGGTGCGCCCAATAATTTAAACTTTTGTAGCTCGCTAATTGCGGTGGTCATTTCAGTTTCAGGCGTAATGTGTGGCAACTTACGTTGCATAAAATCTTGTACTTTTGTATTTAGCATTTGGGTCTCTCCCCATCGTTATTCTAATCAGAGTATGGTCAAGGAAATGCAGTTTGTGAAATCGTTTAGATGGATTAAGGCGATAGGTAAAACAAATAAAAAAGGCATCCAATTGGATGCCTTAAAAATAACCTGTATGAGTAAGTTATTTAATGAATGCAAATGCATCGGCGTACATGTTCTCACGTACCGCACCATGATTAATAAAATCATCGCGAACCACGCCAATCATGTCGAAGCGGCCTGCCATGTAAATATCGTATGGTTCTAAAGACACGATATCTTCCATAACGGCTTTGTGGACGTAACCGGTTTTGCCAGTCCAGCTTTGCGGTGCATTTTCAACCACAGGAATATATTGGAAATGTGGGTTGCTGTTTGCCCATGCTTGCATTTCATCATGAGCATAAAGTGCAGCTTGCTCACGTACACCCCAGTAAAATAATACAGGACGCTCACAGCCAATTTCAGCAAGGTGATCAGCCATTGATTTAGCGTAAGAGAAGCCAGTACCGCCAGCGAGTAGAATAATTGGGCGCTCACCCTCAACTCGCAGCTGTGATACGCCTAAACCTACTTCAACATTAACTTGCTGTTGCTCTGTATGTGCTTGACGTAAATGATCAAGCGCTTGCATCGCATACGAATCAGCACCCGCGGCACCAATGTGTAGTTCAATTTGCTCAGTTTGTGATGGGCGGCTTGCAATAGAAAAGGCGCGCTTATCTTTTTCGCCTAATACAAGTTGCATATATTGGCCTGCCTCGAATGACACAGGTTGCTGTGGTTTCAAAATGACCTTATGTACGTGGTCTGTAAGCGGGCTGATCGCAACAACGTCAGCGAGTAATGTTTGCATAGTTTACCTTTATAAGCACAGAAGCAAATTCGGTTATGAATCGCACTCATAACCGTTAAATTTTGAGCAGTTTAACATAGTCACAGCCTAGAGAATATCTAAGCTGTCCCATAATTCATCAACACGTTCTTTGATTTTTGGATCCATGACAATGGGCTCACCCCATTCACGATCTGTTTCGCCAGGCCATTTATTAGTCGCATCCATGCCCATTTTTGAACCAAGGCCAGAAACTGGCGATGCAAAATCTAAATAATCAATTGGCGTGTTTTCGATCATCGTCGTATCGCGAGCAGGGTCCATACGTGTGGTAATGGCCCAAATTACGTCGTTCCAGTCGCGTGCGTTTACATCATCATCGCAAACAATCACGAACTTGGTATACATGAATTGGCGCAAGAAAGACCACACCCCCATCATTACGCGCTTAGCATGACCCGGGTATTGTTTTTTCATGGTGACCACAGCCATACGATAAGAACAGCCTTCAGGTGGCAGATAAAAATCTACAATTTCAGGGAATTGCTTTTGCAGAATTGGTACGAACACTTCGTTCAATGCAACCCCGAGTACTGCTGGCTCATCTGGTGGACGGCCAGTATAAGTGCTGTGATAAATTGGGTTTTCACGATGTGTAATATGAGTCACCGTCATCACCGGAAACTCGTCTACTTCGTTGTAGTAACCGGTGTGATCGCCATAAGGGCCTTCTGGTGCTGTTTCATCCGGCATAATATAACCTTCAAGCACGAACTCAGCAGTAGCAGGCACTTGTAGGTCATTTGAAATCGATTTTACGACTTCAGTTTTACTACCGCGTAGTAAACCAGCAAACGCATATTCGCTTAGGGTATCAGGGACGGGTGTTACAGCGCCTAAGATTGTCGCAGGATCAGCACCTAATGCCACTGATACAGGGTAGGGTTCACCTGGGTGCTCTTTACACCATTCACGAAAATCTAATGCGCCACCGCGATGCGATAACCAACGCATAATAATTTTGTTTTTACCCAGTAGCTGCTGACGGTAAATACCTAAGTTTTGGCGCTTTTTATAAGGCCCTTTAGTAACCGTTAGGCCCCATGTAATCAAAGGAGCTGCATCACCCGGCCAGCAATGTTGGATAGGTAACTTCGTTAAGTCAACATCATCGCCTTCAAGTATCACTTGCTGACAAGGTGCTTTTTTTACTTCTTTTGCAGGCATATTCAATACTTGCTTGAATACTGGGATTTGCCCTAGTGCCTCTTTAATACCTTTTGGTGGCTCAGGCTCTTTTAGAAAAGCTAATAACTTACCGACTTCGCGCAGTTCACTGACATCATCTTGGCCCATACCCATAGCTACACGTTTGGGCGTACCAAAAAGGTTAGCAAGAACGGGAATGGTGTGACCTTTAGGGTTTTCGAATAACAGAGCAGGGCCTTCGGCACGTAACGTGCGGTCGGCAATTTCGGTCATTTCAAGGTAAGGATCAATTTCTTGTTTGATCCGTTTTAATTCACCTTTTTGTTCTAATAACTCGATAAATTCGCGAAGATCTTTGTATTTCATTATAGCCGCTTAAACGCTGAATAAACTGTCGCTATTATACTCAAAACCACTGATTAAGCTAATTTAGCCACGAAAGCATTTACTCTTACTTTGTTAAGCTACATTGGTACTTTTTACCTTTTAAAATCAGCATGGCCTCATCGCCTTTTGACCAAAACAGTACATTATCTGCACTGTATTTAACCCCTGAGCCGCTTACTTGGCGATTGAGTGAAAATTCAGCGTCCTTAAATGTCAGTCTGGCTTCATCATCACTGTATTCAACGATACTGGCGCTAAGGGTCTCATCGCACAGATAATTGCTCGGTGCACTTTGCTCAGCACACGCGCACAAGGTAACTAAAGCGAGTCCCGAGAGAAGTGGTTTAATCATAGAAACACCTCTATTTTTGAATGAGCTATAAGCCTAACAAAGAAAAATTAACCGTTGGTGAAAATGGCAGGATAAGTTATGTTGATAGTGTATTTAATGGGCAAGGAACCACCATGGCAGGCACAAATTTACTAACCTTACTTGATGATATTACAACACTTTTAGACGACATTGCGACGATGAGTAAAGTCGCAACAAAAAAAACAGCAGGGGTATTAGGTGATGACCTCGCTCTCAATGCCCAGCAAGTCACAGGGGTAACTGCCGATAGAGAGTTACCAGTGGTTTGGGCTGTAGCAAAAGGCTCGTTTATTAACAAAGCCATCTTAGTGCCCGCAGCGTTATTGATTAGTGTTTGGTTGCCTTGGTTAATCACTCCGCTGTTAATGGTTGGCGGCCTGTTTTTGTGCTTTGAAGGTGCAGAGAAAATTATCGAAAAACTGTTTGGTCACGCTCAACAAGAAGATGAAAGTGTGGTTGAACAACAAGACTTACAAGAATACGAAAAGCAAAAAGTGAAAGGGGCGATCCGCACTGATTTTATCCTCTCAGCAGAAATCATCGTGATAACGCTAGGCACGGTTGCTGGCGCAACGCTGGTTAATCAAGCTTTAGTGCTCAGTGTAATCGCAATTATTATGACCATTGGCGTGTATGGGTTAGTTGCAGGGATTGTTAAACTTGATGATGCTGGTTTGTATTTACTGCAAAAAGCGCAGCAAAGTGGCGGTAAGTTTAAAGAGCTCGTAGGTAAGTTTTTACTTGCTGCAGCGCCTAAGTTAATGCGCTTTTTAGCCTTTGCAGGAACGGTTGCTATGTTCTTAGTTGGCGGAGGTATATTGGTACATGGGATCCCTGTTTTGCATCACGCCCAGCAGGTTAGCACTGAGTTTGTAACGGGTTTACTTGGTAAAACCGGTGAGCTGGCTACGCCAATTATATTTGATGGTTTATTGGGCGTTGTTGCCGGCGTGATCGTCGTATTAGTGGTTGAACTTTGGCATAAAATTCGTCGATAAATAGCATTTGTTAACTCGGGTTTGTTAATTTATTGTAGCTTAAATAGGGTCTTTGCTTTATTATTGCTCAGCTAAAAATAACAATTAAATCGTTAAATGGAGTTAATCATGTCTCGATACCTCACTTTTATGCTGGGGCTAGCGTTATTTACGCTGTCATTTACCAGTTTCGCTAAATCTGCAAAATTATCGGTAGAAGATTTTAGTAAAGGCAATGACTTTAGTCGTGTAACCATCTCTCCTGATGGCAATTACGTTGCTGCTATTAAAAAGCACGAAGGTAAAAATTCACTCATTATTGTTGATACAACCAAGTTTGCCGTAACCCATGCGGTTGCTTTTCCGGGTAATGCACAGGTTGGCGAATACCACTGGGTTAACAACGAACGTGTTATTCTTGAAAAAGAGTATTTAAAAGGCTGGCAAGATACTCCTATTTATTATGGTGAGTTATTTGCTGTTAACGCTGATGGTAGCCGTGGCGCATACGTAATTGGTTATCATGGTGAACAGCAAACAGGTACTCGGTTAAAAAAACAAACACCTGTAGAGGGGACTTCATATCTTTTAGATCCCTTACTTCATGATGATAAAAAAGTTTTGGTTGTCACTTACCCATGGACTGCAACCAATGAGCCAACTACCGTTGTTTATGAAGTCGATGTATATCGCGGTCTGCGCACTTTAATTACGCGATCACCTGCACCAATGGGTGAATTTCTAACAGACCATGATGGTAACGTTCGTATCGCTGTATCAAGTGACGATTACCTCAATGCGACACTTCATGTTCGAGAGCCTGAGGGCGGTTTTTGGAAAGAGCTTGATTTAGAAGGTATTGATTACACCGATATTTCATTAAAGGCATTTGATAAATCAGGTGAGTCTGTATATGCCACCGCATCAAAGGGTGGCGAAGCAGAAAGCCTGATTAAAATTAACCTAAAAACCAAAGAAGTAACGAAAATCTTCCAAGATAAGCATGTGTCACCATCACATATTTGGGTTGATGAAGTTACTAAAGAGTTATTTGCAATAGAAACGGAGGCTGACTATCCAAGCTACTCTTTTGTAGATAGTAGCTCAGTAAAGTCTCAGCGTCTTAAAGATATGTTAGGTGCATTACCTGGTAGTCAAGTGCAGCTAGTCAGCAGTACCGAAGACGATTCAAAAAATATTATTTTTGCATCAAGTGATATAAACCCTGGGCAATATTATCTGTATGACGCAAAGAAGAATAAGTTAAGAGTGCTATTTTCTGCGCGTGGTTGGATAAACCAAGATGATATGGCGCAAACCACACCACTGCGTTTTAAAAGCCGCGATGGATTAACAATTCTTGCTTATTTAACTGTGCCAAATGGCAAAGCTGAGAAAAACTTACCACTCGTTGTTATGCCACATGGTGGTCCTTACCAAGCAAGAGATTATTGGGGTTACGATCCAGAAGCGCAAATGCTAGCTAATAGAGGTATGGCAGTGCTTAAGGTGAATTTTCGTGGTTCACCAGGTTTTGGACAGAATTTTAGAGAAGCTGGCTATCGCCAGTGGGGACAAAATATTCAGCACGATATTATTGATGGTGTAAAACTGTTAATTAATGACGGCACAGTTGATAAAGATAATATTTGTATTATGGGAGCCAGCTTCGGTGGTTACTCTGCATTACAAAGCGCGATTATCGAGCCGGATATGTTCAAGTGTGCAATAGGTCTGATGGGGGTTTACGACTTGCCTCTTATGTATGAAGAGGGTGACACGCAAGCCCGAAGCTATGGAGTTAATTACCTAAAAACAGTGATTGGTACTGATGAGGCTGAGTTAAAAGCATTCTCGCCGGTTTACAACATTGATAAGCTAAAAGCGCCTGTACTTATTGTGCATGGTGGTGAAGACGAACGTGCCCCAATTGAGCAAGCAGAATCATTAGAAGCTGCGTTGAAAAAAGCTAAGCACCCATATGAAATTACTATTCTAGATGATGAAGGCCACGGTTTTTATAAAGAAGAGCACCGCACTCTTTACTATAAAAAAGTACTGGCTTTCTTAGAAGACCATTTAAAACTTTAAAAGAAAAATGCCGGCGAGATACCTCGCCGGCAAAGATTTAGCACGGGAACGTAAGCGTGCTAGTGTGCAAGGTCTTCCTTCAAGTTATACAAACTCAAAAGACGATTCGTTCATTAAGCAATGCAGCCCAGTTGCAATTTAAAACAGAGTAGGGAGAGTGACTCTGCTTTTGCTAACACGCATTTATAAAACCAACAAAATAATATAAATACTGCGCCACGTAAAAATGTTATAACATAACAAAAGTAAAGTAAATAGCGAGAGTCATATTATTAGCTTGGTTTCTTCTGAGTGATGTTTATGGATAATTGGTTATTGAGTGTCTAATTTACTACAATCGTAACTCAAACATAGCTCTGCAAGTTCAATCTTCGCTTTCGGATTCCCTTGTAAGGTGGCTTTGTTAAGCCAATAAGCTGCTTTTTCGTTATTGATTTCTGTGCCTTGGCCGTCACGATACATCTGACCTAAGTTTAATTGTCCCCATGAATAGCCACCTTCAGCTGACAGCGTAAAGCTATTCAGTGCTTCTTTGTATAAGCCATCTTTGAAGTAAGTAATGCCTTGTTGATTGTACTTATCTAACTTCACACCTGCGTATAAGGGTTTGGGTCTTGGTGGGTGCATCACAAAACCACCGAATAAGCTATAAAGCTCAGGTCGCATGATTTTATATATGCTGCCGTCATCATACAGCTGTTTAATTTGTTGTTTACTGAAGGTTAGAGTTTTACTAGAAAAGTAATCATCTTGCACTAACAGACTGGTGCGCATCGCAATCTCGATGTCTTTGTTGTATTTGTATGTGTAGTTAGCAATTCTAAATGTCATGCTCTTATCGTCAAACTCAACGAGTTGTGCCACTTTCAAATTGTTAATACGTTTTGGCTTACCAGTGAATTTATCTGAATACACAAAATAGGTATCAAATAACTTAGGCTCGCTTAGGTAAGTTTGCTCGTTCTCAGTTTGTTCATTCGCACCAAGTAATGCCTTTGTGAATAGGTAAACGATGATGAATAGACCAATAAAGTATTTTATAAATGAGGCTAATTCTAGAGCTGGCAGGGAATACCAAGGTGCAGGAGTAACATAGCCACAGTCATCGCATTGCCTTTGATAATTAATAGAGAGTGGCATGATGGGCAAAATGGTAAAGCGCAACACTCTACTGTGATTGCTTAAAGAATAATGTTCACTATGACAATGTGGACACGTTTTTTGTTTTTTATAAAAAACATCAGCGGGTGCGGTATTAAATAGAAGCATCGTTTCTTCCTGAATATTGCTATCAATAAACTAGAACAAATGCAGAGAGTTAGAAAGCGTCAAACTGTAACTAAATATGAATTAAACGAGTCGAACAGTGTTTTCGTTTAGAGAAACAGAACATTCTCTGCTATGATCCACAGCATCTTCGAGGATGTCCCTCAATTATCAAGTTTGGAATATTACTGTGACTGCTACTGCTTTTTCATCTTTGGCTTTGCCGCAAGAGTTAACCGATAACTTATCAACTTTAGGTTATACGCAAATGACGCCTGTGCAAGCGCAAAGCTTGCCAGTGATCTTGCAAGGCAAAGACATTATTGCCCAAGCTAAAACCGGGTCGGGTAAAACGGCTGCGTTTAGTCTAGGTGTGTTGGCTAAGTTAAATGTGAAAAGGTTTCGTATTCAGTCTCTCATTTTATGTCCAACCCGAGAGTTAGCAGAGCAAGTTGCTGAAGAAGTTCGTAAGCTTGCCCGTGGCATTCACAATATTAAAGTTTTAACCTTATGTGGTGGGGTGTCTATTGGTCCACAAATTGGCTCATTAGAACATGGTGCGCATATCATTGTTGGCACGCCTGGTCGTGTTGATGACCATATTCGCAAAGGCACATTGCGCTTAGATGATGTCGAGACTTTAGTGTTAGACGAAGCTGATCAAATGCTAGACATGGGTTTTCAGGATACCCTTGATGCTATTGTTGAGTGCATTCCTAACCAACGCCAAACATTATTGTTCAGTGCGACTTATCCAAAATCAATTGCAGCGATTGCAGAGCGAGTGCTTAGCAATCCAGAAATGATTAAGGTTGAAGAAGAACAAACAAAGAGCACAATCAAACAATACTTTTACAAGCTTGATAACAACAAACAGCGCTTTAATACATTGAAGCTGTTGCTACTGAAGTTCCAACCAGAAAGCTGTGTGGTTTTTTGTAACACCAAAGTTGAAACACAACAGATTTGTGATGATCTTTATGGTGAGGGTTTTAGTGCAGTTGCCTTACACGGTGATTTAGATCAGCGTGAACGTGAGCGCACTTTAATTCGCTTTGCTAATAAAAGCGCCTGTATTCTGGTTGCAACGGATGTTGCCGCACGCGGCTTAGATATCAACGATATGGACATGGTAGTGAACTATCACCTTGCACATGACCCACAAACCCATGTACATCGTGTTGGTCGTACCGGTCGAGCAGGTAAAAAGGGTATTGCATGCTCTATTTATGGTGAAGCTGAGCAATTTAAAGTGGCACAAATTGGCGACCACTACGAGCGTGACTTTGACCCGGAACCAATTCCGCCATTTAGCTTGCTAGAAAAGCCCGCTTATAAGCCAACCATGGCAACCATTATGATTGATGCTGGCAAGAAGCAAAAAATTCGTGCTGGTGATATTTTAGGCGCATTAACGGGTAAAGAAGGTATTGCTGGTCATCAAGTAGGTAAAATTAATGTGCTTGATAATGTTGCCTTTATTGCTGTAGAGCGAGCTGCTGCAAAACCTGCGCTACGTAAATTAACTGAAGGTAATATTAAAAAGCGTAAGATTCGCGCACGACGTTTGAGCAGATAAATTGGTAAATTATGAGCAGCTTGCTTTAAGTTGCTCATATTCGAGTTGTATTTTCTTAAACTCAATTGCACAGCCTTGGCGGTCTGGGTGATGTTTTAATGCGAGCTGCCGCCAGCGTTTCTGTAACTCTTTTAAAGAAAACCCCACCGGTAGTTGCCACGCCTGCTGTAAGTCTAATAGCTGTTGCTGAGATAACGGGTGAATGCCCTTTTTTTGGCTAAATGACGAAAAACGCTGCCAAAAATCAGTTAATAACGCATCAATTTCTTCGCTGCTTGTATCAAAGTTTTGCCAATCTAAATAGTAATCCCGTAGCGGATCGTGACTTTCTAATGCATTACTTATTTGCTCATTAACAAGCTCAATATGTAATGAGGCAATTTGTAGTTGTTGCTCTGGTGCGAGTTGTGTTTGCAGCTGATAAAGGCCATTCATAACTAAAAAGTTGCGTTTAAACAGATCTTTTTGTGGGTCAGCGTCTAATGGTTCAATTTTTCCTGATTCACTGAGAGCGCTGGCAAGCGTATGAACCTTCCATGTTGGTTGTTCCAAAAGAAGGTAAAAAATCTCATCAATCAGTGGGTTAACCATTGTTCGTAAGCCTATCTTTAGTGTAATCTACAGTGGTATACGCTATCACAGCTGCTTTTTTGAAACTACGCTATTGTTTTTTAGATACTAGGGAATACTTTTAGCCAAGCTTACTAACTGCATCTTCAGGCTAAGTTGATATTAAGGGATTTCGTCATATGTTCACATCACTGCGTATTAGCTTGCTTACAGCCATCCTGATCGGCTGCAGTGTACTCTTTTCGCAGCCAAGTTTTGCTATTTCTTCATTATTCAAACAATTTAGTGAATCCGAGCAGTGGCAAGAAAAGCAACAGCTTGCCAAAAAACTGCTTAAGCAAGATTCAACTAACCAAGAACAAAGGCTCGATATATACCTGCAACTTGCGGATTTTGCGCTTGATAAGGGCAATTTTTCGGCGGCTGTAAAGAACTACCAATTGGCAGAGCAATCGACAAGCTTTGCTGCAACCCCAAAACGGTATTTTCGTAGTTTAAAAATGCAAGGGGTTACTTACTATTATCAAGGTTTGATGCAACAAGCTGTGCTTGCTTACAGTGAGGCATTAAGCGTTGCGAAAAAGCTACCAGAGCCAATTGCCGAAGCGAACTTACTTAGTAATATTGGCCTTGCTTATTTTGATATGTTCAATATGGATCAAGCGCTTAAGTATTACAAAGAAGCGAAAGACATATACGAAGAGCATGGCAGTGAACAAGATAAAGCAGATATCTTACACAACATAGCGGGTATTTATATTCGTTTGTCGAGCTATGATATTGCGCTTGATATGTATAGAGAAACGCTAGAGATTTTCCAAAAATTAGGGGATGAAGACGGCGTTGCTCAATCCTATGGCAATATTGGCGTTGCGTACTCTGAGCTTGGTCAATATCAGCTGTCTTTGCATTACTATCAACGAGCTTTGCGATATTACCAAGAGACAAATAATGCTTATTTTCTTTCGTCGCGCCACGCAAACATAGCCAATGTTTATCTGCGCACTGGTGATTTAGAACTTGCCTTAAGCCACGCAGAGAAAGCTGTTGAATTTGCAAAACAAATTGATAATAAAACGTTAGAGCTTGCCGGTTTATTATCGCAAGCAAAAATCGAGTTATTACAAGGAAAGCTCGCTGAAGCTGAAGCAACTCTGACTACGTCGGTCTTTATGGCTAAACAATATAAAGATGATTTGAGAGTACAAGACGGCGCAGGAATGATGGCCTTAATTAAATCTGGCAAAGGAGATTATGCAGGGGCCGTTGCTAGTTTTGATCAGTTTGTACGTTCATTCAAAAGCGAGCAAAGCTTACAATTATTAAAGTCGATGGGTGAGCTGCAAAGTCAAATTCAAGCAAGTCAGCTTAATCAAGAAATTGTTGAGCTAAAGCAGCTACAACATGTGCAAGAGCTCGAAATGTCTAAACAGCGCCAGTTGGGCATTATGTTATTTATTTTGTTTGTGATGATAGTGGTAACGGGGATTACTATTTATCGCCGTAGTATAGAAAAAGGTGCCAAAGAGCAACTTTCGTTAATGGTCGCGAAACGCACCAAAGAGCTTGAAGAAACCGCAGAGCAATTACGTAGTGCTAACGAAATTAAAAGTCAGTTTTTAGCAAATATCAGCCATGAAATCCGTACACCTTTAACCGCAATTTTGGGGCAAACCGATAATTTAATGAATGGTTTTTATAAACCAGAGCAGTTAAACGATGAGCTTGCGGTTATTCAAAAACAAAGTGATCACTTGAAAGAACTGATTAACGATGTACTCGATATTAGTAAAATTGAGGCTAATAAGCTTGAGTTAAGCCTAAAAGAAGGTGATTTAGTTCGATTACTTACTGACGTCCACTCCATGCTCAGTGGTCAGGCTAAAGATAAAGGGCTGAACTTTGCTTTTCACAATGAGTTGGGTGAGCAGTTTTACAGTCAACTCGACTTTACCCGCATTAAACAAATACTTATCAACCTATGTGCTAATGCAATTAAATTTACTAATCAAGGTGAAGTAGAGTTAAAAGTCTCTCAAGTAGAGCAAGGCGTCTGGTTTCGTGTCGCTGATACGGGCATTGGTATGAACGCCGAGCAGCTTAAGCAAATATTTGAATGTTTTAGGCAAGGCGACAACAGCATCAGCCGTCGCTTTGGTGGGACCGGGCTTGGCTTAAGCCTATCACAACAACTTGCGATGATGATGGGTGGCTATATTAGTGTTGAAAGTGAACTAAATAAAGGCAGCATATTTTCGTTTTACTTGCCGTGTAAAGAGCATACGCCAAGCTCTGAAACTGTTGAGCTTACAAAGTATGTGCAGCCAGTGACAAAAGGTTTATCAGGTAAAGTGTTACTTGCTGAAGATCACCCAGATAACCGCCGTTTAATTTCTCGTTATTTAGAGTCGATGGGCCTTGAGGTGATTGCGGTTGAAAATGGTGAGCAAGCTGTTGAGCAGTGCCTCAAGGAATTCCCAGATGTGGTGCTGCTGGATATTCAAATGCCAGTATTGGATGGCTTACAGGCGCTCAAGCTATTACAAGAATGTGGCTTTACTCAGCCTGTCTATGCATTAACAGCTAATGCAATTAGCCATGAAATTGACAGCTACCTCGAAGCCGGCTTTACAGGATATTTAGCCAAACCGATTGATAAAAAAGTATTTTACACGCAACTAGCTAAGCATTGTAAAAAGGATGGGGCAACAACTAAGTCTCAGCATGATATGAGCGACTTAGTGGCAAGCTTTATTAATAGCTTCGAGCATGAAAGCGCATTGATACAACAGCACTTTGCAGCTCATGAGTTGTTTAACTTACAGCAAGATGCTCACCGAATTGGCGGTGCGGCTAAAATGTTTGCACTAGATGATGTTGCAATGAGTGCTATGGCGCTTGAGTCGGCGTTAAAGCAAGACAAACTTACCGATTTAACAGGTTTAGTTGCTCAACTACTTGAGCAACTACATAATGCTTCGGTTGATCAAAACAGTTCAATATCACCGTCTTGAATTTTTTCAATTTCTTGATTGGTATCGAAACGAGAGCGGTCAATTCGCTGTTCGTGATCGGTTTCGGGTGGCGTGATATGAAACATCGACAGCTTATCGTCTATGGTGTGGGCAAGGCGAACCAAGTCTTTACTCGATACAGCCTGTATTTGTGAACTTGAAAGTGCATCAGAGTTGAGCTCCACCATCGCATCAATACTTGCTTGGGCTTCATCCGACATTTGGCTTTGCATCGCCACCTGCTCATGAACACTCTCAGAAAACGCATTAATTTCAAGCATTGCTTGTTCAATTTTATTGGTTTCTTTGGTTGAAGCCTCAGACAACTCAACCGTACGCTCGGTTTCTTTTAGTGCCGTTTGCATTAATTGATATGCTTGTTCAGTACTGTGCTGGATTTTAGCTACCATCTCACGCACTTCTTGTGTTGATTTACTGGTGCGGGCAGCCAGATTTCTTACTTCATCAGCGACTACCGCAAAGCCACGCCCTTGCTCGCCAGCTCGTGCAGCTTCAATGGCAGCATTTAGCGCAAGTAAGTTAGTTTGTTCGGCAATACTATTTATGACATCAATGACGGAGCCAATCGCATCACTATCTTGTTTAAGTAAAATAATCTGCTCACTCGTTAGATTGATATTATCGGCAAGCTTGATAAGACTCGCCTGGCTTTTATCTGTGTCTAAACGGGTTTGTTGTACAGAACGGGTGGCATCAGATACTGAATTAAAAATTTGTTCAAGGCTTCTATCTAACTCTTTCGATACTTCAATCGTACGGGTAATGGTATCCGCTAAATCAATACCATGAGCATCTTGTATGGTGGCTTTTTGAGTCATTGATGCATACGTGTCACGCAGTGCATCGGCCATAGGTAATAAGCGGGCAGATGACGAATATATTTCGCCAAGCATGTGTTCAACCATCGTCAAACTGGCATTGAGGGCATGACAAGCTTGCGGTAATTGACGATCATTTTCGTCAAAACGAAAAGTGAAATCGATGCCTTGCTCAGAAGTAATATTAGAAACAAAATAACTTAAGTGATCCTGTTGCTTATGCTCAGTAGTATAAACGTAAGCAATAATAGTAAGCCAAGGAACGACAACAATAAGCGCAAATACAGCCATTGCTGTTGCAGATAATTCAAATACGGTAAAACTAGCAATACAACTAAGTAAGCTTATTAAGAATAGAGCTACAGCTACTTTAATGCGAGTCATTGAGGGGATCCTTACCTTTTAATCCTATAATATATAGAACAAATCTCTGTGAAATACCAATAATCTTAGCGCACATAAGTATAACTGTTTAATTGCTATGTCATTAGTTTTAGGCAAAAAAAATGCCTGTATTAAACAGGCATTTATTAAAAACTCAGTAATCGTTATTGACGTTTCATAGAGTCAAAGAATTCATCATTGGTTTTGCTCATTGAAAGCTTATCAATTAAGAATTCCATCGCGTCAATTTCTGACATCTCATGAACGATCTTACGTAAGATCCACATCTTCTGAAGTTCATCAGGTTTAGTGAGTAACTCTTCGCGACGCGTACCTGAGCGGTTAAAGTCAATCGCAGGGAATACACGCTTTTCAGCAATCTTACGATTTAAGTGTAATTCCATGTTACCTGTACCTTTGAACTCTTCGTAGATAACTTCGTCCATCTTCGAACCCGTATCGATTAGGGCTGTTGCGATAATTGTTAAGCTACCGCCTTCTTCTACGTTACGCGCTGCACCAAAGAAACGTTTTGGTTTGTGTAAAGCGTTCGCATCAACACCACCAGTTAGTACCTTACCTGATGAAGGGATAACGGTATTGTAAGCACGAGCAAGACGCGTGATTGAATCAAGTAAGATAACCACATCTTTTTTGTGCTCAACAAGGCGCTTCGCTTTTTCAATTACCATTTCAGCAACTTGAACGTGACGACTCGCTGGCTCATCAAATGTTGAAGCAATTACTTCACCTTTAACAAGACGCTGCATCTCTGTTACTTCTTCTGGACGCTCGTCGATAAGAAGAACCATAAGCTCACAATCAGGCTGGTTGTAGCTAATTGATTGTGCAATGTTTTGCAGTAGCATCGTTTTACCCGCTTTTGGCGGAGCAACGATTAGCGCACGTTGGCCTTTACCAATTGGTGAGGCTAAATCAAGTACACGTGCTGTGATATCTTCAGTACTACCGTTACCACGTTCCATACGTAAACGTTCGTTTGCGTGAAGTGGGGTAAGGTTTTCAAAAAGAATTTTTGTGCGAGAGTTTTCAGGTTTGTCGAAGTTTACTTCATTTACTTTTAATAATGCGAAGTAACGTTCACCGTCTTTAGGTGGACGAATAAGACCTGAAATAGAGTCACCAGTACGCATGCTGAATCGACGGATTTGACTCGGTGATACATAAATATCATCTGGACCGGCTAAGTAAGATGCTTCTGATGATCTTAAGAAACCAAAACCATCTTGTAAGATTTCTAAAACACCGCCGCCATAGATGTTTTCACCGCTTTTAGCGTGCGCTTTCAAAATGGCGAAAATAATGTCTTGTTTTCTTAAACGGGCTACGTTTTCGAGCCCCATGGACTCAGCTAAGTTTACAAGCTCTTTGATAGACTTGTCTTTTAATTCGCGTAAATGCATATTGGTGGGTTCTTTATTACAATTGTCATACTCAAAATCATCGTTAGATACATGAGTGAGGTTTGTTGGTATAACTAAGGATTAGTTGGCTTTATAAACTAGCAGGTCACTAGCAAGGCGTCCAGTCTTTAAACAAAATAAAGCTAAAAAAAGGGCAAAAAGCCCTTTTTTTATATTTTCATTAGATGTTGTTTTCTAAAAACTCTACTAATTGAGTCTTAGAAAGAGCACCAACTTTAGTTGCTGCAACTTGGCCATCTTTGAAAAGAAGTAATGTAGGGATACCACGGATACCAAACTTAGGTGGTGTGCCCGCGTTTTGGTCGATGTTAAGTTTTGCAACTGTAACACGGCCATCAAACTCGCCAGCTACTTCGTCAAGAATAGGGGCGATCATTTTACAAGGTCCGCACCATTCAGCCCAAAAATCAACAAGTACAGGTTTGTCTGATTGTAGTACGTCAGCTTCAAAGCTATCGTCAGTTAATTGAATAATTTTCTCGCTCATTGCGATCTCCGATTAGTTAGGCGAAATATTTAATGCGTATTTAAACACTCTTGTTTCTTATTGCAAGTTTAAACGTTATGCTTAAACGCTATGACTAAGACACATTTGACCGATAAAAAGTTTTCAGACTTTGCTATCGCACCGGAAGTGGTTGCCGGTTTAACCGAAAATGGGTTTGAATATTGCACACCCATTCAAGCGAAATGCCTACCTTTTATTTGTGAAGGCCGCGATATTGCGGGCCAAGCACAAACGGGTACGGGCAAAACGTTGGCGTTTTTAACTGCCACGTGCCATCGGTTATTACAATCTAGCAAAGCACCTAGTAAACATCCAAGAGCCCTGATCATGGCCCCAACAAGGGAGCTGGCGATTCAGATACACAAAGATGCAAAAATTTTAGCGCCACACTGTAATCTTAACTTAGGTTTAGTATATGGTGGCGAAGATTACGAAAAACAACGTGCACAACTAGAAAAAGGCGTGGATATTTTAATTGGGACCACCGGACGCCTTATCGATCTTTATAAACAGGGCTGTTACACCCTGAATGAAATTGAAGTTGTGGTGCTTGATGAAGCGGATCGTATGTTCGATCTAGGCTTCATAAAAGATATTCGTTATATGTTTAGACGTATGCCAGAAACGTCTGAGCGTTTAAACCTATTATTTTCTGCCACCTTGTCTTATCGCGTGCAGGAATTAGCGTTTGAACATATGACTAACCCTGAGCATGTACAAGTTGAGCCTGATGTAAAAACAGGTAAGCGTATTCAGGAAGAGCTGTTCCATCCATCACAAGATGACAAAATTAAGTTACTGTTAACTTTAATTGAAGAAGAATGGCCAGAGAAAGCAATTGTGTTTGCAAATACGAAACACAGTTGTGAGAATGTCTATGCATGGATGAAAGCGGATGGTCATCGAGTTGGGTTATTAACCGGTGATGTAAATCAGAAAAAACGTCAATCAATTTTGGCTCAATTTACCAAAGGCGATTTAGACTTTTTAGTAGCAACCGACGTTGCTGCCCGTGGTTTGCATATTCCAGAAGTAAGTCATGTATTTAATTTTGATTTGCCAGATGATTGTGAAGACTATGTACACCGTATTGGCCGTACAGGACGTGCTGGTGCTTCAGGACACGCTATTAGCTTTGCCTGTGAACAGTATGCCTATAATCTCCACGAAATTGAGCAATATATAGAACACAGCATTCCATTATCACATTATGATAAAAGTGCATTGCTTGATGATTTAACTAAGCCTACTATTCAGAAAAAGCGGAACTATTCTACAGGCCCACGTAGTCGTAATAACAACGGACGTCGACCAAATAATAGTTACCAGAAATCACGGTCGTAATAAGCGACCGTTGTTGAAGACTTAGTAGTAACTAGAGGTTTTTGAACGGTGGGGCAACTTCAACCGCAAAAAAATGTGTATGCAGTAATCGACTTAGGATCAAATAGCTTTCATATGCTGATCGCTAAATCGATTGCTGGCGGTCTGCAAACGATCGGTCGAGTCAAACGTAAAGTAAGGCTTGCTGCAGGACTTGATGAAAACAACGTCCTAAGTACAGAAGCTATGCAACGAGGCTGGGAATGCCTAGCCTTGTTCGCTGAACGTCTACAAGACATACCAAAGAAAAACATCACAATTGTTGCGACCGCAACCTTACGTCTTGCTACTAATGCTGATGTATTCAAGCAAAAAGCTGAACAGATCCTTGGTCATAAAATCAATGTCATCAGCGGTGAGTTAGAAGCAAAGACAATCTATAAAGGTGTGGCGCATACCTCAGCTTGTAGCGGCAAACAACTGGTGATCGATATTGGCGGCGCGAGTACCGAAGTCGTGATCGGCCAAGGTTTTGATGCACTGCACTATAAAAGCCTGCATATGGGGTGTGTTACCTTCCTAGAACGCTACTTTAAAGATCAAAAACTCAGTAACGAAAATTTTGCTGCAGCAATTAAAGCGGCAAGTGATGTGGTTGCTGAGATTGTTGATGAATACAAAGCAACGGGCTGGCAAATAGCGAGCGGTGCATCGGGTACTGTGCAAGCTATTCAAGAGATCATGGTTGCACAAAACCAAGATGAGCTTTTAACGCTCGATAAACTCCTCGCCATTAAAGAACAATCAGTACAATTTGACACTATTGCTGATCTTGAGCTTGCAGGCTTGAGCGAAGAGCGCCGTCTAGTGTTTGTTTCTGGCCTCGCTATTTTGATCGCATTGTTTGAATCGTTAGATATAAAACAAATGGGTCTTGCTCGCGGCGCATTACGCGAAGGTGTTTTATACAGCATGGTGCCAGAGCTTCATAACCACGACATTCGAAAACGAACTGTTGATGGCTTAATGAATCGCTATCATGTTGATCAAAAACAAGCGTGCCGTGTTGCGCAACTAGCAGAGCAATTGGCAAAAAGCGTCATGGGGCAATGGCAGTCAATCGATGATAACGCAATCGCATTATTAAGAACGGTTGCAAAACTGCACGAGATTGGCTTACTGATAGAGTATAAGCTTTATCATAAGCACACAGCTTACATTATAGAAAACACAGATATGCCAGGATTCTCACAATCTGAGCATAAACTGATCACAGCTGTTGCTAATGAACATCGTGCTGATCTTGTTAAAAACAGCTTTGCTCACTTAGGTTGTCATCAAGTACTCGCAGAATGTTTAACAAGAGTTGTGCGGATCGCCGTGATCTTATCAATGCGTCGCCAAGATGATGTACTGCCAGCGATAGATCTTAGTGTTAATGAAAACACCCTCACACTGACATTTGATGGCGATTGGTTAAAATATCACCCATTAATGGCCAGTGAACTACAACTAGAGTCCAAGCTACAAGCAAAAGTAGGTTGGAAGCTTATAGTAAAATAACGTTAAAAGGCCCTTTGGGGCCTTTTTTAGTGCTATTTTTACGCGTTTCGTTCGTATTTTGCGCGAACAGTCATTTTTTTCATAAAAACTTCAAAAAACAGTTGATCTCAATTCG
>NZ_PQCG01000024.1:0-239 GCF_002964825.1 Pseudoalteromonas sp. T1lg122
GAGCCATTAAGCTAACCTGTACTAATTACCCGTGAGGCTTAACCATACAACGCCAAACGCGTTTTATGACAGCGTAACGACAGAAGTTAAGTTACTAAAGTAGACATTTACTTGATATCAGAATTCCAGATTTATTAATTTGCTCAAAAGAGCGAATTAAAACCAAATTTGCTTGGTGACAATAGCGTTTTGGACCCACCTGACCCCATGCCGAACTCAGTAGTGAAACGAAACAGCGC
>NZ_PQCG01000004.1:0-479 GCF_002964825.1 Pseudoalteromonas sp. T1lg122
TAACCTTTCCTCCTTACTGAAAGTGCTTTACAACCCGAAGGCCTTCTTCACACACGCGGCATGGCTGCATCAGGCTTGCGCCCATTGTGCAATATTCCCCACTGCTGCCTCCCGTAGGAGTCTGGGCCGTGTCTCAGTCCCAGTGTGGCTGATCATCCTCTCAAACCAGCTAGGGATCGTCGCCTTGGTGAGCCATTACCTCACCAACTAGCTAATCCCACTTGGGCTAATCTTATGGCGTGAGGCCCGAAGGTCCCCCACTTTGGTCCGTAGACATCATGCGGTATTAGCAGTCGTTTCCAACTGTTGTCCCCCACCATAAGGCATATTCCCAAGCATTACTCACCCGTCCGCCGCTCGCCGCCCAACAAATCCCCCGAAGGTTCAATGTTGTCGCTGCCGCTCGACTTGCATGTGTTAGGCCTGCCGCCAGCGTTCAATCTGAGCCATGATCAAACTCTTCAATTAAAAGTTTTTTG
>NZ_PQCG01000025.1:0-27050 GCF_002964825.1 Pseudoalteromonas sp. T1lg122
ACCAAATTTGCTTGGTGACAATAGCGTTTTGGACCCACCTGACCCCATGCCGAACTCAGTAGTGAAACGAAACAGCGCCGATGATAGTGTAGCAGCTGCTATGTGAAAGTAGGTCATCGCCAGGCTCCAAATAAGAGAAAGCCCGATTCGAAAGAGTCGGGCTTTTTTGTGTTTGAAGCTGTCAGCTTTCAGCCGTCAGACGTCAGTTGAAATGTGGGGTTGTCCTGTACAGAGACTCCCTCAGCAACAACCCCCGTAGGAGGCACTTCAGTGCCGAATCTAGACCTTAACAAACACACTCATGGCTAAAGCCATTCCTACGTGATACGTATCTCAGATGTCAGTTGAACTGTGTGGTGTTTAGTACAGAGTCACCCTCAGCAACAACCCCCGTAGGAGGCACTTCAGTGCCGAATCTAGACCATAACAAACAAATTCATGGCTAAAGCCATCCCTACGTAATACGTATCTCAAACGTCAGATATTAGATGTCAGTTGAAGTGCGGTGTTGTTTAGTTCAGAGACTCCCTCAGCAACAAACCCCTGTAGGAGGCACTTCAGTGCCGAATCTAGACCATAACAAACACATTCATGGCTAAATAGTTAGCGAGTTACAAGTTAGCAAAGGTAAAGTTGAACTGTTGGTTTGTTTAGTACAGAGTCACCCTCAGCAACAAACTCCGTAGGGGACTTCAGTGCCAAATAGACAAGAGAAGTCAGATAATGACAGTTCGGTCCCTATCTGCCGTGGGCGTTTGAGAATTGAGAGGGGTTGCTCCTAGTACGAGAGGACCGGAGTGAACGAACCGCTGGTGTTCGGGTTGTCATGCCAATGGCATTGCCCGGTAGCTACGTTCGGAACTGATAAGCGCTGAAAGCATCTAAGCGCGAAGCAGGCCTCGAGATGAGTTCTCACTAGACTTTTAAAGTCTCTGAAGGGCCGTTGAAGACTACAACGTTGATAGGCAGGATGTGGAAGTGGTGTGAGCCATTAAGCTAACCTGTACTAATTACCCGTGAGGCTTAACCATACAACGCCAAACGCGTTTTATGACAGCGTAACGACAGAAGTTAAGTTACTAAAGTAGACATTTACTTGATATCAGAATTCCAGATTTATTAATTTGCTCAAAAGAGCGAATTAAAACCAAATTTGCTTGGTGACAATAGCGTTTTGGACCCACCTGACCCCATGCCGAACTCAGTAGTGAAACGAAACAGCGCCGATGATAGTGTAGCAGCTGCTATGTGAAAGTAGGTCATCGCCAGGCTCCAAATAAGAGAAAGCCCGATTCGAAAGAGTCGGGCTTTTTTGCGTCTGGAGCTATCCATACAACGTGCCCTATTCATTCTTCAGGTAGGTTGGGTAGAGCGCAGCGAAACCCAACGAGTTAGCGAGTTGCTAGTTAGCAAGGGTAAAGTTGAACTGTGGGGTTGTTCAGTACAGAGTCACCCTCAGCAACAAACCCCGTAGAAGGCACTTCAGTGCCGAATAGACAAGAGACATCAGACGTCAGATATTAGAGGTCAGTTGAGCTGTGGGGTTGTTTAGTACAGAGTCACCCTCAGCAACAAACCCCTGTAGGAGGCACTTCAGTGCCGAATCTAGACCATAACAAACACATTCATGGCTAAATAGTTAGCGAGTTACAAGTTAGCAAAGGTAAAGTTGAACTGTTGGTTTGTTTAGTACAGAGTCACCCTCAGCAACAAACTCCGTAGGGGACTTCAGTGCCAAATAGACAAGAGAAGTCAGATAATAGATGTTAGTTGATCTACCGGGTTGTTAGATAACTGAGTCACCCTCAGCAACAAAACCCCGTAGGAGGCACTTCAGTGCCGAATCTAGACCAAAAAATATATTCATGGCTAAAGCCATTCCTACAAGTAAACTTTGCCTAGAGCCTAGAGCCTAGAGCCTAGAGCCTAGAGCCTAGAGCCTAGAGCCTAGAGCCTAGAGCCTAGAGCCTAGAGCCTAGAGCCTAGAGCCTAGAACCTTCTGTAGATGAAGACGCAGTACCAAACACCCACACCGCGCGGCTGATCGCTGACGGCTGAAAGCTTTGTGTTGGGTTTCGCTTCGCTCTACCCAACCTACGCCAGACCTTAAACTTTACTCTTTCAACTTTCCCCTCGCTAACTTTACTCTTTCTAACTTATACCCCAAAAACAAAAACGCCAGCATATAGCTGGCGTTTTTTAATCTTAAGGTAAGCTTGGTATTAAGCTTTTGGACCTGCTGATTTGATTGCTTCTGAAACATCGTATTTAGCGAAGTTTTCAGTGAAGTCAGAGGCTAGTTTGTTTGCGTATTCTGCGTACTTCTCTTTATCTTCCCATGTGTTGATTGGGTTAAGAAGTTGGCTGTCTACACCAGGAACTGCCACTGGTACATCTAAGTTTAGAACGTCGATGTGTTGCGTTTCAACATCAGCAAGTTTACCTGATACGATTGCGTCAACAACAGCACGTGTTGTTGGGATATCGAAACGTTGACCAGTACCGTAAGGGCCACCTGTCCAACCTGTGTTCACTAGGTATACTTTAGCGCCAAATTCACGTACACGCTTCATTAGAAGCTCTGCGTAAACGCCAGCAGGACGTGGGAAGAACGGAGCACCGAAACATGTTGAGAATGTAGACTCGATGTCGCTTGTTGAACCGATTTCAGTTGAACCTACTTTCGCCGTGTAACCGCTTAAGAAGTGGTATGCAGCTGCTTCTTCAGTTAATACTGAAACTGGAGGTAATACACCGCTCACGTCGCATGTTAAGAATACAACGGCTTTTGGCTCGCCAGCACGGTTTTCTACTTTACGTTTTTCAACGTGCTCTAGCGGGTAAGCTGCGCGGCTATTTTGTGTAAGGCTTGTATCATGGAAATCTGGTACACGGTTTTCGTCAAGTACCACGTTTTCTAAGATTGTACCGAAGCGAATTGCATTCCAAATAACTGGTTCGTTCTTTTGCGAAAGATCGATACATTTAGCATAACAACCACCTTCGATGTTAAATACGCTACCTGGTGCCCAACCGTGCTCGTCATCACCGATAAGGAAACGAGTCGGGTCTGCAGATAATGTTGTTTTACCTGTACCAGATAGACCGAAGAATAATGCTGTATCGCCTGCTTCACCTACGTTTGCAGAGCAGTGCATTGGTAACACACCTTTTGCAGGAAGTAGGAAGTTTTGCACAGAGAACATTGATTTCTTCATTTCGCCAGCGTAGCGCATACCAGCTAGTAGTACTTTGCGTTGTGCGAAGTTGATGATTACAGTGCCGTCACTGTTAGTGCCATCACGCTCTGGGTCACATACAAATGACGGTACGTTCATTACCTGCCATTCTGGGAAGTCCGCAGTATTGTATGTTTGTGGTTCGATAAACATGTTTTTGGCAAAAATATGGTGCCATGCAGTTTCTGTCGTTACTACAACTGGTAAATAGTGCTCAGGATCAGCGCCAACTTCTAGGTGAGAGATGAAGTGGTCGTTGCTTTTCACGTGATCTTCAACACGTGCCCATAACGCATCAAACTTGTCTGCATCGAATGGGCGGTTTACGTTGCCCCATTGGATTTCGTTTTCAGTGCTTGGCTCTTGAACAATAAAACGATCTTTTGGAGAGCGGCCAGTACGTACACCGGTTTTAGCAACAAAAGCACCATTAGCGGCTAGAGTCCCTTCGCCACGACGAATAGCGTGTTCGACAAGTTCAGCTGCTGTAAGATCAACAAAACTAGTAGCGTTTGCAGTCATGTTTATACCTAAATTGTGAGAGATTGAACGGGATAGCTCTGGGGTTCTTAGTTTTCCCTTTTGCTAAAATAATAGTAACAGAAGGATTAGGGATATTCGAGTGTCTGAAGGGCTTAAAAAGGCATATATTTGGCAAAAAACATGAATAATTTCAATGATACCGGTGTCATAAAATGACGCATTTTCATGACACCGGTATCATTAGTTTTGAAATTTTTTTTAATAAAAAAGCCGCACTGATGGCGGCTTTTAATATAATAATATTTATTATGGTGTATTAGTTAAATATGGCTTTAATATCTTGCTCATTGAAAATGTAATCTTTTAAGCAATAATGACAGCTAATTTTTACTTCACCATTTGCTTGTACATCAGCTAGTAATTCGTCTTGACCAACATTTACTAACGCAGCAATTGTTTTGTCTCGGCTACAGCCACAGCGGAAACTAATAGACTGTGGTTCGAATAACTGAGGGTTATCTTCATGGTACAGTCGAGTTAGCACAGTGTTTGCATCTAAACCTAGTAACTCTTCATCTTTAATTGTGTTGCTAATCGCTTCTAGATGAGTGAAGTCTTCTACCGACTTTTCTTTATTCACCGGTAATACTTGTAAGAATAAGCCAGCTGCTTTTGCTGTGTCTGCTGTTACTTCTGTTGCAAACCAAAGACGGGTTTTTAACTGTTCCGATTGCTCAAAATAGTTTTCAAGGCATTTATCTAAGCTATCGTGCTCTAACGGTACAATACCTTGGTATCGTTCACCTTTAGTTGGCGTAATTGTAATAACCATATAGCCATTACCAATTAAGTCTTTTATTGAGCTTCCTGTTACTTCACCTTGTAGACGCGCGATGCCTCGCATGTTTTGTTTATCGTCACCATTAATTACCGCATATTTAACAGGGCCATCGCCTTGTAGTTGAACAGCGATTTCCCCTTCAAACTTTAATGTGGCCGTTAATAAGCAAGTAGCAACAAGCAATTCACCTAATAGGGTTTGCACAGGTGCTGGGTAATTATGGTTTGCGATCATCTCTTGATAAGTATTTTCAATTTGTACGAGTTCACCACGTACATCGAGCTGATCAAATATATAACGATGAAGTAAATCTTGTTGCATGAGTTGCATTACCTAACTTGATTTCATTTTTAACAGTTCACGTCTTTGCTTTTTATCTGGTTTACGATCAGGGTGTGGAGCAAAGAAGCTGTTGTTCTTACGGGCGATAGCATTTGCTTCGCGTTTCTCAATACTTGCTTGAGTTTCTTGGTATAAGGTTTGTGCAATGGGGGCGCCTTGACGTTTTTCAAGGATCTTTTCAATTGTCACCACCTTTTCGTCGACCCCTTGTAGCAGTTTTACCACTGCACCCAGTTCGACTATTTTGCTGGGTTTGGTACGTTGACCATTATAATGTACTTTGCCGCCTTGCACCATGTCTCGTGCTATTGAACGGGTTTTATAAAAGCGTGCAGCCCATAACCATTTATCAAGGCGCACGCTTAATTCGTCTTGTTTGTCTTGCGACTTATTAGTGTTACCTTTTGACACAATTGTGCTCTTTTAAAGCTGCTTATATATAGGCAAAATTTACCATGAAACTTAATCACAAAGAAACAGTCATAATAATTCCTTGCAGCCCCTGTTCGTCGAATTTACCTTGTTTACAAAGTTTAATATACGTGCGCTTGTTGAATGAAAAATGAAAAGGTACTATAGGCCAGCTATCAAGCAGTAAATTAAAATAAGAAATAGAGTTTATGGATCAACACTTACAACAAGTTAAACAGTTTTTAAACGGCTTACCTCATGCCAAGCTAAGTGCATTTGTAGTGCTGTTAGTTGTTGTTTATATTGCCTTTTTGTCATCTAAGTTGTTCTGGCTGGTGTGGCCTGAACCCGAATCAAAAGCGTTGCCTACAGCGGGTGTTAATACCTCGGCTAAACGCGCTGAGGCTGTCAGCTCTCGACAAATTATCGAACAAAATTTATTCGGCAAAGTTGTTGTCGAAACTAAAAAACCTGCCGCAAAACAAAATCAAGTCATTAACAACGCCCCTGAAACACGTTTAAGTATTAACCTAACGGGTATTGTTGCGGTAAGCCAAAATGACCAAGCGGGTCTTGCAATTATTGAGTCACAAGGTAAGCAAGAGACGTATGTGGTGGATGATGCTATTTCTGGAACACGTGCCAAGCTTGCTCAAGTACTGCCCGACCGAGTGATTTTAGATGTTAGTGGGCGTTTTGAAACCTTAATGCTTGATGGTCTCGATTTTACAAAAACAGTTTCTATGCCTGTGTTGGCAGAGCGTGAAGAGTCAGAGTTAACTGAAGGCCCGCAGCTTGATGAGAATAATGAAATTAATGCGACTGAAGATGAAGAAGTAAAAGAAGCGCTTATCGAAACACGTGAGGAAGTATTAGACGATCCCGGTAAATTATTTGACTATATTCGCGTCTCTCAAGCGATGGTTGATGGTGAGTTAGTAGGGTATCGCTTAAGTCCAGGTAAAGATCCTGCTTTATTTAAGCAGATGGGATTAATGAATAATGATTTAGCTATTGCGATTAATGGCTATCAATTAAATGATTTGAAACAGGCAATGTCAGCAATCAACGAATTACGTAATAGTACTGACGCAAGTATCACTATCGAACGCGATGGTGAGCAAATTGATGTTCAATTTAGCCTGCAATAACTAGCTTTGGAGTTTTTATAGAATGGTTCACGCGCTACACCTCACAAAAATCAAAAAAGGGTTAGCTAAATATGCAGCGCTTTTTTTATTAACAGGATTATCGCTTTCAGTATCTGCTGTTGAATATGCGGCTAACTTTAAAGGCACTGATATTAATGAGTTTATTAATATCGTTGGTAAAAATTTAAATAAAACCGTGATAATTGACCCGAATGTGCGCGGCAAAGTAAACGTGCGCAGCTACGAGTTAATGGATGAGAAGCTTTATTATCAGTTCTTTTTAAATGTACTTGAGGTTTATGGTTATTCAGCTGTTGAAATGGATAACGGTATTCTTAAAATCGAAAAAAGTGCAGATGCGAAAAAATCAAACGTGCCACTGATCACCGAAGATAATCAAGCCAGTGGCGATATGATGGTGACACGTGTTGTACGTGTTAAAAACGTAAGTGTACAAGAGCTAGGTCCATTAGTACGTCAATTTAGCGATCAAAAAGATGGTGGTCATGTTGCCAACTTTAATGCTGCTAACGTAATGATGTTAACGGGTCATGCTGCTTCAGTTAACCGCTTAGTCGAGATTATTCGCTCGGTTGACCAAGCTGGTGACAAGCGTGTTGATATCGTAAAGCTTAAATTTGCCACAGCGGATGATGTGGTGTCTGTTGTTGAGAACATCTACAAAGATAGTGGCAAGGGCAGCATTCCTGAGTTTTTAATTCCTAAAGTAGTCGCAGATGGCCGTACTAACAGTGTTATTGTCAGTGGTGAAGCGCAAGCGCGTACTCGTGCTGTTGAATTGATCAGTCGCTTAGACGGTGAATTAGAAAACCAAGGTAACACTAAGGTTATCTACCTTAACTATGCAAAAGCAGAAGACCTTGTAAAAGTACTACAGGGCGTAAGTAAAACTCTGGCAGAAGATGCACAAGGTGGCGCGACTAAAACACGTACGCGTAGTAAAGGCGAAACCAGTATCGAAGCACATCCTGATTCAAACTCGCTCGTTATTACTGCACAACCAGATACCATGCGCTCGCTTGAGCAAGTTATTGAGCGTCTTGATGTTCGTCGTGCGCAAGTACTCGTTGAAGCTATTATCGTTGAGGTATTAGAAGCTGACGGTATCAACTTAGGCTTGCAGTGGATTTCAGAGCAAGGCGGGATGATGCAGTTTAACAACGGTACAACAGTGCCTGTTGGTTCGTTAGCTGTTGCAGCAGAACAAGCGCGTGATGAAACTATTACTAAGACGGTCATTGGTTCTGAAACCGGCGTTGCTACCGAATATGAAGAAACATCAGAAGGTGACTTAACGGGACTTGCTTCACTGCTAGGCGGTATTAACGGTCTAGCCATGGGCATTGTTAAAAACGACTGGGGAGCAATTATCCAAGCTGTTTCAACCGATACTAACTCTAATATTCTTGCTACCCCGTCTGTAACGACCATGGATAACGAAGAAGCATCAATGATTGTTGGTCAAGAAGTACCGATTATCACAGGCTCGCAAACAGGCTCAAATAACGCTAATCCATTCCAAACTGTTGAACGTCAAGAAGTCGGTGTGAAGCTAAAAGTAACACCACAAATTAATGATGGCTCAGCAGTTCAATTAACGATTGAGCAAGAAGTTTCAAGCGTAAGTGGTGCTACAGCGGTTGATATTTCAGTTAATAAACGTGCAATTAAAACTACGGTTATGGCTGATGATGGTGGCATGGTTGTACTAGGCGGCTTGATTGATGAAGACGTGCAAGAAAGTGTCTCTAAAGTGCCATTGTTAGGTGATATTCCGATACTTGGTCATTTATTCCGTTCAACCAGCACTAGTAAGCGTAAACGTAACCTGATTGTCTTTATTCGTCCTACCATTGTGCGCGATGGCATTAGCATGAATAAATTAAGCCACTCGAAATATAACTTTATTCGTGGTGAACAACACAAACAAAAAGAAGATGGTATTGATTTAATGCCGTTGACGGATGCACCAATCCTTCCTGAATGGAATGACGCCTTGGTATTACCGCCAACTTACGAAGAATACCTGAAACAACAAAACGCGAATGAGCGCAACGATGACTAATGCAATTACAGAAATCAATGACGAGCTAGCATCCGACGCGCCAGCAAATCATGATGAGCTGCTAACAAGTGATGATCTTGTTAGCTTGCCGACTAAGCGTTTGCCGTTTTCGTACGCGCGTCGTACCGGTGTGCTGTTAGGTAAAGATCAAGATAACTGGACTGTATACTACCGAGGTGAGTTAGACGTTGATGCTTTACTAGAGGTGCGTCGTATCGCAGGTCATGGATTTGCGTTAGAGCAATTGCCTGACGATAAGTTTGAGCTATTACTTGAAGCCTCATACCAGCGAGATAGCTCTGAAACACAGCAAATGATGGAAGATATCGGCAACGAAGTTGATTTATTCTCGCTTGCAGATGAATTACCGCAAACAGAAGATCTCCTTGCTGGTGATGACGATGCGCCAATCATTAAACTGATCAACGCGATGCTGAGCGAAGCAATTAAAGAAGGTGCTTCAGATATTCATATCGAAACCTTTGAGCAAGAGCTGGTAATTCGTTTTAGGGTTGATGGCGTACTAAAAGAAGTACTAAAGCCTAACCGTAAACTCGCTTCATTGTTAGTGTCGCGTATTAAGGTTATGGCAAAGCTAGATATTGCTGAAAAACGTATCCCGCAGGATGGCCGTATTAGTTTACGTATTGCTGGCCGTGCTGTTGATGTGCGTGTATCGACGATGCCATCAAGCTTTGGTGAGCGAGTTGTATTGCGTCTACTTGATAAGAACAACGCACGCCTGAATCTTGAAGATTTAGGTATGACGGAACGTAACCGTGAATTGTTCGCTGATTTAATCAGTAAGCCGCACGGTATTATCCTAGTAACCGGCCCTACGGGTTCAGGTAAAAGTACCACCTTGTATGCGGGTATGAGCCAAATCAACTCTCGGGATCGCAATATTCTTACCGTTGAAGATCCAATCGAGTACGAGATCCCAGGTATTGGTCAAACCCAGGTAAATACCAAAGTTGATATGACCTTTGCCCGAGGCTTACGTGCCATTCTTCGTCAAGACCCTGACGTCGTAATGGTTGGTGAGATCCGTGACCTTGAAACAGCGCAAATTGGTGTGCAAGCGTCATTAACTGGTCACTTGGTTATGTCGACACTGCATACGAATACAGCGGCCGGTGCTATTACGCGTATGGAAGACATGGGCGTAGAGCCTTTCTTGCTTTCATCGTCGTTATTAGGTGTATTGTCACAACGTCTAGTGCGTACATTATGTAATAGCTGTAAAGAAGGCCACGTTGCTGATGAGCGTGAGTGCCAGCTACTGGGTGTAAACCCTGCTGAGCCGCCAACAATTTATCGTGCAGTTGGTTGTGAAGAGTGTAACTTCAATGGTTATCGCGGTCGAACAGGTATTCATGAGTTACTCGTTGTGGATGAAACAATTCGCGAAATGATCCACAACGGTAAAGGCGAGCAAAGTGTTGAGAAATACATTCGCAAACACAGCCCGAGTATTCGCCAAGATGGCTGTAATCGTGTCTTAGCAGGTCGCACAACCTTAGAAGAAGTCTTGCGTGTAACACGTGAGGAAGGTTAATCATGGCAGCATTTGAGTACCGTGCCCTTGATGGTAAAGGTAAAGAGAAAAAAGGCATTCTTGAAGCCGATACGGTAAAGCAAATACGCCAAACATTGCGCGATCAAGGTCTCATGCCTTTAGAAGTTGTCGCTGCGGCTGAAGGCGAAAAGCAAACAAAAGGGGCGAAGAGCTCTTTATTTGGAAGCTTCTTCAAGCCAAAAATTTCGACTTCTGATTTGGCGTTGATCACCCGCCAACTAGCAACGTTGATCCAGTCAGCTTTGCCGGTTGAAGGGGCTGTCATGGCGGTGGCCGAGCAGTGCGAAAAGCCACGTTTAAAGCGTATGCTGATGGCTGTACGTTCAAAGGTTGTCGAAGGTTATACCTTAGCGGATGGTATGAGCGAGTTTCCGCATGTATTTGATGATTTGTATCGTGCCATGGTGGCAGCCGGTGAAAAATCGGGTCACCTAGACCAAGTTTTAAATCGTTTAGCAGATTATACGGAACAACGTCAGCACATGCGCAGTCAAATCACACAGGCGATGGTGTATCCGACCATTCTTGTGGTGTTTGCTATTGCGATTGTGTCGGTATTATTAGGTACCGTGGTACCAAAAATCTTGAAGACCTTCGAAAAGTCGAAACAAGTATTACCATGGACCACCGAATGGGTAATGGCTGCGAGTAATTTTGTACAAAATTACTGGTTTATAAGTTTAGTCATTATAACCGTGTTAGCAGTGGCCATTAAGCAAGCGCTTAAGCAGCCGCATATTCGTTACTGGTATGACGAAAAAGTGCTTCATTTACCGGGTATTGGTAAGGTTGCACGGGGTGTTAATACGGCACGTTTTGCGCGTACTTTAAGTATTTTATCGTCAAGCTCAGTGCCGCTACTTGAAGGGATGCGTATTTCAGGTGGTGTACTGGTTAACGAGAAAATGAAAAAGTCGGTGCAAGATGCGGCAACGCGCGTAAGTGAAGGGGCGAGTCTTCGTGCTGCACTTCAGCAAACCAAACTTTTCCCACCTATGATGCTACATATGATAGCCAGTGGTGAAAAATCAGGTGAACTTGAGCAGATGCTTGAGCGTGCGGCTAATAACCAAGATCGTGAGTTTGAGAGCATGGTAAACGTGTCTCTGAAACTATTAGAGCCCGCGATGATTGCTTCAATGGCGGTAATTGTATTGTTTATTGTTATGGCAATACTCCAGCCGATTATGGCAATGAATAAGGCTGTAGGTCTTTAAATTAGGGAACACTAGAGCAATTAGCAGCTAACACTGCCGCTCTATAATAAATTTTTGAAGAAAGTTAGAGGTATTTTTGTGAACAAACAGTCAGGTTTCTCATTACTAGAAGTCATGGTAGTACTGGTTATCATCGGTATGATCATGTCAATTGTGGCGCCAAATATCATGGGTCAGCAAGAAGAAGCTGCAATCGATAAAGCACATTTAGATATTCAACAGATTGAAGATGCGTTAAGCCTATACAAGCTTAAAAACAAAGCGTATCCAACCACAGAGCAAGGCTTAGAAGCGTTAGTAACTAAAACGAGCATTGAGCCGATTCCAAAGCGTTTCCCTGACGGTGGTTTCCTTGAGAAGTTACCAGAAGATCCATGGGGTAACCCTTATCAGCTGATCAGCCCGGGAGAAGTAGGCAAAATCGATATTTTCTCAATGGGTCCTGATGGTGAAGCAGGTACTGATGATGACATCGGTAATTGGGATGAAGAAAAGTAATAATGCCTAAATTCAGCCAACTGAACAAAGCTTATACACAGCAAGGCTTACTATTATGGTAAGCCTTGGTCGTTTGCGTTTAGCTGGCCGTGCTAAGCACGCGAAAGGGTTTAGCCTCATCGAAATTTTAATGGTGCTCGTGGTGATTGGTTTTGTCACCAAAATGGTTGCCTATAGCTTTGATGGTGGTGCAGAAGAAGAGCTAGAAAAACAAGCGCTCAGATTACATACCACAATTAATATGGCGTCTGAGTTTGCGATTTTAAATCAGGTTGAGCTGGGTTTTCATCTTGACCAAGATACCTTTGAATTTTTAGTTTTTGACGGTGATAAGTGGGTTACGTTTGACCGTGAAAAACTGTTTGCCCCGATTAAGGTTGATGAGCGCTTTAAGCTTACTCTTAACCTTGATGATTTAGCCTGGGCACAAGATAACTTGCTAGAGCAGTCAAACTGGCGAGAGTTAATGAGCGGTGGTGACGAAGACAGCCTACTTGAGCTACAAAAGCTCAAAATACCGCAAGTACTTATTTTATCTTCTGGCGAAGTCAGTGCATTTCAATTGGTTTACGAGCTTAAAGATGAGCGTGAACCGCAGTATTTTATCGAGGGCGAATTTATGGCTCCGGTAAAGTTTCGAATGGAGCCTGAATAATGAATAAGTCAGCAGGTTTTACCTTACTCGAAGTGATGGTTGCATTGGCTATTTGTGCGATGGCGGGTATTGCAGCGATGCAAGCAACTGGTGAGCACATCAATCATCTTTCGTCGATTGAAGAACAAACTTATGCCTCTTGGGTCGCTGAAAACGTGATGGTTGAACAACGTGCCAAAGGCGATAAATGGACAGGTAAAAGCGGTGTTAAAGGTACTGAAACACTCGCTGGCTTTGAATGGTATTGGCGTCAGGATGTGGTTCCTACTGCTGATAAAACCTTTGTAAAGGTAACCATCAACGTGTTCGCTGATGAAAAGCTTGAGTACCCAGTATATGAGCTTTCTACTTATTTAAATAAAGGTGATAAGTAGTGAAGCAACGCGGTTTTACCTTACTTGAAGTCATTATCGCCATGGGTATTTTAGCCTTTGTGGTGCTATCGACCCATCAAATTCTAGATTCGACGACTAAAGCGAAAGATGCCTCAGATGAAACGATTGCTGAGTTGAATGGTTTACAAACCTTGTTTCGATTAATGGATCAAGACTTTAGTCAAATGACTAAACGCCAGGTGCGTAACGAAGCCGGTGATTTTCAAGAAACGTATATCTTGGCTGGGCGCTATGTTCTTGATAGTCAGTACGATGGTATTGGTTTTGTACGTGATGGTTGGGTTAACCCAATCAATTTACTGCCGCGTTCTGAACTGCAAGCGGTTGGTTATCGCGTTATAGATGACAAACTTGAACGTGTTTACCGTGTCTATGTTGACCAATTAGATAACATGGAGCCGCGCTCACAAGTTATTTTAGAAAACATCGAAGATCTAAAATTTGAATTCTTAGATGATAAAGATGAGTGGCAAGAACAGTGGCAAATTAAGGCGCTGCCAAAAGCAGTGGCAGTCACCATTCAAAAAATGGAGCAAGAGCCAATTCGTCGCGTGTTTTTAGTGCCAGGTGAAGGCAAAGTAACTGCCCAAGTAAATAATGGCAATAATGGAACGGGTGGCACGCCATGATTGCTACTAAACGTTCTAAAGGTGCTGCGCTTGTTATTGTACTATTTATTGTAGCGCTTGCGGCTATGCTCGCTGTTGAAATGAGCGCTAATTTAATGGTGCAAGTGCAGCGTAGTAGTAACATTCAAAATCATCAGCAGGCAAAATGGTATGCGTTTGCTGCTGAAGAGTTGGCTATTAAAGCGCTAAAACAAACAAAAAAAGATGATCCGGATAAAACCCACCTTGGGCAAATTTGGGCACAGCAGGGTGGCGTGCCTTATCCAGTAGATAATGGTACCTTGAGTGGCACAATCACTGACTTACAGGCATGTTTGAACTTAAATGCCCTGCATGTAAAGCCCGATCAACAAACGGATCCTAATAATAAAACGAATCCAGCACATAAGGCATTGTTGGCGTTATTAGAAAACATTGAGAATTTACCAACTGATGAATCAGAAGAAGCCATGGCCGATAGCGTGTTTGATTGGTTAGACGCTGATAGTATTACCTATCGCTCAGGTGCGGAAGAAGATGAGTACTTATCACGAAAATACCCATACATGACCGCAAATAGTTATTTTGCCTCAACTTCAGAGCTTCGTTTAGTAAAAGGCTTTAACCCACTTGTAATGGAAAAAATCTTACCATTTGTGTGTGTTATTCCAGGTAGTGAATTGCTACAAATAAACGTAAATACATTGCCTGTAGAAAGCGCAATTATATTAAGCTCGCTGATAGATGGTTTGAGTCTTTCAGGTGCTGAAGCGGTATTATCATCACGTCCTCAAGATGGTTATGATGATTTAGAAGCATTTTTTGAAGAGGTTAATCAACAAGGCGCACAAAATGTGAAAGCCGTTGAAGACCTATTCAGTATCAACAGTGAATATTTTAAACTACAAACGCAGGCTGAATTTGCAGAGCTGCGTTTTTCGATGACCACCTTACTCCATGCCACTAATGGTACAGTAACGATACTGGCGCGAAAATTTGGAGGCGTACAGTGACAGAAATATTGTTGATCCGTACGGGTCAAACATTAAAAGACAGCCTTAATTGGCTAATTTACTCACCAACAGAACAAGAAATAATTGCCAGCGGCGAAATCGCCAATGCATCACAACTTGGTGAGCTCACAGAAAAAGCGCAATCACGGGAAGTAGTCGCGTTATTACCAAGTGATCAAGTACAACTAAAAACAGTCGCTTTGCCAACAAAGTGGAGTCGCAAGCTAGAGCAAGCACTTCCTTACATGCTAGAAGAAGAAATAGCGTGTGATGTTGATGATTTATTCATAGCGATTGCAGAGCCAACACTCATTGATGAGAAGCATGCGATTAATATCGCGATGACCGACCGTGAATGGTTCGAGCAATGGCTAGCTGAATTTAATGAGCATGGTATTGAAGTCTACAAAGTTCTGCCGGATGCTTTATTGTTACCTGATGTTGAGGACAACACTCAATTACGCGCTATTGAGCTGAATGGTCAATGGTTGTGTAAGCATGGTAATTGGCATATTGCTGCTGTGGAAACAAATTGGCTTGCTGGTTACTTAACAGCATTGGGCAATCCTCGTGTGGCACACTTTAGTCCTGCAACGGGTTTTCCTGATACGGTTGAGCTAACTGCTCAGACGGATCAATACGATTTACCATTAGCCTTATTTGCCAAACAACTACCTGAGGTGAAATTCAACCTTCGCCAAGGTGTTTATCAGCTTAAGAAAAAGTCAGCAATTTGGTGGGGCTATTGGCAAAAAGCCGCAATTGCAGCAGGTGTGGCATTAGTATGCAGTGTCGGTGTTAAGTCGCTAGAGCTTTATAAGTTAAATAGCCAGCTTGAAGCGGCAAAAGCCGAAGTGGTTGCAAATTATCAGCGTGCGTTTCCTGACAAAAAAGTACGTCCGCAGCTTATCCGTAGTCAAATTCGTAGTGAGCTTGCTTTATTAGAAGGTGGCAGTACAGCGGGTTTCTTGGATTTAACTAATGATCTGGTCTCAATTTTTAGTGAAGTTAAAGACTTCACACCGGAAACGCTGCGTTATGACCAAGGTCGTAACGAGTTACGTATTCGTGCACGAGGCAAAGATTTCCAGTCATTCAGTAAAGTAAAAGCAATTTTAGAACAGCGTGGCTTAACCGTTGATCAAGGCTCGCTGAACAATGATGGTGATTATGTCGTTGGTGAAATTAAGTTACGAGGTGCGGCATGAAAAACCAATTGATCAATTATTGGCGCTCATTAAAAGAACAAGAGCAGCAACTTGTGATGGTTGCAGGTGTTGTGTTCGTTATTTTCGTGCTGGTTATGGGGGTCTTCCGTCCACTTAACGCAGCTATCGAAAAAGCAGAACAAGACACAATAAAACAACAAGAGCTGCTAGCCTGGGTTGACGAAAGTATTATTAAACTTAAAGCGAGCGGTAACGCACGTAATACGAACAACCGTAGCTTAAGCCAAATCGTTAATAGCACCCGTAATCGTTATCAAATTAGCATTAGTAAAATGCAGCCGAATGACAATTCACTTCGTTTAACCATTGATACTGTTGAGTTTAATAATCTTGTTGAATGGCTTGATGAATTGGTTAATTCGCATGGCGTACTAATCGAAAATTTAGATTTAAGTAAAGATGACAAATCAGGCTTTGTGCGTGTAAGTCGTTTGGTACTAGAGAAGTAAACGATGAAAAGAGTTATTTTATTAATCACAGTGTTTGTGATGTGTTTTTTGGTGTTTACGATTGTAAAAACACCCGCTGCCGTTGCACTTGATTTAGCGAAGCCGCATTTACCAAAGCAATTACAATTAGGTAAAGCCAGTGGCACGCTTTGGGACGGCCGCATTATGCAGGTACGTTTTGATGGTGAGCAATTAAATAATGTGCGTTGGCAGTTATCTGGCTGGTCACTATTTACAGGCAAATTGATAGGGACGGTACGCTTTGGTGATCCTCGTGATAAAGCGGATATTTCGGGTCATGCTGATTTTTCATATGGTTTATTTAACCAAGCCATCACCGTGAAAAAGACCACGTTACGCTTAACTGTTGAGCGTGCCATGGAGCGTTTAAAACTTCCTTTGCCGATTAGCGCACAGGGTCGTGTGATTGTTGATTTAGACGAATACAGTTCAGGTGAGCCTTATTGTGAAAGCCTCAGCGGCGAAATCGCGAGCCCGAACATTGATGTGAAAGGCATGAACGGTTGGTTTAGCATAGGCCCTCTTAGTGGCCGTTTAAGCTGTAAATCGGGTGATGTAGCAGTACTTGTTGACCCAGAAAACCGTTTAGGGCTTGAAGCTGACGCAGTATTAAAAGCGAACTTTGACTTTAAAGTGGCAGGTTACATTAAACCTGAAGCAAGCTTACCAAAAGAAGTGCACGATGCTGCGAAGTTCCTTGGTCGCCCTGATAACGAAGGTCGTTATCCGCTTAACTTTTAAATTGGATTAGTCGAACAGTATGCAATTACCTGAGTTTTCAAAGCAGCAAAGCGAGCTTCTCAGTCAGTTTTTAGCGCAGCATCAGTACGCACTTAGCTTGGCACAAACGCAAGGCTACTTGTTTGCCGTGATTTGTGCACCTGAGCCGCTTGATGTACATCAATGGTTAGAAGAGGTTGCGCCTGGTTCTGATGGGCAAATGGACGAGCAAGTGCTGTTTGCATTTATGGCCCTGTATCAGCAGATCAGTGAGCAAGTATTTGAAACAGGTTTTGCATTACCTGTGAGCCTACAGCTGAGCTCACAGGGGCAACAATACCTAGATGTTCAAGAGTGCCAGCATTGGAGCCAAGGTTTTATGCACGGTGCGCAAGGCTACGTTAACAAGCTATTAAGCGCGCCACAGTTAGCTGATGAGCTTAAAGAAGCCTTGGCTAGTGCACTGCAAAGCTTAGGCTTTTTTACCCTTGAAACGAGTGAAATTGCAGCCCTAGCAGCTGATAATGGTTTATCTGAAGGGCAACTATGCCAGCAGCAGTATGAAGTGATGAATGCGTTTGCCGCTGGCTTTGCTGAGCTTATTGAAGTCGTTGCTGTAAATAGCCAACTATATAATGACGAGGGCTGGAACTAACCCAGCTCTAACAGAATGTCTGTGCAACCTTTGGCACAGCGGACAACGCCTTTACCTGGCTGATCAGTTTTCAAATCTAAGGTGAGGGCGCCTTTGCATACTTCGCAGTATAAGGTTTGCCCTTTGCCCAGCTTTTTTAGCATATTGCGTTGTTTGGCAAACGAGTCGCTGGTTTTTTTGTTTAAAGCAGAAAAGTCCATTACTTGTTTAACCTTTCTTCAAGCGCATTCGAGACGATACTACATACACGGTTTAAGCGTTCACCATAAAAATACAAGTTAATATCTTTTTCACGGCAGTAGTGTAAGTGAAAAACTTGTAGTTTATCGTCTGTGGTAAATGTCTCTTCAATATACTCAAGCTCTGAATTAGATAAATTCAGTTGTGACTTAATATTATTCTTAGCCATATTTGCCGCAGGACTTCGGTTGACTTTACTGGCATCTGAAATAAGGCTGACACCTTCTCCTAGTAACCTTTCTCTTGGCTCTTTGATCAAAGGATGATCAATCGTGAAAAGTGCTAAAATAATAAGCACTAAAATAAGAAATTTTTTCATAGCACAATAATCTTTGATCTAAATAAATACGGTATAGGTGCAAGTTTAATAAAATGGTCGTTTTAAAAGCAAGCAGATAAGATTAAATAATTAAAACGTCGTATTTTCGATCAATTCCTGAAATTTTTTATAGATTGAGTATAATGCTTTTATAGGTTTAAAGTTTCAGAAATCTTTGAACGTAATGAGATGTATTCTGATTTGCTTATTGGCACAGAGAACCTCTTACTGCAAACATATGTTTGAGTATTATTTCCTAGTGGCGTTGAGGAATTTTAATGGATAAACAGATTAAGGTTAAAAATATCCCGACGGAAGTAAAAATCCAAAAACCGGAAAACGCTTCCCTCGATGATAGATTTAATCCACGTAACCGTATTTATGTTAGAGCTGTAACAGGTTTACACCAATTGCTAAGACAGCGAATTGGTTTTGTCGGCATGCTTGCATTTATGTTACTACCTTGGATTAACTTCCACGGCCAACAAGCTGTATTGTTTGATTTGGTAGGGCAAAAGTTTAACATTTTTGGTTTAACGCTTTGGCCACAAGATCTGACTATCCTTGCTTTCATTTTAATGTTGGCGGCGTTTGCATTGTTCTTGGTGACGACCTTCTATGGTCGGGTCTGGTGTGGTTATACCTGTCCGCAAACCGTTTGGACTTTCATTTTTATTTGGTTTGAAGAAAAGTTTGAGGGCAGCGCAAATCAGCGTAAGAAACTAGACCAACGCCCGATGGATTTTGATAAGTTTTGGCGTAAAAGTGCTAAACACGGTAGTTGGTGGTTATTTTCACTTTATACCGCATTTACTTTTGTTGGTTATTTCACGCCTATCCGCCAGCTTTTGCCTGATCTGTTTACGCTTGATGCAACAGCCTATTCGTATATTTGTTTAGCCGTATTTGCAGTATGTACGTATGGTAATGCGGGTTGGATGCGCGAGATTATGTGTTTACACATTTGTCCTTATTCTCGCTTTCAATCAGCGATGTTCGATAAAGATACCTTTACCGTGAGCTATGACGAAGCGCGTGGTGAAAACCGTGGTCCACGTTCACGCAAGCAAGATCCAAAAGAAATGGGTTTAGGTGATTGTATAGATTGTAACTTATGTGTGCAGGTGTGCCCAACGGGGATCGATATTCGTAACGGTTTACAATACGAGTGCATTAACTGTGGTGCATGTATTGATGCATGTGATGGGGTGATGGATAAAATGAATTACCCGCGTGGACTTATTTCCTACACCACAGAACGTAATTTAGAAACGCCAGACAACAAAACACATGCACTGCGTCCTAAGTTAATTGGCTATCTAGTTATCTTAGTGGTGTTAACGGGTGCGCTGGTGGCAAATATTACGATGCGCAAACCGATGGACTTAGATATCATCCGTGACCGTAACCAGTTATACCGTGTTGACTTTAATGGCATGGTTGAAAATACCTATACATTAAAAGTTATCAACAAAGCGCAACATGATCAGACCTTTAATATTCGTGTTGAAGGACTCGATAACTTTGAATACATTGGTAAGCAGACATTCACCGTACCTTCTGGTGAATCTTATAATGTGCCATTGTCATTAGTGGTTGACCCTTATGATTTGAAAAAGCCAATGACGAAGTTTGAGTTTGTACTTTCTGTCGATGGTGAGCCAGATGTGCAGATTTCGCAGCCGAGTAACTTCTTTAAGGCGCGATAATTAAGTACACTGAGCAAATGAATAAAAAGCGGGATTTTCCCGCTTTTTTTATATGATGAGACATTATGAGTAAATTTAGTTTTGTTGACCTCACACCCGATTCAATTTTAGATGCAGTTGAAAGTATCGGTGTTTATGCTGAATCGGGACTGCTGGCCTTAAATAGCTACGAGAACCGTGTATATCAATTTAAAGCAGAAGATGGCCATCGTTATGTTGTTAAGTTTTACCGACCAGAGCGCTGGAGCAAAGCACAAATATTAGAAGAGCATGCCTTTGCATTTGAACTTGCTGAAGCTGAAGTGCCGGTTGTTGCGCCTGTAATTATCGAAGGGCAAAGCTTGTTTGAGCATGATGGTTATTTGTTTGCGTTATTCCCAAGTGTGGGAGGGCGCATTTTTGAGGTCGATAATTTAGATCAACTCGATGTACTTGGTCGTTTAATTGGGCGAATGCATCAAGTTGCAAAAGCAAAGCCATTTGAACATAGGCCTGTGATCAGCTGCGAAGAATATCTGCAGACAGCTAAAGTTCAGTTACAAGCAAGTAACTTGGTGCCAATGGCTTTAGAAACTGCGTTTTATACCATCTTAGATTTGGTGATAAAAGAAACCACCGCGCAATATAAAAATGTTGAAACCATCCGCCTGCACGGCGATTGCCATGCCGGTAATATATTGTGGTCTGGTGATGCATTAATGTTTGTTGATTTAGATGACAGCCGACAAGGGCCTGCTATTCAAGATCTTTGGATGATGCTCAGTGGCGATCGTAGCAACCAACTGTTACAGTTAGACACCTTAGTGGCTGCTTATGAAGAATTTTGCGACTTTGATCACAGCCAATTAAAGTTGATTGAACCACTCAGAGCGATGCGAATGGTGCATTACATGGGGTGGTTGGCAAAAAGATGGGATGATCCTGCGTTCCCACGGAACTTTTCATGGTTTGCTGAAGACAAATACTGGGAGCAGCAAATACTAGCGCTAAAAGAACAGCTTGCAGCGTTACAGGAAGCGCCATTAAAATTATTACCATAAATTTTAAAAGTTAAGAAAGACGAGAAAACAATGTTTAAAAAATTAAAGTTAAGTCTACTCATTTTATGTTTACCATTTGCGGCTCTTGCAGCTGATTTTGAAGCAGGCAATCAATACGAAGTATTAAAAACCGAAAAGAGTGCAACACCTCAAGTAACCGAGTTCTTTTCGTTTTATTGTCCACACTGTTTTCAGTTTGAACCGGTTGCAAAAGCATTATCTGCCAACCTGCCTGAAGGGACTGAATTTGTAAAAAGTCATGTTAACTTTTTAGGTGGTGTGTCTAAGGAAACGCAAAGCAACTTGAGCTATGCCTACTTAATTGCTAAGCAACATGGCAAAGGTGAGCAAGTTGCTGATCAAATTTTTAATAGCATCCACAGACAGCGCGCTTTACTCAAAGATATGAAAGACGTAAAAGCATTACTTGCGACTAATGGTATTAGCAACGACGTGTTTGATGCTGAAATTTCAAGCATGCCAGTGATTAGTGCTGAACAAGCAATGCGAGACAAACAAGAAAAGTATTCACAAATGCGTGCCTTAACAGGTGTGCCTACTTTTATCGTCAATGATAAATATAAAATCAATTTAAATACCATCAAAAGCCAGCAGATGCTTGATGAGTTAGTGGAATTTTTATTAAAACAATAATTTCGGAGTAATGAAGTAATGATAAAATTAGTAAAAGCTGTATTAATGGCAGCCACGCTAGGTTTAGCGGCAAATGCCTCAGCAGCGCAATATGAAGAAGGTAAGCATTATGAAACGATTGATGCGCGCGCTTCTAAAAAGCCAGAAGTAAAAGAGTTCTTCTCATTCTATTGCCCGCACTGTAATACATTTGAGCCTATCGTTGCTGATCTTAAAACGATGCTTAAAGAGGGTGTTAAGTTTAAAAAGAGCCACGTAAATTTTGTTGGCCCTCGCGATCCAGAAATCCAAACTGTTTTAGCACAGGGTTATGCAACTGCAACGGTATTACCAAATAGCGATAAGTTAGTTGCAGCTGTGTTTGATCATATTCACACTAAGCGTGCACGTATTAATGAACTGGCAGACATGAAAGGCATCTTCGTTGCACAAGGTGTAACAGCAGAAGACTTTGATAAGTACTACAACAGTTTTTCTGTGCGCACGATGGCGTCTAAAATGACTCGCGATCAAGAATACTATCAACAAAAAGGTGCGCTAAAAGGCGTTCCAACCTTTATAGTTAACGGTAAATACCGTCTAATCTTAGGTGCGGATTCAGGTATTAGCGATGCGAAGAGCATGGCAGACTTAATTAATTACCTAGCTGATAAATAAGCTCAATTAAATTTAATTAAAAGCTCCGTTCGCGGAGCTTTTTTGTTGGTAAAGAAAAATGCAAAAACTATTAGTTTCAAGCTGTTTGTTAGGAAACCCTGTTCGTTATGATGGGCAATCGCAAAATTTACTTCATCCAGGCTTAGAAACACTTAAACAGCAAGGGAGGCTCGTTGCATTTTGTCCTGAAGTGGCTGGTGGCTTACCGACACCAAGGCCGCCTGCAGAAATTAAAGCGGGCAGAGTACTTACCAAAGATGCGCAAGATGTCACAGTACAATTTGCTTATGGCGCAGAACAAGCACTTAAGCTTTGCAAAAAGCAGGGTATTCATTTTGCATTATTAAAAGAATCAAGCCCATCATGTGGTCGCAATACTATTTATGATGGTAGTCATTCAGGAAAGAAAATATCAGGGATGGGGTTAACTGCAAAACTGTTAACCGACAACAATATAGAAGTCTTCAGTGAGCAGCAGTTGCCAGCGCTTTTTGCTGCGCTGGCAGAGAAATAATTTTATTTGCGTTGTAAAAACACACCTGATTCGATGTGGTGGGTGTAAGGGAACTGATCAAAAATCGCAAAGCGTTTTACTTCATGGGTTTTGCATAAGTGATCAAGGTCACGCTCTAGGGTATCGGGATTACACGAGATATAAATAATGTTGTCGTAGTTGGCAACTAGGTCACAAGTTAGCGTGTCCATGCCAGCACGTGGTGGATCCACCAAGATTGTTTGGCAGTTATAGCTTTTCAGATCTATGCCATCTAAACGAGAGAAGGTACGTTCACCTTTCATCGCTTGAGTGAACTCTTCACTCGACATCCGAATAATATCTAAGTTCTCAACTTTGTTCTGTGCAATATTGTATTGCGCTGAGTAAACCGATGATTTTGATATCTCAGTAGCTAATACGCGATCGAATGAACCCGCAAGGGCAATAGAAAAGTTTCCATTTCCACAATATAGCTCAAGTAAATCATTGCTAAGTGGTTGGCAAAGCGCTTGTGCCCACTCGAGCATTTTGATGTTCACTTTCGCATTTGGCTGCGTAAAGCTATTTTCGACTTGTTGATAAATAAGCTCTTTACCGTTTACGTTAAGACGCTCGACAACATAGTCATTACCAATCACTTCTTTTTGCTTACGAGCACGACCAATAAAATCAATTTTAAACTGTGTGCTCAGTTTTGCCTTAAGCTCTTTAATTGCTTGCAGCCACTGCTCATCTAATTGTTTGTGATATAACAAGCTAACAAGGATTTCGCCACTTAAACTTGATAGGTAATCGATTTGAAATAGCTTACGGCGCAGAACTTCGCTACCTTTTAAGTTTTCGATCATGGCTTGCATAACTTCACCTACTAAAGGTGCTGCAGGGTCAAACTCATCAACGCGGATTTTTTCTTTAGTTTGTTGATCAAACATGATGTGAAACAGGTCTTCACCTTCATGCCATACTCGAAACTCTGCACGTTGGCGGTAATGAATAGGATCAGAGCCAAACACTTCTAATTTTTCGACACCAAAACGTCGAAACTGTGAGGTGATGCGCTGCTCTTTCTCACTCAATTGTGCATCGTATTGAGTTGTATCAATTTTTATAACCGCCATGGCTGATTACCTTTTATCTCTTAGCTTTATAACGGCGCTATTGTAGGGAGCGCTGAGGATTTGTCTAGTTTTGTTATTTATTTTAGTGTCGTTTTTTTATACAAAAAACTTAAGTTCTTTGGTTTTTGGCCGATAATGAGTTAACCATAACATGGAGTCGGATCATGAAAATTGGCAACCTAGGCTATATGCCTAATACAAATGTGAATAAATACAATGGCAAGCAGGCATTGCAACAGCCTACCATTCAAAATCGTCAAGATAGTTATCAACAACGCGGTCGTGAGCTCGCGGCAAAAGTTCTTGATGATAAACTTGCAGAGGCATTAGGCCTACCTAAAGCCGAAGAGAAAAAAGATAAGCCGCTGTTCGACTTTGAAGAGATCGTAAAAAACGTTCTCGACTTTGTTGGCGGTGCACTTCGTAAAGCAAAAGCCGATGGTGCTGATGATGAAAAACTCAAAGGCATGCTAGGTGATGCACGTAAAGGTGTGCAAATGGGCATCGACGATGCGTATGGTGAGCTTAAAGAGTCAGGCATTCTCAACGATGACATTGAAGAAGGGATCAAAAAGTCTAAAGAAGGTATCTACAAAGGTATTGATGAATTAGAGGAAGACTTGTTCAATCCTAAACCGAATGCGGTTTCAGTAAGCCAAGCTCAGTATATTAGTTTAAGTAATAACGCTGAATACACCTTCACCACCGCTGAAGGTGATGAAGTGAGTATTAGTTTTGCAGATGCATATCAAAGTAAGTCAGCAAGCAGCTATAGCAAAAATGGTGATAACGAGGCCTTTGTCAGTGAATCGTCTCAATCTCGTGACTTATCATTCTCGATGACAGTCAATGGCGATCTAAATGAGCAAGAGCAGCAAGCTATCAATGAACTGATGGAAGACTTACAAAGTGTCAGTGAGACATTCTTCTCTGGTTCATTAGAAGATGCCTTTGAACAAGCTAAAGAGTTGAACTTAGGCAACGAGCAACTTGTTGGCTTTACGATGGATCTGAAACAAACCAAAACAGTGGCAGCTATTAAAGGCTATGAAGAATATAAACCAGCCCCTGAAAAAGAAGTTGCTGAGAAAATTGCGCCATTTAATGACGACTTGAAGCAGGCGTTTAATAAAGCGGGCGATATTGGTTTGCAAAATGAACTAGCTGGCATCTTACAATGGTTAAACCAAGATAAAGAAGAAGTCAGTAAGTTGGTAGATTATACCAAAGCCATGTTTGAGCAAATGAATAAGCTACGTTCGGCAACAGAAGAAGAAGCGTAGTCCTTCTTTCTTTTTATTAAGCCACATGGCAAACTGCTGACCTTTGATGATCCGAGGTAAGCAGTTTGTCAGTTCATATAATGGTGTTTGATTCAGGTATAGGTGGAACAACCGTACTAGAACAGATCCAAGCTGTGATCCCTGATGCTGATTATAGCTATTTTATGGATAATGCTTTATTGCCTTATGGCGCACAAAGCCAGCAAACGATCATCGCTCGTCTTTTTGCACTACTAAAGTTTATAGAAACAGCAAACTTACACGTAGATATCCTAGTTATTGCCTGTAATACCGCTTCTACCTCTGCATTAGAAACTATTCGCCCTTATACAAATATCGAAGTTGTTGGTGTTGTACCTGCGATAAAGCCTGCGTGCGCTATTAGTAAGAGTAAACATATTGGCTTATTGGCAACACCATCGACGATTAAGAGTCGCTACACTGCAAACTTAATTAGTACTCATAGCCAAGGCACACAAGTTAGCTTATATGGATCAACGGCGCTGGTGGAAATTGCTGAAACACTATTTCATACGCAGAAAATCAATAAAGCAAAGCTTGAGAAAGTATTGAGTGATTTAGCGATAGCAGAAGATATAGATGTATTAGTTCTTGGTTGTACGCATTTCCCATTACTCGCCAGCGCGATTAGTGATTACTTCAAACAACAGGTATTACTCATTGATTCAGGTAAAGCTATTGCTAAGCGCGTTGAAAGTTTGATTACTTTACGAGGCTTTACTTTTACAACCGATAAAAAAAAGCCGCTGCATTACTATGCAACGGCTCCTATAGGTCATTCGCAATTACGCGTTGAGCTGATTACGCTGACTGATCAGATTCCTCACGGAAACCATTAGCCTCGTTCTCTTGTTTTTGTTTTGCTTCACGCACTTTTAAAGTACGTTGTTGGAACTCGCTATCATTTAATTGATTGATTGCGTTATCTGCATCCGCTTCTGCCATTTCAACAAAACCAAAGCCACGACGTTTACCTGTATTTTTATCTTTTAATAAACGTACGTTGAAAACTTTGCCTTGCTCTTCAAATAAAGCACGAACAACACCTTCATTAGCACGATAAGGTAGGTTGCCAACATAAAGTGTTTTTGTTTTTACTTCGGCCTCCTCACTTGACGTTGATGAAAGTGCTGCAATAACTAAAGCACCAATTAATAAGCCTGCACCAAATAGTAATGCTGGGTCCAAAGCCAAGCTTGCAAATGCAAACTTAACAACCACAAAACCTAAAACAGCAAGAATAACTGAGAAAAGAAAAGATTTTTGATCGGGTAATTTCATTTTGATCTACCAATAAACAAGAAATAAACATTAATTTAACATTGTGAACTTGCTATCTTAACGAGTTAAATGAACATAGCAATGAAATTTGCATGAAATTATGAATATTGGCTTAAAAAACAGCCATAATAGCGACCGTTTTTGCTGTTTTCGGTAATTTTAGTTCGCTTTTTGAGCGAACAGTAAAAAGATCGAAAAAAAGTGTTGATCTGTTTTTGGATCTCCCTATAATGCGACCCCACTGACACGGCGGGCAGCAACGAAAGGCGCTGAACAACGTAGCAGAGAGTTAAGTGAAGCTTCGGTTTCAAATAATCGAAAGAAAGTTTGAAATTAAGTGTTGACTCGAAAATTTAAGGATGTATTATACGCATCCCTAGCGACAACGTCGCAACGTTCTTTAACAATATAAAGCAATCATCTGTGTGGGCACTCGTACAGATTGAGTTCTAACAGCGAAGCTTAGTTTACTAAGTGACGCAAACAAATTTAGAGTCTCAAATGTAACTGAGTGACTTCATAGTCAATTCGATATCGAAAGATATCAAAATCAGAATTCATTGAGCACGAAACTTCGGTTTCAAAAAACTTTTAATTGAAGAGTTTGATCATGGCTCAGATTGAACGCTGGCGGCAGGCC
>NZ_PQCG01000026.1:0-260 GCF_002964825.1 Pseudoalteromonas sp. T1lg122
TGCCAACATCCATGTTGTTAAAGAGCGGTTACTGTCGTTTATTAATTTGGCTCTGTTGGTGGTGTTACATCAATTAACCATGCTGGAATGTAGCCATTTTCAACTGTGAGCTTATAGGCTTTTACGTCTTTAGCGATGATGGCTAGGGCAATAAGGGGGATAGCTAAACCTCCTCGTCTACTACCTATACGCTCTTCGTCACTGTAATATTCTTTATGGGCCAGCAAGGCTTTTTCCATGGCTTGATTATATTCTTGCTC
>NZ_PQCG01000027.1:0-381 GCF_002964825.1 Pseudoalteromonas sp. T1lg122
CTGGCATATTTTTACTTTTGAAAACTCTTTATAAATAACAATGTTATCTATAAGAATTTTAATATCAGCTTTCCAAATTTTTAAAGAGCAAGAGAATAAACTTCTCAAAATTAAACACACTCTATTCTCAAGCAGTTTATTACCTGATTAAGAATGTTTATTTTTAAGGAGTAAAAGTGGTGGAGCTAAGCAGGATCGAACTGCTGACCTCCTGCGTGCAAGGCAGGCGCTCTCCCAGCTGAGCTATAGCCCCACATATGCTGGTACTTATTGCTTAATTTGCCACTTCAGAAGAAGTGGTGGGTCTGAGTAGATTTGAACTACCGACCTCACCCTTATCAGGGGTGCGCTCTAACCAACTGAGCTACAGACCCAAACAAT
>NZ_PQCG01000005.1:0-239600 GCF_002964825.1 Pseudoalteromonas sp. T1lg122
TGGCATTTGCCATGTGAAAGTAGGACATCGCCAGGCTCCAAATTAAAGAAAGCCCGATTCGAAAGAGTCGGGCTTTTTTGCGTTTTAGCTGTCAGCTTTCAGCCGTCAGACGTCAGCTGAAATACAGAGATATCAGAGGTCAGATATTAGATGTCAGAGTTAGCGAGTTGCTAGTTAGCAAGGGTAAAGTTGAACTGTGGGGTTGTTTAGTACAGAGTCACCCTCAGCAACAAACCCCGTAGGAGGCACTTCAGTGCCGAATCAGACCATAACAAACACATTCATGGCTAAAGCCATTCCTACGTGATGAGAATGTCAGGCGTCAGATAATAGATGTCAGTTGATCTACCGGGTTGTTAGGTAACAGAGTCACCTTCAGCAACAAAACCCCGTAGGAGGCACTTCAGTGCCGAATTCAGACCATAACAAACACATTCATGGCTAAAGCCATTTCTACAAGTACACTTTGCCTAGAACCTAGAACCTAGAACCTAGAACCTAGAACCTAGAACCTAGAACCTAGAACCTAGAGCCTCCGGCAGAGGAAGACGCAGCACCAAACACCCACACCGCGCGGCTGATCGCTGACGGCTGATAGCTCTGTGTCACTCACACTGCTGTATTTCTTTCACATCACCGCGGCCATCGCTTAAATAGCATTGTTCTAGTAAAGAGCAATAGCAGATCTCGGTTTTGATGCTATTACGTTGCTTGTTTACTTTGTCCCATTGAGTTTCATTAAATCCCGTTCGCTTGAAACCAAAAAGTTTAAGTTTGCTGCCAGATGCCAGTAACCGGTTATCACTGGCACTCGTCATAATCCAGCCAAATGCTTCGAAAATATTTATGTCGGGAGAATCATCTTGCAGAGTTTGTAGCTGTGTTTCATATGCTTGTGTATCAAAACAGCATGCAGAAATTACTTTATAGATATCTAAATATGATTGGTCGTTATAATGATACTTCACATACTTTACTATCGCAGGTCCTGAGCCTGAATTAGTGAGTACAAAGGTGATTTCAGATTGATTTTTTTCTTCATTAAAATTCCCCGTCATTACTTCGAGCCATGGCCAGGTTGCGGCTTTTACTTGTCGTTCTGCGGCGTTGGCTTGCAAGTAAGTGGCATAAAAGGAGGCTGCTGAAATTATAATGGCGCAGAGTGCGAGAAATAGGTTTAGCCGCTCGTTGGTAAACCATGCCTTGCGCTGGTTGCTAGCAGGCTGAGTGTTTTGCTGGGTGGTCTTTGTTTGCTCTTCAACGTTAGAGTTTTGCTCTGTTTTAACGGTTGAACAGCTTGCGTCCTGTTGCTGATTATCCATAATTTTTAATTGTTGTTTTTATAGACTAATAAAGATACAACTTTAATTGGATAGATAAAAGAGACAGGGAGCAAAACTCCCTGATTTGGTATTAACTATTTGAGATAAATACGGTGAGCTTTTCACCCACTCTTAAGCTATCTCTTGAAAGGTTATTCCATTGTTTGAGCTTAGTGATACTGACTTTGTATTGCTTTGCTATCTTCCAAAGGCTATCGCCAGATTTAACCTTATACTCGATTTGTTGATCAGCCAATTGCGGCAATATCAGTTTTTGACCAATACGAATGGTGTTTGTTTTTAGGTTATTGAAGGTTTTTAGTTGGCTAACTGTTACTTTATAGTTCTTTGCAATCACACTTAAGCTATCACCGCGTTTAACAGTGTAATGTTGCCACTGGCTATAATCATTGCTTTTTTGATTAGCTAATAGAGTTTGATAACTTGCCTGCTGATCTTTTGGGACCACAATATGTGGCGCATCAATCACCGCGGGATATCGGATAACGCCATGGTTCAGCTCTTCTAGCTCTTGCCATTTCGCTTTGTCTGCCAAGATCACTGCACCTCTCACTGGTAAGGTCGCAATAGCCTGCTCATTCTTAATGGCAGGGAATATCATTTTTTGGTGCTTTAATAATTGTGCTGCGGCCAGTAACTTAGGCACGTATTGTTTGGTTTGCGATGGTAGTTTTAAGCTAAAGAAGTCCGTCGACTTACCTTGTTTTTTATTACGAGCAATTGCCTGTAATACACGCCCTTCACCAATATTGTAGGCAGCAATAGCATGATACCAATCGCCATCAAAGCGTTTATAAAGGTATTCCATAAAATCCAAAGCTGCGCGGGTGCTGTCGATCACATCTTGGCGACCATCATACCAAGGGGTAATTTTTACTTTAAAGTATTTGGCGATTGAGGGGGTGAGTTGCCATAAACCCGATGCATGTTTGTGCGAATAGGCACTGGCATCAAAATCGCTCTCTATAAGCGGCATTAGAGCGAGTTCTATTGGTAAGTCACGGTTTTCTACTTCTGTGACGATATGATACAAATACGGCGCTGCACGGCGGCTTATTTCTTCCATGTAATTTGGATGAGTAAGGTACCAAGCAATGCGCTTTTGCACATCTGGGTGACTTGAATCGCTAAACTGTAGTTGAATGCGAATACGCTGCCATACGTCATCAAGTTCACTTGGTTTGAGCGGTGTCACCGCGTCTACTTGTGCTGTTTTAGCTTCTGCAACCACAGTGCCTGGATTGGCTTTGATGATGGGCTTCTTTTCGGGAAGTGACTCAGGGGCAGTCTGACAGCCTGTTACAATAAAAGAAACAACAACAAGGCCTAAAAATCGATTTAAAAACACGTATTAAAATACTCCGTTAACTTAGGTGCGGGTAAACTAAAGCGCCTAAGCTTAACATAGGGTGAGCTAAAAATGACCATTAGATTAACAGCTCGCTAACTTACTCACCCAATTGAAATTAAAACGAAATACTAACTTGTAACCCAGCATAACCATGGTTTTGCGCTTCCCAATAGCGGCTGTCTATTTCTCGGGCTCTGGCATAGATCTCTATTCTGAATGGCTTTGAGTCCACGCCCATACCCACACCAACATAGCCATCAATATTATTGTGGTCGTCATCATAGCGGTCTCTGTAGTCGTGGTCATCGCGGTCGTCGTATACAGCAAGCTCAATTAAATCTAAGCCCACTTCGCCATAGACAAAAAAGTTGCTGAAATAACCAAATTTGATGCCGCTATCTAAGGTGAGAAATGTCTCCCGATCACCTTTTTTAGTAAATACTTCTGCTGAGCCTAGTGCCGTTGTAAATGCTGCGCCGAAATTACTGTAGTTATTTTTAGCCATAACTTCGATGCCGGCTGAGGTGATTGAATCAGTACTATTATGCTCTGATTTAACAAACAGGTTCATATTAGGGCTGTCATAAATACCAGCAAAGCTTGTAGCAGGAATGAAGGCAAGTGATGAAAAGAGTGCTAAGGCAAGGTTTCGCATATTGGTTAGTCCATTAAACTTAATGGGTACATGATACCAAACGGCGCCTTAGCAAATTGTAAGTAAGTGTTCTAACTATGTAAGTTAGCCGAACACGCAGCGGAAGCAGGCTCCTTGTTGGCGTTTGATATATACCAGATCGCCGCCATGATTGAGCATGATCTGGCGCGATAAACTTAAGCCTATTCCTGAGCCTTGTTGCTTGGTGGTAAAAAATGGCACAAAAATCATCTCAATCACATGATCGCTGATACCTGTACCATTGTCGCTGACCTCTAAATACAGTTGTTGATTAGCATTTTGTGCAATGCTTACTTCAATGCACTTTGCTGACTCTGGACTATTTAACTGCTTAAGGACATCAAGGGCATTGGTAAGCAGGTTTATTATTACTTGTTCAACTTGGCCTCTATCTATCATTACTAACTGTTGGCTTTGCACCGATAAATTCAACGTAATATTAAGTTGCTTAGCTTGTTGTGAGTGCAGAGCAACAACTTGCTTGGCAAGATCTGCCAGAATATGTGGCTGTAAGTGTGGGGCGGGTAAGCTACTAACCTTTTTAAATTGCGCTATAAATTCCCCTAAATGCTCGGTTCGTGATGCGAGTGTTGTTAGGGCGAGTTGCAAGTCTTGTTTATCTTCCTGATCATCAAAACTAAGCTCAGTTGGCAGCAGTGCCGTACAAGTTTGTGCTAAAGAAGAAAGTGGCGTAATCGAATTAGCGATTTCATGGGTTAGTACTTTTGTAAGGCGCTTATAAGCTTGTTGCTCTTTTAATTGCAGCTGATCATGAATCGATTGCAAACTGATCACTTTACGAACTTTACCTTGGATTTCGGCAATACTGATCTGCACAGATAACGTATCGTGCTGCTCACCATTTTGCCATGGCACGGTATTACGGCTATTTTGCTTTGCGTCTTGGACTAGGTTGGCTATTACACCTAAATCATCGATGTGCTTTACAGCTTGTCCAAGTAAACGGCTGACCGCCGGATTGCTTTCAATAATAGTGCCTTGTTCGTCACATACTAATACTGCTAAATCGATATGAATTAATAGCGCTTGTAAGAACTGGGCTTGTTGCTCTGCATTAAAACGCGCAGCCTGAATTTGTTGTTTAACCTGCTCAAATTGCTGCTGCATAGGGTGTTGGTCGCCAAAGCCTAATGTGCTGTCTCCATTCGCTAAAGCGCGAAACACTATATCTGCACGCCTTGTTTGGCGTTTAAATAAATTAAAAATTTGCGCGGCACATACCAAATTTAAAATTACTAAAAGTGCCGAAATTGCAGAAAACCCGCTTTGTTCTATTTGCCAAAACAAAGTAATTGATAAACCTATTAATGCAGCTAATAGGCTGGCTAAGATAATAAAATTTCGCATAGATTAAAGTCCGTATTTTTCTAAACGACGATACATGGCTCCGCGTGTTAGGCCGAGCGCTTTTGCTGCATGACTCACGTTCCCTTGAAAATGCTTTAAAGCTGCACGAACGGTTCTCTGCTCGATGATTTCAAGATCAAAAGTGTCGTAGTCAGCGGCGCTTGAAGAGAGCTCATTTGTGCTAGTAGCAGCACTTGGTGAGCTTATCACTGAGCTTATATCGAGCTCTGAGCCTTCTGAGAGGATGACTGCTCGCTCAATTGCATGGGCAAGTTCACGGACATTGCCTGGCCAATGATACTGGCTTAAACGTGCCATATCAGATGCTGCAATCGAGAGCTCACGTTTGTATTTATGTGCAAAGTGCTGCAAGTAGTAGTTACACAGTAATGGAATGTCTTCACTGCGCTCACGCAGAGCTGGCAAACGGATCTCTACGGTATTAACACGGTACAGTAAGTCTTGCCTAAACTTGCCTTCAGTAACTGCTTGTTCGAGGTTTTCATTCGTTGCACAGATCAAGCGAATATCAATATCGATGACTTTAGAACCACCAACCGGTGTTATTTGCCTATTTTGTAGTGCCGCAAGTAGCTTAACTTGTTGGTTAAGCGGTAAATTACCTAGCTCGTCTAAAAATAAACTGCCACCATGGGCCAGCTCAAATCGGCCAATGCGATCTTCTTTCGCGCCAGTAAACGCCCCTTTTTTATGGCCAAATAGTTCGCTTTCAAACAGGCTTTCGGCCAGTGAGCCCATATCTAGACTAATGAAAGGCTGGTTTTGGCGCTGGCTTGCATTGTGGATTGCATGTGCAGTGAGCTCTTTACCTGTGCCACTTTCGCCACTGATCAATATGTTGGCATCGGTGTTGGCTGCTTTGTCGATTACCGAAAAAACCTGCTGCATGGCATCACTTTGGCCTAAAAATTCAAATGGTTGGTTGCCGATTGATTGCTGCAAGGCTTGTTTTTGTTTTGTGAGTTTACCAACTTGCTGTTTGTCTTTAGCGTGTGAAAATGCCGCCGCTACAGCACCGAGTAATTGCTCATTTTGCCAAGGCTTGGCAATAAAATCAGAGGCACCGGCCTTAATTGCTTCGACAGCTAGCTGAATATCGCTGTAGGCCGTCATAAGCAGTACCGCAATGTTAGCGTCTTGGCTCATGATCTTTTTTAGCCAGTAGAATCCTTCTTTGCCACTAATTGAGTCTTGCGTGAAGTTCATATCGAGTAACACAACATCTATAGCCTGATCCGCTTCATGCTGTGCGTTAATGATACCTTCGATATCAAAGGGGTTATCTGTGGTTTTTACAACCTGATAATGCTGCTTTAAAAGTAATCGTGCGGCGATGAGTACGTCGGGGTTATCATCGACGATAAGAATTGATCCTGCTTGTTTCATAGCTATTTATTATTATTCCTTTATGGGAACACTAAGACTAATTGAAAATAGTAAGAGTGTCCATTTATGGACGATATATGGGTTTTGAAGTGTTCTATAAGCGGACACTTGATTATATGCACTCGTATTGATTTTTGTATAAGTCCTTGTAATTTAATAAAAATAAAAGTTGGCACAAGAGTTGTTTTATCTATAGGTAATTAGCACCTAGATAACTTAAAGGCGTCAACATGGATAAGAAAATTACACGCTCAAATAACAAAGCATTTTTTAAGAAATCAGTCATTGCAGCGGCATGCTTAGCTGTTGCGGCTGCAGCTTATGGTTTCACGCAAACTGAGCAAACAGGTCGTAGTCAGCAAGTAACCGCGACAAGCTTAACGATTAGCACAGTACAACAAGGTGAGTTTGTTGATGCTTTAAGTCTTCGTGGTCAGGTTATGCCTCGCACTACTATTTACCTCGACACCATTGCCGGAGGCCAAGTCGAAGAGCGACTTGTTGAGCAGGGTGAGTTTGTTAAAAAAGGCCAACCACTTGTGCGTTTAAGCAATACCAATTTGCAGCTTGATGTAATGAGTCGTGAAGCACAGGTGACTGAGCAGCTTAACTTTTTACGTAACACGCAAATGAATATGGAAACCAGCCGTTTAAACTTACGTCGTGATTTGCTTGAAATCGATCTTAAAATTACGCATTTATCGCGTCGCTTAAAACAAACTCAGCCGCTAGTGAAAACGGGTGTGTTAGCACAAGAGCAATTATCTGAAATTCAAGAAGACTTAGCGTATTACAAAGCTCGAAAAGAACTAACCCTTGAGCGTCAAAAGCAAGAAAACAGCATTCGTGAAGTTCAAGTAGCCCAGTTAAAAGACAGTGCCGACATGTTAGAGAAAAACCTTCAGTTTGCGCGTAAGAACCTTGAAAACTTACTCGTAACAGCACCTGCCGATGGTTATTTAAGTGAACTTGATGTTGAAATTGGTGAATCAAAAGGCCGTGGTGCTCGCCTAGGGCAGATTGATATTCCTAATGAATATAAGCTAGTTGTGCGACTAGATGAGTTTTACCTGAGCCAAGTTCAAACAGGTATGCAAGTGCTTATTGAACACGAGCAAGGCGAAATTGCGGCAACAGTTAGCAAAATTGATAGCCGTGTTCAGCAATCACAGTTTCAGGTTGAAGTCGATTTACCCAATGGCACGAGCAACATAAAACGTGGGCAAAGCCTTGATGTACAGCTGATGCTAGGTGATAGCAAAGGCACTGCTTTATTACTTGAACGCGGCGCATTTTTTACCAGCTCAGGGGGTAACTGGGTTTATGTCATGGAAAAAGATGGCAATCGTGCAGTACGAAAAGACATTCGTCTTGGCAAAAAGAATCAAAACTATTATGAAGTGTTAAGTGGCCTAAGCGCCGGAGATCGCGTGATCACCTCTAGCTACAGCAACTTTGATAAAGCACAACAACTACAATTTTAAGGATAATAACAATGATTAAATTAACTAACTTATCACGCGTGTTCCGTACTCAAGATGTTGAAACAACAGCGCTTAATAACATTAACTTACATGTAAACGAAGGCGAGTTTCTTGCCATTATGGGGCCATCTGGCTGTGGTAAATCAACATTACTCTCTATTTTAGGTATGTTGGATTCGCCATCAGTAGGTAGTTTTGAATTTTTAGGTGCAGACATCGCAGGGTTTGGTGAAAAGCAATTAGCGGCACTTAGAAAAGCGTCGATTGGTTTTGTTTTCCAAAGCTTTAACTTAATTGATGAATTAACAGTATTTGAAAACGTTGAGCTGCCATTACAGTATCAAAATATCTCAAAAAGTGAACGTAAACAGCGAGTAGAAGAAATTTTAAAACGTGTTGCAATCGACCATAGAGCAGATCACTTACCGCAGCAGCTATCGGGTGGTCAGCAGCAACGTGTAGCAGTAGCCAGAGCTCTGGTGATTAATCCAAAACTAATCTTAGCGGATGAGCCTACGGGTAACCTTGATTCAAAAAATGGTGATGAAGTCATGGCGATGCTACGTGAGCTAAATCGTGAAGGTACCACGGTAATTGTGGTTACCCACTCAGAAAAAGAAGGCAATTATGCTGACCGTTTAGTGCGCTTACTTGATGGCCAAGTGATGGTTGATAAAGCTAACCGTGTTCAACAAACAGCAGAGGTGGCATAACATGATTTTAAGTTATTTGATCACCGCGTTGCGTGCGTTTAAAAACCAAAAGCAGCATTTTATTTTAAATGTTCTGGGTTTAAGTGTGGGCTTAGCTGCGGCAATTCTAGTTGCTTTGTTTGCAAAAAATGAGCTTTCGTACGATAGCCAACAGCCTCATGCTGAGCGTGTTTATCGCGTTGGCCAAGACTTCTCAAAACTCGGTTTATCTGTGGTGCCTATTTTTAATTATGTGCAGTCAAAGCAGGCCGAAGATTACAGCCAAGTTGAAGAAGTATTCGGATTAACGATGGTCGAGCTGACCCGTGAAGCCATGGTGGATGTGAGTTACCGCAACCAAGGCTATAAGTTAAATGCCTTATATGGTGCTACAGCAAATATTGAAAATTTCATTGATCTGAAAACGCTGGCGGGTGACTTAACAACAGCAATGAGTACACCAGATAGTCTTGCTTTAAGTGAATCAGAAGCACTGCGCATTTTTGGTCGCACCGATGTGATTGGTGAAACACTTACGCATGAACAAGGACAGTACACAGTGCGTGCCGTGTTTGCAGACTTAACAGACAACACTCACTTTGCCTTTAAAAACCTTGTTTATGTTAAGCATGATCCAAGCGATATAAACATCAACAGTAGTTATGTTTATATGCGTTTAGCAGAGGGCACCGATACAGATGCATTAGCTAAAACCTTAACAGAGCGCTTTTTTAGCGGTTCGATGCTGGAGCAAGTTAGTTTAGAGCTGCATCCATTACTTGATTTGCACTTAACGGCTAAATCACCGTTTGAGATGAAAGCAGGTGGTGCTAAACAAGTGGTGATGATCTGTGTTGGTTTAAGCGTGTTACTAATTCTTATTGCAGGTTTTAACTTCATCAATATGACCGTCGCTCAATCGACTAAACGTGCAAAAGAAGTGGGTGTGCGTAAAGCGCTTGGCGCAAGTAAAGGTCAGTTAGTAACGCAGTTTTTATCTGAATCTGTATTGGTATCAATGCTTTCAATGGTGATTGCATGTGCTTTAGTGGAGCTATTTTTACCAAGCTTTAACCAACTAGTAGACCGCGAATTGGGCGTGAATTATGCCTCTGAATTTGGCATTGCCATTATTGTGGTCGCAATTGCTGTGGGCATATTAGCTGGGCTTTATCCTGCATTCTTTATTTCGTCATTCAGTGCAAAACGCGTTTTAAGTGGAGACTTACAGCGTGGTAATACAGCAATATGGGTTCGTAAGAGCTTACTAACCTTACAGGCTTCGCTAGCAATAGGTTTAATCATTGCCTCTATTACCTTGTTAAAGCAATTAACATACTTACAAAGCTTACCTTTAGGCTATGAAACAACACAAAGATTGGTTATTTCAGAGCTACCTGTAGGCGAAGTATTCACAAAAGAAAAAAATGCCTTAGTTAACCGTATTAGTGCAATTCAAGGCGTACAGCAAACAACAGTCATTGATACCCGTTTAACCGTTTCAATCAATAATACACTTATGCCAACGTGGCCAAATGGTGAAGCGTCTGGCAGCTTAACGCCTGTAGTAGGTGCAAGCTACGATGTTGTAAAAACACTAGGATTAAAACTGGTTGCTGGTCGTGACTTTAGTCGTGAATTTGCTGGTGATTGGGCAAGCCGTGCAAATGAAGTAACAAGTACGGGTACTATTGTGACTGAATCTGTCGCAAGGCAAGCGGGTTACACTAACATGAGTGACATTATTGGTAAGGTAATTAAAGACTCGGGTCGTGGCGTAGATATGCGTGTTGTGGGTGTGGTTGAAGATGTAAAAGTAGGTAATGCTAAAGATGCCAACTCAAATATTATGTTCTTATGTGGCTTTAACTTTTTATCACCAGTATCAGAACTAATTTTAACGATTGATCAGCAAAACTTGCCTTACATTAAAGCTCAGATCGCTGAAGTATTAGCAAGCTCAGCCAATATCTATGAGCCAAAAATTAACTTACTCGCAGACAACTACAAAACTCTGTTAAAAGGTGATGAGCGAATTTCGAATGTGGTTTTAATCTTTACCGGTCTTGCTGTGTTCTTAACTTGTTTAGGTACCTTTGGTTTGGCTTCGTTTGCAACAGTGCGTCGTCAAAAAGAAGTGGCTGTTCGAAAAGTGCTAGGTGCATCTCGCATCAGTATCGTAAATATCATTGCTAAAGAGTTCTTAGTGCTGGTGGCGCTCAGTATTGCTATTGCGTATCCAGTGACTTACTTGTTGGTAGGTGATTGGTTAGCAAACTTTAATGACCGCATTGAACAAGCTGTATGGGTGTATTTAGTTGCCGCCGTCGCGGTGGCCGCCATTACTTGGGTTACCGTTGCAAGCTTAGCCTTTAAGGCCGCAAGCACCAGACCATCACTTATCTTAAGATATGAATAACAGTTAACTAACTCCCAACTATAAGCCCAGCAATACAGCTGGGCTTTTTTAGTTTTAAATGTGTCGCCATAAATGACAACCTACGTAGGACGTGCTTTAGCGCGTCGGTATGAGAGTTAAAGGTCTTTGACTTTCACCGCAGGGTTACCTGCTACTAGGGTATTTGCCGCGACATCTTTGGTAACTATTGCCCCTGCGCCAATCACGGCATTATCAGCAACTTTAATACCCGCAAGTATAATAGCGCCTGCACCAATCCATACATTGTTGCCGATGCTAATCGGCGCTGCAAAATTAGCTTTTGCTAAACGCTCGGTTGGGTTTACTGCATGCGATACCGCGAGTATTTGCACATTAGGGCCTATTAAGCAGTCATCACCTATCGTAATTTGCGCATCAGATAGCGGCGCATCGAGCATAGTACAGTTGATATTTATGAAGGTTCGATCACCTATTTTAATACCACTGCCATAATCACAATGAAAACCCGCTTCTATAACAACCAGCTCGCCACAGTGAGCAAACATGCCTTTTAGTCGTTTTAAATTGCCTTTACTTGGGCTTTTGGCAAATAAACGACAAACTTCATGGGCATTTTTTCGTTGTTCGAGTAAGGACTTGTCGAGGCTATTAAACTCTTTCATGGGGCATGTTCATGGTTATATTTGCCAATAGCTTAGCGTGTTGGTGATGAAGATCAAAATTAAACCTGTGTAGGTTAACGATCATTCACTTGCCATTTATATTGTTTCGTTTAAAATCTCAAAACTTTCGAAACGAAACTTATGTGGTTCACTTTATGACAAAACGAAACACTCAACAACGTCGCCATACTATCTTAAGCCAAGTGAATGAACTCGGTGAAGTTGCTGTTGAAGCGTTAGCAGAGCAGTTTCAAACCTCTGAAGTGACGATACGCAAAGATCTGACAGCCCTTGAAAAAAGTGGCTTGTTACTACGCCGTTACGGTGGCGCTATTGCATTGCCGCAAGAAATCGTTGCAAATAGCAACGAGAAAAGCGACTCGCTTCGCAAAATGGCAATCGCACAGGCAGCTGCAAAGCTTATTAAAGATCATAACCGCATCATCATTGATAGCGGCCGAACTACAGCGGCGATGATCCCTGAGCTTGCAAGTAAGCGCGGTTTAGTGGTGATGACAAATGCTATTAATGTCGCTAACCGACTGCTTTCATTAGAAAATGAGCCAACACTTTTGATGACCGGCGGAACTTGGGATCCACACTCAGAATCGTTTCAGGGCCAAGTTGCTGAGAATGTTCTACGCTCTTACGACTTTGACCAACTTTTTATTGGTGCCGATGGCATTGATATTGATAGAGGTACTACAACCTTCAATGAATTAGTTGGGCTTAGCCAGGTGATGGCTGAAGCTGCCCGAGAGGTAGTGGTGCTGGTTGAGTCAGAAAAAATTGGCCGAAGAATACCGAATTTAGAACTGCCTTGGCAGCGTGTAACCACAGTTATCACAGACAACAACCTAAGCGCAGATAAGCGCGAGGCGATAACAGCATGTGGTGTACAGCTGATCTGTGCAGAAATTGAATAACCCGTAATAAGACCGACAACACCTTATTACGCATCATTTTATGACAACACATCTCGCCCAAAGTAAAACACTTTGGCATGTGCAAAAGGAGAGATTATGTGTGGAATCGTTGGGGCTGTTGCAGAACGCCCAGTAAATAAAATTCTTGTTGAAGGCCTAAAACGCCTTGAATACCGTGGTTATGATTCGGCAGGTGTGGCTTTACTTAAAGGTACTGAGCTTAACACTGTAAAAGCAGTGGGTAAGGTTGCTAACCTTGAAGCGGCACTGAATGAAGCTGCTGTTAAAGGCACTACTGGTATTGCACATACTCGTTGGGCTACCCATGGTAGTGTAACCGAAGCGAATGCACACCCTCATATTTCGAACAGCGAAATTGCCCTCGTTCATAACGGTATTATCGAAAACCATGCCAGCCTACGCGATGCGCTTAAAGGCGACGGTTATGAGTTTTTATCAGAAACAGACACTGAAGTTATGGTGCACCTTATTCACCAACTTCGCCAACAACACGATACGCTTTTAGCTGCAGTACAGGCTGCTGTGAAGCAGTTTGAAGGTGCATTTGGTACGGTTGTATTTGATAAAGCGAACGACAACGAAATCATCGTAGCGCGCTCAGGTAGCCCACTGGTGATAGGTTTAGGTCTTGGCGAAAACTTTATTGCCTCTGACCAACTTGCTCTATTACCTGTTACACGTACCTTTATTTACCTTGAAGAAGGTGATGTTGCTCGTATTACCCGTGACAGTGTAGAAATCTTTGATGCAAATGGTGATGCAGTTGAGCGCGAAGTGATTGAATCAAACATTACGCAAGATGCATCAGGTAAAGGCGAATATCGTCACTACATGCTGAAAGAAATTTACGAGCAGCCACTTGCTGTACGTAACACCCTTGATGGCCGCCTAGTTAATGACACTGTCGCGATCGATGCCTTTGGCGAAAGCGCTCAGCAAATCTTTAAAGACGTAAAACACGTGCAAATTATTGCCTGTGGTACTTCATACCACTCAGGTATGGTTGCTCGTTACTGGCTTGAACAGTTTGCTGGTGTGAGCTGTAACGTTGAGATTGCTTCTGAGTTCCGTTACCGCGAATCATTTGTACATGAAAATAGCTTACTTGTGACCATTTCACAGTCTGGTGAAACAGCTGATACGCTTGCTGCACTGCGTCTTGCAAAACAGCAAGGTTACATGGCGTCAATGACCATTTGTAACGTGCCGGGTTCATCATTAGTACGTGAATCTGATTTAGCCTTTATGACTAAAGCGGGTGCTGAAATTGGTGTTGCATCAACTAAAGCCTTCACCACACAGCTTGTTGGCTTATTAATGCTTACGGCATCTATTGCCCAAGAAAAAGGCCTAGATCAAAGTGCGATTGTGAATGCAATCAAAACACTTCCTAACAAGTTAGAAGAAGCACTACTGCTTGCAGAGGGCATTGAAGATTTAGCTGAAGAGTTTGCTGATAAGCACCACTCACTATTCTTAGGTCGTGGTTCACAATACCCAATCGCGATGGAAGGTGCGCTTAAGCTGAAAGAGATTTCATACATTCACGCCGAAGCATATGCAGCGGGTGAGCTTAAGCATGGTCCTCTTGCGTTGATTGATGCAGACATGCCAATCATTGTTGTAGCACCAAACAACGAGTTACTTGAAAAGCTTAAATCAAACGTAGAAGAAGTACGTGCCCGTGGCGGTATTATCTATGTATTCGCAGACAAAGACTCAGCGTTTGAATCTGACGAAACAATGCGTGTAATCAACGTAAACCATGTGGATGACGTGATTGCTCCGGTTGTATATACAATTCCGCTACAGCTGCTTTCATACTATGTTGCGGTTATTAAAGGCACCGACGTAGACCAACCTCGAAACCTAGCAAAATCGGTAACGGTTGAGTAAGTTAAAGCATCGAGAGCCGGCTAATTAGCCGGCTTTTTTGTGCCTGTAATTTGCTTAATTACTGTTCATTGATGCAATTTGTATTGCAATTTATTAGGATGGTTAAACACTCTGGCTAAGGATAATAACAATGAAAAAGCGCAGTGTTTTAACCTCTATAGGATTGTCTGTATTAGTGCTCAGCTCGGGGATTACTTATGGGCAATCTTTTGATCTCATCATCAAAAACGCGATGTTGCTCGATGGTCGTGGTGGCAAAGCGGTTCGCGCAGATGTTGGTATTGAAAGCGGCAAGATCACTAAAATTGGTGATATGGCGGCTGACAAAGCTCAACAAGTTATAGATGCCAATGGCAAGGTTGTAGCACCGGGTTTTATCGATTTACATTCCCATGCTGAGCGCTCAATTGCAGAGCTGCCTCGGCTCGATAATTTAGTGCAACAGGGGATTACCACTATTTTGGGCGGTAACTGTGGTTTTTCTCCTGTCGACTTTAAACAATTTTTTGCACAAACCGAGCATTCACCTCTAGGGCCTAACTTAGCCTTATTAATTGGCCATAATGATGTTCGTAAGGCTGTTATGGGTGAAGAGCAACGACTTGCCACTGCTGATGAGCTAAAAGCAATGCAAGCACTGGTCGATAAAGCGATGCAGCAGGGGGCGTTCGGTTTATCGACTGGGCTTAAATATGTTCCAGGTGTGTACTCAAACTTTGCTGAGGTAAAGGTGCTTGCCGAAACCGCTCATGCTCAGCATGGGTTTTTTGCCTCTCATATGCGGGATGAAGGCGCAGAGATTGTCACGGCGATGAATGAAGTGCTCGATGTTGCAAAAGAGACCGGTATTCCTGTGCATATTTCTCATCATAAGCTGATTGGTCATCCAAATTGGGGTGAGAGTAAGCACACTATTCAGATGATCCGTGATGCTCGTAAAGCGGGTTTAGATGTCACCCTCGATCAGTATCCTTACACGGCTTCTTCTACGCGATTTGCTATTTTATTTCCTGCATGGTCATTGGCTGGTGGTCAAGCTGAAGTCGAAAAGCGTCTACACGATCCAGAGTTAAGGCAAAAAATAAAACAAGGCTTGATCAAAAATATCCGAGAAGACAGAGGCGGTGGTGACCCCGCAAGGCTGCAAATAGCGCATTATGCGGCAAACCCTGCATGGGATGGGCTAACCTTTGCTGAAGTTTTAAAACGTGAAGGGCGAGCGCAAAGTATTGATGAAGCCGCTGAACTTGCCATGGAAATTCAAGCAAATGGCGGTGCTCAGGGGATCTTCCACGCTATTAATGAAGATGATGTTAAGTACATCATGGCTTACCCAATTACTGCAATCGCCACCGATGCGGGTGGTTCAGAACTTGGTAAGGGCAACCCCCATCCACGTGGATACGGCACCTTCCCCAGAGTACTTGGTCATTATGTGCGTGAACAAGGGGTAATTTCGTTACCTGATGCAATACGTAAAATGACCAGTTTACCTGCAGCAAGAATGGGCCTCACTGACCGAGGAGTGATAGCAAAAGGCTATGCTGCTGATATTGTCATACTCGACCCTGCAACGGTTGCTGATAAATCAACGTTTAGCGCACCACATAAGTACGCAGAAGGAATTGAGTTCGTCATTATTAATGGCCAAGTCATTAAATCACCGGATGGCATGACGGGTAAAAGCGCCGGGCAAATATTGCGTCATACGCTTTAGTTTATTAATCATTGAATGATAATAAAGCCGGCTATTTCGCCGGCTTTTTTGTGTTTAAAAAAAGTTATAAGTGAATGAAACACCGTATGTTCTTGGGGGAGCATACATGACATCACTGAAACTCAGTTCAGACGTTGCTTTATCTGCTTTACTAACCTCAATTTCTTCATCGAGCAGGTTTTTAGTCCATAACATGACTTCCCATGTGCCATCTGTAGAAACAATACCTATCTGGCTATTCACTAGGTTACTGGTACCAAGTTCGGTGGCTGATAAGTTACGCGCATCGCTTTGAACTTTACCGCGGTACGAATAATCAACCCCAGCAAACAGATCCCAATTTTCAGTGAGCGTGTTTTCATAGTTTAGGCTGACGCTGTTCGTCCATTTTGCGGCTCCCGGAAGTTGGTTACCTGTACAGTCGTCAATGGCATGGCAGTTTTCAAATTCATCAAAGGTTGCATCAGCATAGCCAATAGCCGCATTCACAGCTAATTGCTTCGTTACTCGATAGCTCAATTCAGCTTCAACACCTTGACTGGTTGCCGATGGGCCATTAACGACTCTGTTGGTGCCATTATCGTCAATAACGCGGGTTTGAATATCTGAGTAGTCTAAGTAAAAAGCAGCCATATTTAGACGCATGCGGTGATCAAATAAATCACTTTTAAGGCCTAATTCGTAACTGACAACGGCTTCACGGTCAAAACTCATCTGTGGGTTTAAAGGGTCGCCACCAATTGATTGTAGAGATTGTGGACGGAAGCTATACCCCCCTTCTTTATAGCCTTTTGATACTTTACCGTAAACGTGGTTGTTGTCGTTTATTGTGCCATTTAAGCCGACAGTCCATGATAAAAAGTCATCTTTAAGGGTCTGATTTGTGGCTGGAATATCAATGTAATTGAGCAAGTACACACCCGGCAAAGATGTTTCCCAGCCGCGTTGATAAAAGCTCATTTGTTTTTCTACATCTGAGTATCGTAAACCTAAAAAGCCGTTAATTGCTTGAGTGAAATCATAATTAACATTTGCAAAAATGGCGCTGCTTTTGGTTTGTAATGTGCCGCCATTGATAGGGCCGCTACCCGGTTGTAAGTTAAGGCTCTGTGGGTACGGCTCTGGTAAACCTGTTGGAATGCCATAAATCCCAGTACCACTTAAAAAGTTTTGGTCATTTACAGCTTCATTATCTAAATAGAAAAAACCAGCTACATAGCGTAATGACTGATCCGTTGGGGATAATATCTGAAACTCTTGCGTGAATTGTTCGTTATTTTCGGTTTCGGTACTGAATACGATATCAACGGGAGTTGAGTCCATGTCTGTACCAATGGTTGAGTCGTACACCTTTTTAGCCGTGATGGATTTAAACTCAAACCCAGAATCAAATTGGTAACTGAGCGTTGTATCTAAGCCCCAGTTTTCTCGGCTTACAAAGTAGCGCTCAGGGTTTACAAACACTTCATGAATATCATCGGTAATAAAATCCTCTGGTGTCATGCCACTTGGGTAAAGACCTAAATAGCCAAGACCTAATTCATAGTCAGTGAGTTTATTAGCAAGAGGAATACTCTTGTCTTTTAAATATTCAGCGCTGATATCAAGGGTTAGTTTATCTGTTGGGGTGTAACGAACTTGCGCGCGACCACCATGACGGTCCTGTGTTGAAAACTCGCTGCCATCGGCACTATTTTCAACATAACCGTCTCGAGAAACATCAAACAAAGAAATACTCGCGGCGAGTACGTTTTCGATCAGAGGGCCTGTTAAATACAGGTTCGTTTTACGAAGACCATAATTGCCTAAGTCGACTTTTACTTTACCTTCCACCATATCTGAAGGCTTTTTGGTTGTGATATTAATAACCCCTAAATTGGTATTTTGACCAAATAAAGTGCCTTGTGGGCCACGCAAAACTTCCACTCGCTCAATATTACTGAGTTCTTGGTTGAATCCTGTTGCTCGCGAATACACCACACCATCGACGTACATGCCCATGCCTGGGCTGGTGCCCGAGTTAAATACGCCATTAGGGCTTGATGGAATACCACGCATGTTGATAGTGGTTGTAAATGGAGAAGTGGTGACCATGCTCAAGTTAGGAACAGACTGCTGAATATCTTGAATATTTTGAATATTTCCGCGGTCCATTTGCTTGCTGCCAAGCACTGATATTGCCAGCGGCACTTCTTGCAAGTTTTCACCGCGCTTTTGCGCTGTCACAATGATTTTTTCGAGTGCTAATTGTTCTTGTTGTGCGGTATCTTGAGTTTCAGCTGCTAGGCTCACGATAGGCAACAAGGTTAATAAACTGGTTATTGTTTTTGCCAGTTTGTGCTTTTTAAAATGACCCACCAAGCTCTCCTTTTGAAGCAATTAATTATTATTTTTTTCTGGTAAGTTAATCTTTTAAGCGATAAGTTTTGTTAGTGCTTCCGGCTTTGCAAAATAAGAGAAATTAGTTTTAAAGTTTTTACTGATTTGCAAATTCGGAATATTAAAAAGCCCGTATTTAGCTGCTTTGGCAGCTGTGAGATTAAAATAAAAAGAATAATAAAAGTGTATCACTATGGCATTAAATGCGTTTTTATCTAGCCCTTTGACAATTCAGCCGTTCTCTCTTTTTATCGGCGCATGTATGTGTTTTAGCTTTGGTTTGTCGTTTTTTTTGTGGCGTGCAGGGCCCGGCTCTGCGGGGGCAAAAAATACCATGGCCTTGGTTAGTTTATTGATTTCAATGTTGGCTTTAGCTGTCATCATGCAAGCTGAGATACCAGCCCTCAGAGGGCAAGTGTATTACCTCGTCAGTATTCAAATGCTGACGGGTCCTTTGCTGTATTTTTATGTGTTGTTTCAAACAAGGCCTAATTTCACTCTTCAAGCGACACACTTATGGCATTTGAGTCCGGTACTCATTTTTACACTCATTTGGCATTGGCAAATGCCCGTTGAGCTTAATCACAGTTTGGCTTTACCTTGTTTTAGTAATGAGTTATGCGATGTGTATCGACAAAATCGTTACCTTCATAAGGTGGCTGCTTGGGTCAGCAATTTAGCTTATGGCTTTATCATCATTGGGATTCTTAAATCTTACCAAGTGCAAATTAAAAGACGTTTTTCTAATATCGAAGAGATCAATTTACGCTGGGTCACCATGATTTGCTGGTGCTATATAATCGGTACTCTATTGGCTATTCTATTTGAAGCTGGTCAGTTCTTAGGAAATGAATTTAATAGTGGTCATATGCATGAACTTGCGATGCTGGTGACAACCGTTCTAATTGCTCATTACGGGGTGAGACAAGTAACAATCCACGCTGAAGATAATGAAGAGCCTCGAAACCAGCCAGTAGAAAGCGTATCGAGCAGCAATAAAAAGTACCAAACAAGCAGCTTAACTGAAGTAGATGCTGCTTCACTTTGGCAGCAACTGCAGCAATTGATGGTGACTGAACAGCCATACTTAGAGGCGGGTTTAAAGGTGAGTGATTTAGCTAAGCGTTTAGATGTCTCAGTGAGTCATGTATCCGAAACCATTAACGGTCATGCAGGGTTATCGTTTTACGATTTTATTAATAAGCAGCGAATAGAAGCCGCTATTCGCATCTTAGAAGATCCTAATAAAGCCCATTTATCAGCGACTGAAGTTGGCTTTGAGGCTGGTTTTAACTCGGCTTCAACCTTTTACAGCCACTTTAAAAACTATCAAGGTTGTACGCCTAAACAATATCGCAGCAATCAAAGTGCGGCTACTGTGAGTTTAAAAAGCTAAACCCACAGTGTGGGTTTAGCGCTTAATTAAAGGTTTTGATCACTTTGCTTGATTAAGTAGCTATAAAATTGCACCGCTTTAGTTAAGTTCTCGATGCTAATTTTTTCATTTGTACCATGGAAACCGGTTAGCTCTTGTGAAGTGAGCGTCATGGGTAAGAAGCGATAGCTATCGTCAGCAACTTGTTGGTAGCGACGACTGTCTGTCCCCCCTACTGTTAACCCGGGTACAACTACCAGATCGCCATGAATGCTTTGTGCAGCATTAGCAAGTAGTTTAAATGCAGGGCTTTCGCTGCTTGATACGGGTGATGGTTCAAATTGTTCAACAATGCCAATCTCAATACGAGGGTCATCAATCACTGCATTTACGTAGGCAATGATACTCTCGACGGAATCGCGTGGGTGAATTCGAAAGTTAACTTTTGCTTTAGCTTCGATGGGTAATACGTTTGATTTCTCACTGCCCGATAACATAGTCGGTGCTGTGGTTGTGCGGAGCATGGCATTAGCAGAGCTCATTTCACTCATTTTATTTTCGATAAGTGAGCCAAATAACCATTGGTTGGCAAATAACACACGGCTTGAAAAAGGCATATGACGAGCCATTTTATCGTAAATTTGCGCCGAAATACCTTCAAGACCACCGGGCACTGGGGAATTTTTTAAGTTTACAATGGCTTGCGCTAAGATACTCACTGCCGTTTCTGAGGGAGGCATTGAGCTGTGACCACCCTTGGCATGTGCGATTAGCTCAAGGGTTAAATAGCCTTTTTCGGTGACGTTAATACTTGCCACTTTTGGCTCTACACCAGGGATCATACCATCAAGTACAAATGAGCCTTCATCGAGTGACCATTCAAGGGCAATAGCTGCATCAGCAAAGTAATCAGCAATTGCTGCAGCACCATATTTACTACCAATTTCTTCATCATGCGTTAGCGCAATATAAACATCTCGCTTGGGGCGGTAGTCTTGTGCAAGTAAATGAGTGATCGCTTCCATGAGAGTAATTGCTGAGCCTTTATCATCAAGTGTTCCGCGCCCCCAAACATGTTCACTATCAATGGTGCCAGCAAAGGGAGGGTGGCTCCATAATGACTCTGTGCCGGCAATGACCGGAACGACATCATAATGAGCAGATAATAAAATCGCTTTGTTATGCGCCTCGCTACCACGCCAATGAAAGAGCAAGGTGTAATCATTAAACTTTTTTAACTCAAGTTGTTGGTGAACATCGGGGTATGTTTGCGCTAGCCAAGATATAAATGCGCTAAACTGCTGGTAATCAATATCAGAACGATGCTCTTTTGAAATCGTTTTAAATTGCACCGCTTGAGATAAGTGTTCAGCAATCTGCTGACTGTTTACAGCAATATTTGCTTTAGGGATTGGGGTGATTGCTGCGGGTTTGAATTGCCAAGTGCGAAATAACACAATCGCAGTTAGCAGTAGCAAAGCCGCTACAAAGCAGATGAGTATTTTTTTTATTGTCATGATTTATTTCACTATTTAGAAAAGTACTGAGTGAGTGAAACGTAAAAATGGCTGGTTTACTTCCGGTTTTGCAAACTGAGAATAAATTCTATAAAAAACTACTTTGGTTGTTGGTTGTTGGTTGTTGGTTGTTGGTTGTTGGTTGGAGGTTAAGTCTCAGAAAATGGTGCTCTTTTTTTCTTTGTTTGTACCTGCAATTCTGTTAGCTTAAAAAATTACCAATTTTTCTTAAGGATAAGTCGTGCGACTATTTAAGTTATTCTGTATTAGTGGTTTTTTACTCTGTACTAGTCTTGTAATGGCTGAACCAGCTGCAGATGATGCCGTTACACATTACAGCCAACATACGCATACTATCGAATCAAGTAATCTTAGTGAGCAACGCACTGTCGTTGTGCAATTACCTAAAAGCTATCAAACACATCCAAACAAAAAGTATCCCGTTATTTACCGTTTAGATGGGGCCGGTAATTTACCCTTAATTAATGCTGTGCTAGAGCGCTTACAAGAAAATGATCAAGCGCCAGAGGTGATTGTAGTTGCGATTGAAAGCACTAATCGACTTAGAGATTTTTATCCGTCAGTGAACAAAGAACCACAAGGGCCTGTTGGCGAAGGCGGTGGTGCAGCAAAGTTTTTAGCTTTCGTAGAGCAAGAACTGATGCCTTTGGTTAATAAACAGTATCGTACTCATGATTATAGAGTTATTGCCGGAGCCTCAGCTGCGGGTGTACTTGCTCTTTACGCTATGCAGGCTGAGCCTGAGTTATTTCAAGCGCACATTGCTTATAGCCCTGCGGTATGGTGGAACTATGGCGCCCCGGCTAAGAGTCTAAATACCTTTGTTACTAAAGCCAAAAGTATTAACAGCTATGTATATATGAATATCGGCGAAGAAGCCGGCATTATGCGCGAAAGATACGATGATATGCAGCAAACATTGCAAAATAGTAAGGTGCAAAATCTGCGCTTTAAGAGCGATGCCTTTGCAGGCGTTTCGCATAACCTAACCTCAGCCGCTGGGGCATTTAATGCGTACCATGGCTTATTTTTATCTAAAGATATGCCTTTGAGTGCATTGGGCGATGATGTTTCATCAATTGATGCCTATTATCAACGTTTATCTCAGCAATGGGGCGAGCAAATAGCGCCACCAGACCGCGCTGTTAGGTTGCTGGGTTACAGCTTAACGGATAACCAGCAATTTGAGCGGGCTATTGAGGTGTTTAAGTACAATATCAAAAACTACCCTAAATCAGTGTATGCACTATCAGCTTTGTCATATGGCTATGAAATGCAAGGTAATACTCGCCAAGCATTAATTCAAATCGAGGCTGCAATCGCTGTTGCAGATGACTCGTATCCCTACCCAGATTACTTAAAAGAAACAAAAACGAGGTTACAAGGGCAGCTATAGTTAAGCTGCCTTAAACAAATCAATGGTCTTGGTGATAATAGCTTAGGGTTTGTAGGGCAAGCGCAAATACATCTGCGCTGTTATCACCATTAACGTTTTTAACCACAGTCACCGCGCGTTGATGATCAACACACATAATGGTCATGGTAATGCCACCCATACTACCGCCAGAATGCATTACAGCGTGTGGCAGGTCGGCCATCAAGGCTTGTAGTTCAGTATTATGTTGGTATTTTTCTCTTTGTTGATAGTTTTTGAAACCTGTCATCCAACCGATACCAAAATCGACCTGTTCACCATTATTGAGAGTGGCTGGGGTAAACATTTCATCCACGGTGGTTGCTTTTAGATAATTGCCCTGCGTGTGAGCTACTGCAAACTTGACGATATCACTTGGCGTTGCAATAAAGCCACCGCCTGCCCATTTATAGCTGTGATCGGTCTGCGGTGAGTTAATTAAACGGCCCTGATCAACGCTATAAGGTCTTGCTCGATGTGGGATCAGGGTAAACTGCTCATCAAAATATGTGTCGTTTAACTTGAGTGGCGCGAAGACTTCTTGTTCGATAATTTGTCGAAAGTTGCGTTTCGGATCAGCGCCTTCCATCGCAGCGCTAACTAATGTCCAAGCAAATGTTGAATACTGCTGTTTGGTGCCCGGCTCAAACAGTAGGGGATCATTTTTAAACATGGCTAAAGCGCTATCAATATCGCCATACCATTTGTTGAGTAAAAATTCATTGGCGCCTTTTTTGTAATGGCGGATCCCTGCGGTATGTGACGCGAGTTGGCGCAGTGTTAAAGCTGCATGTTTTTCTGGCCAGTTAGTTACATAGTCGGTTACAGGTTTGTCTAAGTTAATCAACCCCTTGTCGTAAAGGCGCATCATAGCGGCAGTGGCAATAAGTTTAGAGACACTGCCAATGCGAACCTTATGCTCGGGACTCATTAAAACTTGATTTTCGATATCGGCAAAACCATAACCCTTTGCCGCAATTATTCCTGATTTATCGGCCACTGCGACAGTAATGCCCGGCACCGTTTTCGCACTCACCGCCGATTGAAAGGCGGCATCAATCGCTTGTGGTAGTTCAGCTGCACTAGTGACATGGGTAGCCATCAATAGAGGTAGGCTGATGAGCGAGCGAGCTATACGGTGTTTGAGCATGGCGGCATCCTTTTTGAGTAACTTTGCAGTCACTCTTGTTATTATTTTTAAGGCTTTTTTAGATTGCTCAAATTTTCTCTAGATGACAACCCATAGGCGCTTAATTGCACATTTTTCACGTTGTGATGAACATTTAAAAAGAGCGTAAATAATAACGATTGATTATTTTTTAGTTGCTTTCACTTTTTAAGGTGTTTACAATCGCCGCGATTTTAACCATTCACACACTGTAGAGGAGTAAACAATATGACTTATACAACTTGTTCCTTTGCAGGTCGTTTTCTTGCCTAGCTCGAAGCTATTTTTTTATTAGCTTTTCAAAGCTAAGCCTGATCAATTAATCAAAGACCTGCCAAATCATTTTTCGTTAGCATTTTTCTATTGCAGAGAAAGGAATTGGTATTATGGGCAAGTCCGTCCAAAAACTTACTGATAACGTTAGCCTTATTGCGTCTAAAGAGTCGTGGATTGAAGGTCTAGCAATACAACAATTAATTAAAACTTCTGAATTACCTGGTATGCACGCTGTAGCGGGTATGCCCGATTTACACCCAGGTCGAGGTTACCCCATTGGGGCTGCCTTTTTTACAGAAGGTAGAATTTACCCCGCTTTAGTGGGGAATGATATTGGCTGCGGTATGTCGCTTTGGCAAACCAATACTAAGTTAGCCAAGTTAAATGTAGATAAGCTCGCAAAACGCTTAAGCGATGTTGAACAGCCGCTAGATGAAAGTTGGCACACATTAATTAGCGAGCGAAAACATGAACTAGCTATCACACAAACTGGTTTTGATAGCGCCCTTGGCACCATAGGTGGTGGCAATCATTTCGCTGAATTTCAGGCGATTGAAGAGGTGTTTGATCAACAAGCCTTGCTTGCTTTAGGCCTACAACCTAAACAATTGCAGCTATTGGTGCATTCTGGCTCTAGAGGGTTAGGGCAAGCTATTTTAGTTAAGCATATTGCAGAGCATAACCATGATGGCCTTGAGGTAGAAAGTGGTGCCTTTACAGGTTATATGGCCAAACATGACGAAGCACTGCGTTGGGCTCAGTTAAACCGAGAACTGATCGCACGGCGTTTTTTACAAGCTATTCGCGCTGGTGGCGAACAGGTTTTAGATGTGAATCATAACCTTGTAAGTCAATCACAGATTGCAGGACAAGCAGGCTGGTTACATCGAAAAGGCGCCACACCCAGCGATCAAGGGGCTGTGATGATCCCGGGCTCTCGCGGTGATTACAGTTACTTAGTTAAGCCAACGGCTGAGCAAAACGTAAACTTACGCTCCCTTGCACATGGCGCTGGTCGCAAATGGAAGCGTGGAGAATGCCAAGGCCGTTTGAGTCACAAGTTTAAAAAGGAAGATTTATATCGCACTGCGTTTGGTAGCAGGGTGATCTGTAATGATAAAACGCTGCTTTATGATGAAGCACCACAAGCTTACAAAGACTGCCAAACAGTTATTGATGACCTTGTTGATGCTGGGCTGGTTACTGTAATTGCCAAATTAAAGCCTGTGCTTACCTTTAAAACACAAGGAACGTGCGGATGATCTTAGTGCAATTATCGTCAGGGGCGGGTCCTTTAGAGTGCTGTAAAGCGGTGGCTATGGCTGTTAAGCGCCTTGAATGTGATGCTAAAGCGTTAGCTATTAAGATGAATACTCTTGCTGTAGAGCAAGCTGAGCTTTCAGGCTGCTACAAATCGGTATTGCTTGAATTAACCGGTGCTGAGCCGCAAATTTTAAAACAGTTTGCGCAGCAATGGCATGGCTCGATGTTGTGGGTTTGTCAAAGCCCATTCAGAGCGAGGCATAAGCGTAAAAACTGGTACTTTGGCGGTCAACTATTTGAAATAGCAGAGCAAAAATTTGATAGCGAGATCCGCTTTCAGCAATGCCGCGCAAGTGGCGCGGGAGGCCAACATGTAAACACCACTGATTCGGCTGTTCGTGCTACCCATGTTGCGACAGGAATTACTGTTCGCGTAGAGAGTGAACGAAGTCAGCATGCGAATAAGCGTTTAGCCCGAGTTTTGCTAATGCAAAAACTGGCAGAGCAAACTCAGCAGGCTGCAAGCCAGCAGCAAAAGTCGCGGTGGCAACAACACAATGAGCTGCAACGGGGTAATCCGATTCGTACGTTTAAGGGCCCTGAGTTTAGCCAGACTCACAAAGGAAAAGGACATGGAAAACTGTTGATACCCAAACCACCTCAAGATGCGAGTTTCAGTTGGAATTAAAAGCGATTTAGGCAAGGCATTGATTGCAAGTAATAGTGGTTCTATTGTTAAGATCAATAACGCAGTATAAATCGCTTTTAAACCAACCCGTTGGGCGCTTCACAGGCACTTACTCTCATCGTTGTTACTTCTTAAAAGGGACTGCCATTCTTGCAAAGTAACGCCTTGATATTAAGCACCTGTGAAACGCTGAATTCTGCATTTTGAGGTGGCTTGGGTATCTATGTAGCCGTAACCAGTGGCGTAGCCCAACGGCAGAAAAGGTATTCAACCAATACAATGGCATTAAAGCCCGCTCTGCAGGCACAAGCCCACGAGCAAGGCACACGGTAACAACTGCTGATATTAATTGGGCAGATATAATTTTTGTGATGGAACATAAGCATAAACAACGCCTTAAAGCGCAGTTTAGCCGTTTATTGCAGCACAAGCCGATTCAGGTACTCGATATACCCGACGAGTACCAATATATGGATGAGGCACTCATTGAAACTTTAAAGCAGTCAGTCGATCACTATTTCGACCACACTGCATAATAAATAAAACGAGGATAGAACGATGTAATTCCATCAAGGCACAGCAATCCAAACACTTATAGTGACACTACTATGAGTACGTACTGCTGTGTCTATTTCTTTGAAAGTTAATGAATCTAGCTACTAATTAGAGTAGATATGGAGAAATATGATGAGAATTAAATATCCTCGTACCCCACACCTTCCATGGTCATTAGGGGCTACGAATGACGACGTAAAGCAACGAGATTTAAGCCATTTTGTCGGCAAACAAGTTGTGGTCACGGAAAAAATGGATGGTGAAAATACCACCTTATACAATGACTACATTCATGCAAGATCGATTGATAGCCGCTTTCATCCATCGCGCGCTTGGGTAAAAGCACTGCAAGTACAAGTAGGTTATAAAATACCAATCAGATGGCGTATTTGTGGTGAGAACCTTTATGCAAGGCATTCAATCTCATACAACAATTTGCCAAGTTATTTTATGGCTTTTTCTGTGTGGAATGAGCTCAATCAGTGTTTAAGTTGACAAGACACTAAGCAGTTTCTTGCAAGCTTGGGGCTAACAACACCAAAGGAGCTGTATGTTGGTCTTTGGTGTGAGCAAACAATTAAAGCTATTTCGATAGATACAGTGAACCAAGAAGGCTATGTGGTGCGACTTGCTGAAGGTTTTCATTACAAAGATTTTGCAAGTGCGGTAGCTAAGTGGGTTAGAAATAACCATGTAACCACCGAGCAGCATTGGATGTTCGCAGACGTTATTGCAAATGGTTTACAAAAATCGGCAGGGGGCAAGCATGGAAAAAGTTGAAAACTGGTTAGCCAGCCTTGAGCTGCAAAATACTCCTAGTTTTGCCGAATGTGTAATGAATCTAGGGAGCTTTTTTCCGTTATTAAATGAATTTGAACAAACAGAGCAGGATTCAATTTGGCATGCAGAAGGTAATGTCGCAATACATACTGATTTAGTGCTTAAAGCACTTTATGAGTTGCTTGCTGCTGAGGCTTCTCATATCACAGGTAAAAAGCGACAAGCATTGATTTTATCTGCCTTACTGCATGATATAGCCAAGCCATTGACCACCCGAAAAAAGGAGATTCAAGGTCAGTTAAGGGTTGTAGCTCCGTTACACGAAGAAATTGGTGCAAGTTATTTAGCAACGAAGTTGATAGAGCTTCCGCTTGAGCACAGTGTGATCATGGTAATTATGGGCTTGGTGGGTTTTCATCAAGTGCCAAAACGCCTTGTGATTAAAAATCAAGAGTTTAGTGATTATTTCAAGTTATCACTAAATGCAGATTTAGAACTTCTCTATTGGCTTGAATTAGCCGATATGCGCGGTCGAGTTTGCAATGACTTGGCAGTACAGCTTGATTTGTTAGAGCAGTATCGCATGTTTGCACAAGATTATGAGTTATGGGGGGTAACTAATCCCACAACTACATATTTAGCGCGGATACAGGTTAAGCCTACTAAGTCAGAGCAAACATTGTTGGATGGTTATGCCATAAAACAGTTAGCTGATGGCGACATTAAGCTTGTCGAAGAAGCCATTGCGAAAAACTATAAAACCTGTCAGCAGTACAGTCATTGCTACATTATGTGTGGTATCAGCGGCAGTGGAAAATCAACTTGGATCGCAAATAACTTAGTCGATTTTGAAGTCATCTCACTTGATGACATTAGGGCTGAAATTAACGGTAAACGTAGCTGCCAAAAAAGTCGCGGGCAAGTTTTGCAATTTGCTAAGCAACGCTTTAAAAAGGCACTAGCTGAAAAAAGAAACCTAGTGTGGGATGCCACAAGCACTCGTAAAGACTTTAGAGAACCATTGATTGAGTTAGCTATTAATTACGGGGCATTAGTCACATTAGTGGTATTTCAATTAAGCGCTAAAAGCTTAAAACAATACAACCACAATAGAACGTTTAGCGTTAGTGATGACGTGCAGCAAAATCAGCTTAAAAAGTTTGAATGGCCTTGGCAAAGCCAAACACATAGACAATTAGTGATTGGCGAAGCAGGGCAGCTACTTTATCAATTTGGTCGTTTTTAATTGTTACAAAATAGGCTCGCATTGCGAGCCTATTCTTTGTTTTTTATGCGCTTATTTAAAAAATAATCTAGATAGAATAGGCCAACACTAATCGTAGGAACGAGCACCCATACAGGGAGTTTTATCAGGCTTCTTAATATCATTATTGGCATTAAGATAATAAATGAAAACGTACCCAGCCCTCCATCATCATAGGAAGTGCCACTCTCCCATGTTAATGAAATCAATCCCGCTATTAATATCAGGCTTGCTAAAATTGCGGGTAAACGCAAAGTAATGAGCTTTTTCATATAATTCCTTTTTAATTTAAAATAACAAAACTATTCGCTCTCGTATCGCATAAGTGTCGTTTTAAACAACTGATTTAAAGCATCAAAATCGACGACTTTCTTCTTTACGTTAGCTGTGTAGTTTTCATGCCGTGTTATCTCTGCTTCGATAAACTCATTAATTACAGGCACAGCTGGCGCGTATTCTTTTTCTAAGCTTACCTTTTTTCGGGCGAGCAAATCTGAAATCGCAGCATCCAATGCAAGGTTCTCTTTGACAAGCTCCCTTAGTTTATCAAACTCAATCGGAGCAGGTTCATCGTATTTTTCGAGCCACATAATCGCCAGTAGTGGTCGTAATACGTAAAAGTATTTCTTCAGCGGAACACGCTCATTTTTTAGATACTCTCTAAAGTTACCTTTTGCCATATGCAGGTAATGATAAATGCCTTTATGAGATGACACTATCTGTGGCATTAGTCGCTTTGCATGTGCAGCAAAAAAGCCATCATCAACATACACTATGGGTGATTGTAACCACTCAATAAACGCGGGATTTGATTTGCTGAATAGTTTGAGTGCTTTACGAATATCCCAACCATTTATATCGATTTCATCGACGATTGGGTATTCAATTACATCTCTTTGCTCCTCAACATCAATTGCTACATACCAATCTTTAGCATGCGCATAAATAAAGCGCACATCATAATCACTGTTAGGACTTGCAAATCCCCATGCTCGGCTACCCGACTCAATAGCAAATAACACTTTAACGTTATGTTCTGCTTCTGCCGCTTTTATGCGTCGCATTATTTCAGCTCTTACACTGTCATCGATTGCTGAGTGTGCTGTTGTGTTATTCATTTTGTTTCCTTACTAATTTGCTCCGTGAAGTAATCACGTAGTTGCTTTATTTCTGCTTCGCGAACTGCTTTTCCGATGGCTATGCCGCTTTTACCTTGGCGTATTGCTTGTTGCACAAGTGCTTTTTTATCTAGCTTGTTTAGTTGTTTTACTAAATCCAGTGCAAGTGTTCGTTGCGCATAAGGCCGATGTATAAAACTTGGTCCCCGTCCTTGCGCATCACACTGACACACATCCAAAAACTGCAAAAACCGCGCAGGCTTATTTTGCGCATTTAGCTTGTCGACAAGTAATTTATGTAATGTTTTTGGTGTTAGCTGTGCGATTTTGTGACAACGCGTATGATTGTCACTGGTTAATGCTGCCAGCTCATAAAACCGTTTAGGCACTTTTAAACGCTGACAAAACGCCTTGATCGCTGCTACGCCGCGTTGTTCATGGCCATGTAAATTACCGTTTAGCTCAAAGCTCGTCGCCTTGCCAAAATCATGCGTTAATGCGGCAAAGCGAGTTTCTACATCAAAATTTAGCTGAGCCGCTCTTTGCAAAACTAACAGTGTATGGGTGTAAACATCGCCCTCAGGGTGGTGTTCTTTTGGTTGGGGAACACCACTCATTGCATCTATTTCTGGAAACACACCTAAACCATACAGCGTCTTGAAGTAAAGCTCAGGGTGAGGTTCAGCAAGTGCTTTTTCGGTTTCTTTCCAAACCCGTTCTGGCGTTAAATAGGCTAATTCACCTTGTTGGTGTATTTGCATCATTAATGCCTTGGTTTCCGGATGTATACTAAAGCTTTCACCAAAACGAGCTAAAAATCGAGCCACTCTCAGTACACGTAACGGATCTTCAGCAAATGCTGCTGATGTATGTCTAAGTACCTTGTTATTTAAATCTTGTTGGCCGTTAAATGGGTCTATAAGCTCGCCATCGGCACTCATCGCCATTGCATTGATAGTTAAGTCTCGTCGCGCAAGGTCGTCTTCTAGAGTTACGCTGGTACTGGCATTCACCGTGAATCCTTTGTAGCCACGACCTTGCTTTCGTTCAGTGCGAGCGAGGGCATATTCTTGCTTGGTGGTTGGATGTAAAAATACTGGAAAATCACTACCAACAGTTTCAAAGCCTAGGGCTAACATGGTTTCTGGTGTTTCACCCACAACAACAAAGTCTTGATCAGCTGCCGCTCTGTTTAGCAATTTGTCGCGAACTGCACCGCCGACTAAATAAACATGTTTTAATGTGCTTTCCATTGCCGATCATCCTAATTAGGTATCAGTTAATGATACCTGCCAAAGGTTATCATCAAGCTGAGTAAACGTTATCTCTACATGCAAAAGCGTTTTTATGACCTCTGCATTGGTTAAGCTGTGCAAGCTTGGTTCATTGGTTTTGAACTCGCCTTTACCGGCCAAAGCTAATGGCAAAAGCAGCTGATCTGCCAGATGTTCTTCTACTGCCGCTGCTGATTGGGTAAATTGTGTAACTTGTTCTACGGCTTTCAGAGCCACCTTTTGTGCTGCAACGCCATGTTGACCAATAACTTCAAAAATACTGTTATGAGTGTCTGATGTTATATGTAGCTGCAAGCTGTTTCCTGCTCCAATACTTTCTACTTGAGTGATCGTGGTTTCAGCGTTTGTCCAACCAAGGTTTTGTTTTACAGTGCTAATTTCACGCTTCGCAACATGCCCCGGTAACTTGTTAACAAGTACTTTAATCGACTTTTTGGCATCTTTAGTTGGCGGTGCAAAATGCGCAAAGGGCTTTAATGTTTCACACGGGTAAACGGTTAACTGCCATTTGCCACCACCGGCAGGGTAAAAGCCATACTTGGTAACTGTAAGCTCACAATACACCCCCATTTTTGCTAAAGCTGGCAAATAACAGTGCTCAAAAAAGCACAGTGAAGGTGACATGCCATTATGTGTGCCACCCTCAAAGGTTATGGTAGAGGGCTGCTTTGCTGTCGCTAATGCCAGTAATACAGTTTGGCATACAAGCGTTGTACTGCCTGCTGTGCCAATCGCAAAGTGATAATCCCCCGCTTTTATTTGTTTAGGCGCAAAGCGAATATGGTTTGAGCCCAGTTCAACTCCAGCTGTTTCGGCATCACAGATTTGTTGTGCTGCTAACACACAGGTTAGGTGCTGGCGTAACAGGCCAGGCTTTTTTCGCTTGGCCCGAATATTAACAACTTCAATAGCTTGTTTGGTTAACATTGATAAGGTGAGGGCGGTGCGAAGTACTTGCCCTCCGCCTTCACCTTGTGCACCATCAATTATTAAATAGTTCATTATCATCCTTTTACGCAGACTATTTGCTTTAGCGTATGTACAACCTCAACCAAGTCTTGCTGTGCAGCCATAACCTTTTCAATATCCTTGTACGCATGCGGAATTTCATCAATCACCGCGGCATCTTTGCGGCATTCTACCCCTTGGGTTGCCGCTATTTGATCTTGAATATTAAAGACCTTTTTAGCTTTTGTACGAGACATGACTCGGCCGGCTCCATGACTACAGCTATTAAAGCTATCTGGGTTTCCTAAGCCGCGAACAATAAAAGAGCGCGCTCCCATACTTCCGGGAATGATCCCCATTTCACCTTTTTGTGCACGTACAGCTCCTTTGCGTGTTACAAAACAATCTTTGCCAAAGTGATGCTCACGCGAGATATAGTTATGATGACAGTTAACAGCAAGCTCCGCGGTTTCAAAAGCGATAGGTATTTGCTTTTTAAGCGCTTTGATAGCGTTAAACATCATGATCTCTCTGTTTTTAGCTGCAAAATCTTGCGCCCATTCTACAGCCTCAACATAGTCATCAAAGTATTCGCTTCCTTCTTTCAGATACGCAAGATCCATATCAGGTAAGTTGATTTGATGACGCTCCATCTCTTTTTTAGCCAACTCGATAAAGTAAGTGCCTATGCGGTTACCAACTCCTCGGCTGCCTGAGTGCAGCATGATCCAAACTGCATTGTTTTCATCTAGGCTAGTTCTAAAAAATGATTGCCTGTGCCCATCGTGCCTAGGTGATTTACATGATTACTGTTTTTAATTGCAGGGTGCTTAACGCAGATTTTTTCAAACCGCTTCTCAAGCTTTTGCCACTCACCAGCAACAACATCAGGAATATTATGCCAAGCACCTCTGTCGCGAGCCCCTCTACCTCGGCCCGTTCGACCATGTGGTACCGCAGCTTCAAACGCATGACGAATTGCCGCCAGATTATCGGGCAGTTGCGAAGCCGTTAACGTTGTTTTAGTTGCAACCATGCCGCAACCAATATCAACACCTACCGCTGCGGGGATCACTGCATCTACAGAGGGAATGACGCTACCTATTGTGGCGCCTTTGCCCATGTGAACATCTGGCATGACCGCGATATGAGAATGAACTAGCGACATTTGCGCAATATTATTTAATTGAGCAATAGCTGCATCTTCAAACGGTACGCCTTTTGTCCATGCCTTTATAGGTACCTGTCCTTGTTGTTCGATTGTGTTGTAGTTATTACACATAATTTGATTCCTTACTCGTCCTAGCCTGTTAGGCTATTTTTACGACCCCGTTCATTAGCCCTTCAAGGCCGCCATAAACGGTTAAGTTATTTATTTTCTCTGCGACTTTCTCTAATGCCTCTAACTCTTTAAGGCGCATTAGCGTCGGGTTGTTCTCAATTACTTTCGCGGTGTTGTGTAAGCTGCGTGTTGCTGATGTTTCTTCACGTCGCTTTATTACATTTGCCTCAGCTGCTTTTTGCGCTTCGACTACTTGATTTAAAATGGCTTTCATCTCGCCCGGTAAAATAATGTCTTTTACACCAACGCCAGATAGAGCAATACCAATCTCCTTAAGTTGTTCAATCACCAGCTCTTTCACTGTTTCATTGATATACAACTTATCTAATAAGATATCATCGAGCGTTTTTGTACCAACCGCTTCTCTGAGTGCTAGTTGTAGAGTTTTGTAGATGAATTCATCCAATTTATCTACGCTCTTTGCTGCAAGCTCAGCATCCATCAGCTTGATATTGGCAGTTAAATTAATGCGCAGGCTAACTCGGTCTTTGCTGAGAATTTCTTGCCCAGATACTTCTACGCTTTGTGTTCTACAGTCATAACATTTCACTTCAATATCATGGTTAAATTGCCAATAGGCATGAATACCAGGCTGCAACTTCCCAATAAAATGGCCGTTAATGTAAAGTAAGCCTACATGCTCTTTCGCGACTTTAAACTCGGCGATCGGTTTGATTGCGACTGTTTTTTCGCTTCTAATTAAGCGAGTTGCGCTATTTGCACCAGCTCGATTAACTAAATTTAATAATTGCTCAGGCACCGCTTGAGTGCTGTTGAGAGTAATTCTTTCAAGTTTTATAGCCCCTGCATCTTGCCAAATATATAAGTGCTCACCAGGAGCGACGATCCCTTGTAGTAAATCATCAACATACAACATACCTAGTTCGTTGTTCTCAAGTTTCCAATGACTTATATGCTGTTGCAAGATTGGATTATTGCGGTACAAACGTTCAGTATTTCGCTCTGAGAAATACAGTGAGTTAATATCAAAGGTGACAAACTCAAGCTGCTTCTGAAAATCCCAATAACGATGCTTTCCTGGCGTTAACACGTCTGTTAGTTGCTGGTCTTTAAAAACGAGCACTCTTTGGTTCTCTGCTACTAATTGTGTTTTTCTTAACATGTTCTATTTCCTTATTGATAGTTAGCAAGTGTGTATTTGTTAACTGAAAAAGGCTTTGGGCGTCGCAATAACAGGGAGCATCCGGCTTGCTGTTATCGTTCATGCTTAAGCGTTTATCAGTCAGCGCAAACAACGACTTACTAACATTTAAAGTTACGATTTTGACTAAGGCGGGATTTGAACCCGCAACATCCAAATTGGTTTTGGTGCTCTACCTGTTTGAGCTACTTATAGTATTAAGATGGGAATCGAACCCATGACCGACGAAATCATTTCGCTGCTCTACCTCTGAGCTACATTAATAGTTTTGTGATTAGGCATACGTGTTCACAGTGTGTAACGCACCAGGGTGATATTTGAATCACTCCTAATTAATCACACTTCTCTATTCCAAGAGCTGTGCCACAACTAAAAAAGAGTGTTTTTTATTTCTTAACACACTGATTTTTATGTTTTTTGTTCTATTTTTGTAGTTTGTGTTGGGTGATGAGGTACTTGACGATAGTGTTATTTGGTATTTAAATGGATACAGTTTCTATCTATAAGGATATATTTTGAAAAGTACGATTGTGGTGAGTATTCTCGGAACTCAATTAGACTATGTGGGTAAGCGCGTAGACCGTTGGGCAAGATGGCGACCCAATGTCAGCTTATGTAGTCAAGAAGAGTTCATCGTTAGTAAGCTGTATATGATGCATGATACTCATAGCTCTCGTTTAGCGAATAATGTTGCAGTAGATATTGAGTCGATTTCCCCAGAAACCACGGTATGCCTTGAAAATATTAACTTTATAGACCCTTGGGATTTTGAAGAGGTTTACGCCAAGCTCTATGATTGGTGTCATCAACAGCGTTTTGATACTGATCAGCACGATTACTTTTTTCATATCACGACTGGCACCCATGTTGTGCAGATATGTATTTTCTTATTAACCGAGAGTGGTCATTTTCCTGGGCGTTTAATTCAAACATCACCCGATAAGCATAATCAAAATAAAGCGACAGGTAAGATTCAAATTATTGATTTGGACTTATCTAAGTATGATCAACTTGCCACTCGTTTTGATAAAGAGCATTTAGAAGGTAATGCATTTTTAAAAGGCGGTATTCAAACTAAAAACAGTGCATTCAATAAGTTGATTGCGCAGATTGAAGTTGTGGCAATTCGTTCAGATGATCCTATCCTTCTAACGGGCCCTACGGGAGCTGGTAAAAGCCAGTTGGCAACGCGAATTTATAAACTGAAAAAGAAGCGCGCCATTTTAAAAGGTGAGCTTGTGTCGGTTAACTGTGCCACGTTACGTGGTGAAAATGCTATGGCTGCTTTGTTTGGCCACACAAAAGGGGCCTTTACTGGTGCTCAAAGAGAGCGAAGCGGTTACTTGCTCACTGCAAATAATGGTGTGCTGTTTTTAGATGAAATTGGCGAGCTGGGTTTAGAAGAGCAAGCAATGCTGTTACACGCCATTGAAAATAAGACCTTTCATCCAGTTGGCAGTGATCAAACTGTTGCGAGTGATTTTCAACTCATAGCTGGCACTAACAAAGATTTAAAAGCCGAAGTTGAAAAAGGACTGTTTCGTGAAGATTTATTAGCACGTATCAATTTGTGGAGCTATCAGTTACCGGCATTAAAAGACAGAAAAGAAGATATACCTGCCAATATTGACTATGAAATGGGTTTATTTGAGCAAAAAACTGGGCAGCGAATTCAATTCAATAAAGAAGCAAAGCAGCTGTTTGAGCAGTTTGCTATGTCGAAGCAAGCAGTGTGGCGTGGAAACTTTCGTGATTTAAGCTCTGCAATTACTCGTTTATGTACTTTGGCGAACTCTTCGCGTATCACTGTGACGGATGTCAGTGACGAAATCGCACGGTTACAAGACTCATGGCAATCTAATGTGCACCCGAAAGCGCCTAATCGCCTTGTTCACTATTTGTCAGAAGAGCAAATAGCGAATTTAGATCAGTTTGATATTGCTCAGTTAAATTATGTGCTTAGTATCTGTGAGCAGCATTCAAGCATGGCCTCAGCTGGGCGTGAGTTATTTGATGTGAGTCGTACCAAAAAAGCACAAGCCAATGACTCTACTCGATTACAAAAATACTTACGTAAATTCAATTTAGCATGGTCTGACTTAGCTTAAATTATTTGTATATACAAGTTAAAAGGTAGTTCTTTTAATTAAAAATAAACCCCGCATTGCTGCGGGGTTTTTTGCTTTTTAACAACCAGTTAAGAATTAAAAGTCAGTCGGTGCTGGTGGCACGGTGAGTGGCTTTTTCGGATTGTCTTTTAGCTCTTTTAAAAGCTCTTCTACGGCACGTTCAATCGATGGATCTTTACCTTGGTAGATTAGCTCTGGGCGATCAACCACCTTGATATCTGGGGTGACACCTTCGTTTTCGATGATCCAGTTGCCATTGTTATCTAAAACGCGGAATGTTGCCGCGATAACTTGGCCGCCATCGACAAGACTTGGGTTACCTGAAATACCAATTAATCCACCCCAAGTACGGGTACCAATAAGCTTACCTAACCCCGCTTGGCGGAAGTAGTAAGGAATAGCATCACCGCCAGAACTTGAGTAACCATTGATCAGCATGGCTTTTGGACCATCATGAGCAAATTGTGGTGTTTTCGTTGGCTCAACACCGCGGCGCTTCCAATAGTTAAGCGGTTTACGGGCAAGCCAGGTGATCATGTGCTCAGGAATAAAGCCGCCGCCATTGTATCGGTCATCAATAATCATGGCGTCTTTGGTGGTTTGCGGCATGTAGTTTTTGAACATGGCGCGGTTACCTTCGTAGGCTGTATTTGGTAAGTGAACATAACCAATTCGACCATTTGATAGCTTATCAACGTAGGCTGCACGAGAGTTAACCCAGTCTAAATAACGCAAACCTTGCTCGCTGGCGACAGGCTTAACGGTAACTTGCCATGCACCTTTGCTGCGCGGTTTACTATTAAGAACTAGCTCGACTTGCTCACCTTGAGTGTTCTCTAGTAATTCGTAGAAGTTAGCGACGTCTTTTACTGAGCGGCCATTTACGGCAATGATGTAGTCGCCGTTATGTGCTTTTACCCCTGTTGTGCCAAGTGGTGAGCGGAAGTCTTCATGCCAGTTTTCTCCTTGGAAGATTTGCTCAATTTTTACGTATCCAGATGGGTCGCTGGCTAGTTTTGCACCCAATAAACCATGCTTTTTACGCTCTGCTTTTGGCATATCACCCGACTGCACATAAATGTGGCCTGAGTTTATTTCACCTGCGATTTCACTGAGAATGTAATCTAGGTCACTACGGTGTGAGATAGCATCAGCCATAGGTTGATACTTGGCTAAAATTGCGTCCCAATCTTGGCCGTGATGGTTTTCATCGTAGAACCAATCACGTAATGTACGCCAGCCTTCAACATACATTTGCTGCCATTCAATTTGTGGCTCAATTTTTAAGGTCATGTTACTAAGATCTAGCTTATTCGCTGCTAGGTCTTGTTTTGCTTTAGGCTCAATTAAGCTGTAATCGTTACCCGCATGCACTAACAGGTGCTCACCGTTGCTCGAAATAGTGTAGCTGCTTACCCCTTTAGCCACAGTTTCAAGCTCGCTGTCGTGAGCTGTGCCTATTAATTGTAGGCCGCCATTAGCTAGTGTTAGCACGCCACCTTTTACTGCCGTTAAACCGCGATAATCTCCAGCTGGCGCATTTAAAGCGGTAACGCGCTGCATAAAGTCGCTGCTTTGCAGGGTATTTTTCGCTTTCTTGTCGTCATCTTTTTGTTTATCGCTGACGATCGCTGTTTCGTCACTTTGTAGTGCGATAAGTGGTTTGATGCTGTCATTTACGGCAGCGGCATAAATACGCGTTGCACGATTAAACATGTAGTCAAACTCGTAGCTACTAAAGGCTAAGTTAAAGTCGCGCTCAGAACTAAAGTACAGATATTGACCATCTGGAGAGAAAGTTGGGTTTTGCTCATTGGTCATTTCATCCGTTAAGCGAGTCACTTTCTTTTTATCAATATTGTAGTGCCACAGTGATGCATAGCGGTTTTCATTGTTTTTTACATACACAATGTCTTCGCTATTTGGTGACCAAGTATACTGGCGAATACCTTCTTCATCGTAGATGCTGGTATCAATTTTGTGTTGTTTACCCGATTTTGCGTCTATCCACCAGAGTGTGTGGTTTTTATCTGCAAATAACAGTTTTGAGCTATCAGGTGACCAAATTGGTGTAAAGCGCCAAATAGTGCCGTTGCTGGTTAGCTGCTTAGTGGCATTGTTGTCGCTGCGATCTTTTAAGTAAATTTCGTATTCGCCGCTTTCATCGCTCATATAAGCAATATAACGACCATTTGGCGACCAACTTGCGTCAATCTCGCGGCCTTTTGCTGTGTAAGATAGGTTACGTGTTGGGCCTTGTTTAACCGGTACGCTAAATAGCTCACCGCGGGCAGTAAAGAGTGCACGTTTACCATCATGAGAAATCGACATTGAGTCGATAAAGTCACTCACATTTTTTGTGTACGGCATTGCGTATTGACGCACACCAGCAATGTTAATACTTAGCTTGCTACTTTTTTGAGTTTTTGGGTCAAAGCGATAAAGGTAACCACCATTTTCATAAACAACAGCATTTGGGCCAGCTGATGGCCACAGTACGTCAAAGTCTTTATGGTTGGTTAGTTTTTTCGGCTCAGCGCCTTTTTGGTATTGATACAGGTTAAGGGTGTAATCACGATCAGATACAAAGTAAATATTATCGCCAACCCAGGTTGGTTGCTGATCGGTAGCGCGGTTACTGGTTAGCTGCTCTGAGGTATTGCTTTTTAAATCGTAAACCCAGACATCTTGCGCACGACCGCCACGGGTGCGCTTCCAAGTACGAAATTCACGGTCAATTGGCGTGTAAACATATTTACTACCATCTGGCGAAAGCATGCCGCCGCCGGTTTCTGGAATAGCCAGAGCCTGCTCAAGGCCACCGTCAGCAGGCACCATGTATGGACGACCCATACGTTTACCCCACGGTGTGCGGTTAGCACGAAATACCACATTTTTGCCATCCGCTGTCCAATCGAGAACACGATAATCAAAACCGCCGCGTGGTGGCATTGGGCCAACATCGTTGTAGTAAGTCAGTTGTTTTAAGCCAGAACCATCGCTGTTAATTACATAAATTTGGCGGCTGCCATTGTACTCTGCTGCAAAGGCAATGCGTTTACCGTCAGGTGAAAACTTAGGGAAGGTTTCAAAGCCAATATGGTCGGTTAAGCGTTTGCTCTCGCCTGTTTGCGTATTAGCAATGTAAATATCACCACCGTACACAAAGGTAACGCTTTGGTTATGAATATCTGGAAAGCGCAGTAAGCGCGTGTCTTTAGTTTCGTAAGCTGATGCCCAAGGTGCCAGTGTCGCAGCCATGGCCAGTGCCAACGTTGTTAGTTTTTTCATGGGATTACATCCTATTTTGGGAACTGTTACATCATAACAATTCAGTTTTAAATAGCGATGCAGTTGCGATGAACGCAGTGTTACAAAATGTGTCTAGAAATCAATCGATGAAATAGGGGCGTGAATTTAGAGGGAGTGTCGGCTAAAGCAAGCTTTAGCCGACAAATCATTATTTGTAGAATACTTCTACAGTGCCTTTTACCTTTAATAGTAAAGGTTGGCCGCGGCGATCAAGGGCTTTTGGAGAAGCGACTTTGATCCAGCCTTCGCTGATATTATATTCTTCAACGTCAAAACGCTCTTTGCCGTTAAGTTTTACACCAATTTCATGCTCGAAAACTTCTTCCACATAAAATTTACTACGTGGATTGATAGAAAGTTGGTTTGGTAATTCTGGTTTTTGTGTATCAGTCATAATTGCGATCTGCATTGAATAAATTGTGCGCCATTGTAGGCAATACCTCGCATTGGCTCAAGTATCTGTATGGCAAATTTATGCTTTACTCGCAGGCTTGTTCTGAATGCTCAACACACATAGCTATAGCTTCACTCTTTTTGTCGTAATCGAAGGTGAGGCAGTAATCAAAACGCATGGTTAGCTCAAGTGTTTGATCATCAGTACGTTCAGGCCATTGCCAATCTCTCACTATTTGCCTTGCTGCTTTTCTAACATCTTTACTAAAGCGCTTAGGTGCTGAGTTCTCGATATTAAGGTTTTTCACAACACCATCGGGAGTAACTGCAAAGTTAACAATCGCACAGCCACTACCTTGCTGATTAAGTAGTCCCGTTGGGTATTGTACATAAGGAATATGATCAAGACGTTGCCATGTTGGCTTACCTGTGGAGGTGTCGAGTACCTGTGCTTGAATATCAACAAAAGGGTTTCGGCCTGATAAATCAGGGTTAGCGAATGAACTTATAGATGTGCATACGAGCGTTAATGCGAAAAGTGATTTATACATAGTTTTCCCTAACTTGTTTGTTTTTTAGTCATTTATTAATACTAGTGATGAACTTGCATGATGTAAACATTAAAAAGATAGGTAAAAATTCTGTGCAAATGATTTGTTATACTATATCAATATGCTCATTTGTGTTATTTTATAACAAAACATTTCCCTTAATTACTACAATCAGACCTTATGAAGTACTCAACACTAAGTTTAGCCTTAGCTGCGGCGTTTGCAGCGAATACATACGCAGCTGATAACAGCGATATCGAAACAATCACCATTGAACATAAGCAAGCGTTTCGTGGTGATATTCCAACAAAAGATTTACCGCAATCGATCACCACATTAAGTAAAGACATGATGACTGATAACGGTATCACTAAGTTTCGTGATGCACTGGATTTTTCTGCCAGCATTACTCGCAAGAATAATGGTGGCGCGCTGTGGGATAGCTATTCAATTCGTGGTTTGTCGGGTAACGAAAATATGCCGTCTGGGTATTTAGTTAACGGCTTTAGTGGTGGACGCGGCTTTGCAGGCCCGCGTGATGTATCAAACATTGAATACATCGAAGTATTAAAAGGACCGGGCTCAGCACTCTATGGCCGTTCAGAGCCGGGTGGTACCGTAAACATTATTACTAAAAAGCCCCAGTTTTATCAGCAAGGGCAACTTCAAGCTGAGTTCGGTAGCGATGATCACAAGCGTATTCAAGGTGATTACACTAACGGTCTAAGCGATGATTTAGCGTTTCGTATCAATGGCGCATGGCAAGATAGTGACAGCTTTAGAGACTATGTTCACCACGACAAATTCGTGATTACGCCTTCGCTTTATTATCAAATCAACGATAACTCATCGCTGACCTATGAGTTTGAGTATGTTGACCAACAGCAAATGTATGACCGCGGTATTGTGGTGTTAAATGGTGATTTTGATACCGTGCCTGAGTCACGCTTTTTAGGTAACCCAAATGATGCACCAACCAAAGTGCACTCACGCGGCCATCAATTAAATTACAGCAACGATCTAAACCAAGCTTGGAGCTTGTTATTAGGTGCTAGTTACCGTACTGCAACGCTAACGGGTTATTCGTCAGATGCTGAGCTTTCACCATCGCGTCAGTCATTATTTGATGATGGCAGAACTTTAACTCGCCAACACAGATACCGTGATTATGAGTCTGATGATTTATCGCTGCGCTTTGAATTAAGCGGTCATTTTGATGTTGCTGGTATCACCAACCATGTAATGATTGGTGTTGATGGTTACGACTATGAGCTACGCACGGGGCTTTATCGCTACCGTGGTGGTAATGGCACTTACACCATTGATATTTATGAGCCAGAGTACAGCACCACTGAAGGCCCTGAAGTAAGCATGCAGTACGAAAATAACGAACAGCAAAATGCGTACGGTATTTACCTGCAAGACCAACTAGATCTAACCGATAACTTAAAAGTGATGTTAGGTCTGCGTTTTGATGAAATTGAGCAAGACATCTTTGAAACTAAGTCTGGTGTGGCATCAAACAGCAAAGAAAACCGCATTAGTCCACGTTTTGGTGTGGTTTACGCACTTAATGACGACATTAACCTTTACTCAAGCTATTCAGAAGGCTTTTTACCACTGAGCGGCACCGATGCCGAAGGTAATCCATTCGGTTTTGAAGAAAGCGACTCGTTTGAGGTAGGTGTTAAATTTAGCTATGCCAACATTAGCGGTACGCTTGCTTACTTTGATGCAAGCAAGAGCAACATGCTGGTGGCAGATCCAGTAAATGTGGGTTATTCAACACCTGTAGGTAAAGCAAATAGCACAGGTTTTGAGTTAGATTTAACAGGTTCACTGGGTGACAATACCGAGTACACCCTATCTTATGCCTATGTGGATGCAGAGACTGCGACAGATAGTCTAAATGTTGATTGGTTAGTGCCAATTCCTAAGGGCAGTCCACTTGTGAACGTACCAAAGAATAACCTTTCGATTGGCTTAAACCATGATCTAAGTGTATTCGCACAAGACATAAAGATTGGTGGTCATTATCAATATGTGTCTGACCGTTTGGGTGACCCAGCTGATCTTACCTTCCGATTACCGAGTTACCAAACTGTTGGTTTATTTGCTAAATGGCGAGCGACTGAACGTACAACGGTATCACTGAATGTTGATAACGTGTTTGATGAGCAATATATCGCCAGTTCTTACAATGCATTGTGGGCCTACCCAGGTGCGCCGACACAATTTAAACTTGGCGTAAGTTATGACTTCTGAACAAGTTAAAAGCCGTATACACAGTATCGACATCATGCGTGGTGTCGTTATTCTGCTGATGTTACTTGATCATGTGCGAGAGCGGTTTTTCTTGCACATGCAGGTGGCCGATCCCATGGTGGTTGATACCACTTCGCCGGGGCTTTTTTGGAGCCGCTTTGCGGCGCACTTTTGTGCGCCAACCTTTATCTTCTTAACCGGTTTATCGGCGTGGCTTTATAGTAACCCAGCAAGTGGCATGGCGCGTTCAGCACGAAGCTTTTTAATCAAGCGAGGACTTTTTTTAATCGCCCTCGAAGTGACCCTGATTTGTTTTTCGTGGATGGGTTACTACCACACCATTTGGCTACAAGTGATGTGGGCGATTGGCCTTTGTATGCTGGTGTTAGCAGCATTGATTAAGCTGCCACGCAACCTATTGCTGGTGCTTGGTTTAGTTATTGTATTTGGTCACAACTTACTGACTCCAATCAGCTTTACGCCCGATGAGTTTGGTTACTCGCTGTGGACGATTTTGCATGACCGAGGCTATCTATCACAAGGTGGTTTAATCGACGTCAAAATTAGCTATCCAGTGCTGCCTTGGATTGGCGTAATTTTGTTGGGTTACTGTGCAGGTCCTTTATATGCGCACACCCAATCGGCAGATTCGCGTAAACGAGCATTACTGCTGTTAGCCCTGTTATGTGTGGGATTATTTGCGCTGCTGCGTGGTTTTAATATTTATGGTGAAACCTTGCCGTGGCAAACGTTTAGCACTACAACCGAAACCATGATGTCGGTGTTTAACGTGACTAAGTACCCACCGTCACTGAGCTTTTTGCTGATCACGTTAGCGGGCATGTTTGTTGGCTTATGGTTATTTGAAAGACCGCTCAACCGCGTTACTAATGCGCTGAGAGTGTATGGTTCTGTGCCTATGTTCTTTTATATTTTCCACCTCTATGTACTGCTATTTATGTATCAAATAGGCATGCTGATCTGGGGGGCAAATCAAGGGCAATATTTAGGAGTCAGTGATATATCCGGTATTTGGTTTATTACTTTGTTGTTGGCAGTAGGGCTTTATTGGCCAACCAAGACGTTTAGTGAATACAAGCGTAAGGCTAACAAGCCTTGGTTAAAGTATTTATAACGAAAAATGCCGATATGCTAAGCATATCGGCATTACCTACTTACTATCCTAATTAACTAGTCCTTAGTTAATTCGAGATTTTTTACGACGAAGTGCCATCAGTGGTGCAACAGCTAGTAGTAACCAGCCGAATGAACCGCTTGATGATTTCTTGTCTTTTTCAATCTCAGCTTCTGGAATCACTGCCTCAGGGAAAGTACAGCTACCATCATCAGTATTGGCGCTTTCATCATAGTTAGATGCTGAGCTGTCAGTACAGCCGAGCTCTTCACCATCAGACATCACCGATAATACAAATGAACTCATTGCTGCATCAGTTGGGTTAACACTGTCGCTAACTTTTACTGTTACATCAATGTCACCATGGAAGTTCGCCGCTGGCGTGATAGTCACTGTGCTACCTGATGTGTGACCAGAGACTTCAAAAGTGAAGTTTTCACCTAACACGTCGATTTGGTTGCTCACTTGGTTTTCGTCAGCATAAAGCACGTCAAAACTAATCGATTCGTTCTCTGCCACTGACATATCCGTTAAGGCTGCCATTTCTAGGTTACCGATAACTTCAAGATCAAGGGTGATGGTTTCATCATCTGCGCCAACTAAACCATTTGTAAGAGATAGTTGATGCGTTTGATTCGCCGCTTGCTCACCAATGTATGCTTGGAATTTCACGTCAAACTTAGAAATTTCAGGGCCCGTGTAGTCAAGACAGACAACTAGTTTGTCGTGCAGTACTTCGTCCATATTGTTGAAACCGTACTTGTTACCAATGTTTAAATCGATAGGAATATCACCACTGATAAAGCCACGACCATCGGCAGCTTTCAAGCCGATAGAACCTTGTGCATCAACTAAGCTTAGGTTGTCATAAGCAAATAGTAGCTCGTATTCACCTGGCTCATAGTCAATGCCCATGCGCATGAACATTTCAACGTCAACAGATTGGCCTTCAGTTCTTGAACGCTGGATATTATCCCACTCAAGTACTAACCACTCACGCGATACTGTGTAAGTTGGTGTGATACCTGCGTTGGCGTCATAGTTACCGTAACCACCGTCAACACGCTCTGGGATCATGTTGTCACCAACCCAGAAAGGTGCGATTAGGTAAGGCGGCGGTGGCGGCTGAGTGTAACCCTCAGGCAGTTCAACGTGGAATGGCGTTGTACGGCCTTGCGAACCAAATGTGACTAAGCCAGCTGGGTTAAGTTTAATTGAGTCAAAGTGGTACTTATTAAAGAATGGGAATGATACATCAAGATTAGTGTTCATGATTTCTTTAAATGTGTACTCGAACTCGTTGTAGTAACGACCTTCAACACCTTCTAGTGTACGCCAGCCAAGCTCACGCAGTTCTAGGTAGTAAGGATCTGGTGAATGCGCCGATGTTAATGAACACATTTCGTCAGTGATGTTGGTGGTAATGTTATAATTACGCTCAACATTTTTAGTCGTTTCTTGTACGCCAACCAGTGCTAGTGCATTGCTATCTAGCATAGGTGTTACTGGCGTTGAGTTAGATGCGACAATGCTGTCAGGAACAATGTCTACGCCCACAGGGAACTCAGTGTTTAGAGCAAACTGACGAGCTTCATCTTCGTTATTCGCAATAACACTGATTTCGAAGTCAACTAAGTCACCTACATATGCCTTGTTTTTGTTAGCAGTAAAGGTCACGTCTTTATCAACTTGCTCGATGATCACTGGTACGAAACCTAGGTTGCCAGCATCTTCAGGGTTGCTACCAATATCAAAGCCACCGAAGTAGATATCGCCCACTTCCATATCAGGTAGGTTATAAGCAAGGTCAAGTTCAAGCTCGTCATAACCTGGTACGCTGCTTGGGCCTGTTACAGTGAGTGAGCCATTGTCTTCAGTGGTCACCGCTGTAGCAAACGATACTTCGATACCTTCATCAACTTCGCCATATGATAAAGTTTGTAGGCTCATGTATAACGTGAAGTACTCACCGGCTTCAGGATCAACAATGTTACAGAAGTTAGTTAGGGTGTAGCTAGTTGACATACATAGCGTTTCTTCATAAGACGCGATGCCATCACCGTTACTATCTTTACCCATGAAAACAAGTACACGTGATGTGTCGTTCATGACGCTTGCGCTTAGCATTTTTGCGTCTTCTGGCACAGTCGTCCACTGAATGTGGTTGTTGTTTACAGCGTCGCCTTCACCCTCAACCTCTACGCTATCGAATGGGTCGCCAGGTGTGGTGTCGTTGAATAGGTGTACTGTTTCAACTTGGCCTTTTACTAAGCCGTACGATTGTGTGGTTAGGTTGCTGATTTCATCAGTATTGAATGGACCAACCTTCATCGTTGCAGAACGGCGGTGTGAATCAATTTGAATATACTCAGGTAAACCAGTATCACCAGTGAAAGTCCATACCGGCATTTCTAAAATAGGTGATTCAGGGTTGCTTGAGGTCATCACGATTTGACCTTGGTTACCCGTGTAATCAACAATTTCTTGTGGTGTTGCTTGTTGGCTTGCTTCAACCGTAACAACAATGCTTTGTGTTTCACCTGCTTTGATATCAAAGTTGCTTGGCTCAACACTAATTTTGCTATTACCAATCCAGTTTTCTGTATGAAGTGTCCAGCTCGCGTCTTCTGTCGCCGTAAAGGTTCTGATAAACGTACACTTAAAGCCACAGTCATTATCAACCATGTAAGCTGTGTTTAGCGCTTTTTCGCGACCACCTAGGCTTGGATTTGCAGCTGCCATGTTGGCAATGCTTTCATCAAGTAGTAGGCCTGCTTTATCAGCGCGCTCAACTTGCATTTTACCCGAACCCATTTCAGCAAGGGCAGCATCAAAGCCATCATCGGTGTAGTTGTTTAGGTACTGTGCTAAAGCAACTTGATTGTTTGCAGTTAACATCAATGCTGATTGAATTTGCATTGGTGTCCAATCAGGGTGAGATTGTTTTAACAATGCTGCCGCGCCTGCAACGTGTGGGCTTGCCATTGATGTACCAGACATTGATTGCCAGTCTGACGTCGCAGGGTTGCTGGTAAACGGTTGATCGTCTGATGATGGCGCATAGATATCAACACCCGGTGCAGCAACGTCTACAAGTAAGGTGTCAAAGCCAAAGTATGATGGACCACGGCCAGAGAAGTAAGCAATGCGGTCTTTATCTACGGTATCTACGGTGCCTTCGGTTGCTTCAATGGTACCCATGTGGCTGTCGCCAGTGCTTAACCATTCTAATAAGCTTTTACCATCGACGTTTTTAATGTGAATGGTCGGAATTGGGTATGTAACCGATGGAATTGTGTAGTTATCGTAAAATGATACATGGTTATAAATAATTAAACCTTCTGCACCACCTGCTTTTACGTTTAACGATTTTGAGTAAAGTGGGTAAGAGCTGCGCTTACATACAACAATCACGTCTTGCGCACTTTCATCGATAGCGGTTGTAGGATCATCCACTAAATCAAATGTACCTTCAGGGAATGGCTTGTCACAGTTGGCAAGTGCATAGCTTGAGCTTTCATTTGGATTTTCAAAATCAGTTGCAGGGAAAATCAAACCGGTTAACTCGTTAAAGTTAACGCCTGCGCCTGTGAATGGACCCGGTGCAGAAGTATCGCCACCAGTTAGGTTTTTAAGTTGTTTGTTACCAAAGTTTACTTTGGTTGAAGGGGTATGAGCTGCAACGGTGGTTACCCAAGGTGATGAGTGGTCAGCCGTTGAATATTCAGGGCCACTGTTACCTGCCGCTACCGCCACAAATACACCGCTTTCGGCCGCATTCATGAATGCTTGCTCAATTGGGTCGCTCCATGGATCTTCTTCAAGACCACCTAACGACGCATTCAGTACGTCAACATTATCAATCGCAGCTTGTTCAACGGCTGCTAAGATAGCGCTTGTTGGACAGCCCGCATAAGGGTCACCAGAACCACCCGGCCAACATACTTGGTATGAAATGATATTGGCGTGGGGTGCCATACCTGATACTTGCGGGAAAGTTACATTGGTTTCTAAACCAGATGATTGACTTTCATACTCAGTCAGTTTGTAAGGAATATCGTAAAGGATATTACCTGCTGCTGTACCGGCAACGTGTGAGCCATGGCTATGGTAGTCTTCACCATTTTCAGGGCGAGTCTCTTCAAATACAGAATCCACATAAGCTGCGGTGATCTCAGGGTAAGAATAAACACCAATTAGCTTGTCGTTACACAGATCAGCAAATTCAGCAGTTGCACAGTCACCTAGGTACTTGTCGCCTAGAGGATTGGTGTGAGTGTAACCATCGCCGCCTACAGCTGCGAATGATGGATGATCGGTGTTGATACCCGTATCAATGATACCGACAACCGTGCCTTCACCTTTGTTGCTGCTAGGGTTGCTAGCACTTGCGCTCCAAAGTGCAGAAGCACCTGTTTGCTCAATAGTATTAAACGTATTTAGGCTGTAGATTTTTGAGCGAGTGATCTTCTTAACACCTGCCACTTTAGCAAGGCGCTTTGCTTCATCTTGTGTCATTTTGGTGGTGAAACCGTTTAATGTCACATTGAATGTGCGCTCAACATTGAGGCTCAAGCCTTGCTGGCTCATCGCAGTACTCAGTACTGACTGGCGCTTACTTGCTAGGTGGTTAGCGTAAGTTGCGATAGCAGGCTGCGCCATATTAAGCGTTGAGCGCTTAGTTGCTTGTTGCGTCTGCATTACCACATCTTTAGTGCTCGCAAGCCCTTTAACACCACCTTGGTAAGTCGAAATAGGTGCATCGTCCAGTTGCACGATATAAGTTTGAATACCACTAATATCTTTCTCTGGTGTGAAAACGCGGCTTTGTTTTTTAACTGTGTTGTTAACCTTGTCTTCCCACACAAATTCATTGGTAACGGTTTGCTTTGGCGCATAGCCTGCAGGCTTTTCTGGCCATGCTTGGTCATTTAGCGCAGCAGCAGACGTACCTACACCTAAGTAAAGTGCAGATGCGACCATCACTGATACTTTTTTCATATTGAACATGTGATCTAACTTCCCTCGAAGGATTATAATTATGAGCTCGCGCTAGCGGCGAACGGTTGTAATCAGTAGGGATAGTGTTGAGTTGTGACTATAACATCAATGAAATGTAAACAATTGGCACACACTGTTACAGCTTGGTACATTTTTACCGAAAAACTGCTTATCGAAACAGAATACTTGCTCTTGCTCCGCTTAAGGTTTGCGCGTTATCTAAGCTAAATTTTGCGTTGTTCCACAGGCATAGCTGCTTAACGATTGATAAGCCAAGGCCAACACCTTGATAGCCTGTTTGGTGCACCGAAGCGGTTTTAGAAAATGGCTGCATGAGGCTGGCGCGCATTTTTTCAGGGATCCCCGGGCCATCATCTTCAATCACTAACAAAATGCCGTTTTCGTATTGTGAAACCTTGATATGGATTTGCGTTTTAGCAAAGCGAACCGCATTCCCGAGTAAGTTTTGCAATAAGCGTTGAAAGCTTTGTTTATCAACGCAAATTGCTGTTAATTCGCAGTCAAGACGAATAGCCAAAGGGCTATAGCTTTGAAACTTAGTAATGCAGGGCTGTAATAGTTCATTTGGGCAGTAGTCTTTCACTAACAAAGTGGGTTCGCATTGTTCAAGCTCGGCATAAGTTAAAAACTCTTCGACTAAAAGCTCAAGTTCAATAATGTCTTGCAACACACTGTGTCGGTAAGCGTTGTTATCAACGACTGCTTCGAGGGCGAATTTAGCCCGCGATATAGGCGTTAAAAAGTCATGGGAAACAGCATTGATTAATTCGCGTTGACTTTGATTCCGGTTATGAAGCGCTAATGCCATGTTATCAAAGGTATCGCCAATGCTTTTTAGCAAGCTAAAACGTGTGAAGTGCACTTGTGCTGTAAAGTCGGCATTAGACATTTTACTACTGGCTTTACGTAGCTTATTTAAGTCAAACAGTAGTGGGCCCGTAAAAATCACCACCGCTAAGGCAAGGCTAGAGTAAAACAGTAGGCTCACTAAAGACTGATAACCCTGATCAGCAGGTTGGCTGTATGGGCCTATGCTTAATAGGGTCTGTCTATCATCTGCAAGTTTATGAAAGTAAACATTGTTATTGGCATCGTTAACACTAATTACCTGACCTGCTAAAAGTGATGCCTGTAATTGTTCACCAAGGTAAAAGTTCGCCAGAGGTGTGTGTTTAATAGCAGGGTTATTGGGCGCAAGACTCAAGATGTTTTCTGCTAACTGCTGCTCTGTACTGTAACTCGGTGGGTTTGGAAAATAAGTTTCCAATAACCAAGCGGCACTTCCTAGACAAACGGCTAGGGTTAAATACAAATAACAAAACAGGCGTAGCAAACTGCATTAACCCCACGCTTGTGGAGAAAAAATGTATCCTTTACCCCAAACAGTGACGATTTTTTGTGCCGGCACCGCTTCGTCACCGAGCTTTTTGCGTAAGCGACTAATGCGGCCATCGATGGTGCGGCTTTGACCATCGTATTTACGACCAATGGTGCCATCAAATAATTGGTCTCGACTGACCAACTGGCCCGGTGATTTAGCAAGCTGGATCAAAATTTCGAACTCTGCACTGGTCAGTTCAAGTGGCTGGCTATGCAGGTAAGCTTCGCGCTGAATAGTATTAATACTCAACGAGCCAAAGCGAATATTATGGGCGTTGTGAGTGGTGCTTGTTGGTTTTATAGCTTGGCTGCGGCGAATCGTGTTATTTATTCGCGCTAATAAAATGGACGGGGAAACAGGTTTGGTTAGGTAATCATCGGCGCCTAGCTCAAGGCCAGTAATATGATCGACTTGGCTCTGCCTTGCGGTCATAAAAATAATTGGCGTATCTTGGTATTGTTTTAGTTCTTTAAAGATCTCAAAGCCATCTTCCGAGCCTAATCCGATATCGAGCAAAATTAAGTCGTATTTCTTACTACTTGCTTGGTAACAGGCATGGCAACCACTATCAAAGTGTTCAATGATATATCCATGATTGCTTAAATAATTAGAGACTAGCTGGGCAAGTTTTAAATCATCTTCAATATATAAAATAGTATGCTGGCTCATCAAAAAATACTCCATGCGATATCACGTCGGCGTTTTTTAACATGCTGGTGGAATAAACTAATTTCAGTGCTTTCTAGTGGTTCTAGCTGCTCGCTGAGTAGCTCTAACACAATGTTGCGATTGTTTTGCACTGTGATTGCAAAGTTCTGCCCTTGATTTGGCTTTTGGCAGAACAGCCTAATTTCTTGATCGGTAACGCGAATACACACTGTTTCGCTGACTTCGGTATACCAATTAATGGAGACATCCATCACGCAGTCTTGCTCTACCGTTACACAGTTTTCTGGTGTTGCTTCAATGTAGCCTGCTTGTGCAAATGTGCTGCCAACAAACGAAAGGCTGCAAATGAATAAGAGTGAAAAAAGCCGAGAGCGCAACATCATCAGTAATTCCACGCCAAGCCAGCATAAAAAGACAATAAGTTACGGTCATCAATAAGGGGGCTATCGGCGATACCTGAAGATAAGCGTTGGTATTTTACATCGCTTATGAATTGCCATTGTTGATTAAATTGATATTGATAGCTGGCTTTTAGATTGTATTTTTGACTGGAGTGGCCTAAAAAAGGGCTAAACCCGGCTCGTATCTCTTTTGCAGCACTGCCATAGTAGTAATCCACTAAACCGGCACTTAAATGCTGTATTTCAGCGCCGAGTAAAACTAGATGCTGATCAAACAAAAACAAGCGCTGTGCAGACAATGCGCCTTGTAACCCTTTGTGATAGTTGGTGAGCTCCATTGACCAATACGCGCTAAAACGCCAGCTTTGCCAGTCAACAATCGCTTCAATACCGCTCATGGCCGACAGTTTACGTTTTGATATTTTAGTAATATCACCGCGGCGTTTTATCACCACTGGTGCTTCAATGCTTGAACCGGGTGGTGGCGGTGTCATTGAAGGGCGGCCACTGGTTGTTCTAATTGCAGTTAGTGCTGCTGAGTGTTTGGCAAAATACAGCCCATCTTCATTGAGTTGGGTGAATAACGACACTTGATAGTGATCGCCCCACACGGGTGTCCAAGCAAACTGAGTATTTGCAAATGAAAAGTCACCGGCAAATACTTCTATACGCGGTAGGGCATAAAGAGGAATGTCGTCTTTTTTATAAACTGGGTTGTCGAGTTGACCATAGCCTAGGCTTAAACCAAGGCTTACTCCTTCATCAGCTAAATACGCAGAGTCAGTGCTGCTTGCCATTGCTGAAAGGCAAAGCGCACTAATTAAAAATAAAGATCGTAGCCCAAGCGAGCAACTACCTAGAACAGTCACAAATAAACAACCTAAATGAAAAATCTCGTTAACATTAAGTTGTTATTAATGGCTTGAACAATGAAATAATGTACCAAATTGTAGCAAGGTCTGGTTTTTGTAATCTAAATTAGTTAAGGAAATTGCTTGATAAATAAGCATATTTCACTACTTTTGCTTGGTTATTTTGAGCGGTGTTGTTATCTCTTTAGTTAGAAAAAGTTATTAACAATAAAATGGTGTTAAAACCTGCGCTTAGCGGTACAAAATGGGCCTAAATACACGTCATTACTGGCATAGCGCTTTATTAAGTTGCTATTTGGATGAGTTTTTGCGATATTATTTATATTATAATATTAACAGGAAGCTAATAAGATGACTCTGCCTAGTTCTCAATCTGCAAATGCTATTCGCATACTTGCTGTCGATGCCGTTCAACAAGCTAACTCTGGCCACCCTGGTGCGCCGATGGGTATGGCTGATATTGCAGCGGTATTGTGGCAAAACTTTCACCGCCATAACCCATTAAACCCAGACTGGTCTAACCGTGACCGCTTTGTGTTATCAAATGGCCATGGTTCAATGCTTCAATATGCATTGTTACACCTTAGCGGTTACGACGTAAGCATTGAAGATATTAAGCAATTCCGTCAGCTTCACTCTAAAACACCGGGTCACCCAGAATATGGTTACACTCCGGGTGTTGAAACAACGACAGGCCCATTAGGTTCTGGTATTGCTAACGCAGTTGGTATGGCAATCGCTGAAAAAACCTTAGCGGCACAATTCAATAAGCCACAATTTGATATTGTTGATCACTTCACTTACTGCTTTATGGGTGATGGCTGTCTAATGGAAGGTATCTCGCACGAAGCATGTTCGCTGGCAGGTACGTTAGGTCTAGGCAAGCTAATCGCATTTTGGGATGACAATGGCATCTCTATCGATGGTGAAGTAGAAGGTTGGTTCACCGACGATACGCCTGCACGTTTTGAAGCTTACGGCTGGCAAGTTATTCGTGATGTTGATGGTCACGATATGAATGCAATTGCGGGTGCAATCGAAGCGGCACAAAGCAACACCACGCAACCAACATTAATCTGTTGTAAAACAGTGATTGGTTTTGGCTCGCCAAATAAATCAGGTAGCCACGACTGTCACGGTGCACCACTGGGTCACGACGAAATCGCCGCTGTACGTGAGCAGCTAAACTGGCCACACCCAGCATTTGAAGTTCCACAAGAGGTTTATAACGAGTGGAATACCCAAGCAAAAGGCCAAGAGCTTGAAGGTGCATGGCAGCAAAAGTTTGCAGCTTATAGCAAAGCACATCCTGAACTTGCAAAAGAATATACACGTCGTGTTCTTGAAAAAGCATTGCCAGCTAACTTCGCTGAATTAGCTGATGAGTACATTGCTAAATGCCAAGCCGACATGCAAAACATTGCAACACGTAAAGCATCACAAAATGCGATCACCTTCTTTGCTAACCAGCTTCCTGAACTAATGGGTGGCTCTGCCGACCTTGCTGGTTCTAACTTAACCTTATGGCCAGAAGCAAAAGGTTTACAAGATGCTGCTGATGGTAACTACGTGTTCTATGGCGTACGTGAGTTTGGTATGAGCGCAATCATGAATGGTATTGCATTACATGGTGGTTTCATTCCATTTGGCGCAACCTTCTTAATGTTTATGGAATACGCACGTAATGCTGTACGTATGGCAGCATTAATGAAAGCACAGAGCATTTTTGTGTATACCCATGATTCAATCGGTCAAGGTGAAGATGGCCCAACTCACCAACCAATCGAGCAAATCGCTAACCTTCGCATGACACCAAATATGACTGCATGGCGTCCGTGTGATGAAACTGAAACTGCGGTAGCTTGGCGCCAAGCGTTATTAAAAGAAACCGGTCCAAGTTCACTGATCTTCAGCCGTCAGGGTACAAAAGCGATGGCACGTGATGCACAGCAAGTTGCTGACATTGCTAAAGGGGGTTATGTACTTGTTGATAGCGAACAAGCTGCAGAGCTTATTCTTATTGCAACGGGTTCTGAGGTTGAACTAGCGGTGAATGCTGCTGCTGAATTAACAGCACAAGGCAAGCAAGTTCGCGTTGTATCTATGCCATCAACGAATCAGTTTGACAGCCAAGACAAAGCATACCGTCAAAGCGTGCTACCAGCGGGTACACCAAAGATTGCTGTTGAAGCTGCGCACCGTGACTTCTGGTTCAAGTATGTTGGCCAAGATGGTGATGTGCTAGGCATGGACACATTTGGTGAGTCAGCACCAGGCGCAGTACTGCTTGAGCACTTTGGATTCACAGTGGCAAACCTAGTTGCAAAAGCAAACGCATTACTTGCTGAATAATGTGACTGGCGAAAATTATCGTAATCGCAACACGATAAACCTACATTTGTGATGATGTGTAGGTAAGAATACCAATTCGCAATAATACTTAATCATTTTGAGGGATTAAACCTGTTGCTATCTGCGTTAAAAATTTCTGATTTAGAATAACTAAATAACGAAATTTTTGCCTTGCTATCAACGAGGTTTTATTGCCTCAAAATAGACTACTTAATTAAGCAAATTGGTATAAAAAAGCCCGCAAACTTTGGTTTGCGGGCTTTTTGCTGCTTAAACAATCGGTTTAAACTAGTTCGTTTAAGATTGACTCTAGTTTCTCTTGGTCAATTGCGAATTGACGAATACCTTGGCTTAGCTTTTCAGTTGCCATAGCATCTTCATTCATTTCCCAGCGGAAAGCCTGCTCAGTCATGGCTGCTGGCGCTTCAGCTTTTTCTGTTGCTGGTAATAGTTTTTGAGTTAAAGGTGCATTAGTTGCGGCTAGTTCAGCAAGTAACTTAGGGCTGATAGTTAAACGGTCACAGCCTGCTAATTCTTGGATCTCACCGATGTTACGGAAGCTTGCGCCCATTACAATCGTGTCGTAGCCGTGCTTTTTGAAGTAGTTGTAGATATGCGTGACTGACTTAACGCCCGGATCGTTAGCACCGTCGAAATCAGCACTTGCATCTTGTGCTTTGTACCAGTCAAGAATACGACCAACGAATGGTGAAATTAGGTAAGCACCTACTTCGGCACAAGCGCGTGCTTGAGCAAATGCAAATACCAGCGTTAGGTTACAACGGATACCTTGCGCTTCAAGTACTTTAGCCGCTTGAATACCTTCCCATGTTGAAGCAATTTTGATTAACACGCGCGATGTGTCGATACCTTGCTCTTTATATAGAGCAACAAGCTCAAGTGCTTTATCAATGGTTGCTTGAGTATCAAATGATAAACGCGCATCCACTTCTGTTGAAACTAAACCCGGCACTTGCTCCATTAATTTAGAGCCAATTAATACCGCTAGCTTGTCAGCTGCTTTTGTTACAACTTCAGCTGCGTCACTGCTTTGTGCTTTTGCCCATGATACGGCTTCGGCAGCAAGTGGGCGATATTTCTCAATTTGAATCGCGTTTAAGATTAGTGATGGGTTTGTTGTTGCATCTTGCGGTTTATATTCGTTGATTGCTTCAAAATCACCCGTGTCAGCAACAACGGTTGTCACTGCTTTAAGTTGTTCTAATTGACTAGACATAGTTATCCCATTCTTATCATACAAAAGTTAATGTAGTGGCTTTAACCTATTATTTGTGCTGAAAAAACAATCTAATCTTCCAGAGGAATTGCGCAATAAATCGCCCGCCAGCAGCAAATAATCCTGTTAATAATATTTTTATAATACCTTTACAATCTGGTATTGTTGATATTATCATACAAATAAAGATAATGACTAACAATGTTAGTAAGCAATTAGTGAAAGGTAATTATGTCTCGTTATACGTTGGGATTAGACTACGGGTCAGACTCGGTAAGAGCATTACTCGTTGATGTTGCGACTGGTGAAGAACTTGCCAGCCATTTAGTAAACTACCCGCGCTGGGCACAAGGCTTATATTGTGACCCAAGTAAGGATCAGTTTCGTCAGCATCCACAAGACTATATTGATAGCCTTGTAGAAGTAGTAAATGGTCTATGGTCACAAGTTCCAGCGGGTACTGCAGACAAAGTAGTGGGTATGAGCTTTGATACAACTGGCTCAACGCCTGTAGCAATTAATAGCCAAGGTACACCACTGGCATTAACTGAAGAATTTGCAGAAAATCCAAATGCGATGTTCATTTTGTGGAAAGACCATACGTCTATTAAAGAAGCAAATGAAATCACTGCAGCTGCCACTAACAACGATGTGAACTACCTTTCACATATGGGCGGTATCTACTCTTCTGAGTGGTACTGGGCCAAAGCATTACATATTTTCCGCGTTGATAGCAGTGTAAAAGCAGCCACTTATTCATGGGTTGAACACTGCGATTGGATGACCGCGCTAATGTGCGGCACAACTCATCCTGAAGTATTAAAGCTAGGGCGTTGTGCAACGGGCCACAAACAAATGTGGAACGAGCAGTGGGGCGGTTTCCCACCAAACAGCTTCTTCAGCAATATCGATCCACTATTAGATGGTGTTGTTGATACGTTAAATGCAACCACAGAGCCAAGCGACCAAGTTGCTGGCAACTTAACTGCTGAGTGGGCCGAGAAGCTTGGTTTACCACAAGGTATTGTTGTTGGTTACGGTGCATTTGACTGTCACATGGGGGCAGTAGCAGCCAATGTTCGCCCTGGTGTTCTAACTAAAGTAATGGGTACCTCAACGTGTGACATCACAGTAACGTCTCAAGAGCAGCTTGGTGATACTTGCGTTAAAGGTATTTGTGGTCAAGTTGACGGCTCAGTGATCCCTGGAATGGTTGGCTTAGAAGCAGGTCAATCTGCGTTTGGTGATTTATACGCATGGTTCAAGAACCTAGTACTTTGGCCAACTCGCCAACTTACAAATCTATCTGACGCTGAGCAAGCGTTAGTTAACAAGCTAGAAGACTCAATCTTAGTTGAGTTATCAAAAGCGGCAGCTGCATTGCCTGTAACAAGTAACGATGTAACGGCGCTTGATTGGGTAAATGGTCGTCGTACGCCAGATGCTGACCAAAGCGTTGCCATGGCATTAACAGGCTTAAAAATGGGCACTGATGCACCTAAGTTCTTCAAAGCACTTGTTGAAGCAACTGCGTTTGGCGCACGTGCTATCACTGAGCGTTTCCGTAGCGAAGGCGTACCAATCGAGTCAGTGGTTGTTATTGGTGGTATCTCTAAAAAATCAGACTACGTAATGCAAACTTGTGCTGATGTTTGGAATTGCCCAATCGACGTTTTAGAAAGTGAGCAAAGCTGTGCATTGGGTGCGGCAATTATGGCTGCGGTTGCTGCAGGTGAGCACGCAACAGTGGCAGATGCTCAAAAAGTAATGGCGTCGTCAGTATGTCATCAGTACTTACCAAACCCTGAGCGCGTTGCTGTGTATGACGAGCTTTATGCTAACTACCAAGCACTTGCAAGCTATGTAAACGGAGACAAAGCATGAGTTTTACTGAACTAAAACGTGAAGTCTATGAAGCGAACATGGAGCTGCAACGTCGTGGCTTAGTAATTTATACCTTTGGTAATGTATCGCAAATCGACCGCGACAAAGGCGTAATCGCGATTAAACCAAGTGGTGTATCGTACGACCAAATGAAAGCCGACGACATGGTGATCGTCGACCTTGAAAACAACATTGTTGAAGGGTCTATGCGTCCGTCTTCTGACACTAAAACGCATGTTCATTTATATCGCCACTTCGATGCAATTGGCGGTGTAACACACACGCATTCGACCTATGCAACTGCATGGGCGCAAGCAAAACAAAGCATTCCTTGCCTTGGCACAACTCACGCTGACTATGTACACGGTGACATCACCTGTACTCGTGAGCTAACCGATGAGCAAGTGAATGGCGATTATGAATTAGAAACCGGTATTCAAATTACTGATGCGTATCAAGACCGCGATCCGAAAGCTGCACCTATGGTGATTGTTGCGGGTCATGCGCCTTTCACGTGGGGTAAAGATGCCGCTCAGTCTGTATACCATGCCGCGCTACTCGAAGAGATTGCACGCATGGCGTATTTAACACGCACTTTAGATCCACACGCAGCTGAACTTAAAAAAGCAGTGATGGATAAACATTATCTACGTAAGCACGGTAAAAACGCGTATTACGGTCAGAGCAAATAGCAAGAATTTAGAGGATTATTAACATGACGACGATGACGAAAGAAGTCTGGTTTGTTACCGGCTCACAACATCTTTATGGTCCTAAGGTGTTAGAAACGGTTGCCAAAGACAGCGAAGCAATTGTAGCGGGCTTAAACAGCGAAGCGAACTTACCAGTAAACTTGGTATGTAAGCCTACCGTTAAGTCACCTGAAGAAATTCACGCTGTTTGCCAAGCGGCAAATACGGATCCTAACTGTGTTGGTTTAGTTTTATGGATGCACACTTTCTCACCTGCGAAAATGTGGATTGCTGGCCTAAGCGAATTACGTAAGCCTTGGTTACACCTTCATACTCAGTTCAACGCAGCCCTTCCTTGGTCTGACATCAACATGAACTACATGAATACGCACCAAAGTGCACACGGTGACCGTGAGTTCGGTTTCATCGGTACTGTAATGCGTAAAGAGCGTAAAGTTGTTGCAGGTCACTGGCAACGTGCTGACGTACAACAGCAGTTAGATGACTGGTGTCGTGCGGCAAAAGGTTGGGCAGAAAGCCAAACACTTAAAGTTGCGCGTTTTGGCGACAACATGCGTCAAGTTGCGGTGACTGAAGGTAACAAAGTTTCAGCGCAAATTACTTTTGGTTATGAAGTACACGCGTTTGGTGTCGCTGAGCTTGTAAAAGTGGTTGATACAATCACAGAAGACGAAATCGATGCACAGTTAGAGCTATATAAGCAAGACTACGTAATTGCTGACGAAACTCTACAAGACGATTACGCAGTGAAAATGCTGCGCAACGAAGCACGTTTAGAGCTTGGTATGGAGCGTTTCTTAGAGAAAGGTGGCTTTAAAGCATTCACAAACTGTTTTGAAGACTTATCAGGTCTTTCTGGTCTTCCGGGTCTTGCTACACAGCGCCTAATGTCGAAAGGCTATGGTTACGGTGGTGAGGGTGACTGGAAAACAGCTGCTATGGTTCGCATCATGAAAGTAATGGGTGAAGGCCGTGAAGGTGGTTGTTCATTCATGGAAGATTACACTTACAACATGGGTGAGACTGACCAAGTACTTGGCGCACACATGTTAGAAGTGTGTCCTTCAATTGCAGCGCAAAAACCACGTCTTGAAGTTCACCAGCACACTATTGGTGTGAAATGTGATGTAGGTCGTTTATTGTTTACTGCAAAACCAGGTGCTGCAATCAACGTATCACCAATTGATATGGGTAACCGTTTCCGTATTCTAATTAACGAAGTAGACACAGTGGCTCCGCCAGCTGATTTACCTCACTTACCTGTTGCTTCAGCGCTTTGGGAACCAAAACCAAATCTATCTGTAGCATCAGCTGCATGGATCCACGCCGGTGGTGCACACCACACTGCATACAGCCAAGCAGTAACAACCGATATGATTATCGATTTTGCTGAAATGGCTGGCGTTGAAACTATGATCATCGATAACGATACGACGATCCGTGGTTTCAAAACAGAGCTTCGTCATAACGCAGCTTACTACATGCTAAAACGTGGCCTGTAAGAATTAGTACTTTATGTACTAGAACGTGCTGTGTGTGAGCACGTTCACCCCAAATTTTGTTGTCGATTAAGCCAGTGATGAGCCACGCTCTTCGCTGGCTTATGCTATTGTGAAGCTAAACATTTTAGGAGTAGATATGATCGATTTAAGCGCCTACCAAGGCATTATTTTTGATATGGATGGCACCTTAATTGACTCAATGGGCAGTCACTTACAGGCATGGCAGAAAGCTTGCGAAGCCTATGGGTATCCATTCGATTACGACTACATGTATAGCTTAGGCGGCATTCCGACCGTTAAAACAATTGAAATGCTTAACGAAAAATTTGGTTTAGATCATGACCCTTTGGTTGTGGCAAAAGATAAACACCAGTTTTGGGTTGATTTACAACATCATCCACTAGTGATTGACGAAACCGTCGCAGTACTTGAAAAGTACCATGGTGTATTGCCAATGGGTGTGGGCACGGGGGCTGACCGCGAGCATGCAATTGATCATCTAACAGATACGAATTTAATTAATAAAATTGGTGCCTTAGTGACTGCCAGTGATGTTAGTAAAGGCAAGCCGAACCCAGAAACATTCTTAAAAGTAGCAGCGCTTTTAGGTGTTGAACCAAGTCAATGTGTGGTGTTTGAAGACACACAAATTGGCTACCAAGCCGCCAAAAGTGCGGGGATGGATTGCATCATGGTGAAAGACGGCAAAATCCAACTTTAGCGATTAAATTTGCAATGACACCTGTATTTGTATTATAAAACTATAAATACAATTACAAAAAGGTTATTCATATGTCATTGCAATGTGTTTTCCAAGGTTTAAAAACAACTCATCAAACAGCCAGTTCGAACACGAAAAAGTCGCGCGGGCTTTATGCATTGTTGGTGACATGTGGGATTGCCCTTACACCAGCGTGTGCTCATCAAGGAGACAATATGACGACTTCCCCTTCAGCATCAATGACGGCCTATGGCGTACTTGCTGATCAAACGCCAGTTAATCAAGTAACGCTGACTAACAGCAATGGTATTAGCGTTGATGTGATCAACTACGGCGGCATTATCACGCGTATTGAAACGCCAGATGCAAAAGGCGAAATGGGTAATATTGTACTGGGTTTAGATAACCTAGAAGCGTACACAAAAGCGACAACTTACTACGGTGCAATCATCGGTCGTTTTGGTAACCGTATCGCAAACGGTAAATTCACCTTAAATGGCACTGAATACCAATTAGCGACTAACGATGGTGACAACCATTTACATGGTGGTGTGCAAGGTTTCGACAAAAAAGTGTGGAACATGACACCGTTCACGACGCAAAACAGCGCAGGTGTAACCTTAAGTTTAGTGAGCCCTGATGGTGACCAAGGTTACCCGGGTGAAGTGACGACAGAAGTGACTTACACGCTAACGAACAACAACACGCTAGATATGCAGTTTATTGCTACAACAAGCAAGCCGACCATCATCAATATGACGCAGCACAGCTACTTTAACCTAGCGGGTAAAGGCGACATTCTTGATCACCAAATGCAAATTAACGCAAAAGCAATTACGCCTGTGGATGGCGGCTTGATCCCAACGGGTGAGTTGATGGATGTGGCTGGCACACCGTTTGACTTCCGTACTGCTAAAGCAATCGGTCAAGATATCAAAGCAAGCAATGAACAACTGAAACTTGGTAAAGGTTATGACCATAACTTTGTGCTTAAAGACACGCCAAGCAATGAACTTGTTGAAGCAGCGACGGTTTACGAAGCAAACTCAGGCCGTACGTTAACAGTTTACACAGAAGAGCCAGCAGTACAGTTTTATTCAGGTAACTTCTTAGACGGTAGTACTCAGCAAGCGTCTGGCTTAGTGCATAATTTCAGAAGTGGTTTTTGTTTAGAGCCACAGCATTTCCCTGATGCACCTAATCAGCCAACGTTCCCAAGCACAACATTACTGCCAGGTGACGTGTATTCAACACGCATCGTGTACGAATTTGGTACAAAATAAAGGAACACAAACGTGAAAACAACAAAGCTTAAAAGCGCAATGCAAAAGGCTGGCTTAGCTAGCCTATTTGCCTTGTCGTTTGGCGCTCTGACGGGCTGTCAGACTACGGCTGGAGACAACACAGCCAAAGCAGATGTCGCAGCCACAGCAAAAGCGCCAATTCAAGATGATGGTATTTTTACTAATCCTCTTTTCCCAAATGGCGCCGATCCATGGCTTGAGTATTGGGATGGTAACTATTACCTAACTACAACAACGTGGACTTCTGAGTTAGTGATGCGTAAATCACCAACATTAGCGGGCCTTGCTGATGCAACACCTATCAATGTTTGGTCTGATTCGAACCCTGAGCGTTGCTGTAACTTCTGGGCGTTTGAATTCCATCGTCTAAAAGGGCCAAACGGCTACCGTTGGTACATGATGTACACAGCCGGTACTGATGGCACTTTAGATAACCAACACTTAAACGTATTAGAAAGTGCCGGTGACGATCCTATGGGTCCATACGAATACAAGGGCGCATTAATGCCTAACGTATGGAACATCGACGGTAACTACCTAACATACAAAGACAAGCTATATGTAATTTACTCTCAATGGCAGGGCGATCAGCAATTAAACATTATTGCTGAAATGGAAAACCCATGGACTCTGAAGAAGAACTCACCGCATACGGTGATCACGCGTCCTGAGCTAGATTGGGAAATCAGTGGTCGTAAAGTAACTGAAGGCGCTGAAATTTTACAGCACAATGGCCGTACGTTTATGACGTACTCAGCAAGCTTCTGTAATACTCCTGATTACAAACTAGGTATGCTTGAGCTTGTTGGTGACGATCCGCTTAAAGCGAGCAGCTGGAAAAAATACGAAAAGCCAGTATTTGAGCGTACAGAAGAAGTGTTTGGCCCAGGTCACAACGGCTTTTTCACATCGCCAGACGGCACAGAAGATTGGTTAGTTTATCACGGTAATGATTCGGTAGAGCACGGTTGTAGTGCGACGCGTTCATTACGTGCGCAAAAATTCACTTGGAACGACGATGGCACACCAAGCTTTGGTAAACCATTAACACCAGGCGTTGAAGTAGCTCCGCCATCAGGTGAATACGGCCCACTGGTAACGCGAGTGCAAGGTCAACGTTACCAATTAGTGAATGCAACAAGCGGCTTATGTTTAGACATTGCAGCTGATCCACAAGATGCACGTGCAGTTCAACGTCAGTGTGCAAGCACCAATGGTCAATGGGTTATTGATGCAACAACAGATGGTTTTGTTCGTTTAGCTAACCGTGAAGACAGCAAGTTCTTAGAGCTTGAAAGCTGTAATGACGCAGATAACGCTAAAGTACAATCTGCAGCATGGCGCAATAACTTCTGTCAGCAATGGAAAGTAGCACCAAGTACAGATGGTAATGTCTCTATTACTAACCGTTACACAGGCAAGCCATTAGCGGTTGCTGGTTGTTCTGCCGCACAAAACCAAGCGGTTTTACAGCAAAGCGACGCAACAGCGTGTGGCGACTGGCAATTACACCCTATGGGCAGTGTTGTCGTATTAAGCCAACAAAGTGGTAAAGCACTTAGCGTGGCTGGTACGGTTAAAGCGGGTACCAATGTTGAGCAACAAGCTTTTACGCATAAAGATGCACAGCAATGGTTCTTCACACCAACAGATACAGGCTATGTAAGCCTTAAACAAAGCGCTGATAGCGAGTTCTGTGCTGCGGTAGCTGATAACGCCTTAGTACCAGGTGCCAACGTAGAAATGGCGTCTTGTGCAGCGAAAACAGCACAGTGGCGTATTGCTCCGGTAGAAGGCGGTGGCGTGATGCTGATCAACCGCTACACAAAACAAGCGCTTGGTTTAAGTAACTGTGGTTTAGCTGAAAACACTAACTTCGCACAACAACCTGATTTAGGTAACAAGTGCCAAGTGTTCCATCTGCGTGAACCAAATTAAGTTATAAGTAAAAAAATCGACTCAACCAAAGCCACTTCATTTATGAGTGGCTTTTTTTATAGCCTTCAGCCTTCAGCTGTCAGTTTTTAGCTGAGCGGTGGAGGATGTTGGTGATATGTCTGTCTGATCGTAGGGTGTTGATTTCATGACGCGCCAAGCAAGCGTGACGCCTACCACATTACATATAAAACCCACGTAGGAGGTACTTTAGTGCCGAATTTTGTCCATCACATAATCTTCACGGCTAAAGCCTTTCTACAATGCAATCCTAGGACCTAGAGCCTAGAACCTAGAGCCTAGAGCCTAGAGCCTAGAACCTAGAACCTAGAACCTAGAACCTAGAACCTAGAACCTAAAACCTAGAACCTAAAACCTAGAGCCTAAAACCTAAATATAACCCCTAATTAATAAAATAACCGATAGGTTGCCACTGGCCACTACTTTTGCTGAGGCTAATTGTTTCAATGGCCTGCTCTTTATTCATAAATTGGCTTTGAAACTGAATGATCACGTATTCGCCATCAGGTGTTCCGGGCAAAGAGTCGTAATTCATCAGGCTTAAATTCTTACGTAAAACCACCTTGCCAAGCGGTACCCGAACTTGTTTTAACGCTTTGCTCCAGTTGCTTTGTGGCATTGTTTGTTTAAATAATGAGTCTGCTTGCTGCCAACTTTGCTGATACTGACCGTTGTCGATTAACGCAAGCCAGCTTTTAGCGCGATGAATAACTTCGAGCTCCTCAGCATGTGCACAAAAGCAGCTTAAAAAAATGATTAGTAAGAGCGTTTTTCTCATAGCAATTCCATTTACTTGTTGTTTATTTAGTACGTCTTGAAGTGTTTTTATGTTACGACGACGAACAATAAATACTATTCATCAATTGTGCGGTTTATTTTCCCGCAGATACGTATTTTGACTGCCGATAACTCTTACAGCACAAAGCCTAAGGGCGCTTTGCGCTGCTCTATACTAATCGATCAGATAGCCTAATGGGTGCCAGCCATCGGCGGCTTTGCTAAGGCTGAGTGTTTCAACAACTGCCTCTTTATTCATAAACTCGGTTTGAAACTTGACTACTAAATACTCACCATTTGGCAGGCCGGGTAATGAGCTATACTCTGCTGTGCCAAAATAGGTGCGAGACATAACTCGGCCTAAAGGAACGCGTATTTGATCTAAGGCTGTTTGCCAGCGAGCTTTGGGCGTGGTGTTTTGAAAAACCTGATCGCTTGCTGCCAGCTCTCGTGGTATTCTCCAGAATCAACCAAGGTTAACCATGCTCTTGCTGTTGAGATAGGGCTTGTTTCTTCAGCTGAGGTGAAAAAGCACACCAATAACGATGCCAGTAAAAACAGTTTTTGTAGCGTAAATCCATTTACAGAAAGTAATAAAATTTGACGCATAAGACGCCCTCACTTCGTTCATAGGGTGAATTCATAATACGAATGAGTTGGTTAATTTCTATACTAAAAAAGTGCTAGGAAAGGCTTTTTAGTGGGATTTAAGTGTTGTTTTTTATTTGAACGGTCTTTGTCATTGAGTTCGTAAAGTGGCTATGTAGGTTAGGTCGTTAATTTTATGCTGTTGATTTATTGAACAAAACAAGTTGTTTTAACAGCTACTAAATGTAACGACAATGACCCTAAATAACACCTATTTTTACTGCTAAGGAAGTTTCGTATTTGCGTGCTCGATATTTCAGAGCCCGCATACTCACTGGGTTTTGACCCTTTTTTGGGTTTTTTGAGAAAAGTTAGCGAGGGTAAAGTTGCAAGAGTAAAGTGAGCATGAGAGGGAGTTAGCGAGGGTAAAGTTGCAAGAGTAAAGTGAGCATGAAAGGGAGTTAGCGAGGGTAAAGTTGCAAGAGTAAAGTGAGCATGAAAGGAAGTTAGCGAGGGTAAAGTTGCAAGAGTAAAGTGAGCATGAAAGGGAGTTAGCGAGATGAAAGCGACAAGAGTAAAACTTGAGACTTAAAGCTTATAGCTCAAAACTTACAGCTTAAAGCTTCTATCACACCAGCACGCTCATTAGCACTCCAGGGTCGCTAATACCTGCTTCTTTTAGCGCATCGCTAATTGATTGGCTAAGAGACATTATTTGCGTTTGGATTTCCATCACCATCTTGGTCTGTGTTTCAACTTGCACTTTTACAGCTTCATCTTCTTGGTTTTTGAGCGCTTGCAGTTTGGCTAATTGCTCTTTGGCGAGTTCGAGTTGTTCTTTGAGCTTTTCAAGTTGCTCAACCATTTTGCGAATATGCGCGGGGAGTTCGCTAGATACTTCTTCTTTTTGAGCGGGCTCTACTTCACGACCAGAGAGTTTATTCATCTCTTGGCTGCTAAGTTTGTAGCCTACTTTTGAGTGGGTATGACTGCTTGCTGTGCCTGCGTTTGAGATAGTTAGCGCACTTGCTAATGAGTTAATAGCCATAATGAGAGCGATGATAGTGAATGATATGTATGTATCGGCAAAAGGTACTAAAGCTTTAGAAAAAAGCCGGGTTTTCACCCGGCCTTTCCAGACAACAAATAGTTGAGGTGAGGCAGCTCACCTCACTTTGTTACTCTTGTGCAGCAGCTGCATCAAAGAGTGCTTTTATTTCTTCAGCGCTAATCGCACCGTTGAAAATTTTCAGTTCATCGATAGCACCGTGGTATGGCGTATCCCAGTAGTTAACACCTAGAGCAAACTCATTTGTTTCACCAGGAACCGTGAATACACGTGGGAAGCCATCGGTTTCTAGCTGTAGTTCACCGTTAACATACATCTTCAGTACATCACCGTTCGTACCATCAACAGTGAAAGCAACATGTGTCCACTCTTTTGCAGGAATACGGCTATCTAGTTCTGCATTATCGAAGAAGGCACCGTTATTTGCCCATAAACGCGTTAGCGCTGAGCCTGCCATCGATGGTACATAACTTAACCATGCGTTTGCACTTGCACCGGCAAAGAACGTTGTTGTGTAATCTGTGAAGCTTTCTGGTTTAAGCCACATAGATACAGAGTAGTCATTAGTCGTGATTAGGTTATCCGGTAAACGAACACCTGAACCTTCTAGGAATACTGCTTGACCAATTACACCTTCAACATAGCTTACGCTACCGCCAGTATTATTGATGAAACCACCCGTTGATTTACCCGCCGCGTATGCGCCGTTTAATGCACTTAGGTCACCTTCAAAGCTGTATTCAGCAGGTGCAAGTGATTTTAAGGTTACATCGAATGACTTAGTATCCGTAAAGTCTTTGTACTTAATGGTTGCAGTTAATGTTACAACTTGGTCGCCAGCAGAAGCACTTGGTTGTGTCACAACAGCCGTGCCGTTAACTGGTTTTAAGTACTCTTCGTTGTTTGACGTCCAGCTAATACCAGATACAAATGGACCTACTCGTGGTAATTCAAAGCTATCACGTACTGCAGAAACATCACCTAAATCAAGCGCATCTGTAATGAAGTCTTCGAATTTAGTCGGATCTGTCAGGTTATTGATAGCCGCACCATTAATATCTAAGCCATTTAGCGCATAGTCATAGACGATAAATTCATCAATTTGACCTTGGAAAGGTAAGTCCCAACCGTAGTTCACACCCAGCGCAAAGTTACCTGTTTGTGTGCTAAAGAAATCAGGACGTGGCATCGTACCTGAGCGTACACCATCACGATAAAGTGTCGCTGTGCCATTAGCATAAGTGATGGCAATATGATTCCAATCCATTACCGCTGGTGAGTCAGAGATGATTTGGTTCCACATATCTGTGCCATCATCAGCTAAGTAACGACTCCAAAGCATTGGTGTTGTTGTAAAGTGGGTACTACCTGGGATCAAGCTCATCCAACGTGCATCAGAGGTTGCCGCGAAGAATGTAGGCGTGAAGTTAGTCAGTACAGTTGGCTTAAACCAGTATGAAATAGTGTACTCATCGCCAGTAACAAGATCATCAGGTAAACGCACACCCGTTGCACCATCAAAGTTAAATGCTTTACCTGTTTGACCTTCAGCGTAGGCTGCTGTACCAGCACCCACATTTAGCATGCTGTTGTCTGTTACACCCGCATCATCAAGGTTTCCTAAGCCATCACTGAGTGAATCTTCAAATGCATAGTGTGCAATCGCATTTTTAAACTCAGGGCGCGCTTCAATACTTACATTAAATGTTTTGGTTGTGCTTTCACCGTTTAATGAGATATTAGCCGTTAATGTAACTGCTTTATCACCGCGATCTGGCGTTGGAATAAATACCGAACCTTCACTGGTGATGTAGTACTCATCACTACTTTCCCAGTTAATTGCAGCACCGTCTTTACCTTTCGTTGGTAATGAGTAGCCTTCGTCAGCAATTGATAATTCAGTTTTAATATCTAGCGCTTCTTGAACAGTGCCTAGTACGTTAGCTGTATCTGTGATTTCATCACGTTTACTTGCCCAAATGGTAGCGCCTTCGCTTGATGTTGCAGATACAGTGACCGCCATCGCTTTAGTTGCATCATCCCATTGCCATTTAGCCACACCAAAGTACGTACCAGAATCTAACTCAAGCTTAATATTTGAGTCATCAATCATGTACCAGATACCTGGATCATCACCGGTTACTGAGTGATCTTCGTTTAAAGCAATATGCATTGAACGAATAGCATCTGTATTTACATCGTTACCATGGTTGATAAATTTGTAATAACCATAAAGTTCATCTGCCACAACCATGTTGTCGCCTTCAAGCGGCACATAGCGCTGCGGTGAAGCCATAGGCCAACCTAATGAGTTAATGAACATTTCATGTACGCGAACTTGGTGCGCTTCTGAAATGGTTGGGAACTCAGTCGATGTTTGCGGGAAACGTGTATGCGTTACTAAAATATGGCGACCTGTCGCTTCATCGTAGTAAGCAGAGTTATGACCTGGTGATTGGTAGCCCCATGCTGGTGCTGTTTCGCCAAGCTCTTGTGTATACTCAAAGCCGCCCATTAGTTTTTCACCAACTTCTAAGCCACCTAATGTTGAAATATCGTTACCTGCGTTATCTAGGTAAGGACCATCTGGTGTTTTAGAACGAGCAACACGAATGTTGTAACCATCATTTAGCGCAAAACCAGCTACTGAGTAGAATAAGTAGTAGTATTCACTTTCTGGGCTGTACATAACAAATGCACCTTCCATTGCACGGAAGTCGCCGCCTACTAGCTTTTTACCATAGCCTTGACCAGCTTCAGGCATACCCGTTTCTTCGTCCATTGCTAGTACGAAAATACCGCCAGAGTATGAACCGTAAACCATCCAAAGTTTACCGTCAGCATCATAGAATGCCGCTGGATCGATTACGTTAGGATCAACGGCACCATTCCATGTCGTTTGGCCGTTATCAAGTGGGTAAGCTGTAAATTCAGCTTCTGAGCGATAACCACTGCGTAAGAAAATACCTTTGTTTTTGTATGGGCCTTCAATATTGTCAGCTTCAGCTAAACCAAGGTAAGAGCGGTTCCAGCACACTTCATCAACCACATCTGCGGTATCTGGGTTATCTTGTGCACAGTGGTTATAGTAAAACCAAAATTTGCCATTTGGCGCTTTGATTACATCGGCCGCCCAGTTTCCTGTAAAACCGTCTGTCCATTCAATACCTTCGGCAATTTCACCTGTGTAGTTGTAATCGAATAATGGGCTTTCATTAACGGCTGCGTTAGCTGAAAGGCTCGAAATCATTTCCCAGTTCAAGAGATCAGTTGATTTAGCGGCAGCAAGGTGTGAACCAAAAATATAATAAGTGTCGTCAACTTTAACGACAGAAGGGTCGTGCACGCTTACATTGGTAACCATTACGCTACCAGATTCAGTGTATTCAACACTGCTGCTTACTGTCGGTTTTGCACTTTGCGGGTCGGCAACCGCTGGTGCTGTGTCAAGCTTAGTACCATCTTCTTTGCCACAACCTGTAACAGCCAAAGAGCAGGCTATGACCATGGCTAATTTATTTAATTTCATTTTATGTGTCCTCTTGAAACTGGGATTCATTTTTTTATTCGATTGTTGTCAATAAAATTGCCGCGTGCCTATATCAAACTAATAAGAACGTAGTATTGTAATTTTATAGTACGATTTAAAATGTGCAAATACTTTTGCAAAGGTAATTGATATGTAAACATGAAGTATCAGTGTTTACAATATGTACAGCGTGATTTTAATTTTTTCAAGTTGCCATTTTTGGCGTTTTTTTCGCTGTTTTTGCGCTATTAGGGAAGTTTTTTGCTTATCGGAAAGTGAGGATTTTCCGTTAAATTTGTTTATTTGTATTACATTTGAGCATTAAAAAGGGCTCTTAAAGAGCCCTTTTTGATATTACTTGTCTTGTTTACTTAGACCTTCAGTGGTCATGATAATACGTTTAAGTGTGCCATCTTCGTTGTAGTAAAGTGGCTCAATCGCCACTGAACGACGAAAACGCCCGCCACTTGGTTTGCCATCAATCGGTGGTACAGCACCAGTATGGTAAATAAAGTAGTCTTTACCTTTGTATTCGATGATTGATTGGTGGTTGGTTTCGCTGTTACCTGCGATCTCATTCAAGATACCTTTATATTCCCACGGTCCGTGAATACTTTTACTCATGGCATAACAGATCTTCTCAGGGAACTCACATGCGTACGAAACATAGTAGTTGTCGTTTTTCTTATGAACCCATAACGCTTCGGTAAAGTTAGGCAAGTCTAGCGTTTTAATTTCACCATCAAGAGACAGTAAGTCGTCGCTTAGCTTTACGTATTTTGGCATTAAGTTACCAAAGAACATGTAAGTATCGCCGTTTTCTTCAGTAAAAATTGCAGGGTCGATGTCGTCCCAATCATTTGGCGTGTGCTTGGTCATATCATCGGTAACCAATGCATGGCCAATCGCGTCTTTAAATGGACCTGTTGGTGATTTAGACGTCGCAACACCAATTGCAAAACCTGGTTTTGTGTCGTCGTGGCGAACGGTTGTAAAGAAATAGAAAGTGCCATCACGCTCAATCATGTGTGAAGCCCATGCTTCGCCTTTAGCCCATTTAAAGTCGGTTGCTTTCATGATTGGGCCGTGTTTTTTCCAGTTCACCATGTCTGTTGATGAAAAGACTAACCAGTCGTGCATTTCAAAAAACACATCATTATTAGGTGCTTCATCATGACCTGTATAAAGGTATACGGTGTCATTGTGAACAAGTGCTGCTGGGTCTGCAGTAAATACATCGGTGAATAATGGGTTTTGTGCAACGGCTAAGCTGCTCGAAAAAAGCAATGGCAGCGCTAACGCTTTTAATTTCTTCATGAGTGTCCTCTGTGACTAATAATTGTTGTTCAAACTGCAGCTTTTGTATTTAGAGCTCGCTCTAAATGACCAGATAATACACAGTGTATGCCTGATTATACTGAGTAACTGATTGTTTACATCGAAACAAACCAGTAAAAGTGCAGCAAAAAATAACTCTATATTGTATTATTGTATTTTTATCATAGTAGCATCAAAATACGCCGGGTAAATAACTTGTTAGCCCTTTTTTGTCGCTCTGGATGAACTAAAGACAAATTAAACAAGCAAACAAATAAACGCTAAGTGACTGATAATAATGGGGCTACATAAATTCCCAAAATAAAAACGCAGCCCTTTTTGAGTTTGTAACGTGTTATAATTACAACGTTTTTTGTAAACATAATGGCACTAATTTTAATTTGGCTTTTTGAGTTGACTGTTAAATAATCATACAATATGATTAAAGTTCAGGCAGCAATGTATTAACATAATAAAATGTAGATTCACTCGCGCACCGTTTTGACAACACACGATGCACAATGCAGTGGTCACTCTTCGGTAACTGAATGGGGAAAGTTCAGCGGACCGATAAAACTATAATTTGGAGAACACCGCTTATGTTTAAAAGAACACACATAGCCAGTGCTGTAGTTATGGCATTTACCTGTCAATTTGCTTTTGCACAGGAGGAAGCACCAAAAACTCCTGAGAATAACGTCGATGAGATGGAGGTTATTCAAGTATCAGGTATTCGCGGCAGTTTAAACAAAGCGCTAGATGAAAAACGTGCAAGCGTTCAAATCGTGGATGCAATTGTTGCTGAAGATATTGGTAAATTCCCTGATAACAACGTAGTTGAAGCACTACAACGTGTGACAGGTGTACAAACAACAGGCCGTGGTGCTGGTGAAGTAAGTGCGGTTTCAATCCGTGGTCTTACTGATGTTAATACCACAGTTAATGGCCGCGCTATCTTTACAGGTGCGGGTCGTGATGTGGCGCTGCAAGACATTCCTGCAAGTTTACTTTCAGGCGTAACAGTTTATAAAACCCGTTCGGCGGATCAAATCGAACGTGGTATCGCAGGTGCGATTGATATTAAAACTCACCGTCCTTTCAACTTCGAAGGTGAAAAAGTTGTTTTAGCGGCACGTGCGATTTACTCAGATCAACCAGATGAAGTTGATCCAAATATCAGTGCGTTACTTTCTAACCGTTGGGAAATCGACGGTGCTGGTGAGTTTGGTGCACTTTTCAATATTTCTTATGCTGAAACACATTACCGCGATGACACCATTACAGCGGGTGCAGCGTTCCCATTTTTTACTGATAAACCACAGTACAACTACTCACCGTACTCACGTGTACCAAATGAATTTTGGACTCAAGGTACTGAGTTAGGTCTACCGACTGCGGCAGGTTCTACTTTAGACGTAAATGGTGAGCCAACTGAATACCTACTTGCACGCGATGCTATTTTTGGTACTTCATTCACTGGTCTTCGTAAGCGTCCAGCTGCGTCTGTCTCTTTACAGTGGGCACCTAATGAAACACTCGAAATCACAGCTGAAGGTTTCTACACAGGTTACGAAAACGAATCGCAAAACGCGATGTGGTTCTCAAATACGTTTGAAAACGGTAACGGCTTCATTGAAACACCAACGGTGTTTGATGGCACTAACGTTATTAAGGAAAAGCAAGCGATTGGCGCTGGCGGCTTCCAAAGTGGTGACTACTCATACGGTAAAACAGATAGCTACTTATATGCATTAGGTGCAGAGTGGCAAGCAAGCGATTACCTAACCATTAATACAGAAGTTGTTTACCAAGACAGTGAGTACGAAACAGATTTCTTCGCAATGCGATTTGACCGCACTGCATATGGTTTAGATGTAGACTTTAACGATAAAGACGGCGTACCAGGTATCGCGTTTTGGGATAACCCAAATACAGCGGTAAACGAAGCAGATATGGCTGCTATCGAAAACTGGAATGCAGGTACAATTTATGACAATGGCGGCGGTAACGCAGGTGACGCATTAACTTTCACGTTTGATGCTGAATACCTAATTGGCGGCGCTATCTTCGATAAAGTGAAGTTTGGTGGTCGTTACGAAAAACGTACTGCGCAAGAATACACCCGTGGTCAAGATGCAGGTATTGCTAACACCTCTGTAGCAAGCTTAATTGAACAGCTAGCAGCGGCGGGTGCATCTGGCGATGGTACTGGCATTGTGTTCCAAGTTGATGACTATTTCGATGGCCGTGCTGATGTATTCAACAGCTTTGTAACTGCAGACGGTGGTTACATGCTAGATAATGGCGATGCTGTTCGCAGCGTATACGGCATTGAAGCTGAAGACGTTTACAAAACATTTGATATCGAAGAAAACTCATACGCGCTATATGCAACAACTAACTTTTTCTTAACGGAAGATATCAGCGGTGAGTTCGGTTTACGTTATGTAAGCTATGAACAAGACATGGACTTTGTTGCCGAGTCTGGCGGCATGAACTCAAATGTATTTGAAGAAAGCTCAGCAAGTGCAGATAGCAGCGCATTACTTCCAAGCTTTGTGCTTAACTGGAATATCACTGATGATGTAGTGGGTCGTGTCGCGTACACAGAAACATTACGTATGCCTAATTTTGCTGACTTAAATGCACTGCAATACTGGTATGATCCATTAACAGAAGGTGCTACCTACGGTACAGGTAATGGTGGTAACCCAGATCTTAAACCAACAGAATCAAAGAACTACGACGTATCACTTGAATGGTATTTCGCAGATACAAGCTCACTTTACGCAGCTTACTTTAAGCGTGAAATTGAAGGCTTAGTTGTTGCGGGTCGTAAGCAAGTTGTGCGCGAAGGTGATGATGGCGTAACACGTCCATATGTATTAAGTGCACCTGTGAATGCTTCAAACGGTGAACTATCTGGTTTAGAAGTTGGTTTAGTTTACTTCCCAGAAAACTTACCAGAGTACTTAAACGGTTTTGGTGTGCAAGCAAGCTACACGATGCTTGATTCATCACAAGATACACCTGAATTCGATGAGACGGGTGAGATCTCTGGTTATGTTGATTCACAAATGGCCGGTGTTTCTGATGAATCATACAGTATCGTAGGTATCTACGAGCGTGATTCATTCGACATGCGTTTATCTTATGTATGGCGTTCTGAGTTCTACACAGGTAACGAAGCGGCAATCTTTGCTAACCCGATTCAATTCTGGAGTCGTCCTGAGCAAAGCTTAGATTTCCAATTTAGCTACAATGTGAATGATGATTTAGTGGTTACTTTTGATGCAACGAACATCCTAGATGACGTATATCAAAACTACTATGGTGAAGGTAACGACAACCTGTTTAACTTTGGTAACGGTATCTACTCACGCACATTCGCACTTGGTGCACGTTATTCTTTCTAAATTTCTTGAATAGACCCAAAAACCCCGGCTTTGCTGGGGTTTTTTATTGCTGGCGCGATACTTTGCCATCGGTCGAAAAGAGTTGCGATTTAATAAGTATGATAATACTATTAATTAGATTAGCATTAAATTTACAAAAATAACGAACGCAATGGCCAAGCTGTGTAATATCTAAGGCTGTAAATTTATTTGATACGCAGTGTTGAAGGCTTTTCGACATTGCTTGAAATAGTGAGCGGCGGCTCATTATTGACCAATTAGGGTGTTGTTGTATGGAATCTCAAAAGTTATCCGTTGTAGAAAAGGTCGGCTTTGGTGCCGGTGACATGGCAGTGAATGTCATGGTTGCAGCGTTATTCTATTTTATGTCTTTCTTTTACACCGATATCTACGGACTTGATCCGGTTGATATGGGTGTGTTGTTCTTAGTGGCGCGTTTTGTTGATGCCTTTACCGACCCTTTAATGGGGGTGATCACCGATAAAGTGAAAACCCGTTGGGGTCAGTTTCGTCACTGGTTCTTATTTTTATCAGTACCTTATGGTTTGTCGGTCGTTCTGCTCTTTACCACGCCAGATTTCGACTACAACATGAAGTTAGCTTGGGCTTATGCGACTTACCTATTCGCGACCTTGATGTTTACTGGTGTTGCTATTCCTTATATTTCTTATATCGGCGTATTAACTGCCGATCCTAAAGAGCGTTTGTCAGCTAATGGCTACCGTATGTTCTTCGCTAAAATTGCCAATGTAGTGATTGTATTCTCGGTGCCGTTATTAGCATCTTACTGGGGTGGCGATAGTTTATCTTACGGTTATAAACTGGCGATGGCGCTGGTATCAGCCTGTGCCGTTGCGTTGTTCTTATTTTGCTTCTTAACGACTCGAGAGCGTATTACTCACGAGCCGCAAAAAGAAAGTGTTATTACGCAATTAAAAGTGCTTATTAAAAACGACCAATGGTTACTACTTTGTGCAGCATGTGTACTTGGTACGCTTGGCTATGCGATTCGTGGCAGTGTTGCTATGTATTACGCAACCTATTATTTAGGTGTGCCAGATTTAGCGGGGGCCTTTACCAGTGCGGGTATTGCAGCATCTATTGTCTCTATGGTGGCAAGTACGTGGATCACCCAGCGTTACTGTAAAATGAAGCTATTCCGTCAATCACAAATCGCCGTGCTATTCATCTCATTGCTAATGTACTTTGTGGTGCAACCGGGTGATGTAATGATGGCGTTTGTGCTTTATATCATCTTGTCATTTGTGGTTGATTTACATGCACCAGTATTCTGGTCTGCCATTGCTGAAGCCGTAGATTACGGTGAAATTAAAGACGGCGTTCGTGCCTCGGGTCTATCGTTTGGTGGTATTTCATTCTGCCAAAAAGCAGGGGGTGGCTTAGCTGGCTTAGCAGGTGGTTTATTACTGGCATTTTTTGAGTACAAGCCTAACGTTGAGCAAACCGAATTTACCCTAATGGGCTTAGCACTGATGCTAACTATCATTCCTGGTGTATTCCACGCCTTGCTAGGTCTGATCTTGAAAAAATACAAAATTACCGATGAATACTATACGGATATGGTTATTCATAAACGCCTACCAAAATAATCACTCTTTACGCACACACTAAACAGTGTGTGCGCTTTGCTCTTTAAAATAACAATTCGCTGGGAGACAACAGTATGAACACATTCAAAGTTAGCTATTTGGCAAGCGTTTGCGCTGCAATATTAACTGTGACCGGTTGCAGTGAGCTGCCAACAGACAGTAAACAAGCCGCTTCTGTGGAGCATGCTGAACATACCAGCGAACAACATTTATTTGCCCTCAATCAAGTAAGTTTAAGCGCCAGCCCGTTTTTACATGCACAGCAAACGAATGTGCGTTATTTATTAGCTCTTCACCCTGATCAGCTGCTTGCTCCTTACCTGCGTGAAGCTGGCCTTGAACCAAAAGCGCCTAATTATGGCAACTGGGAAAGCACAGGACTTGATGGCCATATTGGTGGTCATTATCTTTCTGCCTTGAGTCTTGCGTGGGCAGCTACGGGTGACGAAGAATTAAAGCAGCGTTTAGATTATATGCTGAGTGAGCTGGATCGCGCTCAACAAGCCACAGGTGGTTACTTAGGCGGTATCCCAAATAGCGATGAAATGTGGCAGCAGATTGAAAAGGGTGAAATCAAAGCCGATTTATTCAGCTTAAACGACCGCTGGGTGCCGCTGTATAACATAGATAAAATCTTCCATGGCTTGCGTGATGCATACGACGTAGCTGGTAGTGATAAAGCCAAACAAATGCTATTTAAGCTAGGAGAATGGTTCTTAGCGACCACTGCCAAGCTAACTGATGAACAAGTTCAACAAATGCTGTATTCAGAGCATGGTGGCTTAAATGATGTGTTTGCTGACATGTACTTTATAAGTGATGATGAGCGCTACTTAAAACTAGCCCGCCAGTTCTCTCATAACATCATCATTGAACCCTTATTACACAAAGAAGATAAGTTAACGGGCCTGCATGCCAATACGCAAATTCCAAAAATTATTGGCATGTTGAAAGTTGCAAATGCCAGCGATGACAAAGCATGGCAGCAAGGTGCTGACTTTTTCTGGAAAACCGTCAGCCAAGAGCGCTCAGTATCAATTGGCGGTAACTCAGTACGTGAGCATTTTCATGATAAAAGTGACTTCACGCCTATGGTTGAAGATGTTGAAGGCCCAGAAACCTGCAACACTTACAACATGATGAAACTGAGTAAGTTATTGTTCTTAAAAACCGGTGATACGCGCTATTTAGACTATTATGAGCGCGCCACATATAACCATATTTTATCGTCACAACACCCAGAGCATGGTGGCCTTGTTTACTTTACCTCAATGCGTCCTGGTCATTACCGTATGTATTCGTCAGTGCAAGATTCAATGTGGTGTTGCGTAGGCTCAGGTATTGAAAATCACAGTAAATATGGTGAGCTGATTTATAGCAATACAGGTCAAGAGCTATGGGTAAACTTGTTTATTCCAAGCACGTTAAACTGGCAACAGCAGGGCTTACAGATCACGCAAGAAAGCCAATTCCCAGATGATAACAAGGTCTCACTGACCGTAAATCGTTTGTCTGAGGGGCAAAGTGCTGAGTCGGTAATTCATATTCGTAAACCGTCTTGGCAACAAGGTGAGTTGAGCTTTACTCTAAATGGACAAGCTGTAAGCGCAACCGAAAAAGACGGTTACTACAGCATCAGCCATGCATGGCAAAGCGGTGACAAACTTGCCTTTGAACTTAGTCCTAAGCTTTATACTGAGCAGCTACCTGATGGTCAGCATTATTACTCTGTGATGTATGGGCCTGTTGTAATGGCCACTAAAGTACAAGCATTTGCAAATGAACAGCTTAACTTTGTTGCTGATAATAGCCGCATGGGCCACATCGCCGCAGGGCCGACCTGTCCGCCAGAAGCTCTGCCAATAATGCTGAGTGAACCAGAAAAATTTATTGCCGATCTCACTCGTAAACCGGGCCAAGAGCTCGCATTTATCGCCGATAAAAATGTGGCAATTGCCAAGCAAGGTATTGATAACACCAAAAGCACAGAGCTAATTCCGTTCTTCCGCTTACACGATAGTCGCTACCAAGTGTATTGGCCGCAGCAAAGCGAAGCCGAGTTCACGCAATTTGTTGCCGATGCAAAAGCGGCTGAGCAAGCGAAAGAGCAGCTTCGTTTATTAACCGTGGATCAAATTACGCCGGGTGAGCAACAACCAGAAGTTGAGCATGGCTTTAAAGGTGAAGGAACCCGCGCAGGTGTTAATAATGGCCACCATTGGCGCGATGCAACAGGTTGGTTTGAGTATCAGCTTAGTAACCCAGAACAAAAAGCGGTTGCTTTGCGTGTTCGCTATTTTATTGGCGATGTGAACCGTCACTTCTCAATTAATTTAAATGGTGAGCAATTAGCTGCAGTTAGTTTGCCTGTAGGTAAACCAACGGATGAGTTCTACACCATTGATTACCCATTAACAGAAGCAATGAAAAAGTCGACAACGCTGACCTTACGTTTTGCTGCCGACAAAGATTCTGTTGCCGGTGGTATCTATGGTATTCGTTTAATCAACGCACAATAAAGAGTTGGCTATGTTAAGCAACAATGTGTTTGCGACGGCAAAAGAGCATGTTTTACCGTCGCTTTTAGATAATAGCGCTGAGCAACACAGTTTTTACCGAACACCGACAGGGCTTGGTTATCGAGTAATTGAGCAAGGTCAGGGGGATAAACCTAGTTGGGATGCCACAGTGACTGTTCATCAACGGGTTACCCTTAAAAATGGACGGGTGTTGTTCGACACTCGCAAGCAAGGTGCTGCTGTAGAGTACGAAATTGCAGAGGCGATAGTGGGCTTGCAAGAAGCATTGCAATTAATGAATAAAGGCAGTCGCTTTGAGGTGCTAATACCTGCGCATTTGGCACGCGATGTGTACAGCGTATTTATTGAAGAAAAGCATCAACAAGGCTGCCAAAGCCCCATGCTCGTTGATATTACCTTGGTTGATTTTCGTTAATAATACCAACTTGCTATCTCAAAATAGATCACTTAAGTAAATAAAAAACCTGCAATTTTGCAGGTTTTTTTGGTTTGGATGATTACTTCTTAAGCTTGGTTTTGAGCTTATTTAGGTCGGCGGGGTTAACAACCGGCCAATCGTTTTTCCAACTCATAGGTAAAATACGTAGCTTTTGCACGCCGTTATCGGCTGTTTCGTAGGCGTGTAATACTAAATAGTCTTTGCCATCAAAGGTGTATGCAGCATTATGGCCAAGGGCTGCCCAATCTTTGTTACCTTCAATAACTAAACTACCACCGCCATCAACCATAGAGCGACCTTGCTGATCTAAGTATGGGCCTTCGATGTTTTTACTGCGGCCTACGCGCACGTTGTAAGTACTCTCTACGCCACGGCAGCATTTATCAAACGAAACAAACAAGTAGTAATAGCCGTTCTTTTTAAAGATATAAGGTGCTTCAATCGGGCCATGTTCCGTATTTGGACGACTCGCAATGTGATGCCATTTTTCAGGTTTTGCTAAGCGCACCATGTCATCATCAAGTTGTACTAGTTTAAGACCACCCCAGAACGAACCAAAGCTCATCCACGGTGTACCATTGTCATCTTCGATAATTGCAGGGTCGATAGCGTTCCAATCGTCACGCTCAGGCACAGATTCAACCACAATGCCGTAATCAATCCACTTGTAATCAGGTGATGATGGGTCAAGGGTTTCGTTAACCGTTACACCAATTGCTGAGGTGTTTTTGCCAAATGCAGAGACTGAGTAATAAAGGTAAAACTTACCATTTTTCTCGTACACATCGGGTGCCCATAAGTGGCCATCAAAACTTGGTGAAATACGCTTTGCCCAACTTGGCTCATCTTTAAAAACGCGGCCGGTAAGTTTCCAGTTGGTTAAATCTTTCGACTCATAATAGGTAATGCCCGGGCCTGTGCTAAAGACATAGTACGTGTCGCCTTCTTTGGTCATTACCGGATCGTGTACTTCAACTTGTTTTGCAGATACGGCTGCGGCAGAAAAAAGTAGCCCTGTTGAAAGCCACTTCATTGCGTGTGTCACCTTACTTACGGGTCTCATGCTTGAATACCTTTTGTTGTTTTAACTCTTGTGTTCATTCAGCTACTATATAATATGTAATACAATATTAACAATAAAATCGAGACGAATTACAGGACACATTATGCTCAAAAAATTATCTCGGCTAACGCTTCTTAGTGCGTTAAGCGCCTCGTCATTGTCAGCCCTCGCTGATGCTAATAGTAGCAAGACTCTTGCACCTATTGATAATCCCATCGTACTTAAGCGTGCTGATCCTTGGTTAGTTCGTGATGAAAAAAGTGGCTGTTACACGTTCATTGGTAGTTCGCCGAAATTTGATGAAATTGAGCTGCGCCAAGCTTGTCGCTTAAACGATTTAAAATTAGCTGAGCCAAAGGTTATTTGGCAAAAGCGAGATAAAGGCCCAATGAGTGTCAATATTTGGGCTCCAGAGCTGCATCAGATTGATGGCAGTTGGTATATCTACTTTGCCGCAGGTGATATCGAAAAACCGTTCAGTATTCGTATGTATGCGCTTAAAAACGACAGTGCTGATCCGATGCAAGGTGAGTGGCAAGAAATGGGTCAAGTAACTAGCCACCTTGATAGTTTTTCGCTTGATGCCACAAGTTTTACGCATAAGGGTAAGCGTTACATGATTTGGGCGCAGCAGAACCAGCCTGCAACTTATAACTCAGCTTTATGGTTAGCTGAAATGGACTCACCAACATCAATTAAAGAACCCATTATCGCGATTACTGAGCCAACTCTTGATTGGGAAGTGCAAGGTTATAAGGTCAACGAAGGTGCTGCTGTTATCACTCATGGCGATAAAATATTTGTCACTTATTCAGCCAGCGCTACCGATCATCGATATGCAATGGGCTTACTATGGGCAGATGTGAATGCTGATTTACTTAATCCTGCTAGCTGGCATAAAAAGGCAGAGCCGGTGTTTACTACCAATGCTGAGTTGGGTCGTTTTGGACCTGGACACAACAGTTTTGTGAAAGCTGAAGATGGGGTAACCGATTTAATGATTTATCACAGTCGTGATTATAAAGAGCTGAAAGGAACACCACTGACAGATCCAAATCGCCATGCGCGAGCACGCATTATTACGTGGGATAAAAACGGCTTTCCAGTGTTCTCACCTGAACGAGCAGACTAAAAAAGGGCGCCAATTGGCGCCCTACAACTTGGGAACGAACGATTACCAGAAGCGGTAGTAAATAAAGGCAGTAATACCAATAATACCCGCAGTATGAATGTAGTCCCACTTATCTAAGCCGGCAGCCACTTCTTTCATGGTTGCTTTATCTAGACTTGAGAAAGTAAGACCTTTCAATTGTTCTTCGTCTGCTTGTTTGGTGAAAATACTCACCACAATCATAATGGCGACCACGATGACAAATAGCAGAATACAGTAATACAACCAGTTCATCGTGGTGATCCACGCAAATGATGAACCTGTTAAATCATCTTTAAATGGCAGCAAGACTAAGCGGATCATACCCAGTACAAAACCAGATACTAAGCCCACAAAACCCGCTGTTGGAGTGATGCGTTTACTACATAAACCGAGTAAGAATACCGCAGCAATACCCGGTGCAATAAGAGACTGAACACTTTGCAGATATTCATAAAGCACATCGGCAATTAAGCTCATGACGGGTATCCACAAAAGACCTAATACAACAATAACGATAGTGGCAATTCGACCTACCTTAAGAAGGTGTTTCTCAGATGATTCAGGTTTGAATTTCTTATAAAAATCAATGGTGAATAAGGTTGCTGATGAGTTAAATAATGATGCTAAAGAACTCATTAGTGCTGCAACTAAACCACCGATTACAATCCCCTTAACACCTGCTGGCAATAGCTCCGCAACTAACGTTGGGAAGGCTTGGTCAGCACTTTCATAGCTAATAATACCTTTAGCATTTAATGCATAGGCAATCATACCCGGCACTAAGAAGATAAATACAGGAAGTAATTTTAAGTAACCAGCAAACATGGTACCGCGACGGGCTTCTTTAATACCCTTTGCAGATAGAACACGTTGTACGATGTATTGGTCTGTACACCAATACCAAAAACCAATAATGAATGAGCCAAAAATAATGCCTGGCCATGGGAATTCAGCATCTGAAGCACTACGAATAAGGTGCATATTGGCCGCATTAATACGCTCAACTTCTTCCCAGCCACCTACTTTATCTAAACCAACAACTAATATGACTAAGGAGCCAATAATGAGCACCGGAGTTTGCAACACGGAGGTCCACATAATGGCTTTCATACCACCAAGTACCGTATAAATACCGGTGATCACCACAAGGCCAATCGCTGAAATCCAGAAGAAGTCGATACCCCAAATGCTCTCAATACCCAAGATTGTTTTAAATGCGATACCGCCGGCATAAACCGTTACCGCAACCTTGGTTAATACATAACTAATCAATGAGATAACAGACAAGAAGGTACGTGATTTAGAGTTAAAGCGGCGCTCTAGGAACTCTGGCATGGTGTAGACTTTACTACTCCAATAGAAAGGCACGAAAATCCAACCGAGTAGTAGAATGATCCACGATTGCATTTCCCAGTGAGCCAGTGCCATACCCGATTGTGCACCTGAACCTGAAAGGCCCACCAAATGTTCCGAGCCAATGTTTGATGCGAAAATAGAGGCACCAATCACTAACCAACTTGCATTACGACCCGCTAAAAAGTAATCAGCGGTGTCTTCTTCTTTTTGTCGCATAGACATCACGACAACGCCTAGTAACAGGACAAAAAATCCTGCTAGCACTGCCCAGTCTAAGGTACTTAGTTCGACCATCGTGTGTTCCACCTAATTTTGAAAGAGAATTTTGCTTTTTTAGTTGTTGAATAAAAATATTATATTATAAATAAGGTAAGTGAAAGAGATTTGTTAAAATAAGGTGACAGTCTGTAGGTAAAGTGGTGACTGTATTGTTTGAAATATAGACACTTGTATTAGGCTGTTTTTTGCTTGTTGTTGATTTTAATCAATTATTTCCAGGATGACGGAATAGCTTTATAGATGTATCATATTACTCAGATCTTTTGAGGAACACACATGGCGCGTTTAGAAAATTTAAACCTATCACAACAAGTTACCAATGAGCTTGGTAAAGCAATTATTGTTGGTGATTATAACACTGAAACGGGGCTACCAACCGAAGCACAACTTTGTGAAGTGTATGGTATTAGCCGCACAGCTGTTCGTGAAGCAGTGAAAATGCTTGCTGCAAAAGGACTGATTTCTTCTCGTCCACGACAAGGTATTCGTGTTGAGTCGGCGGATAACTGGAATTTATACGATACAAGCGTATTAAAATGGTTGTTAGAAAGCAGCCCATCGCTTTACGTACTTAAAGAATTCTTACAAGTGCGCTTGGCGATTGAGCCGCAAGCAGCAGCACTTGCAGCAAGAAAAGGCGACCAAGCAGCCATTGCAGAAATTAAAATGGCACTCGATAAAATGCAAGCGGCAGCAGAAGAGCCAGAAGGCGTAATGCATGAGCCAGACCTTGCCTTCCACACGGCAATTTTACATGCCAGTGGTAACCGTTTTTTCTATCAATTACGTGATTTTATTCGCACCGCATTACACGTAAGTATTCAACATACTACACCTGCTAAGGGTAATAAAAAGGCTATCGCTGAAGAGCACTTTAAAGTGTATAACGCGATTGCGAGCGGCGATCCTGAACGTGCTAAAAACATGATGACGTACATGATTGATGAAGCAATGGCGTTTATTGAAAAAGAAATCGCTGATAAAGAAGCGGCTCAATAAGTATCGCTTCTTGACGTTGTAATTACTTTAAAACAAAAGGTTATCATGCCAAATTCAAACGAGCTAAAAACAGTTTACCCAAGCCTTGCTGGTAAGAGTGTGTTTATTACTGGCGGTGCATCGGGAATTGGTGAAGTAATGGTAACGCGGTTCTGCGAGCAGGGCGCGAAAGTCACCTTTGTTGATATTGCAACCGAGCAAAGCGATGCGTTATGCGCAAAATTAGCGGGTAAATATGAGTTTGACCCACAATTTATCCATTGTGATATTCGTGATGTTGAAGCCTTAAAAGCGGCCATAGAGCAAACGCGTCAGCAACAGGGTGACATTGGTGTGTTAATTAATAATGCAGCCGATGACACTCGCCATGCCGCTGAAAATATGGATGTGAAATATTGGGAAGACAAGTTTGCAGTTAACTTGCGCCCGTGTTTTTTCTCATCGCAAGCTGTGGTTGAACACATGCAGCGTTTAGGCGGTGGTAGCATTATCAATATGGGGTCGGTAAGCTGGCGTATTAAGCAAACAGGCATGCCAGCCTACACAACAGCGAAAGCGGGGATTGAAGGTTTAACCCGTTCATTAGCTGCTTCATATGGTAAAGACAATATTCGTGTAAATTCACTGGTTCCGGGGTGGGTGATGACAGAGCGCCAAATTACTCATTGGCTAACCCCAGAAATGATTGAAGATGTGCGTTTAAGTCAGTGTATTAACGAAACAATTCAACCTGACCATGTGGTAAACGCGGCATTGTTTTTGGCCGCAGATGATAGCTGCATGATGACTGCACAATCACTGATCGTGGATGCCGGTTGGACATAATTTTGCGAAACGATTGCAAAATGACTAACTTGCGATAAAATTTTTTACATAATTCAAATGATACTATAATAATAAAATATGGGTTATATCATCAACAGATCCCATACTTAGGAAGGTGGTAAGAAAGTTTGACCGACTTTGTACTTGTTTATTTAATTCTGATTATTGGCGCTTGCCTGCAAAGTGTTATTGGCTTTGGTTTAGGTATGTTATGCGTGCCTGTACTTTACTGGCTAATGCCAGAGCTGGTGCCTGGGCCAATGATTTTGAATGCGCTGTTTTTAACGTCGGTGTTAATGATTAAACACCGTGGCGCGATAGACATGAAACAGACTGGCATTTCCATTATTGGTGGGGCCGTAGGGGTTATCCTTGCCGCTATGGTGATGTGGTATGTCAATGCTAAGCAGTATCAACTCTTGCTAGGTGTGAGTATTTTGGTAGTGGTGGCATTATCCATCATAGGTATGAAACCGAAAATCTCCACCATTACTAGCTTACTCGCGTCAATGTCGTCGGGTTTTTTAGGCACCACTACTTCTGCTGGTGGCGCGCCAATGGGGCTACTCTATCAAGCTGAAAATAAAGACAAAATTAAAGCAAACCTGAGTGCCTTTTTTGTATTTATAAACCTGTTTGGCATTATTGTATTGATGCTGACAGGCTCTGCCGATATGGCTGATGTGAAGTTGTTCTTTTTCTGCTTACCCGCAATTTTAATTGGCTGGGGCTTGTCGTTTGTGATCAACAATAACCTCAACGAAAAGGCCATTCGCGGCATCATCTTACTGGTTGCTGGTTTATCTGGCCTAGCACTTATTTTCATACACAGATAGAATGAGGATAGTTCAGCTGTTTGTGTAATGAAGCCTATGCTCGATGACACCATTAAAGTAATCATTTCTAGTCAATGCCAATTAGGTGAAGGTGCCTATTTTGCAAAGGCGCATAACTGTTTATTTTGGGTCGATATTTTAGGGCAGCGTTTGTTTCGTTTGCATTGCCAATCAATGCGCGTTAGCCAGTTTACCATGCCAGAACCAATTTGTTGGGTGATGGAAACCGAGCAAGCAGAGTTAGTCGCAGGTTTTGCCAAAGGCGTTTATAAGCTAAATAGCGAAGACTTTAGTCGCGAACTACTTTATGCAATTGATCACGAACCCTCACAAAACCGCTTAAACGATGGCAAAACGTCTCGCCAAGGCTTTGGCTTTTTCGGCTCAATGGACTCTCAAGAGCAAACCAATAGTGGCAAGTTATACCGTTTTGGTCATGGTCAGGCTCCAACAGCAGTTGATCATGACTACACGATTAGCAATGGCCCCGCGGTAAGTAAAAATGGCCAGTTTCTATATTCTACAGACTCAGATAAACAAACAATCTACCGCTTTACTCTGAATGAACATGGCGAGCTTGCTGATAAGCACGAGTTTATTCGCTTTACTGATAATATGGGTTTTCCTGATGGCATGACCGTTGATAGCGAAGATCATCTTTGGGTTGCTGCATGGAATGGTTATGGCGTGTATCGTTTTGCTCCAAACGGTGAGCAGGTGCAGTTTATTCGCTTACCCGCTCCACGTGTTACGAGTGTCGCATTTGTTGGTGAAGAGCTCACGCATCTGGCAGTGACAACTGCGGCAGTAGGGCTAGAAGACTCAGTACTCGCTGATTACCCGCACAGTGGTGGCGTGTTTATTCTTGAGCCGGGCGTTAAAGGTATTGCTGAAACGCCCTTGAAGCTATAGGTTTTCCATCACTTGATAACGCAACTCGCCAAGAAATGCGCGTGCTGCCGGGCCCAGTTTGTCACCGTCTTTAAAGAGCAAATGTAATTTAGCGCTGCGACTGCTGTTATGGGTTAAATTAAGAGCTTTCATTTGCCCAGTCGCAAGTTGTTTTTCTATCGCGACTTTTGGTAACCAGGCAAAGCCCAGTCCATTACTGATCATATCAATCGACGTGCGCATATGAGTGACGGTCCAGCGCTGATCGGCACCTAACCAGCCACCATCTTGTTTGTGCTTATTCGCTGAATCGCGAACCACAATTTGGCGATGTGATTTTAAATCTTCGAGGGTAATTTCACGCTCTATCGCATGCAAAGGGTGATCTGGGTGTGCTACAGCAATAAACTCGATATCACATAACTCTTCGTGAAAGTTTGCCGCAATTGGAAAGCCGGTAATGGCAATATCAACCTGATCGTTTTCAAGCAGTTCATTGCCCCCCATCAGTACAGACTCATGCAACTCAATACGCAGTTGCGGGTATTGCGATGACGTGTCGTTAAGTACTTTATAAAGCAATTGTTGTGGGAAAATAGCATCAACGGCAATGCGTAACTTACTTTCGATACCTTCACCCAAGGTTTGCCCAATGGCCTCAACCTTAGCGGCTTCATCGAGTAAGTAATTGGCGCGGCGTAGCATCATTTCGCCGGCTTCAGTGAGCACGGTTTTGCGGCCTTGAATGCTGAATAATTTTACATTGAGTGCAGATTCAATTTTACCAACCGCATTATGAATACTCGATTGGCTTTTATGAATGCCTTGTGAGGCCTGGTTAAAGCCTCCAAATTCAACAACAGCACGAAACATGCGCCACTGTTCTAGCGTAATTCTTAGCATGATGTTCCTTTGCTTACTTAACTGCCTAATAGTACCTGTAAATGCTGAAAAAGTTTACTTTTTAGCAGTGGGCAACTCAATATACTCAAGCTCATCACCAGGAATGCTTGCAAAGCGCTGTGCTTGCCAATCTTGTTTTGCTTGCTCGATGCGCTCTTTGCTGTAAGCGACAAAATTCCAGTGTAAATACGGGACTTTATTAAATTTACTGCCACCAAGTAAAATAAAGCGGCTGTGCACCAGTGTCGTTATTTCGTGTTCGCTGTCATCAAGTAGCACAAAGTCGCCTTGGGTATAGCGAGTATCACCCACACTAATTTCACCATAAATAACATACACGGCGGTTTCATGATGAGGATGCGGTTTAGTAATATGGCTACCTTGCTCGGCTACCGTATCTACATAAAACATCGGTGAGTAGTTTTTCACCGGGGAGCTTAAACCATAGGCATCACCGACAATGAGTCGCATCAGCACGCCCTTTTCGATTTTCTCAGGCAGCTGATGTTTTTTGATATGCTCAAAGCGTGGTGCTATTTCGGTCATGCTCTCAGGTAAAGCAACCCAGCATTGCAGGCCATTAATGTCGTGCTCGCTCGCCCGTACTTCAAGGCTTTCTCTTTCTGAGTGCACTATCCCGCGACCTGCGGTCATCCAGTTTACATCACCGGGCTCTATTTGCAGGCTATTACCTAGTGAATCGCGATGGTAAATACTGCCAGTAAATAAATAAGTGAGCGTTGACAGGCCAATATGAGGGTGGGGCCTCACATTTATGCCTTCACCGCGAGGAAAGTGATTCGGCCCCATGTGGTCAAAAAAGATAAATGGGCCAACCATTTTTTTGTCAAAATGCGGCAAGATGCGTTTTACATCGAGCCCACCAATATCGTGGCTGGTTGCTGTTAATAACGTTGCCATATTTGCGCCCCTTAAAAACAAATTCAGCCAACAACCTAGGTTATTGGCTGGGATAAATGTTATGCCTGACTACGTTTTAACACTAGTTGATCTAGGCTGATTTTGCCTGCACCGACACTGGCCAATGCTAAAAAGCCGCCTGCCATTGCAATGTTTTTGTAGAACATTAAAAACTGCATTTGATCATCAAGTTGAAAGTGGAATAACAAAGCACTCACTAGGCTGAAACCAGCAAAGGCGACAGCGGTTAGTTGTGTTAAAAAGCCCAGTAAAATAAATAATCCGCCAACAATTTCAAAGGCAATCACAAACGGCAGTAAGAACTCTGGTAAACCGACACTGCTCATGTATTGAGCAGTTGCATCAAAGAATTCTATTTTGCTAAAGCCGGTTAGTAAAAAGATGGCCGATAAACCAATACGTGCCAATAAAGTGCTAATATTTTGTAAGTGTGGTTGAGCTGAGATTAAAGTAAAAAGTTTCATAGTAGGTATCCTGTTTAGTTAAGCAGTGTGTCTGCGATGGAGTAACTATAAATTCACTTTAAAAGAATTAAAAATTGTAAAATTAGCGTTTATCATTCTTTAAAAAAGAATTTAAAAGGAGGTTGAATATGAAGCTGTTGTTATTAATAGGGTTTTGTTTTTCGGTGGTTACGAGTAGCTTGGTGTTTGCCGAACAAAATTTACCAAATAGTCGTCATTATGCGTTGTTAGCATCAGATATTGCGGTGCAGCAAAGCTGGCAAGTTAAAGACACAATTAAAGGTTATGAGATGCTGGAATATCAAATTAACCTTAATAAAGGCGCTATCTTATCGGTTGATTTTACACCTTCAAACTCTAGCAACTACTTTAATATTTTACCGAAAGGCAACCCAACCGCTTTGTTTGTTGGCCCAGCAAAAGGTGATCATGCTGAGCTTACAATTCCTGATAATGGCGATTATGTGATTCGGGTATTTTTGATGCGCAATGCCGCGCGCCGTGAGGAGCAAAGTGAATTTACTGCCGATATCAGCGTCGTAAAAAGTACATTAAAAGGCATGCACCCAAGCTGGGATGTCGATGGTGATGGGATTAATGATTGCGAGAAAGACGGTAGCTGCGATCATACGGTTGACTACAGCCTTCCTCGAAAGTCGAATTAGGCCTTTATTGAGGCCTAATCAGCTGTATTATTCAGGCGCTACTTCAAGCGTTGTGAATAATGAGTAGCGTACGTTATCGATATCGGCTTCTGTTGGTTTTTGATCAACAGATGCTTCAATTAGATACATATCGGCGTGAGCGAAAGTCACCGTAAAGAAGCCTTTTTTGTCGGTTGTTACTTTCACTTCGTCGCGTTCATTACGGTAGCGAGCACTACCACGAACAATAGCAAGCTCAACGTCAGCGGCTGGTTTGCCATCCATTAATAATTGGAACTTAGCTTCTTCACCAGCAAATAGATCGTTCGGGTGAGTAGGGCCAGAAATTTCTAGGCCTTGACCAAGTAATGTTGGCTTAGAAGTGCCATTACGGCTGACAAAAGTATCAACTGTTGCGATTGATTTTACAGTACGTACCTCAGTTGCACCTGCTGGTAGGTCTGCTTCTTTTTTACCTGCGAACACACGACCGCGATTGCCGTCTTTATCTTTATAGAAAGTCATTAGCATTGGCTTTTGCTGCATAGCAATATGGTAAGTACCGTCTTGCGTTAAACTTACTGCCGCAGAATTTTTGCGTTTTAAGTAGTATGCACGAATTGTTTCTTCAACCGGTTTACCATCTGGAGCAAGAGCAATTAATAGGTTGTCGTCATACTCAGCGCCTTTTTCTTTCGGGCGGTATGCTTTATCTGGGCTAAACAACTCATTTGAAATACTGGCATCGATCATCACATAGTGAGTTTTCTCACCTGATAAAGAAGTGTGAGATGGCATTAACCAACGAGCATGTGCTTGTGCATAGCCAGATGCAAGCGCGGTGAAGGTCACAGCGCCGATCAGCGCTGTTTTTAATAATTTTAATTTCATTGTTTTTCCTTAATGACTGGTAATGGTAACAAAGCTAGTCGCGAACTCTTTTTCGCCTTTAATAGTGACTTTGCCGTCTTTCGTTAAGTCGATTTCAACGCGGGTGTAATCTCGACCACCTTCTTCACGTACAACTTCAACATTAAGTAGGTAGCTGCCAGGTTTAACTGGGTTGCCCTTTAAATCTTTACCTTGCCACTCAATGGTGTAAGTACCAGGGCGTTTTGTTGCACCTGTAACACCATCAAAGTTGTCGTTGCTACGACCGGCTTTTCGCCACCACTGACGTAAGTCTTTAAACCACTCTGCTTTCTCAACCCAAAGTGCAATCGTAGTAACGTGTTTACGCTCAGGTGTTTCTAGCCATAGCGCCACATAAGGGCGATGATATGGGGAAACATCTAGTTCAGGTAAAGTGAACTCAACAGTGAGGTTGGCGTCTTTTGCAAAGCTCAGAGGGCTGAATAAACAGCTAATTAGTAGAGCGACGAGTAAGTGGGCTTGTTTCATTAAGATACTCCTTTAAGTTGAGGCACCCAAACTAGATAAATGACCAAAGGCGTGGCAACTCCGAGGAGGGTTAACCAAAGACCTGCGGCACGTTTTTTACGGTTTTGAAAGAGAATAATTAATCCGGTGATGGCAAACAGAATCATCAAAAAAGCTGAAATATCAATGACCCAGCTCCATGCTTCTCCTGTATGGCGGCCTTTGTGTAAGTCGCCAATCAGACTCATAAAGCCCCCTGTTTGATAATCAATATTCAGTTCACCGGTTTGAAAATCGATTTCTGCATAGGCAAAGCCTGCCGGAAGTGGGTAGTCGAGCATTACCAAGGCATCTTCTTTTTCCCACTCAATACTCTTCACATTACTGAGTGAAAATTGCTGCTGCATGTACTGCTCTATTTCAGGATAAAGGTTTGGTAACGTGTCGAGGTTTGCTTGTGCTTTTTCGAATAGCGCAGCAGAAACAAGCTGTTGGTTTTGACCATTATGTTTATCATTTTCGAGCCAACTAACGTGATTAAGAATGATGCCGCTGACACAAAATAAAATAAGTAAAAAGAACAGGGCCGTTGAAAAATAAATGTGTAATGCACGGCTAATGCTGTAAAAGTTGCGCTTGTTAAATGAGAACATAATGCGGTTTATTCCGTTAAAGATACAAATATGATAATGATTTGTATTAACGATAACAAGCGAGTTTACGTTCTTTACATTTCTTTGTGCTAGAAATGAAAAGCGAGATACGCCATTACTGCGAGTTGTGAACTGACTAAACAAGCAAGCAACATTAAGCGCATCTGCGTGGTTAAATTAACTTGAATAAGGGTTGGTTTATTTGGTGCAGAAGGGCGATTAATTAAATACGCTAACACGCTTAACTCAATCACTGCCACAAGATACATCACCCAAATTGGCGCGGCACTTTGCAGTAAAAAAACATACCCGATTGCCATCCCAAAACCCGCTAAGAACTTGGCTCGGGTAGGTACAACCTTATGCTCTTGCCAGAACCTCAGAGGCTGGCCGTATCTAGGATGGTTGAGCAACCACGCAGACAGCTTGGGCGATGAGCGGGTAAAACAGGCCAATGCCAAGATAAAAAAGATAGTCGTCGGCATCACAGGCAGTGCAATGCCTATGATACCTAAACCCACCATCAATAACCCGAGTAATTGATAGCAGCCATTTTTATAGGCGGTAAACGCCGCTCTCACATTCATCAATAAAATTGAGCCTGATAAAACTTAAATCGTTGTTGTGCTTGCTCAGCACCCTCTATCAAGGTGGCCTGTTGCTCATCACTGAGTTCAAGGTTATCAATAAGATGGCTTAGTTGACAGCCCTTATTACATTCATTGGCTTTAGCTAGATAACGAGCACCACGTTGGTTATTTAACTTTAGCTCAGCTTCAACTTGTTTGCCTAATGTTGTCGCTGAAAATTGCGACCCTTCAATAACATATAGCCAGCCAAGTGCATAGGCAAAGTCGGTGTGTTGAAAACAGCGTGGTTGCAGCGTGCGATTTGGCAGAGGGTGTTTTAAATCGTTTAAGTCCTGCTCGATGAGGGGGAGTCGTGTACGGTCAAATAAATTATCAACATATTTATGTAAATCAACGTGTTGATAAAGGTTCTCTACCTCGATTTGATAACTGTACTGTAAGGTTAGAAATTTTTTATAGTTATCTAAATCAGTAGTGGGTGATAGCGCTAATAAATGATGATCAATCTCTTTTGAGATGTTTACTATCGCTTGTTTTAGCTTTTCAGCTCGAGAAAGTAGCTCGAGTATTGGCATGAATAGGGTCCTCAGCAACGTCTATAAAGTAAATGCACGGGGTAGTTGATGTTGTCATAGGGTTATACCCATAATTTCTAAGTGATAATCAAGCAAAGCTGCTATACAGCTTTTAACAATAAACCGGGCTTAGAATGGTGCTATATAATAATGATTTTCATTTGTATAGCCAGAAAATGTTTTTGCTAAAGGTACAGATCGGACCTGAATATTCTTTGTTTTGTGTTTGTAACGTTTTATCAATACTCCAAAGCTACATTATTAAAAAGTAAAAAAGCATGGAGGTGTTTGACTGTTAAGTTTAGTTCCAACATGCTTTATAGCATGTACTAAGCGATACTTGATGGTCGTGTAAGGATATATGTCACAATAAGAATCTTTATAAAACCAATCATGAAAACCAGCCATAGAGCGGGTTCTGCTAAGGCTAATAATGAGAAACTAAAACATATACACGTTACTGCCATGAGCTTTGCTTTGACAGGTATTACTTTGTTTTCTTGCCATAAACGCAATGTTAATCCAAAGCGAGGGTGGTTAAGTAACTGCTTTGCATGTGTTGGTGAAGCATGACTAAAGCACACTAGGGCAAGTATAAAAAAAATCGTTGTTGGCATAATAGGCAAAGCCATACCTACAACTCCTAGAGCTACTAAAGTAAACCCACTTAGTTTTAGTGTGGTTTGTTTGTACCTTATTAGTCGAAGGTTAAATTTCATGAATACACTTGGCTTTGAAATTGTTGAAAACGTGTAAAGGCTTGGCGAGCACCTTCAATTAGGGCAGCTTCTTGGGCTTGTGTTAGCTCTAACGTGTCTATTAGTTGTGTGAGTTCTCGCCATGCACTTCCTCGACCTGCTCCAGGTCCTTTCAAATATCGAGCGCCATGGTCAGCATCGAAGTTTAGCTGTGCCTCTACTTGCTTACCAAGCATAGCAGCTCCAACTTTTGAGCCCTCAACAACATAGAGCCAACCTAAAGCGGTAGCAAAATCTGTCTCATGGGTGATAGAAGGTTCTAAAGGGGTTTCTGGTAATGCGTATTTCAGGTCTTGAAAGTCCTGTTCTAATAAAGACAAGCGACGACGTGCGATTAGATCATTTATATGCTTAGCAAGTTCTGGGTGTTCGTATAATGCACTGACATCTTTCAAGAAGTTGTACTGTAAACTTAAAAATAATAGATAGCTGCTTGTATCGGCAAATGGGTTTTGGGCCATGATGCTTTTATCGACATTATTGTGCACATCAGTCGTTGCTGTTTTTAGTGCTTGAGATCGCGAATGTTCAGTAATGGTAAGAGACATGTTTACTCCATAGATAAAGCACATTGCAGTGAAAAATGATCGCTGCAATGTATAAGGTAAAATAAGAACTTAAAGTTTGATTTCTAGGCCAAGAGTAATGGTCTTTCCTGGCTCGGGCATGGCGACAATAGAACCCGTTGAAACTTTATATTGGTCAGTTAGATTAGTAACAGATGCATAGCCACTCAGGCTTTCGTTGAACGTGTAATCAAGGTAAAAATCTAATTGATAACCAGATGGGATATACTCAAGTGCATCAACACCTGTTGATGATAAGAAGCCGCCAGGGTGGCGCTTATCGGTATGCTTTTTATAAATAAAACCTGTATCTAATGAATCATCAAACAAGGTTGCACCGATATTGACGATGTAACTCTTTTCTGGAGGAATTCGCAACGGGGTTAAACTGCCTAAAAAGCCTTCACTATTACAACGTTCAGCACCGCCAATATCTGCCAATTCATTTGAACACATCTCTACGTCTTGGTAATTGATCATTGATGCAGATGCATAGAGGTACTGACTTTTATAATCTAGTTTTAACTCGATACCGGGAAGGGTGAATGAGTCATAGTTTGTAAATGCATAGGTGCGTTGCCAAGAATACGCTTCAGGATCCTTGTTGGGTAGGTTCGCCGTAGCAAGCATATCTTTTATTTCAGTGTGGAATAGGCTGAAATTGAAAGTAAAGTTATCATTGGTTGCGATGATGTCACTAAATGTACTTTCAATATTCAATTCGTATGAATTTGTTCGCTCAGGAGTAATTGGGTAGCCGGGTGAGAAAGAAAACACCTCATTAGAAACGGTTCCCTCGTATAAACTCGGCATTCGATATGCCTTACTATACTTAGCAGATACAAATGTGTTGCCAATCAGAAGATATGAAGCTTGCAAGGTTAAATCTAGTTTAGCATCAAAGTCATGCTCTAATTCAGCTTGGCGGTCTTCAATTTTGGCATCATGAAGGTTCATGTTTAATAGAAGTTCTAAGTCATTAAAATCTAATTGCGCATTAGCAAAAAAACTATTTGAGGTTCGCTTACCATCACGTGATGTAGGGTATTTTGTATAGAAGGTGTCTTCATAACCTTCTTTTGGTTTTAATTCTTCAGACTGCCACGCATAGCCAGTGGTTAAGGTTGTAGGGATCTGGCTGGCAATTTTAAAGCTTGATACATTACAAGCACTAAAGCCTGAACGAGTATTTGCATACTGGTGGGTATATTGTAATGCGTTTGAACCTAGGTTGCTTGCCAATGCATTGTATTGATCTAATTTTGCATGCGTGTTCCAAAGGTTCACTTTCAAATCGATAAGCGAGTTGTTCGTTGGTAAGTAGTGGTAAATAGCACTGATACTATTTACATGCGCTGTACCAAGTTGCCATTGTGGCATTGCCTCTTCACCTGCAGGAATTTCTTCCCATGTGCCGTCAGGTAGGCGGCGGTAATCACCTTCTTTATATTTGTGCCAATAAGAAGCGAGCATTTCCCCAGCGGCTTGTTGATGATGGCGGGTATTGACTTCGAGAGTGTGTTCATCGGTAAACTCATAACTAAATTTAGCTAAGTAAGATTCACTTTCAAAGCTCGTATTAACGACTTCTGCGCCAGGTGATACCGGAGGGTGAATTTCAAAAGTACTCAGCCAACCCTCAACAACTTCAACAAAATCTTCATAACCATTACTACCAGCAAAGTAGTTGCCGACCTTTTTGTCACTAAAAGCAAATACTGCGCTGAAGTCATCATTTTTATAAGCTGTAGCTAGAACCATTGACCCGTTTTCAAAGTCTGTACTGTTATGGCTTGGCGCTACTTGGTAATACTCTTGCTCTACAGGGTCATCACTTACTTTTGGCATGGAGTTGTTGTTGTATGTTTTTAGTTTTACTAATGCGCCTAAATTTTGACCTTCCTTTAAAATATCAGCAGGATTTAAAGTGCTCATACTGACTGTGCCACCGATAGCGCCTGCGCTAAATGGTGAGGCTTTTGCCGTAGGGCCTTTTTCGACATTCACTGTACTGATCAGGTCTGAGTCAATGTAAGTGCGATCAGAGGTGCCCATATAACCGCGGTTAGTGTGAGTAGACTGTAAGCTACCATCAATAAAAATGGGAACTCGGCCTTCACCCTGTACGCCTCGGATGCCCACGTCTAATGCACCTGCTTCGTTACGAATATTATTCGCCTCAATTCCTGAAAAAGTTGAAAAAATATCAGAGTTTGAAAGGCCGCTTGTGCGGTCCATCTCTTCTCGAGTTATTTTTAATTGCGTACCTTTTACTACGATAACTTCTATATCTTTTTGTTTTTCTGTTAAATCATTAGAGACAGCGCTGTCTTTATCGGTAGTAGAAGAGGTTGAGTTTTTTGAATTGGTCGACTTTATAACAATACTGTTATCGATTACTTCTGCTCGAATAGCTGTATTCTTAAGAGCGACTTCTAAAGCATCATATACTGATTTTTGGCCATGTATTGAAGGAGCGACAATACCTTCTAATATTTTTGCATCAGCAATAAGGTTCATGTTCGCTTGCTGTGCTAGCTGGTTAAGTGAGTTACTTAATGATTGCTCAGCAATGTTAAAAGTAAATACCGCTCTATCTTGAGCGGCAAGGGGAGCGCTTAGGGCTAACCCAAGTGCAAATGCCAAAGGTGATAATTTAGTGGTTAAAGAGTAAGGGGTTTTCATTCATTTACATCCAAGTAATTAACTAACTAAAATGAAAACGAATGAGAATGAGAATCCCTCAATAAAAATTTTATAAATTATAGTTTGTTTATAATTATCTGATCTTTTTCTGTTTTTATTTCAACAGGAACTACATGGGGTAATAATTTTAAAAAATTATCCAATTCTGAGGCATTAAATGTTCCAGACAAAGGTAGTTGGCTCAATTCATTGCTGGCAAATTTAAATTCTCTGTCATGGTATCGGTTGAACTCTACAAAAACTTCATTGAGAGGTGTGTTGTCAAAAATTAGTCGCCCATGTTGCCATGCATCAATAAGAGTTGGGTTGATATTTTCAACAGAGATACCTTGCTCATTAACATAAGCTTGCTGACCTTGTATTAGTTCAACGATATGCTGATTACTTTGAACCTTGACTCTACCATGCGAGACGCGAATGCGTGTGTTTAATGGTTTTTTATCGACTGTAAACTTAGTACCTAACACGGTTATTTTAGTGGTATCTGTATTGACGATAAATGGTCGCTTGGGGTTTGTCGTGACATCAAATAAGGCTCGCCCTTTTACTAAGGTATTAGAGCGAATGTGCTCATTAAAATTAATGTTTAGGTTTGTTTGTGCATCTAAATATAGCTTAGAGCCTTCTGGTAGGTTTACTTTAAGCTGCTCACCGATTGCTGAGCTATATTGAGCACTGTAATCGCTGCTTTCAGTATGGGGCAACAATGTGAAACTGATCAGGCTTATCATGAATATCGCTAAGCATGCTGCTGTTGCCATCCATACATTTGCTTGTGAAAAGCGAAAGACTTTTGATGTAGATAGGTTCTCAATTTCTTGTTCTGAAAACTGTGCTAACAAGCCGTCTATTTGTTTACTTTCTTCGAAAATAGTCTTGTGATCAGGGTTTAGTGAAAGCCAGTACTGAAATTGCTCTTCTTGCTCTGTAGTAAAGCCACACTTTTGCTGTTCTAGCCACTTATTTGCTTGCTCTTGCAATAATGTTTGCTGACGGTCCATTGTATACTTTCCTATTTTCTATTCAGTGTTTCACGGCATAACATCATGGCTGTTGCTAGGTGCTTTTCAACCATACTAACAGAAATGTTCATTTGCGATGAATTTGATGTTGGCTAAGATTTTTAAACTTATAAAGTACAAAGGCTTGTTTTGTTTTTTGCGGCAGCTGTTCAATGCATTGGTAAAGTTGCTTGAGTTGTTGTTGTGCCGCGAGTTTTGATTCTGGCTCAAAGTCAGCGGGAGCAATAAGATCTAGTTCAGCCTCTTCGGTTACTTTTCGCTTTTTACGATACTGATCAATAACAATGTTTTTTGCTGTAGTAAAAAATAGAGCACGCTGCTGGGTTGAATCATGATTTGGATTGTTTTTCTTATGATTCAGTATCCTTAAGTAGGCTTCTTGTACAATGTTTTGCGCCTTTTCTTTACAGCCAACGGAGCGTGAAATGTAATTTAAAACTTCAGCGTAATAGCGTTCCAAAAGTCACCTTTTTAGGTAATTTAAAAAGGAAAAGGATACTAGCTGTCAGTCAACTAAATGGCAATAGTTTTTGTTTGCATTTGCAACTGGTTTGAGGTGTGACAAATAGCCCAGCGCAAGGCTGGGCTAAATAGGTGTATGGAGTAATAGGGTTACTAAAAGTAATAACCTATATTGATATTGAAGCGGGTTTCAGTCTCGTCGCTGTCGCCAGCAATTGAACCACCAACAAATGGCTGGTTTTTCGCTTGTACAAAATCAAAGTAAGTGAATAAGCCACCTGCGGCAACAGATACACCAGTTACATTCATCCATGTATCTTCGCTGTTATCTGACTTGTCATAAATGATGCCGTAGTCATTATAAAACTGTAGGTTAGTTACCGGGCCCCACTCTACAGGGAGGCTGTAAGCAATATTGGCATTAGTCATGGTCGCTTCTGCGGCAATACTGTCGTAAAACGCATAAGCACCTACAGCCATACGATCAACGTTGTCGATATCGTAGTTATACTCGCCGTGCTGTAGTTGGAAATTCCATGCACCTATTGTGCTATTTAAGTGCACAGCCCAGGCGTAGTAATCGCCAGCTTTATCTTCGCCATCATGCAAGCCACCTGATAACGCAGATACACCGAGTTCGGTGGTACCGCCGTCATGTTCAAAGTGATAGCCATAACGACCAGAGAAGGTGTTGTATTCTCCAATGGCATTAGTTGGTTCGGCATAAATGCCCTCATCAGCTGAGCGGAAACCTACAACGTCATAAGAATAGCGGTCGCTTCTGTCATCCACATAACCATCTACGCCACCGAGCTCATCGTTTTTGAAAAAGCCAAGGTCAAGTTGCCAGTTATCGGCAATTTTTCGTTTAAATAGCACACCTAGATCATGATCATCTTCAAGGCCAACATAGTAAGTGGTGCCAAAGAAGTAGTTGTGCGAATTATATGGCCAGTTACCAAAAGGCACTTTGGTAATACCTGCCTGTACTTGCCAGTCTTCGGCAAAATCATAGGCGGCATAAGCATATTTAACTGCAGTCATGTAATCGAAAAAACGAATTTCAGCGTTGAGCTGCACATCACCAACATCGCCCGCAAAATTTAACCTAAAGATGTCAAAATCGAAGTCACCACCGCGATTTTTATTACCATCGTCATAGGATGTATAACTGTAATTAGTACGGACAGCACCTCCGATTTTAATTCCGGACTCTTTCTTAGGTGCTTCAACAGCTGCAGTTTGTTGCTCAAGTTGCTTTTGTTGCTTAGCAACTTGGGCATCAATTTGCGCTTGTTTCTCGGCTTGTTGCTGAGATTTTTTCTCTGCAGCATCAAGTTTGGTTTGCAGTTGCTGCATTTGCTGTTTCAGTAATTGCAGCTGCTTTTGAAGGTCATCAATTTCAGATGCCTGACTAAGACTTGAAGTTGTGCCCAAGGCTATTGCGAGGGCTAACTTTGATAGTTTAAGCATGAATTATCGCTAGTTTGGAATGGGTACTAACTAGCATAGATGATATTCATGGTGAACCCAAGGGTAGTCAAAGAAATTTAATATTAATCAATCAGTTTTAATTTTTTCTATGGTTCAAAGGTCTTGGTGATTGCACCGACTTCAAGTAACGGTGACGCATCAAGTTGATCTGCGTCCATCATGGCAGCAATTCGTTGCATAGAGGACAGCAGTAAACTTTGCTCCCATTCTTCAAGTGCAGAGAACTTTTCAATGAAGTGCTCTTGTAGCGGTTGAGGTGCCTGTTCGAGTAATTGTTTACCCCGCTCAGTGAGGTGCAAACTAACGCGACGCTTATCAAGCTGGCTACGCACTCTAGTCACAAGTTCGCGGCTTTCGATTCGATCTAAGATATTGGTCACCGTCGCAGGACTTAAGTTTACATTTTGTGCAATGCGACTGGCGGTAATGCCATCGGTTTGTGCAACTTCATTCATAATGAGCAGTTGTGGACCTGTTAAGCCCGAGGTTTTGTTGAGCTGTTTTGAATGAAGGTCGATAGCTCTGATCACTTTGCGCAGCGATACTAATAGCTCGTCATACTTTTGCATGTTGATGTCTCTTAAAAAAGGCGGTGTGGAACAACCGCAATCGCAAAATATTACACATCTAATAAATTGAGTTCAAATAAATAACAACTATGTGGCTTATAATTTCCGGCCATAGTGGGTGTTGTTCTGTTCTTTAGTTAGTTAGAGTAGAAATTAAAAGCTAAAATTTAAAAATTAGATGGAGTAATTGTTGTTAACACTTAAAATGCTACTACGAGGTGACACCATCACTTTGTAGTAAAACAATTAATACAAATAACTAAATATTATTTACTAAAAGCCACTGCATTGGGTAAGGTGGATTTTTCTTTCATTAAATGGGACGAATTATGAAGTTATCGCCATCTGTTACGATTGAGCAAAGTGAAACCGGGCTTGAATTTATTAAAGTTGCCAGTGAGTTTTGTAGCGCAACTATTTTTCTGCAAGGTGCGCAGATCACTGAGTTCACGCCAACCGATAAAAAGCCATTATTATGGGTCTCAGAATTAGAAGATTACCAAGAAGGCAAAGGTGTGCGAGGTGGTATTCCTATTTGTTGGCCATGGTTCGGGGTAAGTCAACATGAAGGCTGGCCAGCTCATGGTGTTGCTCGCACAAGTTTATGGCGCGCAGAAGAAGTGAAAGAACAAGACGATTCGATTTATATCAGCTTGTCATTGCCGATGACGCAAGTTGATGAAAAATATTGGCCTTATAAAACTAAGCTGTTAGCAGAGTTTATTTTAACCTCTGGTTTAGAACTACGTTTAACAACTACAAACTTAGATAACCAAACTGTACAGTTCACTCAAGCACTGCACACCTATTTCCCAACGCCAGCCATTGAAGAAACAAAAGTAGATGGTCTGCAAGGCGCGAAATACATTGAATTTGCTGAAGGTCCTTTTGAACAAAATGAGTTAGTGTCGTTCGCACGTGAAACAGACATGGTTTACACCGAAGCAAAAGATACTCAACGTATCATTACACCTGATGGCATTATTGAAGTAGGCCGTGAAAATTCAACTTCGTGTGTTCTTTGGAATCCATGGATTGATAAGTCAAAACGCCTTTCTAATTTTGCTGATGACGAATACCACGTCATGCTGTGTTTAGAAGCGGCTAATGTCCTTGATGATAGTGTTGAACTTGCACCTGGAGCAAGCCATACACTTGCAACAAAACTACGCTGGGTATAATTTAGCACGTAAGGCCGGCGCCGCTGGCCTTTACAAGGAATTACCGTGTTTAGTAATCAACAAATAGAAACCCTTCCAAAGCATCAAACGATTCAATTCCAACCACTTGCAGATAATGCGATATGGCATGTACAACTAAATTGGTTGTTGTTTTATGTACCTCTAATGGCCGTGATTATTGCTGTTCGGCACTTTAATCCTGCCGTTAGCCAAGCTATTGCCACACCTTGGCTGCTGGTTTTGCCGTTGTTGGTAATACTGTCAATGATCTACAACCTCTACAGTGTACGTGTCAAAGGCGTTGCAGTGAGAGAGCATGATATTGCGTTTAAGCGGGGTTTAATTTGGCAACAAACCACCTTATTGCCTATTTCTCGCGTGCAACACACCGAAATTCATCGCGGTCCAATTGAGCGAAAGTTAGGACTTGCGACACTCAGACTTTACAGTGCGGGTGGCATGAGTGCTGATTTACATATTAGCGGGTTAACTGACGAGCAATGCAATGATGTCCGCCAGTTCGTGCAAAGTTATGGTGATAATGCACTCATTCCAGAAAATGAGCTTGCCGATGAGTGATCAACAATGGCAACGGGTATCGCCATGGGCGCTACTGTATTTTATTGTGCACTTTGCACTGCGCTTTATAAAAGATGGGCTGCTTAATTTACTGCCAATTTTGGTGTTATTTGTCACGCAAGTTGAGCAAAAGCTGTTTTGGGGGCAAATAGCCGCTGCTGTAGCCTCGTTAGTTTTAGTGCTGTACGCCTTTGCTTATTATCGTAATTTTAAATACTGCATAACAGATGGTCACGAAATACTGCTCAATAAAGGGGTATTCAAAAAAGAGCGGCTAACCCTTAAATTTGCTCGAGTACAGAACGTCAACATAGCCGAACCTTTTTATTTTCAGCCGGTTAACTTGGTTAATTGTATTTTCGATGCCGCCGGTAGTAGTGCTCAAGAAGCGGTGATCCCAGGTGTAAAGCTTAGTTATGCCGAGCAAGTGCGCGAACAAGTTATGGCGTTTAAGGCTCAGTTACAGCAGCAAGAGCAGCCGTCTATTGAGCAAAGCGAAGCAACAGACACGCCGCAAACCTTAACGATCAGCAATGCTGAAATTGCTAAATTTGGCTTGATGTCGAACATGGCAATATTGGCATTGGCCGCGCTTGCCCCATTTATGAATATGATTTTTGAGTACCTCGAAAAAACCATCATAAACCGCCTAGAGGCAATGCTGATTGAGCAAGCCGCGTTCGTTGGTAGTGCCGCTGCAATCGCTGTTTTAATCATGGTTGTTGCTATTGTTTTATGTGCCATTTTACTTTCTGTTGTTATGGCTTTGGTGCGCTTTTTTAACTTTCAACTGTATTTTCAAGACGATAAGTTTAAGCGTGTGGCAGGTTTATTTGAGCGCCAGCAATTATCGATAAGTGTGTCGAAAATTCAAAGTGTGCAAATCAAACAAAATATTATTGCTCGGCTCCTTAATCGCTATACCTTAATTTGCCCGCAAGTGAGCAGTGGCGGTGTGGCTGCTGGGGTTGCGGCTCATAAAAATAAACAAACGTTAGTGATGCCAGTAATCACTAAAGAGCAAGTACAAGCCGTGTGTGGCTGGTTATTTCCATGGTTTGTTGATTTAACAGAGCTTAACTTTATTAAGCCTGAGCGAGCTTTACTTTATAAAAATACGTTTTTATATGTAATCCTACCTACTGTATTTTCTGCTTTAATTTTCAATGCCTTATTTGATGCAGCTACGATGCTGTGGAGCATTGTCGTGGGCTTAGTTTTGATGATCGGTGTGTTTTTGAATTATCAAAAAACGGGTGTAGCTTTGTATCAACATGACGGCCGTTTTTTTGCCGTATTTAAAACCGGCATGCTGGGTGTGCAGTATCGTGTTTTTGAAATCTATAAAGCGCAAAGTGTCACCACAATAAGCACTTATTTAATGCGTCGTTCACAGCTCAAAAGCTTGTATATACAACTAGCTTCTGGCTCTGTATCAATGCCTTACTTAAAAGCGGAACTGGCTGAGCAGCTTGCTGATTTCGCCCTATATGAAATAGAAGGCGTTGAGCGGAATTGGTTTTAAATGAAAATAATTCTCAATATCATTGATTCATTTTAATATTGAGGTATACTAGCGCAACGTCAATAACCACGGGTGCGCAATGATTTATTTACTACCTATTTTAGCTATTTCGGGTGTTGTTGCCTTATTGTGTTATGCACGTTCGCAGCAGGAGTGTAAGGGCTTGTGTGTGAGTGTCGCTGTGACTGCAATCGCGTTACTCGTAACCGCAGCTTTAGTCATCGCGGGACTCGGTGCATTAAGAAGCAGCCTAATGTTTGCTGTGACTATTTTTATTATTTATCAATTACTCGGTCTAGGGCGTGCTGACCCTTTATGATTAATTTTGCAGCAGTGTGTTTGGTATTTAGGCAAGGCAGAGCCTATGTAGTGTGGTTGTTCCACATAAATAGGCGATAACGCAGCATTAATGCCAAACACGCGCTGCCCTCCGGGTTCTTCCTAGGGGCGATTAACTCTTTGTTGCTCGATTTTTACTTAGCCCACTAGGTTACAAATCTCGCGCCGCGATTAAATCGCCCCTAGAGTGAACAAATTTCAATCAATAAGGGTCAACACGCCCTACAACCGCTAAAAATCGAGTAATTTCTTACACTTTTTAACTTCAGGCTTTTAAAAAAGCATCGCATACTAATTCTTAAATTAAGCAACATGCTAATCAAGGATTGTGATGAAAAAAGCCCTGTTAACTGCGGCACTTCTTGCCGCTGGCCACGCTTCAAGCCAAGAGACTTGGCAAACTATTCATACCGAACACTTTAATGTGCATTTTAGCACTGAGAATCAGCAATGGGCCCGCTCAGCGGCGACAGAGCTTGAAATTGTTCGCGATAAGGTACTAAAACAGCAAAACCGTGCTCTTGATGAAGTGGTCGATGTTCTGGTTTTCGACCCATTTAACGCCTCCAATGGCTTTGCTTTGCCGGTGACTAACAAGCCTCTAATGGCTTTGTTTACCACGCCTCCACAATCCGACACGGTGATTTCTAACACCGATGGTTGGCAGCAGTTATTAATTTTGCACGAATATATTCATTTGGTGCATCTTGCTCAGCCTACTCGAAGCGACGTGCGTCAGGCTATTCGCAATAGTTGGGATATCTATGATTTAGTTGATGGCGAGATGCCGCGCTGGGCTGCCGAAGGATATGCAACGCTGCTTGAGTCGAAAATGACAGGCCGAGGCCGTTTATACGATAACCTTTCAGAGGCAATATTGGTTGAATTTGCACAGCAAGGTGCATTGCCACGGTATAGCCAATTGAGTAGTACAGAAGGGGGCTTTTTAGCTGGCTCAATGGCGTACTTAATGGGTTCTCGCTTTCTAGCATGGCTAGAAGAGAACTATTCCGCGCAAACTCTAGATGCAGTTTGGACACGTATGCAAGCGGTTAAAGCACGTGATTTTGATGAGGCCTTTAGCGGGGTATTTGGCGACTCACCTGAGCGACTCTATCGTCGTTTTATTGCCGAATATACCTATAAAGCAATGGCTAAAGAGGTAAGTGAGCAAGCACTCACAAGTAAGCTTTGGTTAGAACTTGATTTATACGCCTCGAACCCTGTTTTAAGTTTAGATAACAGTAAACTTGCTATTGTTGAGCGCAACAAAGATGACGAAACCCGTTTAGTCATTTATAGCACGGATGATAATCAACAGGCTGCCGATGATTTTGCAAAGCAGCAACAAGCGTTACTTGATGATGATCCCGTCGATATTGTTGATAAAGCCCCAAGTGTTTTTAAACGTAAGCAAAAACATGTGCTTCAGCAAATTAATAGGCAAGGTATAAAAAACCCGCAGTGGTTAGACGAAAATACACTGTTTTTCACCGCCACCACAACCGTTGCTAAAGGCTCCATTCAAGGTATTTCAGATCTATACCGCTATGATATTGATACAGGTGAAGTGAGTGCTTTGACGCATCATGCAGGGCTGCGCCGCTTTAGTATCACTGATAACGGGCAAACTGTTTATGCTGAGCAAACTAAGCATGGCTTCTCTGAGTTGGTACGTCTTGACCTCAATACGGGTGTCGCTACGTCTTTGTTTGAGAAAAGCCTAGAAACGGTTTATGACTATCCATTACTAAGCCCTAATAAAGCTCAACTTGCTTATTTAAAAGCGACATTGAATGCCAATTGGCAGTTGTATATACAAGATGTGAATTCTCAGCAATCAATAGCTGTGCCTATGCCTGAGGGCTATCAGTATGTGTCACAACCTAATTGGCAAGCAGATGGCAAAGGGCTATATTTTGTCGCGGGTAAAAATAAAGCTCTCGATTTATATCATTATGATCTACAAAGCAATTCACTCCGCCAATTAACGCAAGGCCAAGAAGCTATTGCACACCCAATGGCAATGAATAATGGTGAACTTTTGTATTTATCGATCACTGCTGAAGGGCCGAATATCAAGCATTTTGCTGAGCAACCACAAGGGTTAGAGGTTGTTGAATTTGCTAAAAGTGCAGCGCCACCACGAGGGCAAGTAACGAGCGAAGTATTACCTGAGGCGAAAATCTACCCGCAAAGCCCAACTGAGCCAGCTGATTATGATATTTGGCAGCAAAAACCCACCTTTTCGCTGGCATCTCAGTATTATTCGGCATCATCTTCGCTGCTTACCCTTGGAGTAAAAAGTAACGACTTTTTAAAGCAGCTCGATTTACAAGCAGGCTACAGTGCTGATTTACATGACAAAGCATTGGAAGGGGTGTTTGCGGCCGCTAAGTACTCAGCGTTTGATTTAAAATTTAAAGCGCTGTTATTTGATTACGACCTTGAATCGGCAAAACAGTACCATTCACAAATACCGGTGAACATAAGTAACACTGGGGCGCATCTAGCCATGAGCTACCCGTTGCAGTTTCAGCAGCTTAGTATTACACCGAGTTTGAGCTATAACTACAGTGATTTTAGTAAGGGGGATGATCAATGGTTAACCCTTGGACTTGAACAAAAATGGCAACATGATAGACAGCGATACGGTTTTGCTCAGTCTGTGAGTGCTCAGTGGCTATCCGGTGATGCCAACTCGAATAATTGGCAGGGCTATAACTTTGCCACCGTATTGAGCGGTTATGCTTTTGATATTCCTGTTTATGTTAATTTTGCACAGCAATATCGCGATGACAGTACCCTTGCGCTTGGCGGTTATGAGTCAAACTTAATTAATAATGACACGCAAAGTGGCTTTGTTGTTGCTCCTGAGCTGCCGTTTATTAGTCAAGCAGGTAACCGCTATAAAGGGTATGGCGGGGGCATTAGTTACAAAGATTCATTACCTTGGCTTTATTACCAGCAACATCAAGTTGATAACCGAGTCTATGCACAAAGTTATGGTCTCAAGTGGCAAGGTGACTTTAGCTTTGGTATGGGGCCCGCTGGTTTGAACGATGTAAATATTGATTTTGGCGTCGCCCGGGTAGAAGGCGACGACTTCGAAAATGATTTACGGGCTTGGCTAAGCTTCTATTACTCGTTATAGCCTAGTGTTGATCAGTTAAGGCGAAAAGCTTGGCGTGATATAGCGCCAGTTTTTCGTCTTTATTTTCTATCTCAATGGCTTTTTCTAGCCACTCCTTAGTGCTTTTTTCATTTCCTTGCTGATAACTAATAATCGCTAATTCGATATAGGGTTCAGATAAATAAGGGGCTAATGCAATGGCATCTTCGAGCTGTTGTTTCGCCTTGTAAAGTTGGCCATTGTTACGGGCGTTAATTGCCGTTGCCAGTAACTCGAACGGATCTTGCTCAAGCATCGCCAATTCTGAATTGAGCTGCTCTGCCAAAACCTGATCATTCAGTTGCTCGGCCAATACTGCGTAATTATGTAGTAAATTAGTATCTTTAAAGCCATGCTGCATTGCTGTTTGATAAATATGTTTTGCCCCTGCTAAATCACCCGCTTGGCGATGTAATACGGCGGCTAAATTATAAAGTGATGCCGCATTTGGGGTGTATTCATTGGCTTTTAAGATATAGCTGTAGCTTAAATCGAATTCTTTCAAGGCCAGCGCTTTTGCGGCCAAGTTACTATAATAACGGCTGATCAAGTCTTTTAGTTCAGCTCGACCAGAGTAAAAACTGCCACGTGCTGGAAAGTAATCGATGACTGTACCTGGTGGAACCAAGTAATTACCGTCCTCATTTAAAGGCGCGTAGACTTTGGTGCGAAAATGGCCTGACACATACACAATGTTACTTTGTTTACTGTAAACCGGTTCACTCGACACTGCTTGAAAGCTGGTTTTAAGTCCTGCTAGTTGGGCATAGGCATGGGTTAAGATTGCTAAGCTGATACAGTTACCCTGATGACCTTGAAGAGTCTGCTGGGCATTGAGCGTAGCGCTAAAGTAATTAAAATTAGTGAGTTTACTTTCTAAGTAGCTATAAAGGATTTGGTCGTCTCTTAAATCACCTCCTTGACGCGCGGTAAAATAATCAAGAAAACGCTGTTGCTCATCTGCAGGGAGTGTAAAGAGTTCAGGGTCGCTAAGTTCAACGTGTTTAAAATGTGTGGTGTTGAGTAAGCTGGCTACACTCGGTGGTGGCGTTGGTTGTTGTTTTGTACTTTTACATCCAACTAAAAAAGCACTCAAAACAAGCGCATATAAAATCGACTTCATAGCATTACCCTCCTGAACACTAATTACTCAATGTACCCAGATCGCAGAGACTATTCAAGCAGCTAATGAGTGTCATGGATTGTAAACACCCTGTATGGTTATCTTGCCAATAGACTGTTGTTTGTTTTTTATTCTTTATTGCATTCTAAAACGCTCTCATTACAATGCCGCGCTCTTTTAAATTGCTTAAAAAACATGGGTTTACTCTAGTTTTATAGGTGGTTTATAAACTGCTAACTTATTAACTAAATTGTAACGAGAGAGGTCTGTTTTGGCGCACTTTTTGCCGATTATTTCATGCTTTATTTTAGCGTTTAGCTTTTATCCGCTTTTAAATAAGATCCGTAAAAATCGCAGTGTGTCGGGCGTGTCGCTGTTAATGATGAGCTTTGGGGTCGCGCAAAGTGTGTATTTCATCACCTATAACTTGTTCTTTCAGCGCTTTTACATGGTTTTACCGTTCGTTGTTACTGGCATGCTAAGTGGTGTGATCCTTTATTACTTTGTTCGTTACAATGCTGAGCGAAAGCAACGTATGCAACTAGCCGGGTTATTAGCCATGTCATTCGTGCCTTTTAGTTTGTTGCTGAACCCTTATTATGAAACGGCAACAGTGCTTAATTGGTTAACCTATGTGGGGTTAGTCATGAGCTCTATTCGTGTTATGCCGCAGACTTATAAAACCATTAAAAGTGGTGATATTAGTAATTTAAGTGCGCGCTACTTTAGCCTACAGTTTGTTGCTGGAAGCTGCGGCCTCGCTGCCGAGCTTGCTATGGCGACACCGAGTGTGTCTCACATACTAACCTTTGTGATGATATTACTGACCAATGCCGCGCAACTAGGATGTATTCAGTATTATAAATCACGCCCAGCAATGGCTTAAATGCCTAAGTAATATTCCGTTTATTAACTCGTTGCTTTATGGCACATTATCTTATCGCTATCGAAAGGATAAGATATGAATTGGAATCAATTAGGCTATTTATGTCGATTATTATCGCCAATAAGTGGCCTAAATAAAGCACAGCAAGAAGCGCTTAGTGCCCCGCAACACTTAGAAATTTATAATGATGGACAAAAAAATAGTCCATTAGCCACTAAGCTTGCAAATGACCTTAAAGAAGCTGAAGGTGAACAGCAGCAAAGGTTAGCGTTAAGTTATGCAGCGTTATCATCAACACTAAAAGAGCACTCTTTCGACTATAAAACCAAGTTGCTTTATCTGGGTGTACTTTTCTCAGTTTTCATCCTCGTTAACTTTATTTATCAGCAATTTGTTATTCCTTCATTCTCAAATGTGTTTAGCCAATTTGATGTGCAAGTTACAGAGCACATGGCTAATTTAGCTAGGTTCTGGCTGGTAGCAAGTATTGCGCTCGGCTTGTTCTTGATGGTTATTATATTGACTGTAAATGCACTTCGACAGTTTGCAAATCTGACTTTACTGAATGCTTCATCAGCCCAATTAGGACTAATAATCCCCAAACAAATTAGGCACAATTATGACGCTTTAGTCGCTCTAATTGAGTTTCCATTGTATGGAACACTACAGAACGATAATCGTGAGTTATCTCATTTAAAAGCATGTCAAAGTAATGGCTTGGATATTGCCGAAGAGCTAGAGCTCCTTGTAGTCAATAAGCTTGAAAGCTTACGCGGCGATATCACAGCGCATATCAACAGACTCATTAATGTATTTAGTATTTTATTGGTGATATTAATTGCCCATTTCTTAATGGGAGCATATGAGCCTCTATTCTTAATGGGAGAGATAGTATGAAAAATAAAGGATTTACGCTGATTGAGTTAATGGTTGTAGTCGCCATCATCGGCATTTTAGCTTCTGTTGCATTACCACAATACAGTCAATATATTCAGCGCAGTGAACTAGCGGATCCCTTAGCTATGGCGTCAACCATTCGAGAAGACGTTACAACCTTTTATTTGGAGCACGGCCGCTTTCCAAAAAACAATGAGCAAGCAGGTGTCCCTGCAAGTAAGTTTTTAATTGGTAATCGGGTTACGGGGATCACTGTTGAAGACGGAGTGATTCATATTAGTTTGGGTAATAAGGTATCGATGCCTTTGCAAAATACAGTATTAACTTTTCGCCCTGCCGTTGTTGTCGGAAGCCCTACAAGCCCTATCGCTTGGCTTTGCGGTTTTGATAAACCTGTAACTGGCATGCAAGCGGTTGGTGAGAATAAAACGACTGTGCCAAAAGATATATTACCTTCATCGTGTATTGATAGAAGCTGATTTAAAAAACAAAAGGCTGCCAAGGCAGCCTTTTTTGTGTTGCTAAGCTTATGCTTCGAGGGCTTTACTAATTAAGCGATCGATATATTGCTTATGCGCTTTAGCTGCGGTGTCTGCGCCCCAAGGCACGCTCATATCAGCAATTTGATTTAACTGATAAAGCGCAGCTGCTTTGGCTAGGTTGTCGTGCTTACTCGGTTTGCCTAAACCAGCAATCGCGATTAGCTGATTCACATATTCAATTTGTAGGTTGTGACTTAAGGTATTTGCTTTTTTGCTGTCTACAAAAATGCTTGCTGTTAAGTCATTCATAAATTGGTTAAGTGAATACTCATTACCATACATTGCGCTGTCTGAAATACGCAGCATGACAGCCGGGTGTAATAACTGGGCAAGTACCAGCTTTTGCATGCCTAAAATCATGCCATGTGGTTTAGGGTCTTCGTTCTTACCGTAATGATTAAAACCACGACGTTGCTGTAGCAGGTAGTTATAAAGTGGCTGCATACTAGCAAGCACATTTGGCGAGAATACTTTGTCGGCTAACACTTGCATTGCATGTTGTTGGCGCTCAAGTGGCACTGGTGTAAGTGGCGTGCCATTTTTATCATCGCCTACAACATTACGCTCTACATAAACACCACCGATTTGACGTGACACTACGCCGGCTTGTGTTCTGTAGCTACCAAATAGAATGTTTGCTGAGGTAACAAGTTGTTGGTATGACTCGCCATTCACGGTGGCTTTGTCTTTAAGTTCAGTAAATAACTTATTGATAAGTGCCATACGATCATCAGCATATGCGGCAGGATTCGATGACATATCGCCAATCATCACGCGAGGGTCGATATGACGACCAGGGGCGCGCATGTCATCAGCATCATTACCAAACGCTAAACCGTGCTCTGATGAGCGAGCGAGAATTTTCTCAAGGCGTTGTTGCTCAGCCGCTTTATCAGCTAATGCTTGGCTGTAGCCGTATTCAATCGCCCAATCATCGTAAGGGCCAGGTTTGGTTTGGAAAATATCACCTTGCTGCATGCCAATAGGGGCAATGTTTGCTGGTGCATAATCCATCACCGAGCCAGTTACGATACCTTGTGTTTTACTCTTATCGTGAACTTCTTTTTCATCCCACAAAATAGACGACTTCATATTGTGGTTAAGACCAAGGGTATGACCTACTTCGTGTAACACCAGCTGAGTTAAACCTTGGCGTAAAATCTCTTTGTCTTCAATGCTCGCACCTGTGCCTAAGCCTTTAGCAAGTAACATGTTTTCTTGAATACTGTGACCCAGTGAACAATGCAGTTCTGAGGTGCTTGGGCTACTTTGAAGTGTTGCTGCACCTTGCGTGTATAAGGTGTCGTACATCCAACGGTTTTTCATGAAAACATACTCTAACATGATGTCAGAGCCTAAGATCTCACCAGTCAACGGGTTAGCAAGGGCTGGGCCGTAACCACCAAATGGTGGGCGTGGTGATGCAGTCCAACGTAATACGTTGTAGTTAATATCGCCCGCATCCCAATTTGCGTCATCAGGTTGTACTTTTACTTCGATGGCATTTTTAAAGCCCGCTTTTTCAAATGAGCTATTCCATGCCAGCACGGCATCACGAATGGTGTCTCGCCACTCAACAGGCGTGGTATTTTCAATCCACCAAGTGATCGGTTTAACAGGCTCAGAAAGTGCAGCTGATGGGTCTTTCTTTTGCAAGTCCCAGCGCTTGATGACATCTTCATAAGGTGCCCAGTCTGCTGATGTCATATTGTCGAATTCGTTAGTAAAATAGCCAATACGCGCGTCATCTTGACGAGCTTGATAATCATTTTTTGGTAACGCAACGAATGAATGCTGGACTTTAATTGAAACATTACGAGGGTCGCTTACGGCACCAGAGCCTCGTACAGTTGGGTTGGCATTATTGAATACATAATCAACCACAACATCTAGGTTATTTGGGTAAGGACGCTGTTTAATGATACGCGACTTTTTGTCGTCTAATTTACCAAGTTTAAAGCGTTTGCTGGCATCTTTATCTTTTGGGTTCGCCCAAGGTGAGACTTTATGCAGTGCTTCACTTAAAAATAGCTTATCAACATTAAAGGCTATTTTGCCGCCTTCTTCTTTTTCGATTTTGATACTCGCAAGGACAGCTTCGCTAATGTTGGCATCGGCAGAGCGTGCTAAGGCTGAGTTTTCATCAAATTTATAGCGCGGCGTTTTGCTAATAATATCAATGCGGTCAAAATATTTACGGAATTCAATTAGCTTTGTCTCGCGGTATGCTCCTCTGAAGTGACCTGCATCAGTAACACCATCAACGGTGTGAGCAAAATACACAAACGGCGTATCGAGTTGAGATTGGTCGATCACCATTAAGTTGTCGCCCGTTTTCGCATCTTGGTAAATGCTGAAAACACCGGCAAACTCGCTTTTATCTTTGATCATTTCAGCCAGAGTTTTTGGCTTCTTTTCTTCTTTTTTCGCTTCGGCGGCGTGGCCATTCATGGCAAACGCTAGGCTTAGTGCCAGCGCAATGTTTGTTATTTTCATTGTTAAATCGTTCCTTTAATTATTTCTCAATCAAGTTTAATGAATTAACCCTTTGATAAAAGAGTGTTTGTTAACAAGTGTGAAAGTGAATGTGTAAGCTTTTGATATTAGGTATTTTTTGTTTGTAACAAATTGTTCTTAGGTGGAATTTTTGCTTTGTATTGCCAATTTAACTGTTTTTGTAACAGTTCCTTACAAATGTCACATTAATGTTTCTGTCAGCTTTGGTATGATAGGGCCAGTGAAAATATTATAGGTGTAAGTTATGCGCACAAGTTTATTAAAATGGATCTTACCATTTGTTGCATTAATCGTTGGTATTGCTGGTTTTATGGCAATCAACGCTATTGCTCAAGAGCCTAAAGACAAGGATGTAGTTGATGTGCGTCCTTTGGTACAGGTTGAGCCGGTAGCAAGCGATGATCATCAAGTGATTATTAACAGTTACGGTGAAGTTAAACCGCTAGAAAGTACTTTGATTGCCTCACAAGTGGCTGGTGAAGTAACGAGCTGGCATCCAAACTTTGTTGCGGGTGGCATCGTAGCTCGTGGCGAAGTGTTATTTACCATCGAAAAAGATAACTACGAAGCGGCTGTACTACAAGCTGAAGCGTCGCTTGCAAGTGCACAAGCGGCACTGATTGAAGAGCAAGCCCAAGCTAAAGTGGCACAGGATGAAGCAAGACGCTACCCAGAGCGTGAACGCACTGACTTATTCCTACGTAAACCTCAAGTTTTAAGCGCGCAAGCGGCTGTTAAATCAGCGCAGGCTGCATTAAAACGTGCCGAGCGTGACCTTGCTCGTTGTGAAGTCAGAGCGCCTTATGATGCACTGGTGATCAGCCGTGAAATTGGTGTCGGTCAATACATCAATGTGGGTAGCCAAGTTGCTGAAATTAACAATATTGAAAGTGCTGAGATCATCGTGCCAATCGCTGGCTTTGACAGTGTATTTTTACCAAAACGCTTAAAAGGCGTTAAAGCAACCATTATTAATAAAGGCTTAAATAGCTTTACTCGTGAAGCTGAAATTGACCGTGACCTAGGCGTTGTTGATAACGCAACGCGTATGAGCAACTTAGTGGTTCGTGTTGATGACCCATACGGCTTAAAGCACGACGTACAGCCAATTAAATTTGGTGCTTATGTACAAGTCAACTTTGCAGGTGCGACATTACAAAATATCTATCGCTTACCGCAGTCTTTAGTGAATAACCAAACAGTATGGATTGTGAATGGCGAAAATAAACTTGAGCCACGTAAAGTAACTGTTGTGCGTGAAGAAGGCGAATTCTTCTATGTAAGTGATGGCCTTGAAGTGAATGACCAGCTAGTACTTACTTTACCTGAGTACCCGCAAGAGGGCATGGAAGTGAAGATTGCTGGTATGAAAGAAATGACAAGCGATGCAGAAACTGCAGCGGTTGATAAGCTGTAAGGTAACCTTATGACAGACGCAAATACAGAAAAACAGTCTGGCCTTATTGCCTATTTTGCCAATAACTCGGTCGCTGCTAACTTAATGATGGTGTTTATCATCATCATGGGGATTATTAGTTATTTCACTATTCAACGCCAAATGTTCCCGAATATTGAAATTAACTACATCGAGATACAAGCCAATTACCCGGGTGCCTCGCCACAGGAAATTGAAGAAAGTATTCTGATCAAAATTGAAGAATCGCTCAAAGATGTCACTGAAATTAAACGTGGTGTATATCGTGCGTTTCGAAATAATGGTCGTGCAAGCTTAGAGATCAATACAGACGCAGAGCTCACGGATGTGCTCGATAAAGTGAAGCTACGTGTAGACAGTATTGCGACGTTCCCAGCAGGCATGGAGCCTGTGACAATTAGTCAGGTTGAGTTTCGCCAAGACGTGATTGGCATGAGCTTAGTCGGTGATATTCCACTGACTGAGCTAAAGCCAGTTGCGAACCAAATCGAAAATGAGTTACTGCAACTATCTAATGTGTCATTGGTGCAAAACGATGTACCACTTGATGAGATTGCGATTGAAATCGATCCAGATTCACTGCGTCAATACAATCTGACTTTGAGTGATGTGGCCAGTGCGGTACGTCGTTACTCTGCGAATATTTCAGCAGGCCAATTACGTACTGACGCAGGTATTATCTCGGTACGTGTTGAAAACCAGTATTACAACGGTGATGAGTTCCGCCAGATCCCTGTAAAAATTGGCGCGAATGGCGCGAAAGTGCTGCTAAACGATATCGCGGTGATCAAAGACCAATTCACAGAAGGTGAACGCTACTTTAAATTTAATGGTGAAAATGCCGTTTATTTATCTGTAAAAGCAACTAAAGAGCAAAACATGATCCCGGTTGCTGACTCAGTTAAAGCGTTTATTGAACTAAAGAATAAAGAGTTACCTGCCGGTATTCGTCTTGTGCCACTAATGGACATGACTTACTACCTCAATGCCCGTTTAGACATGATGAAAACCAACCTATTTCAAGGGGCTATCTTGGTTGCCATTATGTTGTCTATCTTCTTGCGCTTTAAGCTAGCACTTTGGGTAATGATTGGTTTACCTGTGTGTTTCTTAGGTGCGATGATGATGATGCCATTATTTGGTATCAGTATTAATATTGTGTCGTTATTTGCCTTTATTATGGTATTGGGGATCGTGGTCGACGATGCCATAGTCATAGGGGAGAGCGCCTACACCGAAATTGAGAAAAAAGGCGGTGGTGTTGTTAACGTAGTGAATGGCGCAAAACGCGTTGCTACACCAGCAACATTTGGTGTTTTAACTACGATTGCTGTATTTGCACCGTTTACGTTATCAAGTGGACCAGAGAGCGCATTCTTCTTTGGTATCGCTGTGGTGGTAATTCTGTGTTTGGTATTCAGTTTGATTGAATCGAAACTTATTTTGCCAGCGCACATTGCCCACACTAAGTTCCCGCCAATTAATCCTAATAGCTGGCGAGCGCGCTTTAACAAACGTTTCTTTAACTTTGTAAATGGTCCGTATAAACGCTTTATTGTGCGTTGTGTTGAATGGCGCTGGTTTGTGTTGTTTGCGTTTGTCGGCTTGTTAATTATGACCTTTGGTCTGATTGCATCAAACCAAGTGCGTGTTGTACCAACACCTAAAGTACCTCATGATTTTCCGCAAATTCGTTTAGAGATGAATGAAAATGCCTCGGATATGCAAACAATTAATGCGATCCGTGAAATCGAAGCCATGGTACACAAAGTCGACCAAGAGACAGAGCGTGAGTTTGGCCAAAAGCTGATCCGCGATATCTTAGTGTTTAACCAAGGTCGTACTGAAGCACAGCTACTGGCACCGCTGGTCGATGAAGAGTTACGTCCGTATAACGCATTTGAATTATCTCGTCGTTGGCGTGAACAAATGCCAAGTATCCCAGGTGTGAAATCACTGCAAATTTACGATGACGTGAATGGCGGTGGTATGGATGGTGAGTTTGGTTACTTACTTTACGGCCCAGATATCGATACCTTAAATGATGCAGGTCGTCGTTTCATCCAACTATTACAACAGCAAAAAGGCTTGTTTGATATTAGTTCGACCATCGATCCGGCGAGCAAAGAAGTGCAATTAAGCTTAAAACCTGTGGCATATGATTTAGGTTTAGACCTTGCCAATATTGCTAATCAAGTAGGTGCAAGTTTCTACGGTGGTGAAGCTCAGCGTGTTATTCGCCGTGGTGAAGAAGTGCGCGTCATGGTTCGTTATCCGAAACTAACACGTGAAGCGTTTGCCTCATTAAAGCATGCCGTTATTACAACACCTGCTGGTAAAGAGGTCATGCTAGGTGATGTTGTCGAGCTGAATGAAACGCCAGGTATTAGTTATATTCGCCGTGAAGGTGGCTATCGTACTGTGTATATCTACGGCAGTATCGATGAAGAAGCGATTGAACCGGGCGAAGTTGTTAAGCAAGTTAAAGAGACTCTGTTACCGCAACTTAAAGAAGAATACCCATCAGTTAAAACTGAGTTAGGTGGTTCTATTGAAGAGCAACAAGCGCAAGCTAATGAGCAAATCATGTTCTTCATCGGCGGTATGATTTTAGTGTATATCTTGCTTGCAGTACCGCTTAAGAGCTATTCACAGCCTCTTATTGTTATGTCGGTTATTCCATTTAGCTTAACCGGTGCAATTTGGGGTCACTTCTGGTTTGGTTTAGATATTAGCTTGATGTCGGGCTTTGGTTTGATTGCGGCAGCGGGTGTGGTAATTAACGACTCGTTAGTTATGACTGACTTTGTAAACCAAGCGCGCCGTGAAGGTATTTCAACTCGCGAAGCCGTTATCGAAGCAGGTTGTGCACGCTTTAGAGCAATTACCCTGACTTCAATTACAACCTTTGCTGGTGTACTACCAATTATGTTCGAAACCAGCTTACAAGCTAAATTTGTCATTCCAATGGCAGTTGCACTTGGTTTTGCGGTTATGTTTGCAACCCTAATCACGCTAGTACTTGTACCTTGTTTGTACATCATCATGAGTGATGTGGGTAATATCTTCTTGAAAGTATTCCGTGCGGGGCACCGAGTAACGACCAGAAGAAAACTAGCAAGGGATTAATACCCCATCAGTTTAAAAGCCAACCTAAAGGTTGGCTTTTTTGTATCATTCGTTTTTGCTAGTAACTATTTGCTATATAAGACGTTTGGTTACATTCTTTTGTTTGATTTGTGATTCGGTCACGATTATACTCAGTCTTGTTTTTGGCAAACTAACTGAAAGGTTAGGACGCAAAGTTTCCGGTCTAAGGTTTTAAACTATGATAGCGGGGCCGCTGATAAGCACATAATCTAGTGCTTTGGATCTCTTGCCTCAAACTAAAAGTATTTATTTTGTTCGGTTGTTAGATAATGCCTATTAGTTGTTCTTAGGGTGATATTTTGTTTATGCATACGTCAATGGCCTCTGGGAAGTGGTTGCCGATTGGTTGCTTAAATCATCATACCCAACTGTTTGTTGGTGATAGGGTGATTGTGACCTTTTATGACATGCAAGGAGAGCTAGTCGATTTATCATTCGAATACCCGATCAGCAGTTCCGATCAGGGTGAGCCTCATAATTGGCCACGTTCTGTTGCCGAGCATATTAACGTGCATATTCCGCTGGTTAAAGCGGGCAAAATGACCGAACAAGGTTTAGTAGTCGCGTACCGTTCAAACCAAATTTATGCCCTTGAAGGGTCGGGCATTACGCAGGTAAAAGTGGCGTTTAATTGCATCGCAAAATGTAAAGAGCGAGTGCAAGATAGTCTGCAAGATTATGACTATGTCTACCCACAAGCATGCAGCGATTACAGTGCGGGTGTTAAAGTACTACAGCCAAAAACGGGTCATATTTATATGTGTAAACCGTGGCCATTTAGCGAGTTTTGTCGTGTTAAAGATTCACACAACCCGCTGTTTGAGCCAGGTGTAGGAAAAAGCTGGGCCATGGCTTGGCAGCAAGTATCGCATTAACAGTTTTCCCCCTAAATGCTATTTTAGCATTGCTTAGCCCACTCAATTTGAGTGGGCTTTTTTAATTCTGTGATAAACTGCCAGTAATTCGTTTTTTATTTTGGTTTTTCCCTGTGTCATTAAAATCGTATTCTTTGTCTTTACTCGCGCATCCTCCTGTTGCCAAAAAACACCCTCATCCATTAACGACTCACCAACATACTCGCACCGATCACTATTATTGGATGCGTGATGATGAGCGTGAAAATGAGGATGTATTAGCGCACTTAAATGCCGAAAACGATTATTGCGATAAGCAACTAGCCGATATAAAACCACTGCGCGAACAATTATTTAATGAGCTAAAAGATCGTATTGTTAAAGACGACAACACGGTACCGGTAAAAGATGGCCAGTATTGGTATCACTCAGAAGTACGTGGCGACGATGAATATGCACGCCATTATCGCAGCAGCTCAATAGAAGCGCACGACAAGCACCTGTTGTTAGATGTAAACCAATTAGCTGGCGACTACGAATTTTATGAATTAGGCGAAGTTGCAATTAGCCCAAACGAGCAGCTACTTGCTTACTCTGAAGACACCGAAGGGCGCCGTATTTACACAGTGCGTTTTAAAAATATTGCGAGCGGTGAGATGTTTAGCGATGCGCTGGAAAACACCGAAGGCCAAGTGGTGTGGGCTAATGACAGTAAAACCGTTTTTTATGTGAAAAAAGACCTACAAACCTTATTGGGTTTTCAGGTTTACCGCCATGTTTTAGGCACCTCGCAAGCTGATGATGTACTGGTTTATGAAGAGCAAGATAAAAGCTTTTTCATGGGGCTTGGCAAAAGCCGCGATGAAAGCCTTATCATTATTGACCTTGCGACTACAGAAACAAACGATACTTGGGTGCTGGATGCCAATAACCCAGAAGGTGAGTTTAGTGCCTTAATGCCACGCGAAGAAGGCCATGAATTCGATGTCGATAAGCTAGGTGATACCTTTTACATTGTGACTAACTGGCAAGCAAAAAACTTTCGCTTAATGACGGCTACACAAAGCACCATTGCCGATAAAAGTCTTTGGCAGGAGCATACACCGCATCGCGAAAACGTATTGTTAGAAGGAGTCGAGATTTTTGATGACTACCTTATCCTCACCGAGCGAGAACTTGGCCAAACACGTTTTGTTGTGGTTAATCAGCAAGCTGAGCGTCTTACTTTAGAGTTTGATGATCCTTGTTATTATGCTGCAATTGCCATGAACCCCGAGCCGAATGTGCGCACTGCACGTATTTACTATTCAAGCTTAACGACGCCAGGTTCTTTGTATGATGTTGATTTAAAAACAGGTAACAAAACCTTATTAAAACAACAGCAAGTGCTAGGGGATTTTAACCCAGAACATTATCGCTCAGAGCGTTTAATGGTTACTGCAAGAGATGGCGAGAAAGTACCCGTTTCTTTGGTTTATCGTATTGATAAATTTACTAAAGATGGCACTAACCCAGTACTGCAATACGGCTATGGCGCGTACGGCATTACCATCGATCCTAGTTTTTCAAGCAGTTCATTAAGTTTACTAGACCGCGGTTTTGTTTATGCGATTGCGCATATTCGCGGTGGCGAAATGTTAGGTCGTCACTGGTATGAGCAAGGTAAAAAGCAATATAAGCAAAATAGCTTTAGCGATTTTATTGATGTTACTCATGCGCTTACTGAGCAAGGCTATGCACACCCAGAAAAAGTATTTGCGTCTGGTGGCAGTGCTGGTGGTTTATTAATGGGCGCCGTGGTTAACCAAGCACCTGAGCTTTATTTAGGTATTGGTTGCCATGTGCCATTTTTAGATGTGCTAACCACGATGCTCGATGAGAGTATTCCACTGACGACCAATGAATATGACGAATGGGGTAACCCTAATGACCCTGCATTTTATGATGTAATTCAGGCTTACTCGCCGTACGATAATATTAAGCCGCAGTTTTACCCTAATATTCTCGTTACTACCGGATTCCATGATTCTCAAGTGCAATACTGGGAACCAATGAAGTGGGTTGCAAAGCTGCGAGAGTTTAAAACCGATGATAATATTTTGGTATTTAAAACCGACATGGATGCAGGCCATGGTGGTGCATCGGGTCGCTTTAAAAGCCTTGAGGAAAAGGCATTAGAAATGGCCTTTTTTATTGCTTTATTACCGAATTAAGGCTTAGATAAATAAGTTAATAAATTTTATAAGCGTAAACTTAAGTTGTATTTCAAAGGGGTAAGCATGTTTAAAGCCCATGGTGATTGGCGTTATTTTGTTGAGCCGCCAGTGATTTATGTGGAAATTAGTGGCAGCTTTAATAAAGAAGCCGTTGCTTCATTTAGTATTGAAATCGCTCAAGAAATTATGAAGTATCCAGAGCATTCCATTCAGTATGCTGTGGTCAATTTAGAGCAATTTGAATTAGCAACTGCCGATAGTATTGAGATTGCAAAGGTTTACTTTCAGGCCGTTAAAGCGCGGGGCTACAAACGCGTTGACTATATTAAAGCGAATATCATTGCTCGCAATTTATTAGAAACAGTTTGGTCGGGCGTCGAAATGGATATTAACTTTCACCCAGATGCTGAAAGCTTTTTTCAAGCAAGACCTGAGTACGATAATCTAAGAAAGTGGTTAAAGTAGAATATAAAAAAGCCCTCATATGAGGGCTTTTTCGTATCTGTTGTAAATATTAACCAAGGTAGGCTTTTAACATCCAAACAAGTTTCTCTTGTTCTTTGATGTAGTCGCCCATAAGTGATGCTGTACCTTCGTCATCTGCATAACCTGCTTGTGCGAGGATTTCACGCTGCATCTGAATAAGCGTGCTGTAACCTGCTAATAGGTTTTCTACTGCCGCTGTGCCTTCAGTGATATTTTTAGCTTCACTAATTTTGCTTGCTTCAATGTACTCAGAGAATGCGTGCACAGGTGTACCACCTAACGTTAAAATACGCTCTGCAATCTCATCTACTTTCTCAAGCAGTAGGTTATAAATTTCTTCAAATTTAAGGTGTAATTCAAAAAAGTTACGACCTTTGATGTTCCAATGAAAGCCGCGTGCGTTCATGTATTGAATTTGGTAGCAGCTTAATAAAGAGTTAAGTGATTTTACGATATCTTCACTTTTTGCGCTGTTTAAACCAATTGCATTTACCTGTGACATAGATTTGCTCCTTAAAAAAACCGTTATTTGTTTACTTGCTAGTGCTTGGTGTTAAGTATTAGCCATCTTGGTTAATCTGTAAAATGGTTTAATTCGAACGCTGTGATAGGTTTTAGCTATCAAAGGTTGGTTTTGTCCATTTGCGCACTATCAACATAACATTAAATTACTTTTATATAGACTTGGGGCAACTGAGCAAAAAATCTACCTTATTTTACGAATATTTTAAAATTAGGCAGAAAGTATGATCTAAAACAAGGTTTGCACTCGCTGCTAACTATGCCGATTTAGAACTTGATTTAGGTCAAAAAAGCAACGAACTAGAAGCGCATAATGACCTTACCGCATTTAACCAGGAGAAGAAAAATGGACGGTAAAACAGTTAAAGAAAATAAAGCAGAATTAGTTGTTGTAGTGATTGCGTTACTTACATTTGTGATTGGTTTAGTTGGGCATTTAGCAGGTGCTAGCTTCGCAAACTTTGATACCTTTGGCTATATTGCTGCACCCGTACCACTTATTCTAGGGATCATTGTTTTAATCTCATATAAAGTGGCTGCAAGTGCTGAAGATTAAAGTATCACTCACTTTGATTTATAAGCTTAATAATGTAATCCATCACTTGGCGTGAGTAGATCATACTGGTGTGACTCAAATGAAACACCTTATGTTCTGCCATGCCATTGAGTTTGGTTTCATCAATCAAAACTGTTCCATCAGAGACACTGCCTTTAGCAATCAGCGGCATTAGCCCAATTGGTAAATCACCGGCAATACTATATAGCTTGGCATTAAATGGCCAATCACCATTCTCAGGCAATAAAAACTCCACGCTGTTTTTTAACAGCATATCAAAGCCTTTTTGCTGCATTTGCTTAGCAATATGACTGCCTTTATGCGGGGTGCCTAAGGTGATCACCTTTTCGACATGGCGACTTTGTAAGGAATTGGCCTCTAAGTAAGCGCGAGCCACTAAGCCGCCCATAGAGTGGCAAACTAAGGCGGTAGGTTTGCCACCGATAAAGCGATCAATCTTATCGAAAATCGCCGCTCTATCGGGAGAGAGCGTGTTATAGGTCAAATTGAGTATTTTTAGACCTGACTTTTCAAGGCGTGAACACAGCGGGCGCATCACAAAGCCCGACATATAAAGTCCGTGTAATACTACAACTTGCCTAATTGCCATCGCATTCCTTACATTAACTGTTGCGGCTTAATTTCGATATTTGCCGTGTCTGAGCTAACCCATACTTCACCATCTTGAATGGTAATCGTGAGTTTGATATTGCGATCAGCTAAGTCGGCTAAAGCCTGAGTCGCGGCATAATCGAGACTAAAAATACTCAAGTTTTTAAAATCATACAACTTAGGTTGATGTTTTTGCCACCAAATCGCTTGATTATTTTCGCCGTAGGTATATAAAACAACTTGCTTCGACTTATTGCAGGCTTTTTTCAGACGTTTTTCGTCTGGTAGCCCAAGCTCAACCCATAATTCAATTTCTTCGCTATAGTTAATGTGCCAAAGCTCAGGCTCATCATCTGCGCATAAACCCTTTGTAAACTCTAAGCCTTCACGAGCATTTAGTGCAAAAGCCAACAAGCGGATCATTAAACGTTGCTCGGTTTCTGATGGGTGTTGTGCCAGTGTTAAATTGAAATCTTGATAAATGTGGCGGTCCATATCGCTTAACGATAATTGCGCTTTAATAATGGTTGATTTAAGAGCCATAACTGCTTACTTGAAAAAATTTGCGTCATTATAGCGCAATTCGTTGCCGAGCCAGTTAAAATACCGTGAAATTATCTTGTAGGAGTTAAAAATGGCCATCCAGTGGTTCCCGGGTCACTAGTATTATCTTTCGTCTTTATTTGCTGTTTTCTTTTATGTAATTAAAATCCAAGTTTTAGTTGTTTTACTTTCGCTGTCTTCCATTTTTAGTTAGTTAATGAATTAAGCTCGGCAAATGAAGCACCAATAACTAAGAGGTCAGAATAGCAACATTCACAAGAGATAAAGCTTTTATAAGTGCTTTATTAGCACTCGATACTTCACTGATCCTGATGGGTGGTTATGAGTCAGTATGCCGCTTGCTGCATTAAGCTTTAAAACTTTTTGACAACTTCCCTAGGGTAAACGTTAGCAGCGTTAATATTGCCCCCGCAGAGTTCTTTTAACTCTAGTATGCGGTTTTGGCTATCTATAAAGTACGTCAAATATTTATGCTCATGTATTTCTAATTTAAGTTTTAAGTACTCTTAGTAATCAATATTTAATACGCCAGCTCTAAACTGCTTCTGAGCGATGATGTAAGCAGCTGCTTATATTTTTCATTTGAAAGACATAAAAAATACTTGCTCCGGAAAGGTTATGTACTAACAACCAATCAGAGGAATTCTATGCGTTTAATCGAACTGAAAGTAGTGATGACAAAACATCACTAGGCCATTCAAGTATCTATAAATTTATTGCTGAAGGCCTTTTTCCAAAGTAATTTTCCATAGGGCTAAGTCGGTGGCGCGGGTTGAGTCAGAAGTGGGTGATTGGGTTGTGGAAAGGGCCGGAGAAAAAGATGCTTAAAATTTCCACAGTCTTAATGTGAGTAGGTGTTTTGGGTGGCAATATGCTCCCGTAAATTAAACTTTTTGTAGAGCAGACAAAAGTATTGCCTAAAAATATAAAGTCTTGATTTTTTTGTTCTTTATCTGTGTAATGAGCTGAGACAGAAAGGAGAATTGAATGAATGCTATAGAGCAGCTACGAGAAAATGTAATTTCAGACTTACTTGATTTAAGTACGATGAAAAAAGTCTGGCCTAAATGGTCGCAAGAAATATCCAAGAACATATCAAATTACCCCCCAACAAATAAAGAACTAAGAGATTTAGGCAATAATCTTTATACCATATTTAAAGGAACATCGAGCGGCACACGCTCGCAGGACGAAGTTTCAGGAGGTGGTGCTGCTTGGGAGGGGCTAGTTTGTTGGTATTTGAATTTGTGCTTAATTGGAAGCCGAACTGTAATTATAAAATCAAAGAAAGCCCATATACCTGAAGCAATACAAAGTGCGATAAGCGTAAATTACGGTAACTTTAAATCAAATACAGAAAGTGATTTACTTGCGATTACATTCCCTGACTCTCCAGAAATTACAGGGGAATACATTGGTGAACCAAAAAATGTCCTATCACTGTTATCCCCGGTTGTTGAAAATCGTTTTCATGAAACTGAATTAGTAATCATACAGTGTAAAACTAACTGGAATGACAATGCTCAAATTCCAATGCTGTGGGATTTGATTTATTCATCTCAAGGTTTTAAAGGCGAAACTACCGTAGGAAGTAATGGTTATTCCCATAAGAAGCTACAAAAGTTTTCATATGCATTTGTAACAGTACCAACGGTTAACCCTGACAAAATAAAGAATACTTCAACATGTGTAAAAAGAGTGCAGAATTTATCTGGAGGTAACTTTTGGGGGTTACCAAGTAAAACGGGGGTTGCGATGAATCTCGCAGAGATACTAGACAAGAACTTTCAAACCACATTGCAATCATATAAAAAAGGCTGGAACTCTGAAGTCTCAAATGAGATTCGAGAGAAAAATATTAACGATTACTTTAAAGTTCAATGAGCCAGCATCACTCATTAATATTTCGTTTTGGCAGCTTACACCAAGTCAGTAAAACTATGTTCATAGCCCTGGACTTAGCTTCAGGGTTGCGTTAAACTGTTCGTTATTAAAGTTTCGGAGTGTTTATTCGTGCGGCATATTGAGTTGTTTGCTGGCTGTGGTGGTCTTTCATTAGGTTTAGAAAGTGTAGGTTTTGATTTTGTTCTAGGTAATGAATTATCACCCATGGCGGCTGAGACATTTGCTTATAATTTCTTTAATGAAAATTTAAATGACTTAGCTAAATCTAAAGGAAAATCGGAACGAGTAAAATGGATAAATAGCCGCAATGATGACTTAAATGCTAGGTTAAGAGAAAACCCTTTTGAGTTTCCTACTATTGATGAGAGCGGTTATAGCGACTTACCTGTTGATATTTGTGAATACGAAGGGAAGTTATTGGTTGGTAGTGTTAGAGAATTAAACACTCTTTTATCAAAACGGCCTGAATTTGCTGATGCATTACACAACAGTTTTGGGAAAGGTGAGTTAACTCTAGTCTCAGGTGGCCCTCCTTGTCAGAGCTTTAGTATGGCAGGGGCTCGTAAAAAAGACTGTGATAAAAATACCTTACCTTTGGAATTTGTTTCTTTTGTCGAGCGTACTCGACCACGTTTTGCGTTGCTTGAGAACGTAACTGGCATTTTACGAGCGTTCCAAGATGATGATGGTAACAAGTACCATGCATGGTATGAGGTTGCAAAAGCTTTTGCCTCTATTGGATATGTGCCGGTTTGTCTTCATGTTAACGCTCGATATGTCGGTATTGCTCAAAATAGGCCTCGCTTCATTCTTATAGCTATTCGACACGATGTCCATGACTCTATTCTAGAGTCGCAGCAATTGAATGAGCAAAGTCTTAGTTTACTCTCGTCATCTTTGCCGTTTTTTAATATGGTACAAGAAAATGGTGCTGAATTAGAATTTGGTCATTTAGATTACTTTGATGTAGATAAGCAACCAGAAATCTTTGAAGGAAGCTTTTTAGCTGAACTAGTTAATGGTGCTCAGGTTTCTGTCAGTGAGGCAATTGATGATCTTCGAGGTGAAGGAATAGAACCCTCTAACTTTGTTACTCAACTTAATCGTACCTTTGAATTACCAAACAGAGGCGTAACCCCAAATCATGATAAACGTGCCAATGGAGAACTTGTTCAAAGGCGTTTTAGGCTTTATCAGGTTTTACAACAAGTCGGTAGTAAAGCAGTTAGTAAAGAGGTTTTCGCTATTTTAAAAAGCGAATCTACAACTCTTAGTATTGATGCATGGGCTGCTCTATCTGAGTATAAGTATTTAAATTTAGATGGTGAATTAAGGCCTATGAGAAGTTTACGAGAGTTTATTAGTTATCTGAAACTTCATCCAACGAAAAAGCAAACTCAAAAAGCGTTGTCACCTAATTTGCCTGCGCCAGCCGCATTATCAATTCCTGATGATGCATGTCATTATCATGAAGATGAACTTCGAACTCTCACGGTTAGGGAAATGGCTCGAATACAATCGTTTCCTGATAATTTTGAGTTCCGGTCTAAGGTCACTACAGGCGGAAAAATGAGGCGATACGAAGTACCTCAATACACGCAAGTTGGGAATGCGGTGCCACCATTGTTGGGGAGAAAGTTAGGGATGATAATTGAAGAATTAAACACTCATTTAAGATAAAATAAAAAGCACAGCCTATAGACGCTGTGCTTTTCGTTTAATTTAATAAAACCCTTTCTCTTAATTCTTTTCCTGCTTTGAAGTGAGGCACGTTTTTACCTTCAAGGGAAACTTGCTCACCGGTTTTAGGATTTCGGCCAACACGAGGTTTTCTGTAATGCAGCGAAAAGCTGCCAAAACCGCGTATTTCAATTCTCTCTCCAGCTGAAAGCGAAGAAGACATCAAATCTATAATTGATTTAATTGAATCTTCGACATCCTTAGCGGAGATATGCTCATGTTTAGAGCCTATATACTCCATCAATTCAGACTTTGTCATAATCACACCTTCAGTAAGTACTTAATTTAGTTATAGTACAACCTCGAGAAAAATAAAGTTAATTACTTATGAGTTGTCAACCTTACTATTTCATTGTTGAATCGAATTAGCAAAGGAGACTATTGGAATTTAAAGTCGTACCTAAAGCTGAGTATCTTAAAAACCTAATACGGATCGTCCTCTAAAACTGAAGAAAACTTTTCCATTGTTAGCCCTTCTATAAACTTGAGGTTCATCAAAATTCCCATTATGTATTCTCTGTATGTTCAAATACTTGGGAGTGTGCTCTTTGAAGGCGTAGACCATCTATAGCATATATTACTGTTAACCTGCTTTAGAATAGAGGGTTGCGTAAAGACTGTTGTACCATTTTTAGCTGCTAAGTAGGGAGTGACTATCCAAGTTAAAGCCTTGACTCAATTCTAGTTTGTACAAAATCACATTGAATTCCTAATAGATAACTTTTAGTTTTATTTGTATTAATGTTTTTTCGCGCTTAGGAATAAAGTAAAATTTTTAAATAATCATTCTCAATGTAGTAAACTACCTAGATTAGTTGAGTACAAATAGCGTAGTTTTTGCTTTTAGTACTCACAAAAGTCCCCCATGGCGTTAGCCTTGAAAATAAAGAGCCTAATAATCAAATGAGTAGAACAGGAATACAGTGGTTCCCGGGTCACATGAACAAAGCCCGAAACGAAATTAAAGAAATCATGCCACAGATGGATGTGATCATTGAGGTACTTGATGCCCGTATTCCTTATAGTAGTGAAAACCCAATGGTTACTGCGCTGCGTGGCGACAAGCCGGTGATCAAAATCATGAACAAGGCGGACTTGGCTGATCCTAAGTTAACGCAAGCTTGGAAAGACTACTTTGAGCAGCAAAGTGGCGTAAAAGCGATTGATTTTGGTAATGATAAAGCGGGTGAAGTACATCGTATTAATGAGCTTTGTAAAAAATTAGTGCCGCATAAAGTAGGCGCTGATAAACAAATTAAAGCCATGATCATGGGCATTCCAAACGTTGGTAAATCAACGCTTATTAATACCTTAGCTGGCCGTATCGTGGCAAAAACAGGTAATGAACCTGCGGTAACCAAAGCGCAGCAACGTATTAAGCTTGACGATGGCATTATGCTTTACGACACGCCGGGTATGTTATGGCCTAAAGTAGAGAACGAAAACTCTGGTTATCGTTTAGGGGCAACTGGTGCAATTCGTGATACCGCTATCGACTACGAAGAAGTGGCAAGTTACACCGCTGAATATTTACTGCATGCATATCCAGAACTTTTAAAAAGCCGCTATAAAATTGATGAGCTACCAGAGTCTGACTGGGAGTTTGTTGAAATGGCAGGTAAAAAGCGTGGTTGTATCCGCGGTGGTAATCAAATTGATACTTACAAAATGTCTGAAATTCTTATTAACGAATTACGCGATGGCATTATTGGTCGTATTACCATGGAAACACCGGCTATGCGTGAAGAAGAAGAGCAAATAGTTGCTGAGCTTCGCGCTGCTGCAGAGGCGAAAAAAGCCGCTAAAGAAGAAGAGAAAAAACAACGCCGTGCACGTGCACGCAAGAACCGTCGATAAAGTTAATGCATTAATTTTTAGACATAAAAAAAGCCCTGCAAGGGCTTTTTTAGTTTCATATCTACCGTCACCGATATGAGCAATGTAGCAAGTAAAATAAGTAGGGTCGCTTATATGTCGCCAATATCAAGGGGCGTTGCCATTAGTAACATATAAGCTAAAGCTTTAACGTGGCGACACGCGTTTCTGGGGAGAAACAAATTCAATCTGAACAAGTCATCATACTTCGCTTGGCTTGTTGAGATTAATTATCAATTAGGTTTGCGGTACTGTCAATATGTTTTTGAAAATAATTCTCATTTAGTTTGTTTTGCAGGTTTTGTACGAATTTTAGACATAAAAAAAGCCCTGTAAGGGCTTTTTGAGTTTCATATCTACCGTCACCGATATGAGCAATGTAGCAAGTAAAATAGTAGGGCGATCACCTGTTGCCAATATCAAGGGGCGTTGCGATTAGCAACAGGCGATCTTAGCTTTATCGTGGGCCACACGTGTTTCAGGGTCGAGAAACAAATCAGTTTATTCCGAACAAGTCATAACACTTTATTGTCTTGTTGATAGTGATTATCAATTAGATTTACGTATCTGTCAACACTCAATTGAAAATAATTCTCATTTCTTTATGTTTGTTTTTTAAACTTCAGTTATACAATGCATTAGCACTAAAGTTAGGCTGTAAATTACGTGCAATAAAAACTATGCTGGGGCTATAACAATTAAAATAATCACATGCGATGTTCTCAATTTGGTCAATAAGCCTTCTTGCAATTGTATATCTGGCAATTTTATTTGCGGTTGCAGGCTGGGCTGATAAAAGAAAAGTATTGCCTTTTAAAGGCTTAACCTATGGTTTATCACTTGGGGTGTATTGCACCTCTTGGGCGTTTTTTGGTACTACAGCACAAGCTGCTTACAACGGTTGGTGGTTGGCTCCGACCTATGCCGGTACTATTTTGTTATTTATTTTTGGCTGGCAAGTTTATTGCCGCATAGCGCATATTTGTCGGCAGCAAAAAATTACCTCAATGGCAGATTTTATTGCGACTCGGTATGGTCAGTCGTCGAGTTTGTCTGGGCTCATTTCATTGATTTCAGTGATTGCCATTGTGCCCTATATCTCTTTACAGCTAAGTGCAACTGCACAAAGTATCAACTTACTTACCGATCGTGCTGCCACACAAAGCCATGAAGTATGGGCCGATAGCACTTTTTACATCACGATTGTATTGGCACTGTTTGCTATTTTATTCGGCGCAAGGCGGTTAAAGCCCAGCGAACATAATCCAGGTTTGATTGCCAGTATTGCCTTTGAATCTGTGGTTAAGTTGTTGGCGTTTTTAGCGGTGGGTTTGTATGTATGCTTTGCTCTATTCGACAGCCCAGTGGCTCTGTTTGAAAAAGCGCATGACCTAAATATTGATCAGCAAGTGGCGGCCACACAAAGTCCAACCTATGTGTATGTTGCTCATACTTTGCTTGGTATTTTGGCAACCTTATGTTTGCCAAGACAATTCCACATGAGCTTTATCGAAAAAAATAACGATAAAGAGCTGGCCTCGGCACGTTGGCTATTTCCGATTTACCTCTTACTTATTAACCTGTTTATTCTACCGATTGCATATGCCGGATTAATTTACTTTCAAGGTCAAGAAGTCGCTACGACACCTTTGTATTGGCTTTACCCATGGCGGCTGATGATGCTTTTGTGGCGTTATTAGCCTTTTTAGGCGGCTTTTCAGCGGCAACCAGTATGGTGATTGTGTCATCAATTGTGCTTTCAGTGATGATCACGAATGACTTTATTAACCAATTTATTTTACGCCGCTCGCAACTTACATCGAGTAGTCGCGGGCTTGATAAAAATAACCTATTACATGCGCGTAAAATCGTTATCGTATTGATTTTATTGCTTAGTTACTTCACTCACCGAGTGCTGGGCGAAAGTACAACCCTTGCCAATGTGGGTTTGATGTCGTTTACCTTAGTCGCGCAATTTTCGCCTGCCATGATCATAGGCTTATGGTGGCGACAAGCATCGTGTCGCGGTGCGCAATTGGGGATTTTAAGCGGCTTTATTATTTGGGGATACACTCTTTTACTACCGAATATCGCCGGAGGTTTAGGAAGCGATAGCTTATGGCTTGTGAATGGACCGTGGGGAATAAGCTGGTTAGCGCCAACCGACTTATTCTCATTAGGCATGGAAAGCATTAGCCAAGCTTTATTGCTATCGCTAGGTGCGAACTGTTTAGTGTATTTCTTAGTGCCGTTATTTAGTCGAGCAACCTTAGCTGAACGTTTGCAGAGCAATAAGTTTGTGTCGCAGCTTAGTGATTCTCGAGTGAGTAATCATCTACAGCCTTTGAGTTACCATGATCTAGGTGCGTTAATGCAGCGATTTGCCGAAAAAGAAGCGGCGCAGTCGTTGGTAAATCATTACTTTCCTGATGATAAAAGTAAGTGGAAACGTCCTGCCAATGTTGAGTTAGAACTATTAGTTGAGCGCGAGATGTCTGCGGTGATCGGTGGCGCATCGGCACGGCTTATTTTAGATGTGGCCAAAAATGAGCAGCGCCAGCCTCTAGAGCAGGTTGCCGAGTTTGTTGATGAAGCAAGCCAAGTACTTAAATTTAATCGTGACTTACTGCAATCAACAATCGAAAACATTCAACAAGGGATCAGTGTAGTTGATAGTGAGCTGCGCTTGGTAGCTTGGAACCAAGGCTACAAAAACATGTTCGCCTACCCAGATGATGCGCTTTACATAGGCCGCCCGGTTGCCGACATTATTCGTTTTAATGCCGAGCGCGGCTTATTTAGCGGCGAGAGCATGACCAGCGAAGTTGAAAAACGCTTAGCCTATTTACGCCAAGGCAGCGCTTATAAATACCAGCGCTCGCACAATGATGGCCGGGTGTTTGAAATGCAAGGTAACCCACTGCCAGGTGGCGGCTTTGTAACAACCTATACCGACATTACCGAGTTCGTAAAACAACAAAAAGCGTTAACCGAAGCAAATGTTAGCCTTGAAGAAAAAGTCGCAGCACGCACCTTGGCATTGACTCAAGCAAACCAAGAGTTGTCGATGGCAAAGCAAGTGGCAGAGCAAGCAACGGTCAGTAAAACGCGCTTTTTTGCCGCTGCCAGCCATGATTTACTGCAACCTTTCAATGCTGCGAGCTTGTTTTGTTCTTTAATGAATGAAAAAGCCCAAGACACTGAACTTAAAGAGCTGGCGATGAATATTAAGAATTCATTAGGCAGCGCCGAAGAGTTGTTATCGAGTATTTTAGAGTTAACCAAGCTCGATTCAGGCTCGTTTAAAGTACAAATGAGCGAGTTTGCAGCCAGCTCGTTGGTTGAGCCACTGCGAAATGACTACGAAGCCCTTGCCCGCGAAAAAGGCTTAAAGTTTATTATTGAAACTTGTGATGTGCGCCTGCATACCGACAAAGCGCTGCTGCGAAGAGTGCTGCGTAACCTTTTGAGTAATGCGATTCGTTATACCGAGCAAGGTGAAGTGCGCTTAAAAATGCAGTACGACGATGACCATGTATCCTTTATTGTTGAAGACACAGGGATTGGTATTGCATCGAGCGATCAACAAACTATTTTCCAAGAGTTTAAACAGCTTGGTGCAAAGCCAAGCGCCGAGGGGTTAGGCTTAGGGTTGGCAATCACTAAACGTATATGTGACTTACTTAAAATTCCGCTAGTGATGGGGTCTGAACTTGGTAAAGGCACGCAATTTACCCTAACTCTACCTTGTAGAGTGAGTACTGCGCCAGCGCAAGCGAAAGGCGCTGAGGCATCACAAGAAACCGAGCTGGGGCAATTGCGTATTTGGTTGCTTGATAATGACCGCAATGTGTTAGAGGCACTAAAGCAGCTACTCGAAAATTGGGGCTGTGAAATCTCAACAGCCACAAACTTAGTGGAGCTTGAGGAGTTAAAGGCAAGCCAAGCCCTGCCGCAATTGTTGATTATTGATTATCAGCTTGATGATGGGGTAACGGGACTTGAAGTGATTGAGCAAGCGGCACTAACACGCTTACCAGCCATCGTTAATACTGCGAATCATGATGAAGGCATACGCGAGTTAGTGCTCGATGCGGGCTATCCATTGCTTTATAAGCCTCTGAAAGCGCCCGCCTTAAAACGCATGATTAAGCGACTGACTTAATCTGCGTTTTGCTCAGTTGCTGGGGTATTGGCTTTAATTAAGCGCTCTACCTCAGCGACAAACTTCTTATCTAAGTCATCTTCATGGCTCAGAAATAACATCATTTCATCACCATTGTGGTCAATGACCGTGAGCGTGGTGGTGAGTAGGGCGCTTTTAGCATAATCAACGTTGAGCTCTTTAATGTCACTAAAGCGGCGCTGATCTTTTTCGAGCACACCTTGCTCATTTTTCCAGTAACTAAAAATAGTGTTTTCTGTGATGCCGTTTCCATCAGTTTTAAAATCGATAAATGCGTCACTATAAAAATAATGTACACTCTCGTTGGCAGGAATAATTTCTTTTCTTTTTAAAAAGTTAACTTGATAAGACCAAAGCTTGTCACCGGTTACTATGGCTGAACTTGGCAACAAATATAGCTCATAAATTAAGCCATAAAATAACCAAGGCAGCATGAATATCGAAATGATAACCTGCCTCGCTCGCCACTGAGAGTGGTACTCAAGAGCCTGTTCGGGTTGCTTGAGGTTTTGAATGTAATTAACCAGTGGCAACCATAGAATAGGTGTAACTAAAAACAGCCAAGTACCATATTCCCAGTTATAGCTTACGACTTCAGAAATGATAATCGCCAGCCATAACACGAACCCAACCGCAACGGGCATGATCTTATTTTTACCAAAGGTTTGCTCGCTGTGCTTGCAAAGCTCAAGTAACAACGGAATAAAAAACAGTGGTGCAAATATCCCTCGGGCAATCGGCATAATATGGCTTTGTTGTTGCTCTTTTATCGCTTTCCAGTTGCGATAGCTCCAGTAGTTAATGAATATTCCTAAGCTTAATAAGCTATAAATAACAAACTTACTGTTACTGACAGGGTAGAACTGTTGCTCAGCAAAAACTGGGCGGTTACTTGCTTCTATACGCCAAGCCGCGATGAAAAAGATGATTGCCGCCAAGTAACTTAAAATAAAAACGCTATACCAGTTGGTTTCGTCATCCGCTGGTGTGGTTTTGGCGCTATTTGTGCCGTATTTAATGATGCCGTAATGGGTCGCGTTATTGAGTTTTTTACGCTCGCTTAGATAAAGGTCTATTTGATCGGCTGGAATATGATCCTGCTTAGCACTGTAATCAAAGTATAAGGTCAACACCGAGTCTTTAAATGTCACGCGTTTTTCGAGATGAAAAAATGGGTTGTCGACTGTGACCTGCTCATCATTAAACTGCCAATTAGTATCCGTAAACGTAACCTTTATGGTTGTTTCGATATTATTTGGGTAACGAAACCACATTGGTGCATTGTTACGTTCTCGCTGTTCCGGCTTATAAACTGAGTTTTGAATTTCACTGGCGTAAAAGTCGTTTTGAAAATCATTACCCTTAGGTCGCCAAAAGTTATCAATAGTATAGTGCTCATTGGTAATTAGCTGACCGGTGTCTTCTGGAGATTCAACCAGCATAGGTTTGACTGTCTTTAAGCCCTTGTAGGTATCTTGATAATATTCGCGGTAATCATCTTCTATGCTTTTTAAGCTGTTTTCAGCGATTGAACTGCGGCGGCTAATTGCTTCAAAGTCGCCGTATTTATATTGAGTTGAGAAACTAACTGGCTCATCAATACCTTCTGGGATCTGATAACTATCAAAAACCTGTATGCGTTTTAGGGCAGGCTCTGTGAACATATCAGTAAAGCCTGTTTCACCTTGCTTTATGATTAACGCTACATCGTAGTTCGGTTGAGCTAAATGTGCTAAATCGCCGCGCTGGTATGAAATGGTCGGATCAAGCCAATAGCGCTTACCTTGGTGCTCTAAGGTGACAATCACATGGTCAAACAAGCTAGGAGAGACAGGTAAGCTGGCAGTACGTTTTCTGTCTTCGGTGTTAACTAAAGCTGGATGAGCCTCTACGCCGAGCGCTTTAAGTAAAGAAATGAGCAAGACGGTTTTGTCTTTACAGTCGCCATAGCGCAGTGCCAAGGTTTCTGATGCAGGAGTAGGCTGGTGCGAGTTGGTGCCCATTTCTAGGCCTAAATAACGTATTTCGTCTTGGCTAAAGCGCAGGGCTGCAACAATTTGAGACTCTAAATCGGTATGTTGAAACTTAATTTGACGGGCAATTGTTTCAATAGCAGGGCTTACTTCGATGGCTGATTGGTATAAAGGTAACGACCAATTGATCACCTCTTGCCAATTATTTACTTCAGAGAAATACACTTCCTTGTAAGGTGAATACCAATGCGGTACTTCGCTTGCGGAGCGAATTGTCGGCTCATTGTGTTGGCTAATTTGGTAGTCAAAACCTGTATCGAGCTTGGTTTTAGTAACTGGTGACTCGCCATTCATAAAGTTGATATATAAGGGCGTAGGCTTTTGCCACTTTACCCGCATAAATTGCTGCACTATCGGCACCGACCAGTTCAGTGTGCGCATGGTGCTGAAGTGCTGATAAACCGGATTACTCCCCGAAACCGTATAGCTGTAATCTAAAATATCCATGACCCGCATATCATCAATAATGACATTTAGGCTTAAGGTGCCGTTGTATATACGACTTGCTAAGTCAGTCTCGCGTTGTAACACCTGTAGCTCGGCACTATTTAGTTTATCTATATATTGACCGTCACGAATAATGCCTAAGCTATTGAGCGTAAGATATTGATAATTTGGGTCAAAATCAATATTCAGCTGGCTAATATAATCAACCCCAGACTGATTGACCGCCTGCATTACAGTACGATTAAAGCGTTGCTGTGGGGCTTGCTCAGATACCTGAAACTGAGTGTCGAGCATCAGGTAGAAAGTCCCGTCTCGTATTTGGTCTCGAGGAATCTCAGGGATGAGTAACTTATGTTGTTTTACCCAGTTCGCTGCGGGCGCAACCTGATACTCTTCAGCGGCTGCAAAACAGCTCACAAAGAATAAAAAAACAGCCAGTAGCTTAAGTTGTAAGTGCATCCATTTCATTGTTATTTTCTAATTACGTTTAGTTTTATATGACAAATTACTGAATTTCGCGGCTTGAGCCAAATAAAAATTAATTTTTATAGTGTAGGTCTCGTAAGGATGTGGTGAGTCTAAGCGGCTCATGGTGAGCCGCTTTAGGGTTATATTATTTATCTTCAGACTCTTTAGCTGGTAAGTCTTTTATTTCAACGCGAGTATTTACTTCATAGTATTTTTGCGTGATTTTTTGCAAAATTTCGCGACGTAACGGGCTTACATGGCCGACTTCTTTGGTTAAGTTATCTCCATATGTCATGAAGGTGTTATCCCAGCCCCAGGCAATTACGCTTGGATCGGCGACTGTCGCGTTACCTCCACCATATTCCATATCACTGCCTAGGATGTCGGTAATATCATAGTTATCGATACTAAAAGAGAGGTTTTGCACAACTTGGTCTTTATCTGGCTCTTGAATCACTAGCGATTGAAGATGGTCAGCTAAGTCTTCTTCAAAGTTAGGAAAATAGTTTTTCTTTTCAAGGTATAAAGAAGAAACACGAGTGCTATGGTTACCTATCACACTGCCGCGGTTTGAATTAACAAACTGCACTGCATTGGTGGTCAGGGCTGCAAATACATTTTTCGCTGTATATGGGTGGTCTAGTAAATTTGGGCTGCCAATGTAGCCACGATAGTAGCCATACATTAATAGCGGGTCATTGTTAAATAGCGGTGCAACAATGTTGTACTCAATATCGTTTAATGAATACTGGTTACCATTAAAGTTAAAGCGCGGCTTATCAAAAAAGCTTGGTTCTTCGTTTAATAGCCTCGTTAGGTTTTTAACAGGATATTGCTGAACTAGTTCATTGAGTACTGTCACGTTATAGAGGTTGAGCCAGTAAGCGAGTAACTCTGATTTTGGTAAGTTACTTAAATTCACCTTGTTTGGCAGGTCGGCCATATTTTCTTGCACTATTTGCAAGTCTTGCTTCATCTGAGGATTCTTTCTGTACGAATCATAATAAAAGCGGTTTGCTTCTGTTGCGGTAGACGGTTTAGGGTTAGATGATAATCGTGTGCCTATTTTGCTCGTATTATTTGAAATGCGATAGCGGTCTGACATACCTAAATCAATCACCGAGGCATTTAATATTTGCCCGTAGTCAGTGTACTCAAGTGTGATATTTGATTTTTCATCATACTGATGAAATTGGCTAAATTTTTCTTGGTTAATCGCTGTCGTTGCTGTTTTATTAATAGGGGCCGTTGAATTACAGGCTGTGACTAGAATAAGTGACGTTGCTAATACGATGGGTTTTATGGCGTTTTTCATTTTTATGACCTTCCGTAGTTTAAAAAATAAACATAGCGTGGTTTTTCTGAAAGCGCAACAATCTGTTTTTTGTGAATTTTATTAAAAAATAAGCGTATAGTAGAAGAAATAAAAATAATAAGGACAACTCATGGAAGAAGCAAAACAACAAAATAAAATCGAAACACCAGAAGCTAAAAGCCCCGAAAATGATGACTTAGTTGGCATAAAAGGTTGGCTTATTCTTGTGGCGATAGGTGTGGTACTCAGCCCTTTTAGAGTATTTATCGAATCAATAAATACCTTTAAACCCATTTTCACGACCGAGATGTGGCAACGCTTAACATCGCAATTTGGTGATATGTATCATCCACTTTGGGAGCCTTTACTGATCATTGAAATGGTGTTTAATGCAGCACTATTTTTAGCTTCGCTTTATTTAATTGTGTTGTTTTTTAAGCATAAGAAAGCATTTGTAAGTTGGTACTTAGCGATATTATTTGGTGGATTAGCGTTTATTGCTCTCGATGCCTATGCGGTTAGTTTAATTGTGCCTGATGTCGACGTGTTCGATGATGAAATGAAAACGATGATTTTCAGAGGGCTTATTCAAGCTGTGATCTGGGGACCTTATATGCTTTTATCTAAGCGAGTGAAAGCCACATTTGTAAAATAAGTTAGCTGGGCACCGTAATTGTAGCTTCTGTGCCTTGCTGGGGTTTTGAGTTTATTGATAACTCAAAGCCTTGGTTGCGCACAAGTTCTCGGGTGATCACAAGTCCTATACCTGTGCCATTTGCCTTGGTTGAGTAAAATGGCACGAACAAGTTATCGGGGTTTTGAATACCACAACCTTGGTCGCTAATTGCAATATTTAAGTTATCACCTTGTCTTGACCAAGTGAGGCTAGGGGCAGAATTGCTGCCAGCTTCAAAAGCATTTTTTATCAGGTTGATCAACGCTTGTTCTAGTTGGCCGAAGTCGGCATTAACATGTAACTCTTCGCTGCTATTTATCACTAGTTCAGGAAAGATAGCGCTTAAACGTGTGTTTAATTGCTCGCTACTAATTGCTTGTTTTTGTGCAGGTGGTAGCTTGGCAAACGCACTGTAACTGGCTACAAAATCAAGCAAGTGTTGAGCGCGTTTTTCTATAACTTGCAACATATCTTGGGCGAGATCATCGTGACTGCTAATTTGTCCTTGGCGCTTAAGGGTTTGCAATGATTGACTCATTGAATAAATCGGCGTGAGTGAGTTACGCACTTCATGATTTAACACTCGAATCAAACGTTGCCATACAAGTTGTTCGTTATCGCGAAGCTGTTGCTCAATTGAAAAGAAGGTTAGTAATTCAAAGTTTCTGCCGGTCCGCCAAAAAGTCTGCGATGAGATTTGAAAGCGTTGTTTAAACAGTGAGTCACTGTTTTGTTGCCATTCGCCATCATGCAGAGCAATGCCTAAGTCGCTGGCCGATTTACCTTCAATTTGGCGATGACTAATACTGTTTATAAACGCCTTATTACTAAAGTAAATTAAGCCATGGGGGTCTAGTATAACGATGGGTAAGTCCAGCATGCTGGCAAACTCAAAAACAAACTCTTCAGTTTGCATATAATGGCGTTTGTTCTTGGCTATTTTATTGCTGAGCTTGGCAAAATCTTGCTTAAGCGCTGCAACTCGTCCACTTTGGTAAGACGCTAAATGCCAACTATTACTTTCGTCATTTGCCAGTGCATCTAGTTGCAGGCCAAAGCGTTCAACCACATCGGTGATCGCACGGTAGCTTTTAATTAAGGCAAAAGCGCTTATCCCAATAAACGGCAATAATAGGCTGATACTGGCAAACCAATCTAGTTTTAAGCTGAGCGAAAGGGCAATGCCAAGCGTTAATAGCACCGCTATAACCATATAAAAATAGCGTCGAATACGCTGCTCTAACGACAACTTACTACTCATTTAGCGTTCTACTTCTTTCAAATCGAGCTGATGTTTATCAATGCGACGATAAATAGCCGATTTACTTAATCCTAAAAACTCTCCTGCGGCGATAACATTGCCATTAAATTGCAGCAGCGCTTTTTGAATCATCTGTTTTTCAAGCTCTTCAAGGGGCAATAGTGGCAAAGCTTGTTCGGCATTGCTATTTGGTTGCTCGCAACTTGGTTGATCTAAAATGAGGTCATTGGCTTGAATATTGTTGTTATCGCTCATGATCACCGCGCGTTCAATGCAGTGACTTAGCTCACGAATATTACCAGGCCAGCTGTAATTTTTTAGCGCCTGTAGAGCATCAACACTGAGCGCCATATTCGCTCGTTGGTATTTTTTACCATGCACTAACAACAAGTGTTCAGCTAAGGGAGCGATGTCGTCTTTTCTGTCGCGAAGCGGTGGAATGTGCAGTTCAATAGTATTGAGTCTAAATAATAAGTCACGGCGGAATTCACCCTGCTCAATGGCCGTAGCTAATTCACTATTGGTAGCAGAAATAATGCGAACATCGGCGGTTTTGGTTTGGCTTGAGCCGAGCACTTCAAATTCTTTGCTTTCTAGCACACGCAGCATTTTACTTTGTAGCTCAAGGCTTAAAGTCGCAATTTCATCTAAAAATAAGGTGCCGCCTTCGGCAATTTCAAATCGTCCTAAGCGGTCTTCTTTGGCATCAGTGAAAGCGCCTTTCTTATGGCCAAATAATTCACTTTCGAATAGCGTTGGCGCAATGGCGCCAACATTCACGCTTACATAGCGTTTATCAGCTCTGAGTGAATGCTGATGAATATAATGTGCCAATAAGCTTTTGCCAGTGCCATTTTCGCCGGTAATTAAAATACTGGCATCGGTTTTTGCTGCGCGCTCAGCTTTGGCAAGCAACAGTTGCATGATTTCTGAGTGGGCTATGTAGTGGGCCTGTGTGTCACTGGTAAGCGCCTTTAAACAGGCATTGTCGTGATTACTTTGCTTGAGCTTGAGTTGTTGTTGCACAACGGCGGTTAAGCGTAAGTTATTCCATGGCTTTTCAACAAAGTCGACAGCCCCTAATTGCATGGCTTTAACGGCAACATCAATGCTGGCCCATGCGGTCATGACAATGACAGGTATGGTCGAACCTAATTGATTTAGTTGCTTTAAAAAGCGTAACCCTTCTTCACCTGAGGTGGTGTCGAGCTTGTAGTTCATATCAAGCAAAATCAGGCTAATGTGCTCTGATTTTAATAATTCAAGGGCATGTTCAGGGCCTTCGGCCTCAAGGCAATGTAAGCCCAATTGTTGTAATGCAACAGTAGCAGCCAGACGTACATCAGCTTGATCGTCTATGACTAAGATTTTGTCCATGATGTTTTCTTATTATCCTGTTGAGGCAGCTTAAGCTAAAACTAAAGCTGCCATTTTGTGCTGTTAATCGTTACGCAGTGCGGCCATAGGTTTTGCTTTAAGCAGTAAAACCAAAGGTCTAAAGCAAGCGAATAGCGCAATACATAAGGTAATACTCCAAGCAAGTAATTGCAGTCTTACATCAAGTATCAGCCAAGACATTAGCTGGCCTTGTAACATGTAAAAACCCATCATTACTACAGCAAGCGCAACCGCAAAACCAATGAGCACAGGGATAATAGCTTCAACACTCATCAGCTTGAATAAGCGCGCTTTTTTCGCACCTAATGCCATACGAATACCAAACTCATAACGGCGCAGACCTAGGTTGTAGCTTAGTACCCCAAAGATACCGATTGCTGCTAATAATAGAGTAAATAGCGCTAAGGTACTACATAGAACCACAGTCAGTCGGCTCATATACAGTAAATTGTCGTACTCTTGTTGGAGGTCATTAAACTGCCACATGGTTAGGTCGCTGTTCTTTTCTTTTAGCGTATTAAGTATTTGTTTATTAGTCAGCTTAACCCCATCAGAAGCTTTGATAGTAAACATGTAGCTATACGGTGTTGCTGGCCACCAAATGTGACGACCAAACGACTCATCGTAGTATTTAGGGTGATTAAAATCTTCGGTTACACCCACCACTTCATACATCTTTTCTTCTAAGCCTTGATAGCTCTTGCCGATGATATTTCGATAGTCTTGGCCTGGTAATAAGTTCTCTGCAACGCTGACCGAGACAAGTATCTCGTTGGTTTCACCACGTATAGCTTGTTCGCTAAAGGTGCGGCCAGCGAGAATTTTGGTGTTAACTAACGCAAAGTAATCAGGCCCTACCCACTGACTAGGGAAGAAAATTGAGCTTTTACCGTTTACATCAGTCAGGGTGTTGGCATTTTGTCTTGCTGATACTGGGCTGTGACCCAGGGCAACATCATCAATGCCTTGGCTATCAAGCAAAACCTGCTTGTATTGCAGCATATGTTCGTAGCGCTCCGCTAATGACATTTGATTATTTGGCTGGAACAGGTTGGCAAAATACAGGTTTTCGGTATCACTGCCGAGTGGGCGGTTAATCGTGCCCATGGCTTTACTGACTACCATCACCGAAAAACTAACAAGCAGCGCGGCAACAAACATTTGTGAGCCAATTAAAATACGCACTGTACGGCCAGATACCTGCGAAACCCCGCCTTTACCACTGTTCTGCATTTGCGTATTTAGGGTTTTGTAATTCACCAAACGCGCTGTAATTACAGAGAAAATATAAGCAAGAGCAATACACAGTATGATGGCAACAATGACCAACGTGCTATCAACCGCCAAGCTGTTAACCAGTGGTAATCGGCCTTCTGCCAATACTTTAAATAAACGTATGCCCCATACCGATAAAAACAGCGCAATGCTTACCGATAAGGTCATTAAAATCAGTGACTGTAAAAAGATACTTTTAAATAACGTGCTGCGTTTAGCACCTAACACCGCCTGCAAGGCGAGGGTTTTATGTTGAGCAAGAGCGCGCGAGAAGAATAAAGTGCTTACATTAAGTACTGCAATAATCAGTAGCCCTACTGCACCGGCTAACATCATTAAGCTTAAGTCATCGTTATTACCCAGCTCAACGTCGCGATACGGGGTTACTTCAGGTTTTACATCGGTGATCCCCCCGTTGTTTAGCCACTCTGATTTAACCGTATCAATTTGCTGTTTTAAATCGACTTTAACTTGATCTATGGTGACCCCAGGCTTTAAAACTGCAATCAGTTTTAGGTTTTTAAAAGTGTTTGTCCACGGGCTTTGCCAATCATCATTGTGAAAGAAACGGCGGTCAGCACTTGATGGAAACCACACTTCAACATCGCTTGCTTTAAACATGTAAGGAGGGCTGAATGAGTCATCAACAACACCGACGATACGGTGAACGTAATCGGTTTCACCCGCCATGACTGAAAGTGTTTTACCAATAATGTTCGGGTCGCTGTTGTAATGCTTGCGCCAGAAGTTAGCTGAGATAACAACGCGGTCATCAGGTGTTTCTAGCGTTTCTCCAAGGTCAAAACCCTGTCCCATTAAAAATGGCGTGTTTAATAAGTCAAAGTAGTTGCCGCCAACATACAGCACAGGCTCTTTAGGCTCGCCATCAAGGTTTGCAAAGATTTGCTCACCCGCATTGATCATCATACTTTGTTCAAAGCTTTGATTATGCTTAAGCCAATGCACCATCGATTGATAGCTTTGAAAGCCGGTGGCATCGTAGTCATCATAAGTAAGTGATTGCTCAACCACCACCATGCGGCTTTCATCGTACACATCAAGGGGCTTTAAAAAGTAGCTGTTAACAAGGCTAAGCACCACAAATAAGGTGGCAAGAGTTAAAGCAAGCGTTGCGATAACCGCTGTCACAAAGCCCGGTGCATTCATTAATGATGCCCACGCTAAGCTTAGTTGGGCGCGTGTTTTGGTTAATTTCATTACATCACCTCGGCGCTTTCGAGTACTTGCTCAGCAGTGTCGCTGCTAGGTGCTTGGCGTGCTTCAGAGTAGGAAACAATTTCACCATCTAGCAATTTAAGTTGCGTCTTTGCACGTCCGGCATAACGTAAATCATGGGTTACCATACAAATCGTGGTGCCTTTTTTATTCAGCTCATCAAGCAAGTCCATGACGGCATCACCATTTTTTGAATCTAAGTTACCAGTTGGCTCATCCACCAATAAAATGCTTGGCTTGCCAGCCAGTGCGCGGGCAATAGCAATACGCTGTTGCTGACCACCGGATAATTGGTTTGGTTTATGCTGAGCACGGTGGCCCATCTCAACTTCATCAAGGGCTTGTTTTACCGCAAGCTCAATTTCGTTTGGGCTCATGGCTGGCTCTCGGTAAGTGAGCGGCAGTGCCACGTTGTCAAAAACAGATAATTCATCAATTAGGTTAAACGACTGAAATATAAAACCAATATGAAGGTTTCTTAGTTCAGCTTGCTGATCCATATCGAGGGTTTTTGTATCGACTTCTTTAATGAAATAATCGCCAGCAGTTGGGCTATCGAGTAAGCCTAATAATGACAGAAGCGTCGATTTACCACAGCCAGATGGGCCGCTAATACAGATATAGTCACCTTGGTTAATATTCAGGCTGATGTCTTTTAATGCATAGGTTTCAACATTTTGGCCGCGATAAACTTTGGCGATTTTGTTTAATGAGATAAGCGTGTTGGTTTTCATAAACTGTCCTGTTCGATTTTTATTGTTGCCAAATGCTGCCATTTAGAAAGGTCTGAAATGATCAGCTGTTCGCCCACGGTGGCACCGCTCAAAAGTTGAATTTGATTGTCACTGAGTGTACCAAATTCGATATTGGTTGGCGTTGCTAACTGGGTATTTGGATTAAGTTTAAACAGCGTGGCTTCGCTGTGTGCTTGTGCTTTTTGTGGCACGTTAATGGTTAACGCATCAGGAATAATGTTGCTAACGACATAGCCTTCAATGCTCAAATCTGGGCGGGCATTGGCAGGCAGTGTGCCTTGTAAATCAAGTTCGATGATAACTCGGCCATCGGTAACAATAGGGTCAATTCGGGTGACTTTGGCATCAACTTCACCGTGGTCTGCTTGGCTAAAAGTGTTAACTTTCGCTGCCATATTGAGTGCCACTTTTTCGGCATCAGCTTGCTTAACGCTTAGCTCTGCTTTGAGTGCTTTATTTGAGCCAACCACCGCAAGGCGGGTACCCGGCACGAGGTTTTGACCAAGTTCAACATTCAATTCTTGCAGCATGCCATCGATGCCTGCTGTTATTTGCAGCTGATCAAAAGCCTGTTGTTCAACCTGATAATTAAGCTCAAATTGGCTTAATAGTTCTTGCTGTATTTTGTTGCGTTGTAAGTGCATTTCTTTGAGCTGAGCGAGGCGTTGCTGCTCGATACTTACGCGCTCTGTAAGCTGTGCAACGTTTAGCATGCTTCGTTTGTAATCGAGGCTTGAAACAATTCCTTGCTCGATCAGTTTGCTTTCGGCATCGACTCTAAGCTCTGCGCTTTGCAGCTCACTTTTTAATATGGCGAGATTTGCTTGGCGCTCAAGTAGCTCACTTTGCTGATTAATTTTTTGCTCATTAACACTGGCTTTTTGGCGAGCAAGTTCTAGTCGAGCGACCGATAAACGCTGCGCTTGCTGTGGGTTGACGAGGCTTAAAATCACCGTGTCTTTTTTAACGATAGTGCCGGGGTATACATGGATAGCTTCGACCATTGCGGTGTCGGTATTGGTTAAGTAACGTTGATACTTTGGCTTTAAACGGCCAAAGCCACGTATTTTCACCACAAAATCGGCTTGTTCTACGGTTGCAATTTGCAGTTGGCTTGCAGCAACCACGGTGGGTGTAGCCCATTGATACACCATTAAAGCGCCAAGAGCCGACACGCCAATGGCTGCAGCCATAAGCCATTTTTTAGCTTTTGATTGCTGAGGTTTGCGTTTTAGTGTGCTGTCTAAATCCATGATACTGATAAAATTAAATAATCATGGAATAGCTAAGGCGAGTTTTGTGCCAATTGTTAAGGTGTTGATTTTAATGGTTTTGTATTTGGTGGAGGAAATGGTTTTTCCCACTTCTGGGATTAATACAATCAAAAGTGGGATAACCAATAATGTGTTGTTTACTCCATCAGCTTTGCAAGCTTAGCTAGTTGCTTTTTAGCATGTGCGTTATCAGGTTTAAGCTTTAACACATGGTTATAATTGGCGGTTGCTTGCTTTAGATCACCGAGGTACCAGTATGCCTCTGCTAAGCTATCAAAAGTATTGTAACTATGTGGGTAAAGGTGCGTATTAAGTTTAAAAATCGCTAACGCTTCATTGAGTTTATTTTGGTTAATAAGCGAGTAACCCCATAAGTTAATATCGTTTTCAGTAAATTGAACTTGCTCATCTTTAGTTAATTGAGCGGCAGCTGTAATTGCATTTTCATAGCCTTGCACTTCAAGAACTTGCCATAAGCGTTTAATATTTTTCGCTAAACCAAAGCCATTTTCTTGTTTCATTTCAGGAATATAAAAGCTTGCTATTTCATCTACAAATTGCGATGGCATTGCGCCAATCAAGTTGGTTAAGATCACTATCGACATATTATCTTCTGGGTAAACAAAGATACCGGCTCTGTTACCACCTATTGCAGCTAATGCCGGGTGTTCTTCTCGTCCCATAACTGGCCAGCCAATACTGTAGCCATTTACGCGTTGATTAAAGCCTTGAGTATGACCATTTTTTAGTCGAGTCGGAGTCCACATTTGCTGAATACTTTGTGCACTAATAAGCTGATTAGTTTGTAATGCCACTAGCCAATTTGCTATCTCAGTTGCTGTTGAGGCCATGCCCGCGGCTGTTTGTAGCATTGGCGAGAAAATAGCTTCTCTTGAATTTATAAGCTCATTACCATGCTTTTCGTATCGTCTAGCTGAATGTTTGACAACGTTATTGAGATTACCAAAGCCCGCTTCAAGTGTTCTGTTCATTTCAGTTTGTTGTAATTGTTTTTTTGCTATGAATTGCTGAAATGGCATCCCAGATAACTTATTAATTAACTGACCGATAATGACGTAGTTTGTTTGGTTATATTTAAAACGGGTGCCGGTTTCGAATTCTAATGGTTTAGTTTGTACTTGTTGCCATGCATCATCAGGCCCTTGATCTGAGATTAGATTAGCAATTTCATCTTTTATGATGTCAGGTAAACCTGATGTATGGCTCATTAATTCTCTTGTTGTTATAGCATGCCACTGAGCTGGCAGTTCTGGTAGGTAAGTGCCAATAGGTGCATTAAGGTCTAACTTCTTTTGCTCAACAAGTTGCATCAGTGCGACACCAACGAAGGCTTTAGTTGCGGAATTAATCACAAATAAAGTGTCGGCATCAACGGCGATATTATCTTCTATATTTGCAACTCCGTAGCTGGCAACTTTCGTTATTTTATTATTTTGCACAACAGCGAGTTGTAGTCCTGGAATATGCCTTTTTTGCATTAACTCAACCAGCCATTGGTCGAGCTCATCTGCATGTGCAGAAAAGGTACTCAAAGTGGATAGAAGAGCAATCGTTGGAAGGATTAATTTTTTGCCAAGTTTTTTGCAAGCTGTGTACACGATGTTGTCCTTAGTGTTCATTTGAATCTATTATTTTTTACTTAGATTGTTTTTAATGATGAGCACTAAAGCGAGGAGTATGCCAAAGTTTAACTTTATGAATTCTAAGTCTTTTGTGATTTTCCGTGATGTAAGAATTCCCATTTATGGGAATTTCAATTTAAACCTGGGAGTGAATGCTTAAATTAGCTTTCTTCGATTTTGCCAACCTGTGAAAGTTGATTAAATAAAATGCCTGCTTGGGTGCGGTTATAGACATTGAGTTTACGTAAAATCGCTGACACATGTTGTTTGATTGTGGTTTCTTGAATCGACATTTCGAAGGCGATTTGTTTATTCAATAAGCCGTCGGCAATCATTGCAAGTACGCGGTATTGCTGCGGAGTTAGTTTTTCGAGGTTACGAGCAAATTCGCTTTGTTCGTCGTTGATCACCACATCAGTTAAATCTACTTCAGGTGGTAACCAAGTGTCGCCATTGAGTACATGACTAATTGCTTCACTGATGACATCTAAAGAAGATGACTTCGGAATATAGCCTGCAGCGCCAAGGCTCATGGCTTGTTTGATTATGGCTGGTGTCTCATTGGCAGAGACCATAATCACTAAGATATCAGGGTAGTGGTTACGCAGTTGCGAAAGGGCTTGTAGGCCATTTGCACCTGGGATGGTGAGGTCTAAAAATATTAGTTCAATCTCAGGGTGAGCGCTTAACAGTGTAAACAAACCATCAATGTCACTGGTTTCTTTAATATGTTCTTCTGGCACTGATGTCGCGGCAGCTTGACGCAGCGCACTTCTAAATAACGGGTGATCATCGGCGATTATGGTGTTCACAGCTAAAGACATTCCCTCGATTCTCCAATGCGTTATGTTATAAGTGATTTTGCCTTTTGAAACAAGGTTTGCCTGAGGGGAAGTTTCAGACAAACCTTTTCTCACACAAGGATTTAGATTCTATTTTAGAAACGGTAACCAACAGTGAAGGCTACAGTGCGAGGGTCGCCGTAGTAACCAATTAGCGTATTATCACCACCTAAACCTGGGGTGTATTTGCTGGTATCTGTTGGGTCTGTTGGATCAGGTGCCACGAACTGGTAACCACCAATCATGTACTCTTCGTCCGTTAAGTTTTTACCGTAAAGACCTGCAGTCCAGTGACCATCTGTGCTGTACCAAGTAATACCCATATTGAAGATACCGTAAGCATCTTGCGTTAGTAGACTATCTTCTTCGAATAGCGCGTAGTCACCACGGTAGTAGTAGTTACCATTGACAACAAAGTCACCCATTTCTGTGTACATGCGGTACGTTGCACCCAGATTAAAGGTTAAATCAGGTGTGTTTGATACACTAAAGCGATCTGATTTATCAAATTGCTCACCAGTCACTGGGTCGTAATCAATCACGTTATCAAAGCTACTATCGATGTAACCCACTGACGCATCAAAGCTGAGTGATTCTGATGCTACATAGTTTAGTTCAAGCTCGATACCATCTGATGTTGACTCACCAATGTTACCTAAGCGTTGGTTTAGATCTGCTGCGCTGTCGCCCGGTAATACTGAAATGTATTGACGGTCTTTATGGTCAAGGGTGAATAAAGTGACGTTTGCACGTAAGTTATTGTTCCACTCACTCTTCATACCGATTTCGAATGAATCAACGATTTCTGGTTTTGCAGCTGGCTCTGCAGTAGTTGCACGTGGGTTGAAAGTACCTGACTTAAAGCCTTGCGCATAACTTGCAAAGAACATGATGTCGTTTGAATACTGATATTCAACACCTGCACGTGGTGTGAAGCGTGACCATTCTTCTTCATCATCGAGTACCGTTGGTACAAGCTGACCTTCTGGGCGAGTGTAACCTGGCACCCAACCTGACTCAGGGTAAACAATGTCAAAGATTAGGCCGTTGTTAACCTGTGCTTCTTTTTTGTCTTTGGTGTAACGCGCGCCGAGTGTCATTGACCATTTATCGGTTAAATCAATTGAGCTTTGGATATACGCTGCTTTACTGTTTGAGTTACTACAGCCGCTTACTTCACGAGTTAGGCCTGGTGCACCTAGGCTTTGACCTAAGATACCTAGAATAGCCTCAAATTGACCGCAAGATTCACCATCATAGTAGTAAAGACCCGAAACCAGTTTGTAGTTATCGCCTTGATGATTTAGCTGTAATTCGTGAGTGGTTTGCTCATCATCGTAAATAGCAGGTACATCGAAAATTTGCAGTGACGTGTTATCAAAGTCGATATTGGTTGGTGAGTAGCTCTCACGGCTTGAACCGACATATTTAATGCTAGTGCTGTCAGTCATATCCCAGCGAGCAGTTAGGCTGTAACCTTCAAGTTCAACTTTGTTCCATGTTGGTAAGCTGGTGTATGAGTCATACACGCTGTCTGGAACAGGTGCATCAGTAAGAATACTTGGTAGTAAACGGTAACCACCTTTTGCGTTTGATTTGTCTTCTGTTTTATCCCACGCTAAGCGGAAGAAAAGGTCATCAGTCGGTGTGTATTCGAGAGTAACGCGTGCTGCGGTTACATCTTTGTTGTAGTTTTCGCGGTCTTGGTTATCAAGAGAAGACGTTAAAAACTCGCCAAAGCCATCACGGTTAAGCGTTGCAAAACCAAACCCAACGTAAAGTTTTTCGTCAACAATCGGTAATTGGCCAGTAATTTTTAAATCTTTTTGGTTATAGCTACCTACAGTGCCTTGTATATTTAACGTGGCATCACCGCTCATTTCTTTGGTGACGTATTTAATGGCACCACCGATGGTATTTTTACCGTAAAGCGTCCCTTGTGGGCCGCGTAATACTTCGATTTGTTGCACATCAAGCAGATCAAGCACGGCACCTTGTGGGCGAGCAAGATAAACATCATCAATATAGATACCGACACCCGGCTCATAGCCCCAAAGTGGATCTTGCTGACCTACACCACGAATAAACGCAGTAATTGTAGAGTTAGTACCACGACTTGCTTGCAAGGTGGTATTTGGCGAGAACTGCTGAACTTCGGTCATGACGACGATGCCATTTTCAGCCAACTCTTCAGCACCAATTGAAGTGACTGCGACTGGCACTTCTTGCAGGTTTTCAACAGTTTTACGTGCTGTTACCTGAATACGTTCAAGTTCACCTTTTTTTGCTGCAGGTTCGGCTTGTTCTGCCGCTTGAGCACTGACACCTGCCAAAGCAAGTGATACAGCCAGAGTAAGTGGCGCGACTTTTGGGTTAAGCTTTATCATGTTGTATTCCTTGTTATTGTTGTCATTAGTCTTATGGCCACTCACATTGATGTTGCCGAAGACTGAATAAGATTTGCCCGTGTCACCTGTCAGTTAATGTAGAAGATAGTTGCAAAAATTGAATTAGTACCATAGTGCTATACCCGCCACAGCCCTTTATTTATCAAGCAATTAAGCTATTTTTAAAGCAGATAGTACCTTAGTGTTATGTATTTTTTGAACGCTTAGGGTAAGACTGAAAGCATTATTCCGATGTCACCTCATCTGTGTAATAACAATAATTATAGGAATGTCTATGCTGAGCATGATAGGACTGTTAGGCGGTTTAATACTGCTGATCATTTTAACGCTGCGTGGGGTAAATTTATTTATCGCTGCGCCAATCTGTGCACTGTTAGTTGCACTTAGTAGTGGCATGGCCATTTTCCCTGTATCGGCAGATACAAACTTTATTAACGCCTATATGGATGGCTTTGCAGGCTTCTTAAGTGCGTGGTTCTTTATGTTCTTACTGGGGTCGTTATTCGGTAAGTTCATGGAAGACACCGGTGCTGCTGACAGTGTTGCAAGCTATATTGTGGGTAAACTTGGTATGAAGCACGCCGTTCTTGCGGTTGTGATTGCCTGTGCAGTTTTAACCTACGGTGGCGTGAGCGTCTTTATCGTTGCGTTTTCTGTTTATCCAATGGCATTAAGTCTGTTTAAAGATGCAAACTTACCGCGCCGATTTATTCCAGCAACGCTGGCATTTGGTTCGGTGACCTTTACCATGACTTCGGCAGGCTCGCCAGAAATTCAAAACTGGATCCCTGTTAAGCACCTTGGCACGTCGCCCTATGCGGCATGGGAAGTGAGCTTAGTGGTCGCTATTTTCATGGCAACAGCAGGTTACTTTTGGTTAAACAAGATGATCAAAAAAGCCGTTGCTAACGGCGAAACGTTTGAAGCACGTGATGATGATCCTGTGATTATTGAGCGTCGTCGTCCGCATCCAATCACGGGTGTGATCCCACTGATTGTGGTATTAGTTCTGTCATTTGCATTGCACGATATTTTACAGCAGACGGCTCTGATTGTTGCCTTGCTTGGTGGCGTATTGAGTATTGTAATTATTAACTTCAAGCATTTTCACGATATGGGTAACGCGATTAATGTTGGTACGACCGGCGCTTTAGTGGCAATCGGTAATACCGCTGCCGTGGTTGGTTTTGGCGCTGTGGCGAAAGTATCACCAGCATTTACCGCCGCTGTTGATGTGATGACCCATATGCCGGGTAATGAACTACTTGGTGCTGCCGTTGCGGTTAGTGTGATTGCCGGCTTAACAGGCTCTGCTTCTGGCGGGCAAGCCATTGCATTACCGCTTGTCGCACCGGGTTATTTAGACATGGGTGTAAACCCTGAACAACTGCACCGTGTAGTGGCAATTAGCTCTGGAGCCCTCGATACCTTGCCGCATAATGGTTATGTGGTCACAACAATACGCGCTATCTGTAAAGAAACGCATCAACGAGCGTATTGGTCAATGGCAGCGCTGACTGCGGTCATTCCGCTTATCGGTGTCGCATTGGCACTCGGACTCTTTATTTTCTTTTAAGGAACAGCAATGAAAACCAAATTAATAATTTTGCTATGGCTGGTTGTATTTAGTAGCACCGCGTTTGGCGCTGCAAACAAAGCCGACACCATGCTGGTGGAAAAGCAGCATTTTACGACAAAAGATTTTACCACCGTGTCTGGTGTGACGTTAGAGCAAGTGGATATTGGCTGGGAAAGCTACGGAAAACTAAACGCCAATAAAGATAACGTGATTTTAATCACGCATTACTTCTCTGGTACTTCTCATGCCGCAGGTAAATATAAAGCAGATGATGCCCTACCGGGTTATTGGGATGCGATTATCGGCCCAGGTAAAGCTATCGATACCAATAAATATTATGTGATTAGCTCAGATACCTTAGTGAATGCCAACTGGCATGATCCGAATGTCATCACCACAGGCCCTGCGTCAACTAATCCAAAAACAGGTAAACCTTATGGTTTGGATTTCCCTGTGGTTACGATTACTGACTTTGTGAATGTGCAAAAGCGTTTACTCGACAGCCTAGGTATCACAAAGTTACATGCTGTGATGGGCGCATCAATGGGGTCGTTTCAAGCACTTGAGTGGGCAACACGTTACCCAGATAAAGTTGAGCGCTTAATTCATGTGATTGGCGCTGCAACGATGGATGCATGGACAGTCGCTGCACTTGAAAAATGGGCGCTACCAATTCGTCTAGATAAAAACTGGCAGCAAGGTAATTACTACGGCAAAGAGCGCCCATTAGATGGTTTAGCGGCAACCATGCTTAATATTACGCAAGATGCGATGCATCCAATTATTTACAACGCGAGCTTCCCAGACTTTAACGTTTTGGATGAAGGTGCGTTAAAAGACATTCGCACCTTGCCTAAGTTAAACCAAGTACTCGCTCAGCGCGCAATGGCACGAGCGAAAACGCAAGATGCAAACCATGTACTTTATTTGGTCCGGGCATCACAATTATTTACCGCTGGTATGCAGAGCGATTTAACAACGGCACTTAAAAATGTCTCTGCCAAAACATTATTGCTACCTGCAACGAACGACTTACTGCTTCGTCCTGAAAACATGCGTACTGTGTTTGACACCATGAAAGCGGCAGGTAAAGACGTTGAGATTTCAGAAATTGAAGGGGGCTGGGGACACCTTGATGGTCTTTTCTCAATCGCCCCGAAAGCGCAGCTTATCAGTGAGTTTTTAGAGGAGTAACCCGATGAGCAAAACAGTTTTAATTACCGGTGCAGCCAGTGGTATTGGTCTATATGTTGCCCAGCAACTGGCGATGCAAGGTCACACTATTATTGTGACTGATTTAAATCAGCAAGCAGCACAACAAGCGGCGGCAGGGATTGTTGAGCAAGGTGGCAGCGCCGAAGGGTATGCACTTAATGTGGCTGATAGTGATGCAATAGAGCAGTTTTTCACTGAGCTTAATCAGCCAATTGATGTACTTATTAATAATGCGGGTATTCAGCACGTTGCGAAACTTGAAGATTTTCCGGCTGATAAGTGGCAGTTCTTACAGCAAGTTATGCTCGTTGGCCCGGCGATGATGACCAAGGCGGTACTACCTCGCATGCGTGAGCAAGATTTTGGTCGTATCATTAATATTGGTTCAATCCATGCCATGGTGGCATCTAAATATAAGTCGGCTTATATCGCTGCAAAACATGGCTTAATCGGCTTTGCTAAAACCATGGCACTAGAAACTGGCGATGCCAATATCACGATTAATACCGTGTGCCCAGCGTATGTAAAAACGCCGCTTGTGGAGCAACAAATAGCCTCGCAAGCCAAAGAGCATGGCATTTCTGAGCAACAAGTGATCGACACAATTATGCTAGCACCGATGCCGAAAAAAGCATTTATCGGCTTAGATGAGATCCTGCATACCGTTAGTTTTTTAATGGCCGATGCAGCACGCAATATTACCGCCCAAGCAATCGCCATTGATGGCGGTTGGACTGCACAATAGGAGGAGCCAATGGCAGGTTTTGATAAAGTAGTTACAAGTTATAGCGAAGCGATGGCTGGCCTTGAAGATGGCATGACAGTGATAGCCGGTGGTTTTGGTTTATGCGGTATTCCTGAAGGACTGATTGCGCAAATTAAACGTCAAGGCACCCGAGATTTAACCGTGGTATCGAATAACTGTGGTGTGGATGGTTTTGGTTTAGGTGTGCTACTTGAAGATAAGCAAATCAGCAAGATGGTTGCCTCTTACGTTGGTGAAAACGCGCTATTTGAGCAGCAACTATTAAATGGTGAACTGGAAGTAGAGCTCACACCACAAGGCACCTTAGCTGAAAAAATGCGAGCTGGCGGCGCGGGCATTCCTGCATTTTATACCGCAACTGGCGTGGGTACTCCGGTGGCTGACGGTAAAGAAACCCGCAATATTAATGGTCGTGACTATTTATTGGAGCCAAGCATTACTGGCGACTTTGCGATAGTTAAAGCGTGGAAAGCAGATCGTTATGGTAACTGCATTTATCGTCATACGGCGATGAACTTTAACCCGATGGCAGCAACCGCTGGCAAAATTACGGTTCTTGAAGTTGAAGAAATTGTTGAGCCAGGGGAGCTAGAGCCAAGCCAAATTCACACGCCGGGTATCTATATTGACCGAGTGATTAAAGGTGAATTTGAAAAGCGCATCGAGAAAGTTACCACTAAGCAAGAGAATCAATAAGGAGCACGCTGATGGCATTATCACGAGAACAAATCGCTAAACGCGTGGCGATGGAACTACAGGATGGTTACTACGTTAACTTAGGTATAGGTATTCCAACCTTGGTCGCTAATTATGTCCCTGATGGCATCGAAGTGATGCTGCAATCTGAAAATGGTTTACTCGGTATGGGGCCATACCCAAGTGCAGACCAAGTTGATGCTGATATGATCAACGCAGGTAAAGAAACGGTCACCGCAGCAAAAGGGGCGGCTATATTTAGCTCCGCAGAAAGCTTTGCCATGATCCGCGGTGGGCACGTTGACTTAACCGTGCTGGGTGCGTTTGAAGTGGACCAAAACGGCAACATTGCCAGTTGGATGATCCCGAAAAAGTTGGTTAAAGGCATGGGTGGTGCGATGGATTTAGTAGCCGGTGCTAAAAACATTATTTGTACTATGACCCATGCAAATAAGCATGGCGAATCAAAGCTGCTGACCGAATGTAGTTTGCCGTTAACAGGTGTTGGTTGTATCAATAAAGTGATCACCGATTTGGCTCTTTTAGAAATTAAAGACGGTGCATTTCATTTATTAGAGCGTGCTCCGGGTGTCTCGGTTGATGAGATTATTGCTAAGACACAGGGCAAGCTGATTGTCTCTGGTGACATTCCTGAGATGACCTTTAGCTAGTTTTGCGACTTTTAAGCAGCTAATTTGCCTAGATTTTATACTAAACCCCAATAATGTGCTTTTTGTTCATGAGTTTTATGAACAAAAAGCCATTTATCACCATCAATGCAACTTACCCCCTAAACATTTCGTTAATCTATCGTTAACACTATGCTCCAAACCAGATCGCCGATTGCAGTAGGCCGATCAACGACAACAAATAATTATAATCTGGTGTGGAGTAATTCATGAAAGCAAGTAACACACAGCTCGCTTTAGCCGTTGCAGCGGCGTTAGCAAGTACCTCAGCATTCGCACAAAGCGACACTGAACAACTACAGCAACAACTCGATGCACTTCAAAAAGAAGTGGACTCATTAAAAACATCTAGCGGCTTTAACCTAGAATTTGGTGGTCGCGTGCAACTTGATTACAACTATTTCGACGGTGCTTACAATGCCGACAATGATGGCGCAGGAGGCAGCGACTTCTTCCCACGTCGTATCCGTACTTATGTTGAAAGTGAACATGGCAACTGGGATCACAAACTACTACTCGAATTTGCTGAAGGCACGGCTGAAATCGTGTTAGCGCGTGTACGTTATGCATTCGACAACGGCTTAAAAGTAAAAGCCGGTAAAATCCGTGAAGACATGTCGCTCAATGCGCTAACTAGTTCTAAACATATTAATACCATTGAGCGCAGCACCCTTGCTAATACCTTCTCACCTTTCTTCCGCTGGGGTATCTCAGCTTCTCAATACTTTAAAGATTCAGGCTTACGTTACGCGGTGGGTGTTTACAAAAATGATGCGTTTGGTGCTTCAGGCCATGACGAAAATGACAAACTGACATTGGCTGTAACAGGTCGCTTAACCTGGTCAAGTGCAGCGCCGGGTGATGTGATCCATTTAGGTGCTTGGCATTCTTATCGTGATATGGGCGGCAATGATTTAAGTGCTCGTTTTGCCCGTGGTGAAGTGCGTGAAACCAATGTTCGCTTAGTCGATTACGCAGTCGGTGGTGAAACGGCAGCGCTTGATAGCATGTCGCAAAGCGGTCTTGAATTTGCCTACCAAGCGAATGCATTCACTCTAGAGGCTGAATATGCTAGCCGTTACCTAGATACTGTTGATAGTAGCAATGACCTTGATGGTGAGCGATTTGATGGCTTTCATGTTTCGGCAAGTTACTTCTTAGGTGGTGAGCAGCGCCGTTACAAAGCAGGTTCAGCGTTATTTGTGCAACCAAAAGGGATTAAAGATGCATGGGAGCTTGTTGCCCGTGTGTCACAAATGAATGCCAGCAGCAAACAGCAAGGTACCGACGTAACCACTTATACATTAGGCACATCTTACTACCTAAGCAGCGATATCAAATTTATGGGCAACCTGATTTACAGCGATGTTGATGGTGCCGGTGCTTCTACGCTGATTGGTGATGAAGATTCAGGTATGGGCATCAGTGCTCGTATGCAGTACTTATTTTAGGAGTCGTGCATTATGACTATGTTTAAATCATTAAAAAGATCTGTTTTAGCAGCTTCATTATTAGTAGCCAGCCCACTGGCATTGGCAAACTTACACTTTTTGGTACCGGGTGGCCCAGGCGGCGGTTGGGATACCACAGCACGTGGTGTCGGCGAAGCAATGGTGAAAGCGGGTATTGAAGATAATGCATCGTTTCAGAATATGTCGGGCGGCGGCGGTGGCCGTGCAATTGCTTACTTGATTGAGTCGGGCACTAAAAAAGGCGATATGTTGATGGTTAACTCAACGCCTATCGTTCTGCGCGCATTATCAGGCAAAATTCCTTACAGCTATCGCGATTTAACGCCAGTTGCCAGCATGATTGCTGATTATGGTGCGTTTGTGGTCCGTAATGACTCGCCATTTAAAACATGGCAAGACGTTATTGATGCCATGAAAAAAGACCCAGGCTCTGTAAAAGTGGCGGGTGGTTCTGCGCGTGGCAGCATGGATCACTTAGTAGCAGCACAAGCGGTGAAAGCGGCGGGGCTTGATGGTCGTCGTTTACGTTACATTCCTTATGATGCCGGTGGTAAAGCGAAAGCAGGTTTACTGTCGGGTGAGGTCAACTTACTTTCAACAGGCTTAAGTGAAGCACTCGAAGTCGCGAATGGCGGTCAAGCGCGAATTTTAGCGGTGACTTCAGCAGAGACATTGCCAGATTACCCAGCAATTCCAACCTTAAAGTCGCTAGGTTACGACATGGAGTTCGTAAACTGGCGCGGCTTTTTTGCAACTCCAGATTTACCAGCAGACAAACTAGCCCAGTACACAGAAAAGCTACGAAAGCTGCAGCAAACCCCAGAGTGGGAAGCGGTTCGTGCCCGTAATGGTTGGCTAAATCTATTTCAAGAAAAAGAAGCGTTTATTAAATCGCTTGAGCAGCAAGAAGCGCAATTACGCGTTGTAATGAAAGAACTTGGTTTTATCCGAGGCTAAGGTTAGACGATGTTAAACCGTGAACTAATTGGACCAAGTTTATTCTTGGTCCTCTTTACCCTCTACGCCCTTGTGGCTTGGCAAATTCCACTTATGCCATTTGAAGAGTACGAAAGCGTTACTTCAGCAACCTTACCAAAAGTGTATGCGGTATTCGGTATTGTGGTGTGTGTACTCTCGATTGGTGCCAACTTATTAAAGCAAGCACCAGCAGAAAAAGCAGAGCTACTCAGTAAGGGCAACTTACTACGTACCTTTGCACTGTTGGTGTTGATGGTTGCTTATAGCGCCATGCTTGAACCGTTCGGCTTTTTAATTGCCACCAGTGCCTTTTTAATTGCTGGCTTTTTTATTATGGGTGAGCGCCGTAAGAAGGTGTTGTTGTTTGCCTCTGTACCTGTGGCCGTGGTTTTTTGGTTTTTAATGACACAAGTACTGGGCATTTACTTAGTACCTGGCAATCTGTGGAGTTAAGTTATGCTTGATGGAATTATGTTAGGTTTGTCGACCGTACTCGACTGGAACAACTTGTTATATGTGATTGTTGGCTGCTTTGTTGGCACGTTCATCGGTATGCTACCTGGCCTTGGGCCAATTACTGCGATTGCGTTGATGATCCCGATCACTTACAGCATCGGTGCTGATTCGGGCATGATTTTAATGGCGGGTGTTTACTACGGGGCTATATTCGGTGGCTCTACTTCTTCTATTTTGATTAATGCGCCGGGTGTGGCGGGGACAGTAGCGTCATCGTTTGATGGTTACCCGCTAGCAAAACAAGGTAAGGCAGGTAAAGCTCTGGCTATTGCAGCTTATTCATCCTTTATAGGCGGGACGATTGGCGCCATTTTACTGATGGTGGCGGCGCCATTATTAGCGAAAGTGTCATTAAGTTTCCAATCGCCTGATTATGTTGTACTGATGTTTTTAGGCTTAACGGCCATTGCTGCATTCTCTAATAAAGGGCAATTTTTAAAAGCCATGATGATGACGGTATTTGGTTTAATGCTGGCAACGGTTGGTATTGATCCCTCTTCAGGTACCGAGCGCTTTACCTTTGGCCAAGCCGATTTATTAGATGGGATTAGCTTTTTATTAGTGGCAATGGCAACGTTTGCGTTGGCTGAGGCACTGATTAATGTGGCGCGCCCAGAAGCTGAGCCAGATAAAAAACTGGACGATCCTGATACGCCAAAAATTGGTTCAACAAAACTGACTAAAGAAGAAGTCAAAGACATGGCTCCAGTGGTTGGCCGCTCATCTTTGCTTGGTTTTATTGTCGGTGTTTTACCGGGTGCAGGGGCAACGATTGCCAGCTTTATGGCCTATGCTACTGAGCGTAATCTTGCTCCAAAAGCACTGAAAGATAAATTTGGTAAGGGTTCAATGCGTGGCTTAGCTGCACCTGAGTCGGCTAATAATGCAGCCTGTACTGGCTCATTTGTACCATTGCTGACTTTAGGTATTCCGGGTTCTGGTACGACAGCGATTATGTTAGGTGCATTAATTGCCTACGGTATTCAGCCGGGTCCTATGTTAATGCAAGAAAACCCAAGCGTGTTTTGGGCAGTTATTGTCAGTATGTACTTTGGCAATATTGTACTGCTTATTTTGAATCTGCCGCTGATCCCGTATTTCGCTAAAGTGCTGGCAATGCCTAAATCTGTGCTGACAGTGATGATTTTATTCTTCAGCTTAATTGGCGTGTATTTAGTGTCATTTAACACCTTTGATTTATTTATGATGGTGGGCTTTGCGCTGGTGGCCTTGGTACTTCGATTGTTAGCGTTCCCGATGGCGCCTTTATTACTTGGCTTTATCCTCGGTGATATGATTGAGCGAAATTTCCGCCGTGCCATGATGATTTCAGATGGCTCGCTGAGCTTTTTATGGGACCGCCCATTAACACTGAGTATTTTTGTGATTTCGATCTTAGTGTTGTTGTTCCCACTGAAAGACTATATTGTCCAACGTCGTAAAGACAAAGCAGCTACGCAAGCAGAGCAACATGCGTAGAACAAGGCACTGATATGAGATACACCAATAAGCTAAACCCATTTCAGCATATGGTTAAAAAACCAAAGCGCTTAGAAACGCGACTCATTATTTGGGTTACCGGTCTATGTGTTTTGCAAGCTGTGTTGTTTGGCGCTTTGGTGTATCAGATCACTGCAGAAAGCTTACATAACCACATGGGTGATAAAGCCCTTGCGCTCGCAACCAGCATTGCCTCACGGGATGACGTACAATATGCATTGCAAACCAAGCAAGGACTTGATGAGTTAAATACGCAAATAGAGCATATTCGTGAACTCACTGCAGCTAGCTTTATCGTTATTGGCGATAGAAATACTCGCCGCATTGTTCACCCCGACTCTGACAAGCTCGGTAAGCCGATGGTGGGTGGTGATAGTAAAGCGGCGCTACGTGGTGAGCGGTATGTATCGATTGCAAAAGGGAGTTTGGGCGAATCTATCCGTGGCAAAGTCCCCGTGCTTTCAGATCAGGGCGAAGTTATTGGCTTGGTTTCGGTTGGCTTTTTAGTGCAATCAATTGAGCCGCTCATTCGTGCTCGCAGTGCTGAAATTATGCTTTGGGGCTTGTTGTTAGTCGGTTTAAGTATTTTGGCTGCGGTGTATATCGGTCAACGGGTACGTAACGCTATTTTTGGTTTACAACCTGACGAAATAGCACGACTGTTCTCTGAGCAAGATGCTATTTTGAATACCGTTCGTAGCGGCATTATCGCCCTCGACCCTGAGGGTAACGTGCGTAACTTAAACCAGCGTGCTTGCGAAATCCTTGGTAAACCGATCAGCTGTATCCATCAACCACTTAAACTTGAAGATTTACTTCCTGAACATGCTGAATTTTTAATGCATAACCAACAGCGTCCGATTGTTGGTTTTGAATTATTTGCCGCCGATAAACGCATTGTATTGTCGCGGTATGCATTGCAGGTGCAAGGTCAGGCTGATGGTATTTTGCTGAGTATGCGCCCTGCGGATGAGCTTGAATATTTATCGCAACAATTAACTAAAGTACAAGCTTTTGCTGAGCTATTGCGGGTGCAAACCCATGATTACTCAAACAAGCTAAACTTAATTGGTGCGTTAATTCAAATGGGGCAAACGGATCAGGCAATTGAGTTAATTGGCCAAGAAAGTAAAGGCTCGCAAGCGCAGATCCATCATTTACTCGAAAGGATCCAAGATCCGGTACTAGCAGGTTTATTGGTTGGTAAATATCACAAAGCCCGTGAACTTAATGTAATCCTTGAGCTTAATCCAGACAGCTTACTAGGATCGATCACCCGTAAAGATATGCTAGAACGGGTTGTTTCGATACTTGGCAACTTGATTGATAACGCAATTGAAGCTGCCATTCGAGCTAGCGATACACGTACCCCTAAGGTTCGTGTTACGGTTGATGAAACCAGTAAAACATTATTGTTTGATGTTGAAGACAGCGGTTTTGGTTTAGGCAATGACAAGGATGTGGTATTTACACCACAATACAGCTCTAAGTCAGGGGCTGAGCATGGTATCGGCCTTTATTTGGTTAAAACCAATTTAGATTCGTGTCGTGGTAGTTTAGAAATAGGTGAGTCTGATCTGATGGGGGCACGTTTAAGTGTCTACATTCCAAAATAATAAAAACGATCAGCCTATAAATAAAAGGTAAAGAACATGACTTACTCGGTTGTCATTGTTGAAGACGAAGTAGAAGTAGCCCAGTTGTTGGCGCAATACTTATTACTTCCACATGGCGTTGCTGGCCAACAAGGGGCACGGCAAACACTGCGTCAGGGGCAATATCAGGTTGTAGGTATTGCTGGCAATCTTGCCACCGCGAAAGCGCTGTTATCGGCGATTAATGCTGATTTAATTTTGCTGGATATTCATTTACCCGATGGTAATGGCCTTGATTTACTCAATGAATTACGCCGCGAAGAAATGAAAAGCGAAGTAATGCTGTTAACCGCAGCAAAAGAAGTCGAAACACTGGAAAAAGCGATGCAGCTTGGTGCCTGTGATTTCTTAGTGAAACCGTTAATGCTCAATCGGTTGGATCAAGCGCTGGCGCGATTCGAAGCAAGGCAGCAATGCTTGTCAGATGCCGATGAAGTGACCCAATCAATGGTTGATACCTTATTTGGATCGCAAGAGCAGTTAAAAGCGCCGGTCAGGTTGCCAAAAGGGGTGGATCAACTGACTTTGCAAAAGATCTTAAAAGCGTTTAAAGCAAATTTAGGTGCAAATTTTACAGCTCAGCAAATGGGCGATTTGGTGGGGGTAAGTCGTTCAACAGCCCGTCGTTACCTTGAATATCTGCTTGAAGCAGAGCAAGTCAGTGCGGATCAAAGCTACGGAAGTATCGGCCGACCTGAACGCTGTTACAAAATGACAAGCAGCTAATCGCATCATTTATCGGGTAAATTACCGTTAAATTAACGATTTTAGTCACATAAATTCATTAATCGGCACCATAAAAAGTGCCGCTTATCCTTAGCATAGAAAAATTTTATAAAATTGATTGCATTTTAAGCGACTTCGATGGTGATGTTCGCTTTAAGTAATGCTATACTCCCGCCGAATAATTTTTCGACTTTATTAAGAGTAAAATAATGGCAGATTTATCGAAGTACAGAAATATTGGTATTTTCGCCCACGTTGACGCGGGTAAAACTACCACCACTGAGCGTATCCTTAAGCTTACGGGTAAAATTCATAAGACTGGTGAGGTACACGACGGTGAGTCTACTACTGACTTCATGGAACAAGAAGCTGAGCGCGGTATTACAATCCAATCAGCAGCTGTAACTTGTGAGTGGAAAGGCCACCGCTTAAACGTTATCGATACTCCGGGACACGTTGACTTCACAGTAGAAGTATACCGTTCACTTAAAGTACTAGACGGTGGTATCGGTGTATTCTGTGGTTCTGGTGGTGTTGAGCCACAATCAGAAACTAACTGGCGTTACGCTAACGAATCAGAAGTTGCACGTGTAATCTTCGTAAACAAACTAGACCGTATGGGTGCTGACTTCTACCGCGTAGTTGGTCAAGTTGAAAAAGTACTTGGTGCTAACCCACTAGTTATGACTCTACCAATCGGTATCGAAGATCAATTCTGTGGTGTTGTAGACGTACTTGAGAAAAAAGCATACGTTTGGGATGAGACTGGTCTTCCTGAAAACTACACAGTACAAGACGTTCCAGCTGACATGGTTGACAAAGTTGAAGAATACCATGAGATGCTAGTTGAGTCTGCTGTTGAGCAAGACGACGACCTAATGGAAGCGTACATGGAAGGTGAAGTTCCTTCACTAGAGCAAATCAAAGCGTGTATCCGTAAAGGTACTCGTGACCTTGCTTTCTTCCCAACTTTCTGTGGTTCTGCATTCAAAAACAAAGGTATGCAATTAGTACTAGACGCGGTTGTAGATTACCTACCTGCGCCTACAGAAGTTGATCCACAACCTCTAACTGATCCTGAAACAGGTGAAGCGACTGGTGAAGTTGCAACTGTTGATGCAGATGCGCCACTTAAAGCGTTAGCGTTCAAAATCATGGACGACCGTTTCGGTGCACTTACGTTCATCCGTATCTACTCAGGTCGTATGAAGAAAGGTGACACAGTACTTAACTCTGCAACTGGTAAAACAGAGCGTATCGGCCGTATGGTTGAGATGCAAGCTAACGACCGTAACGAGATCTCTGAAGCGCAAGCGGGTGACATTATCGCTGTTGTTGGTATGAAGAACGTTCAAACTGGTCACACTCTATGTGATCCTAAGCACGATGTACACTTGAAGCGATGATCTTCCCTGATCCAGTTATCTCAATCGCTGTTGCTCCTAAAGACAAAGGCGGTAACGAGAAGATGGGTATCGCGATCGGTAAGATGGTTGCAGAAGATCCTTCATTCCAAGTTGAAACTGACGAAGATTCAGGCGAAACCATCCTTAAAGGTATGGGTGAGCTACACTTAGATATCAAAGTAGATATCCTTAAGCGTACTTACGGCGTAGACCTAATCGTTGGTCAACCTCAGGTTGCTTACCGTGAAACTATCACGAAAGAAATCGAAGATAGCTACACGCACAAGAAACAATCTGGTGGTTCTGGTCAATTCGGTAAGATCGATTACCGCATCAAGCCAGGTGAGCCTAACTCAGGTTTCACATTCACGTCTTCAGTTGTTGGTGGTAACGTTCCTAAGGAATTCTGGCCTGCAGTTGAGAAAGGCTTCGCATCAATGATGCAAGAAGGTGTTCTAGCTGGCTTCCCAGTGTTAGACGTTGAAGTTGAATTAGTTGACGGTGCATTCCACGCAGTTGACTCATCAGCAATCGCGTTCGAAATCGCTGCTAAAGGCGCTTTCCGTCAGTCTATCCCTAAAGCGGGCGCACAACTTCTTGAGCCAATCATGAAAGTTGACGTGTTCACTCCAGAAGACAACGTGGGTGACGTAATCGGTGACCTTAACCGTCGTCGTGGTATGATCAAAGACCAAGAAGCAGGCGCAATGGGCGTTCGCATCAAGGGTGAAGTACCACTTTCAGAAATGTTCGGTTACATCGGTCACTTACGTACTATCACGTCTGGTCGTGGTCAGTTCTCTATGGAGTTCTCACACTACGCACCATGTCCACAGAACGTAGCTGAAACTGTAATCGCTGCAGAAAAAGAGAAAAAAGCTGCTAAGTAATTAGCCTTTTAACTTATTTAAAAAAACCCGCACTTGTTGCGGGTTTTTTATTATCTAAATTTCATGCTAAGTATTTTCGGTTACAAATTAATCATTTCATATCTTTCTAAATTAACCTGCCATTCAGCCTTTTATTATTAATGTACCTAAAGAAATCTCACACTTTTGTTGTTGTTGAAGAGTGGTGTGTAATGCATTGGTATTGCTGAGTGAAAATTGTACGATTTTAATACAAAATTCATTTTAAGAAAAAGTACATTACTATTAATTAGTTGTGTATTAATTCTTTTGTTCTAGTAAAAAAGTGCTTTTTTGTACCTTGTGTACCTTTTTTACCCTGTGTAGAATCGCAGATTAAATGATTTTTAATCATTTTGTATTAAACGTCTGCTTATTAAATATTACAACTAAAGAAACATTTTCATGAAAACGATTAAGTTAAGTCCCAATTGGACTCTACAGGGAAGCAAGATAGCATTGGCTATTCTTGTTGCATTAAGCGTTACTTTGCTGGGCGCTCCGCTCTTGATGTTGATGCTGCCAGCCCTTTTATTTATTACCGTATTAAACTTCTTACAAGTACGCTTTTTACACTGCTATAAAGCGGGTATTTGTTATTCGCGCGGATTTGGTAAGCGTTATATCAATGCTGAAGACATCCTGGCTGTTGAGTTTAACCAAGTGGCATTCATCACCGTATTTAAAATCAGCTTGCAGAATGGCAAGTCATATCAGTTTATGAACTGGCAGGTAGATGAGCAGCAACAGAGTGACATTGCTAAGCTCTATAAGTCAAAAGCAGGTTGTGCCATAAAGCCTAATCTGCAATGTAAAGCCTAATACTAGCAAGCCTCAATAATGCTAAATTATGTGAACAAAAATAAAAAAGGCCGCGAAAGCGGCCTTATTTATATATAGCGTCGTTTATTTTTTCATACGACGACGTAGTGCAAATGGTAAAGCAAGTAAGCTTAACCAAGCAAATGAACCAGAATCATCATCTTTTGACTCTTCTTCTGTTTCATCTTCTTCAACTTCTTCAGTTACATCATCAGCTTCATCGTTAGTGATGTTGATGTATAGCAGTTGTGCTTCTGATAAGTTGCCTGCGCTATCTTCTGCACGGATCATCAGCGTAAGCTTGTCTTCTTCTTCAAAGTCGAGTGCTTTAGCTACTGTGATTTCACCTGCTGCACTGATTGCAATAACATCAGCATGCTCACCTTCAATGCTAAAGCTTACTACTGGCGTGTAATCAGCGTCGCCATCAGAGAATACAAGTTGACCAATCACTGCGCCAATTTCACTGTTTTCTACGATTTCGAATGATTGACTTGCTTCAATTACTGGCGCTTGCTCTGCAGGAATAGGCTCTGCAGATTGAATATCAACAATCACAGGGTCGTGATCAGATGCGCGGTATGCGTTGTCTGCATACAGGCTAGCTTGCTGTGTATCAGACTTAAACTCTAGGTTGTAATCTAAGCTGATTGGTTCGTCAGCATTGATGTGCCAATCTGTTGCAGCAACAACTTTTCCTAGCATAGATTCTGATACTAGTGCGTGGTCAAGGCTACCAATGCGACCAGAGAAGCTATAAGAGTAACCTTGTGTGTCGCCGTCCAGTTCAGCTACTGCACTTTTAAGACCTTTATCTGCGAATGCACGGATAGGATCTTCCATTGCATAAGAGTTCATATCACCCACTAGGATGATATCTTCATCTTCAACTTCAGTTGGGTAAGTTGCTAACCAATCTGCGTATGCATTTGCACCCGCAACACGGATTTCATTCCAACATGCTTGGCCATCGCCTAAGTCAGCATTGTTGCCTTCAGCGCTGCCACAGCCGCCTTTTGATTTTAAGTGTGCAACTGCAACTGTGAAGATTTCTTCGCTCTCAAGAGATTGGAAGCTTTGCGCAATAGGTGGACGATTGCTGTAATCAAAAGGTTCTACAGTTGTATGAGCTGCTTTACCCACTTCAGATACTTTATTTGAGCGATAAATAAGTGCTGTTGTAATTTCATCAGTACCAATCTTATCAACACCAAAATCAACAAATGCGTAGGTGTTTTCTGCATCTTCGTCATTCAGTGCTTTTACTAGGCTTGCAATGGCGCTATTTTCACCGAAACCATCGTTTTCGATTTCCATTAAGCCAATAACATCTGCATTGATAGCTGTAATTGCGCTGACAATTTTAGCTTGCTGACGGATAAACTCTTCTTCGCTGTCTGCACCACGGCTAGTTGGGAAGCCTGCACCTTGGCCGTCGCCATTAAAGTAGTTTAATACGTTAAAGCTCGCTACACGTAGATCAGCTTCTTCGTTAAGCTCTGGAGCATCTGTACGCGGGTTAGTTGCTGTGAATTCAGGCTTCACTGTTGGGTGAATGCGGTAACGGTCAAAGCTGTAACCCATTACACCAGTAATCGTATTTACAGTGTCGCCTAAACGTAATGTGTTATAGGCATCAAGACCCGTACCTGGGTAGGCAATTGGATCAAGGTTTTGCTTTGTTGAACCATCGTCGATTAAGATTTGTTTTTTAAGGTTTTCAGTTTCAATCGCATTCGCTGCATCACCTGGTAGCGCCACTTGAGTACCTTGGTATAAACGCTCAGTACCTAAGTCAACTTCACCATAGCGGCCAAGACCGTAGTTATTATTAACTACTAAAGGTTGCGCGATGGTGACTAACATACCTTCATAGGCTTCAAGGTCTGCAACGTCAGCAACTGGTAAAGTGATAGCGGTTGCATCTGTCGATAAGCCGGTTGCACAGATCTCAACTTGGCTAACATCGCCTAGTTGTGTTGCGCTGTAGTATTCTGCCACGCTACCTTTAATACGTACGTGGTCACCTACAGCAACATCAGTATCTGCGAAATAAACGAATACACCTTCAGAAGTAAGTGGGTTTGTATCAACATCAGCAGCAAGTGAGCTAATGAAGAAGCCTTTTAGTTGATCATCACCTTGGAAGTCAGCTGTAACAACACCTTCAACTTCAACTTCAGTGTTAATGAGCGGGCTGTCACCGCCTTCACCTTGAATTGCGCTAATTAACGTTTTTGTTGCGCCACACTCAAGCGGTGTCACTGGATCTGGTTCAGGTGTTGGCTCTGTGCTATCACCGTATAAACCAATATTGCTGAAATCGTCTTGGTCGAATTGTTCCCACTCATCGCTTGGGTTGAATGCTGATGTTGCATCTGTACGACCTGCAGTCACAGTTGCTTTACGGCGAAGCGTTTTATTTTGTGTAGAAACACCGCCTTCATCCCATGCTGAACCCGGATCAACACCAAGTTGACCAAAGCTATCAACGATTGCACCGTCTTTAGTTAGTACTAATGCGTCATCACCGTTGAAATAAGTGATAGTTGATTCGGTGTTGCCTTTTGCTTTTAGTTCATCTGCAGATCCTGCGTTAACAATAACGTAAGTTGCATTTGCAGCAAGTGTACCGGTTAGCGCTAAGGTGTTGTTTGGCGCAGCAAGGTCGCCATTACCATTTGAGTATAAAGAGATGGTGTAACCGTCAAGCGATAGATCAGCACCAGACGTGTTATAAAGCTCTACCGCTTTATTGTTAGAGCTTCCTTCAACGTATTCAGAGATGATTAGGTTGGCAGAAGCAGGCGCGCTCAAGCTTGCAATCACAAGCGCGAGCGGCGTTAATTTTGTATTTATCATTATTTTTCCCGTGTATGTATTATAAAAGTCCCAATATGGGACACAGTACTTTAAGAAAAATCTATGACAAATTAAATACAAAATGTTAATAAAATCGGAATAATTACCAATTTTTAGAACATTTGCTTTAGATTAGTTATTTTTTAACCAAATTGCTGCTTGTTTTGCAAAATATGTCAGGATGCCATCGGCGCCAGCACGCTTAAATGCCAATAATGACTCCATGATTATTGCTTCTTCTGCAAGCCAACCGTTATCAATGGCCGCTTTATGCATGGCATATTCACCGCTCACTTGGTATGCAAATGTTGGTACACCAAACTCATCTTTTACGCGACGTACAACATCTAAATATGGCATACCAGGCTTTACCATAACCATGTCTGCGCCTTCTTGCAGATCAAGGGCAACTTCACGAATAGCTTCATCTGAGTTGGCTGGATCCATTTGATAGGTCTTTTTATCGGCACCTTTTAAGTTACCTGCAGAGCCTACCGCATCACGGAATGGGCCATAGTAGCTTGAAGCATATTTTGCAGAGTAAGCCATAATACGAGTGTGGATATGACCTTCGGCTTCAAGTGCTTCACGAATAGCACCAATGCGTCCATCCATCATGTCTGAAGGTGCAACCACATCAGCACCCGCTTCGGCATGCGACAGTGCTTGTTTTACTAAGATTTCAGTTGTGACATCATTAATCACATAGCCATCTTCATCAATGATACCGTCTTGACCATGCACGGTGAACGGGTCAAGTGCCACATCAGTGATCACACCAAGGGTTGGAAAAGCTTCTTTAAGTGCACGAACAGTGCGTTGTGCTAATGCATCTGGGTTATAGGCTTCTTCAGCCAGCAACGATTTTTTATCGCTCGGTGTTACTGGGAAAATCGCCACTGCTGGCACACCTAATTCAACGAGTTCTTTTGCTTCTTCAAGTAGTAAATCAATAGAAAGACGGTCAATGCCTGGCATAGACTCAATGGCTTCGCGGCGGTTTTTACCTTCTAACACAAATACAGGAAAAATAAGGTCATTAACGGTTAGTTGGTTTTCAGCCATTAGGCGACGAGAGAAGTTATCACGACGCATGCGGCGCATACGTGTATAAGGGAAAAGGTCGAGTCCTGATTGGGCCATGCTTTGTATACTCCTAGTCTGGTAGAGGATAACTCACTACGCGATTTCGACCCGTTTGCTTGGCATGATATAAGGCTTTGTCGGCATAGTCAGTGAATAAACTTGGGTTATTAATGTCTTCAGCAATTGCGCTGTAAACACCTGCACTCAAAGTAAATTTAATCGTTGTTCCGGCAACTATTATATCAGTATTTTCTGCGGCTTTGCGTATTTGTTCGGCAATTTCTAATGCACCTGCCAGTGGTGTATTTGGCAACAGCACCACAAACTCTTCGCCGCCATAGCGCGCCACTTCATCGAGTGGGCGTTTAAGGTGTTGTTTAATGACATCGGCGGCAGATTGAATGGTTTGATCACCGGTTAAATGACCATAGGTGTCATTAATTGCTTTGAAATGGTCAATATCTAACATGATGATTGCTAAAGGTGTTTGTTCACGTCGCGAGCGACGAATATCCATCAGGAGTTTTTTATCGAAGTAACGGCGGTTCTTGGTTTTTGTCAGCGCGTCTTCCATATTGAGTTGTTCAAGCTCACGGTTTTTCTCTTCAAGCTCGCGTAATGTCACTTGTAACTCAAAGGTACGCTCCTCGATATTCGCTTCAAGGTCTTGGCGCGCCTGTTCTTGCAGTTCAAGCCGCTCGCGCATTAAGGTATCTTTTGCTTTGCTTTCCGCTAATGCATTTTGTTGCGCTGCAACTTCGGCATCGCGCTGCATCAAAAATAGTTTTATAACGGCATAGCTTAAACTTAAGCTACAAACCAAAAAGCAAATGAAGGTGAGTGAAAGCACGCCGATATTTAAATTAAACGGGTTAAACACCCCAAGTGCACTGTAAATAATGGCGCAGAAAAAAGCGAATAGGGCAATTAGAAAAGCGCTACAAGGCTGTTTATATTCACGATTAAACTGTTTGATAGCAATGCCTGCAAAGATGATGAGCACCACAGGTAAACTTAACAAGCACAGTGTAATTGCAATATGAATTGGTAAGAACCACATTATTACGGCGACAAGCACCACGACCCAGGCTAACCAATACTGAAAACGATTTAAGCGAGATTTGGCAAAGCCGAATATATACCCTTGCAATGGCACAAATAACGCACCACAGATAAAGAATAGAGTCGGAATAGTCAACTGTTGAAAGGAGGAGCCGCTCGGTTGCAGGTAGCGATAACCAAAGCCATAAAGATACGCTAACGACAGCCAAAGCAAGGTAAGTAATAACCCTGTGTAGGCGAAATAGCGGCGTCTAGAAAAACCATAAAGCACTAAGTTAGTGAGTGCCAGCGATAAAATAAAGCCGACTAATAAACCGTACAATAAGTTAAATTTGCTTTTATGCTTTAGGTATTCTGAGGGTTTCCAAAGACTGAGAGGCACTCTTAAGCCGCCGTTGTTTTTAACTTTGAGATAAACCTCTGAATGGCTAGCTTTTGGAATGCTTAATGAAACTAACAGCGATTCATTTTTAATTTGTCGATTGGCTAATGGGACTGCATCACCTATTTTTGTGTTAAATAACACATGCCCACCTTGTAGATGAAAGACACTCACTTCATCGAGCAAAGGGTTATCTATCGATAATATCAGCGGTACATCATCTAAAGAGGTGTTTTTTATCGATAGCTTGAGCCACAGAGGCTTTAAAGTCATTCCTAGATTTAAGGTTTCACCTTTGCTTGCCTGCCAAACTACATTTGTATTGCTAAAGGCTTGTTGTTGAGTAATAGGATCAAGCGTGTACTCAACATGTAACGTATGTTGAGACTTAAATTGTGAGCTAACAACAACAGGGTTAGCCAGTAAGTAAGGAGTAAATAAAACAACGAAGAGTACGCCACATAGTGACCATAGGCGCTTCATCTTAACCCTTTATGGAAAATAATTGCTGAAAGTTTAGTGTAGTTTGTTTTGCCACTTCAGTAAATTCACAGCCTTTTAAATCAGCAATTTGCTGACATACATAAGGAAGGTTCTGAGGTTCGTTGCGACGAGACTTCGGTCTTGGTCGAATATTTCTTGGCATTAAAAAGGGCGCATCGGTCTCAATTAACAAGCGATTCAAAGGGATTGCTGGCACCAAGGCTTGCAGTTGCTCACCGCGGCGTTCATCGCATACCCAGCCAGTAACACCGATATAAAGCCCCATTGCTAGGTAGCTTTGCAGCGCTTTTTCATCCCCCGTAAAACAGTGCAATACACCTCGTACTTTGAAGTCACTCAAGATGGCCAACATGTCTTCACTAGCATCTCGTTCATGCAAGTACACTGGCATATTAAGCTGCTCAGCAAGCTGCAGTTGGCGTCTGAAAACACTGCGCTGTACATCACGAGGAGAAAAATCACGGTTGTAATCGAGGCCACATTCACCAATAGCAACTACTTCATGATTTTGGCTTAGTGCTGTTAAGTGTTCTTCAAGGTGGTCATCTGCGGTTTTTGCATCATGAGGGTGAACCCCCGCAGTGCAAAATTGCTTAAACTGTTTGGCGAGCTTAAGAGAGGCTTGGCTAGTTTGCAGATCGCAGCCAATAAGAAGCATCTGTGTTACATTTGCCTCAGCGGCACGTTGTAACACAGCTTCATGAATATCATCAAATTGATGATTGCTTAAGTTGACGCCAGCATCAACCAGCGAAATGCTCATTAGTTAGTGCGCTTAACGCGAATCGAACGGTTTTGGCCTTCAACTTTTAATAGGAAAGAATTGAAAACGCCACGTTCAATAACGACAACATCTTGTTCTTTTAGACGTAGGCTATCAGAACCAACTTGACGCCACTGTTGACCATTATCAAGTTCGATGATGAGCTCACCGTAAGGGGCTTTTTTCACGCTTTTAACGATAGCGCTAATCTGGTCATCATTTACTTTCGCAACTTCTTTGTGCTCTAAACCAAAGTCTTCATTTTTTGTTTTTACAATTTGTGTGCTTGCTGCTGCCGTAACAGGTGCTGCTGCAACAGGCGGTGCAGAGCTTGCTGCAGGTTGTTCAATTTGTTGTTTTGTAGCCGGTTTAGAAAGTGATTTACCCGCCATGACGTTATCGTAACAAAGTAAACGGTTAAAATCATTTTCAACAAAAGTACAGGCTTGTAGTGCTTGTAAGTTAACTTCGTTTGCTTGCGCAGTGCCAGTAATCGTTAACAGTGCAACGAATGGAATGAGTTGTTTTTTCATTTATTCCTCTGATTCCTGTTGAGGTTTGGCGGTATAAAATGCAGCCAAAATTAAGCCTAATTCAAATAATAACAGCATGGGTAATGCTAGTAATGTTTGTGACAGTACATCAGGAGGTGTTAAGAACATGGCAACCACGAATACACCTACCACGATATAAGGTCGTTTTTCTTTTAAACTTTTCGTTGTTGTTGCGCCACTCCAGCATAACAGCATGATGGCAACAGGTATTTCAAACGCAATACCAAAAGCAAAAAACAGTTTTAAAGCAAAACTTAAGTAGCTACTAATATCTGGTGCTAATGTCATCATATCAGGGCCAGTGTTGGTGAAAAACCCTAAAATAATAGGTAACACCACAAAGTAGCAAAATGCGATACCACTATAAAATAGCAAAATACTAGAGGCCAAAATAGGCATCAGCATACGCTTTTCATGTTGATACAAGCCAGGTGCAATAAAGCTCCAAACTTGATGCAGTATCATAGGAATAGCAGCAAATAACGCCACAAATAAGGTGAGTTTAAACGGCGCAAAAAAGGGTGCTGTGACATCCGTTGCGATCATGGTGGCAGTGCTAGGCAAGTTTGCAATAAGTGGAGCTGCAACAAAGCTATAAATATCGTTGGCAAAATACACCAAGCTGATAAATATTAGCAAAATGCTTAACAAAGCTTTCATGAGTCTGTTTCGTAACTCAATTAAGTGGCCAACAAAGCCTGTGTGAGCTTGCTCGGTCATAATTTACTATTCATCATCGTTGTTATTGACCACAAAAGCAGAGTTTAAATTCACTTTTTTTCGTCATTATTATTAATTTCTGCTTTTTCAGGCGTGTCTTTTTTGTAACTGTGGGTGACTGACTGAGCAGCCTTTTGAAGTTCGTTTACAGAGTCTTGCAACTCAGGCGAGAGTTCTTGCAAGTTTTGTTGCTCTGCTTTTTTTAAATTTTCATGAAGCTCATGGATACGGAGTTCTTCGTTCACTTCAGCTTTCACTGAGTTGGCGACTGACTTTAATGTTTTTACCCAGCGGCTCACTGTGCGAATTGCCACAGGCAAGCGCTCTGGGCCTAATACAATCAGACCCACGATCAGTACGACAACAAGTTCCCACATCCCCATGTTGATTAAGCCTTATGGTCGTCTTTGCTTTTCTCTACGGTTTCTTTGCTTTGCGTGTTAGAAGCTTGTTCTATTTGCTCGCTTTTAGCGCTAGTTTGGTCATCGTCAGACACGGCTTTTTTAAAGCCTTTTACCGCGCTACCTAAATCACCGCCGATGCCACGAAGTTTTTTTGTGCCAAATAACAAAACGATGATTGCCAAAATAATGATTAATTGCCAAATACTGATACCACCAAAACCCATGGGTTACTCCGTTTTTTATCAAATTTATTGAATAGACTTGTCTCGATTATACTCACCAAAACATAAATAGCACTTAGTTTATGCGCTGCGCCATGCTGCGATAAAGCCCACGACAGCAAAGCCTGCCGTAATTGCACTGGCGACTAAGTCATGCTGTAAATAACATAAGCCTGAAACAATCAAACAGCTACCAGCAAAGATGCTAAGTAACAAAGGTTTAGCTGATTGCGGCGCTGGCAATTGTACAGGTTGTTGCTGACGTTTTAAGTTTTGATAAATTAAATCAGGTAATTCAGGCATTTTTTCTGCCCAAAATGGCAAGTTCGCATACATTTTTTTCATTACTGCAAGCGGACCAACTTGTTCTTTGACCCAATCTTCTAGAAAAGGTTTAGCGGTTTTCCATAAATCAAGCTGCGGATACAGTTGTCTGCCAAGGCCTTCAACATACAACAGCGTCTTTTGCAGTAACACTAATTGCGGTTGAACTTGCATATTAAAGCGACGAGCCGTATTAAACAGGTTTACTAACACATGGCCAAACGAGATTTCGGCAAGCGGTTTATTGAAAATGGGTTCGCACACAGTACGAATCGCAAACTCAAACTCTTCAATACTGGTATCGGCTGGCACCCAGCCAGAATCTACGTGTAGTTGTGCGACTTGGCGGTAATCACGGTTGAAGAAGGCAATAAAGTTCTCTGCTAAATAGCGTTTGTCTTCACGATTAAGGGTGCCGACAATGCCGCAATCGATGCCGATGTACTTTGGATTATGCGGGTTTTCGCGAGACACGAAGATATTACCCGGGTGCATATCTGCATGGAAAAAACTATCACGGAAAACTTGTGTGAAAAACACTTCGACCCCGCGTTCAGCCAGCAGCTGCATATTGGTATTTTGTGCCAGCAATGCGTCGGTATCAGATACTGGAATACCGTAAATACGCTCCATTACTAATACATTACTGCGGCTATAATCACTGTAAACAAAAGGAATGTAGAGAGAGTCTGAATCTTCAAAGTTACGGCGTAGCTGAATCGCATTCGCCCCTTCACGCATTAAGTCGAGCTCATCCAGCAAGGTTTTTTTGTACTCGTTTACTACCTCAATTGGGCGTAAACGTTTTGCTTCTTTTAACAACTTAGCCACTAAGCGTGCGACTTTTTGCATTAGCATTAAGTCGGCATCAATTTGCTCTTTAATGTTAGGGCGAATGACTTTAATCACCACATCTTGAGGTGTGCCATGTTCATCAATTAAGGTTGCCGTGTGAACTTGTGCAATCGATGCTGATGCCAAAGGTGTTTGCGAAAAATCACTAAACAACTCACTGATATCATTAATGCCAAGCGCTTTTTCAATAAGCTGCTGAGCAAGTTCACCTTCAAAAGGCTCAACCTGATCTTGCAATAAGGCAAGTTCTAATGCGACATCATGCGGCAGTAAATCACGGCGTGTCGATAGCATTTGGCCAAACTTGATCCACACCGGGCCAAGCTCTTGCAAAGCAAGTCGCAAGCGCATACCTGCAGGTTTATCTTTATGTTGATTACGTAACCAAAATAAGCTGCCACGGGCAAGCTTTGCAAACCAAGGCACTCGCTTACGTGGAATTAATTCGTCTAAGCCATAGCTCAGGAGTGTTTTAGTGATGTAATAAAGGCGAGCAGACGACACACAAGTTCCTTAGCGCATTAGCGAGACTGTAACAGCGCGTTAATTCGCATCTCTAACTGAGATACTTGGCTTTTTAATTGGCGATTTTGCTGTTTAAATTCAGCAAGTTCTAGTGGGTGAATAGTCACTGATAGCTCATCTTGGCAAAGTGTTGTTAGGGTATTTTCTAACTTACTTTTTGTTTGTGAACCACGACGTTTTAGAGCTTGGAAAGAAAGCCATAACTGCTGGGCTGGCGCATCACCAATATAACGCGAAAAATGTTCAGGCCAATCAATATCAAGCTCTGCAAACGCATTGCTAAAACCTTGCGCAAGATTTAAATCGCCTTGTAGGTCAAGCTTATCTTGGCGAATGAGTTGCGTCAGCATTGATGGATCTTTAAGGGCCAACAAGGTGTTAATATCGGCGCTGATCATGCAGTCAAACCTGCGCTCTTGCGTGCTGTATAAGTGAATTTGCTCGTCGCTGTAAACGCACAAAATGGATTGTTGCCAATCACGAACTTCAATCAGCAGCTGTTTATCAGCAATTGCTGCAAGCTTGCCCTTTAACTGGGGGTCTAGCGGCAGCAATTGATTAATGATTCGTTCGACGAGTGATAACAGAGCGTTTGCTAACATCGCGTTACCTACTTACTTTACAGAATTTCTAGTATTTAAAACCACGGTGAAGGGCAACAATACCGCCAGTTAGATTTTGATAGCTCGTTTGTTCAAAACCGGCATCTTCCATCATCCCTTTCAATGTTTCTTGGTCTGGATGCATACGGATTGATTCAGCAAGGTATTGGTAAGACTCGCTGTCATTTGCCACTAACTGACCCATCTTAGGTAAGATATTGAATGAATAGAAGTCGTAGGCTTTGCTTAGCGCTTCGTGTTCTGGTTTCGAGAACTCAAGCACCAGTAAGCGGCCGCCCGGCTTAAGAATACGATACATTGAGCGAAGTGCTTTATCTTTATCGGTCACGTTACGAAGACCAAAGGCAATCGTAATTAAATCAAAGCTGTTGTCAGGAAATGGCAATGCTTCGGCATTCATTTGTACATATTCAATATTGCCAACACGACCAAGATTACGCAGTTTCTCGCGGCCAACTTTCAGCATTGAAGAGTTGATATCGCCTAAGATAACTTGACCTGTTTCACCAACTAACTGACTAAATTTAGCGGTCAAATCACCTGTACCGCCAGCAAGGTCTAATACATAGTGACCTTTACGAACACCAGAACTTGCAATAGTTTGGCGTTTCCATAAACGATGAATACCGAACGACATTAGATCATTCATTACGTCATACTTTGCAGCGACTGAGTGGAATACATCTGCAACCATTGATGCTTTGTCGTTTTCAGCAACGGTTTTATAGCCAAAATGCGTGGTCTTTTCTTGATTCTCGTTCATGATTAATCTCTATCGTGGCAATAAAGACTAGTGTACTTGATTGTAGCTGTGGGGTGCAATTTGATTATAACTAAATCATCAGATTAGCGTGGCTTTTCATGACTTAGCGCAGTTTTAAACTTTATTGGCCGGCAATAAAACTACTTTGCCCTAGTGACTTTGCTTTTGCTGCTGCTAAAGATGCTTTTCGGGCTAAACTGTTAAAGTCGCCATCACCTTCATGTTTCGCGATCCCTAGAGCTAGGGTAATCGCGGGGAGTTTAGTGCCATTTTTGGAGCTGACAAAACGTAGCTTTTCGACACCATTTCGTACTTTTTCGGCAATTAAGTTCGCCGTTTCAGGCTCTATATCAGCAAGTAAAATGGTAAACTCATCTTTACTTGTACGCCCAGGTAAACCGCTTTCACGCACGTACTTTTGCACTTGCTTCGCGACTTTATTTAAAATCACCTCACCAATCACATCGCCATAGTTTTCAATAAAATGGTTTAAGTTCTCAATATGAATAGAAATCGCACAAACCGCTTTATTTTGACCAACCCAGAGTTGGGTTTGTTGATTTAAGTAATGGCGTTTGTATAAGCCAGTTTGCTGGTCGGTGATATGTTGCTTACGTAATTGGGTGAGTTGTTTTTGGGTTTTTTCTTGAAGTGCTTTTGCCTTTGCTATTTCTTGCTTAAATTGACGATGTTGATTGAGCAGCACTTCAGACTGTTTACTGAGCATTTTTAATGCGTGGCGCGTTTGCTCAATGTTGTTTTCATCAATTGAATGCACACAATCGGTAATTTGTTCGGCAAAGCGCACAATGTTTTGTTCGTTATTGCTGGCATTACGCGAAAGGGTATTTATAACCGAGTCAACATTGCGAACAATCGCCGTTTTCATTTTATGGCCTTGTTCCATAAAATCGAAATACAACTGTTCTACATAAACACAATCGATGGTTTTTCTTTGTGCGACTGCACGGTCAATAGCGGCGTTAAGTTTTGGATTAGATTGGCTGACGTAGGTATAAACAACCTGATAGTTTAGTGGTGACGGCGGTAATGCGTGATGTTCTAAAAAGATACATACCTTTGTCATTTTTTCTTGAGCAATAGCCATGGAATCATGGAACATCATTTTTCAATACCACTAAATACGCATATCAACCAATTAATAATCTCTTCCGTAAGGTGTATTTGCTTCCAAGCATAAATACTGAGTCTACAGTAATCTGTAATCAACCTATTTAAAAGCAAAATCGCTAACTTTGGAACTTAAATTTGTTTCGTTTGTGTCTATTAGCTGATTTTCTCAACAACTTTAACAAGTGTAATTAAAAATTGTTTAAAGCTTGCTCACTGTTGTTTACACAGCGCTGCTAATTTAAGCGCATTTAACCTGAGCTTGGTCGCATTTGCTTGGGTTTTAGCCAGTGCTGCGCTACTTTAGCGATACTGATTAAAACTAAAAAGAATGCTATGAAACAAACACTGTCGCGAACTTTAAACCGCTCTGTTATTGCGGTTGCTTTAGCGTGTACTTTAAGCGCTTGTCAGGTAACAAATATTGATGCTGATCAGCAATTTACTCAAGTAGCCGAAAATATTGTTAATTATCGCCAAAGCATCAGCCCATATGGCAAAGAAAATGGCGTAGATGGGTATTTATTAGAAAATCTATCGGCTGAATTTTTAGAGCAAAAATACAAGAAGAATACTGAATTACTTGCTGAGCTAGATGCTATAGACCGTGATAAGTTATCTGAAGAAAACCGCATTAACCTGACTATTTTGCGTGGCCAAGTGCAAAATAGTGTCGATGAATATGTCTTCAATACGCACTATATGCCACTGACATCTGAGTATGGGTTTCATTCTAGCTTGTCGTTTATGGTTTCTAGCTCTGATTACACAAAACCGCAAGACTACCAGTTATACCTTGCTAAATTGCAGCAAATTCCCCGCTATTTCTCGCAAAATATCGGCTGGATGCGCAAAGGTCTTGAAGTGGGTTTAACCCAACCAAAGGCTGTGTTAGAAGGCTATCAAGACTCTATTACGGCTTATATTGTTGATGATGCTACCCAGTCTGAATTTTACAAACCATTCTTAAATAACACGGCAGGTTTGAGTGATAGCGAATTTGCTGCATTACAAAAGCAAGCACAAACCATTATTAAAGAACAGGTTATTCCGGCTTATCAAGGTTACTTAACTTTCTTTAATAACGAATATCAACCGGGTGCACGTACTGACATTGGCATTTCAAGTACACCAAATGGTAAGGCGTTTTATGAAAATCGCGCCAAGTATTACACCACTACTGATATGACGCCGAAAGAAATCCATGAGCTGGGTTTACAAGAAGTCGCGCGTATTCGTGCAGAAATGGAAAAAATTATTGAGAAAGTAGGTTTTGAAGGCTCGTTTGCTGATTTTGTCCACTTTTTACGTACTGATCCGCAATTTTACGCAAAAACACCGAAAGATTTGCTAAAAGAAGCGTCTTACATCGCCAAAAAAATGGATGCGCAGTTACCTAAATTATTCCATACCTTACCGAGAATGCCGTACGGTGTTGCGCCAGTGCCTGAGAGTATTGCCCCTAAATATACAACCGGTCGTTACTCAGGGTCTCGTCGTGATGATCAAGCGGGTTATTACTGGGTTAATACCTATGCGCTCGATAAGCGTCCGTTATATGTTCTTGAAGCATTAACGCTACACGAAGCTGTACCTGGTCATCATTTACAAATTTCACTTAATGCTGAACTTGAGTCATTACCAAGCTATCGCCGCAATGCATATTTGTCGGCATTTGGCGAAGGTTGGGGCTTATATTCGGAATTTTTAGGTATCGAAGCGGGCTTTTACCAAGACCCATACAGTGATTTTGGACGATTAACTTATGAAATGTGGCGTGCCGCGCGTTTAGTGGTTGATACAGGTATGCATATGTATGGCTGGAGTCGCGAACGCGCAATGAAATTTATGAGCGAAAACACCGCGCTTTCATTACATAACGTGAAGACTGAAACCGACCGTTATATTTCATGGCCTGCACAAGCGTTGTCATACAAAATTGGTGAGCTAACGATTAAACGTTTACGCCATGAAGCTGAGCAAGCGCTTGGCCAAGACTTTGATATTCGCGAATTCCACCACCAAATATTACGTCATGGCTCAGTGCCAATGTCGGTGCTTGAAGAGCAAATTCAACTTTATATTAAAGCTGAGCTAGCAAAACGAGCAGCATAGCAGATGAGAAAGGCGTGATTTACATCACGCCTTTTTTGTTTATTGCACGTAATATAAACACCTTATATGCTTTGAAGGATGTCATTTCACAAAGGGGCCTTGGATGAGTGATTTTATAATTTTTAGTATCGATGTTTTTGCCAGCTTATTTATTTTTGCACTCGGCATAGGTTTGCTGGTGATTGTGTGCTTTTACATTAGTGATGTGACGCAGTCTAAACAGGCGATTCGCCGTAATTACCCGGTGATCGGCCGATTTCGTTATTTCTTTGAGCGCCAAGGTGAATTCTTCCGTCAATACTTCTTTGCAATGGATAGAGAAGAGTTGCCATTTAACCGTGCTGATCGAAGCTGGGTTTATCGTGCTGCGAAAAATGTTGACCGTACTACGGCCTTTGGCTCAACACAAAGTCTTGAGGCAACGGGCACTGTGATGTTTATGAACTGTGCGTTTCCAACCTTAGATGAAGATGCACTTGACCCTAGTGAAGTCACGTTAGGGCCTTATTGCCAAACTCCTTATACAACAAACTCGTTATTTAATATTTCTGGTATGAGCTTTGGTGCCTTATCTAAGCCTGCTGTTCGTGCGTTATCGCGAGGTGCAAAGTTAGCAGGCTGTTGGATGAATACAGGCGAAGGTGGGCTCAGTCCTTATCACCTTGAAGGTGGTGCAGATATTGTGTTTCAGATTGGCACGGCAAAATATGGTGTACGAGATGAGCACGGCAAATTAAGCATCGAAAAACTCAAAGCAATTGCTGAGCATGAACAAGTTAAAATGTTCGAAATTAAAATGAGTCAAGGTGCCAAACCCGGTAAAGGGGGGATGTTACCAGGGCGTAAAGTGACTGCTGAAATTGCAAAGATCCGGGGCATTCCTGAAGGGCATGACTCGATTAGTCCAAATGGTCACCCAGAGATTAAATGCCCAGCAGATTTACTCGATATGATTGAAACGGTACGCAGTACCACAGGTAAACCAACCGGTTTTAAAGCGGTGATTGGTGAATACACTTGGCTCGAAACCTTGTTCAGTGAAATTAATAACCGAGGCATTGAATCAGCGCCTGATTTCATCACTATTGATAGTGCCGACGGCGGTACGGGCGCAGCTCCTCAACCCTTGATGGATTCAGTTGGTTTACCGCTTCGAGAGAGCTTGCCTTTGGTTGTCGATCTGCTAAAAAAACATGGTCTCAGAGAGCGAGTGAAAGTGATTGCATCGGGTAAGCTAATCGTACCGTCAAAAGTGGCTTGGGCATTGGCACTTGGGGCTGATTTTATTGTTTCGGCGCGCGGTCATATGTTTTCGCTAGGTTGTATTCAGGCTCTGCAGTGTAATAAAGATACCTGTCCGACCGGTATTACGACTCACAATGAACGCTTACAACGAGGCTTAGATGTGACCGATAAGGCACAGCGTGTCGCTAATTATAATAAGTTTATTCACTATGGTGCAGGGCTGATTGCTCACTCGTGTGGTGTATCAAGTGCCCGTGAGTTAGCTCGCCAGCATGTGCGTGTAGTACAGGAGAATGGTTTATCAGAGCCGCTCGATAAAATGTATGAACACTACAATAAATAATCTAGTTGAGTTGAATAATTAAAAGGCGCATTGAGCGCCTTTTTACTTTTTGCTAGTTAATTTAATAAACTGATTAATAAAGAAAAGAACTCGTCTTTATTGTTACAGCTTGTGGCATTGAGCATCAGTTGTTCGCCAAGTACGAGTGTTTGTTGTTGTACTGCTAAACGCGCTTGTTCATCTTCAATTCCATCGATATCAGCAACATGGGCTAAACCAATAGTACGGCGAATAAGTTCAGCGCCACAGTAACCAATTGCATCACGCAATACGTGTTGTAAGTAATCTTCGATAAAGGCGCGGTTTGCAAAGCTAATATCAGTTGCTTCGCTGCTTGCTAGGTTTAACCAATGTTGTTCAAATTGGCTGTAACAGTCTTGTAAGCAGGTTAATAAATGAGTTTGATACTGACGGCGCTTTGCTTGTTCGGCAATACGTCCATTTTGGGCACAGTAATTTAGTAACAAATTACCCATAAATGAGCCGATATCGAAGCCAACAGGGCCAAAAAAGCCGAACTCTGGGTCGATCATTTTAGTGGTTTTGCTATCAACAAAAATGCTGCCACTATGCATATCGCCATGCAATAAAGTTTGCGGGCATGATAAGAATTTAGCTTTTAATTTCGCTGCGGCTAGTTTTAAAGCATCATTATTACGAATACTTTCGACGTGCTCAGTAAGCTCTGCAGGGAAATTATTGCGCTCATGCTCAATGTACGGATCGGTAAAGAATAAGTCTTCCGTGATCTTACATAAATCAGGGTTAATAAATTGACTGACTTTGGCTTTTTTATCTTCAGCAGATAAATAAAAGTCTGAGTTATAAAAGCCTGTACGGCTTAAATACAGTGCAACATGATTGGCCAGTAATGGGAATTGCTCGGCCTTGATTTGTGCGCCACGTAAAATTTGTAGGTCGCCTAAATCTTCTAATACGGTTAACGCCAACTCGACATTGTGATGCAGTATTGCCACAGTATGTTCAGGGCATAACTGACCATGATTAATCAATACTTCGGCTTCAATGCGTGCGCGGTCTAACGATAACGGCCATGACTCACCTACACAACGGGCGTAAGGAAGTGCCTGCTTTAAAATTACACTGTTGTTGTGCTGATCAGCAACCCGAAAAACTAAGTTTAAGTTTCCATCACCAAATTCGTATGCAGTCAGTGTTGCATCAGCAGCGAATACTGAGCTTAACTCATTTTCGATAAGTTTTTTAATGTAATCAACAGCATGCTCTGCAGTGAAGGCAGTATAGTTAGCCATAGCTTTATCTCGTAATACAATTAACTTTAAGCATTCTATACCTGTAACCGTTTAGATGTCCATACATCTAGCTTGTTAGTTGTCAAAACTGATGTAAAATAACTATTCACTTAAATTAGTTTTTCATTAGTAATTCGGATTCAGTATGCAAGATCTCATCGCCAGCAGTATTAAATATCAGCAAGGTACGTTAACTGTGCTTGACCAGTATTTGTTGCCACATCAACAGCATTGGCATGTGTGCAATGATGTTGAAACGATGAAAGACCTGATCTTGACCTTAAAAATTAGAGGCGCACCTTTAATTGGCTTAGGAGCGAGTTTATTGGTTGCACATTTAGCAGAGCAGGGCATGAGTCAGTCAGCACTTGCGGTTGCTATAGATGAACTAGAAGCAACCCGCCCAACCGCCGTTAACCTAATGCACTGTATGGCCAAGTTACGTACAGCACTGATAGAGACTGATTATGTTGCTGCTGTTGTCGCGACTGCTGAACAGTTATTTAAAGAAGATATTGCCCTTTGCGATAGCATGGCAGAACGTGGTGCAGCCTTGGTTGATAAAGGCGATAACATTTTAACGCACTGTAATACAGGTGCGTTGGCAACGGCTGGTGTAGGCACTGCATTAGGTGTGATTTATAAAGCGCAGCAACGCCATGGTGATATTCATGTTTGGGTTGATGAGACACGACCGTTACTGCAAGGCGGTCGCTTAACAGCTTTTGAGCTTGAGCGTTGGCAAATCCCTTATACTTTGATTTGCGATAACATGGCAGCCAGTTTAATGGCTGCGGGCAAAGTAGATAAAATCTTTGTAGGTGCAGACCGTATTGCTGCAAACGGTGACTTTGCAAATAAAGTCGGCACTTATAACCTCGCTGTGTTAGCGCATTTCCATAACATTCCATTTTATGTCGTTGCGCCACTTACGACGCTTGATACACAAACGGTGTGTGGTGCCGATATCGAAATTGAGCAACGCAGTCCCAACGAAGTGCGCGGTGTTAGCGGTAGTTTTGGTGAAGCGATGTGGGCACCGACTAACGCAAAGGTTTATAACCCGGCATTTGATGTTACACCGGCGAGCCTAGTCACAGGCTGGGTGCTCGATAGCGGCGTTTATAACCAATCCGATATCGAGCAAGGTGTTCTAAAGCAGCTAAAGTAGAAAATTACTCAGCACTTTTTTTAGTGTAAAGCTCAATGCTGTTTTGAGTATTTGCTGTTAAGAATGAAATAGCGAGCTTGTCATTATTGGCATTGAGATGGCTAATAAAGTGCAAATGCTGCAGTTGAACTGCAAGTTCAACATCCTTCATTTTTGCTAAGTTGATGCTATACACTTCTGCTTCGGTGGCGATGTACAAGCTGTGCTGGTTACTTGCCATCGAGATAATCGAAGGTTTTAGCTCGATAAGTTTGTCTGGGGTCACCAGTTCACTATAGGTATTATTGTCACTGTCTAGTAGCAGGTATTTTGCGTACTTAGAATGCACGATTAGCTGATCATCATCATACCAAGCAATTTCTAAAGGGGTGTCGATGGTGCTTTTAACAACGTGATCGCTATTGGTGTGCAAAATCATTATTTGGTTTTGCTGGCTGCTAAGCTCTGTATAAATCACTGCAATTTTATTGCCTCTGATTGCTGCCAATTTGCTGTTTCCTGGTAGCGTCCAGTGTTTAATTTCTGAAAAATCATTGGCACTTAATAAGCTTAGTTGCTGAGTGGTTTTATTAAAACTTACGAGCTGACTGCTGTCGCTATTTGCAGTAATAACGGTCGTATCTTCGCCAAGCTTGTCGGTTATATCTATATATTGGTTATCTTTTCTCAGCCAATGTTGGCGCTTATAGAATTCAAAATCAGCGAAGTAGAGATCATTATTCGGTAGTGCGACAACATCATCCTCATGCTTATTTGCCGTAGCAATATAGCTCATTTGTTTTGATTTTAAGTCAAATATGGCCCCATCATTGTCGTGTAAATCAGTGCTGATCAAAACACTTTGTTTATTAAGGGGGTAGGCGAAATTAGCTCGCTTTACTGGTGCTTTAACAGGTTGTCCTCGGCTCATGGTATCAAACGAAAATGATTCGATCGTCAATTTACCGCGGTTATACCAAACCAGCGAGTTAGTTTGCTCATCATAAGTCGCAGCCCAAGAGCGGTAGTTGTTCGTCGTTAAGAGTTTAAGTGAGCTGCCGTCTAAATTTGCCATGTAAATCTCTGCTTGACCCACATTATGGCGCTCGAAAATAATCCGACTAGGGTTTTTGATGGTGGTTAAAATGTAGTCGCCAGTACCTGTGATATTTGGTGAAGTAATGCGAATTTCTTCACCTGTTTTTAAATCTTGAGCATAAAGGGCGTTTAAGTGAGTTAAACCACGGTAGTTATTTCGTCTTGTAATTGCCACATTGCCGACCTCCATGTACTGGGTTGGAGATAAGCTACGTATAAATTGATTGGTTCTAGGCTTAATTAAAGCTTCATTCGATAACAGGTTGCTTGCTTGCCAAGCAATACAATCGTTGTAATCACTTCCTTCACATGAACCATAGAATAGACGCTCGCCATCGTCAGACCAGCCTTGTAAAAAGAGATCCCCTGATGCAATTTGGTACTCTTTTTTAGTTGTTAAGTCGACAACATAAAGGTACTTATCATCAATATCATTTTGCAGTATGTAGGCTAATTTTGTTTTGTCTTGATTGAGCATTAAGCGGTAGTGTGTGCCTTTATGCCAGGAAATCGTTTCTACTTGCAGGTCTAAAAGTGGTGCTTCGCTTTGGTCTTCAGTAGTGGCTTTAGGTTGTTGTAAGAACAACCAAATAGCAGCAAGCAGTAAACTCAATACTAAGGCTGCAAAAGGCCACGGCCAGCGAGAAGTATGATCTTTTTTTGGACTAATGTTGGCTGTATTAACTTGAGTCTCAGCGTCTTTATCTGCTGTTATTACATTTTCTGTTTTTAGCGGCTCTGTACTCACCGCGTGATCAAGAAACTTAACTTCAATAAATAAACTGTAGCCTTTGCGGTAATGGGTTTTAATGGTTTGCCCAGGCTGCTTTTCTGACTTGAGTACTTTTCTTAATTCTGAGATGGCGCGGTTGATGGCATTGTCATCAACGAAGCTTTGTTGCCAAATGTTTTCAACCAATTCTTGGCGAGTGATAATGCGATCATTATGGGTAATGAAAAAGCACAAGAGTTTATAAAGTAAAGGTTCTAGTTCGCGCGTATGCGTGCCATCGCTGATGGTTTGCTGCTGAGTGTTAAATTGCCACTCACCCACATAAATAACGGTATCGCGTAAGGGTGAAAATGCCGACCCCATGTTTAGTCCTTTAACTAAAATGTAATAATCTTGATGGGGAAGATAATAACAGCTTTTGTTCTTGATTTGGGTTTTTTTGTTTTATATTTGTAAATTAAAGGCTGTTTTTTGCAACATATAGCCAAGCTTGGCTGCTACACTGAAATGTTTCTGCAATTCTTTGATAATCATCCACTTCGTAAGCGTCTGCCTGAGCAAGCTCTTGTTCGGTGATTAAATAAATTGTGCCATTAACCGTATCACTTTGTTTGCCCGTTTTGATTAACGCTGGGTGAAAACGCTGGCCGCTACTTTTAAGGACAGCTTCGTCGGTGATCTCGACTTCACCAATAACATAACCGGTTAATGTAGCTGGTTGACCTTCGAGCAAGCGCCCGAAGGTATCTAGCTGAACCTGCGGATACTGTAAGGTACCGTAAGAAAATAGCTTTTCCATGTTAGTCCAGCAGTGGGAAGGTGTTTGCAATGGTTGACTCAGTACTTTTAGCCACCCAACCTTCGGTATTATTAAATAAGCGAATTGCTGTGAATTCAGGGTCGCTGCCCATATCAAACCAATGCGGTGTGAGCTCAGGAACAGAAATAAGGTCACCTTGCTGGCACAGCACTTGATACACTTTATCGCCTAAGTGTAAGCAAAATAAACCTTGGCCTTTCACAAAAAAACGTACTTCATCTTCGCTATGTGTATGCTCAAATAAGAACTTGCTGCGTAATTCGCTAGCATTTGGATTACCTTTAGCAAGCGAAATAACGTCCACTGTTTGATAACCCCCTTCAGCCTTAAGGCGCTCTATATCGTTAGTATAGGCAGTTAAAATAGCGTCATGGCTGGTATCTTGGTCAATCTGTGCCGTTGCTTGCCACTGCTCAAAGCGAACGCCAACCGCATTCAGCTCACTCGCAATCGCGCTTAAGTCTTCACTGTGAAACAGTATGTTGTCTGCGTTGTTATCATTAAAAATAGTTAATTGGCTCATGCTAAAAGCTCCGCACTAAATGCAGTGAAATCGTTAATGTATGGGTGAGCGTCGCTGACTGCTTGGCCATCGCGAACAAGGTGTAAAGTGCCAAGACCAGCAGCTTTGGCAGCATCAAGCTCTGCTTCCACATCACTTAAGAACAGCACTTCTGCAGCTTCAAAAGGCAAGGCTGCAATAATATTCTCATAAGAGCTCTGCTGTTGTTTTGCGCCAACTTTGGTGTCGAAGTAATCACTAAATAAAGGTCTAACATCACCATAATCAGAAAACTCAAAAATCAGGTGTTGCGCTTTCACAGAGCCCGAAGAGTAGACATATAAACTTTTACCAGCTTGTTTTTGGGCTTGTAAAAAGTCATAAGCATCAGGGTAAAGGTGGCCAGTAAAATCACCATTTTCGTAGCCTGTTTGCCAAATTAACCCTTGTAACTGCTTAAGTGGGGTAATTTTTTGATCCGTTTCAATCCAATGAATTAAATGGCTAATAACCGTGTCGATATCGGCTTCTGGTTGCTCTATATGTGCCTTAACAGCCTCTATTTGGGCTGCTACTTCTGGGTCACTTTGATGTGACTTCACAAACTCAGGTAATTGCCCTGCCGCGTAAGGAAATAATACGTCTTTAACAAAAGAAATGCGGGTAATTGTGCCTTCAATATCGGTTAAAATTGCTTTGATCATGCTTGAACTCCAGCTTGAATGCCTTCTAGTTTTAAGCGTTCAAGTTCACAGCTAAACAAAAACTCTAAGCCTTCTAAATGACGCTGTACTTCTTTGATATCGCGACCAACCACGTATAAACCATGACCACGAATTAATACGGCATGCTCAATAGGGGTGTGAAGATGATGATCACTGACCAATAAACTTAAACGGTCAATGTCTTGGTCATTATCAAAAATAGGAATACTTAGCGTATCTAAATGTGACTTAACGCCACTTAAAGATTTTTGCATTTCGTAGCCATGTAAATTGATAGCGTGGCCTTTGATCACACGCGATAACACGGTTGCTGCAACAGAATGGGTATGCAAAACAAATTTAGCTGATGGGATCAGCTTATACATATTTAAATGTAGCTCAGTTTCAGCTGATGGATTACCAGAGCCTTTAGTGCGATTACCTTCATGGTCAAATTCAATAAACGCATGAGTGCCGAGTTGGCCTTTATCGAAGCCACTTGCTGTGACGACATAACCGCTTGCAGTGCGGGCTGAAAAGTTACCACCAGTAGCAGGGACCCAGCCACGTTGGCTTACCCATTTACCAGCTTCAATTAGTTCTGAAATAGCGGTATTGTTATGCATATATTCCTCGACATTCTAAAAGTTATTTAGACGGCTATACATCTGTTTTAAGCAATGATAGCATCGCTTCGGGCGCAAAACCATCTTTAAGGAACCTCTGTGTTTGAAAGTAAATTGCCGAATTTAGGCACCAGCATTTTTAGTCAAATGACAGCTCTGGCAAATCAGTATCAAGCTATTAACTTATCTCAGGGTTTTCCTGAGTTTGATGCACCTGAATTGCTAAAAAAACAACTCAATCATTATGTACTTGAGGGGGTAAATCAATATGCGCCTTCAAGTGGTATTGCAAAGCTACAACAGCAAATAGCGACTCTGATAGCGAGAAAATACCATAACAACATAAATTACGAGCAACAAGTTACTGTTACATCAGGGGCAACAGAGGCATTATTTGTAGCGATTCAAGCACTTGTCAAAGAGGGTGACGAAGTGGTGGTGTTTGACCCTGCTTATGACTCTTACCAACCAGCAATTGAGCTTGCAGGCGGTCGTTCAGTTCATGTCGCTTTGCATGCGCCAGATTATAAAATCGATTGGCAAGCCGTAGCCGATGTCATCACAGACAAAACACGTGTCATCATCATCAACACGCCACATAACCCAAGCGGTAAAATCTTTAAAACAGAAGATATTAACGCCCTTAAAGCGCTTGTTGCTGAGCATGATTTATATGTGATCAGTGATGAAGTGTATGAGCACATTACCTTTGATGGCGCTTTGCATTTAAGTGCGCTGACCGACTCTGAGTTATTTGCACGTAGTTTTGTGATTTCAAGTTTTGGTAAAACCTTTCACAGCACTGGTTGGAAGATGGGTTACTGTGTAGCACCCGCTCAGCTCATGGTGGAGTTTCGTAAAATTCACCAATATGTGACTTTTTCAAGCTTTACGCCTGCTCAGCATGCATTAGCCGATATGCTTGAGTTAGAGCCTGATCATGTTGATGAGCTAAGTCATTTTTATCAACAAAAACGTGATTTACTCAGCGAAGCGTTAGCGCAAAGCCGTTTTAAAATATTACCAAGTGAAGGCACTTACTTCTTACTACTCGATTATAGTGATGTGTCTGATCTTGATGATGTTGAGTTTTGTCATTGGTTGGTCGAGCAAGCGGGGGTTGCAGCTGTGCCACTCAGTGTGTTTTACAACAGTGCAAGCAGCGATAAAGTGATTCGTTTATGTTTTGCAAAAAATGATGACACATTAAAACGTGCTGCGGAGATTTTATGTCAACTTTAACCTTGGCTTTAGTGCAGTCATCACTGCATTGGCTTGATAAAAACGCTAATCTTACGCATTTTTCTGAGCAGCTTAATAACTTAAACGAGCAGGTCGATTTAATTGTCTTGCCAGAAACGTTTGCCACGGGTTTTGCGATTAATCTAGATTGCAGTGAGCCTGAACAAGGCGACGTACTTAGCTGGTTACAAGCCACTGCGAAGCAAAAGAATGCCGTGATTGCTGGTTCTGTTTTAGTTGCAAAAGGTGACAAAAAGGCCAATCGATTTTATTGGGTTTGGCCAAATGGTGAAGTAAAGTATTACGATAAACGCCATTTATTCTGCTTAGGTAACGAAGGTAATTTTGTTGCAGCAGGTACGCAACGCGAGATATTCACAATCAATGATTTTCGCATTTTACCGCAAGTGTGTTACGACCTGCGCTTTCCTGTATTCCAACGAAACTGCAATGACTACGATGTGATGATCAACGTAGCCAATTGGCCGGCGGCACGTCGCCATGTATGGGATACCCTGTTAAAAGCACGCGCAATGGAAAACGTGTGTTATGTCGTGGGCGTCAATCGTATTGGTGCAGATGGTAATGATATTGCTCACAGTGGTGGCACCGCGGTTTATGATTTTAAAGGTGATACTTTGGCTGCGCTTGAAGATAACCAATCGGGTATCATTATTAAGCGCTTAGAAAAATCACCGTTAGATGACTTTAGAAAGGCTTTTCCTGCTCACTTAGATGCTGACCAATTTCAATTACTGTAATTGCATTGCATAACTTTAAGCTCATGATTAGCCTATTTACAAAACTAATCATGAGCTCTACTCAATACTTACCTTAATATGGCTATTAAGGATAAAAGCTCAGCATCACAGATATAAACACGCCAGTGATCACTAGTTGCACTAAGCAAAAGCCCATGATGTCTTTTGCTTTTAAGCCTGCAATGGCGAGAACAGGGAGTGCCCAGAACGGCTGAATTAGGTTGGTCCAAGCATCACCCCATGCGACAGCCATAGCAACACGTGGCATATCAGCACCAAGTGATTGTGCTGCGGGAATGACAATTGGCGCTTGCACTGCCCACTGACCGCCGCCTGATGGCACAAAGATATTCACAAACCCTGCACTTAAAAAGCTCCAAAAAGGCAGCGTTTCGGCTGTTGCAATGGCAATAAATCCTTCAGAGATTTGTTGAGCAAGTCCCGTTTTTACCATGATAGCCATGATCCCTGCATAAAACGGAAATTGAATCACTATGCCAGCTCCACTGGGAATTGCTTGCTGTAAGCTACTGAGTAAATTATGCGGTGTTTGATGCAGTAAAATTGCGCTAAATAAGAAAATCGCGATCACGCTATTTAAATTTAGGCCACCTCCGGTGAGCACAAAATAATAGAATAAATAGCCAAGGCCAACGGCACCTATTCCCATACCTAGCAAACGACTATGCTCTATTATTTCGGCAGGGCGGGTAGGTGTTGCTGTTTGCTTAGTTTCATCATCAAGCTTTGCGGGGTCAACATAAACGCTGTCTGTCTCGCTTGGCAACATATAGCGATTTACAAGCGGCATAATAATAAATAAGCCCACAACAATGGCGATATTAAATGCAGAAAAAATTGTCTCCTCGGTGCCTATAATACCAATGCTTTGCTGTGCAAAATGGCCATCGGTTGCGATGGTCAGCGGCACTGAACCGGCTAAGCCACCATGCCAAACAATAAAGCCTGAATAGGCACTGGCTACTAACAAACGGTAATCAACGCGGGTTTGTTTCGCAATTGCTTTGGCGAACAAAGCGCCAATCACTAAACCGAAACCCCAATTTAGCCAGCTAGCTAGCAAAGATACGAGGGTCACGAGAATGATTGCTTTAGCAGGGCTGTTGGCGAGAGTTGCCAATTTGTTGAGTATACTGCGCATAACGGGAGTACTTGCTAGCATATAGCCCGTTAGCAGAACCAGCAGCATTTGCATGGCAAATTGTAATAGGTTCCAAAACCCTCCACCCCAAGCGGCAAGTACTTGTGTGGGTGTTGATGGGGTAAAGAGGCTTGCAACGATGAAGCTCAGTAAGGTGAGCAAAATAACAAATATAAACGGGTCGGGTAGGTAACGCTCAACTAGTTTAGTGAATGGTTTAGCAACGCGATTTAGCATAGTTTTTATTGTTGTCGTCGAATCGATAATGCCAATAAATCATGAATAACGATGATTGGCAAATTGCGACGCCGTTGCTTTAGCGTATGTTTTAAAACTGGATGCTAAAAACGCTTACTGTGAATCTTGCTCAAGCACGGCTTTTAAACGGGCTTGAACTTCTTCGACTAACAGTATTGGCTGGAATTTAGATAAGAACGCATTACAGCCAACCTTCTCGACCAAAGCTTGGTTAAAGCTACCACTCAAGGATGTGTTGAGCACGATATGTAGGTTCTTCATGCGGCTGTCGTTGCGAATTTCGTGTGTTAAACGATAACCATCCATTGCGGGCATTTCTGCATCGGTGATCACCATAAGTAATTCTTTTTCAACATCTCTGCCTTGATCAGCCCAGCTTTTTAGCATTTCGAGTGCTTCAAGTCCGTTACGAGCAGGAATAATCTCGATGCCAAGCTGCGATAAAGTATCGCTTACTTGTTTACGAGCCGTTGGTGAATCATCAGCATGAAGAATTTTGCGGCCTGCAAATTCGTTTACGATACTTTTATCAAGAATATCTTCAGAAATGTGAACCTCGTACTCGACGATTTCGGCAAGTACTTTTTCTACATCGATTATTTCAACCAAATGCTCTTGGCCATCGCGTTTTACTTTTGTTAAGGCTGTGAGGTAGTGATTTTTACCAATTGCGGTTGGCGGCGGCATAATGTCTGACCAAGTCATATTAATGATCTGATCAACCTTGCCAATTAAAAAGCCTTGTACGGTGCGATTGTATTCAGTGATGACGAGGTTTGTATCTTCGATGTGCTTCGCTTCAGGCATGTTAATCGCTTTGCGCAAATCAATCACCGGAATTGATTCACCGCGAATATCAACCACACCCGACACTTTAGGATGCGCGTGAGGAATTTTGCTAATATGTGGCAGCTTTACCACTTCTTTAACTTTAAACACATTGAGTGCAAATAAGTGACGACTGTGTAGGTAAAATAGCAAAAGCTCTAAGCGGTTTTCACCGACCAGTTGCGTACGCTTATCAACAGAAGCAAGAACACCTGACATATTTCACCCTAAACACCTAATACAGAGATAGTATAGTCTACTATTATTTTTCATCGACATGCATTAGGAATTTTCCATCAGTTGCCAAAGAGCTGGCATTCCAGTACCGTATCGTTAATTTCTTCCACGATAATTCGCAAGGATCATGCACTATTTATTAAATCGTATAGTGGTACTTATCCGCAGTCATATTGATCAAGTAAGTTGGCAGGCTGTGGTCGTTACCACGCTTTTGCATATGCTACTTATATGGTGGCTGCTTATGCTTGCAGGAGAGCAAGCTTTAACACCACTAAGTACCTACGTATATTATTATGTTGTGACAACATCAACGGTTGGCTATGGCGACTTTAGTGCCAGCACCGAGCTTGGCCGCTGGATTGTTGCATTACTGCAAATACCTTTTGGTTTAGCACTATTTGGCGTTCTGTTGGGAAAAACAGGGCAAACAGTAACTTACTTAATCAGGCGCGCTATGACGGGTGATAAAAGCTTCGCACATATAAACAATCACATTATTATTTTTGGTTGGCACGATACTCGAACTAAGAAGATGGTTGACTATATTCTTGCTGATCAAAAACGCTTAGATCGTCGAATTCTATTGGCGGTTACTGAACAAATGGAGCACCCATTTTTAACAAATCCAATGGTTGATTTTGCTCGTCTTAGTAGCTTTACCGACCTAGATGAGTTGAAAAGAATCGCGATTGAACGCGCTGATAAAATTATCATTGATGGGCAAGATGATGATCAAACGTTCACAACAGCATTGCGTATCAGCAAGTTAGTAAATAAGCATTGTCACATTAGTGCGCACTTTACTGACGAAACTAAAATCGAAATGCTGCATGAGCACTGTCACAATGTTGAATGTAGCAGTGCTAAATCAGCCGAAATCTTAGTACGTTCAATGCAAGATCCAGGTTCAAGCCGGGTGCAAGAAGAGTTGTTATCAACACTTCATGGTGATACTCAGTTTAGTTTACCTATTCCAAAAGGCGTGCAAGCAATGGAATTTGGCAAGCTGTTTCATCACTTTAAATACAGCCACGATGCGATATTACTCGGTGTAGCACATAATTTGAGTGCAAAAAATATGGACCTAAACCCGCCGTTGGATTATGTAGTAAGTGAAGGTGATATTTTGCATTATATTGCTGCAGAACGAGTTTTGAGCGACGAAGTTGATTGGTCTGCGTTGGTATGATGATCTATGAATGAAGTTGCGTTTTTAATTATTGTTTTGAGTGCCTACATTTTGCCTGTGGTCATTGTGCTCAATAGTAAACGCACTCAGGGCCACGAAAAGAATGCTTGGTTAATCGGTATCATCTTCTTTTCGTGGTTAGCTTTAGTGATGTACTTAACTATTATCCCCAAACACGGGCGGGTCAAAAAACACCGTAAAGTGAAACCTAAGAGCTAGTATTTAATAAGGAATTGTATTGTCAAAAAAACAGCACTTATTTATCGCGCTAACCTTATTATTTGCAGGTGCTTTATCGACAAGCCTAATAAGTAAACCTTTAATTGAAATTATTAATTTTATTTCCGCCCTTGGGGGAGGCATTAGCGGTGTCTGTGCACTATATGCTTTATTGATTTGGCGAAAGCAGATCAATTACTCAAAGAAGCTAGAGGTTTTAGAGGCTTTAGAAAAAGTTCATATTACTTGCGGGAGTCTCACATCTATTGGCAATGATGTTTATTCACTCCTTTATAGTTCCAATAATATAGAAAATGGTGAAACTAAAAAATATTACGCTAAGTTAAGTAGCTTGTATTTTGATAAGGTTGAAACTCTCAAAATGTTGAACGTAGAGTTTTTGACAAAAGCTCGTATGTTGGAAGTCATTATGAAAAGTAATGAACTTCGTACCTTGAAAAATGATGTAGTTTCTTCTACTAATCAGTACATAAACTTTAAACTCCCTATTGATTTGAAAAGAGAAAAGAGTGTTTTTTTACTGATAAATGAGTTAACGCATAGTCTTAGCAACCGCAACAATGAAGTGTGTGCAAATTATAGAAATTATATAACTCCACAGTAAAATTTTGAGTTTACATATATAAGTGCTGTTTATATTTTGATCAGACGGCTGACGGCTGACGGCTGACGGCTGACGGCCTACTGCTGTTGTATCACTTCAACTGTTTTAGTTTATGCTCAATCAAGGGATCATCTGGCGATAGCTGCTGCGCGACTTCTAAAATTTTAATGGCATCTTTGGGGTGCGCATCCTGATGTTTGATGGCCACATCAATCAGTGGCTGCACATCGATCGCATCTTTTTGCTCTTGCAGATGCTCCGCTTTTTCTTCAGTTAAAATAGTGTGGGCGGTGCTCAGTAGCGCTAAGCGATGTGGCGATGTTTTGTTGGCCTTATTGAGTCGACGGTAATAGTCTTCTTTAAATCGTAGCGTTTTTGTTTGTTGGCGGAATTGTGCAATATCGACTTGCTGGTGGCGAATAAAATCAACGGCCACATCTTTATAAAAACCAAACTTATTGAGGTATGTTGCATGAACACTATGGCCCATACCAAACACCCGTAAATGGGTGAGTTTTGGGTAGCGTTTTGCATGAGCTCGGTCAATGCGATTGGTCGGGTCGTAAATAATATAACCCTTTGCTTGGCCTAAATCTAAATCGTGATAGTCGCCATTCCAATCGAACTTTTGCGCGATATCTGTGCTAGAACGGTCATCCCACGGCGCTTTGTCTTTATTTTTTGTGCTGACAGGGTGAAATAATAAGACCTTATCAAGCTTCAACAAATTGGCAAAGGCTCCTACAGCAAAGCCACCGCGGCTCAAACCATATCCTAAGCGCTCTTTAAATCCACCAATCAGCGGCGCTAATTGCTCAATAAAAAATAATAAGTTGCGGTGTCTAAACCAGTTACTAATACCTAAATGCTGAAAGGCAATCACATTCACATCTTGTTTTTTCGCGAGCTTATAAGCCCAAGGCGAAAAATCATCTGTGAGATCATGTTCTTGGTAGTTGGTTCCGGCAGGTGAGAAGGTAAATAGCAGAGGCTTATTAGCATCGATGATATGGTATTTCACATACACATCACCAAGTAAATCACCGCCGCTAAAGGGGACTTGGCTTTGTTGTGCATCGCGGGGCAGGTTGATCCATCATCTAACCAATATAATAATTTCATACACCCCCCACGCACCCTCTTAAATAAAGGTGGCGAATTATAGCAAAAATAGCAGCTCATTAAAAATGGCCGCTATTTTATATGCTTAGCGCTCGCTCATTGCGATTATCTGTTGCCAATCATGTTCCGTTACAGGCATTACAGATAGCCGACCGCCTTTTTTAAGGGCAATTTCGGTGATTGCATCATTGGCTTTAATTGCTTGCAGGCTAACTAGTTTTTTCAGGTGTGATTGATAGGTTACATCAACGACAAACCAGCGCGGGTTATCAGCGGTTGCTTTGGCATCGTAGTAATCGCTGTTTAAATCAAATTGTGTTGGGTCGGCATAAGCTTCTCGGCTGACCGTGGCTATTCCTGCTACCCCTACTTGCTTACAACTTGAATGATAAATCATCACCAAGTCGCCTTGTTTAAAGCCATCGCGTAGAAAGTTTCGGGCTTGATAATTACGCACGCCATCCCACATAGAGGTTTGCTCGGGAGCGTTTTTTAGATCATCAATTGAAAATGCATCGGGTTCTGTTTTTAAAAGCCAATAAGCCATAATGAGGTGCTCTTACAAAGATTTACTTCCAATTAGTCTATAGTATCATTAAACGCTTGTCGGGATTGAGGATAAATAAATGAGCCAAGTATTAGATGACTTACTGTCGTTGTTGTCGTTAGAGGAAATTGAGCAAGGCTTGTATCGTGGCCAAAGCCAAGATTTAGGGTTTAGAGCGGTTTTCGGTGGCCAAGTAATGGGCCAAGCGTTATCGGCCGCTAAAGAAACATTACCAGAAGGGCGTATTGTTCATTCGTTGCATTCATACTTTCTACGTCCGGGTGATGCTGCCAAACCAATCGTATATGATGTAGAAAATATTCGCGATGGTAAAAGTTTTAGTACTCGCCGTGTCAAAGCAATCCAATACGGTAAGCCCATTTTTTACATGACCGCTTCTTTCCAAGGTGAAGAAGAGGGCTTATCGCACCAAGCACAAATGCCAGACGTACCACAGCCTGAAGAGTTAAAGTCTTCACTTGAGTTCTACCAAGCGAATGCAGAGCTTATTCCTGAACCAATTCGCAATAAGTTTATTCGTGAAGTACCCATTGAAATGCGTCCAGTGACCTTTCATAACCCATTTAAGCCACAAGTGATGGAGCCGGTTAAACATATTTGGTTTAAAGCCAATGGTGAGATGCCAGACGATCAGCGTATCCATAACTACTTACTTGCGTACGCATCTGACTTTGAGTTTTTACCAACGGCGTTACAACCGCACGGTGTATCGTTTATGCAGCCTAACATGCAGGTTGCGACGATTGACCATGCAATGTGGTTCCACCGTCCGTTTAGACTTGATGATTGGATTTTATATTCGATTGATAGCCCAAGTGCGAGCTCAGGTCGAGGATTGGTACGAGGTCAATTCTTTGACCGTCAAGGCAACCTCGTTGCCTCAACGATCCAAGAAGGGGTAATGCGTCAGCGTTAATCTTTTGCGTGCTGAGCTTGGCTTTGCACTATATCGTCAATTGACTGCCAGACCCGTGCTGGCAGCAATGCTTTAAGATATAAATACACTTCACACAGCTCATTACTGCCCGTTAAGCCTTGCTCTGTCTCTGTAATTAGTTTTTGCTCACGTAAGCTAGAAATAAAACCAACCAGCACTTTTTTGTCAAAGAATTCCGGTGTTTTAATGCCGTGTAAGGTGCCCAAACGTTCTGCTAATACTTGGCTTTCGTGCTCAAGTTCTTCACGTTCAATGCCACTACTTGTTTGAATAAATCCAACCACGATAGCGTAGCGTTGTAATGTTAAGCTTAAAGCGCGGCCGAGCATTTCAAGTTTTGCCAAGCAGTCGTTGCTATTGGTGATTTTGATGTTATCACCCTCAATTTCAATCAGATCTTGGTCAACGAAACTAGCAAGAACACGCGTAATGTAGTTTTCATCTAACTCATGTAAGAACCACTCTTTGGCAAATAATGGGTAAAAACGTGCGATCAGGGCTTGGCAATCTGCCATAGTCGTTTTATGTGCCTTAAATAAATGCAGTGCCAGCAAGCTTGGTACAGCAAATAAGTGTAATACGTTATTACGGTAGTAATTGAATAACGTTTTCTCTTTATCATTGATAGCGATAATTTCGCCAAATTCATCACTGATAACATCAAACTTATTAAGTTTAAGGGCATGCTCTAATAGCTGTTCAGCACTTTCATTAGGGGTGGTTACCTTGTCGCTGTAGCTGGCGCTACGCTGTAAATGTAAATAAAACTCAAGCTGAGCAATCAACTTAGGCTTACTCAACGCGTGCTTATCATTCACCAGTAAAATCATCGCGAGAAGGTTCACAGCATTGAGTGCAGCGGCGCTATTAATATTAACCATTACTTTATCAGCAAGGTTGGCAACCTGCGGTCCAAGCCATTGCGGCTTTTGTACGTCGGTTGGGTGAATAGACTCGCGCCAATCAGGCTGTTGTTCATTCAAGTATTGGTTAATCGATATAGGGTCGCCAAAGTTTAAGTAACCACGGCCATAGTTCTTCAGGTTTTTAATGGCTTTGAAAATACCTAATACCGACTCACCTTTTTTGTCGTTGCCGGCAAGCTCTTTTAAGTAGGTATTAATTTCCATCACATGTTCATAACCAATATACACAGGCACAATTGAAATTGGACGGTCAATGCCACGGAGCATCGCTTGTAACGTCATAGCGAGCATGCCTGTTTTTGGCGGTAATAAGCGGCCTGTACGACTACGGCCGCCTTCCGTGTAAAACTTCACCGAGTAACCTTTAATGAATAACTGACTCAGGTACTCTTTAAATACCGATGAATATAACTTATTGCCCGCGAATGAACGGCGAATAAAAAAAGCACCACTGCGACGGAATACACCACCGGCTGGGAAGAAATTTAAGTTGATACCGGCAGCGATATGCGGCGGTACTAACCCTAAATGGTAAATAGAGTAGGTCAGCAATAAGTAATCCATGTGCGAGCGGTGACATGGCATATAGATAATTTCGTGACCTTTATCTGTGAGCTCATGGACTTGCTCAGAAAACTTAATATCAATACCGTTATAGAGCTTATTCCATAGCCAGGTTAAAATTCTATCTGCTACACGAATGGTGGCATCACTATAATTTGCCGCAATCTCATCAAGTAACTTCAGCGCATTTTGACGCGCTTGCTCTTGGCTGATGTTCTTTTCTTTTGCTTCTATTTGAATCGCTTTTTTTATTGTGGGTGAGGCTAGTAGCGAATTAAATAGCTGTTCACGTGATGGCATTTTCGGGCCTGTCGCTGCCAATTTTTGACGACGAAAGTGCACGCGAGCAACACGTAGAAGCTTATGTGGTAGTTCATCAACATCGGCTTTTTCATTGACCAGTAATGATAAGTCGAGCGGTTGGCTAAAACGGATAAAGTTATCGCGGCCTGAGAATAGCAATACAAAGAACTTGCGAAACCAGCTTGGGGTTAACGAATGCGACACTAAGGTGCCTAAGCCTGGCTTCTCTTTACCCGGATTTCGGCCCCATAAAATAGTCACTGGGATCACTTGGACGTTTTTCTCACCTGATTGCATCAGATGATCGATAATTTGTTTACCTTGCTGCAGCGCATTACTTGGTTTGCTTTTATTACCAAACAGCGGAGGTGGGTTTTGAATACCAATAAAACGCTCTAGTTCAGCATTACCTAACAGTTGCTCTTGCGTCGGGTTGGGTAAACCATACTTTTTACATACCCGTGCCAGTGCGGCTAAATCTGAGCGCGCATTGAGCCTAACGATATAGAAGGTCGGGTTGGCTGGATTAAGATTGTATTGTTCAATCGGGTTTTCTGGCAGCACCTTACTTTTTACAAACAAGCGGTTCATACCGGCAGAAATGAAATTTAAACAACGATTAATGATACGCATCAACTCACCAAAGCTATTACACCAATTTACAAAGGCATCTCATTATGTAAATTGGTATCAGTAAATATTAAATAGACCGAGAGTGGCCAAAAATAAGCGGCATAGAATAACAATTATTAACTGGACTGACCATTGCGATTCTTCAGCTTTTGCATTTATTCAAATTAACTATAGTAAAGCAAAGACATAGCGAAGCTGAATATAGTTCGTATTTAATCGAAATTTAATCTAAAGGCGGCCTTGTCGCTTTTAATTCTAAAAAGTTGTTGCATTTATCACCAATCTCACTATAATACGCAGGCTTTCAAAATTCCCTCGGGAACTTGGAAGGATAGATTAAGCTTGGATTTCAAGCTAATAAACAGGAATTCCGATTTGGAATTCAACGTAGATATAAGAGAACAGCCGACATCTTAGTTAGTAAGATTGTTTCGGTCGTTTTTTTATGCTCTTTTTAAATGCTCTTTATATTGAGGTTTAAGAATGTCAAATCAACGCATTCGTATTCGCCTAAAAGCTTTTGACCACCGTTTGATTGACCAATCAACGGCGGAAATCGTGGAAACTGCGAAACGCACTGGCGCTCAAGTACGTGGTCCAATTCCACTACCTACACGCTTTGAACGTTTTACTGTACTAACTTCACCGCACGTAAACAAAGACGCGCGTGATCAGTACGAAATCCGCACCCATAAACGTCTGATCGACATCGTAGAACCAACTGACAAGACTGTTGACGCTCTTATGCGTTTAGATCTTGCTGCTGGTGTTGATGTTCAAATCAGCCTGGGTTAATCGGAAGATTAGAGAGGTTTTAGGAAAATGGCATTAGGTCTAGTCGGTCGTAAAGTGGGTATGACACGTATCTTCACTGAAGATGGTGTATCTATCCCTGTGACAGTTATCGAAGCGACACCTAACCGTATTGCTCAGATCAAATCTGAAGCAACAGACGGTTATAACGCGCTTCAAGTAACCGCAGGCACTAAAAAAGCAAGCCGTGTAAACAAAGCAGCAGCGGGTCACTTCGCTAAAGCTGGTGTTGAAGCGGGTCGCGGTCTGTGGGAATTCCGCCTAAATGGTGGTGAAGGCGATTTTGAAGTAGGCGCTGAGCTTACTGTTGAATTATTCAACGAAATCAACAAAGTTGACGTAACCGGTACTTCTAAAGGTAAAGGTTTCCAAGGTGGTGTTAAGCGCTGGAACTTCAGCATGCAAGACGCTACTCACGGTAACTCTCTATCTCACCGTGCTCCTGGTTCAATCGGTCAAAACCAATCACCTGGTAAGGTGTTCAAAGGTAAGAAAATGGCCGGTCACATGGGTGCTGAGCGTGTAACGACTCAAAACTTAGAACTAGTTCGCGTTGACGCTGAGCGTAACTTGCTTTTAGTTAAAGGTGCAGTACCTGGCGCTATCGGCGGTGACGTTATCGTTAAACCAGCTGTTAAAGCATAAGTCCTGGAGATTTAGTGATGGAATTAGCAATTAAAGACGCTTCTGGCGCTCTTGAAGTTTCTGAAGCTACTTTTGGACGTGAGTTTAACGAAGCATTAGTACACCAAGTAGTTGTTGCTTACGCAGCAGGTGCTCGTCAAGGTACTCGTGCTCAGAAGACACGTTCTGAAGTTAGCGGTGGTGGTAAAAAACCATGGTCTCAAAAAGGTACTGGCCGTGCACGTGCTGGTACAATTCGTAGCCCAATTTGGCGTTCAGGTGGCGTTAGCTTCGCAGCTAAACCACAAGACCACAGCCAAAAAGTAAACCGTAAAATGTACCGCGGTGCGATCAAAAGCATCTTATCTGAATTAGTTCGTCAAGAGCGTTTAATCGTTGTTGAACAGTTTGGTCTTGAAGCACCAAAAACTAAAGAACTAGTTGCTAAGCTTAAAGAACTTGAGCTTAAAGATGTTCTAATCGTGACTGAAGAATTAGATGAGAATCTATTCTTATCGGCACGTAACCTGTACAAGGTTGACACGCGTGATGTAGCTGGTATCGATCCTGTAAGCCTAATCGCTTTCGATAAGGTACTTATTACAGCTGCTGCTGTTAAGCAACTTGAGGAGGCGCTAGCATGATCCGTGAAGAACGTCTTTTAAAAGTGATCCTTGCTCCACACATCTCTGAAAAAAGCACTATCTCTGCTGAAGAGAACAACACGATTGTTTTCAAAGTAGCTAAAGATGCAACTAAAGCTGAAGTTAAAGCTGCAGTTGAGAAGCTTTTTGAAGTAGAAGTAACTGGTGTTCGCACACTAAACGTTAAGGGTAAAACAAAACGTACTGGCATGCGTTTCGGTCGTCGTTCAGACTGGAAGAAAGCTTACGTTACTCTTAAAGAAGGTAGCGAGCTAGACTTTGTCGGCGGCGCCGAGTAATAAGGGGAGTTAGAATTATGGCACTTCAAAAGTGTAAACCAACTTCTGCGGGTCGTCGTCACCTGGTTAAAGTGGTTAACCCAGATCTTCATAAGGGTAAACCTTACGCACCACTACTAGAGAAAAACTCTAAGTCTGGTGGTCGTAATAACAAAGGTCGTATCACGGTTCGTCACATCGGTGGTGGTCACAAGCATCATTACCGTGTAATCGACTTTAAACGCACTAAAGATGGCATTCCAGCTGTTGTTGAGCGTCTAGAGTATGATCCAAACCGTAGCGCAAACATCGCTCTTGTATTATATGCAGACGGTGAGCGTCGTTACATTATTGCACCTAAAGGCTTACAAGCTGGTGATTCAATCCAGTCTGGTGTTGATGCACCAATCAAAGCTGGTAACACATTACCAATGCGTAACATGCCTGTAGGTTCGACTGTTCACAACGTAGAATTAAAACCAGGTAAAGGTGCTCAAATCGCACGTTCTGCTGGTGCATACGTTCAAATCCTTGCACGTGAAGGTCAATACGTGACTCTACGTCTTCGTTCTGGCGAAGTTCGTAAAGTTCCAGCTGACTGTCGCGCAACACTTGGTGAAGTAGGTAATGCTGAGCATATGCTTCGTTCACTAGGTAAAGCTGGTGCAAATCGCTGGCGTGGTATCCGTCCGACAGTTCGTGGTGTTGCCATGAACCCGGTAGATCACCCGCACGGTGGTGGTGAAGGTCGTACATCTGGTGGTCGTCATCCTGTGTCTCCATGGGGTAAACCGACTAAAGGTGCTAAGACACGTAAGAACAAGCGTACTGATAAGTTTATCGTACGTCGTCGTACTAAATAATAGTTGAGGAATAGCCATGCCACGTTCTCTCAAGAAAGGTCCTTTTATTGACCTACACTTGCTGAAGAAGGTAGAGAAAGCGTTGGAAAGCGGTGACAAGAAGCCAATTAAAACTTGGAGCCGTCGTTCAATGATCATACCTAACATGATCGGATTGACCATCGCTGTCCATAATGGTCGTCAGCACGTTCCTGTGTTCATCACAGACGAAATGATCGGTCACAAACTAGGTGAATTTGCACCAACTCGCACTTACCGCGGTCACGCTGCGGATAAGAAAGCGAAGAAACGTTAAGAGGGGAATGATAAATGCAAGCATTAGCTAAACATAAATTCGCCTCTGGTTCGGCGCAAAAAGCACGTCTAGTTGCAGATCAGATCCGCGGACTTCCGGTTGATCGCGCTCTAGAAATCCTGGCGTACAGCCCTAAAAAAGCGGCTGTATTAGTTAAGAAAGTACTTGAGTCTGCTATTGCTAACGCAGAGCATAACGAAGGTGCTGACATTGATGAGCTTCGTGTAACTACGATCTTTGTGGACGATGGTCCTACAATGAAGCGTATTATGCCACGTGCTAAAGGACGCGCTGACCGCATCCTTAAGCGTACAAGCCACATCACTGTTGTGGTTTCAGATAGCTAGGAGTATAAGTAATGGGACAAAAAGTTCATCCTACTGGTATTCGCCTAGGTATCTCTAAACCTTGGGTTTCTACCTGGTACGCGAATTCAAAAGATTTCTCTGATCAGCTTTTTGGCGATCACAAAGTACGTGCATTCCTTACTAAGGAATTAAAAGCGGCTTCTGTGTCTAAAATCGTTATCGAGCGTCCAGCTAAATCTATCCGTGTAACAATTCACACAGCTCGTCCTGGTGTTGTTATCGGTAAAAAAGGCGAAGACGTTGAAAAACTACGTCAAGCAGTAACTAAGATTGCAGGTGTTCCGGCTCAGATCAATATTTCTGAAGTTCGTAAGCCTGAACTTGATGCACAACTAGTAGCTGACGGTATTGCGTCACAACTAGAGCGTCGTGTTATGTTCCGTCGCGCTATGAAGCGTTCGGTACAAAATGCAATGCGCATTGGTGCAAAAGGTATCAAAGTTGAAGTTAGCGGTCGTCTTGGCGGTGCTGAGATCGCACGTTCAGAATGGTATCGTGAAGGTCGTGTACCTCTACATACTCTTCGTGCTGATATCGACTACGCAACTTCTGAAGCCTTAACCACTTATGGTATCATTGGTGTTAAAGTTTGGATCTTCAAAGGCGAAGTTATTGGTGGTTTACCACTAGTACAAGAGCAAGAGAAGCCAGCTAAACGCGCGCCAAAGAAAGCCAAAAAAAGTGCTAAGTAGAGGTAGCGAGTAATGTTACAGCCAAAACGTACAAAATTCCGTAAAATGCACAAAGGCCGCAACCGCGGTTTAGCGCAAAACGGTAACAAAGTAAGCTTCGGTACTTTCGGTTTGAAAGCTACTGGCCGTGGCCGTATGACTGCTCGTCAAATCGAAGCAGCTCGTCGTGCTATGACACGTCACGTAAAGCGTCAAGGTAAAATCTGGATTCGTGTATTCCCAGATAAGCCAATTACGAACAAACCATTAGAAGTTCGTATGGGTAAAGGTAAAGGTTCTGTTGAATATTGGGTTGCTGAAATTCAACCTGGTAAAGTACTTTACGAAATGGAAGGTGTTTCTGAAGAGCTTGCTCGTGAAGCATTTAACCTTGCAGCGCGTAAATTACCATTCACAACAACTTTCGTAACTCGGACGGTGATGTAATGAAAGCTAGCGAACTAAAAGACAAAAGCGTAGAAGAGCTTAACGCTGAACTTCTAGGACTTCTTCGTGAGCAGTTTAACCTGCGCATGCAAGCAAGCACTGGTCAGTTAGCTCAGACACACACGCTAAGAACAGTACGTCGCGATATCGCGCGTGTAAAAACAGTTATTAACCAGAAGGCAGGTCAATAATGAGCGATAAAATCCGTACTCTTCAAGGCCGTGTAATCAGCGACAAGATGGATAAATCTTTCACTGTTGCTATCGCACGTTACGTGAAGCACCCAGTTTATGGGAAATTCATCAAACGTACGACTAAACTACACGTACATGACGAAAACAACACAGCTCAAGCTGGTGACGTAGTTACTATCCGTGAGTGTGCTCCTATTTCTAAGACTAAGTCTTGGACTTTAGTAGACGTTGTTGAACGTCCAAAGCAAGCTTAATTTTTAATTAAGTTTACTTACTAAAAAGCCCTGGCATTTGCTGGGGCTTTTTGTTTTTGAAATACAGCAAAAAGCGTTTAGCTGTCAGATGTCAGTCAAGCAATAGGGTTTGTTGCTGCATAGCTATAAAACCACATGTCACACCTCATGCTGAATCCAAACCATCTCAACGAACAGACTTAACCTAGAACCTTAAAACGTTACTCCCGTTAACTTGCTAACTCACCACTTTTTCTTATGAACTATTTCATTCACTTAACACTCTTAAAAATAAAAATGAGGCGCTTGAGTGTTAAAAGGGAATTACAAAGCATGGATCATCTCGATTACGCTACATGCTATGCTTTTATTGTTATTTGTTCGATATGGAAAGTCTGTGAAACTCCCCGCAGTCGCTGAACCGCCAAAAGTAATCAACGCGTATGTGAGTGTTGATTTAACTTCGTTACCTAGTTTACAGAAAACCCAAGACAAACCTTTACTGGAGCAACCGCAAGAAATAGTTGATGAGGCTAAGGCTTTACCGCAAAAAGAGGAAGCCGCTTATAGCAGCCCTAAGCAGAAAAGCGATGCTAAGGTCGTTGAACATTCAGTTAGTGAGCCCAAAGAAGTGACGAATAATAAGGTCATAAAGCCCAGTCAGACACCTGATAATTCAAAAACAACCGAAGTACCCTTTAAAAAACTCAACCCGTATGCGCCAATCCCAAAGCTTAATTTTGAAAATGGCTCTTCTAATTCGTCATTATTTGGGCAGGTTGAAGGGGCAAATAATAATTTGCCTGTAGGCAGGGTTTCAGTGCCTGCACAATTAACGGTTTCTGATAAAGCAACCGTCGTTTGGCAGAGTGGTGATGGTAGCAAGCGTATCGAGGTGTTAAATGGTATGTGTTATGGCATAGATTTTAACTCGGTGTTTGGTAAATCTGGGGTGCCAAGCGGATCGCCCAGACCCTGTGAAGACAAAGAGGCTAAGTTATTTAAAGACATTATGAATAAGTGGAGTAAAAAGTAATAATAAAACACTTTACCTCAACTTAACTTGAGCTTTTAAAGTGGCGTTTTTAAAAAGGACGCTACAATGAATCTATTAGAAAATTATCTGTTAAGTCTGCAAGTTAATACTTATAACACGTCGATTTCTCAAGTTATCGAAATACAAACGCGTATCTGGCAGTCGATCCATTCAGGTTCTAGCTATGCACAAGCGATGTTAGAGGTGTTAGAAGTGGAAAATCACTCACCACAGCAGCAACATCAAGCTCTGTTAAAACAGGTGTTACAGCTTCTTGGCTATAGTGCCCAATCTCAAGTTGATAATAACTTGCTGATTGCACATAAGCGCTTTTCACATGTATTAAACTTATCATGAACTGTCATTAGCAGGTCATAAAGTTTAGGTGAAATAAGGTCGTTTTAAGGATAAAACGGAGTTTTGCATTATGCATGAGCCGCCACAGATAATTATTCTAGGTAATGGTCCGATTAATACCGAGCTTGCTGAGCAGGTCGATAATTGTCCATCTGTTGTGCGTTTTAATCGCTGTGCAGCAATGCCTGCGCACCTAGGTAAGCGTTGCACAGATCTATGGTTATTGGGGCGAGGGAGGCAGGCGCAAAGTTTACTTGAACAGCCACTTGTTATGCCGCTTGAAGGACTTAACAAGATTATGGTCACTGATCCTGCGCCAAACTTATTCATGCAGCAACTATTCAAACTGATCCGTCGTCATGGCCGACTTGATCATGGTGACGCTTTGTTTAATTACTATGGCACAGGCTTGCAGCAAGAACGATTAACCCAGCAATTTCGCCAATCACTGCTTGCGTACCTACTAACGTTAGGACCGACAATACATAAGCCATATTGCCCAAGTTCAGGTACTTTAGCGATTGCTCACTACCTTAAATTGTTTTCAAAAGTGCATATAGCAGGTTTTGGTTTTCAGGGCTGGAAGCGTCATCCGTGGCATTTAGAAAAGCGCTATGTGGCAGAGTTAATTGACGAAAACAAAGTCGTTGTGCTTGATTAAAAAAGGCACTTAGCCGAAACTAAGCGCCTTGGCTTAACGAAGTTACCAAATCATTTCTACAAATTCTGGGTGATCCACAAATGGGTTGCGGTTACCTTGATGTTCATAAGCTGCTTGGTTACGGTCAAGCTCTAATTGGCTAACAGGGTCCGCGTTATGCCATTTTAATAACATTGCAACGACCCAGTTCTCAAAGACCTGATCAGATGAACCATTTAATACAGCATTACTGTAGGTTGTGTTGTTTTGCCATGAGCCAATCACATTTTCATAGCGTGTTGCCATATAGAAATACGCTCTTGCAAAGTCACCTTTAAATTCATCAATAGGTTCAAAAACCGTTCCTGAGTAATTTAATGAGCTAGCAGCGCTGCCTAATTTGCTGCCGTTACTAGAGGTGTAGCTTGCACTACCTACTTCACCAAATGGGTAGTTACTGCGTTTTGAATTCACATAACCATCAGTGGCGAAAATGTGATGTACGTCAGAGTTCATTGGCTCAACTGTTCCACCAAACCAACTTTTCGGGAAAGAATGCTCACGGTTGTAGCAATCTGCTTCGCTGTTGTATGTCCCACATTGGTCGCTCACAGCAACATAGTTGTAGCTATCTTGGCCTGCAGGGTTTTCTGAATAACGGTCTAAAATAGAGTTGTCGTTTTCAAAATACTTATCGCGTGAAGCAACATCGTAAAAGCTCCAAATCGCAGAATAGCCTTGTGAGTTGTGATCTTTAATGATGTTGTATAACTCTGTTTTCAGTGCATAACCACTAAGGCCTTGCGTTGTAACATAGTATCCCGTTGGCTCTGTTGGGGTTGTACCACCACCGTCACCGCCGCCTGAGCTATCACCCAAAGTAAACGGCGTTGCTTCTGAGCTTTGGAAACTTGCACCACTGGCAAGGACTGTTTGACCTAAAGAAAGGCTGTAACTGCCATTGCCGAATGAGCAGCAAATGCCATCGCCATAGCTATCAAAAATCGTAAAAGTATAGTCACCATCCGTTAAACACGCTTGCTCACTGTACTGAGTATTTGCAGCATAGCTACCGCCTGATGCTACTGCACTACCTTGGCTATTGGTGATTTGCCAGCTGGTTTCTTCACCATAGTTATCGGTAGTGAGCGTTAAAGATATTTGGTTATCTGCGCAGCTGCCCGTAGGAGGTGGGGTTGAGCCAGTGCTTGGTGCAAAGTTATCGACATACACTACTTCACTGCCATCAAAGCCTGTTACATCGTAAAAGCGCAGGCCAACACTAATTGACGTGGTAGCAGAGGCCGTGTACTGGTAACTGATTTGTTGCCATTGATTAATTAATGCCGAATTAGAATAGCCCTGATAGCCATCAACCACTAAACGTGCTTTTACGCCACCTTCTGTATGGTAAACCCAAGTAGAAAACTCATAGCTTTCACCCGCCACTACATCCACTAACTGTAGTAAGTCGGTATTACTTTGCGTGCCAGTATTAACCACGACTTGCGCTGAGTAATTGCCTGAGTAAACCACACTGCTATTAGCACTAAGGCTTATACCGCTATCTATGGTGCTCCAGCTGGCAGGGTTGTTTGCTGACCAGTTTTCGAAGTCGGCATTATTAACATTTGCCAATGTTGAACTCGCTAAACACAGTAAGCTACTGGCTAGCATGTATTTTTTACATGTCCCGTGTGACATTATCGTTTCCTTTTTATATTTTAATAGTTTTTGCTGTTCTCAAAATGAACACAGCGAGTATAGGCTAATTGGCTTATGTTGCAATAATGTTAATTAATAAAAGTTTCTTATTTGGGGATTCATACTTCTAATATGTTTTTTTTGGATAAATACTAAATTAATAACTAAATGGAATATCAAAGCAGATTCTATTCTTTTTTAAACGCCTCAGACCTCGTTATTCTTCACGCTCAGATAAACCTTTAAAGCATTTCTATTGGGTCTTTAAAGTCGAAAAAATTGTTCGCGAAATGATGGTAGCAAGTTCGTTTCGCAGTTAACTTTTCAGGGTTACGAGGAATAAATTCATGTTGTTAAGTCAACTAAATGCAGCGGCGAGTCCGCTATCGCAAGAGCAAGTACAGAAGCTGCAAGGCTTAGTGGCTGAACTTAATCCAATTCAGCAAGCGTGGGTAAGTGGTTACTTAGCCGCTAACGCAAACGCAGGCGCATTAACCGGTGGTGTTGCTGCCGCTCCAGCTGCGGGTGATGCTGCACCGCTAACTATTTTATACGGTTCGCAAACGGGTAACGCTAAAGGCGTGGCGAGCAAGTTAAAAGAACAAGCAGAGTCACGTGGTCTATCGGTTAAGCTAGTCAACATGGCTGACTACAAGCCAACTGCCCTGAAAAAAGAAAAGTTCATCACGGTTGTTGTTTCAACTTACGGTGAGGGTGAGCCACCTGAAGATGCTGAAAGCCTGCATGAGTTTTTAGCGACTAAAAAAGCACCAAAACTAGATGGTGTTAAAGTTGCTGTGATTGGGTTAGGTGACTCAAGCTACGAATTCTTCTGCCAAACAGCAAAAGATTTTGAAGAGCGTTTTAACAAGCTTGGCGCAGAAACTATTTTCCAGCGTGCCGACTTAGATGTTGATTACGATGATGAAGCTGCTAAGTGGATTGATGGTGCACTTGATGCGTTTGAACCTGATCTTAAAGCGCAGCAACAAGCAAGCGGTGGTCAAGTTGTGGCGATGCCATTTGGTGCAGCGGCACCAGCAGCAAGCCAATACACCAAGCAAAACCCATTTGCTGCAGAGCTAAGCGTTGTGCAAAAAATTACCGGTCGTGATTCAACCAAAGATGTGCGTCATGTTGAAATTTCATTAGAAGGTTCAGACATTACCTATACACCGGGTGATTCGCTAGGCGTTTACTTCTTAAATGACGAAGCACTTGTTGATGAAGTACTTACGCTTACTCAAATTGATGCATCTAGCACGGTTAAACTCGGCGACGAAGAGCTAAGTATTCGTGATGCATTAATCGAAAAATTAGAGTTAACCCAGTCATACCCAGGTTTTGTTGAAAAATATGCAACAGCAACTGGCAATCCTGAATTATTAAAGTTAGTTGAAGATAAAGCGGCAATGCGTGAGTACATCGAACCTCGCCAAATCTTCGATATTATTCGTCAAAACCCAGCTCAACTAGAAGCGCAAACCTTAGTAGACTGCTTACGTAAACTACAAGCACGTTTATATTCGATTGCATCTAGCCAAGCTGAAGTTGAAGAAGAAGTTCACTTAACGGTGGGCCTGGTTGAGTTTGATGCATTTGGTAGCGAGCACTTAGGTGGGTGTTCTGGTTATTTAGCACGTCGTGCTGAAGAAGGCTGCAAAGTAAAAGTATTTAGCGAGCATAACGATAATTTCCGTTTACCGGCTAATGATGAAACGCCAATTATCATGGTAGGTCCGGGTACGGGTATTGCACCATTCCGTGCGTTTTTACAAGAGCGTGATGCGCGTGAAGCAAGTGGTAAAAACTGGTTATTCTTTGGTAACCCACACTTTACTCAAGACTTCTTATATCAAGTTGAAATTCAAGGTTACTTGAAGTCAGGTTTACTGACTAAAGTGGATGTGGCGTTTAGCCGTGACCAAGCGGAAAAAGTATATGTTCAAGACAAACTTCGCAAAAACAGCCAAGAAGTATTTGCTTGGTTAGAAGCGGGTGCTCATTTCTATATCTGTGGTGATGCAAACCGTATGGCGAAAGATGTTCATCAGGCGCTTGTAGACATTATCAAAGAAAATAGCGGCAAAGATGATGAACAAGCTGAGCAATATTTAAAAGATTTACGTAGCGCAAATCGCTATCAGAAAGACGTGTACTAATCACGTTTAAAGCTAACAGCCGTCACTGTAACAAATTTAGGAAATACCATGAGCGAACAAGACAAAAACGTAAAGCTTTCTGATAACGAGCGTTTGAAAAGAGAAAGTAACTTTTTACGTGGCACCATTGAACAAGATTTAAAAGACGAGATCACCGGTGGTTTCACTGCTGATAACTTCCAACTGATCCGTTTCCACGGCATGTACCAGCAAGATGACCGTGATATTCGCCCTGAGCGTGCTAAACAAAAATTAGAGCCGTTACATAATGTTATGTTACGTGCTCGTATGCCTGGCGGTATCATCAAGCCAGAGCAATGGTTAGCGATTGATAAGTTTGCAGAAGAGAAAACCAGCTATGGCAGTATTCGTTTAACCACGCGTCAAACGTTCCAGTTCCATGGTGTGCTTAAGCCAAATATTAAAGGCATGCATCAAATGCTCAATAGCGTGGGCATTGACTCAATTGCAACGGCGGGCGACGTAAACCGAAACGTATTATGTACAACGAACCCAGTTGAATCTGAGCTTCACCAAGAAGCGTACGAGTGGGCAGCGAAGATCTCTGAGCACCTATTACCAAAAACTAAAGCATACGCTGAAATTTGGTTAGATGGTGAAAAGAGTGAAACCACAGAAGAGCCAATTTTAGGTTCAACTTACTTACCACGTAAGTTTAAAACCACAGTAACAATTCCACCGAACAATGAGGTGGATGTGCATGCGAACGACTTAAACTTTGTTGCAATTGCAGAAAATGGCAAGTTAGTTGGTTTTAACGTGTTAGTGGGTGGTGGTCTTGCGATGACTCACGGTGATACAGCAACGTATCCTCGTAAAGCGGATGACTTTGGTTTTATTCCACTTGAGCACACCTTGAAAATTGCTGAGCACGTCGTGTCTGTACAACGAGATTGGGGTAACCGCTCAAATCGTAAAAATGCGAAAACTAAGTACACACTAGACCGTGTAGGTACGGATGTATTTAAAGCTGAAGTTGAAAAACGTGCTGGTGTTAAATTTGAACAGAGCCGCCCGTATGAGTTCACTCACCGTGGTGACCGTATCGGTTGGGTTGAAGGTATTGATGGTAAGCACCATTTAACGCTGTTTATCCAAAGTGGTCGTATTTTAGATTACCCAAATCAACCTCTTAAAACAGGCTGCCGTAAAATTGCGGAAATTCACCAAGGTGATTTCCGTATGACAGCAAACCAAAACTTGATCATCGCAGGTGTTCCAGCTGATCAAAAAGCGGTAATCGAAGAGATCGCTCGTAACCATGGCTTAATTGATGACAGCCATACAGAGCAGCGTAAAAACTCAATGGCGTGTGTGGCATTACCAACGTGTCCGTTAGCGATGGCAGAAGCTGAGCGTTATTTACCAAGCTTAATTGAGAAAACAGAAGCGCTATTAGCGAAACATGGTATTGGCGATGACAACATCATTATGCGTGTTGTGGGTTGTCCGAATGGCTGTGGCCGCGCAATGTTGGCAGAAGCGGGTCTGGTTGGTAAAGGTCCAGGAAAATACAACGTGTACTTAGGTGGTAACCGTGAAGGCACGCGTATTCCAAAACTGTATTTAGAAAATGTTGGCGAAGACGTATACCTAGACGCATTCGATAAGCTAATTGGCCAATGGGCAAGTGAGCGTAATGAAGGCGAGTGTTTTGGTGATTTTGTAATTCGCAAAGGCATTGTTGCTGAAGTTAAAGTTTCAGTAACTGATTTTCACGCATAATTTTATAAGCGACACCGCTTTAAGGTTTGGAATTAACCATGAGTGAATTTAAAAACATCTTAACGATGAGCAAAGAAGACCAAACAGCTATGTTGGCTGATATTAATGGTCTTCTGGCTGATAAAAGCGCAGAGGAGCGTGTTGCGTGGGCACTTGAAAACTTACCAAGCACGCACTTTTTGTCGTCGAGCTTTGGTATTCAAGCGGCGGTGATGTTGCATTTAGTGACATCGCAGCAGCCAGATATTCCTGTGGTACTGACTGACACTGGTTATTTGTTCCCAGAAACCTATCAGTTCATCGAGCAAATGACGGAGCGACTTTCGCTTAATCTTAAAGTGTATAAAGCTGAGCTTAGCCCGGCGTGGCAAGAAGCGAAGTTTGGTAAACTTTGGGAACAAGGTGAAGCCGGTATTAAGCAGTACAATCAACTGAATAAAGTTGAGCCAATGACCCGTGCTTTAAACGAGCTTGAAGCGGGTACGTGGTTTAGTGGTTTGCGCCGTGATCAATCATCTAGTCGAGCTGACAAGCAAATTGTTGAAATCAGCCGTGGTACTGTGAAAGTGTATCCACTTATTGAGTGGAACAACCGCGATATTTACCAGTATCTAACTAAGCATGATTTGCCGTATCACCCACTTTGGGAGCAAGGTTATGTATCTATGGGCGATGTTCATACAACCCGTAAACTTGAGCCTGGTATGACAGAAGAAGAGACTCGTTTCTTCGGTTTAAACCGTGAATGTGGCTTACATATTGATGGTGACGGTATCTAATCCTAAATTCCTATCAGAATTTTCGTAAAGCGCAACCTAGGTTGCGCTTTTTTTGTGCTATTTATATACAATCCCTGGCTCAATTTTATGAGAGAAAATTATGAGTCGTGCTGTTGTTTTTTTATTATTGCTTTTAATTGCGCCTTTAGTGCGAGCAGAAACGTTACAGGTTGCGCTGTATGACACGGATTATCCCCCTTATCATTTTGCTGACAGTGGCCATAAAGGACTTGTTGATGAGCTATTAACTCGTTTTGCTGAAAAATATAATCACGATATTCAATACATGCTGGTACCCGAGGTGCGTTCACAGCATTTACTTGATGAAGGCAAGGTTGATGTGCGCTTAGAGTCTGAGCAATGGTATCGTGGACATAAGCAATACTATTGGAGTGATAGTATCGCTGTTGTAGAAGATATTTTAGTGATGCCCAGTGGTTGTCATATTCCAGCGATTGATAAGTTAGGCGGCTATGTGTTGATGGCCCGTTTTGGTTATACCTACCCGCAATTTGAAGCATTGTTTGCATCAGGTAAGTTGCACCGCGAAGACTTTTACTCTGAAATAGATATGCTGAAGGCTTTAGTTGATATGCAGCAAAATCAACGTGTTGCTGTTATCGCAAAAAACACACTGCAGTGGTATGCCTCAAAAAATAATGCCTTTAAAAAATTCACGGTAAGTGATTACAGTGTGGGCAAAGCGCCGATGCAATTACAGTTTGCTTACAATGAAAAAGGGAAGCGTATGAGCGAGCAATTTAATGAATTTATGAAAAATCTTAAATCATCCGGTGAATTTGCTAAGATTGAGAGTAACTACCAATAATCGGTAAATGGAATGATTAAGCGTTTTTGTTATCTTGCGGTTATGTTGCTTCTGACCAGTGTTGCCCTGCTGTTTTACATTAAAAAGCCAGACGGAAAACCTTACCTAGAGCTGAGCATGTTCGAGCGTTACTCAGAAAAAGTAAGTGGTGATGTGAGTGATTTTGCTTCGCAAAGTGCCGATACACTTACCAGCCAAGCAAAAAAGCTCACTGAGAAGTTGAGCTTGAGCAAAGACGCAAATGCACCTGTCGTGGTGTATAAATGGCAAGATGAGCATGGTCAGTGGCACTATGCTGATACCCCTCACCCTAATTACGTTAGTACTGCGGTAAGTTTAGATCCTAACGACATAACTGTGTTACCGGCAGAGACATTTCAAGCTGATGAGAAGCAAGCAGCAACAGTTAAAACTAACGAAACATCTTCGGTGCTTGGGGTATACGACCCTAAAAATGTACAAAAGATGATGCAAGATGCTGAGCAAGTAAAACAGCTTATGGAGCAACGTAACAAGCAACTTGAGCAACAGCTCAAAGAACAAGGTAGGAATTAGCTTTGCTTGTCCTGTGCTGTGAGATCGCTTTCCATTTTCATCAGTAAAATAGTGAGATAAATTTTGGTGGGCAAAGAGAACAGCACACCAACAGCAATGCACGCTGCGCTGATCATAATGCCATGCACACCCATGCTATCACCTAAGTAATTACCAGCTAATAAAGAATGCCCCAAAATAATTAGGCAAATACCTAAAATAATAAAGGTTTTTAAGATTCGAATGATGGTTTGTTCAGTCATACAAGCACCTCACTTTAGCCTTAATTAAAGTGTAGGTGCTGTTGTTATTAATAGGATTGTTCTAAATCAAGCAATTGTCGGTTATCTGTCCAATTTTACTGGGCCGTTGATGTTATCGATACTTAAATCACCGGAACCCGCTTCGATAATTGTGAGGCCGAGTGTGTCATCAACATAAATGCTGCCAGAGCCATCGGTAATGGTAACCAGCCCTTTGATTTGTCTTACATCTATATCACCAGAGCCATCTTCGATAGTAAGCGCACCAGCCAATGTTTTAACGCTGATACTACCTGATTCATCAATAATACGTGCAGGGCCTTGGCTGTTTTCGATGCGGATATCACCAGAGTCATCTTCAATATCAATACGCCCTTGGCCTTGGTCTATCATAATTGAGCCTGAGTCGTCTTCAATGCTGATATTGCCGCTGACATTGCTAATACGTATATCGCCCGAGTCATCATCAATATTAATAGTGCGACCCCCTTCGATCACAATTGATCCTGAGTCATCATCAATGCTGATATCGTTTTGCATCGCACGTATCACGATATCACCTGAGTCATCATCGATATCTAGTTTTAGGTTACTAGGCACAGAGACAATTAAATCAATATGAGGTGATGAGCCACTGTAAAACGATAAGCTACCATTATTGAGCTTGCTGATAAGCTCAGCCGTGTCGCCATGCTTTTCGAGGGTTAGCGTATAAGTTTCATCGCCTTTAGCCGCATAGATATTAGCATTCACTGTGATAGCCGTGGCGTTGCTGTCGCCTTTGATGATCAATGAACCGGCTTCAGCATCAATTTTTAATTCGTTGATATTTGCAGCCGACACGCTTAAGTCTTGTTGTTTTTGTTCTGCGATTTGACCCGGAGAGACATGAATTACACAGCCTGTTAATAATAAACTTGATGAGATGGCCGTTGCGCAAATTGCGCGTTTGAATGATGCAATAGTCATAGGAATTCCAAAATTATTATGGTTGTTATCTGGTTAGCAGTTGCAAACTATGGTCCAATTTTAACATGCTGATTTTTATGTGCTTTTCATTTTTTGTAAATAAGTGTGTTGCTCTAAACTGTAATTTATTGAAAAAGGGGCTGAAAATTCAGCCCCTTAGTTAACTTAACAGCAATTACTGCTCAGCCAGCATATTACGCAGTACATACTGTAAAATACCGCCGTGTTTGTAGTAATCCCACTCTTTCGGGGTATCTATACGCACATCAACACTAAAGCTAATTTGTTTGCTTTCACTGTTGGTCGCAATCACACTGACTTCATTGGTTTTGTCATATAAGCCTTCAAAGTCGAATGACTCTTGACCCGTTAGACCCAATGACTCATAGCTTTCACCTTCTTTAAATTGTAGGGGTAAAACACCCATACCAATCAGGTTTGAACGGTGAATACGCTCATAGCTTTGTGCAATAACGGCTTTAACACCAAGTAAAAGTGAGCCTTTAGCTGCCCAGTCGCGTGATGAGCCCGTGCCATATTCCGCACCCGCTAAAATAATCAGTGGCGTGCCATCTTGCTGATATTGCATCGCAGCATCATAAATGCTGGCAAGCTCATCGCTTGGCTGCATACGGGTCACACCGCCTTCGGTACCCGGTGCTAATAGATTACGTAAACGCACATTAGCAAAGGTACCTCGCATCATCACTTCGTGGTTACCACGACGCGAACCATACGAGTTAAATTGTGCTTTTTGCACACCGTGCTCTTGCAAGTAAAGACCTGCTGGGGCATCTGCTTTAATTGCACCTGCTGGCGAGATGTGGTCGGTGGTTACTGAGTCACCTAATTTTGCCAAACAGCGTGCACCACTAATGCTCGGAATGCCTGGAGGCTCAATTTCCATACCATCAAAGAATGGCGCTTTTTTGATGTAGGTTGACGCATCATCCCAATCATAAAGTTTGCCATCAGGAATTTGAATTTTCTGCCAGCGATCATCGCCTTGATACACATTACCATAGCTTGATGCGAACATTTCTTTGGTCACGGTTTCACGGACGAGTTCGTTTACTTCACTAACACTTGGCCAAATATTTTTTAGATAAATGTCATTACCATTTGGGTCTTGCGCAAGCGGTTCGTTATACACGTCGATATCTGTACGACACGCAATTGCGTATGCAACCACAAGGGGTGGTGAGGCTAAGAAGTTCATTTTCACATCTTGGTGAATACGGCCTTCAAAGTTACGGTTACCCGATAAAATAGAGCTGACAACCAGTTTATGCTTTTGAATTGCTTCACTGATTTCATCAGCTAAAGGCCCTGAGTTACCAATACAGGTTGTACAACCATAACCAACAAGGTTAAAGCCTAAGGCATCTAAATCATCCATCAAGTCGGCTTTTTTCAAGTAATCAGTCACCACTTGAGAGCCCGGAGCAAGTGAGGTTTTAACCCATGGCTTCACCTTTAAGCCTAATTGCTTGGCTTTTTTAGCCACTAAGCCTGCCGCTAAAATAACACTAGGGTTTGAAGTGTTTGTACAGCTAGTAATTGCAGCAATGACACACGCACCGTCTTTCAGCTCAAACTGTTCGCCTTTAAAGTTAACTTTAGCCGCACCCATATATTGTGCTTCGTTTACTGGCTCATCAGGGTTAGTTGTTGGGCCTTCGTCTTCAATGCGCGCTTCTTGGGCATCGCTTTTATCACGGTGTTGCATGCGCTCATCTTGGAAGCCTTTTAAGTGCTCACCAATAATGCTACCTGCTTTATCAAGGGCTATTCTATCTTGCGGGCGTTTAGGGCCAGCAAGACTCGGCACCACATCATCAAGGGATAACTCGAGAGTGTCTGTATAATGAGCTTCATCGCCAGGGTTACGCCACAAGCCTTGATGTTTTGCATAGTCCTCGATGAGTTTAAGTTGTTTGTCATCGCGGTTAGTTAAACGCAGGTAGTTAATGGTTTCATCATCAATTGGGAAAATACCGCAAGTTGCACCATACTCTGGTGCCATGTTTGCGATAGTTGCACGGTCTGCAAGTGGTAAATCAGCAAGACCATCACCATAAAACTCAACAAATTTACCCACAACGCCATGCTTACGCAGCATTTCTGTGACGGTTAACACAAGGTCAGTTGCCGTTGTGCCTTCTGGTAGGCGACCATTGAGCTTAAAGCCAACCACTTGTGGAATGAGTAAGCTGATTGGTTGACCAAGCATTGCGGCTTCGGCTTCAATACCACCCACACCCCAGCCAAGTACCCCAAGACCATTGATCATGGTGGTGTGCGAATCGGTTCCGACTAGGGTATCTGGGTAAGCGAGTGATTTCCCATTTTTACTATCGTTAAATACCACACGGGCTAAATATTCTAAATTAACTTGGTGTACGATGCCGGTAGCGGGAGGTACGACCTTCAAGTTATCGAAGGCGGTTTGCCCCCAGCGTAAAAATTCGTAACGCTCTTTGTTGCGCTCATATTCAAGTTTCGCATTTAAGTCGAAAGAACCATCTTCACCGTAACCATCAACTTGCACAGAGTGATCAATTACCAGCTCAGCAGGTGACAATGGGTTTATCTTCGCAGGATCGCCACCGAGTTTTTCCATGGCATCACGCATCGCGGCTAAATCAACAATGGCGGGAACACCTGTAAAGTCTTGCATGACAACGCGAGCAGGCGTAAATGCGACTTCTGCAGATGGTTTAGCTTGTGGATCCCAGTTTAATAAGGCATCGATATCTTGCTTTTTAATATTGACGCCATCTTCATTGCGCAACAGGTTTTCAAGTAAGATTTTTAATGAGAATGGCAGACGTTTTGCTTTGTCGCCTAAACCTTGTAAAGAGTGAATATGATATTGCTCACCATTAATCGTAAGCTGTTTTTGGGTATCAAAACTGTTATTCATTATTTGCCCCTGTGGTTTGAGCAAGCAATTTGGCTTGCTTTGTTGTTTCCTTTTCGAAATAGACACAGTGTTATTGCAAACTTAATACCAGCTGAGATATTCATCTAGCTGATGAAAAAATATGCTATCTAATATAGTTGCTGCCGATGTGATTTATTTCAAGGGGGAGGGACAGATAAAAGGGTAGTTACTTTAAACTACCCTCAGAAATAAGTGTTTTTAGTTGAGCCAATTTTGTTGTTTACCTTTATGGCTAATAAACAGTAATAGTAAGCCAATAACGATCACACACAGTGGCATTGCTAATGCGCTGGTACCAAACATGGCAAGGCTATCTATCACCACAAAATTATAATATTGCTGGACTAAGACAGCGATAAACGAGATTAAAAATAGCTCGCGCGCAAGCGCTTTTTTGGCGAGTAATAGAATGCTCGCGAAACTGGCTGCAAACACGGCTATCGCAAAGGCAGCCGTTGACCAGAGCGGGATGTCGCGGTATGCGGCTTGTTGTGCTTCAGGGAGTTGGCTAATCATTTCGGGTGTGATCAACAGCTGCATTACAAATGCAATGACACCTAAAAGATTCCACACAAGGGCTGCCCAAGCAAGTGGCTTGAGCCAAGCTGGAGGGTTCATAAATCACCTTTTATTGTTGTTATTATCACATTCAATTAAAGGTGATTTATGTTAACTAAGCAAGCTCTAGTTAACCAAAAGAGATAGGGCGACGGCCGGTTTTTTCGTCCACTTTTGACTTTTTAGTACGTTTACGCTTTGATTTTTTTGGCGCTTCTTCAGCGCTTTGTGGTTGTGCTTTTTGTACTGGTTCTGGTGGGCGAGGATTTGGTGTTGCATCTTCGCTTAATGTCAGTTGGAACAGCTCACCATCAAATGCAAGCACGTCACCACTGTATAATTTTTTCCGTTTTATTGTACAAATTTCATAGTTAACCCCAACATAACCTTCACCAATTAAGGCTTTTGCTTGGCCGCCTGTTTCGACTAGGTCGAGCACTTTTAGCAAGTTACATAGCTCTATTGGCTCTTCTTCTAGTTCAATTTCGATGAAATCTTCGTTCATGTTGGTCTCTCTTAATTCAATCGCAGCCATTATAAAGCCTAGCACTCAATTGAACCAAGATTAAATTTTTAAGCTCTTCAAGCGGTTAAAATTTACAGCAATAAATAATCTGAAATTTTTACAAACAGTAAAAAAACTGCAGTATTTACTGGATACACTGCGCGCGTTTGGAATTGGTGTACAAATTGCTAAATGCATGTCCGTTTCATTTTTTTATTCGTTCAGGAGAAGTTGTAATGGGCGTAAGATCAGCGCTAAGAAAAGAGTTAATGGGTTTGCAAGATTCGTCTCTGCTTGCTGCAGATGATGTGCGAGCTTTGTTAACACAAACAATTAAGTCTCAGCCTGAAAAGTCAGAACAAGGTTTTGCGTTAATTTCGCGATTTAATGATAATCATAGCCAGCTGAGTTCAGGGGAAACAAATAAAGAAAAGCTGCTCCAGCATCAAACCCACCGTTTATTTAAAGATATTCTATATACCCGTCAAAGTGTTAATAGTTGGCTAAAAAAACATCTTAATTAATTGATTTATTGTTTTTCTCACTTTAGACTACACTTGTAATCCAAAGTGAGAAAAACAATGAAAAGGATAATTTCAGCAGCCATATTTTTAATTTTGGCAGGTTGTCAGCAACCAACAGTCTACGTATACACTGAAAACCTTGATGAACAACAGCTGCTCACATTAGAGCAAGCTTTAACGAAGCAAAGCTTACCTTATGAATACACAAAGCTACCTATTCCTAGAGACTTTGCTGATGCAACCTTAATGTTATCGAGCGATAAAATTCTCACTCATGAAACCGAGCAACTTGCAGAAATTATGCAGAGGCTGGGTTATCAAGCTGAAATTAAATACACCACAGACGCTAATCACTTTTACAATCAAGGCAATATAGGTTTTTACTTACGAGCAAAAAATGGCTTAACCGGTTTTACTATGCCGGCTCGAGTCATCACAACCGGTTGCGTTGAGGATAAGTTTAATGGCCTTGCAGTTACATTTAGTGATAAACAGGCCGAGTTTAATCTAGCAAGTGGTAGACGAGTCTCATTGGAGTGGGATTACTTATACGGCTATTTAGTCATTTATTATAAAAACTATTCGCAAAGCTACAGCCATTTAACGCCAGAAGTGAGTACCCCATTTGGTATGAAACCATCAGATACCTATCGTTACACGGCACGCGTTAATAGCCCAAGTTGGTTAAATTGCTCATTACAAATTGTGTATATGGACTAGCTACGCGACTCAAGGTATGTGCTTAACTTAGTAATGCGTTCACTCATGCCTTCGATGATGCGATCTTTAATTTTCTCGCGGATCACATTCGGTAAGCGGGTAAGTGCTTCAGGGGTGATAGCTAACAAAATGGTATCAACTTTTGCGCGTGCACTGGTACTGTGCTCGCGGTTATTGATAAAAGCACCTTCTCCGATAAATTCACCGGGTTCAATGGTGCCAAGTTCGAGTAAGTGGCTTTGTTTGAACACCATCAGTGAGCCGCTTAGCACAATATAAAGTCGTTTATCAGTATCGTATTGCTTGAAAACACCGCGGCCTTGTTTGACTAAATACAAATGACTAAATGACTCTAACAACACCTGCCGTTCACTGAGAGAAAACTCTCTAAAGAACGACAACCTGTTAATGATTTCCATTTGTTTAATTAGTGGAATGTGCTCGATTAACTTCATTGACTCACATGGGTATAGCGCGAAATTAGCTAATATTGCGCTCTTTTAGCTTGCGGGTCAATGTATTGCGGCCCCAACCAATTTTCACCGCAGCTTCTTGCTTGTGCCCAGCACAATTGGCTAATGCCGTTTTAATCAAGCGAGTTTCAAGTTGTGCTTGAATGGCTGGCCAAATATTTTCTTTGCCTTGTTTAAGTTCCAGATTAAGCCATTGTTGAAATGCATCCAGCCAATCACCTTCTTGCTCAATGGGTGTGACAGCGACGATTTCTGGCGGTAAATCTTGTTCACTTATAAGCTCACCCGGCGCCATAACTGTTAACCAGCGACAGGTGTTCTCTAGTTGGCGCACGTTACCAGGCCAGTTAAATAAGCGCAGTTGCTCAGTGGCTTTAGGGCTTAAAATCTTGCTTTCAACTTGCAGCTCTTTGGCGCTTTTATGTAAAAAGTGCTGTGCCAGACGTTCAATATCTTCAGTACGCTCACGTAGTGCTGGTAAGCGTAAACGCACCACGTTTAGGCGATGAAATAAGTCGTCACGAAACTTGCCTTGTTTAACCAAGTCTTCGAGGTTTTGGTGCGTTGCCGCAATAATACGTACATCAACTTTAATACTTTGATGGCCGCCCACGCGGTAAAACTCACCATCGGCTAACACGCGTAACAAACGCGTTTGAACGTCGAGTGGCATATCCCCAATTTCATCTAAAAATAAAGTGCCACCATTCGCTTGTTCAAAGCGGCCTTTACGAATGCTGTCGGCTCCGGTGAATGCCCCTTTTTCGTGACCGAATAATTCTGACTCGACCAATTCTTTAGGAATGGCAGCCATATTCAGAGCAATAAACTGGTTTTCTTTACGAGGGCTGTGGTTATGCAGGGCACTAGCAACAAGCTCTTTACCTGTTCCCGACTCACCGTTAATCAGCACGCTCATGCTCGATGCTGATAATTTACCAATCGCGCGAAATACCTCTTGCATTGCAGGTGCTTCACCTATGATATGCGCATTGGTTTGTGGTGCTTGTTTGCGTTTAGTTTTCTTCGTTGAGTTAGCACGACAGGCGCTTTCTACCAGCGCAACAGCTTCGTCTAAATCGAACGGCTTAGCGAGGTACTCAAATGCCCCTTTTTGGAAGGCATTTACCGCAGAATCTAAGTCTGAGTGAGCGGTCATGATAATCACTGGTAAGCCAGGATTTTGCTCGGCAATGGTTTCAAGTAACGCCATGCCATCCATGCCAGGCATGCGCACATCGGATACCAGTACCGTTGGCTGGCTAAACTTTAATGCATTCAGCACGTCTTGTGCATTTGCATAGCTTTCAGTTTCAAATCCTGCACGTGCCAACGCTTTTTCTAATACAAAGCGGATAGAGGCATCATCATCAACTAACCAGACTGTTTTCATGACTACTCCAAAAAACCATTAATCCGTAAAAGGCAAATAGATATTAAATTCTGTATGGCCTGGCCAACTGTCACAATCAATGTGGCCATCATGTTGGTCAACCAAGGTTTGCGCTATGGATAAACCAAGCCCTGATCCATTTTCTTTATTGGTGATCATTGGGTAGAACAAGGTTTCACGTAAACTTTTGTCTATTCCCGGGCCGTTATCCGAAATTTGGATCAGCAAGGTTTTCTTCGGTGCCTTACCTGGTCGCCTGTGTTGATGGTTGATGCGGGTTTTTATTCTTATCTCGCCACCATCAACGAGTGCCTGTTGTGCATTACGAATAATGTTCAGTACCACTTGCTGGATTTTACCTTGGTCTATGTACACGCTCGGTATACTTGGATCGTAGTCTTTCACTAAAGTGATATTGGCATTGTTATCTAACATGCTCAGTTTAATCACTGACTCTAAGGCTTGGTGAATGTTGCCATAAGATTTATGTGGCAATTGATTCGGACCAAGCAAGCGGTCAACAAGCTCACGTAAACGGTCTGCTTGTTCAATGATTAATTCGGCACATTGATCTCGTTCTTGCTGATCAACCTCATACTGCAATAATTGCGCCGCTCCGCGAATTCCACCTAAAGGATTTTTAATTTCATGTGCTAAACCACGAATTAAATTACGTGCAGCTTGATATTGGTGCATTTGATTAGAGGCTTGATCGTGGCGAATTTCATCGTCCATTTGACGACATTCGAACAGAATATAATTGTCATCGTTGTTACTAATTCTGCGCGTACTAATGGTTAATTTCGCGTGGCGAGAATCAACGAACACCACGTCAGCCCTGTGCTGGTGGCAATCGACACCATCGAATAACGAATATTGGGCAATGCGTTTTAAGTCTATTGAGTGGTAATTAAATAGGTTATCGAACGGTTGGTTGATAATGCGTTTTGGACCTAAACCTAAAAGCTCACTGGCGCTATCGTTTGCATAAACCAGCTTAAAATCTCGGTCGAGTAAAATGACGGCAGTACTTAAATTTTTCCAAATACTGTCGAGTAATTCAGAATTAAAGTGTGTTTCACTGAGCATGATTGCACCATTTTAGTGCGTTGCGATTAAGTGCAGCTTAGCATACTCTTTTTACATTAAGAGACGTTATATCGAAAATTTTAGTTTCCGCCATAAATCGATGTTCTATGCATAAAAAAGGTGCTGACTGGGCTAACCGAAACGAGTTTATTATTCGCATCATAAAGTTTGGCTTGTAATGTGTGTTCACCTCGCTCGACCTCTCTTAGTGCAAAGGTCGTGCTATTACTTGGTGCACCATGGGCTGAGCCATCAAATAAAAGTTGTACTTTAAAGCCATTTTCGAAGCGAGGGCTAATGCGTGCAGTAACGTACACAGAGCCGGTATTTTCTCTTACGGTTGCTTCATTTGCTGGTGATGAAATACTGACGTTAAATTTGACTGGCATTGCGCTTGGGGCGCTATCAAGTATGCTGGTGTCGGTAGCTGGCATGGTCAGGTTTTGGGTGTTCATCTTTACTTCTGTCGCACCAGGTCGTGGTGTATCAGAAAATACTAAAACGCCGTTCTTATCTTTCCAAGAATAGACTTTTTGCGCTGCGCCATAGCTAAAAAAGCTTAGAAAAATCAGCGATAGTACCAATAAAGTTGTGCTTTTCACCCTGCAACCCTGCATTTTTTAATCTAACTAAAACTGTAGAGTAGAACCCGCTCAATTACCATTAAAAAAGCCCGCGGAGCGGGCTTGAGAACACACATTTATTATCTTTAGATAATTCTGCTACAGCGTATTACACGCTGTAGTACATTTCGAACTCAACTGGGTGAGTTGTCATGTTAAGTTTTTCAACTTCTTTGCCTTTTAGCGCGATGTAAGCATCGATTAGGTCATCAGTGAACACGCCGCCAGCTTTTAAGAACTCACGGTCAGCGTCAAGTGATGCTAGTGCTTCAGATAAAGAAGATGCAACTTGTGGGATCTCAGCTGCTTCTTCAGCAGGTAGATCGTATAAGTCTTTGTCCATTGCATCGCCAGGGTGGATCTTGTTTTTGATACCGTCAAGGCCAGCCATAAGCATTGCAGAGAACGCTAAGTATGGGTTAGCTGTTGGATCAGGGAAACGTACTTCGATACGACGTGCTTTAGCAGACGGTACCACTGGAATACGGATTGAAGCAGAACGGTTACGTGCAGAGTATGCAAGCATTACTGGTGCTTCGAAGCCAGGTACTAGGCGTTTGTATGAGTTAGTTGACGCGTTAGCGAATGCGTTGATTGCTTTAGCGTGCTTGATGATACCACCAATGTAGTAAAGTGCTTCTTCAGAAAGACCAGCGTACTTGTCACCAGCGAAGATGTTCACGCCATCTTTACCTAGTGATTGGTGACAGTGCATACCAGAACCGTTATCACCAACGATTGGCTTAGGCATGAAAGTCGCTGTTTTACCATATAAGTGAGCCATGTTATGGATAACATATTTCATCTCTTGGATTTCGTCAGCTTTTAATACCATTGTATTGAAGCGAGTTGCGATCTCATTTTGACCCGCAGTTGCTACTTCGTGGTGGTGAGCTTCTACAACTTGACCAAGTTCTTCAAGAACTAAACAAGTCGCTGAACGCCAATCTTGTGATGAATCAACAGGTGAACACGGGAAGTAACCGCCTTTAACACCTGGACGGTGACCTTTGTTGCCACCTTCGTAGTCTTTATCAGAGTTCCATGAAGCTTCGATGTCATCGATTTTGTACATTGAACCAGACATGTCTGATTTGTATTTAACGTCGTCAAATAGGAAGAACTCTGGCTCTGGACCAAATAAAACAGTGTCAGCAATACCAGTAGAACGCATGTACTCTTCAGCGCGTTTTGCAACAGAACGTGGGTCACGCTCGTAACCTTGAAGTGTTGAAGGTTCAACTACGTCACAACGGATGATTAGTGTTGCTTCTTCAGAAAATGGGTCCATTTTCGCAGACTCAGGAACAGGCATTAATACCATGTCTGATTCGTTGATACCTTTCCAACCAGCAATTGAAGAGCCGTCGAACATTTTTCCGTCTTCAAAAAAGTCTTCATTAACTTGATGATGAGGAATAGAAACATGCTGTTCTTTACCTTTAGTATCAGTAAAGCGTAAATCAATGAACTTAACGTCATTTTCTTTGATAAAATCTAAAACCGATTGTGACATGTGTCCTCCAATTGTTGGGTTTTATTTTTGCTGCATTATTGCTTTTGACTTATATAAGCTGGTTTCGTGCCATGTTTTTAACGCATTGTTTAGCCTTGTAAAAAGTAAACGCCTTCTGGTTTTGTTAACTTTTTTTGCACTAATTTGGTGCGTAAAAAGATCATTCTGGTGCGTAAAAAGTGCGACTGCGATTTGCACAATAATTGCGCATGCCAATTTGTCTGTTGTAAACACGATTTAGTGCCAAAATATGGTTCAAAAACTAAAATTTCGCCAGTTTTGAGTTCAGATTCACTTTAATTTTCATAAATTTGTCATTTATAAAACAGATACTTATAAAAAGCCTGAAGAAAGTTTATAAATTTATATTGGATAAACTTTCATCCATGCCATTATTAAGGGATAATATGCGCCCTTTTAAATCCTATGCTGGGACATCTGGTGAAAATGCAGGTGAGTGCGTAGATCTTGCAGGATCAATGAGATTCAATTTCTCTGAGAAAAAATATGAGCATCGAAAAGTTAAGAAATATAGCGATTATCGCCCACGTTGACCACGGTAAAACAACTCTGGTTGATAAACTGCTTGAGCAATCAGGCACATTAGAAACGCGCGGCGGTAACGAAGAGCGCGTAATGGACTCAAACGACATTGAGAAAGAGCGTGGTATTACCATTTTAGCTAAGAACACTGCTATCTCTTGGAACGACTACCATATCAATATCGTAGACACCCCAGGACACGCCGACTTCGGTGGTGAAGTAGAACGCGTACTTTCGATGGCTGACTCAGTATTACTACTTGTTGATGCTCAAGAAGGTCCAATGCCGCAAACGCGTTTCGTAACGCAAAAAGCATTCGCACAAGGTTTAACGCCGATTGTTGTAATCAACAAAATCGACAAACCAGGTGCACGTCCTGACTGGGTTATGGACCAAGTTTTCGACTTATTCGATAACCTAGGTGCAACTGACGAACAGTTAGACTTTAAAGTAATCTATGCATCAGCTATCAACGGCTGGGCAACAATGGATTTAGACGAGCCATCAGATAACATGGAACCAATGTTCCAGATGATCGTTGACGAAGTATCTCCACCGGATGCAGATCCTGAAGGTGCTTTCCAAATGCAAATTTCTCAGCTTGACTACAACTCATACATCGGTGTTATCGGTGTAGGTCGTATCAAGCGTGGTACTGTTCGTCCTAACCAACAGGTTACTGTTGTAAGCGCAGACGGTACTAAGCGTAACGGTAAAGTTGGCCAAGTAATGAGTTACTTAGGTCTTGAGCGTCATGAAGCAGAATCTGCTGGCGCGGGTGACATCATTGCAATCACAGGTCTTGGTGAGCTGAAAATCTCAGACACTATCTGTGATGTAAATACCGTTGAAGCATTACCACCGCTAAGCGTTGATGAGCCTACAGTAACAATGACGTTCTCTGTAAACACATCACCATTTGCTGGTAAAGAAGGTAAATTCGTAACTTCACGTAACATCCTTGAGCGTTTACAAGCTGAGCTTGTTCACAACGTTGCATTACGTGTTGAAGAAACTGACAACCCAGATAGCTTCCGTGTTTCTGGTCGTGGTGAGTTACACTTAGGTATCTTAATCGAGAACATGCGTCGTGAAGGTTACGAGCTTGCTGTATCTCGTCCACAAGTAATCCTTCGTGAAGTTGATGGTCAAAAAGAAGAGCCATACGAAACACTTACAATCGACTGTCAAGAAGAGCACCAAGGTTCTATCATGGAACAAATTGGTCTTCGTAAGGGTGAGCTAACTGACATGTCTCCAGATGGTAAAGGCCGTATTCGTATGGACTTTATGATCCCAAGCCGTGGCTTAATTGGTTTCCAAACTGAATTCATGACATTAACGTCAGGTTCTGGTCTTCTTTACCATACGTTCGATCACTACGGTCCGTACAAAGGCGGTACTATCGGTGCTCGTAAGAACGGTGTAATGATTGCTAACGCAACAGGTAAAGCACTGACTAAGCATTATTCAACCTTCAAGATCGTGGTAAGTTATTCATCGGTCACGGTGTTGAAGTTTACGAAGGTATGGTTATCGGTATCCACAGCCGTGATAACGACCTAACAGTAAACGCGCTTAAAGGTAAGCAGTTAACAAACGTACGTGCGTCTGGTACAGACGAAGCGCAAACGTTAACGCCACCACTAAACTACACGCTTGAGCAAGCGATTGAGTTCATCGATGATGACGAGTTAGTAGAAGTAACACCTGAGAGCATTCGTATTCGTAAACGTCACTTAACTGAAAGTGAGCGTAAACGTGCGAGCCGTGCAGCTAAAGACTAATAACGTCTTTCGCTTCGAAAAATGAGAACCGCCGTATTGAAAAATACGGCGGTTTTTTGTTTTAGCTTTCAAAAGAACGAGAGGTCAGATATTAGACATCAGTCGTTAGTTGATCGAGAGCGGCATTATTTTCGCAGTTGTAGAGCTAAGCCATCATGCTCAAGGTTAAACGGGGTTTAGTTTGCGCTAGAAGCGAGAAGTTAAGAGCTAGCTCTTATGCTAACTCACTTCTAACATGCTTCAAGTAGGCCTGTAGGCTTTCTTGCCATAGCACTAAAGCTTCGGTTAATGATTCTTTCAAAGGTTTGTTGTCGAGTAGCTTACGCTCAATTTTCTTGAGCTCTAGACCATAACGGTTAAAGCCTAGTTGTAAAGCAGTGCTAGCTTGGCGGTGCAAAAGTTTAATACACTGATCTTTATCGTCTTCAACGAGTTGTTGACAGCGAATGAGTTTGTTCCTTGCAGAGAGTACAAATTCATTGTAAATCGATGAGACTTCATCTTCACTGAATGAGCTGACAAGTGTGGCAGCGGCTGTTTCATCATAGAGTGTATCGCGCAGCTCAACGGCAATACTCGCAGCCTGATTGCTTTGTGAGTCACTGAGTGCTTGGCGCAGTTTTTGTTGCTTTATTGGTTTGCCAACAATGTCTTTAATACCAAGTGCTAAGTACTCTTTTATTTCATCAGGACTAAGACTCGCGGTAAACGCTAACACCGGTGTTCGTTGGTTTAAATGGTCGATGGTTTTGAGCTTTTTCAACACTTCTTGACCAGTAAGGTCTGGTAAGTTCATATCCAATAGCACCACATCAAAGTGATGCTTCTGCATCAGTTCAATGGCGCTAGTTCCGTCTTTTGCAAGCTTGATTTTGTGCTCGTCATCGGCCATAAATTCAATGGCAATTTTCTGATTTAAATCGAGATCTTCAACTAATAACACGTCCAGGCCAGTAACATAATCTTTTGATTGGTGGCGCTGCTCAACGAGGCTGAGCTCACCAATCGCAAGAGAGATATCAAAACTGAAAGTACTGCCTTTGTTTAGCTCACTTTCAATATTGAGTTTGCTGCCTAATTTATCTAATAAACGGCTAGTAATCGCTAAGCCAAGGCCTGTTCCGCCTTTTTCTTTACCTGCACTACTTTGTACATAAGGTTCTGTAAGGTAGGCAATTTCTTCATCTTCAATACCTGGGCCTGAGTCGATTACACTAACACGAACAAGGTGATCTAATTGCCCTTCGTTGAGCAGTTTCACATGAATTTTTACTGCGCCATGGTCAGTAAATTTAATCGCATTACCCACTAAGTTAATAATAACTTGTCTGAGCTTTTGTTGGTCGCAGTAATAACATGCTTGATCGGGCAAGTTGTATATAAGTTCAAACTTTAAGTGTTTTTGCTCTGCTAAAGGACTAAGCAAAAGGCAGAGGTTATTGAGCCAGGTTTTAAACTCGACGTCTTCTTCGTAGAGCGCTTCATCACGCTGATCTAGGCTGGCGTAGTCGAGTACTTTATCGACCAGCAAGTTGAGTGACTCAGCTGAATTAATTATTGCTTCGCAATAAGGCTTATCTCGTGGATCACTCGACTGGTTCATGATTAGCTGCGCACTACCTAAAATGCCATTTAACGGTGTGCGTATTTCATGGCTGATAGTTGATAAGAATAAGCCACGAATTTCTAAGTCTTTGTGTGCTTTTTCAGCTAACTGATTAAGGTTTTGCTCGCGGCGTTCATTACATAATAGTGCCATACCGGTTGCATAAAACATCGGCGCAATAACACCATTTATAAATAAAGTGATACTAAACCAATTTGCAGAGAGTAGATTAGCTGTTGTGACATCTCCCATCATTAAGGTTCTGCCTGTAAATATCGCCAGAATAATGCTGAGAATTAAGATGTAGACAATACTGCCATTGGGGTAACTTTTACGGCCATTTCGAATGAATAATGCCATTAAAAACAACGCTTCAATTATATGCTGGAGATCTGAAACCAAAATTCGACTACGTAACTCGGCGCTATCAGTGGCAAGGTAAACCATGGTCATCGCGAGCACCACCGTGATCGCAACAAAGGTTTTAAAACCGACGCATTTGGCATTTAAAAATTGGCATATCGCGAGTACATGAATAATGGATGCACTAAAGAGTAGGGTGTTTGCGATAGCAACACTAGCAATATTATTGATATGGCCATGCAGTGCAAAACTCATTACCGATGCAAACATCACTAAAGGGTAGAAAATATAGAGTAAGGTGCCCGGAGTATTATTATTGGTTCGCCATGTAAGGTAATTAAGAAGGGTCATCACTGCCATCATGGCAGCACTGGCATAATATAAAGTGGCTGAGTCGAGCATTGTATTTCCGGTGTTTTGCAATCAGTTTGAGAATAAAGTCAATTACTGCGTTTAGCAACCAGAAACAAAAACAGACGCGGTTGCGTCTGTTTTAACTAGTAGGATGTTTTGCTTGGTTTAGCGAATTTCGTCAGGAATATTTTGCTGTGCCCAAGACAATAGCTCGATACGGTTACGACATTTAGTTTTTCTAAATGCACTGTATAAGTGAGTTTTAACTGTATGCGGGCTGATGCTTAAATCTTCAGCAATTTCTTTATTTTTCGAACCTTTACTCATTAATGAGATAATTGCTTTTTCACGTTTAGTAAGTTTAACCGGTTCGATGTCACCATCTGTCAATTTGTGGAGTGCGTCTTTATTGAACTGCAACATACGATTTAATGCATTACACATGATGTCGCGGCGATACCATAGTTGATCTTCAAGTAATAAACGAATGCCTTTCATTAACACATCAGCATTGTCTGTTGTGTAGAACACACCACGAATACCACTTAAAAGAGCACGGTTTGCAAGTTCAGGGTTTTCATCTAAGTTAAACAATACGATATCGCATTTCATTCGTAGATTAACTAGTTGTTCTTTTAACTTGCCCCACGGATCTGTGCTTGACGTTTCAATAAATAACAAGCGTGTTCCTTCTGGTACTTCAGAAATATCAGTACCAGATGTCACTGCTAGTCCTTGTGTTTTTAACAATGGCTCTAATACGTTAATGCCAATAGTATTAATTGGCTCTGGATCTAATAATAAAAAGGCTGAACTACTCATATATATACACTCTTGAATAAAGTTGACAGTTAAATCCTATCACGCAATCCACCCCTTTCGTATTAGAAATTTCTGAGAGTTGTGCAGGAAAAGTACAGTTTGTGTCTGTTTTGTGTCAAAAATTACAGTTAGTTAACTAATCGCAATATGTTAACTAACTGATATATATTCATTATAGCCAAAAATAATATGTTTGTGCTACTTTTTACAGTTGTTTACATATCAAAGTATTAGATTGCGTGTTTTTTCTTGTCTTGATAAGGAGGCCAGCCCATTTCTTTACCTGCCAGCATATGTAGGTGTATATGGTACACGGTTTGCCCGCCGTGGTCATTACAGTTCATTACGACGCGAAAACCGTCTTCACTGAAGCCAAATTGCTTAGCGAGTTTTGCTGCCACTACATATAAGTGACCGACTAAAGCGGCATTTTCTTCTGTTACATCATTTATCGTTGCTATTTGAGTTTTTGGGATGATCAGCACATGAAAAGGGGCTTGTGGGTTAATATCTTTAAAAGCAAGAGATAAGTCGTCTTCATAAACAATGTCTGCAGGGATCTCTCGGTTAATAATCTTTGTAAAAATAGTCTCTTGGCTCATACTTAGCTCTCTTATAAATGTGGTTAAATGACCGCCCACTAATGACAAACTTTATTTGCAGTGTCAAACTGAAACTGCCGCAAGTTGAACAACCAAGGAGTGAACATGCGTAAGTTAGTATTACTGAGTAGTGCGTTAATGCTATTTAATAGTTTTAGCAGTGTAGCTGAGACTATTCACTTTCCAGAAGAGTTTGTGCCTTTACAAGTCGGGGATCGCCTTATTGAGCAGTCTTTTTTCAGTCGTGTTGATGACGTTGAGCTTGCCCCGGGTACATACCAAGTAAAAATGAAATACACCGATCTTTTCGAGCAAGGCTATGATGATCATCAAGTCGTAGAGTCTGAGCCTTTTTGGGTTGAGGTCACGGTGGAAAGTGGCAAAGACTATGACCTAGTGTTTAATCGAGCCAGTAATGCAGTGGCAGCAGAAGTGTTTGCCGAATCACCGCAAGTAAGCTTAAAGGCTAAGGGCAGTGAGCTTGCTGTACCGTTATCTATTATTGGCTATCGTGCAGCTAGCGCGCCTGTACAAGCTGTAGCAACTGCTCCTGTTGTTGCAAGTAGTAAACCCGCGACTGCAACTCCTGTCACATTGCCTGCAAAAGTACCCGGCGGACAAGCGGGTTTGAAAAATACGCCAAGTGCAGCTGCAATGCTTGAGTTTTGGTGGCAGCAGGCAAGCCCAGAAGAGCGTCGGGCTTTCTTACAAAAAGTAAGTAACTAATTTTAACTATTAAAAAAGGCGCTGATTGCAGCGCCTTTTTAGTGTTTGATAACTTATTTTGCGAATAAGTCGTCAACGGTACCTTGTGCAAGTGGGTGGTAACCCGGACGTGCTTTTAAGTACACATCATGTGCCCAGTCTTTTTTACCGTTTTTAATAAGTGCTTTATATAGTGGCACAATTAATTTACGGCGACCGATGCTTGATAGGTGTTTATCAAGCGCAGGGTAAATTGGTTGATAACCATTTCCTACCGCTAGCATGAACCATGCGAAAGCACGCTCAGCATTAGTTGACTGTGTTAGGTTGAATTGGTTATCAAGCTCAGTCATTTTTTCAATGCTTAAATCGCGAGGTAGATTATTTAAGAAATGTAGCCACTCATGAACTGACCAATCAGATGTTGGTAATTGAGCTGCGCTAATCTCACCGTTTAACCATGTTTTGGTGACTGCATCAACTTTATCGAAAGCATCAGACGTTGGATTTGGTGCATCGCTTGGTAAACCAGGCTCAAAGATCCACTCATTAACTTTATCCATGCTGACTACGCCTGGATATTTGTCGATCAGATTTGCTTTTAAGTAAGTAACAAATTGAGCTGTTGTTAGAGACTTGAACGAGAACTGATCAAAGTAACCTTTTACGAATGGGTCGAACTTGTCACGGCCAAATTTGTTTTCTAAATAAATTAAGAAAAGTTGACCTTTGGTGTAAGGCACTGAACTAAATGCATCATCAGGATCGCGGCCATTAAGTTTTAAGTTAAGACGCGTATCTGCTGCTGGCAGAGTTTTAAGTAATGCACGTAAACCTGCTGCATCAAGCGCTTGTTCCATCACTGCACGGTCACGGCCAAACACTTCTTCCATAATGCGGTTTTCAACGTAAGACGTGAAACCTTCATTTAGCCATAAATCTTCCCACGTCGCATTAGTCACTAAGTTACCAGACCAAGAGTGAGCAAGCTCGTGAGCAATTAGGTTTACTAAGCTTTTATCGCCAGCAACAACCGTTGGTGTGATGAATGATAAACGTGGGTTTTCCATGCCACCAAATGGGAAGCTTGGCGGTAGCATTAATAAGTCATAACGACCCCATGCGTATTCGCCGTACATAGCGTTCGTTTTATCGATCATCGCTTGCGTGTCGTTAAACTCAGCAACTGATGCATCTAAAATGGTTGGCTCTGCAAAGATACCTGTTTGCTTAGACATGGCTTTATATTCTAAGTTACCAGCACCAATTGCGATTAAGTATGGCGAAATTGGTTGTGGCATATCGAATAAGTAGTCGCCATCTTTATAAAGAGCATCTTTATTGTCAGCACTCATTACTGCACGAATGTCTTTAGGCGTGTGAATACGTGCTGAGTAAGTTACGCGCATTGCTGGCGTATCTTGTACTGGGATCCAACTACGAGCATGAATTGCTTGTGATTGGCTGTACATAAATGGATGTGACTTACTGGCTGTTTGCTCTGGTGTTAACCACTGCAAACCTGAAGCTTCTGGGCGGCTGTTGTAGTAAATACGTGCTTTAACCGCTTGGCTTTTAAATTTAATTGTTAATTTTGAGCCCTTCACGTCATCACGTGCAGCAAGGGTGAAGTCAGCTTTGTGCCAGCTGCCTTTTTTATCTTGATACATTACTTTGTCGATATCTAAATCGCGCGTATCAAGAACAAGTGTTTTGCTGGTCGCATTGTGCCAATCTAGCGTGTGCTCAACAAAACCCTCTAGTTGTTTGTCATCAAAATCAACATCTAAATCTAGTAGTAGGTGAGTGGTTGTTACGTCATCTAAGTTTGCGTAAGTGTGTTGGCTGATTGCATCTGCAGTTGCTTGAGAGCAAGCACCGGCCATCGCAAGACTTAAAAGTAATGGTTTAAACTTCATAATAACCCTGGAACGGAAATGAAAAAGAGCCCGTTTTATAACATGATTAGTGCAGTGGGTTGAGTGATTTTTACAATCTAATGCGTATTTTGCGACGATAGGTTACACTAATGCGATTAGTTACCGGTAACCTTTGAGGCGTTTTGTGGCTCAGTCCCTGCAATCTTTTCATACCTTTTCTTTGCCAAGCCAATGCCAGCATTTTTATCAAATTGATGAAGTGAATCAGCTTTTAAGCACAGACTTTTCGTCTCCCTTTTGTATTTTAGGCGAAGGCAGCAATACGGTGTTTTTATCTGACTATCAAGGGTCTGTCATCCATATGAACACGAAGGGCATAGATATAGAGCAGCAAAGTGATGGCTTTTTATTGCACATTGCAGCCGGAGAAAACTGGCATCAATTAGTCGCCATGACTATTGCCAATGACATGCCTGGGCTTGAAAACCTTGCTTTAATACCTGGAACTGTTGGTGCTGCACCAGTGCAAAATATAGGAGCTTACGGTGTAGAGCTTGAAAAGTTTGTGAGCTATGTCGACTACTTTGATATTGCCACCAAAGCGATAAAGCGCCTAACTAAAGACGAATGCCAATTTGGCTATCGAGACTCTATCTTTAAACATGCATTGAAAAATAAAGCGGTGATCACCCAAGTTGGGCTGCTGTTACCTAAAAAATGGCAGCCAGTACTGAGTTACGGACCATTGCAACAGCTTTCAGATCCCTCTCCACTGCAAGTGTTTGAGCAAATCATTACAACCAGAAACAGTAAACTACCAAACCCCAGTGAACTTGCGAATGCGGGCAGTTTTTTCAAAAACCCAGTGATTAGTAATGAGCAACTAGCGTTACTTTTAAAGCAGTACCCTGAGCTACCTCACTACTATGTGGATGCTGAACATCATAAAGTTGCGGCGGGGTGGTTGATTGAGCAAGCTGGGTTAAAAGGCTTTAAGGTCGCCGGGATTGAGGTTCATCAGCAGCAAGCGTTAGTGCTTGTAAACCATGGTAACAGTACAGGTGATGATTTAATTGCCATGGTAAACCATGTTCAACAGCAAGTTTGGCAAAAATACCAGATTGCTTTACAGCACGAAGTGCGACTGATCAATGCCGATCATGAGTGTCACATTGAATTGGGAGCTTCATCATGAAAGCGCCAGACGGAAATAAACTCGCTATTTTACAAGCACTCAATACCGGTGGTTTTATTTCTGGTCAGCAATTGGGTGAGCAATTAGGTATTAGCCGTGCAGCAGTGGGTAAGCATATTCATTCATTGCAGGAAATGGGGCTCGATATTTTCAAAGTCACGGGTAAAGGGTATTGCCTTAATAATAGTGCGGGCTTACTGAACAAAGATAAAATCGGTCAACATTATAGTGAGTTAGGTGGTTGCACCGCGAATGTTGAAGTGCAGCCTATTATTGACTCAACCAATAGTGAGTTAATGCGTCGCTTACAAACTGATGCTCCTCTTTATTCTGGTAGCGTGTTAGTTGCAGAAATGCAGCAGGCAGGAAGGGGGCGTCGCGGTCGAGTGTGGCAATCACCCTTTGGTGCAAACTTATACTTCAGTTATTTTTGGCGCTTGGATGATGGTCTACAAGCTGCCATGGGGGTCTCAATTGCTGTTGGCCTTGCCGTTTACGACACGCTGAAAGCGTTATATCAGTTGGATATAGAGCTTAAGTGGCCCAACGATATCTATTTAAACCGCGAAAAATTAGCCGGTGTATTAGTTGAGCTTGATGGTCAGCCACAGGGGCCTTGTCAGCTTGTTATTGGCATAGGTATTAATTTACATATGCCAGAAAGTGCCAGCCAGCACATAGACCAAGCTTGGACCGACTTAAGTCAGCACGTGCAAGGGTTAGACAAAAATAAGCTGGTGGCCTATTTATGCTTTTATTTGGAAAAACGCTTAGCGCAGTATCAACAATCGGGCTTAAACGATATGTATCTACAGTGGAATCAGTTAAACGCATTTGCTGGTGAGTGTGTTGAACTTAATACTGGACATCGTAGCTGGCGCGGTATTTGTGAAGGTATTGATAACCAAGGTGGCGTGCGTATTCGTCAAGATGGCGAAGTAAAAAGTTACTATGGCGGTGAAATCTCATTACGTAAGGCAGAGCTATGAAATTGTTAGTTGATGTGGGTAATACCGCCATTAAAGCGGTTTTGTTTGATGGCAAGGCTTATCAAACATGTGAACTCAGCAGCTTGCCTTGGCTACAAATAAAAGAGCTAGTTTATGCCTGTGTGGGTAGCACCGAGCTGCTTGCACCATTATTAGCACAGGCGCAGCAACACGCCGTTCCTTACTTCGAAGCACAGGTGAGTGCAAAGCTAAACACGTTAAGCTGTGCCTATCAGCAGTATCAAAATCTAGGAATTGATCGTTGGCTGGCTGTCATTGCCGCGTATGTCGAATTCCCCGAGCAAAATTGCATTATTATCGATGCCGGCACTGCAACAACAATTGATGTACTCAATAGTGAAGGTGCACATCTAGGTGGTTGGATTTTACCAGGCCTTGATTTGATGACATCTTCACTTACCCAGAATACCCAACGCGTGTTTGATGATGGACAAACCCCATTTGCGACTGATTTAGGCCGTAATACGCCAAATGGCCTCAAGAATGGCGCGATGGTTGCCACTATTGGCGCAATCGAGCAGGCAAAACAGCATCTTAATCAACAAGATTGTCATTTATTATTTGCTGGTGGTTACGGCAAATTACTTGCTGAAGCATTTTTGGACGCCCAGTTTGACAGCTTGCTCGTGTTTAAAGGACTGAATTATTGGCACGAATTAACTATAAAGCAGTAAAAAAACGCGAATTTGCCTGAATAGTGAGCGTTTAACACATAAATTCACATTTTTTTTAATTTTATGGTTGCATCACAATAAACCTTACCTTAGAATCTCGCCCCGTACTAAAGCAGTGCCGACTTAGCTCAGTTGGTAGAGCAACTGACTTGTAATCAGTAGGTCATCCGTTCAACTCGGATAGTCGGCACCACTTTCCTTTTACCGGAAGTGACTTAGTAAAGAATTTTCGTGGAGGGGTTCCCGAGCGGCCAAAGGGATCAGACTGTAAATCTGACGGCTCAGCCTTCGCTGGTTCGAATCCAGCTCCCTCCACCACTTTATTCTTGACGGTTAGAGGTAGTTTAAGAACAGGTTCCTATGCGGGCATCGTATAATGGCTATTACCTCAGCCTTCCAAGCTGATGATGCGGGTTCGATTCCCGCTGCCCGCTCCAGATTTCTGGTGTTGCTGATATAGCTCAGTTGGTAGAGCGCACCCTTGGTAAGGGTGAGGTCGGCAGTTCAAATCTGCCTATCAGCACCAGTCTTGAGAACTCATCTTAATTTCTTCCTTTATCTGTCAGAAAAAACTATTTGAAATTTGAAAAAATTAAATTAATCTACCCTCGGTGGATTATTTTCATATGTAATCTAGATACACAAAACTGATAGGTTCCGTCATGGCAAAAGAAAAGTTTGAACGCGTAAAACCGCACGTAAACGTTGGTACAATCGGCCACGTTGACCACGGTAAAACAACTCTAACAGCA
>NZ_PQCG01000028.1:0-201 GCF_002964825.1 Pseudoalteromonas sp. T1lg122
CAAGGTAGCCCTAGGGGAACCTGGGGCTGGATCACCTCCTTATACGATTTAGAACTTATTTGTTCGTAGTGTCCACACAGATGATTGTTAATTGTAAAGAGAACAACACTTATTGTTTGGGTCTGTAGCTCAGTTGGTTAGAGCGCACCCCTGATAAGGGTGAGGTCGGTAGTTCAAATCTACTCAGACCCACCACTTCTT
>NZ_PQCG01000029.1:0-251 GCF_002964825.1 Pseudoalteromonas sp. T1lg122
CCCAAACCACCTCAAGATGCGAGTTTCAGTTGGAATTAAAAGCGATTTAGGCAAGGCATTGATTGCAAGTAATAGTGGTTCTATTGTTAAGATCAATAACGCAGTATAAATCGCTTTTAAACCAACCCGTTGGGCGCTTCACAGGCACTTACTCTCATCGTTGTTACTTCTTAAAAGGGACTGCCATTCTTGCAAAGTAACGCCTTGATATTAAGCACCTGTGAAACGCTGAATTCTGCATCTTGAGGTGG
>NZ_PQCG01000030.1:0-245 GCF_002964825.1 Pseudoalteromonas sp. T1lg122
ACTATCATCGGCGCTGTTTCGTTTCACTACTGAGTTCGGCATGGGGTCAGGTGGGTCCAAAACGCTATTGTCACCAAGCAAATTTGGTTTGTTAATCGCCTTGGCAATTAACTAAAATTCGGAATTCTGATATCAAGTAAATGTCTACTTTAGTGTCTTAACTTCTGTCTGTTACGCTGTCATAAAACGCGTTTGGCGTTGTATGGTTAAGCCTCACGGGTAATTAGTACAGGTTAGCTTAATGG
>NZ_PQCG01000006.1:0-33572 GCF_002964825.1 Pseudoalteromonas sp. T1lg122
TGCTGTTAGAGTTGTTTTACCGTGGTCAACGTGGCCGATTGTACCAACGTTTACGTGCGGTTTTACGCGTTCAAACTTTTCTTTTGCCATCTTAAAAAATTCCTATAAAGAAATTAACGCCTGACCCACTATTGGGCCAGACAAGCTAAATCATATAACAGCGCGAGCTGCAATTATTGCATCTGCAACATTCTTAGCGGCTTCTGCATACTTCAAAAACTCCATAGAGTAAGATGCACGGCCTTGTGTTGCAGATCGCAGATCAGTTGCATAACCAAACATTTCAGAAAGTGGTACTTGCGCATTAATTTGCTTAAGACCACCGAATGCTTCTTCCATGCCTTCGATCATGCCGCGGCGACGGTTTAAGTCACCAACTACATCACCCATGTTTTCTTCAGGAGTGATAACTTCAACCTTCATTACTGGCTCAAGAAGAGCTGGGTTTGCTTCAAGCGCACCTTTCTTCATTGCCATTGAACCTGCAATTTTAAATGCCATCTCATTCGAGTCTACATCATGGAATGAACCATCAAATAGAGTCGCTTTAACGCCAAGTAATGGGTAGCCTGCCAGCACACCTTGAGCCATTTGCTCTTGGATGCCTTTATCTACCGCAGGGATGTATTCTTTCGGAACCGCACCACCAACAACTTCGTTAACGAACTCGTAAATTGGCGCATCATTTTCCGAAATATCCATCGGTTCAAGTTTAAGCCAGACGTGACCATATTGACCACGACCACCTGATTGACGTACGAACTTCCCTTCAACTTCAACAGCTGAACGGATAGCTTCACGGTATGCTACCTGCGGCTTACCAACGTTACATTCAACACTGAATTCACGCTTCATACGGTCGACAATGATATCAAGGTGAAGTTCACCCATACCAGAAATAATAGTCTGGCCTGATTCTTCGTCAGTTTGTACTCTGAAAGACGGATCTTCTGCCGCTAGTTTACCTAACGCGATACCCATCTTATCTTGGTCAGCGATTGTGCGAGGCTCAACCGCAACAGAGATAACTGGCTCTGGGAACTCCATACGCTCAAGCGTAATGATTGAGTTCGGATCACACAGTGTCTCACCTGTTGTTACGTCTTTAAGACCAATAGCCGCTGCGATGTCGCCTGCGTAGACTACTTTGATCTCTTCACGTGAGTTTGAATGCATCTGAACGATACGACCAAGTCGCTCACGCTTACTTTTAACTGGGTTGTATACCGCGTCACCCTGTTTAACAGTACCAGAGTAAACACGGAAGAAGGTCAAGGTGCCAACGAACGGGTCTGTCGCAATCTTAAAAGCAAGCGCGGCAAACGGTGCGTTGTCATCAGCAGGACGCTCTTCCTCAGTACCATCTTCAACGATACCTTGGATTTGTTTCACTTGTGTTGGTGCAGGCATATATTCGATAACAGCATCAAGAACAGCTTGAACACCCTTATTCTTAAATGCACTACCACACGTCATTGGAACAATTTCGTTTGCTAATGTACGCTGACGTAAAGCTGCTTTAATTTCAGCTTCAGTCAGGTCTTCACCTTCTAGATATTTATCCATTAGCTCTTCTGATGCTTCAGCAGCGCTCTCAACCATGTGAGAACGCCATTCTTCTGCAAGCTCCAGAAGCTCAGCCGGAATTGCCTCATAAGAGAAAGTCATGCCTTGATCTTCGGCATTCCAGTTAATGGCTTTCATCTTAATAAGGTCAATAACACCTTTAAAGTCGTCTTCAGCACCAATTGGTAGCTGAATTGGAACAGGAGTTGCTCCAAGACGAGATTTCACCTGGCTAACCACAGTTAAGAAGTCAGCGCCAGTGCGATCCATTTTGTTTACGAAGATCATGCGAGGAACTTCGTATTTGTTCGCTTGACGCCAAACTGTCTCAGTTTGCGGCTGTACACCAGATGAAGCACAAAGAACAACTACCGCACCATCTAGTACGCGTAAAGAACGCTCTACTTCGATAGTGAAATCTACGTGTCCTGGAGTATCAATAATATTGATACGGTGGTCGTCAAATTGAGCGTCCATCCCTTTCCAGAAACACGTTGTTGCAGCAGAAGTGATTGTGATACCACGCTCTTGTTCCTGCTCCATCCAATCCATAGTTGCAGCACCATCATGAACTTCACCGATCTTATGAGAAAGACCCGTGTAGAACAGAACACGTTCTGTTGTGGTGGTTTTACCTGCATCTACGTGAGCGCAAATACCGATATTGCGATAGCGCTCAAGTGGAGTTGTACGTGCCATATGATCCTCTTAAAGGTTAAGGGCAGATTACCAACGGTAATGAGCGAATGCTTTATTCGCTTCAGCCATACGGTGAACGTCTTCACGTTTCTTAACCGCAGTGCCTTTGTTGTCAGCAGCGTCAACGATTTCTTGAGCTAAACGTAAGCCCATAGATTTTTCGCCACGCTTACGTGCAGCGTCAACTAACCAACGCATACCTAATGCGTTGCGACGTACTGGACGTACTTCAACTGGTACTTGGTACGTTGAACCACCAACACGGCGAGATTTAACCTCTACCTGTGGGCGAACGTTTTCAAGTGCAGCTTCAAAGATTTCAAGGTGCGACTTGCCTGATTTCTCAGCAGCCACGTCTAACGCACCATAAACGATTTTTTCAGCAGTAGATTTCTTGCCGTCTAACATTACTACGTTAACGAATTTAGCAAGAAGTTCCGATCCGAACTTAGGATCTGGAAGAATTTTACGTTGACCTATTACGCGTCTTCTAGGCATTTTGTATCTCCGGTATCTTCAGGTTTGCTCTTTTAGAGTCAACACCCAAAACAATTAATTTAAAAATTTAGTGCTTGGCCTTACTAACGGAGAACCATTAGCCCTTAGGGCGTTTAGCACCGTATTTAGAACGAGCTTGACGACGGTCGCTAACGCCTGCACAGTCAAGTGCACCACGTACAGTGTGGAAACGCACACCTGGTAAGTCTTTAACACGACCACCACGGATTAGGATTACACTGTGCTCTTGTAGGTTGTGGCCTTCACCACCAATGTAAGATGTTACTTCGAAACCGTTCGTTAAACGAACACGCGCTACTTTACGTAATGCAGAGTTTGGTTTCTTAGGTGTAGTTGTATATACACGAGTACATACACCACGCTTTTGCGGACACGCTTTAAGTGCAGCTGAGTTACTTTTAGTAACCTTGCTACGACGTGGCTTACGCACTAGCTGGTTAATAGTTGCCATTTAAATAGCTCCTGAAATTAAAATTACTACTGAAAAAATAAAAAAATCCGCCCTGTTTACATGCTCGTTACAAAACGTGCAGGCAAATGGGTGGCGGAATTTTAATGAGCAAAGTTTAACCTGTCAACCTTAACTCATCGTAAGGCAGCAGATTACTGCCTCACGATTTCTTAATCTATTGATTAAGCTGAGATTATTGGTTTCCAGAGATATCTGCGTTAAGTGCGTCAGTTAGTGCTTGAGTTGCCTCTTCAGCGCTTACTGTTTGCTCTTCAACGATTTCACCTTGCTTGCGACGGTTCAAACGGTCTTGGTGATACGCAAAGCCTGTACCAGCTGGGATCAGACGACCCACGATTACGTTCTCTTTCAGACCACGAAGCTCATCGCTCTTACCATTTACAGCTGCTTCAGTTAGGACACGTGTAGTTTCCTGGAACGATGCTGCAGAAATGAAAGATTCTGTTGCAAGTGACGCTTTAGTGATACCCATTAATTGGATTTCAAACTTCGCTGGGATCTTGCCTTGCTTCTCAAGTTCACGGTTCGCGATATTAACGCGTGCCACTTCAACTTGTTCACCGGCTAAGAACTCAGTGTCACCGCCGTCAAGGATGATACATTTACGTAGCATCTGACGAATGATTGTCTCAATGTGCTTGTCATTGATCTTAACGCCTTGCAAGCGGTAAACCTCTTGCACTTCGTTAACGATGTAGTTAGCTACATGAGTTACACCACGTAGGCGTAAGATGTCATGTGGTGATTCTGGACCATCGGCGATAACCTCACCTTTAGACACTTGCTCACCTTCGAACACGTTAAGTTGACGCCATTTAGGGATCATCTCTTCGTATGCATCACCCTCAGCTGGAGTGATTACAAGACGCTTCTTACCTTTTGTTTCTTTACCGAAGCTGATAGTACCTGTGATTTCTGCAAGGATTGCAGGATCTTTCGGCTTACGTGCTTCGAATAAGTCAGCTACGCGAGGTAGACCACCCGTGATATCACGAGTTTTCGAACCTTCTTGCGGAATACGTGCAAGTACGTCACCTGGGTTTGCAGTTGCGCCGTCTGTTACTTCAATCGTTGTGAATGAAGGTAGACGTGTTTCTTGCAGACCACGCTCATCGCTTTCGATGATTAGTTTAGGTTCTTTCGCATTCGCTTTACCTAAGTCTTTAACAACCACACGTGTTAAACCAGTTAACTCGTCTGTTTGTGCTTCGGTATTTGAGTCATCAATGTCGCTGAACGAGATTTTTGACTTGTGCTCAAGAACGATTGGGTGACTATGCGGATCCCAAGTTGCAACGATATCGTTACCTTGAACTTCTGCATTATCTTGTACAGTTAACACCGCACCGTAAGGTACTTTATAACGCTCTTTCTCACGACCAAAGCTATCAATGATAGTGATCTCTGTTGAACGAGACGTGATAACAATCTTACCGTCTGTGTTTAATACGTACTTCGCATTGTGTAACTTCAATGTACCGTTAGTTTTAACTTGTACACTGTTTTCAGCAGACGCTCGAGATGCCGCACCACCGATGTGGAAGGTACGCATCGTAAGCTGTGTACCCGGCTCACCGATTGATTGTGCCGCGATAACACCTACTGATTCACCTGGGTTGATGATGTGGCCACGCGCAAGGTCACGACCGTAACACTTAGCACATACACCAAAGTCATTATCACAAGTGATTACTGAACGAACGCGTACTTCATCCACTGAGTGCTCTTCTAAAAGGTCACACAGTTTTTCGTCAAGCATGATGTTACGCTCAACAAGTACTTCGTTTGTACCAGGGATTAATACATCTTCAGCAACAACACGACCAAGAACACGTTCACGAAGTGCTTCTACAACGTCACCACCTTCGATAAGCGGTTTCATTGTTAAGCCATCTTCTGTGCCACAATCGTCTTCATTGATTACTAAGTCTTGTGCAACGTCTACTAGACGACGCGTTAAGTAACCCGAGTTTGCTGTTTTAAGTGCTGTATCGGCAAGACCTTTACGCGCACCGTGCGTCGAGATGAAGTACTGTAGTACGTTTAGACCTTCACGGAAGTTCGCCGTGATTGGTGTCTCGATGATTGAACCATCTGGACGTGCCATTAGACCACGCATACCCGCTAACTGACGGATCTGAGCGGCGCTACCACGTGCACCTGAGTCTGCCATCATAAACACTGAGTTGAATGAAGATTGCTCTTCTTCTTCGCCTTTCGCGTTGATTACAGTGTCTTTTGATAAGTTCGCCATCATCTCACGTGATAAGTTTTCATTTACACGTGACCAGATATCGATAACTTTGTTGTACTTTTCACCAGCCGTTACAAGACCTGATTGGAATTGTTGGTTGATTTCAGTTACTTCAGCTTCCGCTGATTCAATGATTTCTGCTTTAACCGGTGGGATAACTAGGTCATCGATACCGATTGAAACACCTGACTTCATTGCGTAGTGGAAACCGGTGTACATTACTTGGTCAGCAAAGATAACGGTATCTTTAAGACCTAGACGACGGTAACACTCGTTTAATAAGCCAGAAATTTGTTTCTTACCTAGGGCTTGGTTGATTAACTCAAACGGCATGCCTTTAGGTAGGATTAGTGAAAGAATCGCACGACCTACTGTTGTTTCAACAATAGATACTTGCTCAACTGTTTCACCATCTTCATTGCTGATTGTCTCGCTGATACGTACTTTTACGCGTGCATGTAACTCAGCGTTACCGCTGCGGTATGCTTTTTCAGCTTCTTTAGGATCTTTAAATACAATACCTTCGCCTTTCGCATTGATGCGATCACGAGTCATGTAGTAAAGACCTAATACAACGTCCTGTGAAGGAACGATGATTGGCTCACCATTCGCTGGAGATAGGATGTTGTTAGTAGACATCATTAGAGCACGTGCTTCTAACTGTGCTTCAAGCGTTAACGGTACGTGTACCGCCATTTGGTCACCATCGAAGTCAGCGTTGTACGCCGCACAAACTAATGGGTGTAAATGGATCGCTTTACCTTCGATAAGCACAGGCTCGAACGCTTGGATACCCAAACGGTGAAGTGTTGGTGCACGGTTAAGTAATACTGGATGTTCACGAATTACTTCGTCTAATACATCCCATACTTCTGCTACTTCACGCTCAACCATCTTCTTCGCAGCTTTGATAGTCGTAGCCATGCCGCGACGCTCTAGTTTGCCGTAGATAAATGGTTTGAATAGCTCAAGTGCCATCTTCTTAGGAAGACCACACTGGTGTAGTTTAAGCGTAGGACCTACTGTGATTACAGAACGGCCTGAGTAATCTACACGTTTACCAAGTAAGTTCTGACGGAAACGACCTTGCTTACCTTTGATCATATCAGCAAGCGATTTAAGAGGACGTTTGTTAGAACCTGTGATCGCACGACCGCGACGACCGTTATCAAGTAGCGCATCTACCGCTTCTTGTAACATACGTTTTTCGTTGCGTACGATAATGTCTGGTGCTGCTAGATCTAATAGACGCTTAAGACGGTTATTACGGTTAATAACACGACGGTAAAGGTCATTCAGATCAGAAGTCGCAAAACGACCACCGTCTAGTGGTACTAATGGACGTAGATCAGGCGGAAGTACAGGAAGTACTGTCATGATCATCCACTCAGGGTTGTTACCTGATTGGTGGAAAGATTCCATTAATTTAAGACGTTTAGTGATCTTCTTACGCTTAGTTTCAGAGTTAATTGTTGGTAACTCTTCACGCATTTCAGCAATTAATTGGCCAAGATCAAGTTCACGAAGCAAGTCTAAAACTGCTTCCGCACCCATCTTCGCTTCAAACTCATCACCGTGCTCTTCTAGTGCATCTAGGTACTCTTCTTCACCTAAAAGTTGACCACGCTCAAGCGTTGTCATACCAGGCTCAGTTACAACGAATGATTCGAAGTAAAGTACGCGCTCGATGTCACGAAGTGTCATGTCTAGCATTAAGCCGATACGTGACGGTAATGATTTTAAGAACCAAATGTGCGCAACTGGGCTCGCAAGCTCAATGTGACCCATACGGTCACGACGCACTTTAGTAAGCGTTACTTCAACGCCACACTTTTCACAAATAACACCACGGTGCTTAAGGCGCTTATATTTACCACATAAACACTCATAATCTTTCACTGGGCCGAAGATACGGGCACAGAATAAGCCGTCGCGCTCAGGCTTGAAAGTACGGTAGTTGATTGTCTCAGGTTTCTTTACTTCACCGTATGACCATGAACGAACCATATCTGGCGAAGCAAGACCAATGCGAATTGCATCGAATTCTTCGGTCTTATTTTGTTGCTTCAGAAACTTAAGTAAGTCTTTCACCTTAGCTCTCCTGTCGGAGGTTAATCTTGAGGGCGAACCAATCGCCCCTACATTCTATTCGGCCTAACAGGTGCGGCTTACGCCGCACCTAAATGGCTTAATTTTCTTCCAACTCGATGTTGATACCCAGTGAGCGGATTTCTTTCAACAATACGTTGAACGATTCTGGCATACCTGGTTCCATCTTATGGTTACCATCTACGATGTTCTTATACATCTTAGTACGACCGTTCACGTCATCCGATTTCACTGTTAGCATTTCTTGTAGAGTATATGCAGCACCGTAAGCTTCTAGTGCCCACACCTCCATCTCACCGAAACGCTGGCCACCGAACTGAGCTTTACCACCCAGCGGCTGCTGAGTAACAAGGCTGTAAGAACCAGTTGAACGTGCGTGCATCTTGTCATCAACCAAGTGGTTAAGTTTCAGCATGTACATGTAACCAACAGTTACTTGACGTTCAAACTGATCGCCAGTACGGCCATCATAAAGTGTAACTTGACCGCTTCTTGGATAACCACCAAGCTCTAGTAAGTCTTTGATTTCGCTTTCACGAGCACCATCAAAGGCAGGAGTTGCGATCGGTAAACCACCTTTCAAGTTTTCAGCTAAGCGACGAACTTCATCATCAGAGAATGAGTCGATATCGACTTTCTGACGACAATCACCTAATTCGTAAACTTTCTTAACGAAGCTACGGATTTCGTGCAGTTCACGCTGCTCTTTCATCATTTCTTCTAAGCGCTCACCCACACCACGTGCAGCAAGACCCATGTGTGTTTCTAGGATCTGACCGATGTTCATACGTGATGGTACACCTAGCGGGTTCAGAACGATGTCTACCGTACGACCTTTGTCATCGTATGGCATATCTTCTACTGGTACGATAGTCGAGATAACACCTTTGTTACCGTGACGACCCGCCATCTTATCACCCGGTTGGATACGACGTTTAACAGCTAGGTATACTTTAACAATCTTAAGTACGCCTGGTGCTAAGTCATCACCTTGAGTGATCTTACGACGTTTGTTTTCAAACTTCTTATCGTATTCAGCTTTAAGCTCATCGTACTGAGCTGCTAGTTGCTCAAGCTCAGCTTGCTTGTCTTCTTCAGCAAGGCTTTGAGTAAGTAGCTTGTCAGCATTTAATGCTGCAACTGAGTCAGCGTTCAGACCAGCGTCAACAAGTAACTTACGAGCACGCTCTAATACGCCTGCTTCTAAGATACGGAACTCTTCGTTGAAGTCTTTCTTCGCTTCGCGAAGCTGCATGTCTTCAACTTCTAACGCACGCTTATCTTTTTCAACACCGTCACGGGTGAAAACTTGTACGTCGATTACAGTACCAGTTACAGAGTTTGGTACACGTAAAGAGCTGTCTTTAACGTCTGACGCTTTCTCACCGAAGATAGCACGTAGTAGCTTTTCTTCTGGTGTTAATTGCGTTTCGCCTTTCGGAGTCACTTTACCTACTAGGATATCGCCGCCTTTAACTTCAGCACCGATATAAACAACGCCTGATTCATCAAGCTTGCCTAGTGCAGATTCACCAACGTTAGGGATATCTGCTGTGATCTCTTCTGGACCTAATTTAGTATCACGTGCGATACATTGTAGCTCTTGAATGTGGATAGTCGTTAGACGATCTTCTTGAACTACGCGCTCTGATAATAGGATTGAATCCTCGAAGTTATAACCGTTCCATGGCATGAATGCCACGCGAAGGTTTTGACCAAGTGCTAAGTCACCAAGGTCAGTCGAAGGACCATCTGCTAATACGTCACCACGTGTTACCGGCTCACCAACCATACAAGTTGGTTTTTGGTTAATACATGTATTTTGGTTTGAGCGTGTGTATTTAGTTAAGTTGTAAATATCGATGCCCGCTTCACCAGGGATGCGCTCTTCTTCATTTACATTAACAACGATGCGGCTCGCATCGGCATACATTACTTCACCGCCACGCTTAGCAACGATAGTTACACCAGAATCTTTTGCTAGTGTAAGCTCGATACCTGTACCTACAAGCGGTTTATCCGCGATTAGTGTTGGTACTGCTTGACGTTGCATGTTTGAACCCATCAATGCACGGTTAGCATCATCGTGTTCTAGGAACGGGATAAGTGCTGCCGCTACAGAGATCACCTGCTGTGGTGATACGTCCATATATTGTTGGTCCATTTTGCCCATAAAGGTTGATTCACCTTTGTGACGACATGGAATTAGTTCATCAACAAACTCATTGTTTTCGTCTAGATTCGTGTTCGCCTGTGCGATTACGAACTGACCTTCTTCAATAGCTGATAGGTAATCTACTTCATCAGTTACTACACCGTTTACCACTTTGCGGTAAGGTGTTTCTAAGAAACCATAGTCGTTTGTACGTGCGTACGTAGACAATGAGTTAATTAGACCGATGTTTGGACCCTCAGGCGTTTCGATTGGACATACACGACCATAGTGAGTTACGTGAACGTCTCGAACCTCGAAGCCAGCGCGTTCACGTGTTAAACCACCCGGACCTAATGCAGAAATACGACGCTTGTGCGTTACTTCTGAAAGCGGGTTATTTTGGTCCATGAACTGTGATAACTGAGATGAACCGAAGAACTCTTTAACCGCTGCCGAAATAGGCTTAGCGTTAATAAGATCTTGTGGCATTACAGCGTCAAGGTCACCTAAGCTTAAACGCTCACGTACAGCACGTTCTACACGTACTAGACCAACGCGGAATTGGTTCTCAGCCATTTCGCCAACACTACGGATACGACGGTTGCCTAAGTGGTCGATATCATCAACATCGCCAACACCGTTACGAATAGCGATAAGCACTTTCATAACAGCTACGATGTCTTCTTTCGATAATGTGCCTGGGCCTGTATCTGAGTCATAACCTACACGGCTATTGAACTTCATACGACCAACTGTTGATAAATCGTAACGCTCATCAGAGAAGAACAAGTTATCAAATAAGGCTTCAGCCGCGTCTTTCGTCGGTGGCTCGCCTGGGCGCATCATGCGATAAATTTCTACTAATGCTTCTAAACGGTTGCTTGTTGTGTCGATACGTAATGTATCTGACATGTAGGCGCCGCTGTCCACTTCGTTGATATATAATGTATCAATCTTAGTGTGACCTGCTTTAACCAATTCAGCCATTAGCTCAAGTGATAGCTCATCATTCGCGTTTGCGATGATCTCACCCGTTGACTCGTCAACGTAGTTTCTAGCTACAACACGACCAATGATGTACTCATGTGGTACTTCTAATTGGTTAATACCTTTTTTCTCGATGTTCTTGATGTGACGCGCAGTAATACGACGACCCGCTTCAACAAGGACTTCACCGTCATCGCTCTTGATATCAAAAGCGGCAGTTTCACCACGTAAACGTGAAGGTACAAGTTCCATAAGAACTTTACCGTCAGTTACTTCAAACGCAGTAGTATCGAAGAAGATATCTAGGATTTCTTCTGTAGAGAACTCTAGTGCACGTAAGATGATAGACGCCGGTAATTTACGACGACGGTCAATACGTACATATAGGTTATCTTTTGCATCAAACTCGAAGTCTAACCATGAACCACGGTAAGGAATTACACGCGCGTTATAAAGTACTTTACCTGACGAGTGAGTTTTACCGCGGTCGTTATCAAAGAATACACCAGGGCTACGGTGTAGCTGAGAAACGATAACACGCTCTGTACCATTGATTACAAAGGTACCGGTATCAGTCATGAGCGGAATTTCGCCCATGTAAACTTCTTGCTCTTTAATGTCTTTAACTGTGCCTGGTGCTTCTTTATCCATCACCACAAGACGCAATTTTACGCGAAGTGGAGCAGAATAAGTCACACCGCGAATTTGACATTCTTTTACATCGAATACTGGCTCACCAATACGATAACTTACGTATTGAAGCTCAGAATTTCCCGAGTAGCTTTTGATCGGAAACACAGAACGGAAAGCAGCTTCCAAACCGTGATCGCCATCAGCGTCAGGGACTAAGAATTTTTTAAACGATTCTAACTGCGTTGACAGTAAGAAAGGTATATCCAAAACTTGTGGACGTTTACCAAAATCCTTACGGATACGTTTCTTTTCAGAATAAGAGTAAGCCATGGGGTTCCTCAGCTTGCTGATCTTTGACCCGACCTGTTCTAGTAAGAACAGACTTAACTGGCATCTATGCCAAGATGTACAACATTAAATTGTTGTTCTATTTTGCTCTGCCACTTTCAATACCGATTTCGATAACAACTTGAAAGTAAAGAGAAAATTAGATTTTATTTGCGCTACAGGAATGCATCGCTCTATAGCGCAAAAAGGCCGGTGATTAAATAATCACCAGCCCTTGCCTGATTTCTCAGGCAGCGAACCTAGCGTAAGCTAGATTACTTGATCTCAACTTGAGCACCAGCTTCTTCAAGCTCTTTCTTAAGTGCTTCAGCTTCTTCTTTAGATACACCTTCTTTGATAGGTGCAGGAGCTGATTCAACAAGTGCTTTAGCTTCTTTAAGGCCAAGACCAGTTGCGCCACGTACAGCTTTGATAGCTGCAACCTTGTTAGCGCCAGCGCCAGCAAGGATTACGTCGAACTCAGTCTTCTCTTCAGCAGCTTCAGCAGCTGGACCAGCAACAACAGCAGCAGCTGCAGTTACGCCGAATTTTTCTTCCATTGCTTCAACTAGAGCAACAACGTCCATTACTGACATTTCAGCAATAGCATCAAGGATTTGGTCTTTAGTTACAGACATTACAAATTTCCTAATTATTACGGACTAATTTTAGTCCAAAAAAAATATTACACCGAAAGTGAACAAAAAAACAGCTTAAAATTAAGCAGCTTGCTCTTCTTTCTGTACACGTACTGCTTCAATTGTTTTACACAATTTACCTGCAGACGCTTCTTTCATAGCGCTCATTAAGCGTGCAACAGCTTCGTCGTAAGTAGGTAGAGTTGCTAGCATAGCTGCGTCTACTACGTTACCTTCAAATGCAGCCGTCTTAACTTCGAATTTCTCGTTCTTCTTCGCGAATTCTTTAAAAATACGCGCAGCAGCACCTGGGTGCTCTGAAGAGAAAGCGATTAAGCTTGGACCAACAAATGAATCAGATAGGCACTCAAAATCTGTACCTTCAACAGCACGTTTAGCTAGAGTGTTACGAACAACTTTCATCCATACACCAGCTTCACGAGCTTCTTTACGAAGGGCAGTGATAGCACCAACTGTTACACCACGAGAATCTGCAACAACTGCAGAAAGAGCACCAGTGGCTGCTTCGTTGACTTCAGCAACAATTGCTTTTTTGCCTTGAAGATTTAAAGCCATGGGTGTTACTCCTGGTTTAATGGGTTGCCGATATTGGCTTCCCGGTTCTACTCTTCCCCATCAATGATGGAGATGCTTTTTACGGCGAGAGCCAGAAGATTAGGAAAAATCTATCTGGGGATTCACACCGTCTACGTAGGTAAAAAACTTATTAAGGCCGAAACCACCTACGGTCTTGGACGGAAGCCCAATTTATCGTTTTTACCCGAAGGCATTACGAAATTATGGGCTTCAACCCGAATTCTTTACTTGTTTTGAAATTAACTTTCTCAACAAAATGGCGCAAAATTATAGTTCAAATTTCACGCCATGTAAACTCTTAATTAAGCTACGTTCGTGCTTAAAGAGTTTTGGTCAACAGCAACACCTGCGCCCATTGTTGTAGAGATAGTTACTTTCTTCACGAAAGTACCTTTAGCTTGTGAAGGTTTAGCCTTCTTAAGCGCAACAATAAGAGCTTCAAGGTTTTGTTGAAGTTGCTCAGCAGTGAAATCAACCTTACCGATAGTAGTATGGATGATACCGTTCTTGTCGTTACGGTAACGAACTTGACCTGCTTTCGCGTTTTTAACTGCTTCTGCAACGTTAGGTGTTACAGTACCAGTTTTAGGGTTTGGCATTAGACCACGTGGACCTAAGATTTGACCTAGTTGACCAACAACACGCATAGCGTCTGGAGATGCAACAACAACGTCAAAGTTCATCTCGCCTTTCTTAACTAGTTCAGCAAGATCTTCCATGCCCACTAATTCAGCACCAGCTTCTTTCGCAGCTTCTGCGTTAGCGCCTTGTGTGAATACAGCAACACGAACTTCACGACCAGTACCGTTAGGTAGTACAGTTGCACCACGAACGTTTTGGTCAGATTTACGAGCATCGATACCAAGGTTAACAGCAACGTCAACACTTTCTACGAATTTAGCTGTCGCTAACTCTTTTAAAAGAGCAACTGCTTCGTTGATTTCGTAATCTTTAGTCGCATCCACTTTTTCGCGGATTGTACGCATACGTTTAGTTAATTTTGCCATTATCTTAGTCCTCTACGTTCAAGCCCATCGCACGCGCAGAACCTGCGATAGTGCGAACTGCAGCTTCCATATCAGCTGCTGTAAGGTCAGGTCGTTTTGTCTCAACGATTTCTTCAAGTTGAGCACGTGTAACTGTACCCACTTTTTCAGTGTTAGGACGGCCAGAACCTGATTTGATGCCTGCAGCTTTCTTAAGTAAGTAAGCAGCCGGTGGAGTTTTCATTTCGAACGTGAAAGAACGGTCACCGTAAACAGAGATCACTACAGGAACTGGAGCGCCTTTTTCGATAGATTCTGTACGTGCGTTGAACGCTTTACAGAATTCCATGATGTTTACACCGTGTTGACCTAGTGCTGGACCTACTGGAGGACTAGGGTTAGCCATACCAGCGGCAACTTGTAGCTTGATAATAGCTTCAACTTTTTTAGCCATAATAAATACCTCATTTGGTGGGTCATAGCCTTGTGCGCGCGAGGACGCGTACTCTAACGGCTTCCCAGTTTAAAAATTGGTTCTCACTTTTTAGTGATAAAACAAGTAGCAACTTGCCCTAACACAAAAAGGCCGCTGATTATAAGTTAATCAGCGGCCTTTTTCAAGCGTATTGCCAAAATATTAATCAATTTTGGCAGCTTTAATTTTTTACTTACTTGTCTTGTTCAACTTGACCAAATTCAAGGTCAACTGGCGTTGAACGACCGAAGATAAGAACAGACACTTTCACGCGGCTCTTCTCGTAATCCACTTCTTCAACAACACCGCTGAAGTCAGCAAATGGACCATCGATAACACGTACAACTTCACCTGGCTCGAATAATGTAGCCGGCTTAGGTGCTTCAGCGTTCTCTTGTAAACGATTTAAGATGCGGTCAGCTTCTTTTTGGCTAATTGGCGCTGGACGATCAGACGTACCACCAATGAAGCCCATAACACGTGCAGTGCTATTAACTAAGTGCCAGCTTGCATCGTTCATGTCCATTTGAACTAGTACGTAACCTGGGAAGAATTTACGCTCAGATTTACGCTTTTGACCAGCGCGCATCTCAACCACTTCTTCAGTTGGTACTAATACTTCACCAAAACTATCTTCCAAACCTTCGATCTTGATGTGCTCAAGAATAGTTTGTGCTACACGCTTCTCGTAACCAGAGAAAGCTTGTACTACGTACCAACGTAGTTTCTTTTCGTTCTTCTCATCCGACATGGGATTAGATCTCCAATCCAGTTAAAAAGCCTACTGCGCGGAATAAAATGCCATCTAATCCCCAAAGGATAAGTGCCATAATCACAGTTGCAACCATTACAATTAATGTCGTATGTGTTGTTTCTTGGCGAGTTGGCCACACAACTTTACGTACTTCGATGCGAGACTCTTTTGCAAACGCAAGGAAAGTACGACCTTTTTCAGTTAGTGAGGCAATGCCTAAACCAGCTGCTACAGCAACCACTACACCAATAGCACGTAATAATACAGATTGGTCTGCATACATGTGGTTACCAACGACTGCGCCTGCTAGTAGCGCAATTGCTACAATCCACTTTACTGAATCCATCGCACTTGATGGTGTTTCTACATTCGTGCTCATAATATTTTTACCTTAACTACAGACACAACAACCCTGCGCTCTGGCAGGGTTAATCCATTAAAATCTAAACTTAAAAACTGACTAGTTTAAACCGATTTTTAATTTCAGACTTAACACACATTGTGTAAAAAGTGGCAGGGGCGGAGAGATTCGAACTCCCAACCGTCGGTTTTGGAGACCGCTGTTCTACCAATTGGAACTACGCCCCTGCAAAGTGGATGCCTATTATACTTACGCAATTCATTAACACAAGAGTAAAAGATACCCATTAGTTAAAATCTCATCAGTTCGTTTAAAAATCAATATTAACATTGATTAAAAAGCAGTTTATTATAACCCGATTAAAGGAACAACAAACCCACATGGATCAGTGTGAAGTCGTTAAAAAACCCTATTTACTTCGTCTTTTATAGTCTCTTTCTGTTGTTGAGTCTAAGCACTGCTGCTCGCTCTTTACATCTGAGTACATTCAGTAGTCAGCAAGGGCTCAGTCAAAATTCTATTACGTGCAGTATCACCGACCAGCAAGGGTTTTTATGGTTTGCTACACAAGGAGGCTTAAACCGCTTTGATGGTTATGAGTTTAAGCGTTTCAAAGCTAACAGCGATGATAAAAGCATTTCAGGGAACTGGATCACCGGCTGTGTTAAAGATAGCAAAAACCAGTTGTGGTTTTCGACTGCAAGCAAAGGGCTTAATAGACTTAACCCTAAAACGGGCCAGTTTGAGGTGTTCTCTACACGCCATGACGTCAGCCTAAATGAAGATAAAATTTGGTCTATGGCGATAGCTAAAGACGATGTTCTGTGGCTTGGTCACGAAAACGGTAAGTTAACGCGTTTTGATGTATCAAATAACCGCTTTAAACACTTTCACTATAAATCAGCGCAGCCACTGGTGCGAGACATTGCCATTACGAAAGAATTCATTTGGCTTGCCACGGATAAAGGACTTATTTCATTTGACCCAATCACTGAGCAATTTACTCAGCATGCTCAGATCTCTGCACCGCTCTGGCATCTCAAGTTACTAAATAATGAGAAGCTGATCATTGGGGCTAAACAAGGTCTTTATCTATTAAATTTAGCTACGCAAAGTAGTGAGCAAATCGAACAGTTTAATGGTGCCTGGATAACAGACAGCCTTATTGACCAACAGCAAAACCTCTGGCTTACAAGTTATGGGCAAGGACTCTACTTTTTCCCAGCGGGGGCTGATCTACATGGCGAACACAGCCATTACCGCCACGACAAGCAAGACCCCAACGGCTTAAGCAGCGACTACCTTCTATCTCTTAATCAAGACTCTCAAGGTATTATTTGGCTAGGTACAGATGGCTATGGTGTGCACCGCTATGATCCTAAACAACAGCAGTTCTCTCATCAATTAAAAACCTTTCAAGCAAATTCGTTAAGTCATAACTTTGTTCGCTCAATCATTAAAAGAGCCAATGGGGAGGTGTGGATTGGTACCCGTGATGGACTCAATCGCAAAACAACGTCGGGTTACCAGCACTTTAAAAACGCACTGCCAAATAACAATATATTTGCCCTTCATGAAGACGCTAACCAGCAGTTGTGGATAGGTACCTACGGAGGCGGGTTAATAAAGTATCAAGATGGTCTTGATGAATTTGCAGTTTTTACCATGCAAAGCCACCAGCTAGCGAGTGACCGTGTTTACGCAATTACCAGCGATAAAACAGGTGCGCTTTGGCTTGGCAGTAACCAGGGCTTAACCCGCTTTGAACCAGCCTCTGCCAAAGTGACTCATTATAAGCACAGTGACACGCAAAATAGCCTTGCCAACAACACTGTATTTACTTTGGCTTATGATAATGAAGAGCATGCACTGTGGATTGGCACTCGGGCTGGGCTCAATAAACTGGATATCGATACGGAGCAATTTACTTTAGTCGATGAACAAGGCTCAGACGAGGCTGGGCTTAGCCATAATATGGTCACCTCTTTGTTGCTGAGTGGCGATCATATTTGGGTTGGCACCATGCAAGGCTTAAATCAAGTCAACACGCATAGCCTCACAGTGAAACAGATTACTGAACAGCAAGGTTTAGCTAACGACAATATTTTTGACATTCTTGCCGATAAACAAGGCATGCTTTGGTTAGCAACCAATGGCGGACTCACTCGCTATAACCCCAGTACGCAGCAAATGCAGCAGTTTCTACCAGAAGACGGTATTCAGCATCAATCATTTATACTGGGTGCGAGCTATCAAGCAGACGATGGCGAATTATTTTTTGGTGGTATTAATGGCTACAATCATTTTTACCCCGAGCAACTAAACTTAACGCACACTCCCCCTACTCCAGTGTTAACTGAGTTATTACTTAATAACCGAGCGATTAAAAGTAATCATTTTGATAAACAAACCAATACGCTTGCAAGTGCAACTCAGACATTCTCGTTTGCCAAGTCAGCTGGGGTTATCGGCTTTAAATTTAGCGCCTTAAAAAATGGCGCGACTCCAAAACATTACCAATATGGCTACAAGCTGGCTGGTTTTGATGAGCAATTTTTATATACCGATGCATCCCTTAGACAAATAAACTATCCGCAGCTGCCTGCTGGTCACTACCAGTTATTGCTAAAAGCAAAAGATCAATATGGGCAATGGAGTGACAGTACACAGCTATTAGCGCTTACAGTTGTGCCTCCTTGGTGGCAAACGAAATTAGCCTACAGTATTTACTTCGTGTTTGCTTTAGCACTGACTTGGCTTGTGTTAAATGCCTTGTACAAGCGCAAACTAGCAGAGCAAGAGAAGCAAACCGAAATTGAGCTAAACAAATTAAAAGATCAATTTTTAGATAACATTAGCCACGAACTCAAAACACCACTTAGCTTAATACTTGCTCCGATCAGTCAGTTGCAGCGAAGCAATGCCGATCCAAAAGCTCGAACGCAATTAGCGAGTATCAAACGAAACTGCCAACGCTTACTTGAGCTCATCAATCAACTTTTACAATTGAGTCAACGCCCAAGCACGGCAATTTACACTGTCAGCCCTTATACTATTACGCCATTTTTAACAGATTTGGTCGCGGATTTCAGACCTCTGTTTGAGCAAAAACAGCTGCAATTTAGCTTTACTGACAGCACTTCTAAAGCCTTTAAGATAAACCTTGCACCTGAGCATGCTCACTCGATTTTTAGTAACCTGATAAGCAATGCACTTAAGTACACCCCTGCAGGTGGCACAGTCGCTATTCACCTTAGTGAAGTGCAACAAGCGCTACAGTTTAAAATTACGGATACCGGTGTGGGTATTGCCAGTGAGCATCAGCAGTCGGTTTTTCAGCGTTTTACCCGCGTAGCATCATCTGAACCAGGTAGTGGTATCGGCCTAAGCTTAGTAAAACAGCTCGTTGAACAATACGGTGGCTCTATCAGAGTAAGCAGTAAGTTTGCTGAAGGTAGCTGCTTTACTGTGTCATTACCTATGATTGAACGTGCTGATAATCAAGCAAATAGCGCTATGCAAGTTCATACCTCACAACCAACACTGCTAATTGTTGAAGACAATCAGGAAATGGCTGAACTACTCCTTTGTTTGTTTTATACTGAGTTTAACTGCATGTGTGCAACTGATGGCCAGCAAGCTCTCGACCTTTGCCAGACAGACCTGCCTGACCTCATTATCAGTGATGTGATGATGCCGAATATGGATGGTTATCAACTGTTAGCAGCCCTTCGAGCAAACCCGGCCACCAGCCACATTCCAGTATTATTACTTTCTGCTAAAGCGGACACCCACAGTCGCTTAAAAGGGCTGGATTTATTGGCTGATGACTTTTTAAGTAAGCCTTTTGAACCCACTTTACTGATGAGCAGAGTAAAAGGACTGCTTAATCTGAGACAAATTTTAAACCAGCACCTAACAGCACAACTGGCAGCTCCTCTGAATAGTGATACAGCCGCTGTAACAGTACAAAATAAAGATTATTCCTTCACTGAAAAGCTTAAGCAGACAGTACAAGCACACTACCAAGATGAAAGCTTCTCGGTTGAGCAGCTAGCCTCTGCGCTATGTTTAAGTCCCCGTGCGCTGCAACTAAAAATGAAAGCATTGTACTCACAAACGCCTTCTGATTATTTGCGCAATACTCGCTTAGAGTTTGCAAAAAAACAGCTAATCGATAGCGCGTTAGCAATTGGTCAAATCGCAGAACAAACCGGATTTAGCTCGCAAAGCTATTTTGCCCGAAGCTTTAAGAACTATGTTGGCTTATCACCAAAACAGTATCGAGAAAAACATCAAAAATATGCCGAATTTCGCATCAGTGAATAAAGTTTTCGCCTGAGTGCTATTAATAAAATACTGATTTTTATAGCTTATCCATACAAACACCAATAACAACAAAGCCCATAGTGCGGCGTTATTTACTGCATGAGATATAAGTTAAGGAAAGTCATATGCTCACCAAAACACACAAAGCGATTTCGATTACGTTACTTGCTGCGGCACTGACTGCATGCCAGAGTACTTCGACAACCACCAGCAATAACAACAGCCCTGATATAAACGAAGTTGCCAAGCAACAATACAATGGCCCTAAAGCTCGTATCGCTGTTGCCCGCTTTACTGACAAATCCAATGATTCGCATTGGTGGCGTAAAGAAATTGGTGAAGGGATGGCTGATCAACTCACAACCGCATTAGTCAGTACCAATCGCTTTATTGTTTTAGAGCGACAAGCACTCGATGCTGTATTATCAGAACAAGACCTTGCTGTATCAGGCCGCGTGAGTGCAGCATCAGGTGCTGCGTATGGTGAAATAGAGGGAGCCGAAATTGTTGTGGTTGCCGCAGTCACAGAGTTCGATGATGACAACTCAGGTACTCGTGTCGGCAGCGGCGGATTTATCGGCGATGTATTTAGCTCTGTATCGGCGGGCTTTTCAAGTTCCCACATGGCAATAGATTTACGCTTAATCGACACGCGAACTTCTCGTATTCTCGCCGCTACCAGCGTTGAAGGTGGCAGCAAAGATTTTGACTTTACATCAGCTGCTACCAATTTTGGTGGTGCACTTGTTGGTGGTAACTTAAGTAGCTGGTCAAACACGCCAAAAGAAAAAGCACTGCGTGAAGTGATCGTAAAAGCCGTTGAGTTTTTAGAATCAAAAGTGCCAACAACTTATTATCGCTATAATAGCGACAACACCATTGCTGCAGGCCATACAGCCCCTGCACCACTAAAAGTAACCGCAGCTGCCGCTCCTGCTAAAGCCCCAGTCGCATCGGTTAGCGTTCCAAATCACAGAATGCCTTACTATGAAAAAACAGACTTAGCGATGTCACGACTGAACTTGGTTTGTTTGGGTTATTTGAAAAGGCAGCCTCACTACGAAGAATATGAAGTAGAAGACGTAGAGTACGATGAAGCAACGGTGCTTGCGCTCACTGAGTATCAGCAAGAAAATAAGCTCAAAGTGACAGGTCTTGCTGATGAGACGACCAAAAAATCTCTTGATGATTCAGGGTGTATTGCCAAAACAAACAAATCAAGTTTAGAAAGCTTTGGCAGTATGTTTAAATTTAACTAAGCAAACTAACAGCCAGTGCTAGCACTGGCTGTTGAAAATCTTAGTTTGTGCCTTTCACCAGTGGTACACCATTGTTACCAACAGGAATATAAACAGTTGTATGGTTAGGTGACTCAGCCATCTTTAACTGCGCATTAATAGCTTCATGTTGTAGATAGTTTGGCGTCAAAGTGGCATTAATAATTTTTTGCGCCTGTGCAATACCTTTCGCTTCTTCTACACGGATCTCAGCATCTTTTCGTGCAATTTCTTTTTGCGTTTCTTTTTCAGACAGTAATTGTTGTGCTGCTAATTTTTTCTCAACAGCATTAGCAACGATAGCCGGATAGTTAATATTTCCCACTACGACATTGGCGAGCTTAAATGGCGTTGGTTCTAAATACGCTTTTAATCGGGCTGTTACTTCTGCAGCTATTTTCTCGCGATTGGTTTTTAACACGCCGCTATCGTATTGCTGAACAATATCACGCACATAAGTTCTAAATGTTTCACGAACAAATCGCGGATACCAATCTTCACCACCGTATTGCTCAACCACCGCTCTGACAGAGCCGCTTTCTATTGAAATGACCGCATGAAAATCAAAACTAATATTTAAGTCATCGTTAGCTAAAATCTTAAATGTTTCAGTATACGTGTTCGGGCGCATATCAATATTAATTACTTGATTGCGCCACAGTGACATGCCGTAGTTAGCTGGGCCAATCATAGTGCCTTGATAACCACCTTCGCCAAACACGCGCGGCTTTTCAAATACGTAACCTTCTTCACCCGCGGGTGTACTTGGGTTAGTACACGCAGTGAGCGATACAGCAACTAACCCTGCTAATGCTAAACTTGGAAAAACACTCGATAGAAGTGTTTGCGTCCCTGAACGTTTAAATTTCATTGTTGTTATCTCATTCCATTATAAAATTTGTAATAACTCACCACGATAAAAATCACATAACAACCAAATTTGTTGAAATGGATGGTGCTTAGGCACATCAAGGTGAGTAAGTACTGACTTAAAATCATCGAGATGCCATATAGTACTGGCATTGCGAATTAATAACCAAGGCTGCGTAGACTCGTAATGTTTTTTGGCTTTTTGTGCCAGCAAGCGATGCAAAGCACAGTGCAAACGTTCGTTACTCGGTGCTAAAGCCATTTCAGCGAGATCGCGTTGCATTGAGATAGACAGAGGCCGACCTAACACCGCCATTGCTTCTGTTTCACTGGCATATAAATGCGCGACTTCAATATCGAGCCGTTCATCACCTTTATAACAACTCACGTCTGGTTTACTCGGCGTGTTATGCCAAATATTACGCATGCTTACGCCAAACTGCTTTTCGTAACAGCGTAAAAACAGCTTTGCTGCGCCATGCTCGAGCGCTATTTTCTCTTGTTCACTTTCACGATTCATTTAATGTTGCATACACATCTTTTAATAACCCAGAAGCGCCAAAACGAAATAGCTCGGGTTGTAAGTACGCTTCACCCATAATTGATTCCGCGAGGGCTAAATACTCAGCAGCATCAGTAACTGTTCTGACCCCGCCTGCCGCTTTAAAACCGACTTTTTTACCACTCGCTTTTATGGTATTTAACATGATGTCAGTTGCAGCTAGCGTTGCATTGACAGCCACTTTACCGGTACTGGTTTTAACAAAATCAGCGCCACCATCAATTGCCAGCTTAGTTGCTGTTGCAATGAGATCATCGCTTAATTCGCCACTTTCGATAATAACTTTAAGTTGCGCTTGGCTGCCACATGCCTCTTTTGACGCTTTGACATACTCTAAAACTTTGCGCTCATCACCGGCGATTAGTGCTTTATAGGGGATCACTAAATCAATTTCATCAGCACCGCGTTCAATGGCAAACAAGGTTTCATTTAGCACTTCCTCTAAAGGCTCATCCCCACCAGGAAAGTTAGTGACGGTAGCCACTTTGACTTGCTGTAATTCACGCTCAGCGAGTGCCAGTTTAGCGTCACTGACAAACTGGCTATATACACAAACCGCTGCAGGAATGCCTAACTTAGGCTCAATACTAGCAACCAAGTTATTAATGGTTTCTGTTGTGTCGCTGTCATTTAGTGTTGTTAAGTCCATCAGCGCCACCGCTTGGGCAGCAATTGTTTGTATTTTAGTCATTGCTCTTATTTTTGTGTTGCCATATTAGTGACCTATAGTAGCAAATTTTTATCATTCGGCTATAAATCATAACTAATCACCATAAGGCCCTTTAATTACTTGTAACTCGTCGCAATCCCTTGTTAACTAAGTCTTAAGCCAAAACAAACCACCTGGTATAACTTTTAGTTATATAAACTTGGTTTTAATTATTTTTTACTTTTTTTAGAGCACTATATTCTGCTTGCCTGCAATAAGCAGTTTCGTTGATGTGTTTTAGGGGTGAGAACAAAGTGCAATATTTACCAATCTTTACCAAATTAGACGACAAACCTGTGTTGGTAGTCGGCGGTGGAGATGTCGCGTTACGCAAATGCCGTGCATTTTTAAAAGCACGTGCCAATGTAACGCTAGTCGCGCCTGAATTTTGTGATGAGCTACTTGCTCTTGCTGAGCAAAACGAAGTAAACCTGATCACTGATACATTCAAAGAACAGTATTTAGACAAGCAAATGCTGGTAATCGCCGCGACAGATATCGAAAGCGTGAACAAAGACGTGTTCGAACTTGCAAATGCACGCAATATTTTCGTTAACGTGGTGGATGATCAACCTAAGTGCAGCTTTATTTTTCCATCCATTGTTGACCGTGATCCAATCACAATTGCAATTTCAAGCGCAGGCACAGCACCGGTATTAGCACGTCGTTTACGCGAAAAACTCGAAACGCTTATTCCACAACATATAGGTCCACTCGCTACATTAGTTGGCAGCTTTCGTGACAAAGTAAAACAACGCTTTAAACACTTTGCTGACCGCCGCCAGTTTTGGGAAGGCGTATTTGATTCATCAGTTGTAAGCAAAGTCCAAGCGGGTAATACCGAAGCTGCAACAGCGCAGTTAGAGCAATTGTTAGATGCAAAGCCAGAACCAGAAGGCGAAGTGTATGTTGTAGGTGCAGGCCCAGGTGACCCTGAGCTATTAACCTTAAAAGCACTGCAGTTAATGCAACAAGCCGATGTGGTGGTATATGACTACTTAGTTTCTGATGAAATTATGGATTTAGTACGCCGTGATGCAGACCTAGTTTGCGTAGGTAAAAGGTTAGGCGATCACAGTGTGGCGCAAGAAGATACCAATCAGATGTTGGTCGATTTTGCCAAGCAAGGCAAAAAAGTATGCCGTATTAAAGGCGGCGACCCGTTTATTTATGGTCGTGGTGGTGAAGAAGTACAAGTTCTTGCCGCGAATAAAGTGCGTTACCAAATCGTACCGGGTATTACTGCTGCTGCAGGTTGTAGCGCTTATGCAGGTATTCCACTTACTCACAGAGATCATGCGCAAGCCATTCAGTTTGTAACGGGTCACTGTAAAAAAGATGGTCAAGAATTAGATTGGCAGTCTCTTGCCAAGCCAAATCAGACCTTAGCGATTTATATGGGAGTGATTAAATCACCGCATATTCAAGCACAACTATTAAAACATGGCCGCGGTGCAGATACCCCCGTTGCCATTATCGAAAACGGCACACGTAAAGAACAACGTGTGGTTACAGGGCAATTAGGTGAGCTGGCTGATTTGATTTCACGCCATAGCATTATCTCACCCGCCTTATTAATTATTGGCGAAGTTGCATCATTGCATCATCAGCTTGCATGGTTTGGTCAAACAGAGCAAACCAGCAGCTTTGCCCAGCCAATTACTGGCGTAGCTTAATTTAACTTTTAATCATTTTAGTAGGACGACTAACAATGGCTTTAACACACCTTCAGCAATTAGAAGCTGAAAGTATCAAAATCATGCGCGAAGTTGCTGCTGAGTTTGAAAACCCGGTGATGCTTTACTCAATTGGTAAAGATTCATCAGTGTTATTACACTTGGCGCGTAAAGCGTTTTATCCAGCAAAGATCCCATTTCCACTTTTACACGTTGATACCAACTGGAAGTTTAAGGAAATGATCGAGTTTCGTGACCGCCTAGCTAAAGAGTATGGCTTTGATTTAATCGTCCACAAAAACCCTGAAGGGTTAGAGATTGATATCAATCCATTTGTACACGGCTCAGCAAAGCACACCGACATCATGAAAACGCAAGGCTTAAAGCAAGCGTTAGATAAATACGGCTTTGATGCTGCGTTTGGTGGGGCACGCCGTGACGAAGAGAAATCACGTGCTAAAGAGCGTGTTTACTCATTCCGTGACAAACACCACAGATGGGATCCAAAAAACCAACGTCCAGAGCTTTGGAATACATATAACAGCCAAGTTAACCCGGGTGAAAGCATTCGTGTATTCCCGCTATCTAACTGGACTGAACTTGATATTTGGCAGTATATCTACCAAGAAAACATTGAAATGGTTCCACTTTACCTTGCCAAAGAACGCCCTGTCGTTGAGCGTAACGGCACGCTAATCATGGTTGATGATGAGCGTATGCCATTAGAAGAAGGCGAAGTACCGCAAATGAAGTCGGTACGTTTTCGTACTCTTGGTTGTTACCCGCTAACGGGTGCTGTGGAATCAACAGCAGGAACCTTAACTGAAATTATTGAAGAGATGCTGCTTTCTACCTCTTCTGAGCGTGAAGGCCGCGTGATTGATCACGACTCTGCTGGTTCAATGGAAAAGAAAAAACGTGAGGGCTATTTCTAATGTCTAAAACAAACGACACGATTAATGAAGTAAGAGAGCTAGGCATCGACGCCTACCTTGCGCGTCAACAAGACAAAAGCCTTTTACGCATGCTGACTTGTGGTAGTGTAGATGACGGTAAATCAACGCTGATTGGCCGCCTTTTACACGACAGCCACCAAATTTATGAAGACCAACTTGCAGCCCTGCATAAAGACAATGAAAAAGTCGGTAATGCCGGTGAAGAGCTTGATTTAGCACTCCTTGTAGATGGTCTTCAAGCTGAGCGTGAGCAAGGTATTACGATTGACGTTGCTTATCGTTACTTCTCTACAGCAAAACGTAAATTCATTATTGCTGATACACCAGGACATGAGCAATACACACGCAACATGGTGACCGGCGCATCAACTAGTGACGTGGCGATTATCCTAGTTGACGCTCGTTACGGCGTACAAGTACAAACTAAGCGTCATAGCTTTATCTGTGACTCATTAGGTATTAAGCAGTTTGTTGTTGCTATCAATAAGATGGATATCGTCGATTTCGATGAAACGGTATACGAGAAAATCAAAGCCGACTACCTTAAGTTTGCAGAGCAGCTAAACGTTACTAATATCAAATTTGTGCCGATGTCAGCGCTAAAAGGTGACAACGTAGTAACACGCTCAGAGCACACACCTTATTACACAGAAAAGCCACTGCTGGAGTTACTTGAAGACTCACCAGCGGCTGAAATTGATAACGGGTTTGAAGCCCGCTTACCAGTGCAATATGTAGTACGCCCGAACTTAGACTTCCGTGGTTTCCAAGGCACTTTAACGTCTGGCAAACTTAGCGTGGGTGATGCAGTGAAAGTATTACCATCGGGTAAAAGCTCGAGCATTAAAGAGATTGTCACTTTCGATGGTAACCTAGATACCGCTGAAGCAGGTCAAGCAATTACCTTAACGTTAAACGACGAAATTGATATCAGCCGTGGCGATGTGATTGTACCAGCCGCTTCAAAAGCCGCTGTTACAAACCGTATTCAAGCTAAATTAGTATGGATGCATGAAGCGCCGCTTGTATTAGGTAAAAGCTACAACTTTAAGCTAGGCAGCAAAAATACCTCGGCAGTGGTAAGAAAAATCGATCACACGATTGATGTAAATACCCTTGAGCATGGTCAAGCAGACTCATTACAACTTAACGAAATTGCGATTGTAACCTTAGAGCTTACAGAAACAATTTTGGCTGATGAGTACCACAACAACCATGAAACAGGTGCGTTTATCCTAATTGACCGCCTATCAAACCTAACCGTTGCGGCAGGTATGATTGAGCAATTACTTAGCACTGAAGAACAACAAAGTAGCTTTAGCGACTTTGAAGTTGAATTTAATGCCTTAGTACGCAAGCACTTCCCTCATTGGCAAGCGCTTGATATAACTAAGCTTAAATAATCACTATTCGCCTGTTATAGGAAGTAAAAAGCATGTATCAACAGCTGGTATTAACAGGCATTATGCTGGTATTAGTGGGGTGCCTTTTTGGCACCCGACTAAAACCTGCATGGTTATTTGTCGGCGCCATTGGTATTAGCTATTTAGCAGGGCTGATAAGTCTTGAAGATATGCTAATTAACTATGCAAACCCTTCTTTAATTACCCTTATTCTACTAGTACTCGTTTCGATAGCTGTAGAAAAAACCACGTTAGTGCAAAAGCTTGCTCAGTCTCTTTCTAAAGGTAGCCTGACAAGTTCGGTGACCAAGCTTGGTTTATCAACCGCCTTTTTGTCATCATTTACTAATAATACTGCGGTAGTGGCATCACTGATTAGCTCGATAAAAGAAAGCCCGACACATTCACCGTCTAAGCTTTTGTTGCCTTTATCGTACACAGCTATTTTAGGTGGCACGATCACCCTGATAGGGACTTCAACAAATTTAATTGTTAATGGCTTTGCCGTTGAAGCGGGCATGGAGCCACTTGGTTTTTTTGATTTTACCTTGATTGGTTTAGGCGCATTGAGCGTTGGCCTTATCACAATTTTAGTGATGCTCAAGTATTTGCCAGATAACGGCAAAAACGACCAAGAGGTGGTGCCCTTCTACCTAGAAGGTAAAGTAGAAGCAGGCTCAAAACTCATTGGTAAAAGTGTTGAGGAAAATGGCCTTCGTGAACTAAAAGACTTGTTCTTAGCCGAAATAATCCGCGGTGATAAGCGTATTTGTGCGGTTACCCCAAAACAAGTTATCAAAGAAGGTGACGTACTGCTGTTTGTAGGTGATATAAAGTCAGTACCTCTGCTCACCCAATTTGACGGCTTAAAAGTTGTGCACGACAAACATGAAAAAGATGTTGAGCACCTAGTTGAAGTTGTTGTTAGCCATTCTTCAAAATACATTGGTAAAACAATTAAAGAAATTCGCTTTCGTGAACAATTTCATGCTGCCGTTATTGCTATTCGTCGCGGCCATGACCGTTTACAAGGTGGCTTAGGTAAAGTTCAATTGCAAGCCGGTGACTCACTGATCCTTGCCCCTGGCAAAGAGTTTTACTCGCTACCCAATTTAAAGCGCGAGTTTGTTTATATTTCAGGGCTTGATTTACAAACCCATTTAAAGCCTAAGCAATCAAATATTGTGTTAGCGAGTTTTGCAACCGTATTGGGGTTAAGTATTGTTGGCCTTGTTCCCTTAGTGAAAGGCCTACTCGTTCTTCTTATTGGTTTAATGCTAACGGGCACAATCAAGCTAAGTGAAGTAAAACGTCGTTTTCCGATTGAGTTACTCGCAGTGGTGGGCAGTGCTATTGGCCTTGCCAAACTCATGATAGGCACAGGCCTTGCCGGTGAAATTTCATCAGCCATGTTATACGTATTAGGTGATTTTGGGCCTTACGGGGCATTTATCGCAATATTTTTAATGACGGTTTTATTTACCGAACTCATTACCAATAATGCTGCTGCCGCGCTTTCATTTCCGGTAGCGTATGCACTCGCCGTTGGTTTTGATGTATCACCGTTGCCTTTTATTATGGCTGTCGCATTTGGTGCATCAGCGAGCTTCATTTCGCCATTTGGTTATCAAACTAACTTGATGGTTTACAGCGCGGGAAATTACCGCCTTAAAGATTACATTGCAATGGGCTTACCTTTATCGATTATTTACTCGATTACGGTTTTAACACTCATACCACTGGTATTCCCATTTCAATAACGAGAGTAAAGACAATGGATGAAAATATCGTTTGGCATAATTACGCCATTAACAAATCACAGCGTAGTGAGCAAAAAAAGCATAAGCCAACCATTTTATGGTTCACTGGTTTTTCAGGTTCAGGCAAAAGCACTGTTGCAAACGCACTAGAAAGCGCATTAAACCAGTTAGGCGTTCACACCTACCTACTTGATGGCGACAATGTGCGTCATGGCTTATGTAAAGATCTTGGCTTTACTGATGAAGACCGCGTGGAAAACATTCGCCGCGTCGGTGAAACTGCAAAGCTGATGGTCGATGCCGGTCTTGTGGTATTAACCGCATTTATTTCGCCATTCCAAAGCGAACGCGATATGGTAAGAAACTTAGTAGAGGATGGTGAATTTATTGAGGTATTTTTAGATACCCCGCTCGACGTGTGTGAAACACGCGACCCTAAAGGGCTTTATAAAAAAGCCCGTGCAGGTGAAATTAAGCACTTCACAGGTATCGACTCAGACTATCAAATCCCTACATCGCCAGAAATTAAAATCGATACCAGTAAAAACAGCCTAGACCAATCGGTGCAAGAACTGGTAGCGTATTTAAAACAACAGCAAATTATAGGTTAAGTCATGAATCAAACGGAACTGCTAGAAGAAATATTACTCCTCGCACGCCAAGCCGGTAGTGCAATAATGGGGATTTACGAAAAGGATTTTAATGTTGAGTACAAAGCTGATGAAAGCCCAGTGACCGACGCCGACCTAGCAGCTCACAAAGTGATTGTGAATGGCTTACAACATCTCACCCCTGATGTACCAATTCTAAGCGAAGAAAGCGCTGATATTAGCTGGGATATCCGTCAAACTTGGCAACGCTACTGGTTAGTCGATCCAATTGATGGCACCAAAGAGTTCATCAAAAAGAATGGCGAGTTCACAGTAAACATTGCCTTGATTGAAAAAGGGAAACCGGTATTAGCTGTTGTCGATGCACCGGCATTAGGTGTGTCGTATATTGCTGCTGAAGCAATTGGTGCCTTTAAAGATAAAGGTGATGAGCGCATTGAACTTAAGGTAACCCGTAAACCAAATAAAGGGCTTATCCGTGTTGTCGGCAGCCGTTCACACCCTTCTCCTGATCTAGCTGAATTCGTAAAACAGTTTGAAGATGTAGAAATGGTTTCAAAGGGCAGCTCACTAAAACTTTGTCTAGTTGCCGAAGGGAGTGCTGATATATACCCACGCCTTGGCCCAACCTGTGAGTGGGATACCGGAGCAGGTCATGCGATTGCCGAAATTGCAGGCGCAACGGTTAGCAAACTCGATGGCAGCCCACTACTGTATAACAGTAAAGAAGAGTATCTGAATCCGTATTTTGTCGTATCGGCAATACAGAACTAAAAGCGTTCCATTAAATATCGTAGGCTGGGTAGAGCGTAGCGAAACCCAGCGTCTCCCCTGTCATCGCAAAATAAATATCAAAATTTCATATTCCCTACTTTATGACCACAATCATCTAGCCAATAAGTCCTTGTTCCTATAGTATTTTGCTCTCTTAATCTATTAAAGGAATAACCATGACGACTGTTGAAAAAGCAATTGAAGCCGGCTATGAGGCACAAATTACCGCACTTTATAAAGCCCTTTCGCAAGGAGTGCTTGCCGCCAATGGCGATGAAAGTGAAATCACTGCAGCTGAGGCACGTTTTAAGAAAGGTTTAGCATTTGCCGCAGACATTAAAGCTCGCGCACTTGCAGCCGCAGAATAAATACCACAACTGGGCTTTCTAAATAAGCCCAGTTCTCTTTCTTTGTAAGTCTCTCCTTACAGCATAGTTATCTAAATACAACGCTAAAACATGCATTCTTAGTCGCTTTTCTATATGCTGCGCGACAATTATTATTCTAATAGTGGAGTGCTAATGAACACACATCAAGATGCTATGCCGTTTGATGCATCGACAACAAGTAGTAACTCAAAATGGAATCTTCATGACACCCAATGGGTATTAAGTTTATTTGGCACCGCAGTCGGTGCAGGGATTTTATTCTTACCAATTAATATCGGTATCGGCGGATTTTGGCCTTTAATTATCATGGCATGTCTTGCCTTTCCGATGACTTACTTAGCTCACAGAGGCTTAGCACGATTTGTTTTATCATCAAAACAGCCTGAAGCAGACTTTACCGATGTAGTAGAAGAACACTTTGGCATTAACGCCGGGCGCTTAATCTCTTTACTGTATTTTCTCTCTATCTTCCCTATCTTACTTATTTACGGAGTTGGGTTAACCAACACTGTTGATAGCTTTATCGTTAATCAATTAGGTATGGAATCACCACCACGCGTGCTGTTATCTGGTGTGCTCGTTGGCGGTATGATCAGTTTAATGCTAGGTGGCGAAGCACTCATGTTACGTGCTTTTGCAATCCTTGTTTATCCTCTCGTCGCTATCTTGTTCTTCTTATCTATTTACCTGATCCCAAGCTGGCAAATGCCAGATGTATCAGTCCCTGAGTTTTCAGGATTCATGAAAACACTTTGGTTATCAATACCTATCATTGTATTCTCATTTAGCCATGCTGCAGCAATATCAAGCTTTGTGCATGTACAGCGCGCTCACTACGGCAATAATGCCAAAATGAAGTCAGAAGCAATTCTAAAGCGCACCAGCTTATTATTAATTGTGTTTGTTTTACTGTTTGTATTCTCGTGCGTACTGTCACTATCTACAGAACAAATGGTACAAGCAAAAGCTGATAACGTGTCTATCTTGTCATTCCTTGCCAATATCACTGATAACTCGTTTATTGCTACTCTAGGGCCATTAGTTGCCTTTATCGCGATTACGTCTTCATTCTTAGGCCACTTCTTAGGTGCCCGTGAAAGCTTCAACGGCCTTGTTAGTAAGCAAGCCCATATGAACCCTAAACTCGTCGATAAGATTGGCACTGTTATCATGTTCTTTGCTATTTGGTATTGCTCAGTGATCAACCCAAGTATTTTAGACATGATGGATCAGCTATCAGGCCCTATCATTGCCATGATCCTTTTCATCATGCCAATGATTGCCGTATATAAGGTCCCTAGCTTACACAAATACAGAAACCGCTTAAGCACACTGTTCGTATTAACAGTTGGCTCTCTAGCCGTATTTGCGCTTATCTACAGTATGATTAAGTAATCTCATCATTGCTAGATATAGAAGCCCAGCCGGGAAACCGGCTGGGCTTTTTTGTTAGTAACTGGAAAGTTGGAAGGTGTGGCGTAGGTTGGTTAAAGCGTAGCGAAACCCAACACAGAGCTATCAGCTTTCAGCCGTCAGCGATCAGCCGCGCGGTGTGGGTGTTTGGTGCTGCGTCTTCCTCTGCTGGGGGCTCTGGCTCTAGGCTCTGGCTCTGGCTCTGGCTCTAGGCTCTAGGTTCTAGGCTCGAGGCTCTAGGCTCTAGGCTCTAGGCTCTAGGCTCTAGGCAAAGTGTACTTGTAGGAATGGCTTTAGCCGTGAATGTGTTTGTTATGGTCTAGATTCGGCACTGAAGTGCCTCCTACAGGGGTTGTTGCTGAGGGTGACTCTCTACTAAACAACCAAACAGTTCAACTTTACCATTGCTAACTAGCAACTCGCTAACTATTTAGCTATGAATGTGTTTGTTATGGTCTAGATTCGGCACTGAAGTGCCTCCTACGGGGTTTTGTTGCTAGGGTGACACTGTACTAAACAACCAAACTGTTCAACTTTACCCTTGCTAACTAGCAACTCGCTAACTATTTAGCCGTGAATGTGTTTGTTATGGTCTGATTCGGCACTAAAGTGCCTCCTACGACGTTTTGTTGCTGAGGGTGACTCTCTACTAAACAACACCACAGTTCAACTTTACCCTTGCTAACTAGCAACTCGCTAACTATTTAGCCATGAATATATTTTTTGGTCTAGATTCGGCACTGAAGTGCCTCCTACAGGGGGGTTGCTGAGGATAACTCTGTACTACATTCCCTCTAGATCAACTGACATCTAATGTCTAACCTTCTCATCACGTAGGAATGGCTTTAGCCGTGAATGTGTTTGTAAAGGGCTAGATTCGGCACTGAAGTGCCTCCTACGGGGTTTTGTTGCTGTGGGTGACTCTGTACTACATTCCCTGTAGATCAACTGACATCTAATGTCTAACCTTCTCATCACGTAGGAATGGCTTTAGCCGTGAATGTGTTTGCTCTGGTCTAGATTCGGCACTGAAGTGCCTCCTACGGGGTTTGTTGCTGAGGGTGACTCTGTACTTAACAACACCACAGTTCAACTTTACCCTTGCTAACTAGCAACTCGCTAACTCACGTTGGGTTTCGCTGCGCTCTACCCAACCTACCTGAAGAATGAATAGAGCACGTGATGTGGATAGCTCTAAACGCAAAAAAGCCCGACTCTTTAGAATCGGGCTTTCTCTAATTTGGAGCCTGGCGATGTCCTACTTTCACATGGCAAATGCCACACTATCATCGGCGCTGTTTCGTTTCACTA
>NZ_PQCG01000031.1:0-66805 GCF_002964825.1 Pseudoalteromonas sp. T1lg122
TGCTGGTGTTGTTGCAACTATCGTTGAGTAATATCAACAGATAGAGCTTCACAGCTTATAAAAAGGTCGCCTAGGCGGCCTTTTTTAATGCCTGTAGAAAAGCTATCAGCTGTCAGCTTTCAGACGTCAGATTAGACTGATGGGGTTGTTAAGTTCGGTGTCTCGCTCAGCATTCGGCCTGTTCATTCTTCGGGTAGGTTGGTTAGAGCGTAGCGAAACCCAACGTAAACAGAGCTATCAGCTATCAGACGTCAGATTAGAACGGTGGGGTTGTTAAGTTCGGTGTCTTACTCAGAAATAAAATACCGTAGGAGGCACTTTAGTGCCGAATTAGAACCATTCTTACAATTAGGCTTGACCTAGAACCTAGAGCCTTTACCCTCGTAACTCGTAACTCGTAACTCGTAACTCGTAACTCGTAACTCGTAACTCGTAACTCGTAACTCACCCCTAGCACCTAACCCTTTTATTTCCCCTAAAACTAAATACTTACTTATATCTAAAGTCGTTTTTGTTTCATCATTTCGTCATGAAAAGTCACTTTTTTAGTAACAATGCGTTCTTAGTATTACTGCGCTAATTATCCAAGTGCAGTTTAGTTAGCACTCAAATTCTTAAAATAACGTACTAACGGAACGTAACGATGAAAATTAATAAAATTGCTACTGCAATTGGTTTAACGTTGGCATTGTCAGCGACGGCCAATGCAGGTGTGTTACCAGACAGTCAAAAACAAAATGATTGGTATAGTGCCGCTGAAGCTACATTAACAAAAAAAGAAGCGGCAGCTCAGGCTGAGCAAACGTTTAAAGCTAAAAATGTCATTCTATTTGTTGGCGATGGTATGGGTATTTCAACGCTCACTGCGTCACGTATCATGGCAGGTCAAATGGAAGGTAAGTCGGGCGAAGAAGGCTTACTAAGCTTTGAAGAATTCCCTTACTCTGCGCAAATCAAAACCTACAACGTTGATGCGCAAACACCTGACTCTGCAGGCACAATGACAGCAATTATTTCAGGCGTTAAAACCGATGTAGGTGTTATTGGTGTTAACGAAAACATCGAGCGTGGCAAGTGTGCAACCGTTGCTGGTAACGAGTTAATTACCGCTACAGAACTAGCAGAAATCAAAGGTCTAGCAACAGGTATTATCTCAACAGCGCGTATTACTCACGCAACGCCAGCTGCGACCTATGCAAAATCAGCTGACCGTAACTGGGAAGACGTATCAGACATGCCAGCTGATGCTGTTGAAGCGGGTTGTGAAGACATTGCCTCACAACTTGTTAATTTTGAAAAGAATCTAGAAGCACGCTTCGTAGGCACTGACGTTGATGGTCTTGAAGTTGTGATGGGCGGTGGTCGTCGTCACTTCTTACCAAAAGACGCAACGTTCAACTCCGCTGATGCAGTCAGCGAAGTTGAAGGTGACCGTACGGATGAGCGTGACCTAACTGCTGAATGGCAAGAAATGTATCCTGATGGTAAGTACGTTATGGATCAAGCGGGTTTCGATACGCTTAATGCCGATACCAAACGCGTATTTGCACTGTTTAATGAATCACATATGCAATACGAAGCAGACCGCGCTAACGATGTAGCGGGTGAGCCGTCACTGTCTGAAATGACAGGTAAAGCAATTGATATCTTAAAGAGCAACGAAAAAGGCTTTTTCTTAACCGTTGAATCAGGCCGTATCGACCATGGTCACCATGCGGGTAATGCTTATAACGCGTTAAACGATACCGTTGAATTTGCCAAAGCAGTGCAAACAGCAGTAGAGAATACCAATCCAGAAGAAACACTTATTCTTGTTACTGCTGACCACAGCCACGTATTTACTATCGCGGGTTATCCGAAACGCGGTAATCCAATCTTAGGTCAAGTGGTTGCCATTGGTAGCGAAGAGCCAAGCCTTGCGGCAGATGGTATGCCTTACACCACTGTTGGCTATGCAAATGGCTTAGGTTTCCGTGATTTAGGCGATGAAACAGATGCAGAGGTGTCTTATAACGATGCTGCTGTTGCAGGTCGTGTTGATTTAACCGGTGTTGATACGACTGCACCTGGCTATCACCAAGAAACGACTGTGCCATTAAGTTCTGAGACTCATGCGGGCGAAGATATTTCGCTTCATGCAAAAGGTCCAGGTGCGCAACTAGCACAAGGCGTTGTGGAGCAAAACGTAATTTTCCACATCATTAACCAAGCTCTAGAACTAATTGAAGAATAATGGCGACGACGATGAAAAAACTAAATTTAATTTCTCTTGCTGTAGTAGTGGCATTAGCGGGTTGTTCGGATGACGATGACAACTCTCCAAAAACATTAACCGTAGAAAACACGTTAGCTGTAGGTTCTGAGCAGTGCGTAAACGGTGGTACAGAAACCCTAACAGGTGCAGATAGCAATGATAACGGTGAGCTAGACTCAGCAGAAGTAACGGATACAACCGTTGCATGTAATGCACCAGCAACGTCGTTAACAGCATCGCAATTAGCGCCGTTGACTGATAATGCGTGGTTCAAGTCAGCACAAGTTAAAGTCGCTACTAGCGAAGAAAACATTGCGGCTGTTGTAAAAGGGTCAGGTAAAGCGAAAAATGTGATTCTGTTTGTTGGTGATGGCATGGGTATTTCGACTGTCACAGCAGCACGTATCATGGCCGGCCAGCTAGAAGGTAAGCTGGGTGAAGAGCACCAACTTAGCTTTGAAACACTCCCATTCTCAGGGTTTGCTAAAACCTATAACGTTGATGCGCAAACACCTGATTCAGCGGGTACGATGACGGCAATGGCATCGGGCGTAAAAACGGATGCTGGCGTTATTGGTGTTGATGAAGATATCGAACGTGGTAACTGTGCAACGGTTGCAGGTAATGAACTAGTCACAGCCACTGAGCTTGCTGAGATTGCTGGTAAGTCGACAGGTATTATTTCGACAGCTCGAATCACACACGCAACGCCAGCAGCAACCTATGCCAAATCGGCTGACCGTAACTGGGAAGATGTATCTGATATGCCAGAGGCAGCAGTTACCGCTGGTTGTGAAGATATTGCATCGCAATTAGTTAACTTTGAAGCAAACCTTGAAGCTCGCTACGAAGGCCTTGATGTTGATGGTTTAGAAGTTGTGATGGGCGGTGGTCGTCGTCATTTCTTACCAAAAGATGCGGCTTATAACTCAGCTGATGCGATGAGCGCTGTAGAAGGTGACCGTACGGATGGTCGCGACCTAACAGCTGAGTGGAAAGCCAAATACCCTGCGGGTCAGTATGTAATGGACCAAGCTGGTTTTGATGCAATCAATGCAGAGTCAACAGAGCGTGTTTTTGGTTTATTCAATGAATCACACATGCAATACGAAGCAGACCGTGCAAACGATGTAGCGGGTGAGCCGTCACTGTCTGAAATGACTGCAAAAGCAATTGATGTACTAGATAACAACGCCAATGGTTTCTTCTTAACAGTTGAAGCAGGGCGTATTGACCACGGTCATCACGCTGGTAATGCTTACAATGCACTAAGCGATACAGTTGAGCTATCAAAAGCAGTACAAGTTGCTCTTGATAAAACCAGCATTGAAGACACGTTAATCATCGTTACAGCTGACCACAGCCACGTATTTACCATTGCAGGCTACCCAAAACGTGGTAACCCAATCTTAGGTAAAGTGGTACCTGTGGGTAGCGATGAACCATCTCTTGCCGCAGATAACATGCCATACACAACGGTTGGTTATACCAATGGTGGCGGTTTCCGCGATTTAGGTGATGAGACTGATGCAGAAGAAGGTTACAACTATGCGCCAGTAACAGGTCGTGTTGACTTAACCGATGTTGATACCACGGCACCTGGTTTCCACCAAGAAGCGCTCGTGCCATTAGGCTCTGAAACACACGCAGCAGAAGATGTGGGTGTGTATGCAGTAGGCCCAGGTGCACATTTAGTTACAGGCACTAATGAGCAAAGCCTTATTTTCCATGTTATGGATTATGCCGCTGACCTTGTTAAACAAGCCGATGCTAAATTAGCACAATAATGAGTGTTTGGGAGGCTCTGAGCCTCCCTTACTCAATCAGTTATAAAGAAAACCAAGATAAAAAGAGAATCCCGTGAAAGCAGCCATCTTACTTGCCTCATTACTTAGCCCACTTGCTGTTGCAGGGCAATGCGATATGAATACCGGTTTTACGCAAGCAGACTATAAAGTCACCACAGACATTGTTGCTAATAAGCAGCATTCTGAAGACACCTTCACTCTATGGCGCACGCCTCATCAGGTGGCTAAGCAAAATCCACAGTTTATTGAGCTATGGCAGCAATTACGTAATCAACAAATTCGCCCAATTCGTTATTTCCAGCAAGCGCAGCGTGGCATTGAATATCAACCATCGGAAGTGCAAGGTGAGCAAGATTGGAGTAGCAAATATCAGTTAGTAAGCGATAAGTTTTTAGCGTCAATGACGCACCAAAAAAGCACGGGTGAAGGCTGTGAACTAACAGAATATTACACACAGCAGCAAGGTGAAAGCAAAGTCGAGCTAAGCTGGCTTGCCAATCAAAAGTTACTTAAAGCAATTCGTATTTCAACACCCACTTATAGCCGTGAAATTGCTTTAACAACCAGCCATCACAACCAGCAAAAGGTGCAGGCAGAGTTTGCGAAATGGGATAACTACCAAACCACCGATTACGCAGATATCGGTGATAATGAAAGCGATCCATTTTTAGCTAAAATGATCAACTTAGGGTTTGTTGAGCATGGCGCGAGCGGTTTCTATGATGCGCAAGGTAATCAGCTCAAAGGTGAGCATGGACATCATCACTAATTAGTACCAACCACAAAAAAAGGCACCAAGGTGCCTTTTTTATTGTTTAATTACTTAGCTTAAACCTAAAATGCATAGTTCCAAGTTAGGTTTACGGTACGACCCGTACCCGCAAAATAGCGTGTTGCAGCTGGGCGTGTTTGACCGTAGTAAGTGATGTAATACTTATCTAGCAGGTTATCGATACCTAGGCTAAATGCACCGTACTCAACACTTTGATATTGTACCGATAAATCAACGGTTGTGTAGCCGTCAAACTCTTCCCCAGTATTAAAGTCGCGGTCAAATACTTTGTTAGCTTGTACGCGGCTAGATAGATTCGCTGGCCACTGTTGCTGCCAGTAAAGGTTTAAACGTGTAGGTGAAATATTGCTGCCGCCTAAATCGCTTTCTACTTTATTATCGCCATCACCATCATATTGGCCTTCTGTATCAGCGTAACTTGCACCAAATGTTGTGCTGTTAGTTAGGTAATATTGTGCATTTGCTTCAAAACCTGAGATCTCAGTACGCTCACGTTGCACGCTGTAAATACCATCAGCATCAGCTTGTAAACGTGAACCTAAGTCTGAGTCAGATTCAAAGTAGCTAGCTTTAATATTGAAGCTATCGTTGGCATATTCAAAACCCAATTCGCGGTTATCAGAAATAACCGGCTCTAGGTTTAAGAAACTCTCAACCGATAAACCTGCTTGATTAATGCCACGCAGCACGCGACCAACATCAGCCATGCTAAAGCCTTCGCTGTAGCTTGCATATAGACGAAGTTCATCTGTTACTTGATAGACAACACCTAAGTTCTCTAATAATTCATTAAAGCTTGGCTCACCGCCTTCTACAAAGCTGCTGTTGTATGAGGCTAGGGTGGTAAAATCATCCACTTTTAATTTGCCGTACTCGTAACGAACACCGGCATTGAACGTCCAATCCTCTAAGCCGTCATAACGTAGTTGAGCGAATGGCGCGATGTTATTAAACTTGGTTTTTGGCACCCAATGGCGACCTGTTTGCGCAAGCTCTTGGTATGTTTCGTCAGAAAGTAAATCAATACCGGTCGCAATATCAAACTGGCTGTTTAACAGGTTATCTTTATTGTAAGTAACGCGGCTACCAAACTTTTGTGATTTATTTTGAGACTGATCGAAAATACTCTCGCCATAGGCTGGATCTTGAAACGACGCAAATGTGCCGCCGCCATACATAGCTGCAAAATCTTGCGTAAATAATTGAATAGCAAGGTTACCGCCAGCCACATTGCTGTGGTTATAATCTAGGGTAAAGGTTGTTACACGGTTACGTGGCGTGTCGCCTTCTACATCCCCTTTTTCAGCTGAGGTTGCAAGGCCTGTTGCTGGATCGCCATTTACAGCTACAAAGTCACCATTACCTTCAATTTTGTAGTGGTTCAGCATTGCTTGAATGCTTTGCTCGTTATCAAGCTGATATTTAACTTTTAAAAATAAGTCTAGGCTGGTTGAATCTTGCGTGTCACCTTGTGTGCCATCTAAACCAACAAAGTCACCGTTTCCATCGCGATACATACCCGTACTACGAGCCGATACACCACCAATGAAGCTAATATCATCTAGTTGTTTGCTGAATAAGTAGCTGGCTTTATAGCTTTGGCTGTCGCTGCCACCGTCTGTTGGAGTGCTAAACCCCGCGCTCATTTGGTGATTAAAATCGCCAGCTGATTTTGTGATGATATTAATAATACCGCCACTTGCGCCCATGCCTTGAATTGCATTTGCGCCACTGATCACTTCGATGCGTTCGATCATTGCAGGGTCAATCGTATTCCCATCACGAGAACCGTTACGAAGCGGGTTTGACTGAGGAACACCATCAATCATGTATAGCGGCTCACGGCCACGGAGTGTTTCACCTGCACTGGTCATTTTTTGACGACTTGGTGAAAAGCTCGGTAATAAATTACCTAAAATTTGCGATAGATCTTGAGTATGAGCAAGTTGCTCAGCAATGTCTTCACTAGTAATAACACTGATAGTTGCAGGTACAGTACTAACAGGTGCCGTACTACGAGTTGTAGAAACGGTAATACGTTCAATATCTTGGGCCTGATTTGCAAACGCAGCGATAGGAGTAAGTAAAAAAGGAAGCGCAAATTTCATCGTCATAGTTAAATCGCTATACAATTGTTATTAAAAATTGTTCGCATTTATACATGCGTTTATTGTGACAATCAATATAGTGCCATAACTGCAATTCTCTGTTTTAGCAGGGTTTAAACCTAAGTTATTGATTATGATTATTTAATTTTTCTAAACGTGAATTAAATAAATTTTAAAAATAATTGGCAAAAAAGCAGCTTGTTGATTACCGTTAATGAAGGAGGAACAGCCATGACAAAAATAAATACAAAACACCCTGCAGGTACTTTCTGCTGGGCCGAGTTATGCGCGAAAGACTGGCAAGCTGCGAAGCAATTTTATACGCAACTTTTTGACTGGGGTTTTGACGACCAGCCAATAGGTGAAGATATGTATTACACCATGCTGCAAAAGCAAGGTGATGATATTGCCGCTATGTATCAACTGCCTGCAAGTATGAGTGAGATGCCAACCCATTGGTTATTATATATTGCTGTTGATGATGTTGACCAAAGCACTGAGCAGGCAAAGTCATTGGGGGCAACGGTTTTGGCAGGGCCACATGATGTCATGACAGCGGGTCGCATGGTGATGCTGCAAGAACCTGGCGGTGCAACATTTGCCTTGTGGCAAGCGGGTGAGCATATCGGGGCTAAACGAGTGCAAGAGCTAAACCTGCCTTACTGGTTTGAGCTTGTGTCGAAAGACATGCAAAAAAGTCGCGACTTTTATTGTCAGTTGTTCGGATGGCAGTTTGAGGTGAAACCCATGGAGGGCATGGACTACACCTTATTTACCATCGATGGGCAACCGATTGCAGGCATGCTTGAAATGACCAATGAATGGCCAGATGACATTCCACCCCATTGGATGCCATATTTTGCGGTAGCAGATTGCGATCAGGCTGTCGCCAAAGCAACGCAGCTTAATGGGGCTATTTGTGTGCCAGCAACAGACATTCCAGATGTTGGGCGCTTTAGTGTTATTACCGATCCGCAAGGGGCTGTATTTTCTATTCTTAAATCAACCATTGATGAATTAACTTAAGCCCTTGGTTTTTGTCAATCTGTCCCAAAGTATATAGCTAAGCCTCTTCAAGATGCAGAAACTCGCACCTTGAAGTGGTTTGGGTATAGAAAAGCCTACTAAGGAGCAGATTGATGACTAAGCATGTGGTGGTTACGGGGGCCAATAAAGGTATTGGCCTAAATTTTTGTAAACAGTATTTAGCCCAAGGTGACCGTGTTACTGCAGTGGTTCGCACCCCAAGCGAAGAGCTAAAAGCACTCGACGTAAAAATTATTAGCGATATTGATGTGGCTGATGCCGATGATGTTGCAACCCTTGCCAATTACTTGCACGGCGACAAAATTGATATTTTGGTTAACAACGCCGGTATTTTTCATAACGAAACATTAGCTGACATGGACTTTGCTGCCATCGAAAAACAAATTAGCGTGAATAGTATCGCGCCTATTCGTATTACTCATGCATTACAGCAAAGCTTAGGTATTGATGCCAAAGTAGCGATGATCACATCACGTATGGGCTCAATTGCAGATAATAGCTCGGGTGGTTACATTGGTTATCGTATGTCAAAAGCGGCACTTAATGCTGCCAGTGTTAGTTTAGCCCATGAGCTAAAAGATAAAAAAATTGCCGTAGGGTTATTTCATCCGGGCTTTGTACAAACGCAAATGGTTAATTTTGCCGGCGATATCAGCCCTGAAACTGCCGCAGAGCGGCTCATCAAGCGGATTGACGAATTAAACCTTAGCAACACAGGTGGGTTTTGGCATTCAAACGGCGAAACGCTACCTTGGTAATGCATTTTTCACTGTTTTTATAATTCGGTTAGTTAGCAGCTAAAAAGCTGCTAACGGCTGATAAGTTTCGCTAATTATTGAACTTATAGTTTGCTATACTCGTACAATTAAAAGTCATTTTGATGTAGAGAGCAGCACATGGAATTAGAGCAAAATAGCGATTTAACCCTTCCTCTTTTTTATTTCGATGAAAACCTTCATAGCCGTGACATCGAGTCCCCAGATGTATTAATACATATAACCTTAAGCGAAGACTTACTCGCACAGCTTTGTCAAAATCCAGCTGTTGATAGCAGTGTTGCAATTGCCATTAATGAATATCGGCTTGAAGCGTTAAATGATGACTACCAAGTATTAATTGACGGTGAGCATGATGCGCAACTGACACTCGTTCGTGGACCACTGTTGAGTGCGATGCTTAGCTGCGACAACGACCAAACCTTTGTGTCGCCGCAAGTCGATATGATGCCAACCTTCGATTTAGGTGATGACGTTGAAGATATCGAGGAGGAAGGATGAGAAAACTCCTCACCACCGTATTTGGTCTTATTCTATTAAGTGGCTGTGCATATTTAGGTGCCGCTCATTACGATGAACTGTTTGGTAAAGAACAACCACAACAGCGCGTGGTTGCAGCATCAACACTTGAAGGTGCTGAGTTTTTAAGTGATGTAAAGCCCGTACTTGATAGTCGCTGTGTGGTTTGTCATGGCTGCTATGATGCACCGTGTCAGCTTAAGTTATCTTCTGTGGAAGGTATCGACCGCGGCTTAAGTAAAGAGCGTGTTTATGACGGCACACGTTTACTAGCGCAAGAGCCAAGCCGCTTGCTGTTTGATGCGACAAGTACCGCCCAGTGGCGTGGAAAAGGCTTTACCCCAGTACTTAATGAGCGAGCTCAAACCGAAGAAGCGAACCTTGCCGGTAGTGTGCTTTATAATGCCTTAGTACTTAAGCAAAGCAGCCCACTGCCTAAACAAGCAATTTTAGGCGATGAGTTTGATTTTTCACTCGACCGTGAGCAAACATGTACCACAATGAATGAGTTTGACTCATTTGCTAAAGATAGCCCGCATAGTGGTATGCCTTATGGTTTACCGGGTATCTCGAGTGAAGAGTTTCAGCACCTTGCTAAGTGGCTCCGAAAAGGCGGTTATTTAGCTCATATCGAGCCTCCTGAAAAAGGAGTACTCAAACAGGTCGAACGGTGGGAAGCATTTTTAAATCAAGATGGTTTAAAGCATCAACTGGCTGCTCGCTATATTTATGAGCACTGGTATTTAGCGCATATTTACTTCCCTGAGCATGGCGATAAACACAGCTACTTTAAGCTGGTTCGCTCTTCAACGCCACCGGGTGAAGAGATCAAACACATTAGCACCCGTCGCCCCTATGAAGACCCTAAGGTTGAGCGTGTTTACTATCGTTTAATGCATGATCGTTCGACTATTTTAGCGAAAACACATTTACCTTTAGCATTAAATGACGAAAAGCTTGCACGCTTACATTCGCAATTTATTGAAGCTGATTATCAAGTAGATAAACTGCCAAGCTATAAGCCAGAAGTGGCGTCAAACCCATTTAAAGCCTTTGCGGCAATACCAGTAAACTCACGTTATCAATTTATGCTTGATGAAGCTGAGCTTATTATTATGGGCTTTATTAAAGGGCCGGTTTGTCGTGGTCAAATCGCGTTAAATGTAATTAACGACCAGTTCTGGGTGGGTTTTGCGAAGCCTGAAATGGCGGCGACACCTAAAGTCGGTGAAATGTTGTTACAACATGAAGATGCATTAGCATTACCGGCTGAAGAAGAAAGTAATGCTTTGCCGATTTCTAGCTGGGTGAAGTATTCAAAACGCCAAAACAAATATTTGTCTGCCAAAGTTGCACTGGCAAATAAGATGTTTGCTAACGGTCAGCACCTTACAACCGATTTACTTTGGCAAGGAGATGGTCATAACCAAAATGCAGCGCTGACGGTATTTCGCCATTTCGATAGCGCAACGGTTGTAAAGGGTTGGATAGGCCAGCAACCAAAGACCGCTTGGATTCTCGACTATGCGTTATTTGAACGTATTCATTACTTGCTGGTGGCGGGTTTTGATGTGTATGGCAACATTGGTCATCAGTTATTAACTCGTTTGTACATGGACTTTTTACGCTTAGAAGGTGAAGCAAACTACCTTGCATTATTACCAGAAGCTAAGCGCAAAGAAATTAAAGCCCAGTGGTATCGTAAATCGCCACCTAGCTTAACGAGCTTCTTTGAGGATGAATTGTCATTTAGTCAACCTACGGGCATTGAATACAAAACAATGGATCCGCAGTCTGAGTTGTTCAATATGCTAAAAGCGAAACTGAAGCCAATATTGAGCCCTCGTTACGACTATACGAAAGTGCCTGAGCCGCTTGCGCGAATTAACGATCTTCCAGTTAAAGCTGTGAACTTGCTACCGCAAATTTCGTTTGTGTTAGTCAAAGATGGCGCTGATAAGCACAAGGCCTATACCCTGATCCACCATAATGCTCATTACAATATTTCGAGCTTATTGAATGAAGAAGGGCAGCGCGCTTATGACGAAGATACAGTGACGATTGTGCCTGGGTTTATAGGTGATTACCCAGAAGCAATTTGGTACTTGCACAATGATCAGCAGGTTGCAGCTTTTGCAGCTGGGCTGGCTAAAGCAACAGATGAAGCAGCTTACAGAGATCTGAAAAGTGAGTTTGCTATTCGCCGAACACATCCACAGTTTTGGCAATACAGCGATATTTTACACCGTGTAGCGAAAGAGTATCGCGGCGTCGAGTTTGGTTTATTTGACTATAACCGACTCGAAAATCGATAAATTTCTGTTAACTATCATGTTTAAAGCCCACTTCAAGTGGGCTTTCTTGTATTCTATGAACTACAATTATTTTTAAAAAAATAATGAGTAAAGCATGTTGCAGCTAGTCACAGATATCCGAAAACGATATCGCTGGGGGTTATTGGCGATTGCCATATTGATCTCTGTATCAGCCATCTTGATACAGAGCCTTTTGTATATCCAAAAGGGTGATGCCAAGGTCATCAATATTGCCGGTAAGCAACGCATGCTGTCACAAAAAATTGCCTTGTATGGCAATGCACTCATTTATCATGAATCCGATCATTTTCAACAGCAACACCGAAGGCTATTGCAACAAGCGGTTGAGCAATTTATTGCAGGGCATCAATTTTTAATTCAGCAAGATGAGCAAGATCACTATATTCATTTAAATGAGGCGCTTGAGGCCCATTATTTCTCGCCGCCGACTGCGTTAGATGAACATGTGAAGCGCTATGTGAGTAAAGCGCAGCAGCTATTAAACAATACCGATGATTTTGCCTATGTAGACCGCTCAACATTTGTTAGCAATCAGCTTGAAGCACTACTCACAAAGCTAGACCAAGCGGTTAAGTTACTTGAGCAAAAATCAGTTCAAAAAGTCACATTTTTGGCGGTGCTAGAGTTATTGTTTTGGTTGCTCGCCATGACGTTATTAGCAATTGAGCTATTTTTCATTTTTAAACCCATGGAGAAACTGGTCACTAAAAATATTGCTAAATACAAAGAACAAAAAGAGTTTGCTGAGCGTGTTAATAAAAATAAAGAGCGCTTTATTGCCCGTACCAGTCATGAGTTTAGAACACCATTGCAAGGGCTAACCGCATCAATCGAAGCGCTTGATATAAACGACAGCCAACAACTGACTAAACAGCAGGCACTTTATTGCGTGAATAGGCTGGTGGCCATGCTAGACGAATTAATGGATTTACAGCAGCTAACCTCGGGAGAATGGCAGTTAAGTTTTACTAGCAGCAATTTGTTATCAACATTAAAGCAAGCTATCTCACCCTATGAATATGCCTGTAACGATAAAGGTATTACCTTGAGCTTGAACTTAGCTGAGTCACTCAATAAAGAGGTGAGTACTGACCATGCAAGGTTGACGCAAATTGTTGCTGAAATCATTAACAATGCCGTTAAATTTACTCCAAGCCAAGGCCGTATTGCCGTAACTGCTGCGTTCCAAGGTGAGCAGCACTTTGTAATGGAAATACAAGATAACGGTAAGGGGTTTGAAAAGCCGCCGACAGATTTACTTAGCTACGAAAATGACTCAGAGCAACACTTTCAAGGCTTAAAAACGGGGCTGCTTAGGGTTATGCACATTGTTAAAGCATTAAAAGGAGAAATCCAATTTCTCAATGCTGAGCCACAAGGTGTGAAAGTATTAATTAATTTAGAACTAGAGAGCACGCCTAAATCAGTAATGCCAGCGCCGTTGCCGAAAGCTTTACACTGCTTAATTGTTGAAGATAACCCGCTAAACGCCACTATTTTAGGGCGCATGGTTAGCCATTTAAATTACAGCTTTGATGTGGCTGAAAACGGCTTAATCGCCACAGATAAAGCGTCAGAAAAGCACTACGATTTAATTTTTATGGATTTGAATATGCCCGTTATGGATGGTTTTAAAGCGATTGATATTATTCGTAATGAGCAGGGGCAGCAGGTGCCAATTTTGGTGGTGACAGCCAATACATCGAATGATGATTTACAACGAGTATACGAACTTGGAGCAAACTTGCACGTTTACAAACCGATCTCGCTAGATTCAGTGCAAAAAGCTCTCAGCATTTTATTTACTGAGAGCTCACAGGGATAACCAAAGCATTCAATTAGTTCGTTACTTTAATGTCGCCAACACCTACTTCTACTTCTACTTCAATATTGTATTGACCATTACCACGGTAGCTTGAATGCGAGCTAACCACTTTACGGCTGGTATTACCGTCATTTTTTAAGCCGCGAATTTTAGTGTCGCCCACACCGGTATCAAGCTCGATACGTTTGTAGTCATCAAGCGCACTATCAATTCTTACCGCGCCCACACCTAACTCAATATCAACCGAATTACTAGCGTCGTTAATTTCAATATCGCCAACACCTAACTCAACATCAATTGCCATCGATTTAGGCATTTTTACATGCCAGTTTTGTTGAATATCATCGTTATCTAGCTTTAAGCTAAGTGAGCTGGCACTTTGCGAGTGGCTTAATTCGATATCTGATAAGTCAACATCAGAGCTGAACCAGCTATTGTCATTTTTTGGTTCAATGCGAACTGTAACCACGACTTCGCTGCCGTCATAGCTTTCGACTTCTAAGCTGCCTACCGGAAAATCTATATCAAGTTGGCTTGCACCATTCACTGCAAAGTTATGATTTAGCTCACGTGAGTCTTTTGCCATTGCGTATGTTGTTGTAAGTGCTAAGCCTAATGCCGCTACACAAAGTAATTTTTTCATTGTCTGATTCCTGTTAATGACCTTTTATACCTTAGTCGCAGCTGTGTTTAAAAAAGGTTTAAACGATTTTTAATTTTTTATCGAATGCGGTAACGTCAAGCTAACGGTAACTTAGAATGAGGATTCAAAGTGCAACAAGTGCAGTTGGTTAATGTTAGAGCCAGCCTAAAGGGGCAGGGCAATGACGTTTATTATTTAGATGATCTTAATATCAATGTATCGCCATTGCAGCAATGGGTTTTACTTGGTGCGAATGGGGCGGGTAAGTCAGCCGTTGCTGCTGCCATTGCCGGTTTTGCGAAAATAGAGCAAGGCCAGTATGAGAATAGCTTTGAGCGTATAGCATTGGTTTCGCCAGACAGTCAAAAGCAGCTCCTTGCGGCTGAGCTAACAAAAGATCAAGATGACATTATTGATGGCGTTACGCCTTCAAGTACGGTATATGAGCTGATTATTGCGGGCCGAGACGAGCAACAGCTTGATAGTGATTTGCTACAGCAACTAATAAGTCTATTTGATTTTAGTGACAAACTTAGCAAGGCATTTCGCGATTTATCGACCGGTGAAACCCGCAAATTGATGCTGATTAAAGCCATAATAGGTCGGCCAGATTTACTTGTGCTTGATGAGCCTTTTGATGGCTTAGATGTCAAGGCAACGGCTGGGTTGAATCAGTTACTCGCTGAGCTTAGTAAAACGACGACCCTTATTTTTGTGCTTAATCGCTTAACTGAGATCCCTGACTTTGTTGATCACTACGCCTACGTTAAAGAGGGTCATGTCACAGAGCAATTAGCAAAGCCTACAGCCGAGCAGCGCGATGATTTACTCAAGCTATTGCATCTCACGCATACTCAGTTACAAATACCTGAGGCAGATATTGACCATCAAGCGCCTCCGCTCACTGATTCTATGCTGGTCAGATTAAACAACGCATCGGTAAGTTATGGCGGCGAGGCTATTTTTGAAAAACTCAACTGGCAAATTAACCAAGGCGAACATTGGCAGTTAACAGGTAAAAATGGCTCAGGTAAAACTTGTTTGCTGAACCTTATCACTGGTGATAACCCGCAGTGTTACAACAACGATATCAAGGTGTTTGGCTATCAGCGCGGAAGCGGTGAGAGTATTTGGCAAATTAAACAGCACATTGGTTATATCTCCAACGCGCTGCATATGGATTATCGAGTGAGTATCACCGCACTCAATACGGTTGTTTCGGGCTTTTATGACAGCATTGGTCTTTACCAAAAAGCCACTGATAAGCAACTTACCATAGCCAAACAATGGTTAGCGTTATTAGGGTTAAGTGACAAACAAAGCAGCTCATTTAGCCAGTTATCTTTTGGTGATCAGCGTTTATTATTGATTGCTCGGGCTATGGTTAAACACCCTAACTTATTGATTCTTGATGAGCCTTGCTTAGGTCTTGATGAAGCGAATAGACAGCGTGTGTTATTGTTGATAGAAAAAATCTGCGCTGCAGGTACCAGCACCGTGGTGTATGTTAATCACCATGCGAGTGACAAAATAGCCGGTATCGACAACTATTTAGAGATGGCTGATTTCACAAAAAAAGCGCCTTAAGGCGCTTTTTAAACGATTGAAATCATTTAGATACGGGTAACTGTAAAACCCTTGTCTGTTAACTGCTTCAATAAGCCGTGTTGCTCAGGTAAGTGCAAAGCGCCCACTGCAATGAACAGCTTTTCTTTACCGATGCGAGTAGATAGTTGATTAACCCAGTCATTGTTACGGTCTATCAACATCACTTGCTCGCTTAGTTGACCATACTGTGTGCCATCAAAGCTTTCGTTATAAAACTGTGTAAGTGTTTTCATGTCACCTGATTTCCAAGCCTTGATAAGACCAAAAAAGTAGGTGTCTACATCTGCAAGTTGGTCGAATGTTTCTTCGATCATTTTGTCATTCATAATTGCTAAGTGCTCAAACATTTCCATTTGGCGTTCAAGAGTTTCTAGCTCACCAACAGAAATTTTATGTTCTTGAGCGTAAGCAAGTACTTGCTTGTCGATGCCGTATTGATCTGAAAAACCGACGCTTTGGAACTCCATTTGCATCATGGTGACCATCACCGCCCACGGTGCTAAGTTCTTAAACATCGCAATATCAATTGATTTATCTGCAAAGTACTTTTGCAGTTTTGCATAGTTTTCAGGTGATAATTCTGATTGTAAGGTTTTGCCATTTTTCAGCATCATAAATGGTAATGAGCGACGCTGCATTTCCATTGGTGAAATAGCGCTGATATCGACCTCAACAATGACTTTATCTGAGTTATCAAGTGCTTTCGTTACCTTACTTGGTAAGCCTTTCATGCTGTTGTCACCCACATGCACGGTACCAAATAAATAAGAAGCAACGCCGTTTTTTTCTACTTTCCATAACCCCGGCTCTGCAAGTGCATATTGGCTAAAACCAAGCAGTAGCACCATAAAAAATAGGGCATTTATACGCTGGACGAATTTCATAACTTTCCTTTTCATAACGTGGTTATTTTCAATACTAAACTAATTTTTTAAAGAGGCGTTAAATTAAATCGGCTTTAAGCAGAAAAATCACATCTAATTGCTAAAAATTAATCAATCATAGAATGGCAGATAAAGAGGTATGAAATTTCAATATTTAGCAAATGGTGAAAAATAAATCTTATTAATGCTAATTGTTGGATATTTATTTCTTTAAAATCGTTTTTTTGCTTGTTTTTTGAATTGAATTTTATGTTGACTTAACGCCCCCAGCGCGGTACTAATAGAAAAAGACAGCGGGATGGCTAGATTTCCGCTACAAATGAACAGAATTTGGTTACAGATAAATGCTTACTAACAAACTTTCTCTAATTCTAATTAACGTCGTGGTGATTATTATTACCGCGGGGGCTAGTTAGTGCTTAGAGAAAAGTGAAGCATTTAAAAAGCCCCCCGCACTTAACAGTCCGGGGGGCTTTTTTGTTTTAAGGTTTGAGTCGCAGCAAATACACAATGTCACTGAGGAATGAGGATTTACGATGACAGGCGCAGAGTTAACAATCGATTTATTAGCTAAACATGGCGTTAAGGATGTTTTTGGTTACCCGGGCGGTGCCATCATGCCTATTTACGACGCTTTGTACGGTGCGCCAGTCAAACATTATTTGACGCGTCATGAACAAGGAGCGGGTTTTGCTGCTGTAGGGTTTGCCCGTAGCACAGGTAAGTTAGGTGTGTGCTTTGCAACATCAGGCCCAGGTGCGACTAACTTAATAACAGCCCTTGCTGATGCGATGATGGATTCAGTGCCGTTACTTGCAATCACAGGGCAAGTACCTACCGCAGCGATAGGCTCCGACGCCTTTCAGGAAGTGGACGTTCTAGGTATGTCGTTATCATGTACTAAACACAGTTACATGGTTGAAAGAGCTGAAGATTTAGCCGAAATATTACAAGAAGCCATCCACTTAGCGCAAAGCGGCCGCCCAGGTCCAGTGTTAGTTGATATCCCGAAAGACATCCAAATGGCGCAAGTGCCATTCCACCCTTGGTTAGCCGCCGAAGATCATTTACCAAAATTAGACCCAAACCAAGTTGCGATAGCCAATCAAATCTTAAGTGAGGCGCAGCGTCCTGTGGCGTATATCGGTGGTGGTGTACAAGCTGCTGATGCGCAAAACGAGCTTATGCAATTTTTAGAAAAAACACATATGCCAGCGGTATCAACGTTGAAAGCGCTAGGCAGTGTATTACCTGATTATGAATATGATTTGGGTATGCTAGGTATGCATGGCGGTAAAGCGGCTAACTTAGCTGTGCAACAATGTGATGTGCTTGTTTGTATCGGCGCACGTTTTGACGACCGTGTTACTGGCAACTTAAGTAAATTTGCTGCAAAAGCAAAAGTGATACACCTTGATATCGATGCCGCAGAAATTGGTAAACGTAAGCCTGCAAAAGCGTCTTTAGTTGCAGATTTAAAAACCTCATTACCGCAACTTGATTGTTTTGTTACACCAGATGAGTGGTTAACGCACATCGAAAGCATGATGAAAGAGCATGCGTGGCGTTATGACTATCCGGGCGAAAAAGTGTTTGCCCCTTACTTATTAAACCAGCTAAGCCAAAAAATGCCATCAACGGGTGTTGTGTGCTGTGATGTGGGTCAGCACCAAATGTGGGTGGCACAGCACATGAAGTTTAGCCACCCAAGCAACCATTTAAGTAGTGGTGGTGCAGGTACCATGGGCTTTGGTTTACCAGCCGCTATCGGCGCCCAAGTTGCGCGCCCAAATGATTTTGTGATCACGGTGTCGGGTGATGGCTCAATCATGATGAACATTCAAGAACTGGCAACAATTCGCCGTAACAATCTGCCAGTTAAAATTCTAATCCTAGATAACCAGCGCTTGGGCATGGTACGTCAATGGCAGCAGCTATTTTTTGAAGGTCGTTATTCTGAAACAAACCTTTCAGATAATCCTGATTTTGTGCAGTTAGCAGCGGTGTTTGGCATTCCAGGTCAAACCATCACTAAAGCAGATGAAGTCGATGCTGCGGTTGATGCGTTAGTTAATAGTGAAGGTCCATACATTCTTCATGCCTGTATCGATGATAAAGAAAATGTATGGCCGCTTGTACCACCGGGTGCAGCTAATGATGAAATGATGACGGAGACTGTAAAATGAAACACACCCTAACGATTGCACTAAAGAATCAAAGTGTCGCTGTAGAGCGCTTTTTACGCGTTGCACGTCATCGCGGCTTTGACCTAACAACCATGAATTTAGAAATGGCTGATGAAGCGTTTCATGTCACCATGACGGTAGACAGCGATAAGCCAATTTATCTACTAACATCACAGTTAAATAAATTGGTTGATGTGAAACACGTCAATGTTGAAAACCAATTTCAACAACAAGCAATCTAGTAAAAAATCAACAGGTAACTAGAGCAATCAGATTAATGCTTTAGTGAGAAATAAATTAGGAATGAGGAAGTCAGTGGCATGCCACTGCAACAACTGAGGTAATTATGGCTAAATTAAGAAGTGCAACAACAACAGAAGGTCGCAAACGTGCAGGGGCGCGTGCTTTGTGGCGTGCAACAGGGATGACAGATAAAGACTTCGGTAAGCCAATTATCGCTGTTGTTAACTCATATACTCAGTTTGTACCGGGTCACGTTCACCTTAACCAACTTAGTGAGCTGATGGCTGAAACCATCACTGAAGCGGGTGGTGTACCAAAAGAATTTAATACTATTGCAATCGACGATGGTATCGCAATGGGTCATGGCGGCATGCTGTATTCACTACCATCGCGTGACTTAATTGCTGACTCAGTGGAATACATGGTTAATGCACACTGTGCCGATGCTATGATCTGCATTTCTAACTGCGACAAAATCACCCCAGGGATGATGCTAGCAGCACTGCGTTTAAATATTCCGGTTATTTTCGTATCAGGTGGTCCAATGGAAGCGGGTAAAACTCGCCTTGCTGATATCGACATTAAACTTGATTTAGTGGATGCCATGGTGAAAGGCGCTGATACCACAGTAAGCGATGAAGACTCAGAAAAAGTAGAGCGCTCTGCGTGTCCTACGTGTGGTTCATGCTCAGGTATGTTCACTGCCAACTCAATGAACTGTTTATTAGAAGCGATTGGTTTAGCACTGCCGGGTAACGGTACCACACTTGCTACACATAAAGACCGTAAACAACTTTACGTTGAAGCAGGTGCGCGTATTGTTGATTTATGCCGAGAGTATTATCAAAAAGACAATGCAGCAGTGTTACCTCGTGCGATTGCTAATCGCACTGCCTTTATGAATGCAATGGTCGTTGATATTGCCATGGGTGGTTCATCAAATACGGTTTTACACTTATTAGCTGCAGCGCAAGAAGCGGGTGTTGATTTTGATATGTCGCACATCGATGAGCTTTCTCGCAAAACACCTTTCCTTTGTAAAGTGGCACCCGCAACCAATAAATATCACATTGAAGATGTGCACCGCGCTGGTGGCATGATGGCAATTATCCGTGAGTTAGGTAAAGCAGGCCTTGTTGATTTATCTGTGGATCACGTTGCAGGCCACAGTATGGCTGAAATGGTGGCTAAATGGGATGCGACCGATCCGAATAATGAAGTGGCGCAAAAATTCTATAAAGCAGGCCCTGCCGGTATCCGTACTACAAAAGCAATGAGCCAAGAGTGCCGCTGGCCAGAACTTGATAATGACCGTGAAAACGGCTGTATCCGCAGTGTTGAAAATGCCTTTCGTCAAGATGGTGGCTTAGCTGTACTTTCAGGTAACTTAGCCCTTGATGGCTGTATTGTTAAAAGTGCCGGTGTAGTTGAAGAAATGCTGCACTTTGAAGGCCCTGCAGTTGTATACGAATCACAAGATGATTCGGTTGAAGGCATTCTAAACGGTGAAGTAAAAGCCGGTGACGTTGTTGTAATTCGTTATGAAGGACCAAAAGGCGGCCCAGGCATGCAAGAAATGCTGTATCCAACGAGTTACTTAAAATCAATGGGCTTAGGTGAAAAGTGTGCGCTTATCACCGATGGTCGTTTCTCGGGTGGTACATCAGGTTTATCAATTGGTCACGTTTCACCAGAAGCAGCAAGCGGTGGTGCAATCGCCTATGTTGAAAATGGCGATAAGATAGTGATTGATATTGCAACCCGTGAAATCACTTTAGCGCTGTCTGATGAAGAGCTTGAAGCACGTAAACAAAAGCAACTTGCACGTGGTAAAGATGCTTATAAACCACTGGATCGTGACCGTTATGTATCACCAGCACTGAAAGCGTATGCATTACTGGCAACCAGTGCAGATAAAGGGGCAGTGCGCGATTTAGCAAAACTTGAGGAGCTTAGTTAATTATGGTTTCTCAAGAGCTCGATTATTTTCGCGCTATCATCCAAGCGAACATGGAACCGCTTGCAAAAGTTACTGAGGTCAGCGAAATGGCTGATCTTAGTGCACGGCTAGGCAACCATGTGTGGCTAAAGCGTGAAGATCAACAACCGGTTTATTCATTTAAACTTCGCGGTGCTTTTCATAAACTGAGCAAGTTGCCAAAAGGTTCTGATGTGATCACAGCCTCTGCCGGTAACCATGCGCAAGGCGTGGCACTCAGTGCCTCATTTTTAGGGCATAAAGCAACGATTGTGATGCCAGTTACAACACCAGAAATTAAAGTGAATGCAGTACGTTCACTCGGTGGTGAAGTGGTATTACACGGCCATCATTTTGATGCTGCAAAAGCCCATGCTTTAGAGCTGACAGAGCAGCGTAATGGGGTATTTGTGCCACCGTTTGATGATCCTGATGTCATTGTTGGCCAAGGTACCGTTGCCCGTGAATTAATGCAGCAATTGAACGACCTTGATGCTGTGTTTATTCCTGTTGGCGGTGGTGGCTTACTTGCAGGTATGGCGGTGTACATTAAGTCGTTACGTCCTGATATTAAAGTCATTGGTGTTGAAGCTGACGAGAGTGCCTGCTTAAAAGCAGCACTTGAAGCAGGCAAGCCTGTTGAGCTTGACCGTGTTGGCAGTTTTGCTGATGGTGTCGCAGTAAAAATCATTGGTACTGAGACGTTTCGATTAGCGCAAAAGTTTTGTGATGAAGTTGTCACTGTAACGGGCGATGAAATCTGCGCCGCAATGCAAGATATCTTTGTTTCGACTCGTGCGATAGCTGAACCTTCAGGGGCGCTATCAACAGCAGGGCTGAAAAAGTGGTGCCAACAAAACGGTGTAAAAGGCTTAAACGTTGCTGCGATTTTATCGGGTGCAAACTTAAACTTTGACCGTTTACGTTATGTTGCTGAACGAACCGCACTTGGTGAAAAGAACGAAGCACTCCTCGCTGTGACCATTAAAGAAGAGAAGGGGAGCTTTAAGCAGTTTTGTAACTCATTAGGTGGCAGAGCTATCACCGAGTTTAATTACCGTTATGCAGGTCCTGGCGAAGCACAAATTTTTGTTGGTATTGCCTTAAGACAAGGGCAGCAAGAGCTCGATGAGTTAAAAGCAGCACTGACAGAAAACGACTACACGTTTTGCGATTTATCAGATAACGAGCTGGCTAAATTGCATATTCGTTATATGGTGGGTGGTAAAGCGCCAGCTCAGCTTCATGAACGTTTATTACGCTTTGAATTTCCTGAATACCCAGGTGCACTGGCACGATTCTTAGATACCCTTGGTAGTAATTGGAATATTACTTTATTCCATTACCGTAACCATGGTGGATCGGTTGGTAATGTGCTGGCGGCCTTTGCTATTGAACCGAGTGATTATGAGGTATTCAATGAGCATTTGAACCGTTTGGGATACAACGTTCAAGATGAAACAAACAACCCATGTTTCACCCAGTTCTTAACTAGCCAAGGTCAAGAACTTAGCGAAGTTAAAGCGGCAAATCAGTAGCTTAATATAATCAAGACTGTTCACTAGCAGTCTTGATTTTTTCTCTATTTTTCCTATAGTTAATGCACGGTTTCAAGCAAGGATGATGCGTGCAAGGTATAAAAAGCCTACTAGGGTTAATCTGTTTAATGCTTTCTATGAGCGCACAGTGTGCTGATAAAGTTAGCTTACAGTTAAAATGGACTCACCAGTTTCAATTTGCAGGCTATTATATGGCTGCAGAAAAAGGCTTTTATAAGGAGGCAGGCCTTGATGTCTCTATTATTCCTGCTGATCCAAACCATCCAGATACCTTCCCTAAAGTACTAAGCGGTAAAGCCGACTTTGCCATTACTCACTCAGGCATATTACAAAAGCGTCAGCAAGGCGCTCCGGTTGTCGCCCTAGGAGCCATACTGCAGTTTTCGCCTTACTGCTGGATGGTAAAAAATAACTCAGATATTTTTCAGCCTAGAGACTTTGCTGGTAAGAAGCTAAGTAAAATCGGTTCAATAGAAAATGCTGAGTTACTGGTGATGTTACAGCGTGCAGGACTGAGCCTAGAAAGCTTGATGGCAGCTAGCCATGAAGGCGGCGTTAAAGAGTGGCTTGCCGGTGATTTAGATGCGGTGCAAGTGTATGTCACCAATGAGCCTTACACGATGATATTACAAGGAGCCGGTCACCGACTCATTTGCCCGCAAAAGTTTGGTTTGAATGTGTATGGCGATATTTTATATACCTCAGAGCAATTTTTAGCGAAAAAGCCTGAGGTTGTAGAACGCTTTTATCGTGCAACCCTAAAAGGGTGGCGGTATGCCTTATTACACTTAGAAGAAAGCATTGATGTGACCAAGCAGCATTATGCCCCCCATAAAAGCGTACAAGAGCTGGCCTACGAAGCCCATGTTTTGGCAAGCTACATTCAACCTCCGGGCATTAATCTTGGCAATATGTCGATGGCAAAGTGGCGCTTGATTGCAGATTTATATGGCTTAGATCAGGATGAATTTGATCAGGCTTTTGATGGCTTTATGTATGATCAACAGCAAACAGAAGGCATTGAATTATCGTGGATGCTGATCCTTGCCATCATTTTAAGTATTGCGTGTGTGCCATTGTACATTCGTTTGATCAGCAGTAACCGACGTTAAATAAGATAAAAACTGTTATACTGCTTTTTATTTCTTGTCGCTAAGTAGTTATGACACTTGCCGAGCACTTTGCAGCTTTAGATGCACTGCTATTTTCAACCCGCCAATACTGGCAATGTACCGCATTTGATTTTGATGATCTTCCCTGGCCTGAATTAGCCGATTTATTATGGGCGCTTGATGACCAACAAGTGAGTGAGCTTGATGCCGATCAGCAGGCCTTATATCGTTATTTTGCTGAGGCAATTGAGGGTATCGAGCAATTAGCTCAGCTATGTGAGTTACCTGCTATCAATTTAGCACGTACTGAATTTCCGTTTTGGATAAGTAATGGCATTAAAGGTCGTAAATTTGAGCAACTACAAGACTTTGTCGCGGCGATTAGTCAGCAGTCATTAAACCAGCCTGTTTTAGAGTGGTGCGCAGGTAAAGGGCATTTAGGGCGTATGTTGGCATTCAATGGAGCGCCACGTGTACATAGCATTGAGCTGCAACAACACTTGTGCGACCAAGGTCAACACAGTGCAACACAACAGCAATTGGCGATGCAGTTTTCACAAGCTGATGTATTAACCGATGACACTGATGACTTTTTTGAAAGCCAGCAGCATGCAGTTGCTTTACATGCCTGTGGTCGTTTACATCAAACATTTATGCAGCAAGCAAGCAAAGCGAAAACTCAGCAAATCAGCTTTTCACCATGCTGTTATCATTTATTCACAGATAACGCTTATCAAGCAATGAGCGAGCCTGCCAAGCAAAGTCAACTTGCGCTAACTCATCGCGATTTAAAACTGGCGCTGCAAGAAACCGTAACGGCACCGAGTCGAGTTGATAAGGTCAGAAAAACAGAAGTTGAATGGCGTCTTGGATTTGATGCGTTACGTAAAACATTGACCGGTGAAATGCACTATGTGAGTGTGCCATCAGTGAACAAAGCGATCTTCTCTGATTCTTTTAGCTCATTTTGTTTTTGGGCTGCTGAGAAAAAATCATTAAATTTACCGGAAGGCATTGATTACAATAAATTTTTAGAGATAGGTAAAAAGCGCAAAAGGGTTACTGAGCGAGTTGAACTCGTCCGACATGTGTTCAGAAGGGCAATTGAAGTTTGGCTCGTGCTCGATCGTGCTTTATATTTGCAACAACAAGGGTATCAAGTAACGGTTAGTACGTTTTGTGAAAAGCAGCTGACACCAAGGAATATCTTGATCCAAGCTAATTATTAAAAACCGTAAAGAGGCGCAATGAGAAAGTTAAAAAATTTATTCGAAAATAATAGACGTTGGGCAGCGCGTACGAGTGAAAATGATCCTGAGTTTTTTAAAATTCTATCAATGCAGCAAAATCCAGAGTACTTGTGGATCGGTTGTTCTGACTCGCGTGTACCTGCAAACGAAATCGTAGACTTATTACCGGGTGAGCTATTTGTTCACCGTAACGTGGCAAATGTTGTTGTTCATACTGATCATAACTGTCTTTCAGTAATGCAATACGCTGTTGAAGTGCTTAAAGTGAAGCACATCATGGTCGTTGGTCACTATGGCTGTGGTGGTGTTCAAGCAGTATTAAACGAAGCGCGTTTTGGTTTAATTGATAACTGGTTACGCCATGTAGGTGATGTAAAAGAAAAACACATCGAACAGCTTAATGCATTACCTGAAAAAGAGCGTTTAAACAGTTTGATCGAATTAAACGTTATTGAACAAGTACGTAACGTGTGCCGTACCAACATTGTGCAAGACGCTTGGGCGAAAGGCCAAGAGTTAACAATTCATGGTTGGGTGTATGGCTTAGCGAATGGTCACCTTAATGACTTAGAGTCGGTTGTGACCTGTGCAGAAGAAGCAAGTGATACTTATGGCACGGCAGTTAAGCGTGTATTTGAACGTATTGCTGAAAAAAGCTAATTCCGAAGTAGATTGAAAAAAGGAGAGCTAATTCGCTCTCCTTTTTTATTGTTCGTCTTGTTTGCTAGCAAGTTGCTGCTCAAGTAAAGCCACTTTCTCTTCAAGCTCAGTGAGTTTTTCACGAGTACGAATAAGTACTTGGCTTTGAATATCAAACTCATCACGGCTTACAAAGTCCATCTCAGCAAGTTTGTTTTGAATAGCTTGCTTAGTTTTGCCTTCAATTGTATCAGCAAGGTTTTTTACGCCTTGTGGCATGTTATCAGTAATTTGCTTAGCGATTTCTTCAAGTTTTGCTGGGTTGATCATCTTCGTCCCTTGAGTCACGTAAAAAAACAATCTTACCTTATTGGCTAGGCGTAGTGTAGTGATTACGGTAAAATTGCCCGTCCTGTCTTTGGATAATTTCTTTAGGGGCTTATGAAACTCAACCCAAAACAAGATGAAGCGGTAAAATATATCAGTGGACCGTGTCTGGTATTAGCTGGTGCGGGCTCTGGTAAAACGCGTGTTATTACTAATAAGATCGCTTACTTGGTGCAAAAGTGTGAGTATCAAGCGCGCAATATTGCGGCGGTAACCTTTACCAATAAAGCCGCAAAAGAAATGCGTGAGCGTGTTACGCAAACACTCGGCAAGCAAGAGTCGAAAGGCTTATGGGTTTCAACGTTTCACACCCTTGGGCTTGAGATCATCAAAAAAGAGTTAACGACACTAGGGTTTAAACCCGGTTTTTCGTTGTTTGATGATCAAGATACCAACCAGTTACTAGCCGAGCTGACCGAAGAAGAACTAAAAAAAGACAAAGACTTACTCAACCTATTAAAAATGCAAATAGGTAACTGGAAGAACGAATTGATTCTACCTGAGCGTGCCGTTCGCGAAGCCCGAGAGCCGCAAAAAGCCTTATTTGCTCAGCTGTATGCGCGTTATCAAAATCAACTACGTGCTTATAATGCCCTTGATTTTGATGATCTGATCATGATCCCTACTTTGTTACTAAGCCAAAACGCCACAGCGCGTGAGCGTTGGCAACAGCGTTTTCGTTACTTGCTGGTGGATGAGTATCAAGATACCAACACCAGTCAGTATCAGCTGGTTAAGCTATTAGTGGGTGAACGAGCTCGTTTTACCGTGGTAGGCGATGATGACCAATCTATTTACTCTTGGCGTGGTGCTAAGCCACAAAACCTTGTGCTATTGAGTAAAGATTTTCCTAGCTTACGTTTAATTAAGCTTGAGCAAAATTACCGAAGTGCTGGACGAATTCTTAAAGCGGCAAATATTTTAATTGCCAACAACCCTCACGAGTTTGATAAAAAACTCTTCAGTGAGCTTGGCTATGGTGAGCCTATCAAAGTGATTGGTTGTCGTGATGAAGAGCATGAATCTGAGCGAGTGGTCGCAGAAATCATTTCTCATAAATTCATGAAGCGCACCAGCTATAAAGATTACGCGATTCTATATCGTGGTAATCACCAAGCGCGGGTGTTTGAAAAAGCACTTATGAGCAACCGTATTCCTTATAAGATCAGCGGCGGCATGTCGTTTTTCTCGCGTTCAGAAATTAAAGATATCATGGCGTATTTACGCCTATTGGTGAACCAAGATGACGACAATGCCTTTTTACGTATTGTAAATACGCCACGTCGTGAAATTGGTACGGTCACTTTGGAAAAGCTAGGTACACTTGCTAATGAAAAGCACATCAGCTTATTTGCAGCCTGTTTTGAACCTGAACTTGCACACCGCTTAAAAGGTCGAGGCTTTAATGCCTTAGCTGGATTTGCTCGCTGGGTGGTTGAGCTTTCTGATAATGCGGTACGCGGCGATACCCTTGAAGCTGTGAAAGAGTTAGTTAGGCAAATTAACTACGAAGCTTACCTATATGAGTCATCACCGAGTGCAAAAGCCGCTGAAATGCGCATGAAAAACGTGTCAGAGCTTTATCGTTGGATCACCGACATGCTAACAGGGGATGCAGATAATCCACCGCTGAACCTTGCTGAAGTGGTTAGTAAACTGACCTTACGCGATATGCTTGAGCGTAACGAAGAAGAAGACGAATCTGACGCGGTACAATTACTAACGCTGCATGCGTCAAAAGGCTTGGAGTATCCGTATGTGTTTATGGTTGGCATGGAAGAAGGTCTATTACCGCACCAAGTCAGTATCGATGAAGATAACGTTGAAGAAGAGCGTCGTCTCGCTTACGTAGGTATAACGCGTGCTCAGCAAGAGTTGGTAATGACCTATGCTAAATTACGTCGTCAATTTGGTGAAACGTCAGATACTGAGCTCAGTCGCTTTGTGCAAGAGTTACCACAAGATGACTTAGCCTTTGAAGCGAAAAAGCCACCGTCTTCACAAGCTGAGCGCATGGAAAAAGGCCAAGCCCGTGTAGCTAACTTAAGAGCGATGCTTAAGAAGTAATAAATTGTGCGCTCGGTGCTTCGTGTTCGAAGGGGGCCAGCGCATGTTGCTTACCAATAAACAACGACAATCCGTGCTTATCGAGTAACGTGCGGTAGTTAAAAATCGACGGGCCTTTCGCGATTACTTGGATATTTTGCAGCTTAGTAATCGCTAGTACACCTTGCAATTGTAAGTGATAGTTTTCTTGCTGTAGTACACGTTTACTGAACGTTGAACTTAATAACAAGTAATCGAATTGGAACTCAGTCAGTAAGTTTAACTCACAGCGATCTTTGGCAAATTCATTCAAACCAATCGAAAAACCTTGAGCGACCAGGTTTTTTAAATTTTCAATTTGCACCGCTGATGCGTAACGAATTTCTTGTTCGTTGAATAGTAAACACATTCTATTTGCATCATGGGCTTTTAATAACTTACACAGTGCTTGAAAATTAATACGCTCTAGCACTAATCCAGAACAAGGAAACAGGACTTTTTCGAGTTTGCTGTTGCTTGCTAGGGTAAAGGCTTGTTTCAGTAGGCTGAGTTCAACCTCAAAGTGCTGAACTCTATCGGTCGCAAACTTCTTAAGTACTTCGAAGCTGGTGCTACCAAGTACAGGGTGCTCGCCAAATGCTTCGAGTAAAGATTCTGCGCGAGTTTGCTCATCCAAAGTAATGATTTCGGCACTTCTAAAGTGCATAGGCAAATCATCTAAGTGATGCATATTGTCAGCATCATGCTGGACATTGCTGGCATTAAGCAACGGATGGAAACATTCAAAGCGATTACGGCCTGCATTTTTCGCGTAATACATGGCGGCGTCGGCATCGCGAATAATTTCATCGGTGTGCTTGTAGCTTGGTTTCGAGTAGGTAATACCGATACTGGCGCCACTTTGTATGCACTGACCTTTCATACAGAAAGGTTTTCTCATTATTTCGATGATACGCTTGGCAACATCTTGGGCTTGCTGTTGCTCAGTTAAGTGAGTTAGCAACACCACAAATTCATCACCACCTAAGCGCGCGAGTAGGTCGTGCTCACGAATACAATGCGAGAAAGACTCGGCAACACCAATTAAAAACTGATCGCCTGCTTGGTGACCAAGGTGATCGTTGATGTCTTTAAATTTATCGAGGTCAATAAATAACACTGCAAACTGCTGCTCTGGGTAGCGCTGGTAATGCTGCAATGTTTTTTCAAGTTGAGTTAAGAATAAACTGCGATTCGGTAAACTCGTCAGTGAGTCATGGTGTGCATCGTGATACAGCTGTTGTTCTATTTTTTTACGTTCTTCAATTTGCATTTGCAGATGCATATTGGCTTGGCGAAGTTCTTTGGTTTTTTCAGTAACACGATGCTCAAGTTTTTGGTGACTAAGTTTTAACTCTTGGTTGGCCAAGTGGGTTTGAATAACGTTAGCTATCTGATGCGAGACAAAGGTGATTAACTCACAGTCATCCTGACTAAACTCATGCTTATTATTGTAAGCTTGGCAAACAATGAGGCCGATAACACCTTGCGAAGTTTTCAGCGGCGCGCCTAACCAACTCGTGGCGGTACGCTCTGGTGGTACATTAACCGGCCTTTCTACTACGCCTAACTTGATAAGTTCTTTTGCTCTTTCACTGTCTATGACTTGGCACTTTTCAGTGCTGAGCACCAGTTCACTGTAACCTTTAGCGAAAGGCCGCGGCAGAGCATTATCATTAAATTCATCGACGCAGTAAGGAAAACTCAGCCAGTGCGATTGTTCATCGTATAGGGCAATGTATAAGTTATCTGCATAGGTAATGGTTTTTATAATGTTATGGACATGCTGATATACATCGTCGAGGTTTTTACTTTGCGTTGCTAGCTCCGAGATTTTGAACAGGATTTGCTGGCGGTCGAGAGCATTTTTACGTTGTTGAATTTCGTCGTTTAAAGCTTGGTTGCTTTGTGTCAGAGCGCGGGTGCGAATTTTAACTTCAGACTCAAGCAGCTCACGTTTTTTAACTCGTTCAATCGCTGTTGCCAAATATAATGACATCGCTTCTAGCAATTCAATTTGCTGCTCTGAATAGCCTTGATTTTTGTCGTAACTTTGCGCGACCATGACGCCAATAATGACTTGCTCACGGTAAACGGGCACACCAACCCAATGCTCGGCAGGTGTACCAAACGCTTTAAATAAACCTTGTTCTAGTGCTTGCTCTGTTTGCTGTTTGGTAAAGTAGCTGGTTTTACCGTGCTTAAATACATAACCCGTAAGGCCTTCTTTAAAGTACTGCTCATATTTTAACGGTACTGAAAGGCCATCTTTTTCATCGGCAAAGTAAGATAACTCAAGGTTATCGTAAACCGGGTTATGTAACACAACGAAGAAGTTTCTGCTCGGAATGTAGTCTTGCAGAATGTTATGAATAGCAGGGTAGAGTAGGGTTAATTCGGCAACAGTGCTTGCTTGCTCTGATAATTGTAAAAGAGCATGTTGCAAGTGATGTGATTGCTTATACTTTTGTAAAAGCGATTTTAAGCGAGCATTTTTTCGCTCTAGCTTATCAATGTGTGTTGCTGAATCTTCCAATGATTTAGAACCAGATCTTATTATTGTTTAAATTTCGTCCTTTATAGTTCCACTTTTTTATTAGATCGTCAAGTAACAGGTGTTAACAAAATAGTAATTTATGATGGGGTTAATTTGGCTACAGCCTTAGCCTAGCGGTTAAAAACAGGCACAAAAAAAGGGCTTAATAAAATTAAGCCCTTAGTATTAGTTTTTAGACTGTTACTTGCTAGTCATGAAATCGATAGCAGCGCTGATTTCATCTTCAGAACAATCCATACACGTACCTTTAGGAGGCATCGCGTTGAAACCGTTAAGCGCGTGGTTTAAAAGTGTATCTTTACCTTTAGCGATACGAGGAGCCCAATCATCAGCTGATTTAGGTGCACCTAGTGCGCCAGTACCATGACATGCAAAACATGCTGCTTGGTAAACTTGTTCACCAGAACGAGGACCTGTAGGTTCAGCAGCGGCCGCAGCTTTATCACCTTCTAGATATACAGAACCAATTGGCGCTAGACGCTTTTTAATTGCGTCTTCAGTCAAAGAGTTGTCATATGCTTGTGCATATGCCGTTGTTGCTAGCAGTAATAATGCAGCTGATAGTTTTTTCATTTTGCCTTGCTCACTTCGATTTGAACGTGATCAATCACGATATCTGACGGAAATTAGAACGATTATAACGCTAAGCCACAATTTATAAAATGATCTAAAAGGCTTTTTCTTGAGAAAAACCGTCATTTTTTTGCGTTAGCGCAAGAAAAGCCTGCATTAGTAGCTGGCTTTTTGCCCGATGATTAAGCGAGTTCTAACACTTTGTTGACTAATTTTTCGATACCTGCGTCAGCATCTAAAATGCTTTGTGCCAACATATAAGCAGGGGTTGTGACGACTTTATGCTGCTGATCAACAACAACATCATTCACTGCACAGTTTTGATGTGCACCGCCTAGCTGCTCGATTGCTGCTGCTGTATCTGCGTCGTTACCAATGGTGGTTTTGACACCCTTGCCATAAATAAGTGGCAGCATGGCAGGGGCAATGCAAATATACCCAGCCGCTTTATTGGCATCGACAAAGGCTTTCGCAGTGGTAAGTACATCACTTTGAACTTGGGCATCTGCGCCTTTAACGGCAAAATCTGATAGGTTTTTTGCGGCCCCGAAACCACCAGGTACGATCAAGGCGTCGAACTCATTCACATCTAGCTCTGTAAGGGCTTTAATTTCACCACGAGCAATACGCGCAGCTTCAACTAACACATTACGGTTAGGTGTCATTTCTTCACCGGTTAAGTGATTAATGGTGTGCATTTGTTCGATATCGGGTGCAAAGCATTCATAGCTCGCGCCAGCTTTTGCGATATGTAATAAGGTTAATACAGCTTCGTTGATTTCGGCGCCATCATAAACACCGCAACCTGCTAAAATTACAGCAACTTTTTTCATTTTAGAACTCTCCTTAATGCGACTTGCTTTAGTTTAACAAGGATACGAGTCAGCCTACAAAATAAAAAATTTTCGCCGCTTAATAACTCGCAAAGCATGATGAATAGCTGTTTATGCCTTTTTCTAAATTACTGACGAAAAAAAAAGTATAAAGGATCGCTATGATCTTTGATCCATTATGCTAGAATACTCCTCCGGTTATGAAAAGGGATGTTAATTCGGTTTCGAATAAGCAAAAGGTTATCACTGCTAAAACCGTTTTCCACATCGGACAAAAATAATAAAAAAAGAACGTCGTAATATCTTTTTTAAATCAAAACATGAGCTTATGAAAATTTCCTAAATGTTTTTACATTTCGGGAGGTTTATCTGTGTTTGTTATCTACAAAGTTATCCACAGCTTGCTATTGAAGAAACAATTATTGGTTAATAATTCACAGTCGTTTTCTTTAAAGCCTTATGGCATGCTTACAAACAATTTAATGTTATTCAATTAGGATCCAATTTCACCATGGCTCAGATCCCTGAAAATCCACTTATTCTTGTAGATGGTTCTTCGTATTTATTCCGTGCATATCATTCGCCACCGCACCTAACTAATTCAAAAGGTGAAGCGACAGGCGCAATCTATGGCGTAGTGAATATGCTTAAGAGTTTGATCAAGCAATATGATCCGTCACATATGGTGGTGGTCTTTGATGCCAAAGGTAAAACCTTCAGAAATGACATGTACAGCGAATACAAAGCGAATCGTCCCCTATGCCGGATGACTTACGCACACAGATCGCACCACTGCATAACATTATTAAAGCAATGGGCTTCCCGCTGATTAGTATTGAAGGTGTTGAAGCTGATGATGTTATTGGTACCTTTGCGCGTATTGCTTCAGAGCAGCAACGTCATGTACTGATCTCGACTGGCGATAAAGATATGGCGCAACTTGTTAATGAACATGTCACGCTGATCAACACCATGACAGATAGCATTTCAGATCCTGAAACCGTGCTTGAAAAATTTGGCGTTGGCCCTGAGCTGATCATTGATTACTTAGCTTTAATGGGTGACAAAGTCGATAACATCCCAGGTGTTGATGGTTGTGGTCCTAAAACAGCGGTGAAATGGCTACAAAAATATGGATCATTACAAGGTGTAATGGACCATGCTGGTGAGATCAAAGGTAAGATTGGTGAAAAACTTGCCGCAGCGCTGGATCATCTGCCACTTAGCTATGAATTAGCAACAATTAAGTGTGATGTTGAGGTTGAGTCAGATCTTGAAACCTTTAAGTTGCAAGAGCCTAATCGTGATGAACTGATTGCACTTTATGGTGAATGTGAGTTCCGCCGTTGGTTAGCTGAACTACTTGATAACCCTAAAGACGCTGATACGCATTTAGATGTGCCAACTGAAGCAAATGAACTACCAAAAGTCGCTGATGCGCATTACGAAACGATTTTAACCGAAGAGCAACTTGATACCTTAGTGGCGCAGTTAAACGACGCAGAATTATTTGCTTTTGATACTGAAACAACCAGCCTTGATTATATGCAAGCACAATTGGTTGGTATGAGCTTTGCGGTTAAAGCCGGTGAAGCGGCTTACCTTCCGGTTGCTCACGATTACCCAGATGCGCCAGAGCAATTAAGCTTAGACACAGTTATGGCAAAAATTGGCCCAATCTTAGCTGACGAAAACAAGGCAAAAGTAGGCCAGAATCTAAAATACGATAAAAGTGTATTAGCGAATGCAGGCTTTGAATTAAAGGGTATTAAGTACGACACTATGTTGGAGTCGTATGTATTTAATAGTGTAGGCAGCCGTCATGATATGGATTCGCTGGCACTTAAATACCTAGGCCACAAAAATATCAGCTTCGAAGATATTGCTGGTAAAGGTAAGAAGCAGTTAACGTTTAATCAAATTGAGCTAGAAAAAGCAGCGCCTTATGCTGCTGAAGATGCAGATATAACACTTCGTCTTCACCAAGTGTTATGGCCAAAAATTGATGCTGATAGCCAGTTGAAGTCAGTATTCGAAGATATTGAGTTACCACTTGTCACAGTGCTTTCTGATATTGAGCGTACTGGTGTTGCAATTGATAGCAACATGCTGGCTGCTCACAGCCAACGTTTAGGCGAACGCCTGTTAGAGCTTGAGCAAGAAGCCTATGATATGGCTGGTGAAAAGTTTAATTTAGGTTCACCTAAGCAGCTGCAAGTTATTTTATTTGAAAAGCTTGAGCTGCCTGTTATCAAGAAAACACCTAAGGGTGCACCTTCGACGGCAGAAGAAGTATTGCAAGAACTTGCTCATGATTATCCATTACCAAAAGTGATTATTGAGCACCGTGGTTTATCTAAACTTAAATCAACCTACACAGATAAACTTCCGCTGATGGTTAATGAGCGCACGAAGCGAGTGCATACTTCTTATCATCAAGCAGTAACGGCAACGGGGCGTTTAAGCTCAACGGATCCTAACTTACAGAATATTCCAATTCGTTCAGAAGAAGGTCGTCGTATTCGTGAAGCCTTTATTGCTGCACCAGGCCATAAAATTGTGGCTGCCGATTACAGCCAAATTGAATTACGTATCATGGCGCACTTATCACAAGATAAAGGCCTACTCACTGCGTTTGCGAATGGTTTAGATGTACACAGTGCTACGGCGGCAGAAGTCTTCGGGGTTAGCCTTGAAGAAGTTACCAGCGATATGCGTCGTAAAGCGAAAGCGGTTAACTTTGGTTTAATTTATGGCATGTCGGCGTTTGGTTTATCACGCCAATTAGACGTACCACGTCATGAAGCACAGCATTATATTGATAAATACTTCGAGCGTTTCCCTGGCGTACTTGAGTACATGGAAACAACCCGTGAAAAAGCGGCTGATAAAGGCTATGTAGAAACGATTTTTGGTCGTCGTTTACATTTACCAGAAATCAATGCCCGTAACGGTGCTCGTCGTAAAGCTGCTGAGCGTGCTGCGATAAACGCGCCAATGCAAGGTACTGCTGCTGATATCATCAAAAAAGCGATGCTAAAAGTTCATCAGTGGGTGAATGCGCAAGCTGAAGGTTCAGTGAAGTTGCTTATGCAAGTGCACGATGAATTAGTGTTCGAAATTAAAGAAGAGTGTGTTGACGACTATAAAGCTGAAATTTGTAAGCTAATGTCTGAAGCCGCGACTCTTGATGTGCCTCTGATTGTTGAAGCCGACAGCGGTGACAACTGGCAACAGGCGCACTAATAGTCGCAATAGGTGAGAGCTGTCAGCTATCAGCCGTCAGCTTTCAGACTGAAAGTTAGCGAGTTTCTAGGGGAAAGTTAGAGCTGTCAGCTATCAGCCGTCAGCTTTCAGACTGAAAGTTAGCGATTTGCTTGACCGTTATAGCGTATTTATCTCGAATCTAGCTTCCAATTTAAGGGTTGCGGCATAAAGCCGCTGCTACAAGTAGGCGTGAAACTTGTTTCGCGCGTCTGACCGCTGAAGGCTGAAGGCTGAAAGCTGATCGCTTCTATGTATAGAACATCGCTTCGTGCGACCCGACTCACCCAAAAATAAATCATTACTCGTTAACTAAAACCCCAACTCCTGCAACCGCTTTACGTGTTGACGATAAAGCTCAATAGGGTCAATTTCGCGAAAATTATGTAAGCCAATGAACTGATTAATCTCATCTAAGTGGTTCATGTCATAATCATCTTTAATTACGTGGCCTAAATGGCTGCTGCAGCGTGATATTAGGCCATCATCTTTGCCTAAAATAAGTAATGAACCGAGCAGCATGGGCAGGTCGGTGGGATCCAGTATATTACTAAGTGCTGCTGTACCGCTCCACGAAAAATAGTACACGCCATTTTCGGCAACTAACTGACCTTGATCGCACTTATTTTCTGGTAAACCTTCAGGGTATTTTTGATTAAATACGTCAGCGCCCTGTTTACTTAAGCTACTTAAAGCACCGAGTGTATCTTGCGGTAATTGGCTGTGGCCTGAGAGCAGTGAAATCACCTCACCAACCCCATCAAATATGAACCGCGCGGTATGTTCAGCTTGAGAGTTCGCAGGCAGCTTTTGACTAATTAGATCAATAATGCCACTGCCATAGTTTGCACCGCCAATGCTGGTTACTGAGGCAATCAGATCAGGTCTGACAGATGCAACGTAGCGCACTGTTTGCGCGCCTTGGCTGTGACCAATCAAGTTTACTTTATTGGCGCCTGTCAGTGCTAAAATTGCTTTTACGTGAGTGAGTAATTGTTCGCCCCGGACCTCAGAGCTATTAATAGCAGAGACCGCCGGCGTAAACACCAAGGTACCATCTTGGCTAAGGCTTTCAGCAATATTATAAAAATAATCGAGGCCGAGTAGGTTATCGAATCCCATTAACCCATGAACTAAAACTACCGGGTATTGTGTCGTTGTTTTTTTGGCATGGCAGTAGGGAGTTATTAAAAAAAGTAAGGTAGCAAATAAAATTAAGGGGATTTTTTTCATACCTTTTACTCTTCTACTGCAATTTTTATCACTAACAAGCCTTAAAAAAGCCTGATTTTTGCGTGCTGTTGATTCACTTTACCCTAAATATTGGCTTGCTGTAATGTTAATTTTAGGTAAACAAGAAAAGATGGTTTTAGTGATTCGTTATTTGTTTATCAATTTGTGTTGTTTCTGCGGCTCGGCAATTTATTTTTAATCTGGTATTTGTTAAAGTCCGCGCCGTCCTCATCCTGTAGGACATCCTGTTGATGATGCATCTGAAAGGATGCAACGTATTGATAGCTTCTCCCCAGTTTGCTATACCGACTCACTCCTTGTTGAGTGAGTCGCTTTTTCTTTCTCTTATCATACAATTCATTGCACAAATTAACGCAAGTGATACCATCAAAGTGATTCTTATTTACTTTCGAAGGAATGCGTTATGTTTAAATCTATGGCAATTGCTGCCTTTTCATTATCGAGTATTTTAGTTGCCCCTTTAGCCAGCGCAAACTGGCAAGTTAATAATGAGCAAAGCAATGTGAGCTTTGTGTCTATCAAAAAGAATTCAGTTGCAGAAGCGCATCATTTCAAAAACGTGTCGGGTACACTTAACGAACAAGGTCAATTTAAGTTAATGATCGATCTGTCATCGGTTGAAACCCTGATCCCTATCCGTAATGAGCGCATGACGAAATTGTTATTCGAAACAGCTAAATTTCCTAATGCAGTGTTAACTGCGGATTTAAGCAAAGCGCTGTTAACGCTAAAACCTGGTCAACATGTGCTTAAAGGTTTGAAAGCTGAATTAGATTTTCACGGCAACAAGAAAGAGCTAACAATTGATGTGCTTGCCAATATGTCACCGAAAGGCGATGTGACTGTTTCATCGTTTACGCCGGTGATTATTAATGCAAGCGATTTCAAAGTAACAGAAGGTATTAGTGAGTTACAAAAACTTGCGGGTTTACCATCAATTGCGACAGCTGTACCTGTAACATTTTCTTTGACGCTAGATAAAGAAAAGTAATGCAATCACTTGCCGAATTAGAAGCCGCACTTCAAGCGCCCGATAAACCTTTTGATCAATGGCAACCACAAAATTGTGGGCAACTGCCAATAACGATTGATGCGCAAGGGCTGTGGTTTTATGCCGGCAGTGAAATAAAGCGCGAGGCAATGGTAAAACTCTTTGCCTCTGTGCTTTGCAAAGAAGCCGATAGTTATTTTTTAAAAACACCTGTTGAGAAAATGGCAATCACCGTCATTGATGTGCCTTTTATTATTGTTGATTGGCGCTTTGAAGAGACAGAGCAAGGCCGTGCACTTTGTTGTGTCGATAATTTACAGCGTGCATGGTTGGTATCAGCAAAGCAACCACTATTACTAAGAGAATTTGAGGGGGTTAGTGTGCCTTATCTTCAATTAGCGCATGGCTTGGCTGCGAGGGTATCGAGAAATGTTTATTATCAGTGGGCTGAAATAGCCTGCTCAGACGAGCAGGGCTATTATATAGAATCATTAGCCAAGCGTTATTACTTGGCCTAAGCGATTAAGCTTCTGGTTGTTCGTCATCAGACTCAGGTGCTTCAACTTCAATAGGTCCTAAGAACCACTCATCAAGCTTTTTAGCAACTTCTGGTAAACCTGTGCCTTTTAGTGAAGAGAAGGCGTGTACAGTAATATCACCCTCTAAGTTACTTAACTCACGGCGAACCTGTAAAACTTGTGCTTTACGCGCACCTTGTTTGAGCTTGTCGGCTTTAGTTAAAAGTGCAAGCACAGGTATTTCACTGCCCACAGCCCAATCGATTAAGTCACGGTCTAAATCTTTTAACGGATGACGAATATCCATTAAAACAACGATACCTTTTAAGCTTTGACGCTTTTGTAAGTATTCACCTAGCGATTTTTGCCATTTCTTTTTCATTTCGATAGGCACTTTCGCAAAACCATAACCCGGTAAGTCGATAAGGCGTTTGTCGGCATCTAGCTCAAACGTATTGATCAACTGAGTACGACCTGGTGTTTTAGAGGTACGTGCTAATTTTTGATCTGTTAACGTATTTAGGGCACTTGATTTACCCGCATTAGAGCGACCAGCAAACGCGACTTCAATCCCCGTATCAGCAGGTAAGCGTGAGATATCAGGTGCGCTGGTAACAAAGGACGCAGTATTGTATTTGATACGAGATTTGAGCACAGGCTCTCCTAGTCTTTTATAAATAATAACGAACAGTGGCTAATTTCCACTTAAGGCACGTATTTTATACTATTAAAGCAGCATTCAAAAGCGTATTTAAGCGTGCTAAATTGGCTTTGAATTAGGAAAATTACTAGGTAGAAACTTAATCTAAGTCAAATCCCTATAAATTATGAGCTTAATGTGGGCAGAAAACGTGCCAGAGAATTTATTATCGTGTAGAATATAGAAATCACAACATCCATATTGTAGATGATACAGGGTCGGAAACAGAGAATTCACCATGAAAAAAATAGCACTATCTTTAACTATATTGCTTGGTACGTTGTCAGCAAGCAACGCAACAGCATTTGATGGCGATGTAAACGCAGGTAAAGAGAAATCGGCAACGTGTGCGGCTTGTCACGGCCCAGACGGTAATGCGCCGGTTAATATCTACCCTAAGCTTGCAGGCCAACACGCAGATTATATCTATAAACAATTAAAAGATTTGAAATTAGGTATGACATCTGGCGGCAAAGAAGGTCGTATGGATCCAGTAATGAGTGGTATGGCTATGCCGCTTAGCGATCAAGACATGAAAGACCTAGCAGCTTACTTCTCTTCTTTAAATATGTCTGAAGGTGCAACACCTAAAGATGTAGTAGAAGTTGGTCAGCAGCTTTATAAAGCCGGTGATGCAGAGCGTGGTATTCCAGCATGTGCTGCGTGTCACGGTCCACGTGGTAACGGTACATCACTTGCAAAATTCCCGAAAATTTCGTTCCAACATCCAGAATACATCAAGTCACAACTTGAAAAATTCCGTGATGGCACGCGTAATAACGACTTAAACGGTATGATGCAAGACATCGCTAAAAAGTTAACAGACAAAGACATCGAAGTACTTTCAAAATACTTAGGTGGCTTACACTAAAGTCTGATTGCCAGTAGTAATACTGCGCAGTAATATGTGATTAGTGTGAAAAAAGCAGCGCAAGCTGCTTTTTTTGTATTTAATCCATGTCGAAATATCCCACACTCTTGTGAGACATTGACCATATCGAGCTGTAAGCTAAATCTTATTTTTATTTCACTTTTAATTGTAAGTCTTTGTTATTGGTTGATTTGATCTTGTTGCAATATCTTATCTGTAAGAAAAATTATATAAATTAGTTGTAACAAAATTATTAATGAGTAAATTAACCACTGTCGCTGAGACAGCAAAAACAACATGGACAATGTAATAAGGAAAGTGATTGCGGCAAGTCTTTAGGGGTTGACACTGGTTAGGTGTCCTAAAGGAAATAACAAAAAAGCGTCAGGATTGACCGAGAATAATAAAAGCTCATGGAAGTTTAATAATAAAAACAAAATGGAATGCTACACGGAAGGTTAAAACAATAACAAAATGGAAAAACAATAATAATAAAAATAATAAAGACTAAAAAGTCGAAGGGAGAAGTGTCCAGATAATTGGCGCTCAGATTAGTAGGCGGTAGAGATGTTTTCTCTACCGCCTTTTTATTTGTCCTGTTACAATAGCCACCGTTTGTACTAAAAGTATGAAAAGTGCGCAGTTCGTCAAGTTGACCAACCACATCCGCACATCGAATTCTTCTGGTTATGCCAGCATTACAATGCCACACAGGCGTTGTGCACAACCTCTTAAGTGAGATGATCAAGATATGAGTAGAAAGAAAAAGTCGCGTAAAATTCCATCGAATGGTCCTGTACGTCTAAGTAAAGAAAAGCTTAGAGAGATGCGCGCGTTAAAAGAGCAGCGAGTTAAAAAGACGAAAGGTGCTAAACCTGGGTCTCGAAATGCGCCTGATGCACAAAGTGCAGAAAACACTGCTGCGAACAATCAACCGAAAGATAAGCGTGTTGGTAGTAAAAAGCCGGTTTCTTTAGTTGCGCCTAAGGCTGAGCCAAAAGTTGAAATGAAACGCAACTTAAAGCCAATGGTTGAGCTGAAGAAAGTAACTGAGCCTGAGTTAACGCCAGAGCAAGAGCTAGAAGCGCTAGAAAATGACGAGCGTCTTCTGAAACTGGTAGAACGTCATGAGCGTGGCGAGTTACTAACAGGTAAAGACGCTAAGTACTTTAATAGTCGTATTGCTCGTCACCAAGCTCTGTGTGAGCTATTAGGTATCGAAGATGATGAAGACGACTACGAAGATGACTTTGAAGATGATTTTTACGATGAAGGTGAATCAGACTTCGATAAGTACTTATCTGATGATTTAGCGAACGAATGGTTTGATGACGAAGATGAGGATGAGCGATGAGCACAACCTTGATTATTGCCATCGTTATTGGTGCGGCAATTATCGCAGGGCTTGCGTTTTATGCAGGACAACTTCTGTATAAACTAAAAGAGCAAAATAAGCTTATCGCCAAGAAGCAAGCTGAGCATGAGCAAAAGCTTGCGGCATCAAGAACAAAGCGTAATGCAAAGTTAGCCGATAGCATTCATTTAATTGCCCGTGCAATGAATGAAGAGCAATGTGAGTTCTCAGAGGGCAGCTTACGCATTTGGGTGCTGATCTCTCAATACAGCTTTGCAGAAGAGTTTGAGTTAAGTGAGCGCTACCCAGGCATATTTAAAATGTACGAAGTAGTTAAAGACATGCCAACGCATGATGCCCGTAAGAAATACTCTAAAAAAGAGATTTTTAAAATGGACACCACTCGCTGGCGTGCTGAAGAGCAACTTAGCGATGAGATAAAAGCAGATTGCGTACGTATCATTGAAGAGTTTAAAGAAGCCCCAGACAGCGAAAACGTCGTATTCAATTAAACATACGTGCAGTGATTTAAGCAAAATAAAAAGCAGAGCCTAGGCTCTGCTTTTTGTTGGGTTAGATAACTCGTGAGAAACGAGTTTGCTTGATTTGTTGTTGTAGGTGCGCATCAAAGCACATACAAATAATACGAATAAATAAATTACCACGGGCTGTTACTGTGATTTTTTCTTGGCTCACAGACACCAAGCCATCAGCCAGTAGCGGGTCAAGTGCTTGTAGTGCCTCGCAGAAGTAGCTGGCAAAGTTGATATTAAACTGCTTTTCGATTGCAGGAATATCCAGCTCAAACTGGCAGATCAATTGTTTGATCACTGCGGCACGTAACGTATCGTCATCAGTTAAAGCAACACCTTTACAGACTGCACTGCCAAAGCCTTCTTGCACGGCTTTGTAATAGTGTTTTAACTCTTTTTCGTTTTGTAAAATGGCATTGCCAATTTGTGAAATCGACGACACACCCAAACCTAATAAGTCACATTGGCCATGCGTTGTATAACCTTGGAAATTACGATGTAATTGACCCGCGTTTTGTGCAATTGCCAGTTCATTGTCTTTACGGGCAAAGTGGTCCATACCGATAAACTGATAACCCGCCGCTAACATCTGCTCAAGGGTATTTTTGAACATAGTGAGCTTATCGCCCGCAGATGGTAAGTCAGCGTCTTTAATTTTACGCTGTGCTGCGAATCTATCTGGTAAGTGGGCATAGTTAAATACCGACACGCGATCAGGGTTTAACTCTATCAGCTGTGCAATCGTCTCTTTAAAGCTCTCAGGTGTTTGCAGTGGCAAACCGTAAATCATATCGGCATTAATAGATTTAAAGCCAAGTTCACGAGCCTCAGTAATCAAGCCTTTTACAGATTGCACACTTTGCGGGCGATTAACTGCCAGTTGCACAGCATCATTGAAATCTTGAATACCAAACGAAACACGATTGAAGCCAAGCTTACGTAGATGAACTAGCATGCCATCAGCTAAAGAGCGAGGGTCAATCTCAATACCGCGCTCGGCATCATCAGCAAAATTAAAATGTTGTTCAACCAATGCCATTAAGCGGCTCATTTGTGTTGCCGATAAGAACGTTGGCGTACCACCCCCTAAATGCAGTTGCTCAACCTTATAATCGGCAAAAAGTGTTGCTTGCTCAGCAATTTCAAGCGCTAAATTATCTAGGTATAAATCGGCTTTAGATTGATGACGAGTGATTACCTTATTACAACCACAGTAATAACAAAGCTGACTGCAAAAAGGGATATGGATATACAAGGATAAAGAACGGCTTTTCGATGCCGCAATCGCGTTAATCATATCTTGTTGGTTATAACCATCAGCTAAAGACAATGCTGTTGGGTAAGAGGTATATCGAGGCCCAGAAATATTGTACTTGTTGATCAGAGATTGATCCCAGCTAGGTAAATTTATCACAGTCAGCACTCCGCAATTGATTGAGCGGCTATTTTAACGAGTTTAGTGATTTAGCTATTTGATCTAGAACAATGTCGGAGGCTAGAAACTAATCGACATGCTTTAAGGTCGTTGTAAAAACAAAGAGTTTACTATTTGAGCAGTTGATTTAGTGATTGTTAAAATAAAGGGTTTTGCTAGTGACAAGGTTACAAAAACTTCTTATACTGCATCCCGCTTTAGTCAGTTAAACCTGCTAAACGCATCAAAAAATTTAGCTTTCGCTAATACAATGGCCCCTTAGCTCAGTTGGTTAGAGCACACGACTCATAATCGTTAGGTCCCCAGTTCAAGTCTGGGAGGGGCCACCATTTTCTTACTGTAAAAATCCAAAATTAAAGCTGTTTTTATAGCTGCGCTCAATTTATTTTTATCCTTAAAATTCAACGAAATAAAATTATTTTTAATTTTTTAAAAATATTTTGTCAGGTTATCTGTGTTTGTCTCGTCTATAGCTGCAAATGACACGAAGTTGTTCTATTCGGTGGTAGTAATAGGCAGTGTCTTGTGTATCTATTTTTTACGAAAAGGACAAACTCATGACGACCACAACATCAACTGTGAATACGCTAAAACTTGATTCAACGAATGCACCATTTAGTGATGCGGCTCTTTGGTTAAAAGAAGGATGGGGGTTATTTAAAAAAGCACCGTTTAAACTTTTTTTACTTATGACGCTGTTCGCCATTTTACCTGGTTTAGTGCAGCTATTGCCTGCACCTACAGGTTTAACCATATCTAAATGGTTAGCGCCTATGTTAATGGCAACGGTGTGGCCTTTGTTGTTTAACCTGAATAATCAGCAAGAATTTTCATTTAAGCATAATGCAACATGGGCGAAGTGGGGGCGAGTTGCCGTGTGGTCGGTTGTTGGTATTTTACTGGCGCTGGTGCAATTTGCAGTAGGGAGTACTTTGATTGGTAGTGAGCAGTTATCGGCATTATTGTCTGGTCAGTTTGTTGATGTTGAACGCTGGCGCGTTGGGGTCATGTTTGTATCAATTGTTCCTGTAAATATGTTGCTTATGTTTGTGGTGCCTCTATTACTTTTAAACAATGCTTCGCTTAGTACCGCTGTTAAAGAGAGCATTACAACGGCACTAAAGGTGATTAAACCATTAAGCATGCTTTGTTTGATTAATATGCTTGTTACCTTTGCTGCCCCTTATAATCTTTTACCTATGTTGTTGGTTGGGCCGGTATTAGCATGTACCTACTTTTGTGCCTATACTCGTTTGTTTAAATAATAATAAAAACATGGAAGTACAGTGAAAACTGATGTTCAAATAAACACATTGCTGAATGAATACGCGCCGCTGTTGGCGCGTGTTGCTGCAACCTATGAGATTAATCAAGCGCTACAAGATGAGCTAATTCAAGAGATGTCATTGGCTGTTTGGCGCGCTTTTGAAAGTAATGACTCATCACCCGATGTTGCCTTTCGGGGCGATGCCAGCATAAAAACCTATATTGCCCGAATAGCTCATAATAAAGCGGTTGATCATGTGATAAAAGAGCAAAACCGCAAAGAGGTGGCAAGTTCTGGAAGTATTGATTACACCCAAGCTTTAAGTGCGCATAAATCACCAGACGACAGTTTAGATTTAATGGCTGCCCTTCGTAAATTAACGCTGAAATACCGACAGGTGCTTGCCTTACAGCTTGAAGGGTTTAATCAAAGTGAGATAGCTCAAACGCTGGGGCTGTCTGAAGATGCGGTTGCTAAACGTGCAAGTAGAGCAAGGCAACAACTTGCAAGCCTAGTGGAGTGAATAAAGTGGATAAATTCGAAGCAGATGATCAATTAGCTAAGTGGCAGCAGGCATTCGTTCAGGCAACGCCGAAAGTGGATAGTGCAGCGTTAATAGCACAAACGCAAAAGTCGCGAGCTAAGTTAAAACTAAAAGGGTTAATCGACTCATTTTTAGGTGTTGTGGTAACCGTATTTTGTATTTACGCCATGTTGTTTGAGGCAAAAAATACCTATGAAACCATTATGTTTGCGCTATTAGTGCCTATTCCTTTAGGCTTTGGGATTTGGTCATACCGCTTAAGACGAAAGCTTTGGCAGGCAGAAACACTAGACGTTAATGCAATGCTTAATTTTAAAGAAAACCAGCTGAAGCACCAAGTTCATTACTGGCATGTGAGTTTTATTGGCTGCGTTGCTCTTTGGTGCGCTTTGCTGATCGTTGCCTTGTTTAATATGGTTATGTTTAAAACATATAGCCTATGGCTTATCCAGCTTGGTATTAATGGCATTATCGTGCTGGCTGTTTATGTACGCTATAAAAAACTAAAAGCACAGATAGCTGTAGCGCTTGAGAGCATTCAAGCGATGCGCTGATGAGCGGTGTTGCTATTTGAGGTGGCCAAATTGTGTTTATAGTGTGGAAGTATTGTGCTTATACAATAAAGATGCCTCCCAGCCTATAGTAGAGCGCCCTGTAACTGGCTAAAAATACACCTATGTCAATACTGAGATATAGGGAGTATTTATGACACATGTTGTGAAATGTTTGCTTTTATCGATCATTATGCTGAGCTTAGTTGCCTGTGGTGACAGTGGCTCAGACAATCAAGAAACGGTGAATTCGGCGCCTATTGCGATTGCAGGGGTCGATCAAAGTGTCGAAGCGGGCACATTGGTTACGTTAGATGGCTCATCAAGTAGTGATGAAGATGGTGACACGTTAACCTATCAATGGTCTTTTGTTAGCGTACCTTCGGACAGCTCCGCCAGTCTTACAAATGCAACCAGCGCATCTGCTACTTTTACTACAGATGTAGTGGGGAGCTACCAAGTACAGCTTGTTGTAAGCGATGGTGAAGACACAAGTAGTGCAGATACGGTTACTATCACGGCAAGTACCACTAGCGTTGAAAATACAGCACCTGAAGCCGATGCTGGTACAGATCAAACTGTTGAAACGGGCACGCTCGTCACCTTAAATGGCGCGTCGAGTAGTGATGACGATGATGACACATTAACTTATCAATGGTCTTTTGTAAGTATGCCATCAGGCAGTGAAGCAACCCTATCAAATGCAACGAGTGTCTCTACTACTTTTACTGCAGATAGCGATGGCGACTATGAAATACAGTTAATAGTGAATGATGGAACAGAGTCGAGCAGTGCAGATACGGTGACTATTACTGCCTCATCGACAGCTGCAACTAATACCGCACCCGTAGCGGAAGCGGGCGACAGTCAAAGCGTTGAAACTGGAGTTGAGGTGACCTTAGATGGTTCATCTAGTAGCGATGAAGATGGCGATACACTTACTTATCAATGGTCATTGTTATCAACTCCGACAGACAGTGAAGCCGAATTAACGAATGCAACAACGGTATCCCCCTCATTCACAACTGATTTAGACGGTGTTTATACCATTCAATTAATCGTCAATGATGGCTCGCAAAATAGTACTGCTGATACGGTAACTATTACCGCGACCACGAGTACGTCATCTGCAGATACCATTACCATTTTAGACTACAACCCGTCAGGAGCCGCAGAAGGAGATACTGACAACACCGGTGAAGATGAAGACGACCTTGTTGAAAATGCAAGCTTTGATGGCACTGTTATTATTAGTTATGCCGATACCAGCGTATCGGTTACAAATCCCTTTGAAGACAATGGTGTTGAGATTAGTGTTGATGGTGCTGATGTGACTGTTGTGGCAACCATCTCGGGAGTTGCGTATGACGTCGCGGGCTCGAGCACTGAGGGGTCATTAAAGATCTACAGTGATAATAAATTTAAACTGGGTTTATCAGATCTTGAGCTTGTAAATAGTGATGGCCCTGCCATTAATATTCAGTCTAAAAAAACGGTGTTCGTTATTTTAGAAGGTGAGAGCTCTCTTATCGACGGTACAACGTATTCAGATATTCCTGACGATGAAGACGCTAAAGCGACCTTCTTTAGTGAAGGGCAACTCATTTTTAGTGGCTCAGGTGAGTTAACTGTGACGGCTAATTACAAGCACGGTATTGTCAGTGATGATTATATCCGTGTACGTGATGGCACTATTATTGTGACTGACGCAGTAAAAGATGCCATTCATACCAATGATTATTTTATTGCTGATGGCGGTAGTTTTACGCTTGCAGCACAAAGCGACGGTATTGATGCATCTGAGGGCTACATTATTATCAATGATGGAGTCTTTAATATTGATGTGCTAGATGATGGTATTGCTGCATCTTATGATATTAGCGAAGAAGACGAACCGGATGAGTCAATCACTCCTAATGTAACGATTAATGGCGGCACTTTTACGATAACAACCTCAGAAGGTGAAGGAATTGAAGCGAAAAGTGAAATAACCATTAACGATGGGCAATTTGAGATCAACGCGTATGACGATGCTATAAATGCAGGCGATATGATTTATATTAATGGCGGTCAGATCTACGCGTATAGCAGTTCAAATGACTCGGTTGACTCAAATGGCGAAATTACTATCACCGGTGGTGTCCTGATAGCGATTGGTAGCAGTGCACCAGAGGCAGGGATCGATGCAGATAGCAACACGATTAAGTTCACAGGGGGCACAATTCTTGGGCTCGGTGGAACCACAAGTTTACCAAGCTCAACCGAAAGCACGCAAAATAGCATCGTGCTCGATGGGGTAGCCAAAGATAGTATTTTACATATTCACTCCGAATCACAAGACGAAGCGCTTACTTTTTTAGTGCCTAAACAAGTTGCGACCATACTCTATTCAAGTGCCAAATTGAGCTTGTCAGAAAGCTACGATATTTATGTTGGCGGCAGTGTGAGTGACGGTGAAAGCTTTAATGGTTTGTATACTTCAGGGGAGTTCTCATTAGACGGAGCAAGTTTGTCAGAGTCATTTACTCTTACTGATGTTGTTACTCAGTTAGGAGGGCAAACTGGCCCAGGTGGTGGCGGTGGTCGAGGTGGCCCCGGCGGTTAGTGATTTATAATTAAGCCTGCATATAGTGCAGGCTTAATTTTTACTGGCTCAAAATATTAGTCCGCCATACCTTGGCTAAGCGCTTTTATAAAAGGAATCGCTATAATACCAACCAGCAATAATACTTAATCGTTTTGAGGGATTAAACCTGTCGCTAACTGCGTTAAAAATTTCTCATTTACGACTGCATGGATGCAGAAGGTAGATCAATGCAGGAGCAATTGCCGAGCACAACTAAATAACGAAATTTTTGCCTTGTTATCAACGAGGTTTTATTGCCTCAAAATAGACTACTTAATTAAGCGGATTGGTATAACTTGACGAGCTGTTCCTAAAACTTATATAACTTACTATTCAAATAATAATAAAGGATATAGAGATGGAAGTTTTATACAGTATTTTGTTTTGGGGATCGCCTGTCGGCTTAGGGTTGTTCTTTTTCTTATCGTGCACGGGGGCAGGGATACTTTTCTGGGGTATTGCGCAGCTTAAGAAAGCTTCATTAAATTAAAAAGCCGATGTGTGAACATCGGCCTTAAAATGATTTTGACTATTTGTAACCGTTCGGGTTATTGCTTTGCCAGCGCCATGTATCTTGCATCATCTCATCGATACCACGCTCTGCTTGCCAGCCAAGCTCGTTCAACGCTTTTTCTGGAGCTGCGTAGCAGGCTGCAATATCGCCCGCTCGACGCGGCGAAATTTGGTAAGGTACGGCTTGACCGCTGGCTTTCTCAAAAGCGGTAACCATTTGTAATACTGAGTAACCATTACCTGTGCCTAGGTTAAATACGTGCGCACCTGTATCACTTGCAATTCGGTTCAGTGCTTTTAAGTGACCTAATGCTAAATCGACGACATGGATATAGTCACGAACACCCGTTCCATCTACAGTATCGTAGTCATCCCCAAATACACCTAGCTTTTCTAGTTTACCCACAGCGACTTGCGAAATATAAGGTAATAAGTTGTTAGGAATACCGTTAGGGTCTTCACCGATAAGGCCAGATTCATGAGCGCCGACAGGGTTAAAGTAACGTAAGATAACAAAGGCAAAGCGTTCATCTGATTTCGCGATATCTTGCAGCATCATTTCAACCATAAGCTTTGATGTGCCATATGGGTTAGTTGTACCGCCAACTGGGAAGTCTTCACGAATTGGCAGGCTTGCAGGGTCACCGTATACGGTTGCTGATGAGCTAAATACTAACTTAAACACGCCAGCATCACGCATAGCATCAACCAGAGTCAGCGTACCTTGTACGTTGTTTTGATAATACTCGATAGGTTTTACAACCGATTCACCAACCGCTTTTAAACCTGCGAAGTGAATAACACTATCAATTGTGTGTTCACTGAAGATTTTGTCTAAGCAGGCTCTATCTAAAATATCACCCTGATAAAATGTGACGTCTTTACCCGTGATTTGTTTTACGCGAGCCAATGACTCATTTGATGAATTGCTTAAGTTATCGAGTACAACAACGTCAGTACCTTGTTGTAATAACTCTAATACGGTGTGAGAACCGATGTATCCGGCTCCGCCGGTGACTAAAATGGTCATATAATATCCATGAACTATACCTGGTTGAATTAGCCTTATTTCATCACATTTCGGCCTAAATTACATGAATAAATTGTGACTTATAGCAATAAAGCAAAAATATGAATCGCTTGTTTTTGATTACATTTTGCACCATATTGGTTACACCTAAGTGTTTAGATATTAAGCTATAGTTAATTGTCAGCAGCTAAAATTTAATCATTAGCTATACCTGTTAAGTGGAGAAACAGATGAATACAGTAAAAAAAATTGCCTTAGCAATGATCATTGCACTACCTGCTTTTGCTCACGCAGGAGAGGCAAAAGTTAAATGGCATGACTTTAACGATTACCGCGATGTTGAACCTGGCAACAACTCACCGAAAGGTTCATTTCATAAAAATGTGGCGAAGAATTTTGAAAAACACTTTAACAAGCTTGCTGAAAAACTACCTGAAGGCTACACCTTCAATGTTGAAGTGACGGAGCTTGATCTAGCGGGTGATGTGCGTTTTGGTACGATGAATGAATTGCGCATCATCAAACCAATTTATTTCCCACGTATCGACCTAAATTATTCGATTACCGATAAAGACGGTAAAGTGATAAGCGAAGCTAATGATGTAAAGCTTAAGGACATGGGCTTCATGGATCGCATGAAAATGGGTCGCGATGAAGCCTATTACTACGACAAGCGGCTAATCACTGATTGGTTTGAAGACGAGCTACTGCCGTCGTTAAATCTGGGTGAATGATAGCCGTCAGTTTTAAGTTGAGCTGCGTTGTTTGTGAGTCTTGTAAAAGACCTGCAACGTGGGAGGCGTTTTAACGCCGAAAACAATGCTTGGATAAGGCTGCTCCCACATGTAGGCGTGAAATTTATTTCACGCGATAGCCTCTATTCACAATAAATAAAATAGAGGCTTCTACGTTACTTAAACGTCGCTAACAGTTGTAGTAACTGCTGCAGTTTAATAACGGTTTTTTTCAGTTTTTCTTCGTCCATACCGTCGTTGCTTAAGCTTTCTACATCAGCAGCAACATCGAGAACGTAAGGTTTAAAACGTTTTGCTTCAAAATCAAAGCCAGCATCTTTTGCAAATAAGGCTGTGAATTTGCCATGGCCTTGCTGCTGTAAATCATCTAATTTTTTATCAGCATCAAGTGCCTGACGATAAACGATTTTTAGGTTAGCATTGAGTTGTTCAATAATTGAATCCATTTTTTTCCTAAAGCTTTAGACTGCAATGCCGATATAGTACGTGGATTGTCATAAAAAGTCAGGTAATGAACTATGAATATATCAGGATCAAGCTTACCAGCGATGAGTGGCGGTGGCGAAAGCGCAGAAGTTTACAGCGCATCGCTTGCTAAAAAACAGCAAAAGGCTGATGGTGCTGCGGCACTTGCACTTATCGAAGGTGCAGCAATGAATACCAGTGCTGCACAAACACCTGCTAAGTCGGTAACTGCGACACTAGGTAACAACGTAAACGTATACGTTTAGTTGTTAAACTAGATAGGGCGTGTTGACCCTTTATGATTAATTTTGCAGCAGTGTGTTTGGTATTTAGGCAAGGCAGAGCCTATGTAGTGTGGTTGTTCCACATAAATAGGCGATAACGCAGCATCAATGCCAAACACGCGCTGCCCTTCGGGTTCTTCCTAGGGGCGATTAACTCTTTGTTGCTCGGTTTTTACTTAGCCCACTAGGTTACAAATCTCGCGCCGCGATTAAATCGCCCCTAGAGTGAACAAATTTCAATCAACAAAGGTCAACACGCCCTTAGGTCGATAGGCGTTTTACTTTTTTCGCCGCCGATCTCGCGCACCAACTTAGGAACTAAGAACCCCGGCAATGCTGCTAACATAGCCGTCACGATTTCCCGTGCCTGACTCTCAGCTATATCAAAGTGGCTGGCACCTTCAACTTTATCGAGTAGATGTAAGTAGTAAGGAAGTATATCTGCCTCAAACAGAGCCTCACTAAGTGCAACTTGCGACTCGACAGAATCATTCACATCTTTTAGTAACACCGCCTGATTTAATAACGTAACCCCTGCAGCTTTTAACTTTTGCATGGCCATTTTAAAGTCATCATCAATTTCGTTAGCGTGATTGATATGGTTTATAAACACCACTTTTAACGGTGATGCAGCAAAGCGTGCACATAGCTCATCGGTAATTCTTGCTGGGATCACCACAGGTAAGCGGCTGTGAATACGCATGCGTTTAATTTGCGGAAGTTGCTCTAACTCATCCATAAACCAACTAACAGCATCGTCTTTGGCCATCAATGGATCGCCACCACTTAAAATGACTTCGTTGATGTTGCTGTCTGCTTTTATGTAAGCCAGTGCGTCAATCAAGCTGCGTTTGTTTAATTGGTTTTCTTGATAAGGAAAATGGCGTCTAAAACAATAACGGCAATTTACAGCACAGCCGGTTTTAAACATCACTAAAACCCGAGAGCGATACTTGTGTAACAAACCAGGTTGGTTGTTATCTTGCTCTTTTAGAGGATCTTTGTCGTAACCTGTTTTTGCTAAAAACTCTTGGTGTCTTGGCATCACTTGCAGCAAAAGAGGGTCGTTTATGTCGCCATAACGCATTTTTTTGATAAAAGGCAGTGGCACGCGGACAGGAAAAAGACTGCGTGCTTTGAGGTCTTTTTCGTCTACTTTGCTTGATAATCCTAGCATTTCTAGCAAGCGTTCAGGACAAGTGACAACATTTGCCAATTCTTTTTGCCAGTTTTTATGCAAATTTACTTCATTTCTTTGTATCATTGACACGTAGATTACTCGAAATTATTTAGACAGAGGAAACGATGGCGAATTATAGCACCAATGAGTTCAAGGGCGGCCTAAAAATTATGTTAGACGGCGAACCTTGCAGCATCTTAGAAAATGAAATGGTAAAACCTGGTAAAGGCCAAGCGTTTAACCGTGTTCGTATTCGTAAACTAATTTCAGGCAAAGTTCTTGAGAAAACGTTTAAATCAGGCGATAGCGTTGAAGGTGCAGACGTAATGGATACAGATTTAGCGTATCTTTACACTGACGGTGAGTTCTGGCATTTCATGAACAACGAAACATTTGAGCAAATCGCTGCTGACGAAAAAGCACTTGGCGACAATGCAAAATGGTTAGTTGAAAATGACGTATGTACAATCACGCTTTGGAACGGTAACCCAATCGCAGTTACTCCACCAAACTTCGTTGAACTAGAAATCACTGAAACAGATCCAGGTCTAAAAGGTGATACAGCGGGTACGGGTGGTAAACCAGCAACATTAAGCACTGGTGCTGTTGTTCGTGTTCCTCTGTTCGTACAAATCGGCGAAGTGATCAAAGTTGATACACGTAGCGGTGAATACGTGAGCCGTGTTAAGTAATAGGCTAAATAATACCAATTCGCAATAATACTTAATCATTTTGAGGGATTAAACCTGTCGCTAGCTGCGTTAAAAACTTCTGATTTAGAACAACTAAATAACGAAATTTTTGCCTTGCTATCAACAAGGTTTTATTGCCTCAAAATAGACCACTTAATTAAGCGAGTTGGTATGAAATTATTATAAAATCCCAGCTTCTGCTGGGATTTTTTTTTGGGAAACACTTTATGTCTAATGTCCTTTGGCAACCAAGCGCCGATATTGAAACTTTACGAGAGCGTGCCGCCATCATTCGTCGTATTCGCGAATTCTTTTATGCACGGGATGTATTGGAGGTTGAAACGCCGAGTCTTAGTGCTGCCAGTGTAACCGATGTGCATTTAGCGACTTTTAGTACCGAGTTTGTTGGCCCAGGTCATGCTGGTGGCTTGCCACTGTATTTGCAAACGTCACCTGAGTTTGCCATGAAGCGTTTACTTGCAGCGGGCTCTGGGGCTATTTTCCAGCTGTGCAAAGCCTTTCGTAATGAAGAGGCGGGTAGTCATCATAATCCTGAATTTACAATGCTTGAGTGGTACCGCCCAGGCTTTGATGAGTTTGCGCTTATGGATGAAATGGATGAGCTTATGCAATTAGTGCTTGGTGTAGATAGCGCAGAGCGACTAACTTATCAGCAAGCCTTCATTAACGCTTTAGGTGTTGATCCTTTAACTGCTGATATCAGCACATTACAACAGCTAGCAGCGGAGCAGGGCTTTGCCGATATTGCCGCGAATGAAACGCACCGCGATACCTTGTTGCAGCTATTATTTTGTATGAAGGTTGAACCAACGATTGGCCAAGAAAAGCCTTGTTTTGTTTATCATTTTCCGGCATCGCAAGCCGCTCTTGCCCAAATTTGCCAACATGATGAGCGAGTAGCAGGACGCTTTGAGTTATATTTTAAAAATATGGAACTGGCAAACGGCTTTAATGAACTGACCAATGGTAAAGAGCAAGCAGCTCGTTTTAGTGAAGATAATCAATATCGTGAAGCGAATGGATTAAAGCAAGTGCCAATGGATGAGCGCTTAATAGCTGCACTAGAACATGGTTTACCACAATGTGCGGGTGTCGCACTGGGTATTGATCGACTCATTATGCTGGCAACGAATAAGCAAAAGATTAAAGACGTACTTGCCTTTGATGTTGAAAGGGCTTAACTGATTTGCCTCTAGGCTCTAGGCTCTAGGCTCTAGGTGCTAGGTTAAAAACCTAGCACCTAATTCTTATAGCTCGTAAATAAATGTCACACCGGCAACCATAGGTTCGCCAAGTTGTGTGTATGTATGAGTGGTGTAACCGTCTAATGGATCGTTACCAAACTCAAAGCCACGAGTTGGTACGTCTTCGTCAAATAAGTTACGTGCCCATGCATTAATGCTCCAATTATCACTTTCATAACCAAACGAAGCATTCACTAAGTTGCTGCTAGGTGCTTTTGAGTTATGGCTATCAGAGAAGTAGTAATCGTCTTTGCCTTCTATACCAATTGATGCGTAAAGTGCTGGCGTAAAGTTATAACGCGCAGTGAATGCGTATTGGTATTTAGGTGCTTGTGCTTGATCTCGACCATCTTGATCTAGGCCTGATTGCGCAACAAAGTCATTGATTTCTGTATTTAGGTAACCTGCACTACCTGTTAGTAGCAAATTGTCAGTAGCTTGGAAGCTGCCTTCAATTTCTAAACCATAGTTTTCGCCAGAGCTGGCGTTATCGATATAGCCTGTGAATTTTTGGCCTTCAACTTGCCACGATTTTAGCTGCATATCTTCGCGGTACATGTAGAAAGCGGCAAGACGTAACACAAACTTATCATCCAAAGAGCTGCCTTTTACACCAAACTCACCGCTCCAAAGGTATTCAGGGGCAAATGATGTGTGATTAGCGAAGAAATCAGCATCTAGATTTAAGCCCTCATCTTTAGCTTTTGCTAAAGCTTCAGAGTTAATACCGCCAGCCTTATAGCCACGAGTAATGCTGGTGTAGATCATAGTGCGATCAATCACTTGGTATTCAAGTGCAAGCTTACCGCCCACCATGACATCATCCGTTTCTTCAATAAAACCGTTATTGTCGATGTAGTCGCCTTGATACTGCTCAACACGCAAACCCGTTATTAAGGTTGTTTTTGGACCAATAGCTGTTGCTAGTTGGCCATACGCTGCAATATTGCTGGTTTCATAATTTGAGGTAAATGGCTGTGCAAGCCAAGTGTATTGGCGCTCTAAATCAACTTCGCGGCCTTGATAGTAAATGCCAGCGACCCACTCACCTGATTTACCGCTAAATTGCAGCTCTGCAGCCTGATCTTGACGATCGCGAAAGTAAGCATCTGTTGAGCTATAGCCCCAATCATGTAAGCCAGCGGCACATAATTCAGGTTGGGCTTCATCATTACACACCCAGTCCTCGTCGTAGCTGTATAACAGCTCGCTGTCGATACCAGAAAGGTTTAGGCTGACATCAAATAAGTCAAAACCGGTATAAATATTTGCTAGGCCAACCGCAATGCTTTCTTGGTTGTCTTGACCTGGTTCATCAGCAACACTGTAGCGGCTGTTATCTAGTGTGAATGCGTCATAGCCGTTATTTATATCGATGTAATGTACATTCAGTTCAGTACGCAGATGCTCGGTTAATTGACTGTGTAATTTAAAGCGAGAAACGAGCTCATCCTGTTGTTGGGTATCTTCGCCTAAATAACGGTTTTCTACATAACCATCAGATTCACGTTGATAAATGCTAGCGCGTACTGCCGTGTCGTCAGTAATACCCGTACCTGCGGCAACACCAGCTTCGTAGCTGTTGTAGTTGCCCGCACCTAATTGTATTTTCACACTTGGGTCAAGGGTCGGTGCAGCAGATTCCATTTGAATCATGCCTGCTAAGGCATCAGCGCCAAAGCGAGTCCCTTGTGGGCCGCGATAAATTTCAACTTGGTCGATGTCAAATAACAGTGAACTGCCGCCTAAACCTGAGTAGTTAATGCCGTCGATCACTAAGCCGACCGAAGGATTAATAGGGTCAACGAACTGTGAGCGTAAACCAACACCACGAATTTGCACGAAACGACCACGAGATGCCCCTGAGGTAAAGTTAACATTCGCTGCACTAGCAAGCATCTCATCTAAAAATTTTGCACCACGTTGATTGATTTCATGGTCTGAAAATAAGCTTGCGCTGGCACTAAGGGTTTGAATGCTTTCTCTTTTGAAATCACCGGTAACTTCAATCGTTTCCAGCTCGCCGTCTTCAGCGTAAGCAATCGAAGATGCTGCGAATAAAGGCAGGATAGCAGCAGATAATAATGATAAACGTCGTTTCATGCGGATTCTTAACTCCATTTTCGGGACTGCTATTCTAGCAACCTAGCTAGCCAAATGGCTATAAAATCAATTTTTATGGTATAAACGCAGGCAATTATACGTAAATTGATTAGGAATACGACTATGACCTTTAAAGTAGACTTTAAAGTGCGTGATTATGAGTGTGATTTACAAGGAATTGTAAATAACAGTGTTTATTTTAATTACTTAGAGCATGCTCGCCATGAGTTTTTACATGCTCAAGGTATCGACTTTGCAAAGCTAGCAAGAGAAAAAGTAAACCTTGTCGTGCTGCGTAGCGAAATGGATTACAAGGCATCACTTGTGCCGGGCGATGAGTTTTACGTTGCCGTTGAGCCTGAGCGTATTAGCCGTTTAAAGTTTGCTTTTAGGCAAACAGTGTATCGCAAACATGACGATAAAGTGATGCTGCAAGCTTTGGTGATTGGCACGTCGGTAAATGAAAAAGGTCGTCCTTTTTTACCAGAAGAAGTCGATAACTTATTCAAATAGTCTGCATTGTTCCTTGATAAGCTAACTTAGAACAATTTTTTACAGATAAAACATGTTTTTTTAACGATCAATTGCGTTAAATGTTGTTATTATTACTACATTGAAATTTGAATCGTAAAAAAATATGAAGTTAGTAGCCTTGCCCCTCCTTTTAGTATTATTTTGCATGGGCTGCTCATCGACAGGGACAGTCACTAGTGAGCAATTAAAATATACACAGTGGCAATTATCAAAAGTGAATGGTTTAGCTATTCCTGTATCCCAAACAGCCTCGCTGCGTTTTATCGAAGCGATGCAGGTTAACGGCTTTGCTGGCTGTAATAAATTTTTTGGTGAAGGTGCGCTCAGCGAAGATACGCTAACAGTAAATAAGTTAGGTATGACACGTAAATCTTGTGGTGAACAAGTTGATGCGCTTGAGCAGCAATTACTGTCAACGCTAAAAGAAGGTGCGGCCATTACTTTAACTGCTGAGCAACTGACCTTGCAAGGCGAGCACCACTTTACCTTCATTGCAAAAAACTAAAGTGGCTGAGCTTGCAGCAAATTTTTAACTAACGTACACTCATTGCGTTAATAAAAAATAACGAATTTAAACTTGTCGGAGTGCCTTTAACAAGGCTGAGATCGCGAAAGCGGGATCCGTGAACCTGATCAGGCTAACACCTGCGTAGGGAACAAGCTGCCTCACTAGGCGCTTGTGCGCCAAATTTTGGGGCATAAGCGGCACAGGCTGCACTGGTAAGCATTTAACTTACTAACGATCCAATGGCGTTTGCCACTCTCTATTGCACTTGCAATATCTGACAAGACAACCCTTAAAGCAATGAGGTAAGTCATGTCAAACACAACAACTAAACCATCTCGCCGCGAAGTTCGTGCGGCAGCATCTGATTATATTTATAACTTAACGGGGCAACCGTTTCCTAACTCTCATAAAGTTTATGTAGAAGGCACGCAAGATAATGTGCGAGTAGGGATGCGTGAAATCACCCTCAGCGATACCTTCATTGGTGGTACTGAAGAGAATCCCGTATTTGAGCCTAACGCGCCAATTCGTGTTTACGATACATCAGGCCCATACACTGATCCGGATTTTAAACTCGATGTGCGCAAGGGTCTTGAGAAATACCGTGAAAAGTGGATTGAAAGCCGCGGCGATACTGAAATTTTAGACTCGGTGACTTCACAATTTTCTCAACAGCGTATGGCGGATGAAGGATTAGATCATATCCGCTTTGAGCACTTACCAAAAATCCGCCGTGCAAAAGCAGGTAAAAACGTCACGCAAATGCATTATGCGCGACAAGGCATCGTGACGCCTGAAATGGAATATGTGGCAATCCGTGAAAACATGGGTCGCGCTAAAATTCGTGAAGAGTTACTTGCAGCCCAGCACAAAGGCGAATCGTTTGGTGCTAGCATTCCTGATTTTATTACTCCTGAATTTGTGCGTGATGAAATTGCTCGTGGCCGCGCTGTGCTTCCTAACAATATTAACCATCCAGAAACCGAGCCGATGATCATTGGCCGAAACTTTTTAGTTAAAGTGAACGCGAATATTGGTAATTCGTCTGTGACTTCATCAATTGAAGAAGAAGTCGAAAAAATGGTGTGGTCGACTCGTTGGGGCGCCGACACGGTAATGGACTTATCAACGGGTCGCTATATTCACGAAACCCGTGAATGGGTGGTACGTAACTCACCAGTACCAATTGGCACGGTACCAATTTATCAAGCGCTTGAAAAAGTAAACGGCGTGGCTGAAGACCTAACGTGGGAGATTTTCCGCGATACCTTGATTGAACAAGCAGAACAAGGCGTTGATTACTTTACTATTCATGCTGGGGTATTACTGCGTTACGTGCCGATGACGGCAAAGCGTGTTACCGGTATTGTTTCCCGTGGTGGCTCTATCATGGCGAAATGGTGTTTAGCGCACCATAAAGAAAACTTCTTATACACGCACTTTGAAGAAATCTGTGAAATTTTAAAACAGTATGATGTGTGTTTTTCATTAGGTGATGGCCTGCGTCCGGGCTCTATTGCCGATGCTAATGACGAAGCCCAGTTCAGCGAATTACGTACTTTAGGTGAGCTGACAAAACTTGCTTGGAAGCATGATGTGCAAGTGTTCATCGAAGGCCCAGGCCATGTGCCAATGCATATGATCAAAGAGAACATGGAAGAGCAGCTAAAACACTGTGAAGAAGCACCGTTTTATACTCTTGGTCCATTAACCACGGATATTGCACCGGGGTACGATCATTTCACATCAGGTATTGGCGCTGCGCAAATTGCTTGGTACGGCTGCGCTATGCTTTGTTATGTAACCCCCAAAGAGCATTTAGGCTTACCAAACAAAGAAGACGTTAAAGAAGGTTTAATCACTTACAAAATTGCTGCTCATGCTGCCGATTTGGCAAAAGGCCACCCGGGTGCGCAAGAGCGTGACAACGCATTATCAAAAGCACGCTTTGAGTTCCGTTGGCACGACCAATTTAACCTAGGTTTAGACCCAGAACGCGCCCGCGAATATCACGATGAAACACTGCCACAAGAATCAGGCAAGATTGCACATTTCTGCTCTATGTGTGGCCCTAAGTTCTGCTCGATGAAGATCACTCAAGAAGTTCGTGATTACGCCAAAGATCTTGAAGCAAGAGGTATCGATCCAAATAACGTAGGTGATGCTATCGAAATCAAAATGGTCGATGTTGAAGCCGAAATGAAAGCGAAATCAGACGAGTTCAAAAAAACAGGCTCTGAGATTTACCACAAAGCAGTTTAATTGATGGAGCTAGGCATCAGCGATAGGCTCTGGGTTTTTACCTAGGGCCTAGAGCCTAGCGCCTAGAAAGTTTATGTCTTTAAAGATAGCGATACTGGGTTTTGGTTTAACTGGCCGTTTAACTGCATTGGCACTTGCTAAAGAGCATCAGTTAAGTGTGTTTGAGCAAGATGATGAACATGCTAGCAACAGTGCCGGCAGCGTTGCTGCAGCGATGTTAGCCCCCCTAGCTGAATCAGTACTGTGTGAACAGGATTTGGCCATACAAGGGCTTAATAGCATCATTCGTTGGCAGCAAATTTTAAGTGAGCTCGATGACGCTGTGTATTTTCAACAAACAGGCAGTTTAGTGGTTGCTCATCAGCAAGATAAAGGCGATTTACAAAGTTTTGTGAGCCGCTTAAAACCGCTTGAAAGCTATCAGGCACAGGCATTGGTTGGCACTCAAATCGCAGACCTTGAGCCAGAACTAGCTGGGCGGTTCCACCAAGGTGTGTATTTACCTTGTGAAGGGCAACTCGATAATCAGGCATTTTATAGTTCCAGTTTTAAAAAGCTTACCTCGCAAGGGGTGCAATTTAACTTTGGCTGTAAAGTTGAGTTGAACGCCCATCAAGTGAATGGCCAAAGCTTTGATTATGTATTTGATTGCCGCGGCTTAGGTGCTAAACATGCTGAACCCTTACTGCGTGGAGTAAGAGGGGAGGTGGCGCGTTTATATGCACCAGAGGTGAACCTAACCAGACCGATACGACTGATGCATCCGCGTTACCCAATTTATATTGCTCCTAAGCCAAATCATCAATTTGTGATTGGTGCGACTGAAATCGAATCGCAAGACCGCGGTAAAGTCACCGTGCGCTCGGCGCTGGAGCTATTGTCTGCTGCTTATACCGTGCATAGCGGCTTTGCTGAAGGGCGTATCGAGAGCTTGCAATCAGGGCTTCGTCCAGCGTTTGCAGACAACCGCCCGAAAGTCACAAAGCAAGGTCGAGTGATCAGTATTAATGGCTTGTACCGTCATGGCTATTTACTTGCGCCTCAGGTGGTTGATGACGCAGTGAGCTTAATTGCTTAAGGATAAAAATGAATATTTTAATTAATGGTCAGTCAGTTACAGTGAACGACAATACATCGCTCACTCAGGTGTTGAGCCAGTTTGGCGCAAGACCTCCATTTGCCGTTGCCGTTAATGGTGACTTTGTACCGCGCAGTCAATGCGATGCTAAAACCCTCAACGAAGGCGACAGTATTGAGTTATTGTCGCCAATTCAAGGAGGCTAAGATGGATAGTTTTTCGGTTTATGGTGAGCAATTTACGAGTCGTTTACTGATTGGCTCAGCACTGTACCCTTCGCCAAGTGTTATGACAGAGTCGATAGTGGCCTCACAGGCTGAAATTGTCACCGTTTCATTGAGACGTCAGCAAAGCGCTTCTGCGGGTGATGATTTTTGGCAATTGATAAAAAACACCGGGTTAAAGGTGCTGCCAAATACGGCGGGTTGTCATAGCGTAAAAGAGGCGGTGACCTTGGCGCAAATGTGCCGCGAAGTGTTCGCCACTGATTGGATCAAGTTAGAACTAATTGGTGATGAATATAATTTACAGCCAGATCCAATCGCACTGCTCGAAGCCACTAAAGTTTTATTGGCCGATGGCTTTAAAGTTTTACCTTATTGCACAGATGATTTAGTGCTGTGTCAGCGCCTCGCTGATTTAGGCTGCGAAGTACTAATGCCTTGGGGCGCACCGATTGGCACGGGTAAAGGCTTGCTGAATCCTTACAACTTAAAAATGATCCGTGAGCGCTTGCCAAACCATACGTTGATTGTTGATGCGGGCTTAGGTTTACCATCTCATGCCTGCCAAGCGCTTGAATTAGGGTATGATGCCGTATTATTAAATTCGGCAATTGCAGGTGCAGGTTGCCCAGTGACGATGAGTAAAGCGTTTAAGAGTGCTGTTGAAGCGGGGCGGTATAGCTATTTGGCTAAAGCGATGCCAGAAAAAGACGTAGCAAGCCCATCAACGCCGACGCTCGGAATGCCATTTTGGCATCAAGAATAAAATGTGAGGAATAACATGAATCAGGTTGTATGGACCATAGCTGGCTCAGATTCGGGCGGCGGTGCAGGAATTCAAGCCGACATCAAGGCAATGCAAAGTTTTAATGTACATGGCTGTACGGTTATTACTGCTTTAACGGCACAAAATAGTTTAGGTGTAGAAGCGCTGAACCCGATATCAACAGAAGTGATTGAGTCGCAACTATTAGCCTTAGCCAGTGATATGCCTGCCAGCGTGATTAAAATTGGCATGCTTGCCAATGTGCAGCAAATACAGCTTATTAGTGAGCATTTAAAACATTACAAAGCAACTTGGGCAGAGCCGCCTTTGGTTGTTTATGATCCGGTTGCCATTGCCTCCAGTGGTGATTTATTAACAGAAGAAGATACTGTTAGTGCTATCAAAGAGTGTTTATTGCCATTAGTCGATGTTGTAACACCGAACACCCACGAAACACAGCTATTAACCGGTGTTTACCTGATTGGCCCAAGCGCAGTGAAAGAAGCCGCCGAGAAGTTAACAGGCTATGGTGCAAAAGCGGTGATCATCAAAGGGGGTCATTGGGATTACCCAAGTGGCTACTGCATTGATTACTGCGTGCAAGGTGAGCAGGCATATTGGCTTGGCAACGAAAAAATTCAAACTCCGCATAGTCATGGCACAGGATGTAGTATGGCTTCTGTGATTGCCGCGTGTTTAGCCAAACAGTATCCACTCAAAGATGCCTTTATTTTAGCGAAAGCCTATATCAACCAAGGATTAAAAGCAGCCGTTCGTTATGGTGAAGGGATTGGCCCCGTTGCGCACACTTGCTTTCCAACAAATCTAGCAGATTATCCACAAGTCATCGAGGCGGGAAGTTGGCTGGGTGATGAGCTCGACTTTGATTGCCCGGTTGATTTTACCATGGCAGCAGGCTTTGCCGAGTGCGACTCTAAACAGCTTGGGCTGTATGCCGTTGTAGATACGGTTGATTGGTTAGAGAAGTGTTTAGCCGAAGGGGTTAAAACAGTTCAATTAAGAATGAAAAATGCAGACGATGCAGCACTTGATGAGTCGATTGCAAGTGCGGTTATGCTGGGGCAGAAGTACGATGCGCAGGTGTATATCAATGATTATTGGCAGTTGGCGATTAAGCACGGTGCTTATGGTGTGCATTTAGGACAAGAAGACTTACAAACCGCTAATTTAATTGCCATAAAAGAGGCGGGGTTACGCTTAGGTGTATCGACTCATGGCTTTTATGAGATGCTGCGTGCACATAATTACAGACCAAGTTATATGGCGTTTGGTGCTATTTACCCAACCACCACCAAAGACATGACAGGGCAAATTCAAGGCTTAGAAAAGCTCGAAAAATTTGTGCCGCTAATGGCTGATTATCCAACGGTGGCAATTGGTGGAATTGATATATCACGTGCAGAGCAAGTTGCGAGCACGGGGGTTGGCAGTGTTGCCGTAGTACGTGCAATTACCGAAGCCGAAGACTACCAATTAGCCATTGCCAAGTTAAAACAGCTGGTCGAAGGTCAGTCTTAGCATGAGCGCGTTTAGCGACAAAGAGCAAATTCGTTATAGCCGCCACTTGCTACTCAAAGAGGTGGGGCATGCGGGGCAGCAAAAGTTAAAGTCTGCACATATTGTGGTTGTCGGGGCGGGTGGGCTTGGCTCACCTGCACTGTTTTATTTAGCGGCGGCGGGTATCGGAACGCTCACTTTAATAGACGATGATAAGGTTGAGCTTTCAAACCTACAGCGACAAATACTCTATAAAGTGAACCACATGGGGCAGGCAAAAACACAGGCGGCAACCAAGGTGTTAAGCAGTTTAAATAATCAAATTACGGTTAAGCCCCTATGCCAAAAGCTTGATGAAAGTAACTGTGCTGAGCTTCTTGATGGGGCTGACATCATCCTTGATTGCAGTGATAACTTTGCTACCCGCTATTTGGTTAATCGCTATTGTTTAGCTAAATCTATCCCACTTGTATCAGCCGCTGCCATTGCAACGCAGGGGCAGGTGATGAGTTTTGATTTTCGTGATGAACAGAGCCCTTGCTATGGCTGTATATTCCCGCAAACGGAGGAGCAAACAGTACTTAATTGTGACAATGCTGGGGTATTGAGCCCGTTACTGGGTGTTATGGGAAGCATGCAAAGTTTATTGGCTATCAATATATTGCTTGGCCATAAAACGGGTAGCGAGTTTATTCAATTTGATGGGCTAACGCTAATGCAGCAGCGCTTTAATATTCAAAAAGATAGTGAGTGCTCAGAGTGTAATCGTGGGGTGTAGGCGCGATTTAAAGTGAATTTTAAGCAAACCACTTTTGCTCAAGTGGTTTGCTTAATTGAACTTATTAGTCGTTAATTTTCGCAAATGGTGTGCCCATGCGGGTCACTGTTTCTGGGTGTTGATCTGATAAGAACTCAGCTTGATTTGCTCCCCAGGCTAAAATAACGGTAGAGCCTAACTTAAAGCGACCCATTTCTTCACCCTTCTTCAGAGTAATCGCGTTGTCACCTGTAGTTGGGTAATTCCAACTAAATACATCTTTACCTGCTGGTGGCGTGACTGTGCCTGCCCAAATAGTCTCGATGCTAGCAACAATTGTCGCACCTACAAGTACCATGGCTAGCGGGCCAATTTCAGTTTCAAAGATAGCCACAACACGCTCGTTACGAGCAAATAGGTTAGGAACATTTTGTGCTGTTAACGGGTTTACCGAAAATAAATCACCCGGTACGTAGATCATTTTGCTCAGTGTACCATCAACAGGCATGTGAATACGGTGGTAATCTTTAGGCGCTAAATAAATAGTGGCAAACTTACCGCCTAAAAACGGCGCTGTGTCTTCTTCTTTGCCACCAAGGAGTGCTTGTAAGCTGTAGTCATGGCCTTTTGCTTGGATGATTTGACCGTCGACTACATCGCCTAATTGGCTAATTGCACCATCAACTGGGTGAGCAATAATGTCGCTTTCTTCAGCAAGTGGACGAATACCTTCTTTTAATGGGCGAGTGAAAAACTCATTAAAAGTTTTGTAATGAGCTGGATCTGGGTATTTAGCCTCACTCATATCAATTTTGTATTGTTTGATAAACAATTTAATTAAGGCCGTTGTTAAGCCACCCGCTTTTGCTGCTGCTAACTTGCCAACCATGCGCGAAATGAAATGTTTTGGCATGGCATATTGCATAGCAATTTTGAATTTATCTAAACTCACTTGTTATTTCCTAAATAGTTATACGCGAGGAGCGCGTGCACCAGCACGGCCGTCGGCCATAGTTTCTAAAATTCGGTGGTAACTGTCAAAGCGAAGTTCTGAAATTTCACCATCATCAACAGCTTGGCGAATTATACAGCCAGGATCGTTTAAATGCTTACAATCGCGAAAACGACAGCCACCAATAAAATCACGGAACTCTTTAAAGCACCAAGTAACGCGCTCAACCTCTAAATGCCATAAGCCAAACTCACGAATTCCCGGTGAGTCGATTAGGTTACCACCACTTGGTAAATGGTGTAATCGCGATACGGTTGTTGTGTGTTGACCAAGACCGCTATTCTCAGAGACTTCTTGGGTTAGGATGTCTGCATCTGGCAGTACAGTGTTTACTAAGGTTGATTTACCCACACCACTTTGACCAACAAAAATGCTGTTTTTACCAACCAGTTTTTGTTTAAGCTCATCAATGCCTTGACCGGTTTTATTACTGACTAACAGTACTTGATAACCTAGCTCACGATAGATATCGAGAATTTCATCAATAAAAGCAAGGCCTTCATCGTCAATTAAATCTATTTTGTTAAGCACTAAAATAGGCTCAATACCCATGTCTTCACAGGCAACTAAATAGCGGTCGATAATGTTTGGTGTAAACTCAGGCAATACCGCAGAAACCATTAAAATTTGGTCGATATTGGCAGCGACGACTTTTACCCCGCATAAAAATCAGGGCGCGTTAATTGTGAGCGACGTTCATGGGTTGCTTCAATAACGCCAGCTAAGTCGCCCTCGCTAACTTTTGCACGGCGAAAAATAACTTCATCACCACACACAAGGCTTGATACAGTTCTGCGTATATTACAGCGCAGCACTTCGCCTGATTCGGTTTCGATATCGGCATGTTGGCCAAATCGACTGATCACAACCGCATTTTCGGCAGGGCCTAAATTGTCATTTTGCCATTGCACAGTTGCCCCTTTCTCTTGCTTTTTGTCTGCATTAGAGAGGCGTTTTTGATGATTGGCCTTAATTCGACGCGATTGGCCTTTACTTAATTTCTTTTGTTTTGCCACTTTTGGCCTATAACTTGAGTAAATGTCGGGCTTTTTGAAAAAAAAGCTTTAGGTCGACTGATGATACTAATATGATATATCTAAATGCGTTGGATCTAAAGGAAAGCACCGCTAAGGTAACTATGTCTTTTCATAAATCAAATCTTATCTGGCTCGACCTGGAAATGACTGGCCTCGAACCAGCAACAGATAAAATACTCGAAATTGCCACTGTTGTCACCGACAGTGATTTAAACATCTTGGCTGAAGGCCCTGTTATTGCTATTCATCAAAGTGATGAACTGCTTGATGGCATGGACGAGTGGTGTACAACTCAGCACGGTCAATCTGGTTTAACAGCTCGCTGTAAAGCAAGTACTTTCACTGAACAAGATGCAATTGATCAAACATTGGCATTTTTAAAGCAATGGGTGCCAGCGGGTACATCGCCTATGTGTGGTAATTCTATCGGCCAAGACCGCCGCTTTATGAATAAGTACATGCCTGAATTGGAAAACTACTTCCACTACCGTAACCTTGATGTAAGCACAGTTAAAGAACTTGCGCGTCGCTGGAAACCTGACGTGTTAGCACAAGTGAACAAAAAAGGTTCACATCTAGCCCTCGACGATATCAAAGATTCGATCATGGAATTAAAGGTTTACCAAGAAAAATTCTTTAATTTGTAAAAAACATTTGCAAACACATCGGATTATTGTAGAATCCTGCCCCGCTTAAGACGTTAACCCCCGCGGGGTTGGTATGTCTCTAAGTAATTGAATGCGGCACTAGCTCAGTTGCCAGAACGTTTTACCGCAACCTTCAGGTTGTGCGACAACGGACAAATTACTGACTACTTTTGAATGCGGCACTAGCTCAGTTGGTAGAGCGCAACCTTGCCAAGGTTGAGGTCACGAGTTCGAGCCTCGTGTGCCGCTCCAATTTCTCACCAA
>NZ_PQCG01000031.1:66815-67265 GCF_002964825.1 Pseudoalteromonas sp. T1lg122
AAAAGTTGAAAGCTCCAAGCTATTCAAACTTGTAACTTGAATCTTGTAACTAGAAACTATTTGATGCGGCACTAGCTCAGTTGGTAGAGCGCAACCTTGCCAAGGTTGAGGTCACGAGTTCGAGCCTCGTGTGCCGCTCCAATTTCTCACCAAAAGAAATTGATATAAGTTTCAAGGGGAAAGTTGAAAGCATTAGCTTGAAACTAGAAACTTGCAGCTTACAACTTATTTATGCGGCACTAGCTCAGTTGGTAGAGCGCAACCTTGCCAAGGTTGAGGTCACGAGTTCGAGCCTCGTGTGCCGCTCCAATTTCTCACCAAAAGAAATTGGCTTAAGTTTCAAGGGGAGAGTTGAAAGCACCAAGCTATTCAAACTTGTAACTTGAATCTTGTAACTAGAAACTATTTGATGCGGCACTAGCTCAGTTGGTAGAGCGCAACCTTGCCAAG